>NZ_BMKR01000023.1 GCF_014644435.1 Paenibacillus albidus | reverse complement strand
TAGCAAAACATTAACCGATTTTTCTTTTTCATACTATTAAGTTTGATACAGTACTAGGCGAACCTTTGCAGTGATTCGATTAAACGCCTTAAGTTATTCAATAAGCCGTTTTTTTCCTCCAAAGCCCAATCAGCCATAGCTTCACACATAATGCGCTCACGGGTGAGGCTAATCATTGCATTGATTTCCTCCCCGTATTTCGTCAATTCAGACACACGAATACGGGAATCTGAACTTGATGGATAAGTATGAACCAACCCGGCGGTCTCTAACTTATCGATTTGCCGACTAACGCTCGAATAATTTTTCCCCATCATGGCAGCCAAATCACCAACACTAGTTGGTTGGAGATGCACGATGCCACCGAAGACGCGAAAGGCCGCCGCCTCCAAATTTACGCCAGCATTAGCAATCATTTTCTTATCGCGGTCTGGCCGATTCATAATGGAGACTAAATCGATCAATGCTTTAAAAATCTCATTTTCCATTTTTTATCTCACCTTTACAACTGGACGGGGCGTCAGTGGTGCATTCCAAGCCTCTTCGATCTCTTCTAGAGCAAACTCTTTTGTGGCAATTTTTATCTTCCCCTCGGCAGCCATTTCAAAAACACCTCTAACAGCGGTTAGCAGATCAGCTTTAGAAACACTCTTATCTCCGCTACCTACGAGTTCGATTGTTGATGAGCGTAAAATAGATGAAGGTACATTAATGCTTTCTTGGCCAGATGAAGTTCCAATGCTTACAAAGCGGGTTGCACGATCGGTATTAGTCTTAGCAAGAGCTGACATGATGGCGAATGCACTGTCGCCCCATAGGTAATCCAATATAACATCAACACCTTCAGCAATGACTGGCATTAGGGCGTTTTCAAACATTTTTTGTCCGTTGTCGACTGTCATATCAAATGCAATGGCCTCATCGGCTTCAAGTGCTTGCAGCTTCGATTCGTTGCGTCCCGTTACAAAGATCTTCTTGGCCCCCAGACCCTTAGCAATCTGGACTGCTAAACTACCGGATGCACTAGTAGCGCCATTAATTAATACAGTTTGCCCGGATTTGAAGCCAGCTCGAAATACCAATGCAGCCCATGACGACATAGCTGGGTTGGCGATAGCGGCAGCAGTGAGATCATCAATACCATCTGGTAAACGGACAGCCAGCTTCTCGTTAACAATTGTTTGCTCAGCCAAACTGCCATATGGTGCAGTAGGCAGTGCAAAGTAAACACGAGACCCATCTTCCAAAGTTCCAACACCGTCGATACCGGCTACAATTGGAAAGCTAGCTTCTGATGAGTAGTGCATACCCATTGAACGGAACTTGCTGACTCGACTCAAGGCTGTTGCCGTCACGTTAATTACAACTTGCCCATCTGTCGCAACGGGGGAAGCAATATGACCCATTACGGGAATTGTCCCCTTATCCTTTACGATTGCTGCCTTCATAGTTATTCCACCTTTCTTTCACTCTAGATTACGTGCATATTGCACATAATTTAGGATAACACAAATTACGTGCAATATGCACGCTTTTTTTCGAGCTCATCTCCGGACCCTTCCTTGGTGAAGAAGCCGAGGTCTAGGATTAGCCAAATTCTTGCTTCACCGTTGTTAGTTGACTCTGGTGGGATCCATCCTGTCCGCGCTGCTCGCTCCTGTGCTGATAGAGACATTAAAAATCCCGCCTCTAGAAAGAGACGAGATAAATTCCCGTGATACCACTGTGGCAGACTAAAAACCCATTTATCCAAGCAACTCGGTGAAAAACTTGCGTTACTGATGATACGGTTCACCGCGATGGCTAAAAGGGCAAGTTTAAGGCCATCCCTCAAAGGATGGCCTTTTCTTTGATCTCGCTTTGTTCAACTATCGTACCTTGTTGGCGGCTGCCGTGTAGATCGGAGAGAAACAAGGAAAACTAATTATGCGCACTTCTCATTACAAATGGTATTCAGAATCTCATTTTTATCATGAATAATAAATAGTATATAACTGGTAATCCCACGATAGCAGATAGTACTGTGATTGCAGTTTGTACTTTCTTCTCATTTCGTAATATAAATAGTAAAGACTTATACCCTAAAATACCAATCCATCCACCTAAACAATTTAGAATGATATCATCAATATCTGCTGTCCCTATGCCTAAAAGCCCCTGAATGATTTCAACAAATAAACTCACTATAAATACAAACAACAGATTAATTATGGCTCTCTTATTCTTCTTAAATAATGACAAATATACACCAAGGGGAATAAAAATAAGTATATTGCCAACCACATTACCAAAAGCGAATTTTTTCAAATTAGCAGAGCTGCCGGATATGTATTCACTTATGCTATAAAAAGGAATAAGATTGATTGACCTAACGAAAGTCCTTTGGCTATCAAATAGCCCCAAAATCGAAACTCTCGATAAGAACAATATTTTAATTAACAAAAGTATGTAACAGATAAAAACACCATATAAAAAGACTGTTACTATTCGTTCTCGTTTATTCATAATATCTCCTTTCCTAACTATGATTGATTACATCTTCGGCAAGTTCATCCAAAACAGAACGCCGTCCGGAGTGTTTTCCAAAGCAAAATCAACATTCATGAATTCCAACGTTTTACGGACAATGGCCAGTCCCAAGCCACTTCGTTCGTTTTTCCGGCTCCGCACTTTATCCACGCGATAAAACGGGTCAAACAGCCTCGGTAAAACAGTATCGTCAATTCTCACGCCCATGTTCAATACGCACAGGCGGTATCGGTTAGCGACAGGCTCGCTCCATATCCGAATCTCGCTGCCGTCCGGCGTGTTCTGCACCGCATTCAATATGACGTTTGAAAGCGCCTTTCCCAGCATTTTAGGGTCGGCAAGGCAGAGTTGCCCGTCAGGAATATCCGTAACAATACGCTGACCCTTTGCCTCAGACAATGTATGAAAGTCAGACAGCATGTCGGTGACGGTACGCCTGATGTCCAGTTTTTCAGGAACGGGTACAATTTTCCCGTCGTTCAGATTGACAATCTCCAGTATATCGGAAATCATTTTACCCTGTGCGTCCATCATCTTCATGCATTCGCGCAGGTATTTGGGATGGTCTTTGTAGTCGCCTATATTTTCAAGCATTCCCTCCAGCAAGACGCTTGTAGCCGCGACAGGCGTTTTTAATTCGTGGGAAGCCGCAGAGAAGAAATACCGCTGTGTTTCCTCTACCTCGCGCACCCGCAGGATTTCGTCCTCTAATTGGGAAATAGTTTTTTTTAGCCTATCGTACATAGAATAAACGTCGCGGGCTAATATTCCAAGCTCATCTTTACGCTCCGTTAGGGGCGGGACTTCTTCGAGATTCGCCATCTTGGTTGTATTATCCGCCAAAGTTTTGATTGGTTTCGTCATCTGCCGGGCAAAGATAAACGCGCCTATGACGCAGACGGCAAGCATCGCAGACAACATAACAAGCGTACGATCAATCAAGTTACCGTATTTCAATGAAAAAACGTCGTTGTTGAAGACGTGGAGCATATAGCCATTGCCCAGATAAACCATGAACGATGATGTTTCGCTATCGGCCTTCATGCCGACCAAATTGGTGGAGGTATCAGCGTCAGGTGTCACATAAACGATGTTGCCGCCTGCGCCTGCAATATAGAACTGAAAAGATTGGTTCCTATCATGAAACTGATTCGCTATCTTAGTGATATCAATATTCCCTTGTGACTGGTCAATTAATTGCTTATAAGTGCTGCTGATTCTTTGAAGTTGGAGACCTGAGTAATAGGACATAATCTGCGAAGAAAACAGGGCTGCCGTCGCACCGACCAACAATGCCGAGAAAATTATGGTGTAAATGAATACTTTAATGAATATTCCGCTTCTCTTCATAGCGTTTCTTCCACCAATCGGTAACCTACGCCGCGAGCCGTCTGGATGATATTCTCAGGCATCTTCGCACGTAGGTTTTTGATGTGGGTGTGCACGGTGCTACCGTCGCCGTCAAAATCATAGCCCCACACGCGAGATAAGATGATTTCATGAGATAACGTCCTACCCCTGCCTTGAACCAATAGCATAAGGATTTCAAATTCTTTGAGTGTCAAGGGCAGTTCCACGCCGCCGTAGACTGCTTTGAAATCCTCCGGCAGAAGCGTCAGTTTGCTGTAGCGGATTTCTTTTGCCAACGCGCCGCTTCGCCGGAGCAAGGCTTCCACACGTTTCAACAGAAGCTGAATCCTGAAAGGCTTTGTCACATAATCGTCCGCTTCTGCGTCAAACGCCTTGATTTGGTTTTCGTCATCTGAAAGGGCGGTCATCATCAATACGGGCGTATTATTCAGCTTGCGAAACTCTAGTAAAAGCTCATGGCCGCTCATACCGGGCAGCATGATGTCGAGAATGACAAGCTGGTAAAGATTATTAAAAAACTTTTGATGCGCTTCGTTACCGTCTATGCAGGCATCTACTTTATATCCGGCTTCGCTTAAGAAGGTCTTGACGGTATTACATATATGCTCATCATCCTCGACAAGTAGAATTCGTATGTCCATAAATATCCCTCCTGAAAAAAGATAACATAGTAATCTGTATTTTGACTGTAGATTTAAGATTTTTTCGTATGGAGAGTACTATTCAACGATTTTTTCTAACGTACCCACAAAGAGTTCCCCATATTGCGTTTGCCGTCTTTCCATACATTCAGCGACGACCGGATGTGTACTCTGGCGGTTATATTAACACAAAAAGCACCCGAAAATAATGATTCAGGGGCGCATTTCATACTAATTTGATTTTTACGTCACTACGGTGAATGTTTGGACTTCCGGCCGCTGCCCGTCTTCAGATTTCTTCAATTAACACTACCTGTGGTTGAAATCCGCAGACAGCTTATGCTTACGATGCGAGCTTTCTCTTTATCATCTATTGCGCTGATAAACTTAGCGTCATTTTCGCGAAGGGGCAGTCGTTAGGTATTTCATCGATTCCTTGTGAAGCTGTTGATTTAAAGACATAACGCCATAACTCCTCTTATGAACTTTGTACAGCAATTTCCTGAGTTTTCTTACGGGCATATGCGAGGGAGTTTGCCGTTGGATCATTTCAATCAGTAATTGCGCGCTGTATCGAACCAGCGTCGAGCCATATCTTCCGTTACAGGCTGCCAATCTGGTGATCAGACTGGCTGAGTTGCCAAACGGCTTCACCAAGGTCTTCTCGTTCGGTGGTTTCGATACCTTTGAGCGTATGAAACGCACGGTGAAAGCGGTAATAGCCGCTTCGGCAAAGCTGCAGGCCTGTGCTAAGTTTGCCTGTGCAACGTTGTAAGCTTCGTTAGCCAGCTTGGCCAGACGTTTAGGCCAGGACGAGAAGGGGCGTCTGAACTCGGTCGACCACCACTCAGACTTTCGAAGTTGGCTCACTGAAGCATGGCCGATCCTCGGCGTCCAGAACAGTCGTCGCCCGAGACGACCCGGATCAGACTTCCTCACTTTTCATACTCTTTAATGATTCTTAGTATTTTATTTCTTTGCCTTCTGAGCCTTTGCAACTTTATCAGCAACAGTTTGTGTTTGTGTTTGAATAGCAGCAGTTGCTTCGTCTAATGTTTTCTTCCCGTTTACTACCCTGCCTACCGCACCACCAAGTATCTACTTGCCACGCCTTCAGTGCGAGCTCATCAGAACCCCGATTCATATCACCGCTAAAAAAATATAAGGTGCGGTCAAAGCTGACATCAAACTCTGCGGGCGCGTATCTTCAGCTCCCATGTAAATGACGCATTCCATATTGAACATGGCGCAGGCCGTTGCCGTAGCAACACCGTGCTGTCCGGCACCCGTCTCCGCGATAATCCGTTTGGCACCCATCCGCTTAGCGAGCAGAATCTGGCCAATCGCGTTGTTGATCTTATGCGCTCCGGTATGATTCAGATCCTCGCGCTTTAAGTAAATCTTCGGCCCTCCCCAAGCTTTGGACAGCCGCTCCGTATACGTCAGCGGATTCTCGCGGCCAATATATTCGCGCAAGTAATAGCGAAGCTCTTCCTTAAAGTCTGGATCTTCTCTAAACTTGTAAAATTGCTCACTCAAATAACTCAAAACTTACTGCAATTCCGGCGGGACGAAGCTGCCCCCGAACTCCCCAAAGTACCCTTCTTGCTGCAATTATTGGTCCATACGTATGCCCTCCTTAACTATGAATTGGTAATGTTTGCATACTATATTGCCATGAAAACTAGGCTCTGATGAGTATAAGCCATTCAAAATGCAAGAAAACTATTTTTGCGATAAAGCCATCCTAAGATGCTGCTTGGTCGGTATATTATCCCCGCCACATTTCCTACAAGTTGAACCTCTTAATCGATTCCCTTAATTGTACGGACATTTCAGCTTGTCCCTCCATGGAATCAGTGACTTTATGCATCGCCTCATTCATTTCACCTAAGCTTTCCTTCATTTCACTGGTATAACCTGCAGCCCTAGAAGAGCTCTCGGAGACGCCTACAATGACATCCTCAATATCCGCTACGGCGTAACCCATTAATTCTGTTGAAGTATGTACTTCCTCAGAGAGCGTCAGAATCACTTGTGCATCACGCTGATACTGTTGGCCGGTCTGTATAAGCAGTTTATAATCCGCTTTTACCTCATTGTTCATATAGTCCAATATGTCCTGTGAACTCTTCCCCAGTTTTAGGAATGCATCTTTCACTTGAACGACCATTTCATCAATATGAGATATGGCTTCAGCCGATTCGCTGGACAATTTTTTTACTCTTTCGGCTACAACCTGGAATCCTTTCCCTTGTTGACCGGCTCTCGCTGCCTCAATGGAAGCATTTAAGGCTAAAATGTTGGTCTGTGAAGAAATTTCCTTGATGCTTGCAGAAATAACATAAATCTCATCCACGATGCGTCCAGCCTCAATGGCATTCCGAAGGTTCTGCTGCTTCTCTTCATACGTTCGAATAGCCTTCTCAAGGGAATGAACGGCCTCGACTTCCATTTGCGTCGCTCTTGTCTTTATAGCGCTAGAGGTTTCCAAGGAAGCCTTTACCTTATGTAATAATTCATCATTGGATCTAGTTATTTTAAGAAGGGACAACTTAGCGCGTTGTGTATCATTTAACAAACTTGTCGCGTCTTGTGCAAGAATATGTGACTTTGATTGAATCCTTGCTATACTCGCTGTTGAATTGCGCGTTGCGTCCAGCATTGCTGAACTAGATTGATGTATGCTATTAGATGCGCTATCAATTTCCACCACCAGTTTCTTGATACTAGTTGAGCCTGTATTTAAAGATTTACCTAGCTTACTTATATCATCATTCCCCTTAAAGTGTAGTTCAGAAGACAAATCACCTGCACCAAGCTTATCTGTAAATCTCGCAACCGATTGAAGTCTCCTTAGGACTAGCCGATCATACATGAAAACAACAATGAGTACCGATATCAGTGTGCTAAAAACAGAAGAAACATATAAGCCAATATTCCCTTCCATAAACTCCTTTTGGATTCCTGCTTTGGCGATAACCTCCTTACCCGTATCCAAGATGAAGTTCACGAACTTACCAATGTTCGTACCGAGAATTTGAACGAGCACGATGGGGAAAATTAGCTTAAATTTAATAGATTCAAGTGTCCATTTGTTTAGGGTGTCTATGATTTTCATACGTTTCTCCTCAGTAAAAAAATGTTCATCTAAAAGGTTCGTTTTCAACACATGTAATGATAGTCCCTCTCCTTTATCTTCATTTGATGGAAATCGGAAAATCGAACGATGCTCCAAGGAAATACCCGATTGAAAGAAACACTGCACACCAGACCAAGGCTCCCATGACCGAGTAGAATAAGTACTTCCTGAGGCTCATTGCGCTCATCCCTGCTAGATAACATGTTAGGTGGCGGAGTCCCGGAATAAAGTAGCCTATACATATTGCCCAGGGGCCATAATGGTCGAACCAACTCGTTGTTTTTTCCAATTTTTTTGTCGTGAACCTAATCCATTTTCCATATTTCCAAAGTAGCGGCTTGCCGAATTTCCGCCCAAGGGCGTAACTGCATAGCATTCCAGTTATGGCCCCGAAGACGCTAATCGAAAGAGATAGCGGGAAATAAAGCAGCCCAATTGAAGAAAGATAACCGACAGTCGCCATTAGGATTTCATCAGGCACAGGCAAACCGATAATACCAAGTGCCAAACAGAAGAAAATGGAGATGTACCCGTGTTCTATAATGATGTCCTGTAATAAGGCGATGATGATCACGCTCCGTCTCTAATGGTTCTAGGCAAAGAAATGGTTATTTGACCGTTTTTGAGAATCTTAATTCTTTTGTGGTCATAAATCCTAGTGCCTAAATGTCATATGACACTTTGAGGTGTCTTGGCATGATGGATGACAAAATGAAACTTGTTGATATGACAAGTCCTTTGCCATACTCGGTTTAGCCGTCATGAGGCAAATACATTTTGAGGAGAGACCATTTATGAACAAAAAGATTCGCACCATCGCGGTTCTGCTATTATCCGCTACGGCAACGACCGCATGTATGCCAGCTAGCGGCCCGACAGCTGCCGCAACAATTGCCACACCTATTGTATCTGTAAAATCTAGCTTGGAGGGACCCCGCGATGCCAAGGAGGTAGAAGCATTTGCAGATAGCGTTTTTGCGGATGTGATGATGAAGTATAACACAGTCGGTTCTAATTTTGCGGTCGTGGGCGATGGGAAAGTGTTACTAAGCAAAGGTTACGGTTATGCCGACAAAGAAAAGAAGATTCCCGTTGATAAAGACACTGTTTTCCAGATCGGCTCTGTTACCAAGCAATTCACGGCCTTGGCTGCTATGCAGATGGTCGATAAGGGGAAAATCGATTTACGAGGCGACATTCAAAAGTACTTAGGAGGAGTGAAGATTCCGAATAAAACGGGGAAAAAACTGACCATGTATGATCTGCTTACCTATACAAGCGGATTTGAATCTCCCGACATCGCTTCGTATTATTCAACGGAATATGTTAATAAAAACTATCCAATAAAGGATTTTGTCAAATCACATATGTCAGCGGTTGTAAGGCCTCCGGGAGAAGCATACGTTTATGACAATCTTGGGTTTTTGCTAGCGGGGTATGCGGTAGAGAACGCCTCGGGAATGCCCTATTCGAAGTATATGGAGAAAAACATTTTCAACCCGTTAGGCATGACCTCAACGAATGTGCGGATTACGCCTGAACTATTAGGCAGAATGGCTGCTCACTATGGACCGAAGGGTGAAAAGATCCCCATGGATGGAACTATGCCTACAGAAAAACCTGAAGGTGGTATCATCTCAACAGCAGATGACATGGCGAAGTATCTCTTAATGCATCTGAACAAAGGAAAGTATGATGGCAAAGAAATTGTGAGCCAAAAAAGCATAGAGCAAATGCACACATACCAGTTTTTTGCTGATAAAACGATTCCTATTACAACAATCGGGTTCGAAGGCTACTTCCCTGAGAAGATGAATGGTCAACATGTGATTCTAAAAGGAGGGAATGTTACAGGGCATTCATCCCTGATTGTTATTCTGCCTGAGAAAAATACAGCCTTTTATCTGTCCAACAATGACGACAACGCCCAGTTTAGCATTGACGTGTATGAATCGTTTATGAATCACTATTATCCAAGAAAGACAGAAGTTTCAAAGCCAACCTATTCGGCAATCAGCGAGCAGCAAGCCAAAGCGTATGTCGGATTATATAAAAACATTCGTATGGATGCTTTGAGGAATAAGGTTTCTTATTCGAACGGGAACTTAGTTTGGGAAGCAGCTTCAGGCAAGCATACACTGAAAATGATCCACCCTTTATTGTTCGAAGATGAATCAGGTACTAAAGTGACGTTTAAGAAAAACGCAGCTGGCCAGATTGCATATATGTATTCTACGAATCTACCAGACTTAGCTTCATTTTCAGAAAAAGTTAACCTTGATTCACCATTCTCTGATGTACCTGCGAATAGTAAGTATAAACCATATATTAACGATCTCAACGCTTTGAAAGTCATGAGCGGGAAGTCTTCCCATATCTTTGATCCAAAAGGAACGATGACTCAAGCTGAATTCTCAGAAGTGCTACTTCGCGCCCAGGGGTGGCATAAAATGCCTTTCTTGCTTGCAGCCAATAAGCAGCAGATGAAAGCCGGACTGCCTAATTTTCAGCCTAATTCTCCGATCACTAGACAAGTGGCGGCGGTAATGATCCAAAACCTGAGACAGGTAGAGCCTAGCACGAAGGTTAAACTGAGTGGCAAAACGGATGCATGGGCAGTTGAAGCCATTAAAGCGCTTATTTCCCAAGGGATCATGGACCCGGATACTAAGGTTAATTCTGATGGCTCCGTGAACTTCCGTTCAAAAGAACTTTTGAAACGTCAAGAAGCTAGTGCCTTATTGGATCAAGCATTTAATTACTATATTTTACCCATCAGTCACTAATTGATCCGATTCATGAACACTAGCCCAATTGAAGGGCTTATACAGTAAAAAACAAGCGGCTGCCTATGCTGCCGCTTGTTTTTAGTTATTGCCGTGTCCAACGGCATTCTATACCGAGCGATAAGGATTATTCCAGCAGCCCGGCCTCTAGTGCTTTTTGCACCGCATCTTCCCGGTTGCGAACCCCCAACTTCATGTAGGCCGATGATGCATAGTTTCTAACCGTACCATCGGATAAATACAATTTGGAGGCAATCGTTTTATATCGTAGACCTTTCGACACGAACTTCAGTACCTCAATCTCCCGTAGCGTTAAATCATAGGCGGCTCCCATTTGGGTTGGTGACGTATCGTCCCCGGTCTTATCCGCCTCCAGCTGTGCGAACAATTTGTGTGACATTTCTTGATTGATCAAGGTGCCTCCACGATAAACCGTGCGTATCGTCTCAGCAAGTTCTGCCGGCTTGATGGATTTTAATAAATATCCGTCAGCTCCGCTTCGCAACACTTCCAGAGCCTGCCTAGTATCTTCGAACGTGGTAAGAATCAGAATGCGTATCTGGGGCCACATTTGCTTCATGGTACGAGATGCGGTGATCCCATCCATGTTCGGCATGTCCAAATCCATAAGGACCAGTTGAGGTTGAACCTGCTTGCAGAGCGCAATGGCTTGTTCACCATCTTCTGCCGTCCCTACCACTTGCAAATCTCGCTGCTCCTCCAGAAGAGTCCGCAAGCTTTCACGGATGAAGGGTTGGTCATCGACGACTACCAGGCGGATGACTTCATCCTTAAGCTCCGTTTGCCGTGGCAAGGTGCAGGTAACGAGGGTGCCTTCGCCCAATTGGGTATAGACGGCGACATGACCTTGCAAATTCAACGCTCGCTCTTTCATGGCGTTTAAGCCGAAGCCATCCTGCACTTGTTCCATCCCGCGACCATTATCTTGAATTTCGAGCCTCGTCTGCTGAGGCTCATATTTCATTGATACGGTAATCTCTGTCGCATGTCCATGACGTACAGCATTCGTGAGCGATTCCTGTAAGCAGCGATACAGTGCTATCTTAGCTTGCTTCGTTACTGGATGTTCCTCACCAAAGGTCTGAAAACGAACGGATACCTTCGCATGCTCCTGAAACTCCTCGGCCAGTTTCCGCAAATACTGAATCAGCGGGAGCGCCTCCTGCGGAGATTCAATCTGATGCACATATCCTCTTACTTCCTCCATATTTTGACGGGCTAGGTTCAACATGGAATCTAGCCGTTCCATTCCTGTCTCGGTCGCTAGTTCAGGCCGCAAGGTTTCCAATCCCATAATGAGGGCAGTGTAAGCATGACCGACGGTATCATGGAGTTCTTTGGAGAGCCGGCTTCGTTCCTCAGCCAAAGTGATACGCTCGACTTGCGATAAGTACTGTTCCAACACCCCATTTTGCTCCCGGATAATCTCGCTTTGACGATGATTAACCATCAATAAATGAAAAGAGAACCCTATCACATACGCCAATCCAACGTGAATGGTCATGAGCCAGAAATCACTCTGCTCTGTAAGCAATTTAATTATAGCGGGTACGAATAAAACGGATATAGTCCCTGACCAGAGATAAGCCCTTTGAGCGCTGTTAGCGGCGATAAAAAATGCATACACCAGGAACGTGAGGTAGGCTTCCGGAAAGTATGAAGCTAAATACAAGCACAATCCGCCCGAGATCACGATCTCTGTCAGCAAGTAGTATTTATAATTGAGCTGCAAGCACAGCCAAGGAACAGAAAAAGCGATAATCTGCCAAAACACAAGAACCCACAGCGGCAACGTGAAATAAGCTGCTCGCTCAACGGTAGTGAGCAGGAGCGATGTGCTGCAAATCAATCGGATCATGAACATGAGCCAGTCATACCAGAACCACTGCTTCAACATATCGAACATAACGAATCAACCCCTCATAACGATCAGTATGACATTACTTAACTATTATAGAGTACACCACCCACCCAACGATACTTTCTAGTCAAATCGAGGCAAGTCTTCTAGCGGTTCACGCTATTCATCATAAGACGGGTGTAATGGCCCAGCATTCGTGTCAAGCGACTTGCAAGCCTACTGCTAACCATCATGAGTGCAACGCCTACGGCCGATACCAGCGCAGATTTGACAAAATTGTCTATTGGCACATCCATAAAGGAAATGTTAATAAACGGAAACAGGTGCGGAATGACAATCACCACGAGTGGAAGTACATAAAGCATAACCGCCACGATAAGACTTGCAACCCCTATCGGAAACTTCAGCATCAACCAGCCGATAGCTATCCAGTTGCGCCGGTTCAGCATTTCCCTCCTTGCTTGGAGCCAGAAGGAGGCATCGGTGTACATGGGTTTAACGCATGGTGCTGTGGTAACATCCGTATAGATCTTGGTCTGTATGCGTTCAAATTGTAGAAAGGCGGACGTCGTTCGCAGAACATGAGTAATCAGAGGAATGCCTACGACGGTAAACGAAAGACTGAATCCTAGCGTAAGCGCGACAAGATAAAAGCAAAAGTAGAACACCCCGGTAGCGAAAGTGAATAACAGGAAATACACATTTTGAATACAGCTGACGATGGTTCTTGTCATCAAAGAGCCCACATCCTTTGCAAGTAGTCATGATAGTCTACGGCTCTCGATGTCATACCCGCCAGTAGCATAATGTCATATGACACACTCACCAAAACAAAGCAGGCCCTGACTTCAACCAAGTCAGGGCCGATGGCTATCATATATTCTCTTGCTTTAATGCATCGATAATGGTTTCCTTTTTTACTCTCGCGCCGGAATATAGCATGGCGGAGCCGACAATGATAAATACAGCGACAATGACAGACAGAATGCTCATCCATGGGAGGGTGAACCCGTAGCTGAATTTGTTCGAAAAAGCCCTATAGATCAGATACATCACGACGAAACTGACGGGAAGCCCGAACAGCAGCGACTTGACCCCATAAAAAATACTTTCATAGTTCATCATTTTCGTAAAGCCTTTTGGCGTCATGCCGACGGATTTCAGCATCGCGAATTCTCGTTTGCGAAGGGATAAGCCCGTCGAGATTGTATTAAAAATATTCGCAATGGAAATCGCCGAAATCAATACGATAAATCCATAAGAGAAGACGGACATCAATAGAATTTGTTGTTCTTCGCTTTTTCTGGATTGATAGACATTGTAGACATTCAGGTTGATCTCATGCATCTCTTCAATTCCCTGCTGCGTTCGCAGCGGCTCCGTGCTTTTCAAATGAAGGAACTTCTAGGGGAGTCCTATTTTACAACCACGAAATAATTATAGAGAAAGTCTTGAAACCTCGATAAGGGCAACCCCTCCCCGCGGTCCATAATAGGTTTGGGGGATCTCTTAATGGTTCAGTCTAACTTCCATAATGCGAAATCGAAAGGCAAGATGGACAGTCTGAATGCCTTCCCTCGCGAAATGAAAAATCTTGCTACACCCTTCCACAAATAGTCCAAAAAGGGGCTTTTCCTTTCGACGGAAAAGTCCCTAAACTGAATCATAAACTCAAAGCTGCTATTTGACTTTAAGCTTCTTGCACAAGACAACCCAACTTTCTGCGCCCCGTGAGCGGTCAAGTCCAAAACTTTTCGCCGTCACTTATGATACGGTTCACCGCGATTTATCTTCACCGCGCGATAAATCTGCTCGGTGAGGACCAGGCGCATGAGCTGGTGGGGCAGCGTCATGCGCCCGAAGCTCATGCGCTGCTGCGCGCGGCGCATGACCTCATCGGAGAGCCCGTGGCTTCCTCCGATGATGAAGACGACATGGCTCGTCCCGTAGGTGCCGAGCTTGTCCAGTTCTGCGGCAAGCTCTTCCGAGCTCCAGAGCTTGCCGTTAATCGCGAGCGCAATGACATGCGCTTCGCTCTTCACATGCGCGAGGATGCGTTCACCCTCGCGCGCTTTCAACTGCACGACTTCTGCTTCGCTCAGAGAGTCGGGTGCCTTCTCATCCGCCACCTCAATCATCTGAAATTTGAGGTAAGGCGTGAGCCGTTTGGTATATTCTGCAATGCCGAGCGTCAAATATTTTTCCTTTAGTTTGCCTACGCTGATGATCTGAATGAACATAAACCCTCCATATATTGCTATGTCATGAATAACAACGCTGCCTTTAATCCGCTTTCTCTGCTCTACCATAATCTATTCTGGTCAGAGGAGACGTTATCCTTGTTCGGCGTTTAGATTAGCAGCCTCGCCGTCCTGCTAAACAACGTAAGAGAAAAAGGGCTCCGCTAACAGAGCCCTCGGATACACCCTATGCTTTTAACGCTTAACGTCCGCACCCTTCTCCCAGCACTCCACATGTTCCAGTCCCGGAATACTGTCTTTATAGAAGACAGGGTCTACACCCGCCCGCTTCTGCTGCTTATAGTCCCGCAAGGCGGCAAAAGCTACCCGGGACAGCAGGAAGATCGCGATTAAGTTGACCACGACCATCAGGCCCATGAACAAGTCGGCCAAATCCCAGACCAGCTGCACCTTGGCAACCGAACCGAATACGATCATGCCCAGCACGCTGAATCTGTATAAGACGAGAGTAGATTTTTTAGAGTTCAGGAATTCGATATTGGTCTCACCGTAATAATAGTTGCCGATCAGTGTACTGAAAGCGAACAAGAAGACCATGACCGCCAAGGAGCCGGATGCCCATGAACCTATGTGATCGCTCAAGGCCGCCTGGGTTAGCCCGATTCCATCCAGCCCCGGCTGCTTATACGCATCGGAGAGCAGGATAATGAACGCAGTGCTTGAACAAATCAGCAGGGTATCTGTGAGGACGCCCAGGGCCTGCATCAAACCTTGCTTCACCGGATGACTGGTAGTGGCTGTGGCCGCAGCATTCGGTGCACTCCCCATCCCCGCTTCATTCGAGAACAACCCGCGTTTGATCCCCTGCAGAATCACTGCGCCCAGCGTACCGCCCGCAAACTGCTCGAATCCGAAGGCACCCTTCACAATTAGCGCCAATACCTCCGGCATCTTATTGATGTTAATCAATACAATGCACAGGGACACCCCGATGTATACCACCGCCATGAAAACTACGATATATTCGGACATTTTGGCAATACGCTTAATCCCGCCGAAAATAATCACGGCAAACCCCGCAGCCATAATCAGCCCAAGAACCACCCGGTTCGTGCCGAACGAATTCTCAAAAGCTACGGTAATCGTATTGGACTGAACGGCATTGAAGACGAGGCCAAAAGACAACGTAATCAGAATAGCGAATAAAGCGCCCATCCAACGTTTGTTCAGACCTTGTTCCATATAATAGGCAGGTCCGCCCCGGAATCCGGTCTTGTCCTTCACTTTGTAGACCTGGGCAAGTGTGCTCTCAATAAAGCTGGAGGCTGACCCGATAATGGCAATCACCCACATCCAGAATACCGCGCCCGGACCGCCTAAGGAAATGGCAATCGCGATCCCCGTAATATTCCCTGTACCCACCCGCGCTGCCATACTGATGCAGAACGCCTGAAAGGAGGTGATACTGTCTTTGGACTTCACGTTGGAATCTTTGAGAACCACGAACATTTCTTTGAGCATTCCTAATTGTACAAACTTCGATTTCACGGTAAAATACAGACCACATGAAATAAGCAGTATAATCAGAATCTTCGACCATAAAAAATCATTGGTGATGCCAATCGTACTCTCCACAAATTGTTGCATATGAAACCGCCTCTCTAACGCTATGCCGATACCAGCTGTATGCATTGTCTACTATAACATTTTCAAATATAACAGCCATTATTTCAAATGCCAATAAAAAAACAGTACCATATATATGAAATAAGCTGGATGGTGATGAATTACGGTCCAGTCTAATCCTTGGGTTCTCACGCCAAACAGGGCATCCGCGGCCATCAGACGGCTCACCGAATGCCCTATTTTATAATCATTTAAACTTGAGCCCCTGCTTGATGTTGCTGAGTAGCTCAGTGTACCGCGGATACCACACCTTCCATTCCTGCCCGCGATCCTCCAGCGTCCGTCCATCCAACAAACCATGAATGATCTCCAGGCATACATGCCATCCGGCCAGATCCTTTGGCGTATGATCCGTAATCCGCTGCAGCTTCTCGACCAAGATCAAGCGGCTGCCATCTGATTCCGGATAGAGTTCAAAGCGCACAAGGTCTTCGCCCCATGTGTATTCCAGTATGGAAGGCGTCTTCAGCGCGGTAATTTCCATTTCTTCAAACGTGCCGTCCTGCATATCAAACTTTATGACGCCTCCTTCCCGGAGGTCTTCCACCTTTAACTCGGAGAACCACAATGCCAGCTTGTCATTCTCCGTCAAAAAAGACCAGACCTTCTCCACAGCATGCTGTACACGCAGCTCGAAACGGGCCTCATACCCGCTCTGCACGGATTGCAGCTCAGCTAATAACACCATGTTATACCTCCTCCTTAAGTTCATCTTTAGTTACTTTCAAGTACCTATGGGAGTTCAAAGTGCGTACTGTTCAACTTCCCTCTTCTCTAGCACAATAGGGTCAGAAGAGGAGATGAGCATTCACTATGAAACCTAACTCAGTCCCATCCAATAAAACCGCTCTTGTTATAGGAGCCAACGGCGTAATCGGAGGGAACCTGATCGATTATCTGCTGACGCTGCCGGAATGGAATATCATTGGAGTGTCCCGGCGCGGGGGGCAAAACTCGCCCCGGCTCCGGTATATCTCGGCCGATTTGCTGAATGAAGAGGATACCCGCGAGAAGCTGGGCAGCCTGGATGAAATCACCCACATTTTCTATGCGGCCTATCAAGACCGGCCTACCTGGGCCGAGCTGGTTGCTCCCAACCTGGCCATGCTCGTTAATGTGGTAAATGCTGTTGAACCGGCAGCCCCGAATCTGCAGCATATCAGTCTTATGCAAGGTTACAAGGTGTATGGTGCACATCTTGGTCCCTTCAAGACGCCTGCGCGGGAAACGGATGCCTATCATATGCCGCCCGAATTCAACATCGATCAACAGCAGTTTCTTGAACGCCGGCAGCCTGGCAAACGCTGGACCTGGTCGGCCCTTCGTCCATCGGTTGTCTGCGGGTTTGCACTCGGCAATCCGATGAACCTGGCCATGGTGATTGCAGTGTATGCTTCCATTTCCAAGGAGCTTGGCTTGCCGCTCCGCTTTCCCGGGAAACCGGGTGCTTATCACAGCCTGCTGGAAATGACAGATAGCGGCTTGCTGGCCCGTGCGACGGTCTGGGCAGCTACCGATCCCGGCTGCGCCAATCAGGCTTTTAATATCACGAACGGTGACCTTTTTCGCTGGAATGAGCTTTGGCCAAGAATCGCCGCCTTCTTCAAGCTGGAGACCGCCCCTCCGTTGCCGATGTCCCTGGAGACCGTCATGGCTGACAAGGAAACGCTGTGGGATACCATGGTAGAGAAATATGGCTTGATGAATAACAGCTATAAGGACGTCTCTTCCTGGCCGTTCGGGGACTTTGTCTTTTCATGGGATTATGACTTTTTTGCCGACGGTTCCAAAGCGCGCCGTTTCGGGTTCCATGACTTCATCGATACAGAGAAAATGTTCATGGATATATTTGAAGACTTCCGCAAGCGTAAGGTCATTCCATAATCAAAGGAAGCCACCAAAGAGCCGGTTCCTGAACTCCAGAAACCGGTTTTCTTTTAGCGCTCGGGCTCCGGCGGCTTGAACAGGATTTGACCCTTGTCGCCATACACCCGTTCCACATGCGTATCTCCCCATTTGCACATGAGGTGTAGAATCTCCTTCAGACTCCATCCATAGTCCGTCAGCGTATACTCCACCTTCGGCGGCACCTGATGATAAGAAATCCGCTCTACAATACCATCCTCCACAAGCTCCGCCAGCTGCTGGGTCAACACTTTTTGTGTAACGGCAGGCATCAGGCGTTTCAGCTCCCCATTACGTTTCTTGCCAAAGGTAAGATGGAACAGAATCACCGGCTTCCACTTGCCCCCGATGACCTCAAGAAGGGCTTCAACGGCAGTGTTATAGATTTTTAGGGGCTCCTGCGTCATCAATCCAGTTCCGCACGGGAGAAAAGATCACGAATAAGCTCCTCATCCTCACAGGCCAGCTTGAACCGCACCGCGAACTCCTCTATTGCTGCCTTATCCTTCGAATACGCACAGAACATTCCCGCCTCCGGGTCGTAATGAATCCGCTCCGCCCATTCAGGCATACATTCGTCCACAAACACCGCCGCCAATGAAGCCCAGTCATACCCGTTACCCTCAAACCCCTCATCGGCCCGGGTCTCAAACAGCTCCGGCAGATAGCTGCCGGCATTCAAAATGACGGACATGCCTCCGCTTTGTTGATCGACGAGAATAAAAGGAGCCACATTCTTCTTCGCTTCTACCGCCGCCTCCGTTTCCAGCTGCGCGATGACCGCCTTGCGCGCCTCATCGGTGAAGCGAAGCACTCCATTCTCCTGGACGATCCGCCCTTCCCGTATCCGCCCATCCAGCCAATCGCTGATGAAGCCGGGAGCGTAGCCGCCTTGGCCGAATTCGCCGCCAAAAGCGATCATTTTATCATAGGTATCCAAATATTGCTGCCGGCCCGTCTCCGGATACGACCTGGTGTAGAGCCAGAACTGCACATCATACATCAAGGTGGAGAGCTCGTCCGCATGAAAGGAGAAATATCCTTTTTCCTCAATAACCCGGGTACAGACGTTACGGAGCTTCTGCTCCAGCTGGTCTACCTCAGTTACCCGGCTGCACAGCTCCGCGAGCAGAGGCGAAAATTTGCCTTCAGCAACTTTGCGCAGATCCTCCACTTTATCTTCTGCAGAGGTATCATAATCCTCTTCACTTACCAAGCCGCGAATAAACGTCTCGAAGTCCGGAGCCAGGAACGTAATTTCATAATCGTCTTCCTGATCGACATGAACCACTTCGGGTTCGCCATCTTTTCCGCAGTGCCGGTAATCCAGCATCACAACATCATGACCTGCCGACGGGCAGTCACAGATCACTACGCCAATGTCAGGATACCCCCACTCTTCAATCATGAACGGACTGCCCAGCTCACCGCAGAGAGAGTATTGTTTGTCGCGGCCAATCCCCAGAATACCCGTAATTGCAATATGATCCTCGGCCCAGGAGGTGCCTTCCTCCGTCGGATAACACGTATGGTGAGGAACGCCCCCATTGTGCTGCTTCATTAGTGTGATGTAAGAGGCCGGCAGCTTGTAGTCGAGTTCTTCTTCTACCGATGTTATCAGTTCATCTGTGGGCGGGGCAGAGACATATTCTCTCAGTGCATATTCACTATCGTCCCAGAAACTGGAGAGATCCATGCCTTCAAAAGGAGCAGCACCCGCCCCTGAATCCCTACGCTGCTTATTGAGCGCCCGCCTTGCTGCAGTTTGCTCTTCTTTGTGCAGCTTGTTCCGGCTATAATCCAGTAATTGGGCTGAATGCTGATCTTCAGGATCGAGTGTCAGCGCGTTGCTCAGTACATTCATGGCTTCCGCATACCGCTTCAGATAATAATAGGAATAACCCACCCGGAAATACCACAGCGGATCATTTCCCCCCTGTTCCTCAATCAAGGCAAACTGCTCCAGCGCTTCTTCATACTGCTCCAGATTGTTATACGCCCGGCCCAAGCTGCTGATCTCCTCGTAATCTCTATCCGCTGGAGGAATCTTCAGCAAGCTGTCTACGATTAACTGGTGTTCGTCATCCTCATGCCACTGTTTCAGCTGTGCGCGTAGCTCGTTATCCATGATCTGCAGTCTGCCTCCCAAGTATACAAATATGATTTCCCCTATTCTAACAGAAGGGAGGGAGTGATTGGAAATCAGCCCTTGAGCCCCTGATTCCACCCTGTTCTTTCCTATATAATAGACATACAATTATTGGAGTTGGAGGGCTGCCGCATGGAACTGACCGAGCAAGGTGTACTCATCATTGATGAGGAGGATATCTGCAAGCTGTATTTCTATCTGGAATTTGATGGAGTATTATTTAAGGACTCTTTCCGGTTTGAAATGAGGCTCCAGGATATTGAGCTTGATCCCGGCAGCGTTTCAGCCGTCATCTATCCGCAGGAGATCCCGGAAGGTTATCCGGGCGAGGACCTTCCGTTCATTGTGGAGGCCATCTACTCTGTCATCCGGGAGAATGATCCGGGATTCGGGGTTTGGTAAGGGTAAGTAAGGCATCTCACTCCCTAGTATAGATCCTCGCATTTGAACCACAAGCCCTTTTATGTATATGATAGCTTTATAAAGGTTCTCAGGGAGGCTTCGTGACATGGCAGTATTGTTAAATGAGCAGATTAGAGCATCCGAGGTGGTGCTTACGGGACTTCGGGGTGAGCAGCTGGGGGTTGTCTCCAGAACGGAAGCTTTGGCGATGGCCAAAGCAGCCGGGGCTGACCTCGTCTGCACCTCGCTGATGAGCAGTCCGCCGCCCTGCAGTCTGATGGCGAAAGGCAAAGCGAAGGCGGCCGCGCAGAAGGAGACAGCTACCGGGCGCAAGTCGGGTGCAGGCCAACAATCCGGCGGGAATGGCAAAAAAGAGAAGGTCAAGGAGCTGCGCTTCACCGCTCATATCGAGGAGCATGACTACGACACCAAGCTGCGGCAGGCGGACAAACATCTGCGCTCCGGTAAGCCGGTACAGCTTGTCGTGAAGGCCTCCGGCGCAAAGGAAGCGGCTGCCGCCAAGGCGGTCATTGAGCGGCTGGTCGCCGACCTTAAGGAAGCCGGCGGCAAAGACACCGGAATTCAATCCGGCGGCAAGGGCTCGCAGGTGAAGCTGAATCCGCGATAAGCTTCACCGCCCGCTACCTGCCATAAAAACGCCAAACGATCCTGACCGCAGGCCGCGGAGGATCGTTTGGCTTTTATTTTAGATACAGCTTAGCGATTTCGATCATGTCTGCTTTGCTGAGAGATTGTCCACTCATGTCATCAATCTGGTATTGATAAAGCTCGGTACTGCCCGGAACCTCAGCGGTCCAGGTAATATTATTTCCGCCTTTATACCGCGTGTATATCATTTCGACTCCATCTACAACCACTTTTTCCGAGATAAACTCCACTTTTTCATCGACATATGCTGTATATTCACCTTTGGATTTGACAATGGTCACAGCTATTTCATTCTTCCCTTGAGCGTAGACCGTTCTAATATTGAGAAGCTGGCTCGATAACTCCACAGGCATCATTGCATATTCCTGGTTTGATGCCTCAGCCTGCTTGCGGAGCTTCTCCGCCGTAGCTGCCTCTTCTTCCGGGGTAGGCGGATTAACCATGTTAACCGGTTCAAAGAAGACCCTGGCGCTTTTGAAAGTATAATTGTCTGTTAAGCTGTCGGCAATGACAACGGGCTGGCTGGACAGCTTGCTGCGGAGCTTAGTGAGATCGGTAAACGTTACAGGCTTAAACCGGGTGTCCATTTCCCCTTTGGGGTTGTGGGCAACGACATAAAAAATAGCTGCGGAACCCTCCTGTAGCAGTTTATCCCCTAAATCACGGCTAATTCTCAAACGTTGTAATTCTTCTTCCTCATACGTGGGAGCTTCCTTTAAAGGCTTGACCTGATAAGTGACTTCCCCCTGTTTGTTCTTCAAGGATTGATATTGAACCGCCGCAAAACCCGAGGATGCTGTCAACAGCATTCCCGCTATGACCAGCACACTGACTTTATATTTTACCAGGAATCGCTCCTTTCCACTCTGTCCTGCTCCGGCATACAGCCTCTTCATCACTTTTCCCGACAAGTCTGTCTCACTGAACTGCGGGTTACGAAGAAGTTCCTTCAAATCCTGATCCTCGTCCAATTTCACAGCCTCCTTCTCCTTTCGCATTAGCATAATACCTGCGGAATTTTCTGGCCGAACGCTCATATTTTTTGCGCAGCTTGGGTGTGCTGTGGTGAAGAATCAGACTGATCTCCTGATAGCTCATTTCCTCCACACAGCGCAGGATCAGCAAATTCCGTTCTTCAATCGACAACTTTAACAAGGCCTGCTGCACCGCTTCATCCAGATATTTGCCTTCAATCTGTTTATCCACTTGTCTGTTGTCCCGCTCATCCTGATAGAAGAGACGCAGATATTTGCTCAATTTCCGCTTGCGAATCACATCAATGCATTGATTGTAGGCAATCGTATACAACCATGCACAGAAGGGGACATCCGGGTTATATTTGCCCAAAGCGCGAAAAGCCTTCAAAAACACCTCCTGTCCGCTGTCCTCAGCCTCCGAATAATGGCCCAGCATATGATAACAATAGAGCAGGATCGCTTTTTGATAGGTTCGCATGATTTCCTCGAATCTTTCGATGTTCCCTTCCAGCACGTCGGCTATTATCCGGCGCAGCTCTGCATCCTTCAATCCTCTCCCCCCCTTTCAACCTGTACAACGAAGCATCCTCCGGGAATGTGACATTGTTCAAAAAACAATTATTATTATAGAATCAACCTTAACAACCTTGCATCCCACTGAAAAGGAGAAGGTCTATGACTGCGAAGCATTCTACGAACTATGTTCTGCATGCATCAAGCAACCGGTTCTATTGGGAGGGCAATGGCCAGCTGTCCATCAAGACCTTCTCGGGCGGACAAGCCCGTTACAAGGCCAAGAACGGGTGGTTCGCTGTGGAAGAGGACCGGTACCTGCTCCTGAATGAAGGCCCCTACACCCTAGAGATCGATGAGCACAGCGCTTTAGAGTCCTTTTGTCTTTTTTTCAAAAATGGATTCGCCGGGGAAATATTGCGCTCATTGACTGAAAGCACTGACGTGATGCTGACCGATCCTTTCAAAGAGCGGGAGTCTCTGGGTTTCTTCGAACAAACCTATCCCACCACCAGAAGACTGTCTTCGCAGATCACCGCATTCAAGGCAAACCTAACGACGCTCGCGCATGATCCACTTGGTTATGAGGAGCACTTCCACAGAATCATGCACACGATATTGTTCGGACAACTGGATACGCTGCGGGAAGTCGACACCTTACCCTCCATACGCCGCTCCACACGCGAAGAGCTGTATAGACGCGTAAGTACCGCCCATGAATACATACGGGCTTATTATCACCAACCTCTGCAATTGAAGGACATTGCGCAGATTGCCTGCCTCTCGCCCAACCATTTGTTAAGAACCTACGCCCAGTTGTACGGCACGACCCCGCACCAGCATATATCCGAATACAGAATACGGAAAGCCAAGCTGCTGCTGGACCGGTTAGATTATTCGATCACTGATATCAGCTTTGATCTGGGATTCGGCAGCCCGGTATCTTTTAGCAAAATATTCAGGCAGCACGTTGGCGTCTCTCCCCTGCAGTACCGCAAATTGGTGATAATGGATAAGAAATAAGCAGGATAAGGGATTATGCTTAAGAAGACATTATTAGAACAGGAAGGGAGCAATGCGGAATGGAAACGAACCGGATTCAAAAAGTGGGACAGATTGGGGTACCTGTGAAGGACCTGGAGCGGGCAGTGGATTTTTATAAAAACAAGCTGGGGCTGCCTCTGCTGTTCCAGATGGATCGCATGGCTTTCTTTGAACTTGATGGCCAGCGGCTGCTGTTAAGCCTTCCGGAGCAAGCGGAATTCACCAATGCCGGCTCTGTCCTTTATTTTCAAGTTGGAGATATTCAAGAAGTCTACGCCGACTTGGTTAACAAGGGGGTTAACTTCACCGATGAACCCCATTCCATCGCCAAAATGGGCCAGACCGAGACCTGGATGACGTTCTTCCGGGATTCGGAGGGGAATGTACTGGCGCTGATGAGTGAGGTGGGGGTGGAACCGTGAATGCGGTGTTTGCCTCGCGTGATCAGAGATGAAGCCGATTCTAATGTATTTCATGCAGCGAAATCGCTCCTTGAGCTCTCGAAAGTCCATTCTGGTGTATTTAGTGCACTGAAAAAGCAGAAAACCGGCCTTCTCTGTTACTTCTGATGCAGGAAATGCACTCAAATCGAAAATGAGCCGGATTTATTCGCTACCTGCTGTACTAAATGCAGTGAAAAGCCCCCCAGGCATCCTGCCGCACCGGAAAAGAGCTATTAGCGAACGGCGTGTATACGTGTTTTAAATATCGATATAAAATGAACTTGGGAATATGTGTATAGATCACACTGACATTCTCAAGTTCATTTTTGTTTTTACGTTATAATGTGAAGGTAACCGGGTTCATACGGCTACCAATTGTTCCACGTGGAAAAGAGTACCTGAAATCACGCTCAACGCTGTTTTCCTGCCAGCCACTCGTTGCGACCCTTTCACTTCCAGCTGCTCTGCAGCTTCCGAACATACACCATCTGCCCGATATGATACGCATTATGCGTCGCCGCGTTGCTAATCAGTTCCCACCATGCAGCAGGTACCGGAAATCCGCTCACTCCGGCCTCCAAGGTTGCTTCCGACAGCAGGTCCTGCCAACACAGCAGCACTTCCAGCAGAGCCGTTCTTAACTGGTCAAAAGAGCGCCCCTCCGGGATCACGAAGCTGTTATTGTTATCCCCGACTGGCGGTACCGCATCCATCCGCCCTTCCCGGTACCGGGCCTGCCAGGCCTCGTTCCAATACAGTAAATGATATGTCAGCTCGGCAATACTGTTGCTGCCCTCATTCGGCTTCCATACCGCCTCTTCCTCCGTCACTCCCTCCACCGCCTGCATGAACGGAATATGCCAGCTCGGATCATTCGCATTCGCTAATAATTGATTGGCAAGCACCTCTCGTGCATGAACCATTGGCTCTCACTCCTTATCGGGCTACTCTTATTCTCCAGAGTATTATGCAGTCCAGCGATAATCAAACCCCAAGATGATTATAATCAATCCGTACCCTTACTTTGAAAAAATCTATGCAAAGGGCCGCTTTAAGAACGGTTGCCATCTCGCCGTTCAACGCCGCGGCGAAGGCACCCGTGCCGCGCCCTTGCTCTTGCCCACCCGGTTATAAAAATATACCGTCCAGACACAAGCAAGCCCGACTAATGTCGCGCATACCAGGAACACCGCACGGTAGCTTCCGCCCATACCGGCGGCCCCGCTGCCGATGACGATCCCGCCCGCCGCCGTACCGAACATCATCCCGATGTTACGGGACAGGGCCAGGATGCTGCTGGCCATGCCCAGTTGGGCTTTGGGCACTAGCCCCATGACCAGACTGGTATTGGGCGAAGTGATCATGCCCATGGAACAGCCCAGCAGCACCACCGGCAGCAGGATGGCGCTTGTCCCAAGCGCAGGAGCGGCCAGCCCGAGTACCAACAGCGTAGCGGTCATGAGCAGCAGCCCGTACGCCAGGATGCCGCGCGGTCCCTTGCGGTCCGCGAGACCTCCGCTCAAAGGCGCGGTCACGACCAGCGCCAGCGGATAACCGATCATGATCAGACCGACCCAGGCAGGTTCGGTCCCGGCCAGCCGCAGCACTGCCGGAAGCGCCAGCTGTGCGGCGAAGGCGGCCATGAACGTAATCACCGTAATGACAATGCCGACGGCAAATTTCCGGTCGGTAAACAATTGATAACTGGTGTCCGTAGAGATGACAGTTTGTGCAGTTGCCTTCGTAGTCTCCCTCGTGGCTCCTTTTGCGGTTCCCCCAGCGGCTCCCGCCCCAGTTGCCACCATTGCAGCCTTCGGAAAGTCACGCTCTCTTTCCACCCTGCGGGGTGAGCGGAGGCGTGCGATTAACCCCATTGCCGTAATCCCCGAAGCCGCGAACAACAGCAGCACCGGGAGGGACAAAAAGGAGGAACGGCCGCCCAAATCGACGGCAATCATCAGTGAGGACAGGCAGGCAGCAAAGCCTACCGTCATGATTACGTCCAGCCTGCCCCCTACTTTCGCAGTATCCTTGGGAATCGTCCGCTCAGCGAGCACTCCAACGGCTACCGATACTCCGGCTAGCAGCCAGAAGTTGCTCTCCCAGGAGAACCACTGGACCAGGAAGCCGCCCAGCGCCGGACCGGCCATCGAGCCTGCAGCCACAAAGGTGCTCATCAGCCCGAGCGCCCGCCCCCGCTGCTCCTGGGGAAAGACCTCGACAATCAGCGCCATGTTGGTAGCTTGAAACATCGAGGCGCCAATCCCTTGAATGACCCGGAAGCCCAGCAGCAGCGCAGCATTCGGAGCGAGCGCACACCCCAATGCGCCTGCCGCAAAAGCGAACAGCCCAAGGTTATGAACCCTCCGCCTGCCCAGCATATCTCCAAGCCTCCCCATCACGGGCAGCATCACCGAGATCACCAGCAGATATATGCTGACCACCCACTGGGCGGAGGCTACCGGAATCCGCAGATCCTGGGAAATATCGACCAGAGAGATATTGAACATCCCTGCGGACAGATTGGACAGAAAAGCACCAAGGCAGATGGCATATTTGACCATCGAACGGTTCACCGCCGGCTTCGAAGTCATGTCTGAGTAAATCATATGTGCGTTTCAGTCCGCAGTGTGCACAGCACCGAATCCAGAAACACCGTTTGCTCCGGTATAATCAAATCGGAAGATAAGTCCATCATCGTCACCTCTTTATTAGGGTTAACCCGTGACTTAAGGCGTATACCGCCTTTTGTACCGTCTCCGGGTCCTTTGTCAGCGTAGATTTCTTCACACTCCGCACCAAATCATTTATCACATTCATTATGTCCTTGCCCATACATCTTTGGCGTAACGTCCCTCGCCTTCCAGGTTGTTAAGCCAAGCTCTTGCTTCTTGTGGTCCTACTCCATGTATCGCAAGGTAGGCTCGTTGTAAGGCTGACTCGACATCCGGGGCCATTTCGCTGCCATCCCCGCATACATAAATCCTCCCTCCTGCAGAAAGCAAACTTACTATCTCGGCTGCATCCTGTTCCATCAAATGCTGTACATATGTTTTGGATTTGCCTTCCATTCGAGAAAAAGCAGTCCGAAGAGTAACGATACCGTCTCTTTCATATTGTTCAAGCTCTTCCCGATATAGATAATCCCGTTCATTCCTGCATCCAAAATAAAGCCGGGCTTCACCCAAATTCTCCCCTTCTTGCCTGATTGCAGCACGCGCCTGTAAAAAGCCCCTAAATGGTGCTACTCCCGTCCCGGGTCCCACCATGATGACCGGCGTTCTTGGATCTTCCGGGAGTTGAAATCCGGAATCGGGTGTACGAACGAACATGAGAATCTCTTCTGCCGTCTTGCATTCAGCCAAGTAATTAGAGGCAACTCCGCGATAGTCACCTTGTCCGCTCCAGGCTGAACCCTGTACCACAGCTACAGTAATACTGGCACGTTCCGGGTTCGCTCGCGGAGAGCTTGAGATCGAATAGTATCTGGGTTTAAGGGGTGGCAATAGTTCCAGAAACCGTTCAAACGGCATTTCGCAGGCTTCGTACTTCTCAAGCAGGTCCAGCATCGTGATCCGTTTCTTTAAGATCTGATCCTTGTAAGCTTCCTCCTCCAACAAAGCCGTAAGTTCACGCTTGTGCGGAGGGCAAACGGTGTAAGCCGCAAGCTCACGCAGCTGCGCACGGGTAGCAGCTTCCTGTACCTCTACACTGTGACTGAGCAGATCCTGGAGATTAACGGGGCGGTCCAAGGGGAGATGTGCCGTGTTGCTTCCGTTTGCCGTCAGAATCATTTGATCCTTCCCATTCAATCCGTACCGGCGTACAATCCGCTCCACATTCTCTCTGCTGTTGCGTGGCAGCACTCCAAGGTGATCGCCCTCCTGATACCTGACTCCCTCTGGAAGTGTAATCTCAATATACCGGGTGCTGCTTCCGGAGTCCGCCTTCTGAAGTTCACGGTTTTCCGTCACTGAAGCGTAAACAGCATCGTAGGTTTGGGCCAGAGGCAGCGCCGCCATTCCACTGACGAACTGAACGTTAAGGGCACTTCTTTTTTTCTCCGCTACTTCATTTAATTTCAGATTGAAAGCCCTCATAACCTCAGACCACATACGCTCCTGCCATTTCTCAACCTGCTTCTCGAAGTCTCCGCCGGCATCTGCTTCACCACGCCGGGAGAGCCTCCGGGCTCCTTTTAGAGCGAGCTGGTCATCAATTAATCTTGGCACATTCTGGTACGTACTCGACCAACTGCGGTCACCACAACCAAATACCGCATAATGAACGCCTTGAAGCTCACCCGGCTCTACCCCTTCCAGCCATTGCACGAACTCACGCGCATTTCTCGGAGGCTGTCCATTATAAGAAGCGGTAACGATCAATACAGCCCCTTCCTTCGGCAACTTCCCTTTCCAATCATTTAGCGGCGCAACCTCACTCTTGAAACCATAGTTTTGTGCAGTATCAGAGAGCTCCCGGGCAATCCGCTCTGCCGTTCCTAAATCTGAGCCATACAGCACGAGCAGAGGGATATGTTCTGCCCCTGTGATGGAGCTCTGAACCTTCTCAATATTATGCTTATTAACGTTGTTATCCGAATCCTTCACTTCCGATTCTTGAGGAGAAACACTTGTCTGGAGCTTATTTCGGAGCTGCACCCGTATCGTGAAATCTCCCGGCTTCAGCGTTAAGGTCTGCTTTACGTTCAGCTGATAGTTCGTATGATCTATTAACTCGAAATGCTGAAGAATCATCCCAAGGACCAGCGTTGCTTCGTGAAGGGCAAACTGCATCCCGATACAAGCTCGTTGACCATTACCGAATGGCTTGTAGGCATGATTAGGCACTTTATCGGGATCTTCAAAGCGCTCAGGACGGAATTCATCGGCGTCTTCTCCCCATGCTTCTTTGTCCCGATGAAGCTGCGGCAGGAGAACTCCAACATTCTCCCCTTTCTTAATGGCATACTTGCCTCCAATTACCGTATCTTCTTTGGCATACAGTTCAAAGCCGGGGGCGGTTGGCCATAAACGCAACGATTCATTTAGAATCATGCGAATGTAATGGAGCTTTAGAACCTCTGAATACGCCGGAGACGGACTTGTCAGCACCTGATCCACTTCCAGATAGGCTTTCTTAAGGGAATCCGGATTTTTGATTAGAAAATAGAGCGCAAATGACAACAAACCGCTTGTCGTCTCATGCCCCGCGATTAAGAACGTGATCATTTGATACCGGATATTCTCGTCATCCAGCGTCTCTCCAGTCTCCGGGTCCTTCCCGCTCAGCATACGGGCGAGCAAGTCCGTTTCCCCCTGATCCCCGTTCGCCTTGCGTTCTTCAATAATGGTGTCCACTAAAGAAAACATCGTCTGAACATCCCGATTAAATTGGCGTCTTGTTCGTATCATGAGTTTGTTCTGAATCTCCAGCCGTGCACTTTTATGCATAGCTTCATTTAGAGCGCGAACCATACTATTAATAAAGGGACTATGCGTCTCCCTATAGTAACTGTTGAAACGGTAATTGAATCCGCATAATCCAATCGTGTCCAGCGTAAGCCGGGTCATGTCATCTGGCACATCAATACTCTCATTCGGGTTAAGACGTGCCCACTTTTGAATCAGCTGCAAGGCAATGTCTACCATCATCGAATGGTATCCTTTCATGGCTTGCTTGCTAAAAGTAGGGAGCAGGATGTTATGGGCTTTTTTCCAATTGGGCTCGTTCGTTCTGCTTGTAAATAGACCATCACCGCCAAAAGCCCGCACATTCTCTAATTCACTGTAAATTTGTTTATCGAAGCGGGAGACATCACACACATCAGCCACCAGTTCATGTCCGGAAACAACCAGGCCGGAATAGCCGGGGAGCTTTAGGCGGTAAATAGGGCCGTACTCCTCGGCCAGCTTACATAACGAGAGAGTCGGTTGATCTTTGTCTATTAAAGGCAGGTTCCCAAGGGGGCCAAATGTTTGGGGCTGCGGGATATACCCGGCTTCTTTCATCAAGAATTACCTCCTTTAAAACCGCTGTATAAGGTCTCCACGACAAGCGCCGCGGCCGATTTCTTGGCAATATGACCTTCCTGTATCTGTTGCCAGGTGACAAAAAGCAGGGAATACAGTACATTCAGAATCCACTGGCTGCTCATATCCTGGCGAAAATAACCTTTGCGCTGCAACGACTCGATCATCTGCTGCACTGGTTCCTTCAGCTTGGCTTCGGCTGCGAGCATCTCCTGGCTGTAATTCAACGAAGTGTCGTGAGCCAGATAATAGATTTTATCCCCTAGCGGGATCAGCGCCTCAACTAATTCCGGAATATAGGTCTCGTTGCTTTCCTCATCCACAGGGATTCGGCTCATGACCTCCCCCACGACCTGCACAGCTCTTAACCCAAGCTGCAGCATTAACTGCTCCCTGCTCTCCACGTATCGATGGAGGGTAGCAATGCCAATGCCGGCATAATCGGCAATTTCATTCAGCGAAGCTGCAGGCTTCTCTACCAAAAGCTCCGTAGCCGCATCCAGTATCGCATTAAGCCTGGCCTCTTTCGTCGTTGATCTGGAATTTGTCATCGTTTTGCCTCTCTTTCCTGATCGATCACGGTTATATTTGATAGACTAATCTATCACTTGATATTATAATATACTATTTTTATGGATTGTACAAATTTTCAGCTTCACAAGAGGACAGGACAAATAGACCGCAGACCTTTGTAGAGGGGGCGGTCTATTTGCGTTTATTGGACAGCAGCGCTACGATTAGCGAACCGAAGGTTAGCATAACCATCATTGCTTCATACACTGTCACAAGGCCTCCCCCTTCTATGGGGAGGCCTAAAATGAATAATCGTAATATTTCTCAGCGTTGCCCAGGCTGGTCCATATATCCGCGCTTTCCCCACCAATGTACCAATAGGCTACGCCGGCTAAGTTCTGCTTCACCGCCAAGTGGTACTTGGCAATTAATGAACGGCCCTCCTCCAGCCAAATCGTATGCTTAATGGACTGAGTGGTGTAGCTGGCAACATATTGTCCCAAGGATGCATCCCATACCGGCTTCATGGAATAACGCTGCATTCGCTGATTCTGTTCCGTGAACGAGATGAACTCGGAGGAAAGCGCTGCCCCCGTCTGCTGTAACGTCCAATCCCGGTTGTAGAAGGGCAAGGCCAGAATCACCTTTTCGCTGGGTACCACCTGAAGAATCTTATTTACAGCTTTTTGAACATAGGGAAGGGAAGCATTGGGGCCCGGAACCGCGCTTCCGCTGTAGTGTTCATCATAGCCCATCAGCACCATGTAATCCGCCTGCAAGCCAAGCGCCCCATAGTCAAAAGCCTCCGTCCAGTCCGTATCGAGATCGGGGGAGACATCCACCGAGAGAATTTGCTGATTGGCATGCAGCTTCTCGGCGAGCAGCGTAACAAAGGTCGTCAGAGCTGTACGATCTTGCGGCGCCACATTCTCAAAATCAAGATTAAGCCCATCCAGACCATATTTCTTAGCCATGGCTGCCAATCCATTCACAGCAGTATTCCGGGTCGCAGCACTCGATAACATCCGGTGAGTAGCAGCTTGATCGGAACGATTCCCCACCATCGCCCAAATATTTGTCCCCTTCTTCTTTGCCCATGTAATCAGCCCGGTATCCGTCGAATCCGTTACTGCACCTGTGCTCCCAACGAAGTACCAGCGCGGAGACAGAGTATTTACATTGGATTTCAAAATATTATTCTCATATTGCACCGTGGTCTGTCCATATTTCCAGCCAATCACGATTCGTTCCTTGGGCCTGGCGGCAAGCTCTGCAGCCCAGCCTTTATGCTGCAGCACCCGGTCCAGAAGCACTGCCGCTTCCTGCCGGGTGATAGGGTCAGAGGGACGGAAATTCCCCGTTTCATCGCCTTTCATCAGCCCCAGCCTGTAAACTGCAGCCACTGCCGAGCTTGCCCACGCAGCAATGTCCCGCCCATCTTCAAAAGCCGTGGACACACTGGCCGTACCCGCAGCTTTCTTCAACGCTTTGGCTAACCACACCGCCGCCTCCTGACGTGTTACTGCCTTCGCCGGAGCGAAGAACTTGGCGGAAACACCACTGGCCAGCTCCAACTGAACAGCGGCTTGAATCCACCCGTAATACCACGCATTCTGCGGGACATCCGCATACGGGGAGATCGGACTTGCCACAGGTTCAAGCTTCAACAGACGGTCCAGTGATGTGAGAAATTCAGCCCGGGTCATGGATTTGGAGGGAGAGAAGCGGGTAGTTGAGGTGCCGGTCAATATTTTCTGATTATATAAATCTATAATTTCATTCCGTGCATAGCTGTTGCTAATATCCTCAAAAGGAAGCGCCTGAGCAGCCGATGCTCGCGGCATGAACAAGCTTGCTGCACAAAGAGCAGTGACGGTACCCCGTCCTACTCTGCCTAATGTACGCTTCACGAGATTCGGGTGCCTCCTTCGCTTTTCGATTGTCGAAGTATACCAAAGATAGCTTTTAGAATCATCGCTAAAATACTGGAACATGATCTCGTCGGTGATGAGAGCATTTTCTGCGTATAGTGCTTTTACTTCAAATCCCACTTTGTGGTATAGTAGAGGTACAAATGACGTACAATGCAAAGAGAGCCGTGCTGATAACACGACTCCCAGTGCACAATAGCCGCTTTTAAGGGCGGTTGGCTTCACAAGCAGGAGCTACGACAAATAGACCGCAGACCTTTGCTGAGGGGGCGGTCTATTTGCGTTTATTGGACAGCAGCGCTACGATTAGCGAACCAAAGGTTAACATAACCATCATTGCTTCGAACACTGTCACAAGGCATCCCTCCCTTCTATCGAGAGGTAGCCGACCGACCCTTTTAGCCTATTCTATTGCTCTGTGATTATATCAAGATTTCCTAATATTGGATATAAGGTGAGCCATACTTTCTTCATATTCTTGAACATTTAAGTAACCATCTTTAATTGAATAGACAGTAAATGTATCAAAGGCATACAATGCAAAGAGAGCCGTGCGCCAACACGACTCCCAGTGCACAATAGCCGCTTTTAAGGGCGGTTGGTTTCACAAACAAGAGATACGACGAATAGACCGCATGGCTTGGTTGAGGGGGTGGTCTATTTGCGTTTATTTGGAAAAAACCATTTTTCTTCAAATCTCACTTTGTGGTATAGTAAAGGTACAAATGACGTACAATGCAAAGAGAGCCGTGCTCCAACACGACTCCCAGTGCACAATAGCCGCTTTTAAGGGCGGTTGGCTTCACAAGCAGGAGCTACGACAAATAGACCGCATTCCTTTGCGTGGGGGCGGTCTATTTGCGTTTATTGGACAGCAGCGCTACGATTAGCGAACCAAAGGTTAACATAACCATCATTGCTTCGAACACTGTCACAAGGCATCCCTCCCTTCTATAGAGAGGTAGCCGACCGACCCTTTTAAGCCTATTCTATTGCTCTGTGATTATATCAAGATTTCCTAATGTTGGATATAAGGTGAGCCATACTTTCTTCATATTCTTGAACATTTAAGTAACCATCTTTAATTGAATAGACAGTAAATGTATCAAAGGCATACAATGCAAAGAGAGCCGTGCGCCAACACGACTCCCAATGCAACAATAGCCGCTTTTAAGGGCGGTTGGTTTCACAAACAAGAGATACGACGAATAGACCGCATGCCTTGGTTGAGGGGGTAGTCTATTTGCGTTTATTTGAAAAAAACCATTTTTCTTCAAATCCCATTTTGTGGTATAGTAAAGGTACAAATGACGTACAATGCAAAGAGAGCCGTGCGGCTAACACGACTCTCTTTGCACAATAGCCGCTTTTAAGGGCGGTGGGCTTCAGCGAATAGGAATACGAGCAAATAGACCGCAGACCTTTGCTAGGAGGGCGGTCTATTTGCGTTTATTGGACAGCAGCGCTACGATTAGCGAACCAAAGGTTAACATAACCATCATTGCTTCGAACACTGTCACAAGGCATCCCTCCCTTCTATCGAGAGGTAGCCGACCGACCCTTTTAAGCCTATTCTATTGCTCTGTGATTATATCAGGATTCCCTAATGTTGGATAGAATGAGAATCATAGACGTTGTCATCAAGCATTCGTGGAAAAGAGTCTGAGACCTCCTCCAAGCATCCCCTCAAAATCTCCTGGACCTCCCGCATCTGCCCCCCCGTCGCCCCCTCGCGCAGCAATTCGAAGAGCGCCAGGCTTCTTTTAAAATGACCATCGTGGCCCGACTGGTGCGCCAGTCGGAGCGCTTGCAGCACAAGTTCCCCGGCAGTACTTCTTCGGGATTCTCCCGCAGAAACTCCGCATAGACATCCAGCACCTCCACCCGGCCCGAGATCAACGCGGGAGACGATTCTTGGTCCCACGTTCTTCTTTTTATGCATGCGCTGTTGCTGCAGCTTCTTCAATTCCGTTTAAATTAAATACATCAAGATTGATTGCTCTAGCAATGGCGATTAGTGTGTCAATATGAGGTATAACGGCCCCGGTTTCGATGCGGGCAATGTGTTCCTGGCGCAGGCTCCCTACCCGCTTAACTACCATTTCGGCCAGTTGCTCCTGCGTGAGTCCAAGCTCGATGCGCTGTCTATGAATCAAATTGATTAGCTGTGCGGTGATCTCCAATGCTTCTGATCGCTCAGTGCCAAGCTTAGTTTGAATCTCCTGTTTTTTCGCCCTCCACGTCTTCATTGTGATCATCTCTCCTTCGAATGGCGATCTAGCCAATCTTTCCTGCGCTGTTCTGCCTTCTTGATCTCACACCTCGGTGTCTTCCCTCTTTTTTTCGTAAATGGGAAAGAAGAATATATTTATTTCATCCCACGCAGGTTTAACATTTTTTCGCCTGCTCCTTCTGCCTTATCATCATGAATACACTTTACCTTCAAATCACAATTTATGGTATAGTAAAGATACAAATGACGTACAATGCAAAGAGAGCCGTGCATCAACACGACTCCCAGTGCACAATAGCCGCTTTTAAGGGCGGTTGGCTTCACAAGTAGGGGCTAAGACAAATAGACCGCATTCCTTGCTACGGGGGCGGTCTATTTGCGTTTATTGGACAGCAGCGCTACGATTAGCGAACCAAAGGTTAGCATAACCATCATTGCTTCGAACACTGTCACAAGGCATCCCTCCCTTCTATAGAGAGGTAGCCGACCGACCCTTTGAAGCCTATTCTATTGCTCTGTGATTATATCAGGATTCCCTAATGTTGGATAGAATGAGAATCATAGACGTTGTCATCAAGCATTCGCGGATAAGAGTCCGATACCTCCTCCGAGCATCCCCTCAAAATCTCCTGAACCTCCCGCACCTGCTCCCCCGCCGCCCACTCGCGCAGCGATTCGAAGAGCGCCAGACTTCTTTTAAAATGACCATCATGTCCCGACTGATGAGCCAGTCGGAGCGCTCGCAGCACAAGTTCCAGCGCCTCCCCTTGTCTCCCCGCCCGCTTTTGATACAGCGCCATGCGGTAACTGTAGTGGTAATAATGCACGAGATTCCCTTCATCCTCATACATTCCGAATTCCGCCGTCTGCTCCGCGAACGCAGCGATCAGATCATCTACATCCCGCCCATGCCGCAGCGCCGCACGCACGATCGTATCCAGCCCCGGCAGTACTTCTTCGGGATTCTCCCGTAGAAATTCCGCATAGACATCCAGCACCTCCACCCGCCCCGAGATCAGATCCAGCGCATACCCATTCGCTTGTGCCACGAATCTAAACTCCTCCACAACCTCCAGCCCTTCCTCACCCAGATCCTCCAGCCAACCCAGCTCGGCATACTTATCGATGCACGCCCTGGATTCAACATACTGCCCCCGCTCCTGGTGAGCCATTCCCCGCATCAGATGACTGAACCCGTAGTAGTACACCAGTGGACGCTCCTGTTCTAAGAGCAGCAGCGGCAATTCCTTTGCCTTCCGATACTGCTGTTCCTGATAAATGTACTGCACACAATCGTACAAAATATCCGCCATCTCAATCATCTTGTCCCAATTCTCCAGGCGAAAAGCCATCTCCAACATCTCTACAATAACATCTGGTTTGAGTGATTTTAGAATGGATGGGCGCACGGGTAGAGCCTCCTTTATCTTGGTAAAATGTAATTTCGATTCCTTCCAGTTATATTGAATTTTATAGAACTAAAAGGGAATAATGGTTCACATATATCATTATCTATTAGTGTTATTTGAAAGTCAATTAACACCTATAGTGTGTTAATAAGGCGTGTTCACTCAGTTAAGCTTGTCATGAGGTGAGTTAAGATGCCAGAAGAGTCCAAATCCGATATTGTGAGAAAAATCGGTGAAAGAATTCGGCGTATGCGAAAAGAAAAGCACTTATCCCAAGAACAGCTCGCAGAGCTATCTGGGTTACATACAAATTATGTTGGACAAGTAGAACGCGGAGAGAAGAACGTAACTCTTGAAACACTGGAGAAGGTTGTTTTAGGGTTAGGTATTTCTCTGGAGGAGTTATTTCGATATGTAGGACCAATGGAAGAGAAGGATGCTCTTGGCGAGATTATGGAGTTGCTTGTTGATCGTTCAGTGGAGGATCAGAGAATGGCATTAAGTTTGTTGAAAACGGTGATTGATTGGGAAGAAAAGAAGTAGTCCTATCCAACATAACATGTTTTTGAATAATTATAAAAACAGCACTCAGCTTCTAATGCAAATTAGCGGACGCGTCTCCGCGTCCTTCCCCACCCCTACTTCATCCCCTCAAACCACCAAAAACGCCCCGTCCTTCTCGCACTCCGCACACTCCGCGGGCGGGTCCCAGTCGGAGAATTCCGTTTCCTTCAGATCCACGATGTCTGGGGCATCTTCGTATTCATCCACAAATTTATCAATGGCGAGCTCTACATGTTCTTTGCACACTACATACATCATTCAAGCATCCCTTTCTGTGCCGCTGCGGCCTGTTACTCCTTCTATTGTTCTACTATACTCCCCGGATATTCCCTACAACATCAACATCATGAACGAGCACGGCGTAATCGTCGGCAGTGGCCGGAAGGAGCTAGTCGGAACGATTCATTCAGGCGCAGCCAAGGCGCTGACGACAGGGAGGATGATCGAGATCTGGGAAGACAGTCGTTTGAGAAAAAATCCAACCACGAGCCGGTCGTCATTAACCATCAGCGTGTCGGTGTCATCGGGATTTCGGCTCTCTAAATGAATTTAAATCAATCTCTAGCTGATCCCGAGCAGGAAGCGGCCTCTAACAGCGAAAGAAAAAGGGAGCTACCCGCGGCAGCTCCCTGGTGGAGAAGTCAAATAATTTGGACCCTAACGGTTAGCACGTAATTAGTTAGGTATTACGGCTATAATGATTCACAGCACTGAACAGAGCTTTTACCGATGAAGTCATGATATCAACGTCAATACCGCAACCCCAGTATACGCTCCCGTTTGAAGCCGTGATACCGATATAAGATACTGCTTGTGATTTAGAGCCTGTTTCCTGAGCGTGCTCTTTATAGATCAGATCGGTATAATTCATCCCAAGTTCGGTTTGCAGAGCATTGCTGATCGCATCGAGTCTTCCGTTTCCGGCGCCTTCAATTTCCTTGACTTCATTGCCGATCCGTATCGTGACGGTGGTTTGAAAATCTTCATCGTCCGTAGAGCGGTATTTGATAAACTCCACTGGGGTTTTTATATTTACATATTCCTTCAGGAAAATATCGTATATTTCATCGGGCATCAGTTCCTTCTGCTGCTGATCCGATACGTTTTTAACGACGTATCCGAAGTTTTCGCGCATTTTCGCCGGGAGATCTAGTCCATACTTCAGCTGCAGGACGTATCCGATCCCGCCTTTACCGGACTGGCTGTTAATGCGGATAATATCGCCTTCATACTCCCTGCCGATGTCCTTGGGATCAATCAGCAGATAGGGGACCGACCAATGCTGGGGTTCCTTTTCCTCACGCCATTTCATTCCTTTGGCAATGGCATCCTGATGCGAACCGGAGAAAGCGGTGAATACCAGCTCACCTCCGTAAGGATGCCTTTCGCTTACTCTCATTTTGGTCAGTCGTTCATAAACCATGATGAGCTCAGGAATGTTCTCAAAATTCAGCTTCGGATCTACCCCGTGTGAGTACATGTTTAGCGCCAGCGTCACAATATCTACGTTCCCCGTTCTTTCCCCGTTTCCGAACAAAGTGCCTTCGACGCGCTGGGCTCCGGCCAACATCCCGAGCTCCGCATCCGCCACACCCGTTCCTCTGTCATTATGTGGATGGAGTGACAGAATAACATGTTCCCGGAAGTTCAGGTGCTCGCTCATATACTCGATCTGGCTGGCGTAGACATGAGGCATCGACATGGATACCGTTGCAGGAAGATTGATAATGACCGGGCTCTCAGCCGTCGGCCGCCATACGTCGAGCACGCTGTTACAGATGTCTAGCGCAAATTCAATTTCTGTACCTGTAAAGCTTTCAGGTGAATACTGGAACTGAAAATTCCCCTCTGTTTCCTCCGCACACTGCTTCAACTGCTTGGCGCCTTTTACAGCGATGTCGATGATTTCTTGTTTGGATTTCCGGAATACCTGCTCCCGCTGCGCCACGGATGTCGAGTTGTACAAATGGACTACGGCTTTTTTGGCGCCTTTCAGCGCTTCAAAGGTCTTGTAGATAATATGCTCTCTTGACTGGGTAAGCACTTGGATCGTTACATCATCCGGAATCAATTCCTGCTCGATCAATGTGCGTAGAAAGGTGAACTCCGTTTCCGATGCTGCGGGAAATCCGACTTCAATTTCCTTAAATCCGATATCTACAAGCAATTTGAAGTATTCAAGCTTTTCCTCCAGATTCATCGGAACAATTAATGCCTGATTTCCGTCGCGAAGGTCGACGCTGCACCAAATCGGCGCCTCTGTAATATATTCCTTTCGGGTCCAGTTCAAGCTTGTCTCCGGCTGCATAAAATATCCTCTGGCGTATTTCTCAACATTTTTCATGGATAATCCTTCCTTTCATCGATTTCTGTGCTTATTAGCCAACGATCGGGTGCGCAAAAAAAGCCTTTCATCTCCACTAACAGGAGACGAAAGACTTTGACATCTCACGCGGTACCACTCCGAATTCATGCCTAGTCGGCATGCACTCAACGGATACAGGGTTGCCGAAACGGACAAGCCATGTATCCTCCTGGTGATAACGGTCAGGCTCCGGCTCCACCTACTATACTGGTTCAGCGAGCAACTCCAAGGCGAGTTCCGATTTTCTCCACGGCTGTTTCGCACCATCCAACAGCTCTCTGTTTGCTTGGAAAACCGTACTATTCCTTCTCAACGTATTTTAATATTTGAAGTAATGTTATATCAGCAATGCGTCCATGTCAATTGTAATCTGATTTTTCTCATAACGGAAATGTAGCCATACTCCATTATCGAACAGATTGCCCGATGTATTGCTTAAACTCTTCAATTGACGTAAACAGCTCGTCAGGGTGAAGCGACCGCAGCAGCTCCGAATCGGCCGTCTCCGCCCATGCGGCGGATACAATCGGAATCCCCGCTTCCCGCGATGCAGCAATATCGCTTGGGGCATCTCCTACATATACACTTTCCGCAGGCTTGATGCCAAGCTGCTCCAACACGCTCTGGATCCCCTGCACCTTACTCGGCCCATCCGGAGATCCGGTTTCAATGAGATCAAAATAGGATCGGATACCAAAGATATCAAGCGTAACCTCTGCACTCCGCGCTCCCTTCCCCGTAACCATAGCCAACCGTACATTGCGGTTTTTGGCGTAGTCCAGCACCTCGATCATGCCCTCAAACGGAGCAGCACACATCCCATGCAGTTCGCGATAATGCTTCAAGTAGTCCTCAATCCCCTGATCATATCGGGCCGGAATCAAAGCCCGGACGGTTCCCTCTTCGGAAGGCCCAAAGGTATCGATAATTTCCTGGTCACTCAGGACTCTGCCTGCGAGTGGTTCAATCGCTTTCTTGAAAGCGGCGATACACAAAGGTAATGTATTTCCAATCGTACCGTCAAGATCAAAAATGATGCATTTCAGCATGTTTTATTCTCCCTTTCATTTTTTCTGCTTTCCCCCTTTACTGCACGCGCGCGGGCAAAAACATTTCTTTGCAAGCCTTGCAACACCAATCTAATTTATGGAATGCTTTTCATGTCAAGTCCTTTCATTTTGTTAAAGCATCAGTATAGTATAAACTTCAAAGAACAAGCCTCCTGAGATCGCAGGAACTTATACTAATAACACCTTAAATGAGCTTGGGGAAAGGGAGAGATTATGGCGAATATCAAAGACATCGCAAGGCTAGCCGGAGTATCGGTGACGACGGTATCACGTGTAATCAACGGTCACCCTTACGTGAGGGATGACAAAAAAGCGGCTGTTCTACGTGCCATGGAGGAAACGAATTATGAGCGGAACATCAACGCCGTTCATTTAATCAAAGGGAAAACGAATCTCATAGGCGTCATGGTTCCTTCTATCAAAAGGCCCTATTTCGGTCTTGTCGTCGAAGGAATCGCTGAGGAAGCTTTGAAAGGCAATTATAAACTGGTGCTCATTCAAACCAATTATGAAGAACAACGAGAGCAGGAAGCTTTAATGATGCTCAAGCTCAAACAAATCGACGCCCTCATTATTTGCTCAAAAATCAGTGATTGGGACATTGTCGAGGAGTATGCCGCTTATGGTCCAATTATTGCATTCGAGGATGCAAGAGGCAGAAACGTTTCCTCGATTTTTATTGATCATTACAAAGGCTTTATGGAGGCGTTGGCGTACTTGAACGGTAAAGGCCATCGTAAAGTCGGCTATTGCCTGGCCAGAAAATCCGGCACCAGCAGCAAGCAAAGGGAAGCGGCGTACCGGGATTTTCTGAAAAGCTCGGGGGAGCCCTTTGATCCCGATTGCGCATTTTATGATGCCATTCATTTTGAAGACGGGGAATGGATCGTGCAGCGATTGATGACGATGCAGGACCCTCCAACCGCGCTGCTCGTGACGAGCGACCAGGTCGCGGCCGGCATTCTGGCCTGCTGCAACGAACGAGAACTTGATGTGCCCTCCAAGCTTGCCATTGTGAGTTTTGATAACCAACCGATAGCCAGAACCTTGAATATCACAACTTTTGAAATTCCTTTAACAGAGATTGGAAGAGACTTGTTCCGAAAAGTTATGACCAAGGAGTTCTTTCAGCAGGAGATACCAGTGAGGTTGATTGAGCGGTTGACAGTTTGAATTACATATAAATAAAATGGGTCAACATAAATCTAATAAATCTGAGTGTTTGTCAAAGTATCTTGCGAGTTCAAATTGAACAATTTATAATTTTTTGGTGCCCTTTACCTCGATTAACCAGTCTTCTTTTGGGGGACACTGAAAAGACGTACTAACCCATGGGAGGTGAATCCAGTGAACGAGAACAAGAAAGCAAGAACGCAGCTAGAACAGGCGCAAGCCAAAGATTCGACCGATGAAGGACAGAGCGAAGCGTTCATGACGATCGACGCATGGAACCAAGACGGCAACCCTGCCGCGGCTGTCGACGAGTTCGGTCCGGAAATGAAACAAGAGGATCCGCCGACACTCAATGGGAAGCCGTCGATGTAGTTCATGAATTTTCGGTTGATTCCCGAGGACGAACAAGGGGCGGAGCGTCCCTTTTCGTGCTCTTTATGATACGGTTCTCCGCGCTGCTCGTAACGGCAAGTTTTAAGGCCATCCTTTTCGGGATGGCCTTTCTTTTAGATGTAAATCTTAATGTATTGAAATATCCGTTCCATAAAGGTGAAGACGGAGGCGTTTTGCAATGGACAGCGAAGAATAATTATCCCATGATGTACTATATAAAGGGATCCTCCGAGACCGTCGTATCGCTTGGGCCCATAAGGACGTTACGCGCATCGCATATCCTTTTCCTCGATAATCTTTCAATGTCTCGACTCCGGCCTCTGCAGCCTTATCGCTACTTCTTGCGCTAAAACAGACAGATACAGCCATGTTGTTTTCCGTCACCATAAAACAAGGTCCTCGAAACTTCAGTTCCGATAATAGAGTAGGAAACCCTGGTTCCAAGCAGTATTTATTGTCTTCAGTAACCAAGGTGGCGCCTGTGTAATCCTTTGCGGTTTCATGAAATATAAAAGCCGGGCCCATCCATAAGCCTCTAATTTCTCTGTCCTTCTCCAACGTGCGAATAACATTAGCAAGTTGCTCGGTTGAATCACCCTGATCCATGAATTGCAGAATGTCATGGACTAAGCGATTTGGTACGTCGCTGCGGAATCTTACAATACGGCCAGCAACGGTCTGTCCCCAAAAAAATCGAGGAGCAGGCTGGTTCGTTGGCTCATTAATCGTTGTGATACGTCCAGCATGATCATGAATATAGAGAACTCCTGCTTGAATGCTCATTAGTTCTAAATGGTTGTACAAAGGCTTACCTCCTCTATTGTTTATCACTCACCCTTTCCCTGTACAATTTCATTATCATCAAAAATCACTCGTTCTCACCATAATCTGTATCCAAGATACCATCTTTCCAAAGCACTTTGAATGGTCTTCTTTACGTTTCAACAAAAAAACTTGCCGTTATTTATGATACGGTTCACCGTATCACTCTAACAGCGAAACACATAATACCTTAAACTATCATGGGCTATTATTTTTCTTGAGATTATATTATTATTTTGTTGTAAGTTATTTTAATTATAAATATTAAGGAGGAATACCTGATGAAAAAGAGATCGATTAAATATTTATCTTTTGGTATTGGGTATTCTACTGCTGTTTTTTTCTAGAATTAGTATCGACGGGATAGGTCTGTCATATATTAAGAGAAATTAAAAAACAGTGAAAATATATAGCCTCTATAGTTATGTATTTTCTATTTATAAGGAGACTTTACAAACGATGAACTTAAATAACAATGTAATTCATAGATATAATCCGGAAAATTTAGCGAAACCTGTTGGAAGCTATAGTCATGTGACAAAAATAAGCAGAAACGCTGAAATGTATGTTTTTTCTGGTCAAATTGGTATCGATCAAAACAATAATATCCCCACAGATTTTAATCAACAAGTGACAAATACAATAAGTAATATTGTTGAAATCCTTTCATCTCAAAAGTTGACTCCTGATCATGTCATTAAAATCAACATTTGGGCCACAGAAGAAATTGATTGGGATCATTTCTATACCATTTGGAATAAAGTATTCGGTCCCACTCCTCCTTCAATGACGGTTGCTTATATTAAAGGATTAGGTTTACCTGAATTAAAAATTGAATTAGATGTTTGGGCTGCTGGTTAAAACTCAAGTATGATTTCCTTTACGCAAAACGTGCCTTAGAAGCGATTCTAGAGGCACGTTTTTTTAGCAGCATAATTCAAGAAGTTCTTACGACAACAGCGGCCGGAAGTCCAAACATTCTCCGCAGTTACGACCAATACCTATATATTGGAAAAATCTCAAGTTCATTCTATATATTTATGATACGGTTCGCCTTGATTAATCTTCACTACATGGTAGACCTCTCCGTGCGTCATATTCATGGGCTTTATATTCCACTTTTTCATCCCTTCATCCACTTAGAAAGCACAAAAAGGACGTGTTCCACGTCCTTTCGCTTCATTACCAGTATAGTTTAATCCTCTGCTGCTCCTATAATAAACCCCTCAAACCACCAAAAATTCCCCATCCTTCTCGCACTCCGCGCACTTCGCGGGCGGGTCCCAGTCGGAGAATTCCGTTTCCTTCAGATCCACGATGTCCGGGGCATCTTCGTATTCATCCACAAATTTATCAATGGCGAGCTCTACATGTTCTTTGCACACTACATACATCATTCAAGCATCCCTTTCTGTGCCGCTGCGGCCTGTTACTCCTTCTATTGTTCTACCACACTTCCCGGCAAAAAGGAACTCCTCCACCCCACATTCCCATCCCTTTCCGGCTCCTGTGTTCACGGTTCTGCCTGATCTCCCCTGGTGACTTCTTAGGCTGCGTAGAACGCACCCTTTGGGTTATACTTTGTTCAGATGCGGGGGCAGTGTCTATTACTCGCTCTGAAGGGGAGGATGCCTCCATGTTCCAGCTGTCCAAGAAACAGGCACAAGAGATTGTCGATAAAATGATGCAGGATATTCCCTACAACATCAACATCATGAACGAGCAGGGTGTGATCGTCGGCAGCGGCCGGAAGGAGCGGGTCGGCACGGTTCATTCGGGCGCGGTCAAGGCACTGGAGACCGGACGGATGATCGAGGTCTGGGAAGACAGCCGTTTTGAGAAAAAGGGCACCAACGAGCCCATCGTCATTGACCAGCAGCGTGTCGGTGTCATCGGGATTTCGGGCAATCCGGACGAGGTCCGTCCTTTTTGTAATATAGTACGAACCACCGTCTCGCTCTTGATCGAGCAGAAGACTGCCCTCCAGAACCTGGCCCATGAGGCCAACCGCACGAAGGTGTTCATAGAGATGCTGCTCGCCCACCAGGGTACCTACTCCCAGAAGCTGCGCAAAGAAGCCGTCCCCTACAACCTGGACTTGGCTCTGCCAACCATCGTATTCTATATCAGACATCTCCAGGTCGACGACCGGATCTCCAAGCTGCTGCTGCGCTATCCGTCGTTCGTCATTCAGGGAGATACCCATCTGCTGCTCTTGCAAAATGATCCCTACCCGGCCCGTCTCCTCGCCCAGCTGGTGGAGGATCAACCTCAAGCGCGGATTGCCTCCGGCCGTCTGGAGGGCAACATTGGGGAGAGCTTCCGGCAGGCCCAGTCCGCCATGAACGTTCTGCTGGCCCTGCGGCCGCCGTCACAGACAATCGGCTATGAAGAAGTAGAATTTCTCGTCAGATTCAGCCATGCCAAGCTCACCGATACCAGCCAAGCCGTCAGCAAGCTCGAAGACAGCATCGATCTGCTGGACACCCTGCGCAGCTTCATCCAGCAGGATTGCAGTGTCGCCCGCACCGCCGCCGAGCTGAATATCCACCGCAATACGCTCCAATATCGCCTGAAGCGCATCGAATCGATTACGGGCAAAGACCCGCGTAAGCTGCTCCAGCTGATCGAGCTCACCCATGGGCTGCTGTCTTTGTATAAGTAAGGTACAGCTTAAATACTTAGAATAGCAGCCAATTGACCAATCCACCACTTTCAACGGGGGCAGCGTGGTCACCCAGCCTCCATTTCAAAAAGATAACACAAACAGAAATAGGCCGCCCTCTGCTGGGACAACGGCCTATTTCTGTAGGTAGTACCTGCTAAGCCACCGTCCTTAAAAGCGCGGCTTTTGCACGGAGGGTCGTGTTGACGCACGACTCTCTTTGTATTTTACGCTGATTGTGGCTTTATTTGCAGTATATTCTTCACTCATCCGCAGCACCCGCGCGATATTCTCGCAGGTCCGCTCCACGTTCTGCGGCCCTTCAGTGAGCAGCTTGTCGAGCGGTGCTGCGCCCGGCACGATGCCGAAGACCGCGTCGATGCCCTCGGTGTAGAGGGTGTCGATTCCTTCGCCGATGTAGCCCGCGATGGCAATGACTTTTTTACCCGCAGCTTGGGCGGCTTGGGCGACCCCGTAAGGGGTCTTGCCGAACTTGGTCTGGAAGTCGATGCCGCCTTCCCCGGTGAAGACCACGTCCGCATCCGCCAGCTTTTGCTTCAGGCCGGTGTGCTCGATGATGATCTCAATGCCTTTTTGCAGCACAGCCTGTGTAAAAATAAGCAGCCCGGCCCCAAGCCCGCCAGCCGCGCCCGCGCCCGGCACGTCACGAACATCCTTCTGCAGCTGCGTCTTCACCACTTCCGCATAATGGGCCAGGTTCGCATCGAGCTGCTGCACCATCTCCGGTGTGGCCCCCTTCTGCGGGCCGAAGACCACCGATGCGCCCTGCGGCCCGCACAACGGGTTCGTGACATCGCAGGCCACGATCAGCTGCACCTGCTGCAGCCGCCCATCCAGCTGGCTCAGATCAATGCGGGCCAGCTTGTCCAGGCTGCCGCCGCCACGGGGAAGACGTTGTCCCTCTGCGTCCAGGAATGCTGCGCCCAGCGCCTCGGCCATGCCCGTACCGCCGTCATTGGTCGCACTCCCGCCGATCCCGATAATGATCCGCTTGATGCCTTGATCCAGGCACTCCCGAATTAGCTCACCGGTACCGTAGGTGGTGGCCGCGAGCGGGTTCTTGGTCTCCGGGGTTACCAGGTGAATCCCGCTGGCGGAAGCCATCTCAATCGCAGCTGTGATACCATCGCCGAGGATGCCGTAGGGAGCTGTAACCTTTTGCCCCAGTGGACCTGTGACTTCTTTATAATGAAGGTGTCCCCCGGACGCATCGACCAGCGACTGCACCGTTCCTTCGCCTCCGTCCGCCATCGGTACGTGAATATAGTTAGCTGACGGGTAGATCTTGCGCAGCCCTTTTTCCATCGCGATACAGACTTCCTTGGCCGTCATACTTTCCTTGAAGGAGTCCGGCGCCAGTACAAATGTTTTCTCTCTCATCTCTTCACCCCATCCTTGATTTTACAGCAGAAATCCATAGATCAGTGTAGCCACAATCGCCATTGTCCCGCCGACCATCGCTTCATAAGGAACGAGGCCAAGGCGCTGTTTAATGCTCATTTTCATACTGTCGGCCGTCACGTGGAAGTAGTTCCCTTGCGGCAGCGAGTCGATCACAGTAGCCCCGGTGTGGACCATAACGGCCGCCGCCAGCGGAGCCGTGCCCATATCGAGAATGGCTTGTCCAAAAGATCCCGTAGCGAGGATAACCCCCGTCGACGTAGAAGCCGTAGCTGCCGCCATTAGAATCCCGGCGATTGGGGCCAGGAACGTGCCCGAGATCCCGGAAGCCTCGATCAGGCTAACCACTTGGGTAGACAGGTCAGAGGCACTGATTAGCCCGGCTATCCCGCCTGCACCGATCAAGATGAGCACTGTTGCTGTCATTTTGTTCAGACCGGAAGAAGTGTATTGCAGAATGTTCTTCGCTTGGCCCATGGCCAGCATGCCCACAATTCCGGCAATCGGCAGGATGTACATTGCATCCACCTTGAACTTCGCCAGCGCCTCAATGCCCGAGAGCGAACCAATAGGATTCATCATCAGCAGGACCACCGCGACCAGCGGTGCAACAATGGCCTTGCCGAGCGGCGGGTACTTGGAAGCGTCTGTGTTGTTCTCTTCGACTTCTCCATCCGCCACCTTCACGCCTTTATTCTTAAGCAGCGAAGCGACGATGACAGTCACAATCAGTCCGCATACCGCCGGGATCAGTCCGGCCAGCATGACGTTACTGAGATCCAGATCGAAGCCGCGCGCCGCTGCAATCGTATTCGGATTGGGGGAGATGATATTCCCCGCTTTGCCTCCACCGGATAGGGCGAGCAGCAGCGCCATTTTGGAGATGCCCATCTTGTTGCCGACAGACAACGCAATCGGAGCCACGATCAGCACCGCTACCGGGATAAAGACACCAACGGCGGTAATAATCATCGTCGCCAAGGCCAGCGCCAGTATCGCCCGGCTCCCGCCAAATTTACGGACAATCGCCTGGGCAATCGTCTCCGCCGCTCCCGACTCCATCATCACCCCAGCCAGCACGCCTGCGGCCAGCACCCTAAGCACCGTACCCATCACGCTTTGTGTGCCACTGACCAACACACTGACGGTCTGTTCCAGATTAGCCCCGCCAATGAGAGCGCCTACAATTGCACCCAGAAATAATGCATATACCGGATTCAGCTTTCTAAGTATCAGTATAATGGCAATCGCCAGCCCCGCCAGCGCCCCGATCCAACTGATTGTTAATCCATCCATCATTGCAACCTCCCACACTCTTGTTGAACACGCTTTCAGTATAAAGGCTGCATCAGGCAAATAATATTGATGAAGGGACGGAATTGATTGTGCAAGTGCACAATCGCTGGGCAAACCCCGCACAGAGTTCCGTTGACGGGCACCCGCCAAGTTGAGCAGGGTTCGACAGGTTGGGCTGGTCAGCCGCTCCCCTAACACACAAAAGCACCCGCAACTACGCGGGTGCCTTCCTCCCCTTACGGGGTCATGCTATCACTGCCGCCGGGCATAACCCCCGGCCGGTCCAGCTCATACAGCCGGCGGTAACGCGGCTCGCGGGCCATCAGCTCGGCATGGGTGCCGCGCATCTCCACGCTGCCGCCCTCCATAAAGATAACTTCGTCCATCTGCTCTGCGCCCACCAGGTGATGGGTCACCCAGATGAGCGTCTTGCCCGCCATCGCCTCGAACATCGTCGCCAAGAGCTCGCGCTCGGTGCGCGGGTCCAGCCCCACCGTAGGCTCGTCTAGGACCACGACGGGTGTGTTCTGGAGCAGGATGCGGGCCAGCGCGATCCGCTGCCGCTCGCCGCCGGAGAAACGTTGCCCCGCCTCGCGGACGGGCGTGTTGTAGCCCTCCGGCAGCGAAGAGATCAGCGTATCCAGCCGCGCCAGTGCACCCGCTGCCCGGATCTCTTCCTCTGTTGCCTCGGGATTGCCGAGGCGGATATTGTTCGCCACCGTAGTGTCGAACAAATGCGGACTTTGGTTCAGCACCGCGATCACCCCGGGAATCTGCTCCCCATAAGCGGAAGCCTCCACGCCGTTAATCACAGCCGTGCCGGCCGACGGCTTAATGACGCCTTGAATCACCTTCAGCAGCGTCGATTTGCCCGCGCCGCTGCGGCCGATAATGGCGATTCTGCGCCCCTGCGAGATATCCAGTGTCAGATCACGGATCGACCAGTCTTCCGTGCTGCCATAACGGTACCCGGCATTTATCAGCTGAATGTGGACGTCGGGCTTCATCTTGTCCAGGTTGTTGACCTGTTCAAGCGCAGCAGCAGCAGCTTGTGCACGCCAAGGATCATCAGCACGTTCCTTCTCTTCCGCCGCAGCTACACCCGACAGGCGCTCCACAGAGTTGCGGTATTGCGGGATCTTCTCCACCGCTTCCGATACCGGCAGAAAAGCATCCGCCACCGGGAACACCACCAGCACGAACGCCGCGATCAGCGTTCCGGCAATCGCGCCGTCCGCGTATTCCCCCGCTGCCCAATAGAGCAGCGAAAGCACGCCAACTCCGACAACGGCCTGCCCGATGAACATCCGCAGCCGTGCCCAGCGGCGCAGCGCACCATCGGTCCGGGCTACCAGCTGTTCGTCGGACTCATAGGTATCCACGAACTGGCTTTGCCGTCCGCTGATGACCCAATCGCCCATGCCCAGCACGGCATCGGTCAGCTTTTGATACAGGCGGTTGCGCTCCTGCTTCACTTCGCGCTGGCGTTTCTGCGTGAACAGCAGCGAGATCAGCGGCAGCACCACCACCAGTACGAGAATGTACAGCCCCATCAGCAGTGCAAAGGCCAGATCGAAGGTGCCCAGTGTAATGACAGCGGCAGCGTAGATCAGCAGTGCAATGACGCTTGGGAACACGGTGCGCAGGTACACATTTTGCAAATATTCAATGTCATCGGCCAGCATCCCGAGAATATCCCCGGTACGGAAGCGCGAAGACAGGAACAGCGCCTGCGGCTCCAGGATGTGATACAGACGGACGCGCATTTTGGACAAAATCCGCAGAATCGTATCATGACCGACCAGACGCTCCACGTAATGAATGACCGCCCGGCTGGTACCAAACGTACGCACGCCGACAATCGGCACATAGATCATCAGGATGTTCTCCGGCGGGATGGATGCCTTGGAGATCAAGAACCCCGAGGTGTACATCAGCGACGAAGCCGAGAATATAGTAAGTGCGCCGAGCGCTATAATCAGCACAAAACGCCAAAAATACGACGAGACATAAGGGGCAAACCATCCTTCAGGTTTCAATGGATTCCCTCCAATTGCGACTGTATCAGCCCATAATAAGCACCCTTGCGGGCGACCAGCTCACTGTGTGTACCCACCTCAGCTACCTGTCCGTGGTCCATGACCACAATAACGTCCATATCAACCATCCAGTGCAGACGGTGCGTAGCCAGGAAGACCAGCTTGCCGGTGAACAGCGGCAGCATGGTTTCCTTCAGCTCATACTCCGTCTCAATGTCCAGATGCGCCGTCGGCTCATCCAGCAGCATCATCGGACGGCTGCTCAGCAGCGCACGTGCCAGGGCCACACGCTGCTCTTGTCCGCCGCTTAAGGAACGGCCGCCCCCGCCGATCATCGCCTCAAGCCCGCCGGGCAGGGAAGCCACAAGCCGGGACAGTCCTACTTCCGCCACCACCCGGCTAACCTCCTCCATGGAGGCCTCCGGGTAGTAGAAGCGCACATTATCCGCAAGTGTTCCGCTAAAAATATAAGGCCGCTGCGGGATATACGCAGTCTGCTTGCGCCAGGCCTCATCTGTTAAGGCACTGAGCTTCGTGCCGTTCAGCGTAATGCTCCCGGAACTAGGATGCAGGAACCCGCCAAGAATGTCGACGAGCGTTGATTTACCAGCCCCGCTCTCCCCGATAATGCCGATCTTGCGGGCACCCTGAAACGCAAGACTGACCCCAGACAGTGAGGAAATTCCCTCTTCTTCATACTTCACACCAATTTCATTGAGCAGAAGCTCACTGTCTGCGCGCCAGGTGAAGATAGACTCCCGGGTGACTGCCTCCGGTCCGGTTGTTCCCGCAGCAGCGGCACCGGCTCCAGTTCCCGTAGTTTCTATAATTTCCGCTGTCGCCGTCTCCCGGTCAATAATACTCTTCATGGCTTCGCCCGCTTCCTTGCCATCCAGTGTGGCGTGAAAGTCCGCGCCCACCAGCCGCACCGGCAGGAAATATTCAGGTGCCAGAATCAGAATCGTCAGTCCCGTGACCAGAGTCATCTGCTCATTGACCAGACGCAGCCCTAGACTGACTGCTACTGAGGCCACCGATAGCATGGTGAAGAAGTCCAGCGCGAACGAAGACAGGAACGCCACCCGCAGCGTACGCATAGTCGCCGAGCGATAACGATCACTCACCGTAGCGATGCTCTCGCTGTGGCTGCGGCTGCGCCCGAGGAACTTTAGCGTCTCCAGTCCGCGCAGCGAGTCCACGAAGTGATTGGATAAGGTACGGTAGGACTTCAACTGGCGGTCCATCTGTTTGCGCGCTGTCACTCCGATCAGAATCATAAACACAATGATGATCGGCATCGTCAAGGTCAGGATGACCCCGCTTGAGGTATCCAGGGTGTAGATGTAAATCAGCAGCAGGACCGGCGTCACCGACATCCCGACCATCCGTGGAATAATCAGCTCCAGGTACGTGCGGAATTTCGTGACGCCTTCCAGTACCAGCGTAACCAGATTGCCGGTTCCCCGGTCCCCCACCATTCTTGGCCCCAGCTGGAACAGCTTATCCATCATCTGTCTGCGCATGCTGCTTCCGGTGGCCTCCGCAAAGCGGTAGGAGACCTTGCTCATCAGCAAAGCGCACGCATGGCGCACTAGAAACGCAAGAAGGAACAACAGGGAAGTGCCCCATTGTTCCTTCAGCGGTTCTCCCGCGAACAGCGCAGAGACGACTTCCGCCAGCCCTTTGGCCAGCAGAAGAATGGACAGGCTTTGCACCAGGGTCAAGAAGCCAACGATCAGGAAGACCGGCTTAACTCCTTTGTACCCAAGCAAATTTTTATCCATTAGTATTCAAGATGCTCCTTCTCGTGAATCCGTTTGTGAAAGATAAAATAACTCCAAATTTGATAACCCAGTACGAACGGCAGCATTGTAAGTGCCACAATCGTCATGACCTTAAGGGAATATTGCCCCGAAGCCGCATTGGTAATAGTCAGGTTGAACGCTTGATCCAGCGAGCTGATCATCACCCGCGGGAACAATCCCACGAAGATCGAAGCAACGGCCAAAGCCATAACCGCACCGGTCATGCCGAAAGCCCAATTGTCCTTCTTGTGCAGCATGAAGTAGCCTGCGAGGACAAAAGCAACTATCCCTAATATTACTATAATCATCAGCAGTGTACCACGTTGTTCAAAAATATCGGTCATAAAATATGTCATGACCACAAATCCAAGCAGCAGCGCACCCAAGGGCAGCAGCAATTTCTGTGCCAGCTGACGTGCACGGAGCTGCAGATCTCCCATCGTACGCAGTGTTGTGAACATCAGTCCGTGTACCAGACACAGGAGTACGACAGTAAACCCGGCAACGACTGTATAGACATTGACGATATCCGTGAATCCGGCATACATCTGCATATCCGCATCTATCGGCAAACCTTTGATGAAGCTGGCGAATACGACGGCGAGCAGGAACGGCGGCAGGAAGCTGCCGATGAAGATGCAGGCATCCCAGGTACGGACCCAGGCTACAGAATCGCGTTTGCCGCGGAATTCAAAAGCGACACCCCTCGCAATCAGCGCCAGCAAAGCGAACACAAACGGAATATAGAATCCGCTGAACAAGGTGGCATACCAATCCGGGAAAGCCGCGAACATAGCACCCGCACCTGTGATCAGCCACACCTCATTAGCGTCCCAGAACGGACCGATCGAGTTGATTAGCACCCGGCGCTCCGTATCATTTTTGGCAAGAAGCTGAGTCTCCATCCCTACGCCGAAGTCGAAGCCTTCCAGGAAGAAAAACCCGATAAAAAGCACCGCAATCAGCACAAACCACAATTCATTAAGAGAAAGCATGGGAACCCTCCTTGTTATACGGATCATGCGACTCGCCGTGATCGTTATCCATGGCATACGGGCCTTTGCGGATGACTTTGATGAACAATCCGACCAGCACCGCACCCAGAATGGCATAAATAACTGTAAACGAAATGACCGAGAACAGAACCTGGCCGCTTGTTACGTTAGGCGATACACTGTCTTTGGTCTGCATCAGTCCGAAGACGGTCCAAGGCTGACGGCCAATCTCCGTCATGATCCAGCCCGCCGTATTGGCGATTGGAGGCAGCAGAAGTCCCCAGAGCATGAAGCGCATGAACCAGGTGTTCGGACGGTCCATCTTTTTGCGCCACATCAAATACATCGCATACATCCCCAGGAAAATCATCGCTGTACCTGCCGCAACCATGATCCGGAAGCTCCAGAAGGTTGTGCGTACAGGCGGGATATAATCCCCTGGTCCATATTGCTGTTCATATTCAGCCTGCAGTTCATTCATCCCTTTAACTTCACCGGAGAATTTACTGTAAGAGAGGAAACTCAGCAGGTAAGGAATCTTGAATTCACCGGAATTATCTTTATTCTCCGGGTCAATATTGGCCCATACTGTCCAAGGTGCCGGATCACCGCTTTTACCCCATAGTCCTTCGGAAGCCGCCATCTTCATCGGCTGGGTCTCCACCAGATATTGAGCCTGCGCATGGCCGGCCACCGCTACCCCAATCGAAGAGATAATGCCGACGATGGCCGCGATCTCAAACGATTTTTTGAAAAAGGAGACTTCCTGCTTCTTAAGCAGTTTATAAGCACTGATCCCCGTGACAAGAAATGCGCCTGTGGCATAAGCCGCCAGCACCGTATGCGGGAATTCCACCAGTAATTGTCCATTCGTAATCAGCGCGAAGAAATCATTCATCTCCGCCCGACCATTGTTGATCGCAAACCCAACCGGATGCTGCATAAAGGAGTTGGCGGCCAGAATCCAGAACGCGGACAGCATGGTACCGAAGGCTACCAGCCAGATGGACAGCAGATGCACCTTCTTGGAGACTTTATCCCAGCCGAAGATCCAGAGTCCAATAAACGTAGACTCCAGGAAAAAGGCAAGCAGCGCTTCAATCGCCAGTGGAGCTCCAAACACGTCACCGACAAAGCGGGAATAATCCGACCAGTTCATCCCGAACTGGAATTCCTGCAGAATCCCGGTAACCACCCCGACGGCAAAGTTAATGAGGAACAGCTTCCCCCAGAATTGCGCCATTCTTTTATACTCTTCATTGCCTTTTCTAACGTACATCGTCTCCATGATCGCAATCAATAGCGCTAGTCCAATAGATACTGGCACAAAGAAATAATGAAAGATCGTCGTCGACGCAAATTGTATACGTGACAGCATAACTGTATCCATATTTCTCCCCTTCCTTCTCCCCTTTTCGATATGTCTATTTTGTCAAAATCTCAGCGGCTAAAGTGTGATTTTTATCACATTAATCCCCCGTTTCAGGCCTCAAATTCAATAAATTTGTGACAAATGTCACAATGTGCTTCAAAAAGGCAAAAAAAATAAGACGGGTTCACCGTCTCGGAGTTGTTCGTCAATCTATAGAAAAGCTCGACCCATAAAGGCGTTGGTTAGGTAATGGAAATACCCTTCTTTAGCGATTTCAGATCGCCATTCGAATTAAGCAGCTGTGGGAGCATCTTCATGCCCCGTACCATAGGGGAGTGACAGAGACGACAAGAAGGCGCACTTTCAAATGCGAAATTGTCCCTCATCCATCCGTTGCATCCATCATTGGTACATGCCCAAATTGCGGTATTTTCTTCCGGTATTTCCTCCAAAGGCTTCTTCCGGTAGTTCATTGCCGTTCCTCCCTTCCTTTATGTCAAAAGTTGAAGAACCAAAAAAGAAAAACGCCTTTCGACGTGTCTCCAAGCAGTTGAACCGCATTTAGCGGATATAATTCTTATTATACCAGATTTGGCCTTAGAATGGCTGTGCAAGTCTGATATTATAAGAAAAACTCCTAACGGAGTCTCAAGAATATTACCAGTTGTTGAAAAAAAGACCGTCCCAACTTTCGCAAGCGGGGACGGTATCTTCTATATTACAGTTTTACAACGTTTTCGGCTTGTGGTCCACGGTTGCCTTGAACAACGTTGAATTCAACGCGTTGGCCTTCGTCCAAAGTTTTGAAGCCGTCGCCAGTAATTGCGCTGAAGTGAACGAATACGTCGCTTCCGCCTTCAACTTCGATAAATCCGAAACCTTTTTCTGCGTTGAACCATTTAACTGTACCTGTTTGCATGTGTGTTACCTCCACAAATTTAAATTAATATGTTCTTTTTATCTTCAAACAAAGAAAAAATTCACACATTGAGAAAGGTTGTAACTACCAATATGACAGCCCTTTTCAATGTAAGAATTAGGTATCAATTGTATGAATAAATTCATATTAACACACCTGATACGCAAAGGCAAGCTTGCCCATCCGAATTTCTCCGTATTTTCCCTATAAAGGCTAACTTCCCAATGTAAGGGCTGCCAGTCGGTCTGGATATATAAGAAAGTATATACATTCGATATACTATCCGATTATATCCCCCCGAAAAAATGGATAATGTCCATTAAATGGACGTTGCTTGCCTTATTTCCTTGTCGTGACTGCACTGATATTATATGCCGCTGCGAACAGATTTATTCCTCTGGTTTTTCGAGAAGTTTAACCGTTACCTGCTTCATTACCCCATCCCGGTAATATGTAATCTCCAGATTGTCGCCAATCTTCGTCTGGTTATATAAATATTTGCGCAGAGTGAGGGTCGAAGTAATGGATTCCGTGCCAAATTTGACAATCACATCATTGAGCTTTAGTCCCGCTTCCTTCGCCGGACCCACCGCATCTAGTACAACAACGCCGTTTTGGACACTGTCTGGAAGCTTCAGCTCTTTGCGCTGCTCCTCGTCAAGCGGTACATATGGATTATTCAGATCGATGGAATATACGCCGAGGTAGGAACGGGAGATCTTCCCTTTCTCTGCCAGCTCATCCGCCGTCTCCATGACATGGTTAGCGGGAATAGCGAAACCCAGGCCTTCGACTCCGGTATCCGAGATCTTCATCGTATTAATGCCGATCACCTTGCCATTCAAATCCACCAGTGCACCGCCGCTGTTGCCTTCATTAATGGCTGCATCGGTCTGAATTACTTCCTGCTCCCAGTCATACACCCCATCTTGATTAAGCGACACCGGGATCATCCGTTCCGTGTAACTGACGATCCCTGAGGTCAAGGTATCGCCTAGCCCCAGTGGATTGCCGATAGCAATGACGGTTTCCCCCAAACGCAGCTTGGAGGAATCTCCAATCTGGGCAATAGTATGGATGCCCTTGGCATCTATCGACAGTACAGCAATATCAGTGACTTTGTCCGTGCCGACCAGGGTTGCCTTATGGGTCTCTCCATCTACCGTAACGACTTCCAGCTTGCCGGCCCCATCGATGACATGGTTATTGGTAATAATAAGGGCCATATTGTCTGACTTCTTATAGATAACTCCGGAGCCGAGTGCCGATTCATCCAGAATACTAAGCTCCTCATTGTCTTCTTTATGATTGATAATACTCACTACCGCTGGCCGGACCGTAGCCGCCGCCTGAATAATCCGGTCGTACGGATCGCCGCTGCTTGGCGTTACCTTCTCGATCACAGTGGGTGCGAGCGCCTTCTCACCGGATAATTGGCCTGTAACCAGGCTGAACAGCAGCACCGCCACTACCGCGCTGACCAAAGAGCTTATTGCCGAAACCTGCCAGGTAGCCAATCCCTGCCGTGACTTGCGTACAGACCATCCGCGTCTTGCCCCTTTGGCAGCTTCACGTTCCTCACGCCGCGATACTTTGGTTGAATAGAAATCATCATCAAACAATCCCACCAGAAATCCTCTCCCCTCTATAGCAAGCCCATCCCTGGCCTTAACGCCATATCCAAACACCCGTGCCCTCTAGACCTATATTTGTTAGACTCCTTTTCGCTTTAAAAGGTTTCACTATATTTCACCCCAAAAGAACGGCTTGTAAGCGTAATGAGGCTTATATTCTTTTGAAAGGGAATATTTTGCGGCTTAGAAGACTACAATAGTAGAGAAGCTGCGCTTGATCCCGCTCTATACGATTGTATCACAGGCTGGCGCCGTGTCGTGGCTTTTCTAATCGATAAGTCCTGCATATTTTTTACAGATTATTTTCCCAATTCTGCTTGGAAGGAGGCATAACCATGGATTCTTTTTCGTCCAGTATGGATCTGGTGCAATTTATCGGCAAGCTCGGCGATCTGAAGGATGAACACTATTATATGACGCTTGCCCATGCGGCTATGGTAGAGCTGCTGATTGAGAAGGGATTGTTGTCCCGCCAGGAATTGGAGCGCAAGATAGCAGAGATGGATCACCTTATGACTGACTCACCTTATCCCATGGCGTAGGTTGATCGTAATACGTATCGCACAATCTAAACTCGCTGTCCTTGTAGAAGCAGCCCCGGTCTTCCATTGCCCCGCGTACGGACATTTTGGCCAGATCCATCATGTTATGATCCCGGCTCAAATGCGCCAGATAAGCGCGCTTCATCCGCCCGGTCAGGATCTCGCTCAGTGCCGCTCCTGCGGCTTCATTGGAGAGGTGGCCCATGTCGCCCAGAATACGCCGTTTGGTGTTCCACGGATAACGCCCCATTCTAAGCATCTCTATATCATGATTGGCCTCCAGCACAAGCACATCGGCATCAGCGATGGCCGCCCTCACCTTATCGCTGACATACCCCAGATCTGTGGCTACACAGAGCTTTTCTTTGCCATCATAAAAGTTATACCCCACCGGCTCGGCCGCATCATGTGAAATGGCAAACGACTCTACACGCATGCTTCCAAAATCTCTATGTTGGCCGGACTCCAGAATGATCCGGTTATGTTCAGCAATATTGCCAATCCCCTTCTCAATCGCACCCCAGGTATTGGTGTTGGCATAGATCGGCAGATCATATTTACGCGCCATTGCGCCAAGCCCCTTGATATGATCGGAATGCTCATGCGTAACCAAAATGCCGTCTATATCCTTTCCCGTCAGCTCGCGCATGGCGAGCAGCTCATCGATCCGTTTCGCACTCAGACCTGCATCGATCATAAGTGTAGTTTCTCCATTGCGTACCACCGTTACGTTCCCGGTAGAACCGCTGGATAATACTGTGAATGATATACCCATATTTCCTGCTCCTTCTACTCTGTTGTCTTGGGACTGATGATATCCGCACTGATGGCATCTACATAATAAGCCTTGCCGTTCTCCAGCATGAACCGCCACATGGGTGACGCCACCTGACTCTCGGAATTGAACAATTCTCCGTAATATCCCAGTTCAATCTCTTTGACCACCGAATCCGGCGGAAAATATTTCTCGATCAGGCTGCTCAGCGCCTGAGAAGCGGGAAGCACCTTCTGCACATCCTCATTGTTGCTTGCAGCGATCTCGATCTTTGGCCACCTGTAAGCCACAATTTTCTGATCGCTGTTAATCAGCTCCAGCCTGACCCGGAACAGCGACCACTGGTTCTCGACCAGCGGATGAAGCACGAATTTGCCCACCTCGCTCTCTTGAGCATCAAAACGGTAATTGGCGATATCCGGAATTTGGCTCTCCAGCTGCTTGCTCAGCTCCGAGAATGAGGAATAAATCAGCTTGCTGTCTACAGGCTGCTTAAGCTGGACCGGTGAATCATTCTGTTCCTCCCCGGAATAGCGATAGGTGATGTCAGGCAGCTCCGGGGTTCCCGCCGGAATCGCAGACAGCAGCCGTATTCCCTTTTGCTCCATCACCCTCTGGGTTTCTTCGGACAGGGAAGTGAAGTCCACACTGGCGCTGACCTGATCGCGCAGATCAACCCAGAGCTGATAGCACAGCAGCAGATTCAGCAGCAAAAAAGCGTAGATCAGCACATTTTTGGCCCTTCCCCAATCCATACCCCATTCCTCCCAAAGTTATATCAGTACGCATTGATCAGCTAGTCATCCGGACCCATAAGCCTAATTCAATGTAAGCTCATTGCCGTCGCTGAGAGTAACTCTCCAGACGGGGCGCAGCCGCAGCTTCTCCCCTTGTACCACCGGCACGTAAGCCGGTGTCAAATCCTTCACCGGCGATGCCTTGCCAATCTCGGCCAGCTGGGCTTTCAGCTCTTCACCGCCTGGCAATTCCACAACCTTTTTGACGGCCTGTCCCTCATCAACATACATCAAAGAGCGTTCATACGAAGAAACTGTCCCCTGCTGCAGCTCCAGGTGAATCACCCCGTACTGCAGCTGCCCGTCACTTATAATCGGGTAGGAGCCATACGGATAGGAACCGTAATATTGCTGAAAGGAAACCTTCCGCTCCTGCCGGCCTTCCTCCGTCGCCGCCAGCCGGTACGCCCCGTTCCAGCCGCCATGCTGGTTCACGAACTCCACCGCTTCCAGCGCATCCTTGGCCGGTGTGCTCTCTCCTGCCGGCAGAGCTGCAGGATCACTGTAGCTCATCCAGTTCTGTTCTTGATCTACCTGAAGGCTCCGCTTGCTGTCCGTATAAATCTCCGAGCCATTCTTCTCCTGTATATACCGGGTGCTGCCCGCATCGAAGAAAAGATTGCTCTGCATTTGTTCCGTAGTGTACATGTCAGAAGGGATTTCCGCCTCAATCAGTGAAACCCTGGTCTCCGGTACATAATAATCACCATTATCGGTGGTGTACACCGTCCAATTTTTGCCGAAATCCACATGCTGCTGAATATCCTGAACCGTAAGGTCAGCTTTGGCAGCTTCGTAGACAATATCCCCACGGGTGCTGAAGAAGACTGCATGCGCCTTGGAGTCATTTTTGATGCTGTAGATCCAGATCCGGTCGATGCTCTCCCCGGCGAACAGAGAATCCGGCGAGAGCTGCATTACCCGCTGCAGCAGCGTAACAGGAATACCCGCCCCGAAGGAGAGCTCAATTCCGGGGTTCTCCTGGCGGATCTTAGCCCAGTCGAAATCCTGCACGGAGCGCCGCTGAAAGCTCTCAAAGCCGCGGCCCTTGAGCCGGTTCAGGATCAGATTGTAAAAGGTTGAGCTGGGATAAAAGAGAGTATGCTTGTCCGCTCCCATATGAATAACCATCTTATCGGGATAGAGCAGGTTCTCGACCTTCTCCTCCGGTCCCATATTGTCGGTCTTCACATATAAATTCTCCGACAGCACCGCCGAGTCCGCTCCCGGCAAGCGGTAGATCAGGTAATAGCTCTCTATCAGGCTGCTGAGCACAAGCAATGCAAGAATCCATGACTTCACTCTCTCCTTCACGCTTCCATCCCCCTTTGTCTCTCCAGAGGCAGCGTGAAGGTCACCTGTGACCCTGCATCCAGCTCGGATTGCAGCGAAATAGAGCCTCCATGCGCTTTCACAATTTCCCGGGCAATGGACAAACCGAGTCCGGTCCCTCCCATGCTCCGTGACCGGGCTTTATCGACCCGGTAGAAGCGCTCGAAGATCCGCTCAATATCCTTTTTAGGGATGCCGATACCCGAATCACGGACCGAAATAGACAACATGCCGTCTTCATTCTTCAAGGCTTCGAGCTCGATCCTGCCACCTTCCGGTGTGTATTTCAGCGCATTGGAGAGCAGATTGCCCAGTACCTGATCGATCTGGTCACGGTCCAGCCAGGCCGTGGTGATATCTTTACGCACCCTTGTCGTAATATCAATCCGCTTCTGGCGCAACTGGAAGGAGAAACGGTCAGCCACATCCTCCAGCATCTCGGTTATATCCGTCGGCTGAATACGCAGCCGCGCCTCCTTGGAATCCAGCCGGGACAGGTGCAGGAGATCCGTAACCAGCCGGATCATACGCTCGGTCTCATTGCGGATCACGCCAACGAAACGAACGGCCAGCTGCGGGTCTTCCAGGGCCCCGTCGTCAAGTGCTTCCGCATAGCTCTTGATGGTCGTAAGCGGTGTGCGCAGCTCATGCGAGACATTGGCCACGAACTCCCGCCGTGATTCCTCCAGATTCTCCTGCTCGGTCACATCCTGGAGCACCGCAATCGTACCGGCAATGCCGCCTTCCCGGCGGTGAATCGGTGTAAAGGTGACCCTAACGATATTAGGATCCACCCCGCCCATATGCGTAAAATGCAGCATTGCCGACTGGGCATTGCCTTCGGCCAGTGATCCTGTCTGCTCTTCGTCAAGACCCAGCAATCCATCCAGTGTCGCACCTTCCGGCAGCGGGCCTTCGGCGCCCAGCATCAATGCCGCACGGCGGTTCATCAGAATCACAATCCCGCTCTCGTCGGCAGCCACCACACCATCACTCATATTGGTCAGAATGGAAGCGAGCTTCTCCTTCTCTTCTTCGTTCTGCGAGAGCGCCTCATGCAGTCTTCCCGTCATATAATTAAATGCCTGGCTGAGCTGGCCGATCTCATCGTTGCCGAATACAGGCATCTTGCGGTTAAAACGGCCTTCGGCCACGGCAGTCGCATGTTTCGTCATTTCCTTGATCGGCTGGGTGAAGGTGTGGGCTATAATGACACCCAGTACAGCAGTTAGTGCCAAGGCAAGCAGCAAGCCTGAAATAAATACGCTGTTAATCCGGCTCATTGTTGCATAGAGGTCCTTCATATCGGCGGCAATATAGATCGCGCCCACTACCTTTTCGCCGGAAAGCACGGGCTTCGCTACGACCTTTTTGCGCACATTATCATCCGCAATGATATATTCTTCATTGTCGCTGATTCCCTGCAAGGCCCGGCTGACTACAGTCTGCGTATTGCGCTGGCCCACATAATCACTCTGCGAGGGGACCGAGGTGGTGATGATCTTGCCGCTCGCATCCAGCACCTGAATTTCGGCGCCGCTGATGTACAGATTATTGACCATGCCGCGCAGGCTTTCCACCGCTGCCTCTTCGTCGGTAGTCCCGGCTTCGCTGCCGAATTTGTCCGCGGTCAGAATCGAAAGCATTTCCGCACGGGCCTTCAGGTCCTTGGTGAAATTATTAGTCAGCGAGTTCTTCATCGAGCTGACAAAGTACACCCCAATCAGCTGCATGGCAATTAGAATAAGCAGCACATAAATGATAATAAACTTGGCCTGAATCGTCCGGAAAAAGGACAGTCCCTTCATCACAACCTTCCGTTTTTGGGGCTATGCATCAAATAACCAAGCCCGCGCCGGGTAAAAATATATTCCGGCTTGCTGGGATTCTCCTCAATCTTCTCTCTTAGACGCCGGATCGTTACATCTACGGTCCGCACATCGCCGAAATACTCAAAGCCCCAGACGGCCTGCAGCAGATGCTCCCGGGTCATAACCTTGCCGGCATGCCGGATCATATAATACAGCAGTTCATACTCCCGATGCGTCAGATCCAGTGGCTCGCCGCCCTTGTACACCATATACATATCGGTATCTATAAACAGGTCAAAGTGGTGAATGCCCTGCTTGTTTCCGGAGGGCTCACTTTGTGTCTCCGAGTGAGCAGGCTTATGCTGCCGCCGCATTTGGGCCTTGACTCTGGCCAGAAGCTCACGTGTGCTGAACGGCTTGGTCACGTAATCATCGGCCCCCAGCTCCAGTCCCAGCACCTTATCAATCTCTCCGTCTTTGGCGGTAAGCATAATAATCGGAATATCCAGATGCGCAGAGCGAACCTCGCGGCAGACATCCATTCCGTCCTTGCCCGGCAGCATGAGATCCAGCAGCATGAGATCCGGACGTTTAGACAAGGCCAGCTCCACTGCGCTAATACCGTCAAAGGCGCAGATCACCTCATAGCCCTCTTTTTCCAAATTAAACTTCAGGATGTCAGCAATAGGCTGTTCATCGTCTACTACCAGAATCGTTCCCATCTGCATGTCCTCAGCTTCACCTCTCTATCCATTGTTAACATTGATTCTTTTATTTTAACATACCTGTCAGGGCGTCACATCCTATGAATAAAGGGCAGCCCCCCTGAACGGCAGAAACCGCCCGAGCAATTCGGGCGGCCTCTGGTCGATTATGAATTATTGCAGAAACTTCATGGGATTAAGGGCAGTTCCATTCTTGCGGATTTCAAAATGAAGATGAGTGCCGGTGGAACGGCCGGTATTACCCATTACACCAATCTTGCCGCCTTGCTCCAGACGTTGGCCTACAGAAACAGAAATGCTGTTCAAATGCCCGTAATAGGTCTCATAGCCATTGCGGTGATCCATAATGACCACATTGCCATAACCGCTCATGACACCTGCAAAGGTAATTGTTCCGGCATCCGAAGCCATAATCGTACGGTTGCCGGATACCAGGTCCACACCTTTGTGGCTGCGGCCCCACCGTTCGCCGAAGCTGCTGGTGGTCGTAGCCCCGGTAACCGGCCAAGCAAACCTGCCGGTTCCTTCGCCGACCACCTTGGTGCCACGGTAGACCACCTCAGGCAGGGACGCCTGAATCACAGTCTGGCCTAGCCACTCCTCTTTTACCACCACACCGTTCTCTTTGGTGAGCTGATACTGCATCTGCTTGAGTCCGGTTTGTCCGGGACGCACGACTTTGCTCTTGCCGGCTTCCAGCAGATTGCTGGTACGCACCTCAACCTCAGGCTCCGTAACCACTTCTTCCGATACCTGCTCCACCGTCACCACCGTGAGATCCGGCTGCGGAACCGTAAGCTGCAGCTCGTCCCCGATCTGCAGAGTCAGCTCCTTAACTCCAGGGTTGTGTGCAAAAATCTCCGCCTGTGTAATTTCAAACCGTTTGGCAATACCGGAGATCGTGTCGCCTTCCTGCACTGCATATACCAGCGGTGCCTCCTTGCCTTCCGTCAATACCTTAACCGCTTCTTCAAGGTTCAGCACCTTGTTCGGATCAGCCTGTACAGGAACTACCGTAACTTCTTCCCTGATCTTGGCCGATGCAACAGGTTCTGCAGCGGTCTGGCTAACCGCGGCGGTTCTGGAAGCGGCCGTTTGCTTCAGTATTGCACCTTTGGATGCAGCTGTCTCGGGCAGATAGTGCTCCTTGACTCCCTGAAGCACCGCACTCGCTGTTTCCTGGTCCTTCACAATGCCGACCGCTTTGCCGTCCACCATCAGCTTCACGCCTACGGCATACGCTTTCAGCATCCCGTCGAGCTTCTCTAGGGTCGCTTCGCTGTCAATCTCCGGCTTATAGGCTTTGGCAGCCTCGGTCGTAATGCCTTCCGTCTGAAGAACCATCACCTTGTCGGGGTATTTGGTCTGATACTCCCGGCGCTTATCCTCGAACACCTGCTCCAGCAGCGACGCCTGGCTGAGTGTTCCAATCTCCTGGCCCTTCACCAGCACCCGGTAGTAGGTTATCGTATTGGCAGCAACGTATTGCTTCTGGGCTCCGACCCATACGGTCGCGAGCAGCACCAATCCGGCCGAAGCCAAAATCCAGGAACGGCGAATCTTCCTTGAACCCTGGGCCACTTGCTTGAAACTATTGGGGGGGATGACGGTTTGGTTATCCAGTTGATCATTTGCACCCGAATCTGCGGAAGCACCCTCGCGGTTCCGCAGTTTCCCCATCCGGCCTATGAACTTAAATCCCTTCATGAAACTCTCCCTTTCAGTCCACCCATTCACACATGTAAAGATGGTAAGCTTATAGTATTTCCCCTCGTATATACATTGCCGCTTATATATTTCTGTCTGAATTAGTACGAATGATCTTGAGGTTCTTGAAGTCCAAAAAGGTTACAAAACTTTAACCGAATATGGTCCTTGTTTACTGTACCATAGGCGGAATAACAATTTCAACTTTACAGACAGGATAAAACCCGCGTAAATCGCGGGTTTTTTGTATAAATATGACTATTAAACAGCAGCTTGGTGTCCAAAAAGTGACGGTTTCTAATTTTAAGGCGTTGCCGCTTCCGTCGGTGTAAGCATTTTCAACAGGGTGTCGTATTCATCCGGATCTACGTACTTGGCAATAACCTGTTTCAGCTCCTGGACCTCGGTTTCGGTCAACCCGTCTTCCATCGCAGCAGAGATTTTCTGCATCTCCTCCTGCGGCAGCTTGGCCATCAGTATATTGAAAATATTGACCTTCTCTGCGGAGGGCAAACTGTCCTTAAGTTCTGTCATCTCCTCAGAGGTCATGACCAATTGCTGATCGAGTGCACTATCGCTTTGGCCATCTCCACTTGCTGCTGAATCCGTAGAGGCTTGTCCCATAACTGGCAAGGAATCCTCCGGCACTGTCTCCCCGGCAGGCGTCTCCCCGTTATGGGCAGGCGGCTTCTCGTTGACGTCATCTGCTTTCTCTTCCTGCACACTGGAGGTCGCCTGATCGGAATCACCGGCATCCTTTTTGGGCTCTGGCTTGCTGTCCATCCCTATAATCGTCCGCATCAAACCGCCTATTCCTGGAGCAGGTGTGTCCACTTTAATATCCAAGCCGGCCAGCAGGGATTGAACATAAGCATTCACCACCACGCCCGTCGTCAGGATAGAAAGTGTGCTTGCCAGCACCACAATCAGGCACACACCCAGTGCGCGTTTAACCAACCTCATCTTCACTTCTCCTCTCGCGTCTCTCCTGTTTCATCTCTGGAGAATCCAGTCCATGTTCCATCTATTCTTCCAGTATTGACCAGAACAGGCCTTGGGAAACCTTTGGCGGTTTGAGCATACGAAAAAGAGGCCTCTCTCGAGGCCTCCGCAAGTTGTACTGCTTAGATAGATTAGATATAAATGGGCATAACTTGATTGGTCTGTTCCCGGTTGCGTCCTACAGAGAAGATGGCAATAGGAATACCTGTCAGTTCCGATACCCGTTCTACGTATCTGCGTGTATTCGCCGGCAGATCTTCGAGCGTCTTCGCAGAGGTAACGTCCTCACTCCAGCCCGGAAGCTCTTCATACACTGCTTCGCATTCTGCCAGCATTTTGAGGCTGGCCGGGTAATGTGTGATGACCTCGCCACGGAATTTATAGCCGGTGCAGATCTTTACCGTCTCCAGTCCGCTGAGCACATCAAGTGAATTCAGGGACAGACCGGTAATGCCGCTGACACGGCGGGCATGACGTACCACTACACTGTCGAACCAGCCGACACGGCGCGCACGGCCGGTAACCGTACCGTATTCATGACCCGTCTCCCGGATATAATCACCGGTTGCATCATTCAGCTCTGTCGGGAATGGACCATCGCCAACACGTGTTGTATAGGACTTGGCCACACCGATAACCTGTTTGATCTTGGAAGGTCCTACCCCGGAACCGATGCAGACACCGCCAGCGGATGGATTGGATGAAGTTACATAAGGGTAAGTCCCTTGGTCAATATCCAGCATGACCCCTTGCGCGCCTTCGAACAAGACTCTCGAATCGGCATCAATCGCCTCATTCAGCACAACTGAGGTATCTGTAACATATTTGCGCAGCACTTCCGCATACTCCAGGTACTGAGTCAGGATCTCTTCCACATCCAGCGGTTCAGCGCCATATACCTGCGTAATGACCTGGTTCTTCTCTTCCATCAAGTGGCGGAGTCTTAATTCAAATTCCTCTGCATCCATCAGATCGGCAATGCGGATACCGTTGCGTGCAGCCTTGTCCATGTAGCATGGGCCAATTCCTTTACGCGTGGTACCGATCTTGTTCGGGCCCTTGCGGTCTTCCTCCAGGGCATCCAGGAGCATATGATAAGGCATAATGACATGAGCCCGATCGCTGACGACCAGGTTGTCTGTATCGAATCCATTCTCATGAATATAATTAATTTCTTCAATCAGCGCAGCCGGGTTAATCACCATGCCGTTCCCGATGACACAAGTTTTCTCTTTATAAAATACACCCGATGGAATCAAGCTGAGCTTATACTTCTTTCCGTCAATCAGAATCGTGTGACCGGCATTGTTGCCTCCTTGATACCGAGCGACCACATCTGCGCTCTCTGCCAGAAAGTCAGTGATCTTCCCTTTGCCTTCGTCTCCCCATTGTGTTCCCACGACGACTACCGTTGACATGTTCATTCCTCCGTAGGTGCTCGCGAGCACCATTATTTATAATAATATGGGCTCTGCACGTCTAGCTTATGTACGTAGCCCTCCGGACGCCCAAGCGGTTTACCCCGCCAAAGCACAATACCAAGTTTAACAGCCGGAATTTTCAAAGTCAAATAAAAACGAACGATCACACCCCGTAGAGTGCAATCGTTCGGATATGATCATAATTATACTTAACCTGCAAAAGGTTCAGCGTGTGCACGCTCGTAGTTGACGAACTTGTTGAAATTTTTTAGAAATACTAGCTCCACGGTTCCCACAGGACCGTTACGTTGTTTGGCAATAATGATTTCGATAATATTTTTCTTTTCCGTATCCTGATTGTAATAATCATCGCGGTATAAAAAGGCTACAATGTCGGCATCCTGCTCGATTGAACCGGATTCCCGCAGGTCACTCATCATCGGGCGTTTATCCTGACGCTGCTCCACACCCCGGCTAAGCTGGGAGAGGGCAATTACAGGCACATCCAGCTCACGGGCAATCTGCTTGAGCGTACGGGAAATCTCCGATACCTCCTGCTGGCGGTTTTCTCCGCCTTTGCCTCGGCCCTGAATGAGCTGCAAGTAGTCAATGACGATCATGCCCAAGCCTTTCTCCTTCTTCAGTCTCCGGCACTTTGCACGGATATCTGTAACCGTAACCCCTGGCGTATCATCGATATAGATCTGCGCTTCCGACAAGGATTGAATTCCCATGGTCAGCTTGGACCAGTCATCATCACTTTTGAATTCTCCGGTACGCATTGTATTGGCATCGAGGTTGGCCTCGGCGCAAATCATCCGCTGAACCAGCTGCGGAGCCGACATTTCCAGACTGAATATGGCTACCGTCTCTTTGGCCCGTACAGCCACATTCTGGGCAATATTCAGGGCAAACGCCGTCTTCCCTACGGAAGGCCGGGCCGCCACAATGATCAGGTCATTGCGCTGGAAGCCATTGGTCATATGATCCAGGTCAGCAAAGCCGGACGGGATACCGGAGGTATTCCCTTTGTTCATATGAAGCAGCTCCACCCGGTCAAATACCTGCATCAGCACATCCTGGATCGCGATGAACCCGCTGCCGCTTCGCCGGTTGGAGATTTCCAGAATCCGCCGCTCCGCATCGCTCAGCATGTCGGCTACATCTTCGCCGCCCGTATATCCTTCGCTGACAATTTGCGTTGCTGTACGGATCAGCCTCCGCAGCATAGCCTTCTCTTCAATAATCTGCGCATAGTAATCCACATTGGCAGCCGTCGGTACTGCGTGAGCCAGCTTGGCCAGGTAGCTTACACCGCCGATGTCTTCGAGCTGTCCTTTGTCCTGCAGTCTGGACGTCAGCGTAATCAGATCTATCGGCTGGCTCTCTTCTCCGAGCTGCACCATCGCATCAAATATCATTTGATGCGGTTTATCGTAGAAGTCTTCGGTATTCACCCGCTCCATGGCGGTAATCAGTGCCTCATCCTGCAGCAGAATAGCCCCTATTACAGCCTGCTCCGCTTCCAGATTCTGCGGGGGAACCCGATCGAAAAAGAGATCTCCACCCATACTACTCCTCCGTTACCTGAACCTTGAGTGTAGCTTTGACCTCCGTGTGAAGTTTAACAGTTACCTGAATAACTCCCAGATGACGAATCGGCTCACCCAGTTCAATTTTGCGTTTGTCGATCGTGATGCCTTCGGTGGAAGCCAGGGTCTCTGCAATCTGCTTGCTGGTGATGGCACCGAACAACCGGCCACCCTCGCCTGCTTTGGCTTTCAGCGTCAGCGTCAGCTCATCCAGCTTCTTGCCCAGTTGCTGTGCTTCCTCCTTCTCGTTGTCCTTGCGCCGCTGCTCGGCAGCCGCCTGATTCTCAAGCGTTTTTACATTGCCCTGTGTTGCCGGACGAACCAGTCCCCGCGGCAGCAGGAAGTTGGATGCATAACCTTCCGATACCTCTTTAACCTGACCCTTCTTGCCTTGACCCTTCACATCTTGCAGAAAAATCACTTTCATTCGAATAGCCCCTCTTTCGCTTCAATTTCAGCCAGCACTTTCAGCAGTCTGGCCTCTGCTTCCTTGCATGTTCCTTCCAGCTGTACGGCAGCGTTGGACAAATGCCCGCCTCCGCCCAACTTCTCCATAACCACCTGCACATTCATTCGCCCTAATGAGCGGGCACTGATGCCGATCAGTCCATCAGGGCGCTCGCTGATGACAAACGAAGCCACTACATTCGTCATGCCCAGCAGCGTATCCGCAGTCTGAGCAATCAGCAGCTGTGGAATCTTCATCCCCGGTGCCGTAACCACCAAGGCAATATGGTCATAGACCATCCGCGCATGCTTGATAATCTCGGCTTTGGAGATATACTCCTGCAGATCTTCCTTCAGCATGCGTTGAATTAGAATCGTGTCCGCTCCAATCCGCCGCAGAAAACCTGCTGCTTCAAAGGTTCGCGACCCCGTATGCAGTGCGAAATGTTTCGTATCCACGGTAATCCCGGCCAGCAGCATCGTTGCCTCCAGCGGGCTCAGCTTCACTTTGTCGTGGATATATTGCAGCAGCTCCGTTACCAATTCACAGGTAGAGGAAGCATACGGTTCCAGATATACCAGCACAGCCTCGTTGATAAATTCCTCACCTCTGCGGTGATGGTCCACAACTACAATCCGGCTGGCATGCTGGACCAGTCTGGGCTCCATCGTCATCGATGCTTTATGCGTATCGACTACAATCAGCAGCGTGTGCTCCGTAATAACCTGCATCGCCTGCTCCGTGGAGATAAACGATCGGTTCAGCTCCTCGTCCTTGCGGATCTGCTCCAGCATGCGGGTAATGGACGGGTTAGGACCCTCCATGACAATATTAGCTTCCACATTGTACATTTGTGCCGCTTTGAGTAGACCGATGGCTGCGCCTACAGCATCGATGTCAGGAATCCGGTGTCCCATAATGAGCACACGGTCACTCTCCTGCATTAGGTCACGCAGGGCATGGGCAATCACGCGCGCCCTTACCCTTGTCCGCTTCTCTGCGGCGTTGCTCTTGCCTCCATAGAAGGACAGCCTTTGGCCTGCTTTGACTGCCGCCTGATCGCCTCCGCGTCCAAGCGCCATATCGAGACTGGACTGGGCCAGCGCCCCCAGCTCACTGGCAGAATCGGCTCCAAAAGCAAGTCCGATACTCAGGGTCATCGGCACCTTAAGATCCGCAGTCATCTCCCGCACCTCATCAAGAATGACGAACCTGCTCTCCTCCAGCGCCTGCAGGCTGCGGTGATTCAGCAGCATCAGGTAACGCTCGGAGGACAAGCGGCGCAGATAGACTTCATACTGCTTGCTCCATTCGGTGATTTCACTGGTCACTTTGGCAATCAGTGAGGTGCGCTGCTGGTCGTCCATTCCTTGGGCAGACTCGTCCAGGTTGTCCATCATCACAATGCCGATAGCCAGCTTTTCTTCTTCATAACGTTCGCGAAGCACCACAAGCTCCGTAATATCATACAGGTACAGAAGACGCTCACTTGGAATAATGACTACTTGATAGTAACGCTCATCAACATGGATTTCCAGCCTCGAATCCTTCAGGAGATTCTCTTTGGCCGCCTCCCGCTTTCCTTGTGCGCTGCCTGCAAGAGCAGGGACAACATCCGGCAAAAGCTCCCCTATGGGCTCCCCTACGAGAGACTTGCGTGCAAAAATCTCGCCAGCATACCGGTTGTTCCATTCGATGGACCGATCCTCGCTGTACAGCACAATCCCTAGCGGAAGCATGCTGACCGCTTCTCCTTCTACCCGTTTAATTCTAAAGGACAACCCGTTGATGTACTCCACCAGATTGCGCCGAAACGATATTTCCGCTTTCAGCATGGAGAAGCACAGGGTGCCGGCAAGGAACAAACTGGCGACACCCAGGACCCAGTTATAGATGCTGACTACGATAATAAGAACCAGCAGCAGCATGAACGCCCATACGGTATGATAGCCGTGCCAGCGTCTTTGCAGAAATTTAGGCATGAACCCTCACCCTATCGTTTCGATTTCGTCACAAGCTCACGTAGTGGGAATACCAGATCGATGATGCCGATAATCCGCAGCGGCGGCAACAGAATAATGGGAACAGCCAGCAGGATTGGAACAATTTTATTCCATTTCTGCTCATGCGCTACAAAAAAGAAAAATCCGATGGCCTGAATCATAAATCCGATTCGCAATAAAGGAAGCAGATTGGCAGAGATCATCAGCATAAAATTGCTGTTTGCACCGGAGAACAAAAGTTGGATCACTACGCCGAGCAAATAGTACCAGATAAATGATCTTGGAAGTCTCCATTCACGCGCAGGAGCCAGTCTCGGCACCGCATATTCCATACTGTTCAGGATTGGACGAACAATAGAGTGTGTAATAACAGCTATCAGAAACGAGGTGACAATCATGGTCATCGGAATCATTTGAACTGTCATATAGCTGATTTGCCGCACTTCTTCGGAAGTAATACTCATATCGCTAAGCAGCGGGTTCGTGCTTCCGAAATCCGACAACGGCGATGTAACCAGTTGCAGCACATCATTAACATAACTCGAGAGATCAAAATTAAATAACGCCTTGCCTAGCAGCAAGAGCAGCAGAAACTCTCCAATGATGGTAATCGTACCGGCAAGGATTGTGGACAGGGCGGAAGCGCGTTTCTTATACCAGCGGCCCATGATTAGAGCCGGCAATATAAAATAGGCAACGATAATTAAATACATGGGTGTAATCAAGCTCACGATGAGAAGAACCGGCAACAGATGCAGAATGAACTGCTTGGTGCTCAGTGTAGTGAACAGAACCACGGCTGGAATAATCATAAACAGAGTGGTGATGATGAGCAATGGAGTTGATAAAGAAAGCAGCAAGAGCAGGTAAGCAACACTCCAGGCTACCGATGTCCAGCGAAATTTCAACAGTATTCACCTCTTACGCATATGTTCTTCTAATGCAGATATATCCTGGTACCACTCTTCCAGCTGATGTCCTTCCTGCCTGTGCTTTTTAAGCTTCTCCAGCAGTACATCATCGAGCTCACGATAGGGAATACCCAATCTGCGGCCGAGAATGTAAGAGCTCATAATCAGACTGGCCAAGCTGTCGCCCACACGGGCTGTACTGCCTTCCCATAAGGCTTTGAATAACCGTGAGACTTGATCGATCACTTCCGTCTTGAGCCATTCGATGACTTTGGCACGTTTGGCCACATCCAGATCCTTCGGCACATTGGGCACGTCTCTCTACCTCCGGCAAAATGCTTTATTCCCGATTATAGCATAAAAGTATCCCGGCTTCACGGCAGCTCCCCAGGCGCAGGCCCCCCTTTAAAAAAGCCTGCATTCCGCTATCGCCGGAAATACAGGCCTTGGTTCGTGTAATGCCGCTGTCACTTGCGTTTTACAGCGATTCCTGGGATTCCCTGGAAACAAACTTCTCGCAATATTCTATGACTTGACTCCGCCGAACTATGCCAATGAACCGATTCATGTCATCAACCACAGGCACAAAATTCTGCACCTTGGCCAGATTGATCAAATCTTCCATATCGGCTTCAATCGAGACTGGCCGGTTGTTCATCCGCAGCGGCACATCCTTAAGCAGATATTTGGAAGCATTCTCAAAAGTAACCTTGCCGTCAGAATCCTTCATATACCAGAGCAGGTCACCTTCCGTTACGGTACCGGCATACTCTCCATTCCGGTTCAGAATCGGCACGGCGGTATAGCGATGATACTCCATCCGCTCCAGCGTCTGACGCAGCGTTGAATCCAGCGTCACACAGGCTACCTCCTGTTTCGGGAGCAAAAAAAATGCAATGTTCATGTCTTGATCCTCCTCAAAGAGTTCCGAAGGAATAACGTTCTTTACCCTCCACTTTCACTAAGACCCTGTAGTTATACGCGGCGGCCAATGAATAGTTCCACTCCATTATACCACGAAGACAGCAAGCAGCAGCCACTAACATTCTCCATGGCTGCTGCATTTTGATATATCCTATTTGTTTGTTTATCCGTTCAGAACTATTGTGCTGTACCAGTCGCCTTTGGCTCCAGCGCATTGCTGGCTTTTCCCGGCTCTATTAATTGTCCCACGGGTGTTCCGGCATTCATCCAGTTGTCGATCAGCATCTTGGCCTGGTCGAGATCCTCTTCGTTAGCGATGTCATAATAGACGCCATTGATCTTCTTGCCTTCCCCCAGTACCGTGTAGCTGGAGATATCCATCTCATTGCCGCCCATAAATTTCTTGGCGAGACTAATGATCATGGACGGCTCAATATCCGTCTTGAAATTGTCGCCCATGATTTCCAGCAGCTCCGGAATATTGCTGATTTGGCTGATGGACAGCATCTTATTGGCTACTACATCGATAAATACCTGTTGCCGCTTGGTGCGGTTAAAGTCACTGTCCTCGCGGTAACGCGTGTAATTCAGGGCCTCTTCACCACTGTAATTGTCTTTGCCGCCTTTGATCGTGAACTTCTCATGGTCCTTGCCTTTGTTTACGATATCCTTCTTGATCGGGAGCGGAACGCCTCCAATGGCGTCAACGGCATCTTTCAGCCCCTGAAAATTAATTGTGGCATAATATTGAATATCATGCTCCAGCAGTGCTTCCAGCGTATCCTTGGCCATCTGCTGGCCGCCAAATGCAAAGGCATGCGTGATTTTGTCTTTCTTGTCTCCGCTGTGGCCGATAATTTCAGTGTAAGTGTCGCGCGGGATGGAGATCAGCAGAAGCTTATAATCCTCCGGACGCACCACTGCATAGATCATGGTATCCGAACGGGCAGTTTCATTTTTCCGTTGGTCCGTACCCAGGAGCATCAGGGAAAAGGGCTCGCTTTTGTATACGATAGGTTCCGGCTTCACCTTATTATCGTCTTTAACCAGCGGCACATACGACTTATCCTTCAGCTTGGCTTCGACCTGGTCCGACAAAAACAGATCAAAGGCCAGCACAGCCAAAGGTTTGCGGAACAAAAATCCTCCGGCGGCTACAATCAAAATAAGAATTAAGGCAATATATCTTTTCTTCATTTTATCTTTCACTTTTTTCTTCTTTTTCATGTTTTCAATCCTTTTTTATGGTGGAATATACAAATCATTTCTGGCAATATATTTGCAATGCTTACCTGTCTTCTGACCAGGAAGTCATGTTTGTACTGCTTGAGCGGTATTGTGGCTACAACCGATTCCGTACTTCCTTATTGTTCCCCCTTTCCGAAATTCGGGTCAATCTAATTGTAGAATAAACCTGGGAATCCCCTTTGACACAGCCTTATAAATGGGAAAGAGTTGGGCTCCCGGGACTGCACCTAAAGAAACAATATTTCTATTGTAATCACTAAACGCATAAAAAGAAACAACAAATAACGACACCTTTCATGAAAAAGCATCACTCCGGCTGTCTGAGCCGAAATGATGCTAAGGCCATCAACCTGTTACAAAGCCAAGGGCATGCATGATCCATTTCATTCTTTCCCCAGCGGGCAGGGTCTTGTAAAACCCGTAATCAAACAAGCTCGCGGCCCCTTCAAACCGGCTATGCCGGGTCTCTGCACCCATTACGACTGCGATCATCCGGCGGCCGCCGCGCTCTGCAGTACCCGCAATGCAGTATCCGGTACGGGTATCATATCCTGTTTTCAGCCCATCGGTGCCTTCATACGCATAAGCTCCGCCCATAGCAGGGAGCATAAGGTTTGTATTGCTTACATACAGTCCTTTGCCTTTAAGCTGCATTTGCGTCCGGCTCGAGTGACCTAGTACTTCAGGATGATGGTCAATTAGAGCGGCTGCCAACCGCGCTGTATCTTTGGCAGTCATTACCGTCTCCCTGCTCCTCTGTCCCGGCGGGCGGTTCGGATTCACGTCACTAACCGGCAATCCAGTAGCATTGGCAAATATAGTAGCGGGAGACATTCCCAAGCTACGGGCTTTATCATTCATAAGGATGACAAAGGAAGGCTCTGAGCCCGCCAGGTGCTCGGCCAAGGCCAAAGCGGCGTCATTGGCGGAGTAGATGGAAATCCCCTCAAACAGCTCTCTTACGGTATACGATTCCCCCTGTTTCAAAGACAGGGTAACCCCGCCGGCCGTACTGGCGTAGGCACTGATATGCACCCTGTCGTCCCACCTGGTTTTTCCGGCTGAAATGTGATCCAGCACGATCATTTCGGTCATCAGCTTGGATACGCTGGCGGCCGGCATCGGCTCATCACCGTTTTTGTTTAACCATATGCTTCCGCTATCCATGTCCAGAAGCACTGCTGCGTTTGCCTTAATATAGGGTTTAAATCCGAGTACTACCGGTTTAAATGCGATTAAACAGGCAACGATTACCAGGGCTGTTGCGGCCCCCACTGCGATCCTTCTATTCATCGTTGTCATCCTCCATATATATATGACGAACGAAACTGCATTTTGATTTCATTTTTTTTTAGAATTTTCTCATTTTTATTAAAGTTGGCGAATATATACTACCTTTCACCCCATTAACTGACCGAAGAAACGATAAAATCCTACAAAAAAAGCCGGCGCATATTCCGCCGGCTTTGAACCTGTCTATTTCTTGTTGTCGTCTTCCTGAATCCACCATTTATAGGGATCAATAATATTGCTCACTGAATTGACATGCACGCCCTGTAACCGCTTATTCACAGCAGTTATGCTCTCCCTTTCGGAAAAAAAGATCATGGGCACCTCTTCGTTTAGCATCTTCTGCCATTCATAATACACTTGTCTGCGGTATTCCTTGTCATAGGATTTCAGCCCGATGCCTTCCCGGATCAGCTCTTCGTTCCTCTTGGAGGTCCAGCGCGGGTAATTCCACAAATCATTCTCCCGCCATAATCCGGACGGATCGGGATCACTTCCCAGTCCCCAGACACCATTGAACAATTCAACTGACGGATCATCTCTTTCAACCGCATCATAAAAGGCATTCAATTCCTTTAAGGCTCCGCCATTCAGCCGCACATTAAGCCCCACATCCCGCCAGTTTTGGAGGATAGCAGCTGTGCGTGCTTCGTTCATCTTACTCCCGGTCATGGCGTCATACGAGATCACGAAGGGTTTACCTTCGGGATCTTCACGGATCCCATCGGCATTCCGGTCTGTATAACCGGCTTCATCCAGCAGAGCTTTTGCCTTCACGGGATCATAGGGGTACGTATTAATCTCTGCATCCGGAATTTTGGCCCAGCTTGTTCCCGGAAGAGGGGTCTCAATGAGCTGGCCAAGTCCATAAGAGAAGGTATCAATGATTCCTTCACGGTCCAAAGCGTAGTACATCGCCTGCCGCAGCCTTTTATCCTTAAATTTAGGATTGTCCATTACAATCTTCTCATTCTCCGGGTCCCAATGTCCGAATTTGAAGCCTATATATTCATAAGACAGCTCAGGCGCTTGCAGAATATTCACATTCTCCAGTTGTTCCAAGCTTTCATAAGCATCCCGGGAGGCTAGGCCAATGTCTATCTCACCCTGCTCAAACAGGCTGTTTACAAGCTTTTCGTCAAACACCTTATACTGAATGCCGTCAAGCAGTGCCTTGCCCCGATAATATTTATCAAAACGTTTCATCTCCACAACCTTGCCGGGCTGGACAGAGGTAACTTCAAAGGGACCTATGCCAATCGGGTGTTTTCTGACCTGATCACTGTTTGGCATATCTTTAACGGCTACACCTGCGAAATATTTTTTATTCATCGGATAAGGCCACAGGTTGTCAATCGTGTTCACGCGGGCGCTTGTTACCGTAATCCTAAGCGTATAAGGATCCAACACCTGAATACCTGAAATTTCTTGCGCATCTCCGTTGTGATAGGCCTCGGCGCCCTCAATCATCTCCACACTGTAATAACGCGGGCCGGTATAATCCGGACTTGCGATGGTCTCCAGCGCAAATTTCCAATCCTCCACAGTCAGCTCGTCCCCGTTATGCCACAGCACACCCGGTTTAATTTTGAATGTAAACGTCCTGTGATCCTCTGACTCCTGCCACGTGGCAATATTCGGGACTGTCGTCAGATCATCTTTTAACGTGAACATAGCCTCCGTGGTAAACTCTAATACCTGGTAATCGTCTTCTCCCTCATAAAAGGCCGGATCAAAGAGCCCCTTGAAAGGTGCAGAGTATCCGTAAGTCGCAATCCCTCCTGCCTTGGGCTGGATGGATTCGTTATGAATGACATGATCGGAATGAATACCGGATTTAGCTCCGCTGCATGCGGACAGCATAGTAGCCATCACCAGCAGCGCCAGCATAAACCGGCTTGTTTTCTGGTTCTTCATGAATCCTTTCCCTTCTGCTGCCTCTATAATAAACCAATGGTCAATTTCATTTTAGACAGTAGTTTTTATAACTACACTATAGTGAATATATACAAAATCGCTCATAAAGTGAAGCCTGATCCCTAATTTATCCTCTTCATTCCTGTTTTTAGCACAGACAAAAGGCCTGCCCGTATGGACAGACCTTTGCCTATTTGTCTATTTATTGATCATCCTCCGACTTATGAATAATGGTAACCCCCTCCACATGTTTGCGGCGCATCAGCTTACGTTTCTTGCGGTTTCCTTTACTCTCAAAAATAATATCGAAATCGTATTCCTCCGGATACAGCTCCTCTTTGGACAGATAAGGTTTCAACCTTTTGTGGTTAAATTTTAATTTCTGCTTTTGAATCATCACTCCGACTCTTCCCATAACATCCATTTTCTCATAGACGATTCCCGTTCTGTCCAAAGCTGTGACATACACTGCATCGCCTATCTCAAATACATGCGGTTTTACCACCGGCTTGTCGGATGCAACAGACCCTTCTTCTTCAACTGTCTGTTGCTCCGGATTCCGTGATCCTCCTGCTTCCTGCCCGTTATTATCATCTTGGCTGTTTCCTTGATCCAAGAAGCTGCTCACCCAATCCCCGCCGGCCTGCCGCCTTCCCTGCTGTGCTTCGAGAATTTCTCTGGACCGCTCGATGACGCCACTCTGGATCCCCAGCTTTGTAGCAATTTGCAGCGCATAGCTTTCACCGGCTTCTCCAATCGTCAGTTGATAGAGCGGCCTGAGTGTTTCTTTATCGAATTCCATTCGCGCGTTTTGAAAGCCCGAAGTGGCAGCAGCGAACCTTTTCAATTCATTAAAGTGGGTAGTGACAATAATATTGGCTCCTCTACGGCTTAATTCCTCCAGTATGGCTATAGAAAGGGCGATACCTTCTCCAGGGTCCGTTCCGGCAGCCAGCTCGTCGATAAGCAGTAGAACACCTCTTGCTGCACTGAACAGCATGCCCTCAATACTTTTCATCTGCGCGGAGAAGGTGCTTAGCGATTGTGTCAGACTTTGTCCGTCCCCGATCACACTCAGCACATCGGAGAACACTGCAAATTCGCTATCCCCTTCAACGGGGATAAGCAGCCCCGACTGTACCATGATACTCAGCAGCCCCAATGTCTTCAGCACTACCGTTTTACCTCCGGTATTCGGTCCCGTAATTATAAGCGACCGGTACCCCTGCCCAAATTCCAGGGTAACCGGAATCATCCCTTGCAGCATCGGGTGCCGTCCGCCATTCATTCTCAGGAAGCCGCGTTCATTGAGCGCCACCGCTATAGCGCCCATAGACCGTCCGTACTTGGCTTTGGCGAATATAAAGTCATACACCCCCGATACCTCAATGTTGAGCCTTAGCGACGCCTGCTCCTGCTCTATAAGGCTCGTCAGCCGGCTCAGAATGAGGTTTTCCTCCCGTGCCTCATCCGCTGTCAGCAAATCCAATTCACCCTGCAGAGCGGCAATCTCGTAGGGCTCCATGAATACCGTCTGCCCGCTTGTCGATTGGTCCAGTACCGAACCTTTGATCAGCTTGTGATACTCCCTTTTCACCGGTATGACATACCGCCCTCCCCGCAAGCTGTATATTTTCTCCTGCAAAATAGATTGGTGCCGGGACAGAATTCCGTCTAATTTCTTATGAAGCCGCTCTTTAGCCGTAGTCAGCCGCTTGCGCACCCGTTCCAGCCCTTTGCTCGCCCCGTCTTCAATCGCTCCAAAGCGAATGCACCGCTCGATTTCGTCCCGTACATGATTTAATTCCATCAGGGATGAAGCATAAGAAGCAACCCGTGGCGCATGCTGCTGTTTGGATACCATATACTTGCGAAGCTGGGCACAGCTCTTCAGAAATGTCGCTACCGCAGTAAAATCCTCCTCCCTGTATAGGTAACCTGTTCCGATGAGCGACATCAGCCATTCCATCCCTTCCAGAGAGGGGATCGGTACGCTTGATCCCTTTTCCAGCAGTTCCTTCGCTTCAGCCGTTTCCTCGAGAGCTCTGCGAATGGCCGGCAGGACCGTCATCGGCTCCAGTTCCTGGACATATTTCTTTCCCGCATAAGAGACCGCGAACCGTTCTAAATCTTCCTTAATGCTTCCGTATTCCAATGTTTCCAGACTTTGTGCGTTCATCATTCGTAGCCTCCTTGTATATTCTGCCTGTTCATGGGTGTAATTGGCCCTAACACAAAAAGGGCAAAGAATGCCACTACGGCAGTCCTTGCCCTCATATTTGTACGGTGCTGTTCCTATATTTGTCATGCCTACTCCCTCTACAAGGACCAGGACGCAAAAAAACCGTGCTGCAAGAGCACGGTTCATGACAAAGGTTCAACAGCCGTAAAGAGGCCATATGACGCTTCGCGTGTTCTTAACTAAATCATTCATCTTTAAGAACACTGCATAGCCTATTCGCCTAGACTCGAATAGAGCACGTCCTCTCGGGAGAACGGGCCTGCTGGCATGTCTTCAAAGATGATATGAAATTGCTAGTTAAGAACGCTCACCAACATCAAAATTTCCCCTTTAGTTATAGGATACCTGTAATTTACTATATTGAGCAGATGAAGTCAACCGAACAGATACTGAAGTATGACGTCATAACAAAAAAGACAGCCGGATTAACGGCTGTCTCTGGGAAACATACTATTCCGTTGTGTAAGGCAGCAACGCGATTTGACGCGAGCGTTTTACAGCAATGGTAAGAGCACGTTGGTATTTTGCACTTGTGCCTGTTACACGACGCGGCAAAATCTTTCCGCGCTCGCTGATGAATTTCTTGAGAAGCTCAGTATCTTTATAGTCAATGTGAGTAATCTTGTTCACAGTGAAGAAGCATACTTTTTTACGCTTGTTGCGTCCACCACGACGTGCCGGTCTTTTGTCGTTGTCTCCGCCTTCTCTTGGTTTAAAAGCCATGTTCAGTTCAGTCCTTCCTTATTAAAATGGCAAATCATCGTCCGAAATATCGATCGGTTTTCCATCGCCCGAAAAAGGATCTTGAGTATTGTTGTTACGCGAGAAATTATTGTTATTTCCGCGTCCACTATTGCCACCGCCACCGCTATTGCCGCCACCAAAGGCTGGCTCTTCAGGCATAGCTGCACCACTTGCTGCACTGCCACCTTCACGGTTCTGCGAAGATTCCAGGAAACGGACATTATCAGCAATAACTTCAGTCACGTATACACGTTTGCCTTCGTTATTCTCATAATTCCGTACTTGAATGCGTCCTTCCACGGCTGTCAGACGACCTTTGCGCAAATAATTGGCACAGGTTTCTGCCAGCTGTCTCCAGGTAACAACCGGGATGAAGTCTGCCTCGCGTTCACCGTTCTGGCCCGTAAAGTTACGGTCTACGGCTAGCGTAAACTGTGTTACGGCAACGCCAGCGGGAGTATAACGAAGTTCCGGGTCACGGGTCAACCGACCGATCAGAATGATACGGTTCAACAATTCATTCCCCTCCTTATAGAGCGATTTGTTACAAAGCTTGTCAAGATCTTAGGCAACGTCGTTCGTAATGAGATAACGAATAACTTCGTCAGAAATCTTCATGATACGTTCTAATTCAGTAACTACTGCAGGCTCTGCAGTAAAGTTAACCAAAACAAAAACGCCATCACGGAATTTCTTGATCTCATACGCAAGACGGCGTTTACCTTGCACATCGTGCTTTGTAATTTCCCCGCCGTTGGAGATGATGCCTTGGAATTTTTCGACTGCTGCTTGAACGGCTTCTTGTTCAATGTCAGGACGAATAATGTACATCACTTCATATTTACGCATAATTTCACCTCCTTATGGTCTGTGGCCCCTGATCGCGCCAGGAGCAAGGAACGAGATACACACTCAAACTCGCACCACTTAAATATATCAAAATGAGCTGCAGAGTGCAAGCTTTATTCAGGATATGCAGATGCTGGGGGCTTTTGGGCGCATACATGAAGAGCCCGCTCAGTGCGCAGAATATAACCGAATTCATTACACATTCAAGAAGGAGGATCATCATGGGCGAGCAAACGGAATATGAAAAAGGCAATAAAGCCCCGAATCCAGGTATCTACACCGAAGTTGGCGAAGCCCGCAGCTTCCATACGCAAATTACAAACCCAAGACAGATTGAAATGAAAAAAGGCGATACCTTTCCGGAGACAACGAACAAAAACCGCAAATGGAAAAAAATCGAAAAAGCCCGGGTTCATTAATTTTTGAACCAGACGTATAAACACCCCATCACTGCGCCATACTATTATCAGGCAGTACAAAAGAGAGGTGTGGTTCCGTTGGACGTCGTAGACGAACACAATCACAGGGATTCTGATTTTTTAGCAACTATTGTTCTTAGGGAAGAGTAGTCGGCTGTTGTCTTAAAAAAGCAGCAGCCGCAGCATTACCTTAGTCACTGTAGGGGCTTTAGAAAGAGAAATTCCAAACATCATTGATGTACTGCCTCCTAAGGAAGGACCCGCATGGGTCCTTCTTTTTGCTTCGGCTATAGACAACAAAAAATCCTCCGTTGCAAGAACGAAGGATTGTTATTTAAGATGCATTGTAAGGTGGCGGAGAGGGTGGGATTCGAACCCACGCACGCTGTGACACGCCTAACTGATTTCGAGTCAGCCCCCTTGGGCCTCTTGGGTACCTCTCCGCAGCAAGACTTATTGTATCATGCGCCCCTTTTATTTGCAAGCTTAATTATTGTCGGTCCCGCTCTCCGCTGAACGCAGCACCTTTTTCATATTCTTCTCGAATTTCGCCCGGGGAACCAGCACACTGTGCTGGCAGCCTGTACATTTGATCCGGATATCCATTCCCATACGAATGATCTCCATTTCATTGCTGCCACAGGGATGCGGCTTCTTCATCTGCACAATATCCCCCAGACCGAAAACTTTACGTTCCACTGTTCTTCCCCCTTTCTTCTTCTTGTGCGGCAGCCACTTGGCGGCTTGGCGCTGAGGAAGCATCCCTCGTCCCATCGGCCTCCAGCCTGTCTTCTGCGGCCCTCATCGTTGCCGCCGCCCTGGCTTCTGCCTCCGCCGCTTCACGGGCCTCCTGCTCAGCACGGGCGGCTTCCTGGGCACTCTGTTTCTCCAGTGCCTGCTTGATGTCATTCTGGATCTGTCGCTCTGCTGCCTCTCTGGCATTAGGCTGACAACTGGCTGCTACACGGACTACGTATTCCGCGGTGCTCATCGACTGTACCCCAAGCACATTTGGATAAGCCAGCACACTCTCGCTCCGCTCTTCAATCCCTTTTAACGCCTCAGCAATCAACCCCAGTGTGCTTTCCAGGCTTCGCTCCATTTTAACCGGCACATCCACCACAGCAAGCGCATTAGCTATGGAATAATTGGTCACATTTAGTATGGAGCCATTAGGTATGATAAAGACCTCTCCGGTATGGCTGAGCAGCCGGGTTGTTCTTAGGCCTATCAATTCAACCGTCCCTTTGAACGTTCCCGTCTGGATCACATCGCCAACTGCAAACTGGTCCTCCAGTATAATGAAGAATCCGGTAATTACATCTTTGACCAGACTTTGCGCACCGAACCCGATCGCCAGCCCAAGCACGCCTGCCCCTGCCAGCAATGGAGCCAGATCAAAATGAAACTCTGACAGCACCAGCAGTATCATGACGAAGTTGCAAATGACGGTGACTACATTCTTGAGCAGCTCGCCTACTGTGGTGAACCTGCGGGTATTGGAGAGCATCCTCCCCCCCGTCTTCCGCTGTAGGGAGCGGTCAATTACATTGTATACGACTTTAATAATAATCCGTGTAAGGATAAATATAATAAGGAGTCTCAGGCCGGCAAAAAGCACATTCATCCACATATCTATATCGGTGAACCACTGCCAAATCTTATCCCTGAATCCAAGCGCTTGCTTCAGCACCTTTTGAGGGTCCGTAGCTACATCCAAATACCAATCCTTCATTTCATTCTCCTCCCCCTGCAACCAGCACATAGCCATTCTTATCCTTGCCATAAATGCCGCGAATCTCTACGTTCTGTTCGGCTATAAGTGTGCGCACCCCATTTAATGCACTCGCAAAGAATTGAATCGAGATTGCACAACCTGCCGTGATCTCCTTTGGCGTTGGAAAGATATCAATTTCGATCTCCGCGTATTCCAGCAGCATTTCGGCACGCAGTGCCTGCTGGGTGGAGTCAAATGCAATCAGCATTTCTTCCTCCATGCCTCACGCCTCCTTCTTCTAGGCATCTTGTCCTATCTCTCGCAGCCATAGTATAAAATCCCTCTCCCATCCATATACTAGATAGCAAATAGAATCTGCATTAGAAAGGAAGATGATATGAGCTCTTCATCCAAAGTATCCCCGCTGCAAGAACCGTCCTGTTTAAAAATATCACATACGGATCCCGATATCTATTCTGCCATCACTCATAGACTGCTTTTCCACTTCTCCCGCACCCGTCCAGGCACAAAAATCGTGGTCGTATGCATAGGCACTGACCGTTCTACAGGCGATTCTCTGGGGCCGCTGGTCGGCACCTCTTTATCCCGTTTCCACAGTCCGCTCTTTGACCTGTATGGGACTCTGGAGGATCCGATCCATGCCGTAAATCTCGAAGAAACTTTGACTCTTATTAACGAAAGATACAGTAATCCATTTGTCATCGGAATAGATGCCTGTCTGGGGCATTCCACCAGTGTGGGTTCGATTCAGGTTGTGGATGGTCCGCTCAGACCAGGCGCGGGGGTAAACAAACAATTGCCGCCGGTTGGCGATATCCATTTGACTGGAATCGTTAATGTCGGCGGCTTCATGGAATACTTTGTACTGCAGAATACAAGATTAAGTTTAGTGATGCGCTTGTCGGATATTATTGCCACCAGCCTCTACTCGGCGATTAAACAATGGAATCTCCATGCTAAGTCTGCTGCAACGCGAGAGTAATAACCTCTCTCTCTTCCGGGGACAACGGATACTGCGAATCGCCACTTTTCATCGGTTTGGAGTAAATAAAGGAACCCTCGCGGTTGTGCAGGCTGGTAATCACAATCCCGCTGCTGTTGTCGTCAAGGATGGCCAATGAGAAACTAAGGTCATTCCCTCTTTCGCCAAAAGCATTATAACGTTTCAAGGCTACATTAGACTTCATGCCGCGGACTTTTTGCTCAATAGCCTGAATAGCCGCCCGCTGTCCGCTTTGCTCTTCCTCCAGCATATCGCTTTGGTTCTTCAGATCAAGCAGAAGGCTTTCCAGGTCCTCCACACCGCTCCCGGACATCATGACCTCATACCTGCGCCGCATTGATCGAAGCTTGTTTCCTTGAACAATAACAGCTACACCCAGGAGCAGCATAACTGCAGCGAAACCAAGTACAACCCATTGCAATTGCTCACTTACTAATCGATTGATTTCTGACATGAATGGACCATCCTTTTAATTTATCTGCTGCGGGTATTGCCGTACATTTCCTTGATAGCTGCCAGCAATTTACCCACTTCTTGTCGTGTCGTATCCACACCTACACTTGCCCGAACAGCACCTGTCTCCAAAGTATTTACAGCCTTGTGTGCCAGTGGCGTACAATGCATGCCGGAGCGAACCGCAATATTATATTCACGATCCAGACGATGGGCAACCCCGGCAGACTCCTGACCCTCAATAACAAAGGATACGATTCCCGTTCGCGGGTTTCCCGGGGCAGGACCAAGAAGGCGCAGGCCCGGTATAGCGGACAAGCCTTCCATCATCGTCTGGGTTAAATCCCATTCGCGCTCATGGATCATCTTCACCCCAATGGACCTGACCTTCTGAACCCCTGCCATTAAGCCGGCTATCCCTACAGTGTTTTGCGTTCCGGCTTCGTATCGGTCCGGGCGGACAGAAGGCTGCTCACTATTTTCCGATTGACTGCCCGTCCCCCCCAGAATCAACGGCTCCAGCTCCAGCTCGGGAGAAATATATAGTCCCCCTGTACCCTGCGGACCCAGAAGCCCCTTATGGCCCGGAAAAGCCAATAAATCAATCCCCATCGCACTCACATCAATATCCAGAGAACCGGCGCTTTGGGCGGCATCCACCAAATAGACAGCCTTATGCGACTTGACGATTCCGCCAATCTCCCCAACCGGAAGAATGCTTCCCAGCAGATTGGAGCTATGGTTGCAGATAACCAATTTGGTATTAGGACGAAAAGCACCTTCTAATTCCCGCAGATTGATCTGACCTTCCTCATCCACCTGCAGATAATCCACACCAATCCCGATAGTCCTGCGCAAGTATTCAAGAGGTCTGCGCACCGAGTTATGTTCAGTCATTGTCGATATCACATGATCCCCTGCCTGCAGGACCCCACGGATCGCCATATTCAAACCCATCGTTGTATTATGCGTAAAGACAATATCCTGCGCATTGGCAACACCAAACAAATCAGCCAATAGACTGCGGGTTTTCACCAATATGCGGCCTGACCCCATCGCCATGGAATGAGTCCCTCTTCCGGCATTAGCCCCTGAGTGTTGTAAAACACTCAGCATCGCATCCGCCACCTCCGGAGGCTTAGGCCATGAGGTTGCAGCATGATCCAGATAAACAACTTCCTCTTTGTTTCTGTTCACGCGACGATCTCCACCTTTTCTTATTGTTCCACAATAGCAGGATGTCACACATTTAAAATAAGCCCTCATTAAAACGAGTACTCACAAAAAAGCATACCCCTCCTTATCCCTCAGAGGATAGTTCAGGATATGCTATCAGTCGTTTATATCCTTCAGTTCCCCAGTAACTCCAGCAATCGTTCAAGGTCTTGGGTACTGTAGTAATTCAATTCAATTTTGCCCTTTTCTTTACCTTGTTTAATTCTTACGGTTGTTTTGAAACGTTCCCGCAGTGTTTCTTCAACATTATCAATATAGGGGTCCCGTTTCACTACTTTCGCCTTAATTCCGTTTACAGGCTTACGGTCCAGGTTTTTGACCGTCTCTTCTAACTCTCTAACACTCCACTGTTGCTCCACACATTGCTCTGCAAGCTGTTTCACCAGTTCCGGATCTTTCAGGGCCACGATAGCGCGTGCATGCCCCATCGAAATTGTTCCACGTGAAACATATTCCTTCACTTCTTCCGGCAAAGAGAGCAACCGTAAAAAGTTAGCGATATGAGATCTGGATTTCCCTACCTTCAGAGATAACTCCTCTTGAGTAAGCGAGAACTGATCCATCAATCCTTGGTAAGCCACCGCGATTTCCATTGCATTCAGATTCTCACGCTGCAAGTTCTCAATCAAGGCAATCTCCATTACCTGTTGATCACTGAGGCTACGGACTACCGCCGGAATGGTTGCTTTGCCGCAAAATTGGGATGCACGGAACCGCCGTTCCCCAGCAATAATCTCATACCCTTTAAGTACACTGCGCACAATAATAGGTTGAATGACTCCATGCTGACGAATTGACTCGGCCAGTTCCTGGATAGCCTCTTCGTTGAAATCTTTACGGGGTTGATAGGGATTAGCACGGAGCTGACCTAAGGGGATTTCCACCACCTTATCGTCTTCATTGATCGACAAGGATGGAATCAGCGCATCCAACCCTTTACCCAACCGCTTACTCATAAGAAATCACTTCCTTTGCCAACTCTAGATATACTTCTGCCCCTTTGGAACGGGAATCATAAGTAATAATGGATTGCCCATGTGATGGCGCCTCACTCAAACGCACATTGCGTGGAATGATTGTTCTGTATACTTTTTCCTGGAAATATTTCTTAACCTCTTCGATGACCTGAATACCCAGATTAGTCCGGGCATCCAGCATCGTCAAAAGCACCCCTTCAATCTGCAAATGAGGGTTGAGGTTTTTTTGGACGAGTCGTACCGTGTTAAGCAGCTGGCTCAATCCCTCCAGCGCGTAGTACTCACACTGGATCGGAATAATAACTGAATCGGCAGCGGTCAAGGAATTTATTGTCAATATTCCCAAGGATGGCGGACAATCAATGATGATATAATCATAATTACCTTTGACGGCATTCAGGGCCTTTTTCAGCTTCAGCTCTCTGGAAATCGTGGAAACCAGCTCAATCTCCGCACCTGCTAATTGAATGGTTGCAGGAATAATGTGCAGGCCTTCGATACGTGTCTCCAGGATCGTTTCCTGGGGCTCAACTTCATTAATAAGAATATCATATATGCAATTTGCTACATCTGCTTTGTTGATGCCAACGCCGCTTGTAGTGTTGCCTTGTGGATCGATATCGACAAGCAGCACTCTTTTCCCTAAAGTAGCCATGCTGGCACCCAGGTTCACAGAGGTTGTTGTCTTACCGACACCGCCTTTTTGATTTGCTATGGCAATAATCTTGGACACTTATTTCACCTCGAATAGTTAGGAAGAATCATCTGTAGGTCGCAAGTAGAAAAGGCAGCGCCGCCCAATGGGACGGCAACACTTCTGCGGGAAATAGATAAGCAATAATTGCAGATTTTCTACTTATTTATCTGGTTGGTATGAACCGGGTTAAGCCGCACAAAAGGCGGCCAATCACCTCAGGGCCGCCTGCAGCTTTGAAAGAACTTATCTTTTGGGAATCTGGATAACAATTTCGTAATGGTCACCACGGTCATTCTCCGATGTTGTGATCTCCATTCCTGAGCCTGAAACCATATCAATAGATTGGCGAATTGTATTCAGAGCCAGACGAACATCCTTGGTATAGGAAACCCGCTTTGACTTTTTGGTTTTGTTGACCTCTTTATAAAAAGCAATTCGTGCTTCCGTCTGCTTCACATTCAAGCCTTTGGTAATAATCTCAGCCAGAACCTTCAACTGCATCTCTACACTATCCAAAGACAACAGAGAACGTGCATGGCGTTCAGTAATTTGCCGTTCCATAAGAGCGGTCTTGACCTCTTCCGGTAAATGCAGCAAACGAATTTTATTGGCGATAGTGGATTGGCTTTTACCGAGTCGCTGTGCCAAGCTTTCTTGAGTCAATTGATGAAGATCGATCAATTTCTGATAAGCGATAGCTTCTTCAATAGAAGTGAGCCCTTCACGTTGCAGATTCTCAATTAATGCAATCGAGGCTGCTTGTGAATCATTCAGTTCTCGAATAATGGCCGGAATTGTTGCCATACCCAACTTTTTCACCGCGCGCCATCGACGCTCACCCGCAATAATCTCATATATGGAGTCGCGCATGCGTACAACAATGGGTTGGATAACTCCATGAGTTTTGATAGTCTGGCAAAGCTCATCTATCTTATCGTCATCAAATATCGTCCGTGGTTGATAGGGACTGCTGATGACCTCATGAACCGGGATCTGTTTGATTTCTTCTCCGCTGCTCCGCTCGGTAAATCCAAAAAGCTTGGTGAATTGTTCTTTCATTCCGTTCATAACCACCTAATTTCGTAATAGTACGATCCTTCTTAAGCTTAAGCTAAGCTATCGTACAACAATGAACAAAGTTTTTCTAGAATGATGGCATTCAAGAAGCAGAACTTTACTATATTATTCTATCACTTTTCTGCTCATAATCCTATTCTCCATAGGAACCTATTTTTCCTGCAATTTTTAAATTTCATTTGCTCTATTTGTGTGGACTTACTTAGTTTTATGTATATACAAAAAAACAGGCGACTTTCTCTTCTGAAGAAGTCACCTGTTTGGAAATCTAAGGCAGTTAGTATTGTTTCACGTGAAACATTAGACTAGCGGTGTTTTGGCAGGAATTCCCGCTTTGCGCGGATATTTGGCAGGTGTAGCCCCCGTCTTACGTATCAGCACAATGTGCCGGGATGACTCCTCGACTGGTAGGCTGAACGATTCGACCCTCTCCAATTCAGCACGTAATTCTTTGAAGCTTTTCTTTGCCTCACTTAATTCCTCTGAAGGGTCGTTCCCTTTCATAGCTGCAAATATCCCGTCTTTACGCGTAAAAGGCAGACAAAATTCATTTAGCAGCGACAGTCTGGCTACGGCCCGGGCCGTAACCAAATCGTAGGCATCGCGATGCTTGAACTGGCGGGCAATATCCTCTGCTCTCCCATGAATCAGCTCTACATTTGTTAAATTCAATGTGGTACATACATGCTGAAGAAAAGAGATTCTTTTGCTTAGCGAGTCAACTATGGTGAGCTTCAAATGTGGAAAACAAATTTTAAGCGGGATTCCCGGGAATCCTGCTCCTGATCCTATATCCGCCAAACTCTTCACTTCATTGATATCTGTGAAAAAAGCAAGAGAAATAGAATCATAAAAATGCTTGGTATATACTTGGTCACGCTCCGTAATTCCCGTAAGATTCATCTTTTCGTTCCAGGAGACCAGGTCCCGGAAATACAGCTCAAATTGCTCCAGTTGTTCCGGATCAAGCTTGATTCCCTTATCTTGCAAGCGTGCGATGAAAAGCGTCAAAGTATTGTCCATAATTATCCTCTCGCTGCCGTCACCCGGTTATAATGCTCCAGATAGACCAGCAGAATGGAAATATCCGCAGGTGTTACCCCGGCGATTCTTGATGCTTGCCCAATGGACAACGGTACAATCTGACTGAGCTTTTGCCGGGCTTCCATTGCCAATCCATGAATCTCGTGATAGTTGATATCATCGGGGATTTTCTTCTTCTCCATCTTTTGCAGCCGTTCTACATGCTGCAGTTGTTTCTCGATGTAACCGGCATACTTAATTTGTATACCTACCTGTTCTTTCATTTCATCATCAAGAACTTCAGGAGATGGCGATATTTCATCCACTAGACGGTAATCCACCTCAGGACGGCGCATTAGCGTCAGCAGATTGCTGCCATCTACAATAGGTGCAGATTCAAATTTAGCGAGTACTTCATTAACATCAACAGGCTTAACCTTGGTTTCTTTCAGACGTACAATCTCGCGATCGACGCGACCTTTTTTATCCAGGAAAGCTTCATAACGCAGCTCAGGGATCAATCCAATCTCATGTCCGATAGGCGTCAGACGCAGGTCAGCATTATCATGGCGGAGCAGCAGACGGTATTCCGCACGTGAAGTCAGCAGGCGGTAAGGCTCATTGGTTCCTTTGGTTACCAGATCATCAATCAGAACGCCAATGTATCCTTGCGAACGATCCAGGATGACAGGCTCTTTCCCCTGCACCTTGCGTGCCGCATTAATTCCAGCCATTACACCTTGACCCGCAGCTTCTTCATATCCCGAGGTTCCATTAATTTGTCCTGCGGTGAATAGCCCGGGCAGACGTTTCGTTTCAAGCGATGGCCATAGCTGTGTAGGTACCATCGCATCATATTCGATAGCATACCCGTTGCGCATCATCTCTACTTTCTCCATTCCAGGAATGGAGCGGAGAACTGCCAGCTGCACATCCTCGGGAAGACTGGTAGATAGGCCTTGAACATAGTATTCCGATGTGTTTTTACCTTCCGGCTCCAGGAAAATCTGATGTTGTGACTTATCGCTGAATCGAACTACCTTATCTTCAATGGAAGGACAGTAGCGCGGGCCGGTTCCTTCAATAATCCCTGTAAACATCGGAGCCCGATGCAGGTTATCGTTAATAATCTGATGAGTCTCCGGCGAAGTATAGGTCAGCCAGCAAGGCAGCTGTTCGTTTGTCGAAGCCTTGGTTTCAAAAGAAAAGAACTTGGGCTGCTCATCCCCCGGTTGAATTTCAGTCTTGGAGAAATCAATGGTATCCTTATGCACACGCGGAGGTGTACCTGTCTTGAAGCGCACAAGATCAAAGCCAAGCTCACGCAAATGCTCAGACAGCTTCACGGAAGGCTGTTGGTTGTTTGGGCCGCTTTCATAGGTCAGTTCACCCATAATCACCTTGCCGCGCAAGTAAGTGCCGGTAGTCAGAATAACAGTCTTGCTGTGGTATTCAGTTCCAGTCTTTGTAATTACACCCGTGCAGATGCCATCCTCGATGATTAACCGTTCTACCATCCCTTGCCGGAGTGTAAGATTCGGTGTTTTCTCCATCGTCTCTTTCATCGCATGCTGATAGAGGAACTTATCTGCCTGTGCACGCAGTGCGTGAACGGCAGGCCCTTTACCGGTATTCAGCATCCGCAGCTGAATAAAAGTCTTATCTATATTCCGGCCCATTTCCCCGCCAAGCGCATCGATTTCCCGTACCACATGCCCTTTTGCAGGTCCGCCGATGGAAGGATTACATGGCATGAACGCCACCATATCCAGGTTAATTGTGATCATCAAAGTGCTGCAGCCCATCCGGGCTGATGCCAACGCAGCTTCACAGCCGGCATGACCGGCACCAATGACGATAACGTCATAGTGGCCTCCATTATAACTCATGTCTCTAACCTCCTATAAATATATATCATCCTGCTTAGGTGAGCCTGATAGCCTTCTCAAGCTCACTTCCCGGCAGGTTATTTACCTAAACAAAATTGCGAGAAAATTTGATCCAACAGCGAATCTGCAGCCGTATCCCCAATAATCTCTCCAAGCTGCTCCCAAGCCAGACGTACATCAATTTGAATCATATCAATAGGAATGAATTGATCCGCTGCCTCATAAGCATCCTGCAGTGACCGGTAGGCTTTCTTGAGTAAGGCAATATGCCTTACATTACTAACATATGTCAAGTCACCCGACTCCAGTTTCCCACCGAAAAAGAGTGTCGAAATGGCCTCTTCCAAATGATCCAGACCTTCCTCTTCCCGAACAGACATCGGTACAATGCTGGATTCGTCAAAAAAAGACAACAGCTGCTCCCGGTCCAATTTGGACGGTAAGTCCATTTTATTCATGATACATAAACATTGTCTACCGTGGATTTGTTCCATCAATGCCAATTCGTCTTCATTTAATTCTTCATTTGCATTCAATACCAGTAAAATAAGATCTGCATCCATCACTGCTGCCTTGGATCTCTCCACCCCAATCCGCTCCACAACATCCATCGTTTCACGAATTCCGGCTGTGTCCAGCAGCTTCAGCGGTATATTGTTAATGGTCACGTACTCTTCTATAACATCCCGTGTTGTTCCGGGAATATCGGTTACAATAGCTTTATTATTGCGTGCAAGCGCATTGAGCAATGACGATTTGCCGACATTCGGGCGCCCGATAATCGCGGTCGTGATCCCTTCCCGGAGAATCTTTCCTTCATTCGCTGTCTTGAGCAGCTTGTTGATGCCTTCCATAACTTCAGTGCTTTTATCTTTTATAAATTCGGCAGTCAGTGCTTCCACATCATGCTCAGGATAGTCGATATTCACTTCAATGTGCGCCAAGGTCTCAATAAGCGTATGACGCAAAGCATGGATACGCTCCGACAAAGATCCGCTTACCTGCTTCAAAGCTACCGAAAAGGCCCGGTCCGACTTGGAGCGGATAAGATCAATAACGGCTTCAGCCTGGGATAGGTCAATACGTCCGCCCAAAAAGGCCCGTTTGGTGAATTCACCGGGTTCCGCCAATCGAATATCCTGCTGCAGTAATACGTCCATTACTCTTCTTACCGAAATGACTCCGCCATGCGTACTGATCTCCACTACATCTTCTGTGGTAAAAGAACGTGGCCCTCTCATCACGGTGACAAGCACCTCTTCCATAACCTCTCCGTCTCCCAGGCTGATGATATGCCCGTAGTGTACGGTATGGGTAGGTGCGTCTGTCAGCGATACCCGGCTGCGGAATAACGGTGCCACCTGAGTGATTGCCTCCGGTCCGCTTACTCGGATAATCGCGATTCCTCCCTCGCCTAATGCCGTTGATACGGCAGCAATTGTATCGCTAAGCATGTTGTCCCTTCACCTCATCCTATCTGCTCTATATGGAAGAAAAAAATCGTTTCTGCACAAAAATAGTTGGGTATAGTGTAAGTGAGCCAACTATTCAGGTATCCTGCTTTGTATTGTAAAAAAACAATGACCCCTTTCATTGGTCAAGGAGTCATTGCGGCATATAGTCAATGCTTCAAAGTTATAACAACACGGCGATTGGGTTCCTCGCCTTTACTGAGTGTGTCCACCTGCTTGTGATCCTGCAGCCGGGAATGAATGATCTTCCGTTCCTGCGGAGACATCGGCTCCAGAACGACCTCTTTGCGCGTGCGGATGACGCGTCCGGCTAATCGGTCGGCCAGTTCCTCGAGTGTCTTCTTCCGGCGTTCCCGGAAATTCTCCGCATCCAGCACAAGCCGGATAAAGCTGTCGGAATACCGGTTGGCTACGATATTGGCCAAATATTGCAAAGCATCGAGAGTTTGTCCTCTTCTGCCGATCAGCAGTCCCAGATCCGGACCCGATATTTGCAGAATAGTTGATTCCTTGGTGTGGACGATGTCTACTTCTACCTCGAGCCCCATGCTCTTGGCAACATCCACAATGAAATGAACGGCTTCTTGGTAAGCATCCTCCACCGGGGGTCCGGAATCTTGGCGTGGTACGCCGCCGATAGCCTCGTGTTTGCTCTCTCTTGTTGACTGCTCAGGCACTGACGGAGCACTCGCCGCTGAAGCCGGTGCGATTTCGGCAATCAAGGTTAATTCTACCTTGGCGCTTTTCGCACCGATCAATCCCAGGAATCCTCTTGATGGCTGTTCAAGTACGTCGACCGTTACCCGGTCTCTCTTTACTCCAAGTTGGGTAAGTCCCCATTCTACAGCATCTTCAATGGTTTTCCCTGTCGCGACGACTTTGCTCATTTTGACTTTTTGGCCCCCTTCGATGCCTTGCCGCCATTGCCTTTCGCTGCAGGAGTGACATCTTTGCTCTTCACAAGATTGACATCCTTGCTTGTACCGGCACCAGCGACAGCCAATTTGGTGGAATCGTTATTGCGGTATAAGAAGTAGTTCTGAACAATCGTGTAAATATTGCTGTATACCCAGTACAGAGGCAATGCAGCCGGGAAGTTGTAAGACATTACAAAGATCAGAACCGGATAGACCATCATCATGAATTGCATCGGCCCTTGCTGCTGGACCGGATTCATCTTGGTCATCATCTTGGTTTGAATGAACGTTGTCAATGCAGCTAGTACAGGCAGGATAAACAGTTTATCCGGTTCACCTAACTGAAGCCACAGGAAAGTATGTTCTCTCAACTGAGGATTATAATAAATAGAGTTGTAAAGGGCGATAAAAATTGGCATTTGCACAATCAGCGGCAGACAGCCCGCCATCGGGTTAACCTTGTTCTCCTGGAACAGGCGCATGGTTTCCTGCTGAACCTTTTCCGGTGTATCTTTATATTTTTTCTGGATCTTTTGGAGCTCCGGTTGAATGGCCTGCATCGCGCGCGAGCTCTTTACCTGCTTCATGGTGAGCGGCAGGATCAGCGTGCGGACAATGATAACCATCACAAGTACGGCTAGCCCATATTGTCCATTAAACCATTTGGCAAAGGTATCCAGAGCAGTAGCAAAATAAAAGACGACATTACTCTGCCAAAAGCCCCCATTCTTTAAATCCTCCGTGGTATGCGTTACTGTAGCCGACGGAGAGCATCCCGACAAAACAGCTAACGACAACACCATTACAGCGATGAGGAGAAACCATTTTCCTCGTCTAGTCTTCATTAGAGACACTTCAAAACCCCTTTCTTGAACATTCCATTCCACCGTAAATCATACCATAATTATGGAGACAAATAAACAAGCCTCTTCGGCCTCTCTTATTTGCGGGAAGCCTTGAGCAGCTTGGCTTTGCGCAGCACATGGAGCACACTTTTCTCCAGCTCCGCATATTCCATAGCAAGTGCTCCTTTTCTTACGATAAACACCATATCCAGTCCGCTTGCAATTTCGGATTCATGATGACGGACAATCTCCTTTACCACTCTCCTCATCCGGTTGCGGACCACGGCATTCCCAACCTTCTTGCTGACCGACACGCCAAGCCGGAACCGCTCTACCTCTTTTTTGCTGAACCAATACACCACAAACTGATGATTCGCAAAGGACTTCCCATGGCGATATACGCGGCTGAAGTCGGCACGGTTTCGTAAACGTAGACTTTTGCGCACTGACAATCTCCTCATTAAAAAATCCGGCTCCGTAAGGAGCTCCGAAAATTTTTTCTTCTAATAGTATAGTCATTGGATGCCCGCCATAAACAGCTGCCCCCGATACGAGTTCTTACATATATATAGGAGACATTTACAGGAGCATGCATAAAATAAGCCCCGCAAAGTGTAGCCAACGCATCTAAGCGTGATCCTAAACCTCTGCAGAGCCCCATGGAAATTATAAATACAGTTAAGAAGAATCGGCTTCTTCGTCTATTTTTGATTTTAAAAAAGACCACCGTAGTGGTCCTAAGTGGCCTTTACTTACGCACTCAATTTTTTTCTGCCTTTAAGGCGGCGGGCTGCCAGCACTTTACGGCCGTTTTTCGTGCTCATTCTTGTACGGAAACCATGCACTTTCTTACGCTTGCTCACATTCGGTCTGAACGTCGGTCTCATTGTTGCACCTCCCTTACAGGATCTCAATTACTGTCATATAAGCAGAAACGGACTAAGCCGTTCTTAAAGTAGGGACAGTATCTACAAGTATAATCATTTTAATTTGGAGACATATCCTCACAGAAAACACCTTTATATATTAAAACACATTATCTGATTAAAAGTCAACAGCAGTATCCAGATGTTCAATCTCCCCTATCCATGGATTTATCCACAACTCCGCTCTTCCAAAAAGTAATCCACAGGATTCTACAGTTATCCACCTGTTATTAAAAAAAGAAGTCGAGTTCTCGCAGCTGAGCACAACCTGTGTATAAAATTATCGAAAGCTTGTTGTAAAATGTCGAAGCATAAACAAATTATCAACAATATGTAGTGGTGTTCTTAAATATTATACACAAGTGCTTGAATTTGTGGATAAAATAGCGCGGCTCATTGAAAAACAGGGGTAGTTTTGCTATGATGGTATTACTTTTGAATGTGAATAGATTTGTTTGTTCTCTATATTATCAACAAGCTGTGGATAAAGTTGTGAACAATTCAAATTTATCCATATTTTTTTGTCTATGCCTCTTGTACATTGGGGATAAATATCAGCAGCAACTTATTTTCTTCGACATTTCCACTTCATGGCTGATGCCACATTTGGAAGATTTAAAGGAGTGACAGTCTGTGGACAGCCATACTTCCGAATTATGGCAGCAAATTTTATCGATTATTCAAACCAAACTAAGCAAGCCGAGCTTTGATACCTGGTTTAAGGCTACCAAGGCAACAACCTTCAACTCCCAGGTCCTTATCATCTCGGCACCTACAACGTTTGCAGTAGAATGGCTGGAAAGTCGTTACACCAAACTGGTGGGAGCTACGGTTTACGAGGTCACCGGACAACAGGTTGACGTCAAATTTGTGATTGAAGAGAACAAGCCCCCAGAGCTTGTAGTCCAGCAGTCTCCGCCTACTCCCGTGGTATCGCGTGAAGAAGCCCAGACGCATTTGCTCAATCCCAAGTACACCTTCGACACCTTCGTGATCGGTTCCGGCAACCGTTTTGCGCATGCAGCCTCGCTGGCTGTGGCCGAAGCACCTGCCAAAGCATACAATCCCTTGTTCCTGTATGGCGGAGTTGGGCTTGGCAAGACCCACTTGATGCACGCCATTGGCCACTATGTTCTTGAGCATAATCCCAATAACAAGGTTATCTACATCTCGTCCGAGAAATTCACCAATGAATTTATCAACTCGATCCGCGACAACCGCGGGGAAAGCTTTCGCAACAAGTATCGTAACGTTGACATTTTGCTGATTGACGACATTCAATTCCTGGCTGGCAAAGAGTCCACGCAGGAGGAATTTTTTCATACGTTCAATGCACTGCACGAAGAACGCAAGCAGATTATCATCTCCAGTGACCGTCCGCCGAAGGAAATTCCCACCCTTGAGGAACGGCTGCGTTCCCGGTTTGAATGGGGCTTGATTACGGATATCCAACCCCCTGACTTGGAGACACGGATTGCCATTCTGCGCAAGAAAGCCAAGGCAGAGAATCTGGATATTCCCAACGAAGCCATGATGTACATTGCCAATCAGATCGATACGAACATTCGTGAGCTGGAGGGAGCACTGATCCGGGTGGTAGCCTACTCCTCATTGACCAATCAGGATGTAACAACCCATCTGGCCGCTGAAGCTCTGAAGGATATTATCCCTTCCAGCCGGCCGAAGATGATCACGATCGGGGATATTCAGCAAAAGGTAGGCGAATACTATAATCTGCGCCTCGAAGACTTCAAAGCGCGCAAACGTACCAAAGCGGTAGCATTTCCGCGTCAGATCGCCATGTATCTATCCCGTGAATTAACAGACTATTCGCTCCCCAAGATCGGAGAGGCCTTCGGGGGACGTGACCATACAACCGTTATCCATGCCCATGAGAAAATAACACAGTCATTAAAGGTCGATCAGGAGTTGTATAAAGTGGTAAATAATCTAGCGGAGAAAATTAAAAATCCTTCTTAAGAGGAACAAAGAGCCTATACACAATCTATACACATGTGAATAGGCTTAATTTTATGCTGTTCAGCAGAGTTATCCACATATCAGACGCCCCTACTACTAATACTAATAAATATATATAATAATTCATCATCTAAGAGCACATCTGAATAACCTTACACGCATCGCAATTTCCCAATTTTCAGCTAGGAGTGAAATCATGAAAATTAGCATTCTTAAAAATGAACTGAACGAATCCATCGGACACGTATCCAAGGCTATATCCAGCAGAACGACGATCCCTATTCTGACAGGTATCAAATTCGAGGTCAGTCACCAAGGGGTAACTCTGACTGCAAGTGATACCGACATTTCTATTCAGTCGTTTATTCCTGCAGAGAATGACAGCCATACCATCGTGAAAGTGGAGCAGCCAGGGAGTGTTGTGCTTCCGGCCAAATTTTTCGTCGAGATCATCAAGAAGCTTCCCTCCAAAGAAATTCACATGGAAGTAAAAGAGGGCTTTCAAACCTACATCTCCTCCGGGGCCACCGAGATTCAGATCGTCGGTCTTGATCCCGAAGAATTCCCGGTTCTGCCAAGTATTGAAGAGAATGATACGATTTCACTTCCAGGTGATTTGCTGAAAAATATGATCAAACAAACCGCTTTCTCCATCTCCACCCAAGAAACAACCCCGATTCTTACAGGTGTTCTGTGGAACTTGAATGACAATGAGTTCAAATTTACAGCAACGGACCGCCACCGGCTGGCTACGAGAGCTGCCCAGCTGGAAGGCACAGAAAGCGTTCAATTCGCCAATGTTGTAATCGCAGGCAAGACGCTTAATGAACTCAGTAAAATTATCCCGGATCAAAATATGCTGGTGGATATTGTCGTTGCCGATAATCAGGTGCTTTTCAAAATTGACAAAGTGCTGTTTTATTCGCGGATTCTGGATGGAATTTATCCGGATACTTCTAGGATTATTCCGACAGCCTACAAAACAGAACTAACTTTGGACACTAAAAAGCTGAGCGAATCGATCGACCGTGCTTATTTGCTGTCCCGGGAAGAGAAAACAAATATCGTCCGCATGCAAACGCTGGAGAATGGCGGTATTGAAATCTCATCCAGCTCCTCGGAGCTGGGCAAGGTTCGCGAGGAGCTGGAAGTGATTGATTTCAATGGGGAACCGCTAAAGATTTCGTTCAACTCCAAATATATGCTGGATGTACTGAAGGTTGTAGAAAGTGAGCAGCTTGTCATTGCTTTTACAGGAATGATGAGTCCGATCATTCTGAGACCGCTTGATGACAGTCATAGCATGTATGTTATTTTGCCTTACCGCACAACCAATTAATGCCGCTGTTCACGCCTGTGGATAAGTGGTGGGAAGGATAAAAACGATGAAAAAAATACTTATCCACAGTGGATATATTAAACTGGACCAGTTCTTAAAGCTGTCGGATTGTGTATCCACAGGAGGAATGGCCAAGGCACTGCTCCAAGAGGGACATGTTCTTGTCAATGGGGAAATGGAAGAACGCCGGGGCCGCAAGTTGTATCCGGGGGACCAAGTCGAAGTGAAAGACGAAGGTGTCTTTGAGGTAGAAGGCGGCGGAGTCAAAGAGTAGCAGAGGTCCGGAGCCGGACAACATGAATTGAAAAAGATCTCTCAGGGAAAAAGCGGTTCGCAGAATCGCTTTTTTTGTTAGAATATAATAAAATAAAAGTTTGACGATGACCTTTTTATCCTAGGAGGAACCCTTTCGTGTTTGTTAAAAATATCGGTCTGCAGCATTATCGCAATTATGGGCTGCTGCGTCTGGAGAGCCTGGGGGATGTCAATCTGATTCTGGGTCAGAACGCCCAAGGTAAAACAAACCTCATGGAGGCCTTGTTCGTTCTTGCGATGACCAAAAGTCACCGCACCTCCAAAGACCGCGAGCTCATTTCGTTCGACGCGCCGGCGGGCTCTGCCCAGATTCATGCCGAGGTACAGCGTAAATACGGTGACCTGAAGCTGGAGCTGAACCTGTCGGCCCAGGGCAAAAAGGCTAAGATTAACGGCCTGGAGCAGCGGCGGTTAAGCGAATTTGTCGGGTCACTCAATGTGGTGATGTTTGCTCCCGAGGATCTGGAGATTGTCAAAGGTACTCCGGGAATCAGGCGCCGGTTCCTCGACATGGAGATTGGCCAAGTGCAGCCCAGCTACCTGTTCCATCTGCAGCAATACCAAAAGGTACTGCTCCAAAGAGGCAATCTCCTCAAACAGCTGTGGGGTAAAGAGGCTGCCGGAAGAGAGCTGCTGGAGATATGGGATATCCAACTTGTAGAGCATGGTGTTAAAATCGTCAAAAAAAGGAAAGAATTCATAAAGAAGCTGCAAATTTGGGCTGAAAGCATCCATAAGGGGATTACGAACGGTGGAGAAGAGCTTAAATTGCTCTATGTTCCTTCTTTTGGTGATAGAGACGAGGAAGATGAAGCTGTCTTATTAGACAATTTTATGTTAAAGTTATCACAAACGAGAGAACAGGAAATCAGGCGTGGCATGACGCTGACGGGCCCCCATCGGGATGACCTGTCCTTTTTTATCAACGGAAGAGAAGCCCAGGTCTATGGTTCTCAGGGACAGCAGCGGACGACAGCCTTATCGCTCAAGCTGGCGGAAATCGAGCTAATCCATGAAGAAATTGGTGAGTATCCTGTGCTGCTTCTTGATGATGTCCTGTCCGAACTGGACCCTTACCGCCAGACTCAGCTTATCGAAACCTTTCAAAGCAAGGTACAGACGTTCATTACCGCTACCGGCATTGAAGGTCTGAATGCCGATAAATTAAAAGGCGCAAGCCTATATCATGTTCGTGATGGAAAAGTGGAGTTATAAGGAGCGGAGGAAGAAGCGTGTATATTCATTTGGGCGGGGAAAAGATCATAAGGTCTTCAGAGTTGATCGCTATATTTGATATTTCGATTGAGAAATCTTCCAAGGTATCGAAGCAGTTCGTGGTTCAGTCCCAGTTGAACAAGAAACTGGAGCGGATTGGTGAAGAGGAAGCGAAGTCCATTGTGGTAACAAAGAATATCGTGTATTACTCCCCTATCTCCTCCTCCACTCTCAAAAAAAGAGCCAAAATCTTGTTAGAGATATAAGATTACTTGTTACAAAGAGATAATCAGAAAGAAGTAGGTGAAGGCATGTCAATGAATCAACCGACATATGATGAGAGCCAGATTCAGGTTCTGGAAGGCCTAGAGGCGGTCCGCAAACGTCCGGGCATGTATATTGGCTCCACAAGTGCCAAAGGTCTGCATCATTTGGTGTGGGAGGTCGTAGACAACAGTATCGATGAGGCGCTCGCCGGTTATTGCGACAAGATTCAAGTGATTATTCATGAGGACAACAGTGTGACCGTTATTGATAATGGACGCGGTATCCCGGTAGGGGAGAACGTAAAGCTGAAGAAATCTACGCTTGAGGTTGTCATGACAGTACTGCATGCAGGCGGTAAGTTCGGCGGCGGCGGATATAAAGTATCAGGGGGTCTGCACGGGGTTGGTATATCTGTAGTAAACGCCCTGTCCGAGAAAGTGGTCGTTGTTGTCAAACGTGAGGGCCATATCCATCAGCAGGAATACAAACGCGGTGCGCCGCAGTATGACATCAAGATTGTTGGGGACACGGATGAGACCGGTACAACGACTACTTTTCATCCCGACCCTGAAATCTTCACAGAAACAACGGTTTTTGAATATTCGACGCTGCTTACCCGTATTCGGGAACTGGCTTTCCTGAATAAAGGCATTGAGCTTTCGCTGACTGATGAACGTACAGGTGTCTCCAACTCGTTCAAATATGATGGCGGTATTGTGGAATACGTTAAATATCTCAACGAGAAAAAAGAAGCGCTGCATGAAGATCCTATCTACGTGGAAGGTTCACGGGATATGATCCAGGTTGAGGTAGCACTCCAGTATAATGATTCATATACAGAGAATATTTATTCTTTTGCCAATAATATCAATACCCATGAGGGCGGTACCCACGAATCGGGTTTCAAAAGCGCTCTGACTCGCATCATCAACGATTATGCCCGTAAGTCCGGTGTTATTAAGGACAGCAATTCGAACCTGACAGGTGACGATGTCCGGGAAGGCTTGACAGCGATTATCTCCGTCAAAATCCCGGAGCCGCAGTTTGAAGGCCAAACCAAGACCAAACTGGGCAACAGTGAGGTGCGCGGGATTGTCGAATCGCTCTTTGGAGAGAAGCTGCAGGAATTCCTGGAAGAGAATCCTGCCGTGTCCCGCCGTGTGCTGGAGAAATCACTGCAAGCTTCACGGGCTCGTGAGGCAGCCCGCAAAGCACGTGAGCTGACCCGCCGCAAGAGCGCCTTGGAAGTAAGCGCCCTGCCGGGTAAATTGGCTGACTGCTCCTCCAAGGACGCTTCGATCAGTGAGCTGTACATTGTCGAAGGCGACTCTGCCGGTGGATCGGCCAAACAGGGCCGGGACCGTCATTTCCAGGCCATTCTGCCGCTCCGCGGTAAGATCCTGAATGTAGAGAAGGCGCGTCTGGACCGCATTTTGTCCAATGCTGAAATCCGGGCAATTATCACGGCTTTGGGAACAGGCATCAGCGATGATTTTGACCTGACCAAAGCCCGTTACCACAAAGTTGTGATTATGACCGATGCCGACGTTGACGGTGCGCACATTAGAACTTTGCTGCTCACCTTCTTCTACCGTTACATGCGGAAACTGGTGGATGCCGGCTATATCTATATCGCTCAGCCGCCGCTGTTCAAGATTGAACGCAACAAGGTGATCCGGTATGCCGGTTCGGAGAAGGAACGCGATGAGATTATCGCTACCTTCGGGGAGAATGTAAAGGTCAATGTCCAACGTTACAAAGGTCTGGGCGAGATGAATGCAGAACAGCTCTGGGATACAACCATGGATCCTGAGACCCGTACCATGCTGCAGGTGACAATTGAAGATGCAATGCTGGCCGACAGTATTTTTGATACGCTGATGGGCGATAATGTTGAACCCCGGCGCGAATTTATTCAGGAGCATGCTACATCTGTCAAAAACCTTGATATTTAAGATAGTGCATTACGGCGTTAAGCCAAAGCTGATATTCAAATATACCTCCGGTTTCTCTTCCTGACAGGATGGGAAGCCGGTGGTTTTTTATTTACACGCACGGCTTTTTTGCTTTTGTTTTTGTTTGCGGCGGTAAGGGAATGCAGAAATTTTGGTGGCTTTTAAACGCCCATAGGCTGTTGCGTACCGGTGAATTCTGCGGTAGATGGACTTATCGCGGAATATGTTGAACACGACAATGGCCGGCAATGTATTTACCTCAAGCAGCCATAAGTTATGATGATGATCTAGCGCAACATCAAGACCAATTTCTTTGATACGGGGATAGGCGGTTTCGAGCTGTCTGGCGATTTGAACGCCCAGGACTCTTAAGTGGTTGATGGCGGCAGCGGCTTCAGCAGGATTCATATGTTCTTTAAATAATGTTCTGACTGTATAAATGCTGCCCCCGCTATGATAATTGGTGATAATTTTCCGCGGAGCGGCTACCCGCCCCAGCATCCCGGTGGTCTCCCATGTACCGGCAGGAGTTTTCTGGGTCAATACCCGCAGGTCAAACGGCCGTTTTTTATGTTGCAGCAGATCAATTCCTTTCTGAATCAAATAGACCCGATTCTGAATGCGTTGCAGCAGTGCTTCATGAAGCAGCTCAGGGGTAGTGAAGACCTCTGCACCTTTGCCGTATCTCAAAATATAGATAACCTGCTCTTCTATCGCTTCTTCAACACCACCGCTAGTGTCGGTGGTATGTTCCTCGCTTCCGGGATGAAGGCTGGGGCGGAGGTTTACGGTTCTTTGTTCAGCTCTCATGACGCCGCTGCCATAAGTACCGCGGTCAGGCTTAATGTAGACCATTGAATATAACCCGAGCAGCTCCTTAAGTGTATCGAAACTGTATTTGCGGGTATCAGGAATGTAGAGGGAGAGTGACCTGCTCTGCAGGATAACCTCGGTTTTAGCCCATTTGCTGGAGACCCGTTGAATCCTCATCATCTTCCTCCTCATATCTTTTGTTCCATTTTCTTGGGTACTGAAATGTTAGGACAAGTTACTTAAAGAATGGTATAATATAAGGATATGGGACCTGCGTTTACCTTAACGAAAAGAGGGTGGAATTGCCCTTTTTCATGTCTTTTACAGTCTATGTACTGATGGCTTTTGCGGAAAGGGCATCTATCCTTATATGAGTAAAAGAAATCAGTATTCCAGAATAAAAGGCTATAAAGTGGACTTGTGAGGGTTACCTGGTGCCAAACACCGTCCTCTTCTAAAGTTCAACTTATGAAGGATGTTTAATTGTGCTACTTTTGTGAAAGTAATATAATAAAGGGTAGCGGTTTTTTAACTGAAGGAGGTCCAGCAACTCATGGCTGAACAAAATAACCCGCAAATCAAAGATCGGGACATTGGTGTGGAAATGCGTGAGTCCTTTATGGATTACGCGATGAGCATCATTGTTAGCCGGGCTTTGCCGGATGTGCGGGATGGATTGAAGCCGGTACACCGACGCATTTTGTTTGCAATGTCGGAACTTGGAATGTTCTCGGATAAACCCCACAAGAAATCAGCGAGAATCGTCGGCGAAGTAATCGGTAAGTATCACCCTCACGGTGACTCTGCCGTATATGAGACGATGGTACGGATGGCCCAGGACTTCTCCATGCGCTATATGCTGATTGATGGTCATGGTAACTTTGGATCGATTGACGGAGATATGGCGGCAGCGATGCGGTATACCGAAGCACGTCTGTCCAAGATCGCCGGAGAAATGCTTCGTGATCTGAATAAAGAGACCGTTGATTTTGCACCCAACTATGATGGTGAAGAGCATGAGCCTGTAGTATTGCCGGCGCGTTATCCCAACTTGCTGGTTAATGGTGTCTCAGGTATTGCTGTAGGTATGGCTACCAATATTCCTCCGCACAATCTGGGTGAAGTAATTGATGGTGTACAGGCAATGATCAAGAACCCTGATATCACACCTATGGAGTTAATGGAATATATCCAAGGGCCGGATTTTCCTACAGCAGGTTATATTTTGGGCCGTGAGGGAATTCGTCAGGCTTACCGGACAGGCCGCGGCTCGGTAACGATGCGTGCCAAAGCAATAATCGAAGAGAACAATGGCAAAGCACGTATTATTGTGCATGAGCTGCCATATCAGGTGAATAAAGCAAGATTAGTAGAAAAGATAGCGGAATTGGTCCGTGAGAAACGGATAGAAGGAATTACAGATCTTCGCGATGAATCGGACCGGAACGGCATGCGTGTCGTAGTTGAAATGAGAAGAGATGTTAATCCTAGCGTTGTACTGAACAATCTGTACAAACACACTTCCATGCAATCGACGTTCGGTATCAACATGCTGGCTATTGTAAACAATGAGCCGAAGATTCTGAATCTGCGCGATGTGCTTTATCATTATTTGCAGCACCAGATTGAAGTTATTCGCCGCCGGACTGAGTTTGATTTGAAGAAGGCACAGGCACGTGCGCATATTCTGGAAGGTCTTCGGATAGCATTGGATAATTTGGATGCAGTTATTGCTCTGATCCGTGCTTCACGTACTACGGATATTGCCCGTGAAGGTTTAATGACCACCTTTACCCTGAGCCTCGAACAGGCACAGGCCATTCTCGACATGCGGATGCAGCGTCTTACCGGTCTGGAACGGGAAAAGATTGAGAACGAATATAATGAACTGCTGGCTAAGATTGCCGAGTATCTGGAGATTCTGGCCAATGAGCATCTGGTCCTGGAGATTATCGGCAGTGAGCTGCAAGAAATTCGTGATAAATATGCGGATGACCGGCGGACAGAAATTACTGTCGGAGAAGAAAGCATATTGGATGAGGACCTTATTCCACGTGAAGAGGTCGTCATTACCGTCACCCATACAGGTTACATCAAACGTTTGCCGGTTAGCACCTACCGCAGCCAGAAGCGGGGGGGACGCGGCGTAATGGGTATGGATACGAAGGACCAGGATTTCGTGGAGCATCTCTTTGTAAGTAACTCCCACAACTACCTGATGTTCTTCACCGATAAAGGCAAGGTTTATCGGATCAAGGCCTATGAGATTCCTGAGCTTGGACGTACTGCCCGTGGAACACCAATCATTAACCTGATTCAGATTGAACAGGGTGAGAAGATCAGTGCGGTGATTCAGGTAGAAGAAGCTGACAGCGATAAGTACCTGTTCTTTGCTACCCGTGAAGGTATCGTGAAGAAGACGCCGCTTGAGGATTACAATAATATCCGCAAGGGCGGTCTGATTGCCATCAATCTTCGTGAAGAAGACTCGCTGATCGAGGTTAAGCTGACGGACGGTCAACAAAAGCTGATCATGGGTACTGCACGTGGTATGTCCATTACGTTCTCCGAAAATGATGTACGTTCAATGGGCCGCAGTGCGACCGGTGTCAAGGGTATTACACTGGATGAAGATGACCATGTTATCGGAATGGACTGTGTCGATCAGGAACTCGAAGTCCTAATTGTAACCACCAAAGGTTACGGTAAACGGACACCGGCCAGCGATTATCGTTCCCAGACCCGGGGCGGTAAAGGGATCAAGACGATCAACCTTACGGAGAAGAATGGTCCTGTTGTTGGTCTGAAGGTTGTTAAGAACGATGAGGACTTGATGATTATCACAACCAGCGGTACACTGATCCGTACCAGCATGGACGGAATTTCTACAATGGGCCGTTATGCGCAAGGTGTGAAATTGATTAATATCCGCGAGGATGATGCAGTCGCAACCCTTTGCAGAGCCGATAAGAATGAGGAAGACGATGAACTATCGGAGCATGAAGAAGGCGTCGAGGGACAAATTATAACCGATTCCGCAGAACCATCAGATGCGGTGGACCCGTCTGAGCCAGGTGACGGCAGTGAAGAGGACAATTTGGAATAGAATCACCATTACTGGAGCGAAAGTTTCTTATACATAGAAACTTTCGCTCTTTTTTGTAAATATAGCTATTTCCATACTGGTTGCCTGCATCTATCCATACTATAATTAGGGACATAATGTAATCACACTATTACTAGTAGAGAAGGGCTCGTAGGGCCTGGTGTTATAGAAATAAAGGGGCTGAGCATATGCCAAGCATAGCGGTTGGAGAACTGAAACCGGGATCCAAAATAATCAAAGACGTGATCACTCCGTTGGGTGGCACTTTATTCAGTAAAGGAAAAGTAATATTGCCGCGGGATCTGGAAATCCTGCAAGCTTTTTTAGTACAACAAGTAGAAATTGAGGGCAGTGAGGTTGAAGGGAAGACACCCGAGCCTCCCAAAGCAGTGGCCACAGCCGGGGCAATTGCTCACAAGCCAGGAACCATTATTAACGAATCTCTGCTGGCCAAAAGCAATTCTTCACTTCATGATGAGTATGAAAAAATGCTGATGCTTATAAAAAAAAGCTACCGCTCTGTGGCTGCCGCCCCGCTGCCTATCCTTGAACTGCGCAGCCAGTTGGAAATACTGATTAGCCACCTTAAAGATTATCATGTGCTTAAGTTTGCTCCACGTACAATCCATGATATCGACTACAATTATCACAATGCAGTATTGTCTGCTTTAACCTCCTATAAAATCGCCCAGTGGTGTGGTTATCCGCAAAAGGATTGGATGCAGGCTGCATTTGCCGGGCTGCTCCATGATATAGGAAACGTTAAGGTGGACATCTCTCTTCTGCAAAAACCGGAGTCTCTGAGTAGTGAGGAAATAGAGGAAGTACGCAGACATACCACTTATGGCTACCAGCTTTTGCGCAACGTTACTGCCATTAATGAGGGGGTAAGGCTTGCGGCTCTGCAGCACCATGAGAAGATCGACGGCACCGGATACCCGTTGCGGCTGGAAGGCAGTCAGATTCATGACTATGCCAAGATTGTGGCAGTAGCAGATATATTTCATGCCATGACATTAAAAAGGGCATATAGGGAAGCCCAGTCCCCTTATCTGGTGCTGGAGCAGATTCTGACAGAGAGCTTTGGGAAGCTGGACCCTGTTATTGTACAAGTCTTCATTCAAAAGACGACCGAACTCTATAATGGTACACGGATACGTTTAAGTGACGGACGGCATGGAGAAATTATCTTTACCGATCGCAGTAATCTTACCCGGCCCATGGTTCAAATTGAAGGAAGCATTGTTAACCTTGCTGTAGAGCGTGAGCTTTACATACAGGAGATCATTGCTTAGTAATAGGCGGGTGATCTTCGTAAAGGCAATGCTCCAGCCGGTATAGATGGAGGAACATTAATAGTGGTGGAGCATTGCTTTTTTATATACAATTATCTTTTAAAAAATGCTTGCAATAGTATGTCGATCCATGATATATTATATTTCTGGCCGCGAGACACCAAGTTGAAGCTCAGAAAGAAATTAAAAAAAGAGCTTGCATTAATCGGCCGAACATGATATATTATAAGAGTTGCTGGTGACGAGATAATCGCCGCTAACAACGAGCTTGAT
>NZ_BMKR01000022.1 GCF_014644435.1 Paenibacillus albidus | reverse complement strand
GGTCGAGGGCTTATCCAAATAAATATAGAACGCAAATTCGATTCGGATTCAGTTTTCAGGGAGTCAAACACCTGAACCACAAGCTGCATGTCTTTTCTGTAGACGGTTATTTTCCTGAAGGGATTCGGGGAGAGAAGCGAGCGGAAAAAACCTGTTTGGTGGCGATAGCGGAGGGGTTCCACACGTACCCATCCCGAACACGACCGTTAAGCCCTCCAGCGCCGATGGTACTTGGACCGAAGGGTCCTGGGAGAGTAGGACGTCGCCAAGCACATGAAACCACTGTTGATTATATAACAGTGGTTTTTTTGTTATAGGAGCTGATAACTTTCAGGAGGTACGGCCATGATTATCTGGATAAATGGAGCCTTTGGTTCGGGAAAGACCCAAACGGCCTTTGAGTTAAATCGCAGGATTCCCGAATCCTTTGTGTTTGACCCGGAAAATGCCGGTTACTACATACAAAAGAATATCCCTCCCGTGTTAAAGAAAAATGATTTTCAGAATTATTCTCAATGGCGTGAATTTAATTATTCCATGTTACATTACATCGCCTCAGAATATGATGGCGTTCTTATTGTTCCCATGACCGTAGTAGATCCTGATTACTTCATAGAAATTGCAGGACGGCTGAGACGTGATGGGATCCTTCTTCATCATTACACCTTGTGTGCTTCCCGGAAGCGTCTGTTGTCCAGGCTAAGGAGCCGTGGAGAAGGCAAACACTCGTGGGCTGCCCAGCAGATCGACAGATGTATACTAGGCCACCAGCATCCCGTATTTGCAGAGTATCTGAATACAGATAATTTGAGTATTGAACAAGTGGCAGAGACCATAGCATCCAGGCTTGAAATTCCTCTACTGCCCGCTGCTCAAGGCATGGTAAGAAGATTTATTCAGCGACTAAAGGTGAAGTATAAACATATTCGTCTGCTGGGCAGATAGATGTACCATAACTTTTTCTTGAAAACTATTGCTATATTCTTATTCGTTTGATATAATATTTTTTGTTGTCGAAAGAAAGATAACACTATGGCCCGTTGGTCAAGGGGTTAAGACACCTCCCTTTCACGGAGGTAACATGGGTTCGAATCCCATACGGGTCATTCTTTTTTACTTAATTATTTTGGACATCTTGCTTTCGGTGATCAAATGTGATATGATCATTAAGTTGCTTCTTTATGGAGGCTTAGCTCAGCTGGGAGAGCATCTGCCTTACAAGCAGAGGGTCGGGGGTTCGATCCCCTCAGCCTCCACCATGAAGCTACAATTGAATATTCTTTAATGACGCGGGGTGGAGCAGCCCGGTAGCTCGTCGGGCTCATAACCCGAAGGCCGCAGGTTCAAATCCTGCCCCCGCAACCAATTTACACTTAAGCAATTATTTCATGGAACCGTGGTGTAGTTGGCCTAACATGCCTGCCTGTCACGCAGGAGATCGCGGGTTCGAATCCCGTCGGTTCCGCCATTTAGTAATTATGAGCCATTAGCTCAGTTGGTAGAGCACCTGACTTTTAATCAGGGTGTCGAAGGTTCGAGTCCTTCATGGCTCACTCTTATGTGAGTCCATTGATTATACATACCGTGTGCGGACGTGGCTCAGCGGTAGAGCATCGCCTTGCCAAGGCGAGGGTCGCGGGTTCGATTCCCGTCGTCCGCTCCATTATATTTGCGCCCTTAGCTCAGCTGGATAGAGCGTTTGACTACGAATCAAAAGGTCGGGAGTTCGAATCTCTCAGGGCGCGCCATTATACTTACAGATTTATAATTTGCCGGTGTGGCGGAATGGCAGACGCGCTCGACTCAAAATCGAGTGGGAAACCGTGGAGGTTCGAGTCCTCTCACCGGTATACCTGAATTAGACTTGTAAGATTGCTTCCCGCAATTTTATGAGTCTTTTTATATTTTCAGGCAGTTGCTCATGGCTTTGGCTGAAGAAGGTTGACACTGTATTCCAAATGAGGGGATATGCTGGCCGTAGTCGAGAAATTGAGTAATATATCCCCCGCCTTAATTCGTTGTCCCATCTTGTCCATATAAATATTCTCCAGGTATTCCGTGCAGTAGCTCGACTTGCTTTGTATACAATCTTGATTTTGCTGCTCTTTCAGCCGTAATAGCAGTTCTTCAAAAGCAACTGCCAGCGCAGTTCGGTGGCTTATTTTGTTTTTGGTGCGATCTTTTCTACGGTAATGAGAGTTTCCCATCAAGAGATCCATTCGCATTGTAGAAGTCAGGACTCCGCTCCTCCTTAATCACCATATACTCCTCCCGCATAGTGATCGATTCGCTGAGAAAATCAAAATAGATGCCTGATATGAATTGCTGAGGGAGACTCTGCTGACGGGCTGGTTCGGCCAGGTGACTAAGGGATATTTTACTATGGATCCGGTGCCCCAAGGATTGGTTTCTTGGTGAGAAGCTCAGCGTAGGCCGATTGTAGTCTGCATAGTTTATATTTTCGTAAGATAGGCTCCCGCAGGCTACTAAAAAGGATGCAAAAGCGTATCTATTTTGTGCTTGCCGACTTTGGACAGGATCGTCCATTTTTGCAGTTTGCATGGTTAGACTTTCCCTTACAGATCTGGCCTGAATGCATGTTCATCTGCTGGAGCAAGAGCGATAATGCTCTTTCAACAAAACCAAGAATTTTACCCTGTAAAATAATCCTTATTTCCGGTTTTCACCAGTACCGCCATGAGGTAATCTCAACTTACTGAGAAAACCCTTTCGTCGAAACGATGCAAGCGGATGTTACCTTGGAAACTCCCGAAGTTGGCATTGAGCTCGTTCATATTCGGCTGAGCACGGAACAGCCCGCGGCACCGCCGGTTATCCGGTTGGCATGGGAGCAGCCGATAACCGATATCCACGGGGTATGGCATCCAAACGGCTGCCGGAACCGGGGGATGGTTCCAGACTGGGGAGCAGGCTATGCCAGCAAGCTGACTGTCTCCTCGCCGGTTGTCTGTCTGTTTAGCGGCGCCGGCCGCAACCGGATGACCTTCGCGTTCTCGGATACGTTGAACCCGGTAGTATGCCATGCGGGTGTTCACGAGGAAACGGCGGTATTTCACTGCTCGGTTACCTTATTTGAGGAACCGGTGGCTCCGCTTACCAGCTATGAAGCGACACTGCGGGTGGACTGCCGTGATTTGGCTTATTATGATAGCTTGAACCACGTGCAGATGTGGTGGAGCGGACTGCCGGGTTTGACGCCTTCACCCGTTCCGCGCCTCCCGTGAACCGATGTATTCAACCTGGTACAGCTTTCATCAAAAGCTGGCTTCCGCATCGGTAGAGGAGATGTGCCGCCTAGCGAAGGAAATTGGCTGCGAGTCGGTCATCATGGATGACGGCTGGCAAACCTCGGACAATACGCGGGGTTATGCATACTGTGGCGACTGGGAAGTATGCGCGACTGGGACCTGGATGGCTTCAAGCTGGACTTTGTGGACAGCTTCAATCTCCCCAAGGAAGCGAATCAAGAATATGGGAATGGGCGGGACTATATATCGGTGCCGGATGCGGTTGACCGGCTAATGACCGATATTCTTATGCGGCTTCGCAGGATCAATCCGGATGTGATGATTGAATTTCGCCAGGCCTATGTAGGCCCGTATATGCGCAAATACGGCAATATGTTCCGGGCTGCGGATTGTCCGAACGATTCCGTCGAGAACCGGGTGCACACTATCGATATCCGTCTCCTTTGCGGCAATACGGCAGCCCATGCGGACCCTATCATGTGGAATCCCGAGGACCCGGTGGAGTCCGCGGCGCTTCAATTGATCAGCGTGCTGTTTGCGGTTCCACAAATTTCTGTGCTGCTTGACCGTCTTCCGGTCAAAGACCGGGAGATGACCGCCTTTTGGCTGGCCTTCTGGAAGGAGCACCGGACTGTTTTGCTGGATGGGCATCTGGAGCCTCATCATCCGGAGCTTTTGTACCCGCTTGTTACGGCAAGCAATGAGGAGACGCTGATCGCCGCCGCCTATGAACGAACAGTCGTTACGCTAAACCGGGAGCTGCCGGAAACGGTCATCCTGGTGAACGGCACCCGCACCGCCGGAATGGTTGTAGAATTGGATAGAAGCTCCGGGCAGAGGGCCGTTGAAGTGATGGACTGCACAGGTCAGGTTGTGGAACAATTCACGCAGCATATGGAAGCTGGGATTCATCTTATTTCTGTTCCGCCGGCAGGTGTTGTCAGCCTGATAAGTGGAGAATGAGACTTTTCCCCTGTATTATCGTTCTTCTCTCCGGTTTTCCTATCTGTTGATTTCCGTTAAGTTACTATTGTAAGCACTTTCTTTTACGGATGCAGATCAACAATCTGCTTTATCCCATAGAGGTGTTTATGGATCACATCTATCAAGGGCTTTATTCATGTAAAACCGGCAATCCGCCGCTGTGTCGTCTCTTGTGGATTATCGGAAATTCCTTGTTGCTTAAGAATCAAATGCTCACAGTATGGGGCCTTAAAGGGGGAAACACAGGAGTAAGAATGCCAAGATGTCGCTGGTTGCCATCTGGTCGATCCCAAACACAGCAGGATAAAAACGGGGATTTCCGCATTATCCAAAGCTAGCTGTTTGCTTCCGGCCTGAAGGGCTGGCTCTTGTTACTTGAAGGCGCTTCCGCTCCATCAAACCCAGCGCTGGATATTTCTATTAACAAAAACATCAAATTACAGAGGCTTCCAACTTCCTGAATTCCCCGACAAAGATTGCTAAGCTTGTGGAGCTGAACATGCTGCGTGACTCCGTCATTGCCCAAATCATTATGGGCGGCGACATCAGGAAGTTAATGAATTTGCATGAAAATGGAAATCGCAAAGCGACACACAAATTCTGACTGAGCTTGAGGCAACCATCAAGCCGAAGTCAGGCAAGTAATGAGGGGAGAATCCATTTATGAGTCATTCGTTCAAACGTTTATCCGTGATCCTGCTTGCCGTTCTTCTGCTTCCATGGTTTCCGGTTCATGCCGGAGCTGCACAGCCGTCCCCGTTGTTTGAGGATGGCTTTGCAGGAGGATTGGACAACTGGGATTTATTCGGAAGCAATGCATGGTCAATAGACGGGGCAGGAACAGAAGCTCAGCTTAAGGGCACTACATCCTTGACCTCTCCCCAGCGTGCAGTGGTCAAAGCATCCAAACTGCCTTACAGCTCCACCGATTACAACGTGGAATTTACCGCGCAGGGAGACCGGTTTCGAGTTATCTTCCGGTATTCCTCCGGAACCGCCTATTATTTTCTGGAATTCAAAAGCACCAAGTCGGTTGAAATGTGGAAATACCCCAATTCCTCCGCAACCAAGCAGGTCGGGACACCGGTTGATATCGGGGCGGCCATTCCCGGCTTCAGCCTGTCGAGTTGGCATAAATACCGGCTGGAGGCTAAAGGAAGCACGTTCGGGCTTTATGTGGACGGAACACTGGTTACGACTTTCACGGACTCCACACTTTCTGCAGGGGGCGTCGGTTTTTCCTTGAAAAGCCTGAACGGCAGCACGACCGCAAATCTGAAGGTGGAGCAAGTGCTGGTTTCGCCTATAGGGGCCCAGGCTGCATTCTCCATCGTTCATACATCGGTTGCAGAGATTCCCTACAATTCGGATATTCCGGTATCCTTTCTCATTGAGGGTGCGGATTCTACGCTTAATGCCTCGATTCATTATGCATACGGGGATGCAGCGCCGGATCAGATCATTCAGGCGGCAGGAAGCGGCACAGGTCCCTATTTGGGGACCATTGCCGGGACGAACCAGACCAGCAAAATCCGCTATTATTTGACCGCCCAGGACGAGGAAGGCAGGATAGTGCGTTACCCGGAGTTGGGGGAAATCTCGGTTCCTGTCGGGGAAATCGTGCCCTACATCAATGATTTTGAAAGGGAAACGCTGAATGTTGTCCCCGTGGGCTGGAAGGTAGGCGGAAATACGAAGGTTATTCAGCTGCCGGACGGCAACAAGGTGTTCAATCTGAATGGATCGGGAAGCGCCAAGCTGAATCTTCCGATGTACCTGAATGCGGACAATTTTACCGTGAAATTCAAGGTGAGATATGAACGCACGAGCGAAGCGGCGCAGAATACCTGGCGCTTTCGTTACCGGTCGGTAGACGGTGCCAATAACAATGCCGTAGAATGGGCGACACACAACTCCAAATATTTCCTGATGCGAAAAACAACGCTTGGCGGCAACTATTATATAGCCAACTATGTCAAGTCGCTGCTTGATGAGTGGCACGATTACGAGCTTCGGGTAAGCGGAATTACGCACACGCTGTTCATTGACGGAGTGGAAATTGCAAGCGGAGACGATTCCGATCCGCTGGCGTTGAAGAAAGGGTACTTTCAGTGGAACGTAGTCGGCGGCATTAACCTGATGATTGACGACTTGGTAATCGAGCCGATTCAGGCACCGCCTGTTATTGATCTTCAGCCGTCTGGAAATTATGCCGGTATCTATTCGCTGGAGGAATCACCTGGATTCAAGCTGGCACTGGAAGCTGGAGCGGAAGCCCATGATTTTCAGATCGATTATACTGTGCGCCGAGCAGATCGGGACCAGGCGGTCGTTGCTTCCGGCACAAAGACGTACCAAATGGAGAAATATGCGAAGAATACCGATACCGTACTGTTTGTCCCAAGGCTGAATACGATTGGAACCTATGAGGTAGCGGCCGATTTTAGGATTGATGGCGTCGCTCAGCCTGCCAAGTCCAAGAAGATGCGTCTGGCCGTTATCAATGTGGCAGCTCCCGTCAGTCAGCCCGATCTGGACAATGAGAGCAAATTCGGTCTGAATACGCACTATGCCCTCAACTGGAACGATGATATTATCGACGGAGCCCGCAAGATGGGGGCGCGCCATCACCGCTCGTTCATCACCTGGGACAGCGTGGACAAGAATGTGAAGGATGCCTCAGGCAATACGGTCTACGATTACAGCGGAACTGATCCTCTGCTGAACAAGCTGTATTCTTACGGCTTCAACCAGATTACAGCATTAGGTATAGACAAGAATGCATTTTACCAGGAAGGCACCATCAATACGACCTCAGGTCTGAAGGCTATGGGCGACTTTGTAGCCAATACCGTCAGCAGGTACAAGAACCAGATCCGGCAGTGGGAAATGCCGAATGAGCCTGAGATTTTCTCCAAGCCTTATGTGCCCAGCGAGTTCGTGCAACTGCAGAAGGTAGCTTATCTGAACATGAAGAAAGCGGACCAAAACGCCATGCTGCTGGCCGGTGATCATACCTCCAGTGTGCTCAGTGTTCTTCCGAAGGAGCTGGAGCTTGGTTCCTTTGACTATGCGGACGCTTATTCCTACCATCCGTATGTGTACAATGCTATGCCGGACGGCAATTTGCAGAACATTATGAATGGTGTGAAGGATCTTGTAAACGCATACGGCGGCTGGAAGGACTATTATTTGACGGAGGGAGGCTGGCCTACCGCCACGGCGGGTTACCCTTCCGTGTCGGAGGAAACACAGCGGGACTACATCGTCCGCGCATTTCTGAATTACATGATTACCGATCAGATAAAGGCTTACGAATATTACAATTACAAAAACGATGGTACGGATGATCGGTATTACGACATATTCTGGGGGCTAACGGATAATGACGGCCGGCCGAAGCTGGCTTACACCGCTGCCAATCAACTGATGACCACTCTGGATAAATCCCGGTATATCGGAACCTGGGATACCGGGAATCCGGACATTGCCGTTCACGTGTTCCTGAACGATGGCGTACCGGTTGTCACAGCTTGGAAAAAGGTCGACCACAAGGATAATCCGGCTGTCAAACCTCCTGTCAGCACAATCACGCTACCATTTAGATCAGAGGGTGTAAGCATCAAGGATATCAACGGTACGGCTGTTCCTGTAACACCGGCAGGCGGCGGAGACCTGCAGCTTGCTGTATCCGGATCGCCCGTTTACATCACGGGTGCATCATCCGAATTTGTGTATCAGTCAGCGGTGAAGCTTTTGCAAGGCAAGCGGCAGGAAGCATCCACCAAGCTGGGTAAGGTGCAAACGGCGGGCAATGCTGCCCTTATCCAGGCTGATCTGACGGAGCTTTCCCGCATAGAATCACAGCTGGAGACAGCGTTGACAGGCGATAGCCAGGCAGCAGACGTGGAGCAGGGAATCAAGGATATTTATGCGCTGATGGCGCAGATGGCCGGACAAATCAAGAGCGGCTCTCTGGAGCAGACACCTGCTTATGTGGCGCTGGAGACTCTGTACAATATGGCAGAGAGCGCATCTGTGGCATTGACCTTTGCACTTGACGGCACAGGCGCGAACAGCCTGGATTATGCCGATTCCGTACAAGCCGTGACAGCAGCGTTCAACGCCAAGAAAGGCGATTACAGCGTGATGCCTGTCGCCACATCTGCGGTGCTGCGCTTGAACAGGTACGGCAGGCTGGCGGCTGCCGCCTACACACGGGGAAGCTATGCGGACAGCTACGCCTATAATCTGCTGGCACGGGAGTTTGCTTCTGCGGCTGCCGAAATCTCGGATTCCGAGCCTGCCAAATTCATCGGAGTGCTGGCCAATGCGGTGCCCACTCAGGCAAACGGAGAAGCGGGTTACGCTAATGGAATTACACTCTCCCTTGTAAACAATACCGATGTTCCCCAGCAGGTGTCGGTGAAGCTGCATGTGCCTGAAGGGTGGGAGTCATCGCAAAACGTGCAGTTGCCGGAGGCAGTGATCATACCCGCCGGGAGCTCACTTGATCTGCCGTATTCGATTCTTGTACCGGAAAATACGCTGAAGGGCCGCTACGATATCGCGTTTGAGATTTTGTACAATGGCGCGGCATTCGATACGAAGACGGTGCAGCTGACAGTGGAGGACGGACTTGATGTGAAGCTGATCCCCGTCAAGAAGACCATTGAGGAACTGGATGTGCTGTCCGTGCAATTGACGGGAACCTCGTCATTTTCCAAGACGGGCAAGGTCAGCGTTAAGGGTCCCGATGGAGTCCTTCTTGAGCCGTTAACCACAGACACCTTCAGCGGATTGCAAAAAGGCGGCAGTATCCGCCTGGACTTCCGGTGGACTTACCATGACCCGCTGCCATTTAATGAGTATACCATTGATATGCAGATTGTAGAGACGGATAAGAACAAGCTCATTTACCATGATCCCTTCCTGCCCCTTGAGTTCAACCTGGTCCAGCAGGCGCATGGTCTGACAATTGACGGAGACCTGAGTGATTGGGAAGATGCTTTTCCATTCCATCTCCGCAGCAAGTCCCAGCATGCAAGCGGCTATCGCGATCCCGGCAATCTGGAGGCGGTAGCATACGCCAAATGGAATGCCGAAGGGATGTATGTCGCCGTTTCGGTTAAGGATGACATCCACAAGCAGTCGGAGAATCCGGCGAACATGTGGAAGAACGACTCTGTGCAGGTCAGTCTGGATCCTCTGAACAACAGGGAGTCCCCTTATGGGCCGGATGATACGGAATGGGGCTTTGCACTGGCTAACGATGGTAGGCGGCACGTCAATATATTCAATTCGACGCTTCCCAATCCGAATGGGGATGTGAGCGGTCTAACGCCGTTTGAGGCAGTCCGGGATGAGGCTGCGCACCGGACGATTTATGAGTTCCAGCTCCCTGCCTCCTATATCAAAGATCTGAAGCCGGAGCTTGAAGGCAAAATTGGATTAAACATCGCTGTTAACGATGCGGATCTTCAGAACGGGCGGGATGATTTTGTTCAATGGACCCAAGGGACGGCTGATTCGAAGAACACATCGCTGTATCATTCCTTTATTTTCATAGACTACTCGCCTGCTGAGCCGCCTGCTGATTCGGAATCTCCCACATGGCCAGAGAATGCGGCAGTGACAGCATCGAATGTGACAACGGACAGTGTCGCGCTCAGCTGGACGGAAGCCCAGGATAACACAGCTGTGACGGGATACCGGATCGTCTGGGGCGACACTGAATCACTGAGCACGTACGGCAGTGTTACGAGTGCTGTCTACGGTACAGTCACAGACAGCGTTTATACCGCAGCAACAGCAGCCATTATTACAGGTCTAACTGCGGATACACCATATACATTCCTCGTATACGCCCGTGATGCTGCAGGAAACTGGAGTGTGAAAGGTTTGGAGGTGGGGATGAGAACAGCGTCTATGCCTCCTGCAGCGGATGTGAATGCGCCGGTGTGGAGCGATGCGAGCTTAAGTGTATCGGACAAAAGAACGACAGCCCTTACCTTGAACTGGCTCGCTGCGGTAGACGATACGGGAGTAACGCAGTACAGAATTCTCCTCGACGGCAGGGAACTGGCGGAAGTCACCGGCTCGGTTTATGAATATGAAGCCGCCGGTTTGACGCCGGATACCTCTTATACGTTCAAGGTGGAAGCGGGTGATGCTTCAGGCAATTGGAGCATTGACGGTCCGGCGGTTACGGTGAGAACGAATGCCGAATCCGGCGCCAGCCAAGGGACCACGGTCACGGTTGTCCAACCGGAGCCTCAGCCAGAGAAGGTCGTCAATGGTGTTAGAGTGCACGGCAAGGAGAGCGTTGAGGAACGTGCAGACGGAACAGGCCTTCTTAAGCTTGCTGTCAGCAGCAAAGCTTTGGATCAGGCGGTAGAAATGATTAAAGGCCAAGTAAAGCCTGTCATAATAATCCAGGCAGACTCTGCTTCAAGTGAATTGAAGGCGGAACTGCCGGCCGGCTCATTAATCACTGCGGCCCGGACTGCTCCGGATGCGGTCATCTTGGTTAAGACGCTTTCTTCCAGCTACAGTCTTCCGCTCAGTATTCTTCCTCTCGAAGCTCTGGCGGAATCCCTGGGTGCTCAGGTCCAGGACATGAAAATCGTGATTACCATTGAAAATGCCAACGCCAAAGAGCAGCGCAAGCTTGCGGACAAAGCACTGGAGTCCGGGATCCGGCTGCTGGGGATGCCGGTCGGGTTCAGCGTATGGGCTGAAGCAAATGGGAGAACACAGGAAATCCACGACTTTGGAAGTACGTATGTCTCCCGTACGATTCAGATCGAACAATCGGTGGATGCGAAGCATGCCACAGCCCTTCTATATAACACGGCGACCAGTGAGCTATCCTTTGTGCCGGCAACGTTCAAAGCGGAGGATGACAGTACCGAAGTCACCATCATGCGCAATGGCAACAGCATCTACACGGTCGCCGAATCGGATAAAACATTCGCAGACCTGTCTCGGCATTGGGCCAGGGAGGATATCGAGCTGATGGCCTCCAAGCTCATTGTTAAGGGAGAAGAAGAGAATTCATTCGCTCCAGAGCGAAGTATCACCCGCGCGGAATATGCCGCTTTGCTGGTAAGAGCGTTTAGTCTGACGGAAATTAGTGATTATGTTAATTTCAGGGATATATCCGCCGGGGAGTGGTATGCGGGTGCTGTTGGCGCTGCGGTGAAGGCCGGGCTTGCGGAAGGCTTTGAAGACGGAACCTTCAAGCCGGATGAAAGCATTACCCGTGAGCAAATAGCGGTTATGATGGTCAGGGCCATGGCTGCAGCAGGAGTAAAGCCCGATAACGGCAACACCCAGGATTCGCTTCTTACGAAATTTGCCGACATGGACTCCATTTCAAGCTGGTCGAGATCTTCTGTATCCTTACTAGCCGATGAGAGTATCATTCAGGGCATGACGGAGTCAGCGTTCGAGCCGGCAGCTCATGCAAGCCGGGCCCAAGCAGTTGTTATATTGAAGCGGATGCTGCTGCATATCGGCTTTATAAACGAATAATCAAGCGAGGGACCTCTATAAATATGGGGGTCCTTTGTCTTTTGGTGCGCGAACAGAAGCGTTCACGGGATCAATGGAATGAAGGTAGATGAATATCTACCCTATCCCAAAGTAAACGAAGAAGCCCTCTGGCTATCCATTCTGGACGGAACGGACCGCCCAAATATCGAGAGGCAACGGAATGGGAACCGAAGACCGAGCATAGAAACTTAGGCGCTACATCATGGTATGGGTCAACTACTTAAAGATAGCGGATATGAAAAACTGCTCCAGTCTGCGTATGAATGGACAAAAAAGCCGGGCTCTCATGATCTACTGGAAACAATGGAAACGAGTGAGAACACGGTTCAAGATGCTACAATCACTCGGAGGTCGGCTGCTCAATTAATGGCGTAGCCTCCTGCCCGATAGAGGGATGGCCGTTCCGGGCGCTTACGCCCGGTTCTGACTGCCGAACAATACTAACTTGCTCTTAACCACTTCTGTCAGGGCTGCCTCCGTTGCGGTCATAACCTCCGTGTAATTGATAGTACCGCTGTTGGTCACGGCCTTGATCCGGTTCATCATGCTGATAAACATGTCCGTACAAATGTTGATTTTCCCAACGCCATGAAGTACAATCGGCATTTACACTTTATTATAGATGTCTTGCAGCCTCTTGATATCCAGACGTGGTTCGGACCGGTAGACACCGTGAACGGTGCCGATCGCTACCGCAAGCGCGTCACAGCTGGTACGGCTGACAAAATCGCCGGCCTGCTCCACATCCGTAAAAAAGGCTTCAGCCTGCTGCTGCTCCGTGCCTGCTTCACCCCCGCCCAGATGACCGAGCTCCGCTTCCACGGAGGCTCCGGTTGCCCGGGCCCACTGGACAACCTGGCGGGTGTAATCGACATTTGGGCGCAATTTGAAAACCTACCGCCAGGCTTATGTGAAGCCGACCTGGGGGCTTGCGACCGAGGTGATCTACAACCGGGTGGACAACTGGATTGAGGACATTCCCGTCGCTCTGCGCTGGCAGTCCGCTGCGCCGGATTCGTTGTTCAGAATCAACGCCGATCAGGGCGACAACCCAATCGGCAATTATGACCAGCCGGAGAACCACCGGATTATGCAGGACGGCAAAGCTGCGGTCGGCGTGTATAAATCCTTAAGCGCGCCAAATGCAACCGATAATTATCTCAATGCGATGTTCCCGGACACAGGCTCGATTTTGAATCGAACGGAGCAAGCCGGCTGGGTCTTCAGCGACACGGGAGAGATGTACTTCGCCTTTAAGATGATCAAGCCGTATGCCTGGTACCATCAAACGCCTACCGATCCGGCCAACAAGGTAAAAACGACGACCCAGTTGCATCCCACCAAGCAATTGTATTACAGCTATAATATTCTCCGCAGCCAGGCCGATAAGAACGGTTGGGTGCTGGAAGCAGCGGACGCCGCGGAGTACGCCGATTTCGCCAGCTTCCGGAATGCTGTTCTGGCCAATGCAACGGTAGACAGCTCCCATACCTGGAGCTCGGATCACCCTTCAGTTGCAGCCGTCAGCACGGACGGCAAAGTGACGGCGGCAGTACCGGGAACAGCGACGATAACGGCAACAACGGAGGACGGCTCCTATACGGCAAGCTGTCTTGTAACCGTAATCCTTGAACCGCTGTTTGAGGACAGCTTTGCCGGAGGGCTTGCGAGCTGGGATTTCTTCGGCAGCACGGCCTGGAGCATTCAGGGCAGCGGAACGGAAGCTTTACTGACCGGCTCGACAACGCTGACCGGGCCGCAGCGCGCCGTGGTCAAGGCGGCCGCGCTTCCTTACCGTTCGCAGGATTACAGCCTGAGCTTCACGGCAGAAGCCGACCGCTTCCGCACGATGTTCCGCTACACCTCGGGAACCAGCTTTTACTTTCTGGAATTCAAAAACACGAGCATTGTCGAGCTGCGGAAATATCCCAATGCCTCCACCCCCGTGCAGGTGGGGATTGCCGTAGATATTGCGGCTGTCCTTCCAGGCTTCAATCTGGAGGCTCGGCACCCTTATAAAGTGGAGGTGCTGGGGAGCGAATATAAGCTATACATTGATGATGTGCTGGTTGCTGCCTTCACGGACGCTGACCTGACGGCAGGCGGAATCGGGTTCGCCCTGAAAAGTGCCGGTCCGGCGGTTCATTTGCTGGTGGATCAAGTGGTGGTCATGCCAAGGATAGCCACGCCATAGAACTGATGGCCAACCTTCATCGGACCTTGTAGCCGATTCCGGGCAGACTTTGAGTGGACAGTTTCCCAAGTGCCAGAGGATGCCTTCCGGAAGGAAGGCATCCTCTGTTTCATCGGCTGCTGCCCCATGATTTGCTTGTCCGGGGAGGAAAACGCGACTTTTCCCGGGTATTATTGTCCTTCGCTCCGGTTACCTGGCCCGGTCATTTCAGATAATATAGTACATGTAAGCACTTACATGTTTTGAATAGACAGAGAGAAGAAGACAGGAGGAGAGTTGGATGGGGATGGAAACTGCCAGGATAGCCGAGAGAGTAGAACCGCAGTTCAGGTGGAAGCTTAGAAGGATATGGAAGTACAAGCTGCTATATATCCTGCTGCTTCCCGCATTTGCCTGGGTTTTTGTTTTTGATTATCTGCCTCTCAAAGGGATCAGCATAGCCTTTATGGACTATAACGTCATTCAGGGCTTTTCCGCGAGTGATTGGGTGGGATTTAAGTATTTCCGCATGCTGTTCGAATCTGAAATGTTCCGTAATGCCTTCATGAACACGCTGCTCATCAGCTTGTACAAAATGCTCAGCGGTTTCCTCAGCCCGATTGTACTGGCGCTGGCATTGAATGAAATCCGCACAGTCTGGTTCAAGAAGACCCTGCAGACCGCGGTTTACTTGCCGAGATTCGTCTCCTGGGTGGTCTATGGTGGGATTATCTCCCTGCTGCTCTCGCCCGAGACCGGCGTGATCAATTCAATTATTGAATTTTTTGGCGGAAAGCCTGCTTACCTGCTTGCTGAACCTGCATACTTCCGGACCATTCTTGTGATCACGGATGCGCTCAAGGAGATGGGCTGGGCAGCCATTATCTATATAGCTGCCATTGCCGGGCTCAATCCGGAGGTTTACGAGGCAGCCACTATGGATGGAGCAACCCGCTTCAAGAAGATGCTGCATGTGACCCTTCCGGGCATTACGAGCACCATCATCGTTATCTTCATCCTCAGGGTGGGGACCGTCATGAGCGCCGGGCTGGACCAAGTGATCAATTTGTACAATCCCATGGTGTTTGAGGTAGGGGACATTCTCGACACCTACATTTACCGCATAGGTATCGAGCAGTTCAACCTCAGCCTCGCAGCGGCTGCTGACGTCATCAAGGGTTTGATCGGCTTCGTGCTGGTGCTCCTTACCAATCACGTCGCTGCCAAAGTCAATGATTCAGGAATTTTCTGACAAAGGGGAACACAAGCCGATGAAAACGTCAAAAAGGGAGGCAGGTTTTGCTGTCTCCAACTATATCATCCTCACCATACTCACCCTGGTTATCGTTCTGCCCTTCTGGTATGTGCTGTCCGTCTCTGTTACGCCTTATCAGATTTACAGCGAGAAGAACGGCCTGGTGCTGTTTCCTACCTCCTTCAGCCTCCAGTACTTCGATTATCTGCTGAAGGAAGGCTCCATGATTTATAATGCTTACGGCAATACCATCCGCAATACGGTGGGTGGTGTCGCGCTTGCCCTGCTGCTCACGGTTACGGCAGCTTATTCGCTGGCTGAGAAGAAGCTACCTGGCAGAAGGGTAATCATGCTGTACTTTGTCTTTACCATGCTGTTTAAAGGCGGCATGATCCCCACCTATATCACAATCAAGCAGTTGGGCCTGCTGAATACCAATTATGTACTCATTCTGGTCATGGCATACAGTGCCTTCAATATGATCCTGATGAAATCTTTTTTTGAGGGCATACCGGAAAGCCTCAAGGAGTCCGCCTCTATCGACGGCGCCTCAGAGTTCAGGATTCTGTGGAGAATCGTACTTCCCCTGTCCATGCCGGTGATTGCCACAGTGAGCTTACTCTACCTGGTTATTTACTGGAATGATTTCTTCAACGCTCTGCTGTATACCAGCGACTGGTCCAAAGCGCCGGTGCAGCTTGTGCTGCGGACGATCATTGCCAGCTCCAGCCTGCCGCCGGAGTTGCTTGAGACGGCCGGCTCCGCGCCGCCGCCGACAATCGGCATTCAGATGGCGGCAATTGTAATTGTAGCTCTACCGATGATGATCATCTATCCGTTCGTCCAGCGGTTCTTTGAGCAGGGCATGCTGATTGGATCGGTTAAAGGCTAGAGGCCTGGCTACTCAAGGTTGTCCTTCAACTTTGGTTTACTCTCTCAAGAGTAAATATACACACAGATTGATTCGAGGAGGTCTTATTGTTCATGCCTAAACAAAAAAGAAATTGGTCGTTTGGCGTACTTGCCGTCCTTCTGGCCGGAAGCGTAGCGCTTTCGGGCTGCGGCAAAAGCAATGAAGAAGGCAGTGCGTCACCATCCCTTGCGCCATCCGCACCGGGAGCTGAATCGCCGGCTGCCGAGGCGCCTTATGTGCTCAATTGGATGAAGGCGCAGGACATTTCCAAGCCCTATGATCCAGCCGCAGACGTGGTCATGCATGCCATTGAGCAGAAGCTCAATATCAAGATTGTTCCTGAGATGGTGGACGTCCAGCAATATAAAACAAAGCTTAATCTGAAAATAGCCAGCGGCGCCATTCCCGATGTGGTCAGAATCGACTTTGCTGACGATTTTCAGAAATATGCGCAGCAAGGAGCCTTCGTCGATCTGACTGATCTGATCAATGAGCAGGATACGCCGAACATCATGCGGGAGGTTCCACAGGATGTATTCGAGAAGGCCAAGGTAAACGGCAAAATTTATGGTATTCCCTATCAGGGCGGACCGGGTGCCGGGTATCGCTGGAATTTGGATATGCGCAAGGATTATCTGGAAAAAGTAAAGGCGGACATACCCAAGACGCTCGATGAGTATTACAACCTGCTCAAGAAGATCAAGACGGAGATGCCGGATGTCATTCCGCTCGGCGGTTATACGGCCCAGATTGGCGAGCAGAAATACGCTAACAATTCCTTCGACCATATCTTTGGCGCTTTTGGCGTAACGCCAGGCTTTTTCACTGAGAAAGACGGCAAGTTCAGCAACTATGATATTGAGCCGCAAATGCGGGAAGCGCTGCTGTTTCTGCAAAAGATGTACGCGGAGGGCCTAATTGACAAGGAATTCCCCACGATCAAGGAGGAGCAGGAGCGGACGAAGCTATACAGTGGCAAGCTGTTCTCCTGGATGGGCTGGTGGTCAACCCCCAATGGCTATGATACACAGATCGAAACTGGAGAGCTGATCAAGAGCGGCAGTCTGGCCAAGGATGGAACCTTGCCGGATCAGGCCAATGAGCCGTACAAATATTTGGCCTTGACCGATTCGCTTGTCGGTCCGGACGGAACGGCGGTTGCGCCAATGGGAGCCCCCTTCTCCCAGATGAATGCGATCAGTGTCAAAACAAAGGACCCGAAGAGAGTTTTGAAGATCATCGAGGACTCTCTGTCCCTGGAAAACCAGATCTTGACGGTATGGGGTATTGAAGGAGAGGATTACAAAATCGAGAACGGCGTGCTGAAGACTGTGACCGATCTCGTTGATCCGAAGACGTTGAAGGACAAGGGTGGCAACTACCGCGGCACACAAAGTTATCTGTTCGCTCCTGGACTTACAGGCTGGCCCCGCTATCTGGAGTCACTGCCGCTGCGCATGTCCGAGTCGCTGGGCATTGCAATTAACAATAAGTTCCAGATTACCGATGCCTCCAACTATCTGGACTCGCCTACGAAGATCGCCAAGCTGGTAGAGCTCAACACCATGCGCGACTCCGTATTCACGCAAATTATTATGGGTGGAGACATTAAGAAATTCGATGAATTCGTCGAGAAATGGAAGGCTCAGGGCGGAGCGAAAATCCTGCAGGAGCTGGAGGAGTCCTTCCAGAAGAAAGCGGGCAAGTAAAAGTTGTGCGTCTGCTCCGAAATCTCCCGCCAGGGCACAATTGCCCCGGCGGGGGATTTTTGAGCTGGCAGGGAGCTGCACCAAACCATGCTGACAAAGCGCCGGCGGTAGAGCATAATAATAGAGCCTAAACACACAAGGATCAATGGAGGGGAGACAACGATGCGTATACACAAATGGAAGGGCAGTTCCCGGTTATTATCCAGACTCAGCCTCCCGATTTTTGTCTTGATCGTTACGTTCATCGCCCTTTTTGCTACGGCTGCTAGCTACATTCTCATCCGGGTGCAGAACGATCACACGCTCAAGCTGGCGGAGCAATCAATGAAATTTGTCTATATGAACGCGGGATACCAGTTTGACACGATGAACAATGTCGCCGCTTTTATTGCCACCAATCAATCCATTGAGAATTTGCTGGAGAGCACCTATCAGGAGCCCTTTGATGCTGTTGATGACTTTTACATCCTCCAGGCGAATCTGCAAAACCTGTCTCTGCTTTCCCTGCTGAACGATTTCCGGTCGCAAGAGGCTGTGCAGCAATCCTATGTCGTATCTGTTGCGCTGGAGCCAGGCGCCGGGTTATATGAAATGGCGACAAACCACTTTTATCCGGTGACGGGCATCTTCAAGTCGGATGATCTGAAGAACCAGCCCTGGTTTCGCGGCCTGAGCAGCAAGGAGCGGCAGACGGAGTGGTGGGGCGAGAGGACAGACCGGCCGGAGGGTGCCATGATCTATTCGGCGCGGCGGAAGACCAGCCTTAAGGACGGCCGGAGCATCGGTACGGTGATCGTTGGGGCCAATATCAGGAGCATTCAGAGTGTATTCCGCAATGCGGAGCTGGAGCAGGGCTACCATTTGTTGCTGGATGAGAGCAAACGGGTTATTTTCAGTGAACGGTACAGCTTTCTGGAATCCGCAGACGAATTGCCGGTTGTGCGCGCATTGGACGCCTCTAAGGAGTCGATAATCGCCAACATTGACGGAGAAAAGCAGCGGGTGATGTCCGAAACGTTCGAGAACGGCTGGCGGCTGTTAACCATCGTTCCGGAGAGCCATATCAGCCGGTACACCCTGGTCATATCGGCAATCGGAGCAGCGAGCGTTGCCGCCGCCTTGTTGATCGCCGGCTTCTGGCTGCGGAGAATCGTGGTGCGGGTGACCGTTCCGATCACCAGGTTGGTAACCACCATCCAACGCCTGGAGGTTAGCGGGTTTAAAGAAACGCTGCCCCAGCAGAAATCCGGCATCTATGAGGTCGATGAGCTCAGCCAGACGTTCGGCTCCATGCTGGTCACGCTTCATGGCCTGATCGAGAAATCCTTTGAGGAAGAGCTGGAACGGCGTGAGCTGCAGCTTGAACTGCTGCATGCCCAGATCAATCCTCATTTTATCTACAACACATTGGATTTAATCAATTGCCGGGCCATTATGGCGGGTGATATGGAATCAAGCAAAATTGTCCGTTCTCTTGCTAATGTCTTTCGCTTCAGCCTTAACCGTGGGCAGACCCTGATCTCCCTGGAAGAGGAGATCAAACAGGTTGAAGCTTATCTGCACATTCAAAAAATGATGATGGATCATTTGCAGGTGGTCATTCAAGTGCCGGTTGGGCTGCTGCAGGCGAGAATGGTTCACCTTACCTTGCAACCGCTTGCGGAGAATGCTATCGTTCATGGGTTTACTGACCGGCAGAGCGACTGCAGGATCACGATTACGGCCCGGCTTGAGGGCAAGCTGCTTCTGCTGCACGTTGAGGACAACGGGACTGGCTGTGATGTGGAGCGGATGAACGAAGCGCTTCAGGAGAAACCGGCCAGTGAATCGGGGATCAAGTTCCTCGAGCCGGGGAACGGATACGGTATGATGAATGTTCACCGCAGAATCCAGCTGCATTGCGGCAAAGCCTACGGCTTGCACTATTTGCCCGCTGCAAAGGGGACATGCGTTGAGGTTGTACTGCCTTTTTACTCAGATTCGATTCTGCCAGGAATGGGGGCTGCGTCGTATGTATAAGCTGCTGATAGCTGAGGATGTCAAAATGGTCCGCGATACGCTGATGCACGCCATTGACTGGGAATCCTTGGGCATCACTGTACTGGGCGCCGTTGAGAATGGGGAGGAGGTGCTGGCGTGGCTGGAGCGGGAGGTCCCGGATCTGATTCTAACGGACATTGGCATGCCCGTAATGAACGGCTTGCAGCTGATTGAAGCTATAATGGCGAGCCATCCGGACATTCGCTGCATCATCCTGTCCGGGCTGAGTGAATTCGAGCATGCCCGCCAGGCGATCAAGCTGCATGTTCTTGACTATATTCTCAAGCCTATCGATCCGGAAGAGATTGAGCGGGTACTGGCCCATGCCGTAGGTGAGCTTAAGCTGCAGAGGGAGAAACAGCGTGGAATCTCCATGGCGGAGCAGGCCGTAAAAGAAAAGCTTCCGCATCTGGCAGATGTGCTTCCGGACGCAGGGTGGCCGGAAAACATCAAGAAGCGGAAACTGGTTGAACAGGCGATCGGGTATATAAAGGAACAATTCATGCGCCGGGATCTGTCCCTGGCGGACGTGGCCGGCTCCGTCGGACTCAGCGACAAATATTTGAATCTGCTGGTTAAAGAGGTGACCGGGAATACCATCAACCAAATGATCATTTCCTTGCGGATGGAAGAGGCAGCCCGACTGCTTAAGGACCCGCTGATCAAAATTTATAAAATCTGCGATCAGATCGGGTACACGGACCAAGATCATTTCCGTGAGAGCTTTAAGAAGCAGTTCGGGCTGACGCCGACCAAATACCGCAATCTTTTCCTTTGATTAAGCTAATCACCAAGGACGGTGCTGAGGGACAGTTGATCTGGCTGCTCAATCCCGAAGCAAAGAGTCAAATTGCCTTGCGGGTCGAAGTCTACCAGCAGCACCTTTTTTCCTTCATGGAATAGGGCATGGGCTAAATTGTAAGCGGTGGTCGTATTGCCTGTGCCGCCTTTCTGGTTGGCGATGGTTATCGTCTTGGCTTTGATCATCGGAAAAACCTCCCCCGAGTTTACGTTCCGCTAAAATTTGTTATCTTTTTTTAAAAGAAACAGAAGGTTTGGCGGCTTTTTGCTTATTCCCAATCCATGCCTGGGGGCCAGTCTGATAGGGGGCTTTTTGTCATGAAAAAAAGTTCAGAATATCTGAACAGACTTGGAAATAGAGATGAACATACGCTTTTTGTAAGCGTATTCTAATTAATTGGATGATGCATCCATTTTTCTATAGCCAAAAGGAGGGTGAAGGATGAAGTCAGGCAAGAGGGGATTTTGGCTTGTTGCGACGTCGGTTGTAAGTATGTCCTTATTGTTTGGTTGTTCCGGAGGCAAAACTAGCCCGGCTGAGACGGGTGATCCGGGGGAAGGGGAAGGGGGCGCGACGGCCAAAAAAACGATTATGGTCACATTCAGGGACGACGGTATCGGTGAGAATGGAGCGTTCTATAAGTGGCTTAAGGAAGTGGCGGCAAGCTATCCTGACAAAAATGTGGAGATCAAGCCTGCACCGATTCAAGCGTCGGAAGGCGATTATTTTGCGAAGGTCGCCCTGGCTTTGAAATCGAAGGATACCGCACCGGATATCGTGACTGAAGATACGTTTATTCTAAACTCAGATGCAAGCGCGGGATACCTGGAGCCGCTGGATGATAGATTGGCGAAGTGGGAGGACTGGGGCAACGGTTCTTTCATTGAAGCGATGAAGAAGGGCGTTACAGCCAGTGACGGTAAAGTATATGGGATTCCTTACAATACGGATTCCCGCGGGCTATGGTATAACAAGGAGATTTTCAAGCAGGCCGGCCTTCCGGAAGAATGGCAGCCGAAGACATGGGAGGATGTCTTGAACGCAGCCAGAACAATCAAGGAGAAAACGCCGGATGTCGTACCTTTATGGATGAACATGGGCAAGGCGTCGGGCGAGGCGACCTCCATGCAGACCTATGAAATGCTGCTGTATGGTACAGGGGAGAGGTTGTACGATGACGCCACCGGTAAATGGACGATCAAAAGCCAGGGCATTCTCGATGCGCTCGCCTTCATAGAGAAGGTCAATAAGGAAAAGCTGGGGCCGCCGCTATCCAAGGTTCTGAACGGTCAGGCGGGCAACACCGCTTCCCGCGAATACCTGCCGCAAGGCAAGCTGGGGATATCCCTGGATGGATCATGGATTACGGGGAATTACCTCGATACCGGGGCGGCGCCATGGCCCGAATACAAGGATTTGCTCGGTTTCGCGCCGATGCCGACCAGCCAGGGACAGGAGCCAGGCTCCATTACGCTGGCTGGAGGCTGGGCCCTGTCGATTCCAAGCAACTCCAGGAACAAGGATGAAGCTTGGGCATTTGTCCAATATGCCTTAGGCAAGGAAAACACCCAGAAGCTGGTTATATCTTCCGGAAATATCACCGTACGTGCCGATGTCGCCAAGGACCCGGAATATACCCAAATGCCGTTTAACGAGCTTGCGACGGAATACCTGAAGAACGCCGAGTTCAGACCGGCTCAGGATAAATATCCGGAAGTGTCCACACAAATCCAAACGATGGTGGAATCTGTGGCAACGGGGACCGCACCTGCCGATGCGATGAATAAATATGCGCAGGATGTTACCCGCATTGTCGGCGCCGATCATGTGGTCGAGGAATAGAGGAGGATAGGACAGAACCGGCTTGCTCAAGCGTTTTTTGACTCCCACGTGATGCTTGGGCAAGCGGCTTTTTGCAGAACTACAGCATGGAAGGAGAACGGTGCATGAGCAGTTTGTCTGTGGACGTCTACGGTAAGCCGAGAAAAACGTATAATTGGCTCTTTTTTTTACTGCCTTCGGTCGCGATCATGCTCGTGTTTTTTATTTATCCAATTGTATTGACGTTCTTCTATTCCTTTACGAATCTGGCGTTGACCGGCGAAGCCGCGAAAGAACTGAAATTTATCGGGTTCGATAACTATACGCGGATGTTCCAGGACCCGACAGTGAGAGTAAGTATCTGGAATACGCTGATCTTCCTCATCGGCTCGGCCGTTATCGGTCAGCAGGTGCTTGGATTTCTCATTGCCCTGCTGATGAAGCAGCGCAATAAGACGTTCCGGCGCATCATCGGGACCATCGTGCTTGCGGGATGGGTCACGCCCGAGATTGTATGCGCACTGTGCCTGTACAGCTTTTTTGGGGATGATGGGACGTTGAATGCCATGATCAGCTTTTTCGGCTTTTCGGAAGTAACGTGGTTGTTCACGGTGCCGATGCTCACCGTTATCCTGGCGAACATATGGCATGGTACGGCATTTTCGATGCTGGTGTTTCAAGCCGCGCTGGACGATGTACCGAGCGAAATCGAGGAGGCTGCGGTGGTGGACGGGGCCTCCAAGTGGAAAATATTCACACGTATCATTCTCCCTTATATCAAAGGGACAATCACAACCAATATGATGCTGGTCACGCTGCAGACACTTGGGGTGTTCGGCCTGATTTATGCGATGACCGGGGGCGGTCCCGGCTCCTCTACGACTACGCTGCCAATCTTCATGTACAACCAGGCTTTCATCAACTATCAGCTCGGTTACGGGACAGCGATATCGCTGCTGCTGCTGTTAATCGGCATCGTGCTCAGTCTGTTGTATATCCGATCAATGAAAGAATAGCCGAGGTGAATCCATATGAACGCCAAACAACGCAAACTGGTCTTTCGCATCCTGCCGTATGCCATCCTTGCAGGTATTGGAATATGCTTCGTGCTTCCGCTTCTCTGGATTCTCGTGGCTTCAGTAGATCCCAATGCGATGCAATCCCTGAAGGCTCCAAGCCGGATTACCGGAGCAAATTATGTCGAAGTTATCACAAGCAGAGACAATCAAAGAGCTTTTATGATCGGCCTTGTGATGTCGCTAAGCCAAGCCGTGGTTGTTGTAGTTCTGGCCTTATTGGCAGCCTATCCGCTATCTCGTTATCAGATGAAATACAAAAAGCCCTTCATGCTTACGATTCTGTTCATGACTTCCCTGCCCATCACAGCGGTAATGGTACCGGTGTATCAGTTGTTTCTGGGGCTGAAGCTGTATGACAGCATTATTGGGGTCATTTTGTTTTATGTGGCGTCTTCGATGCCGTATGGAATCTGGATGATGAAAAATTTCATGGATTCCGTACCGGGCGACCTGGAGGAAGCTGCCTGGGTGGATGGAGCTTCGGTATTTACCGGTATCCGCAAGGTCGTGGCCCCGCTGATGGTTCCGGGAATTTGCACAGTGGCGATTTTCACCTTCTCCGGCAGCTGGGGCAACTTCTTCGTGCCGTATATTCTGCTCCAATCCCCCGAGAAGTTCCCCGCTTCCGTGAAGCTGTATCAGTTCTTCGGGCAATACGGGATGGTCGACTACGGCAGCCTGGCTGCGTTTTCGGTCCTGTATGCGATCCCGGCGATCATTTTGTATATCCTCTCGCAACAGTACATGTCCAAGGGTTTTGGACTGCAGGGAGGTACGAAAGGGTAGGGGCGCTTCCGCAAAGTGTCCCCTGAAAGTCATATTGTTGATCTGAAAAACAAACGGCAGCAATGCCGTTTTTGTTTGCCATTTGTCTGTTCCTTTTTACAATAGAAAGTACTCGTAAAGCGAGTATAAATGTGGAAATAGGAGAGCAAAGTAAATAAAAGCGTTAAACCCAATGCCTGTTAATTCAAAAATGAAAAGTGAGTGGTGAAACCCGTGACATCCTTTTTAAAAAGGTTTTTAATTGGAAGACCATTAAAGTCCACCGAATTAGGGGAGCAAAAGCTGAATAAAGCAAAAGCGCTCGCCATCCTTTCTTCAGACGCGTTGTCTTCCGTAGCCTACGGGCCGGAGCAAATATTGCTTGTTTTGATTACTATTGGTGCAACTGCACTCTGGTACTCGATTCCCATTGCAATTGGTGTATTGCTTTTGTTAACCGCACTGATTTTATCCTACAGGCAAATTATCTTCGCTTACTCTCACGGTGGGGGAGCCTATGTTGTATCGAAGGAAAATTTGGGGAAATACCCAGGACTGATTGCGGGTGGTTCGTTATTGGTTGACTATATCTTAACGGTAGCGGTAAGTGTATCTGCCGGCGCAGATGCCATCACATCGGCTTTTCCAAACCTGCATGAGTATAATGTGATGATCTCTGTAGTATTTATCGTGTTTATTACGATATTGAATTTAAGAGGTGTAACGGAGTCCGCTTCTGTATTGGCTTACCCTGTTTATTTATTCGTACTGGCCTTAGCCATTTTGATGGGTACAGGCCTGTACAATATCCTTACGGGCAATGTTCCAGCGGAACTGCACGTCCCTTTAGGCACACCGGTGGCCGGTATCAGTTTGTTCCTGCTGCTGCGGGCATTTTCTTCCGGGAGCTCCGCTTTAACCGGTGTTGAAGCCATTTCCAATGCGATTCCCAATTTTAAAAGTCCCGCGGCTGCGAATGCCGCCAAAACTTTAATGGCAATGGGGGCCATACTGGCTGTTTTATTCTCAGGAATTGTTGTGTTAGCGTATTATTATGGAGTTGCTCCCATGGCGGAAGTGACAGTCGTTTCCCAAATTGCAGAACAAACCTTCGGACGAAATGCGATGTATTATTTTATTCAGGGGACAACTGCATTGATTTTGGTTCTGGCCGCCAATACAGGCTACTCGGCTTTTCCCTTGCTGGCCGTTAATCTTGCCAAAGATAAGTTTATTCCGAGAATGTTCACCATGAGAGGGGACAGGCTGGGGTATTCCAACGGCATTATCATACTGGGGGTGCTCTCGATCCTTTTACTCTTTGTATTTGGTGGCAAGACAGAGCAGCTAATTCCCTTATACGCGGTAGGGGTCTTTATTCCCTTTACGTTGTCCCAGACAGGGATGATGGTGAAATGGATGCGGGGAAAACCTAAGGGCTGGGTGCAAAAGTTTACGATTAACACCGTAGGTGCTTTGATAAGCTTTCTGGTCACCATAATGTTCTTTTTGACCAAATTTACACAAGTATGGCCTGTCTTAATCTTTTTGCCTCTTCTCATTCTGCTGTTTCATCGGATTAACAAGCATTACGAGGCGGTGGCCGATCAACTCAGGATAACCACTTGTGAACAAGGGATACAAATTGAAGGGAATGTGATCATCGTGCCTGTTGCCGGGATCACTCATGTGGTGATGAATTCATTAAATTATGCTAAATCACTGTCTGCACATCAGATTATTGCTGTACATGTGCCGTTCGAAAGAGAGGAAGAAGCAGTATTTGAGGAAAAATGGGAAAAGTGGCAGCCGGATGTGAGGCTGGTGACGCTTTTCACTCCTTATAGAAGTATTATTCAGCCCCTGACCAAATTTATTGATACCGTTCAGCGAAAAGCGAACGAATCAAACTATAAGGTTACCGTGATCATTCCACAGTTCATTCCCAAAAAAGGCTGGCATAACATTCTGCATAATCAATCAAGCCTGTTGATCCGTGCTCATTTGCTTTTTCGCAAAGATGTGATCGTGACGACTGTACCTTATCACTTGAAAAAGTAGCACAGCAGGAAAAGAACGCTCCAGAATCATGATTATGGATTCCGGAGCGCCCATTCTTTTAATAAAGACAATCTTGGGACAATAGTGAACAGTAAGAAATCGATTCTTCGAATAAAAGGGATACATTCAAATGGCCGATGCGCTGGTTCATTGGATAAGACATCGATATGGCCTGAGGCACGGGAACGTTTAATTGATGCTCACATCTTGCTGACCCGGAGGCGATTTGTAACTGGGGGCTCCTGGCCCGCAGCATGCCGGATAAAGCAGACTGCAGCAATACCAGTTGGCTTGATGTCCATTCTTGTCTCTGATGGCGCATTGTCATTAACGCTTCCTCAAGTGTAGAACGGCGGATGCATCTCAGAAAAGATCCCCATTTAATTAAATCGATAGTTTTTCCTTTCATGGAAACCTCACATTCCCCGTAACTGACTTGTTCTCCGCAGGTGAGTCTCAACACCAGATATAAACATCCGGTCCGGATGGACCTGTATGCAAACGAAGGCTGTTTGTCAAAAGCGAAGAGTTCAATTCGTGAAAGCCTGCCGCTATTCATAGATACTGCCCCCTTGAATTTCCATGGACCCAAAAGATTGCAGGTGATGGGTTTGTACATCAGCTGTTTGTCCGTGCTTACTCGTCTCCAGTCAGCATATGTGTTAAGGGGAATCATACACGGAGTTTCTAGGTCTGTAAAAAAGCAAAGCTTCCCTTTAGAGTCAGGAATAAGCCATATTCGAGTGAAAAGTCAAAATAAGCTTACTGAAGCTCGTAGTTAGCTTTGTTTTTCTACCGAATACGCTTATTTCTTGCGTTCTTAATAGGTTCTTAATCGACTACCGAAACATTCTTATGCATTCTTAATTTCCTGTGAAAGGTGAAATCTTAATGTAATCTTAATACTAGAGTCAAAGTTATAACACGATGCTGATATTGCCCGTGATATACTTACAAATAAAAGAAATCACTATAATAAACAGAAACGAAAGCAGGCTTAAGATGGCAGCCAAACCGATTGAAGCCAGGTCGACGTTCAAGCAGATTAGCGATATACCACCAGAAAAAAGACGTGGAAAGCTGAAAATTTTTATCGGGTACGCGCCAGGCGTCGGCAAAACCTGTGCGATGCTGAGCGCCGGTCATAAAGGGCAAAAAGATGGAGTGGACGTGGTCGCCGGATATATTAATCCTCAGGCAAGGCCGGATACAGCAGCTTTCCTTAAAGGTTTGGAAATGTTGCCTCATACGGGAAATTCCAGTGAGGGTCGTGGCTTTAAAGAATTTGACCTGGATCATGCACTCCAAAGAAGTCCTGACCTCATTCTGGTTGACGATCTGGCCCATACCAATGCGGCGGGATATCGTCATAAAAAAAGGTACCAGGATGTGGAGGAACTTCTTCGGGCGGGAATTCATGTGTACACAACGATTAATGTTCAGCAGATTGAAAGTATGGCTGATCTTGTTTCCTCTATCACCGGGATGTCCGTGCAGGATTGCATTCCCGACAGCGTATTTGACAATGCCGATCAGGTGGAATTGGTCGATATTGAACCGGATGTTCTTCTGGGCCGATTGAAGAAGGGAAAGATTTACAACAGTAATGAGGAGACAGAAAAAGCACAAAACCATCTATTTACCAAAGAGAAGCTGAATGCTTTGCGTGAAATTGCTTTGCATAAAACGGCAAGTCAGTTGAACCGAATCGCGGCGCAAATCAGCGTACAGGTGAAAAGAAAGGAATATGACACAAAAGATCATATTCTGGTCTGCCTGTCTTCGGCCGATTCCAACAAAAAGGTGATCCGAACAGCAGCGAGGATGGCTGAAGTTTATCATAGTCAATTCACAGCACTGTTTGTGGAGACACCGGAAACCAGACAAGTAACACAAAAAAACAAAACGGGACTAAGAGAAAATCTGAGATTGGCTGAGCAGCTGGGCGCACAAATTGCAACAGTGTATGGAGAAGATGTGCCAGGACAAATTGCGGAATATGTCAAAACAAGCCATGTATCAAAGATCGTCCTGGGCCGCTCGCTCTATAAAAAGAGAGGGTTCTCTAAATCCACTGTGGTTGATAAATTAATCGCTTTGGTCCCTAATATCGAGACGTATATTATTCCCTATACCGAGCCCGCGTTCGCTAAAAGATCATCTTTTTCCCTGGAATCTCCAAGGGTATCACTGGCCGATATGGCCAAGACGGCCTCTATACTGGTTGCCTGTACACTGGTTGGAAAGTGGTTTCATGAGCTGGGCTTCAGAGAGGCGAACATTATCACGGTGTACATTCTGGGTGTTCTTCTAAATGCGATGGTTACCAAAGGGAGGATATATAGCGTAGTTTCATCGATAATGAGTGTGCTCGTGTTCAATTACTTCTTTACCGAGCCTTATTATTCCTTGCAGGCGTATGATTCAGGTTATCCGGTTACCTTTCTGGTGATGCTTGCGGCTTCTTTCATCATGAGCACATTGACCATGCGGGTAAGGGAGCAGGCCGCTCAATCCGCACAGAAAGCCTATCGTACAGAGGTGCTTTTAGAGACCAGCCGCAAATTGCAGCAGGCAAAGGACTTCCCGGCAATTATTGATGAAACGGCACATCAGATGGTGAAACTGTTGGATAGAACGATTATTTTTTATGCCATTGGGCAACAGGCCCTGAGCGCACCGCTGATTTTCCCGAAAAATGAGTCAGTTGCCGTTCCGCAGGTCTATACGGGAGAGAGGGAACAGGCGGTAGCGGAGTGGGTGCTCAAAAACAATAAACGCGCCGGCGCGACTACGGATACGTTTTCTGACGCTCACTGCCTGTACCACGCGGTGCGCGGAGGGGATACGGTGTTTGCCGTGGCGGCCATTGTTATGGATCAGGAAGAGCCCTTGGAGATATTCGAAAAAAGCCTGATGATTGCCATGCTCGGCGAATGCGCACTCGCGATGGAAAAGGAGAGACTGAATGAAAAGCAGAAGGAAATCTTCATGCAGATCCAGCAGGAGCAGCTCCGCGCCAATTTGCTTCGGGCGATTTCCCATGATTTACGTACTCCCCTGACCAGCATTTCCGGCAATGCAGGAATTCTGATTGGCAACTTTGAGGTGTTGAGCGAGGAACAGAAAAAGGGCCTGTATACAGACATCTACGACGACTCCATCTGGCTGATTCATTTGGTGGAGAATTTGCTGTCCATCAGCCGTATTGAAAATGGTACGTTAAATCTGAATCTGCAGGCCGAATTAATAGAGGAGGTCATCTCCGAAGCTTTGCTTCATGTGAACCGCAACAGCAAGAACTATATAATCCAAACCGTATTAGACGATGAATGGCTTATGGCCCGGATGGATTCACGGCTTATTGTTCAGGTTCTGATCAATCTTGTGGACAATGCCATCAAGTATACCCCGTGCGGATCGCATATCACGCTTTCTGCAAGGCGTGACAAGCATATGATCGTAGTGGAAGTGTCTGACGATGGTCCGGGGATTGCAGAAGAAGCGAAAGCCAGACTGTTTGAGATGTTCTATACCGCGGATAATATTCGCGGGGACGGGCGCCGCGGCCTGGGGCTGGGGCTTTCTCTATGCAAATCAATTGTGAATGCCCATGGGGGCACTATTGGTATCAGAGACCATTATCCGAAGGGAACGGTATTTTATTTTACCCTGCAGGCTGAGGAGGTAAGTGTTTATGAATAGACCTTTTATTCTTGTCGTGGAGGATGACAAGCCTATACGCAAGCTGATCACGACCACTCTGGAGACCCAAGGGTATCGGTATCACACGGCGGAAACAGGGGAAGCCTCAATTATTGAAGCGGTATCCAGACAACCGGATCTGATGATTCTGGATTTGGGGCTGCCGGATATGGATGGGGTGGATATTATAAAAAAAGTGCGGACATGGTCTAATCTACCGATTATTGTGGTCAGCGCGCGCAGTGAGGACCGGGATAAAATTGAGGCGCTGGATGCAGGGGCAGACGACTATTTGACCAAGCCCTTCAGCGTGGAAGAACTGCTCGCCAGACTCCGGGTCAGTTTGCGGCGAATCCGCCATGACAGTGATAAGCTCCTGAAGGATGCCTCCAGTTTTATTAACGGGCCTTTAAAAATTGATTATGCGGCAGGATGCGTGTGGCTGGCTGAAGAAGAAATTCATCTGACACCAAGCGAGTATAGACTTTTATGCCTGCTGGCCAAGAATGTGGGTAAAGTGTTGACCCATAATTATATTCTGCATGAGATTTGGGGCAACCACCCCTACGATGTCTCCGCTTTGCGTGTATTTATGGCTACTTTGCGAAAAAAAATCGAAAAAACGTCCTCGCAGCCCAGATATATTCAAACGCATATTGGAATCGGTTACCGAATGCTGCAGGTGGGCGATGACGGTTAAACGCTCTGAATACGATTGGATTACAACAACCATGCCCTTATGGAGCATGGTTTTTTTGTGTTATCGGAATCTTAAGACGATCTTTATCCGTTCATGCAAACCCTAATCCTAAACTAATGGCGGGAGTGTTACGCTTTATGACGGAAGCAAGAAGAATACATGGGGAAAGAGGTTATGGAGATGATGAGAATTTTGGCCGGGGTGGGTCTGCTCTCACTGTCGTTGCTGGTGCTGTATTCCGTCAAAAAAGTATACGATTATCGCGACATGCGGGAGATGGATCCAACGGTCTACTATGAGGACTACGGCATCTATAAGGCAGCCAAAGTTTTTGCTGAGGGAGTGCCTGTCAATGTCATTGAAGAAATGCTGTCAAAGAGCTATGAGCTTGATGTTATGCAGATAGAGCAGATACTGTCTCTGGCGTTGCCTTATAGGAATGACAGCGATGGAGGCTATGACGCTTTTATCCAGGCTGTAAATCAGGTGTTGGGAGAAGAAGTATACCAGATAAATAATATAGGTGAAATATCTTAATGCGATCTTAATCCTTTCATATAGGATCCTAATCCTGAATTAATGACAGACATGATACGCTGAACAGGAATCTTTTTAAATCAAAAGGGAGCGCTTTGAAGCATGTTACTAGGAGAGGAGAGAGAAACGATGATGGATGTGTACATGGTTGCGGCATTGGTTGCAATCTTCGGTCTGTTCTATGCATTCGCGAGCTGGTGCGAACGTGTTGTTGACGATAGAGGGGGGCAAGGGCAATGACGGTAATTATTGCAGCTACCTTGTTTTTGTTTCTCTATCTGGTCTATGCCTTGATCCATCCGGAGAAGTTCTAGCAGATCATCATGAAGCATTGTTAAAAAGAAACGATTAGGCGGGCGATCGCTTGCCTAAATTAAGGAGGGTCATTCGTGGGTATTGTGCAAATCGTCGCAGTCATCATTATTCTGCTGCTGCTCGTCAAACCGCTCGGAACTTATCTCTATAACGTCTTTTCCAATGAGCCGAACCGGACAGACCGGATCTTCGGCGGGATCGAGCGGGGAATATATAAATTAGGCGGCCTGAAAAAGAGAGAGGGCATGTCTTGGAAAAGGTATGCTATCAGTTTTCTGTCCACCAATATTGTGCTTGTGGCCTTTGGCTATCTTATTCTCCGTGTGCAGGGAGGATTGCCGCTTAATCCGAACGGAATCGGTGAGATGGAGCAGACGCTCACCTTTAATACAGTGATCAGTTTTATGACCAACACCAATCTGCAGCATTACAGCGGGGAGACAGGGCTTTCGTATTTTTCGCAAATGGCTGTCATCACCATGATGATGTTCACGTCGGCGGCGAGCGGCTTTTCCGTGGCGGTGGCTTTTGTAAGAGGCATTACGGGCAGAAAGACACTGGGGAACTTTTTTGAAGACTTTGTCAAAGCCCACACACGGGTGTTTATCCCCCTTGCCTTGCTCGTAACGCTGCTGCTCGTAGCGCAACAAGTTCCGCAGACGTTGAAGCCGACACTGGAGGTCGCAACCCTGGAGGGACAGACCCAGCAGATTGCGATTGGGCCAGTGGCTTCCCTGGAATCCATCAAGCATCTCGGAACGAACGGCGGCGGATTCTTCGGGGCCAACTCGGCTCATCCGTTTGAGAATCCGTCCCCCCTTACCAATGTCATTGAAATTCTGTCAATGTGGATGCTGCCCGCAGCGCTGCCGTATATGTACGGTCTGTTTGCCAAAAACAAGCGGCAAGGCTGGGGAATATTTACGGCGATGATGGTGTTGTTCCTCTTGCTGCTTTCCTTGAACTTTTATGCGGAGAGCAAAGGCAACCCGGCGATCAATGCCATGGGAATTGATGCCTCTCAAGGCAGTATGGAGGGCAAGGAAGTCCGCTTTGGCATTCCGCAATCCTCCTTGTTTACAACGGTGACCACCGCGGCGACAACAGGCAGTGTCAACAATATGCATGACACCCAGACCCCGCTGGGAGGAATTACCCCGCTGGCACTGATGATGCTGAACAACGTGTTCGGAGGTAAAGGGGTAGGTTTGATTAACATGCTGATGTACGCCATACTTGCGGTCTTCTTGTGCGGATTGATGGTGGGGCGGACGCCTGAATTCCTCGGCCGAAAAATCGAAGCCAGGGAAATGAAGCTGATTGCGATTGCGATTTTGATTCATCCACTGATCATTCTGGCGCCGACGGCTGCTTCCTTCCTGACGGATCTCGGCCAAGGGGCGATCAGCAATGCCGGTTATCATGGATTGACGCAGGTGCTGTACGAGTACGCCTCATCTGCCGCTAACAACGGCTCAGGTTTTGAAGGACTTGCGGATAACAGTACGTTCTGGAATATGATGACGGGGCTAGTGATGCTGCTTGGACGTTATGTTTCCATGATTGCCATGCTGGCTGTTGCCGGTTCTCTGCTGCGCAAGCAGCCCGTTCCGGAAACCATCGGCACCTTCCGCACGGACAACGGCCTCTTTACCGGGATTTTGATCGGCACGGTACTGATTATTGGCGCGCTGACGTTCCTGCCGGTCATCGTGCTGGGACCGATTGCGGAACATTTGACTCTACGGTAGAGAGAGGGAGAACAAAGATGAGTACGGTACAAAAAAAGAGGCTGTTGAGTGGTCCTATCATACGAAGTGCGGTCAAGGACAGTTTTGTTAAACTGAACCCGATGACTTTAATCAAGAATCCGGTCATGTTTGTCGTAGAAATGGGGACGATTATGGTCCTGCTGATGGTACTCGCCCCCGGTTATTTCGGTGCCAAGGAATCGATAGGGTTCAATATCACGGTGTTTTTCATCCTGCTGGTAACGGTTTTGTTCGCGAATTTTGCAGAAGCCCTGGCGGAGGGACGCGGCAAAGCGCAGGCTGATTCGCTGAAGAAAACGAAGCAGGATATTACTGCCAATAAGCTGGTGGGTGATGCCGTCAAGACGGTCGTTTCCTCCGAGCTGCGGAAGGGGGATATCGTCCTCGTCAGTCAGGGAGAACTGATTCCCGGCGACGGAGAGGTCATTGAAGGGCTGGCTTCTGTTGACGAATCAGCGATTACGGGAGAATCGGCCCCTGTCATTAAGGAAGCGGGTGGAGACTTCAACTCGGTCACTGGCGGTACGAGAGTGGTCAGTGATCAAATCAAGGTGCGGATTACGAGCGATCCGGGCGAATCTTTTCTCGACCGGATGATTTCTTTGGTCGAAGGCGCCAAGCGGCAGAAGACACCCAACGAAATTGCTCTTAACACGCTATTGATCAGCTTGACCATTATCTTTTTGATTGTGGTCGTTACGCTGCGCCCGATTGCGGCTTACCTTGGAGTTAACCTGGACATTCCGGTTCTGATTGCGCTGCTGGTCTGTTTGATTCCCACGACCATTGGCGGGTTGTTGTCTGCTATCGGGATCGCGGGCATGGATCGGGTCACCCAATTCAACGTTCTGGCGATGTCCGGGAAAGCGGTAGAAGCAGCAGGGGATATCAATACGATGATTCTCGACAAAACGGGCACTATCACCTTCGGCAACCGCATGGCCAGCGAATTTGTTCCAGTGGGGAAAGAGACGGAGGAGGATTTGGCCGTATGGGCAGCGATCAGCTCAGTGAAGGATGAGACACCGGAAGGGCGTTCTGTTATCGAATTGGTCAAGAAGCTGGGCCACGGCTATGATACCGGATGGGAAGCGGAAGGGGAATTTATTGAATTCCGTGCCGAAACCCGGATGAGTGGATTGGATTTGAAAGACGGCCGGAAGGTTCGCAAAGGAGCTGTGGATTCCATTAAGCGCTGGGTGCTGTCGCAGGGAGGTCAGGTTCCCGATAATCTGGACAAAAATTCGAACGCAATCGCCGGCAAAGGCGGCACCCCGCTTGCTGTGGCTGTAGATAACCGGATTTATGGACTCATCTATCTGAAAGACACGGTAAAGCCGGGAATGAAGGAACGATTTGATGAACTGCGCAAAATGGGCATCAAGACCATCATGTGTACGGGAGATAATCCGCTGACTGCCGCGACGATTGCGGCAGAAGCCGGGGTGGACGGTTACATTGCCGAAAGCACACCGGAGAACAAAATTGAAGTTATTCGCCGTGAACAGAAGGAAGGCAAGCTGGTTGCCATGACAGGCGACGGGACAAACGATGCGCCCGCCCTGGCGCAGGCGGATGTGGGACTTGCGATGAATAGCGGGACCTCCGCTGCCAAGGAAGCGGCCAATATGGTCGACCTGGACTCCGATCCGTCCAAAATCATTGAAGTCGTAGCTATCGGCAAGCAGTTGCTGATGACGCGCGGCGCCCTGACGACCTTCAGCATTGCCAATGACATCGCCAAATATTTTGCCATTATTCCTGCGATGTTCACCTTGGCTATCCCGCAAATGGAGTTGCTGAACGTGATGGGGCTGGGCTCTCCAAGCTCGGCGATTATCTCGGCGCTGATTTTCAATGCAATTATTATTCCGCTGCTGATTCCGCTGGCGATGAGAGGCGTATCTTATAAACCGATGAGTTCGGTCAAATTGCTGCGGCGGAATATTTTCATCTATGGTCTGGGGGGAATCGTTGTTCCTTTCCTCGGCATTAAAGCGATTGATTTGCTTGTCAGTATTTGGATCTAAAAGAAGTGTATTATGGTGCCAGAGAGGATGATAAAGATGGAAAATATAAATACGGAATTATCGGATCATGAGCCTGTCTCCAAAGGAGCCTATTTGTTGAGTGTGGTACGACTCAGCGCCGTGTTCATCATACTGTGCGGTATTGTTTACCCGCTGGCCTCTACGGCCCTTGCCCAGGTGCTAATGCCTTCTCAGGCGAATGGAAGTTTGTTGAAGAACAGCGAAGGCAAGATCATTGGCTCTGAGCTGATTGGCCAAAACTTCACAAATCCGGCGTTGTTTCATGGCCGCGTATCCAGCATTGAATATAAAGCCGAGGCTTCAGGCTCCAACAACTATGGTCCGTCCAATCCGGATATGCTGCAGCGCACAAGAGAATTCATCGCCAAGTGGAAGGTGGACAATCCCGAAGTTCCTATCCATGAACTGCCGATTGGTCTCGTTACGAACTCCGGCTCAGGGCTGGACCCGCATCTCTCTCCGGCTTCTGCACGGGTACAGATTCCCAGAATTAGCGGCCTGACCGGTATTTCAGCGGATAAGCTGGAAGAACTCGTAAGGGAACACACCGAAGGACGCGATCTTGGTTTATTCGGCGAGGAACGTGTCAATGTACTGAAGCTGAATATGGCTTTATCGCAGTTGTCGGTGAAATAGCCACACACCCTGTCCGTGCAGTCGATGCGGACAGGGTTATTAACAGTTTGGGGAGAAGGTGAAGGAGTGGCGCCTTATAAACGCAAAACGCCTGAAGAAATCTTGTATTCCATATACCGGCTGCATCGGGGCAGATTAAAAATTATTATCGGCTCTGTCAGCGGTTCGGGTAAGACGTATCATATGTTGCAAGAGGGCCGGCTTTTGAAGAAGCAGGGGATCGATGTGGTATTCAGTGCCGTATCGACCATGCAACGTGCGGAGACCGTCCAGCAGCTTGAGAACTTGGAACGCGTGCCCAGTATCCATTGGTGGAAGGACGGCAAGGAGCAGAAGGACCTTCCTCTGGAGGTTCTGCTGGCACGAAATCCCGAGGTGCTGCTGGTGGATGGACTGGCCCATCACAATCGTGAGGATGCGCGCTTTCCTACCCGGCTCGAAGATATCCGATATTTGATGGACAACGGCATCAGCGTAATTACGACCATCAATGTGTATGAGCTGGCCGGAGTTGAGGAATTTATCTTTCAAATGACGGGTATTCGGGCAGAAGAGACGGTGCCTTTGAATACGCTGGAACTGGCGGATGAAGTGCGTCTGATTGACGTATCTCCGGAAACGATTTTGAAGCGAATGGAAGATGGGGTTCTGGGCGGTGAGACTCACCCCGCTATGTCCCGCCGGGGCAATCTTGGCGTGCTGCGTGAGGTATCCTTGCGGCTGGTGGCGGAGGGGGTAAACGATTCTCTGGAAAAACATCGGGAAGAGCATGGGCTTATCGGCCCTTCTGGCGCCACAGAGCGGATACTGGTATCTGCACAATACCATTGGAATGGGTCCCTTTATGTGAGAAGAGGCCAGCAAATCGCCAAGCGGCTTAATGGTGATCTGATGGTGGTGACATTTGTTGTACTTGATTCTCCGCTGACAAAGGAACAGCAAACCTTTAAACGTTCCATCATTAAACTGGTTGGACGGGTGGAGGCGAAGTTTGAGGAGCTTGAGCTGGCTCGCCTGCGTCAGCTTCCTTCTGTATTGGTGCGTTATGCGATTCAACATAACGTCACCCGGATCGTCATGGGTCATTCTAAAAAAAGCCGCTGGCAGGAAAAATGGCAGGGCTCCATAGCAAACCGCGTATTGCGAAAAACGCGAAACATTGATGTGTTTCTGATGGCGGATCGTTCCGAGCAGGAGGGGGAGAGGATTCTGCCCATCAGGCCCAGCTCGAAGAAAAAAGAGGAGCCATTCCATCGGTTGACCACCAAGGAAATGGAGAAGAAGATTGAAACCATTCGCCGTGGCAGCTTCAAGGTCTATATCGGTGCAGCTCCGGGTGTAGGCAAGACATACAAAATGTTGCAAGAGGGCAATCTTCTGTTGAACCGGGGGATTGATGTCGTCATCGGGCTTCTTGAGACGCATGGACGGAAGGAAACCAAAGAGCAAGTAGGCGGATTATCAACGATTTCGCGGGCTAAAATGAATTATCAATCAACCTTGTTGGAAGAAATGGACACCGATGCAATTATTGCACGCCATCCAGAGGTTGTGCTGGTTGATGAACTGGCGCACACTAATGTACCTGGCAGTAAGACTCGAAAGCGATATGAAGATGTCATCCGCCTGCTGGAGAATGGCATCTCTGTGATTACCACTGTGAATGTGCAGCATCTGGAAAGCCTGAATGATGCGGTAGCCCAATTAACCGGTGTGCGTGTCCGGGAGACGGTGCCGGACGCGATCTTGAAAATGGCGGGGGAAGTGGAGCTTATCGACGTTACGCCGCAAATGCTGCAGGAGCGGATGCGGGAAGGAAAAATTTACGCGGCAGAGAAGGTGAACCAGGCACTGAATTCGTTTTTTAAGATCGGCAATCTGATTGCGCTGCGTGAGCTGGCCCTGCGGGAACTTGCCGATGATGTGGACGAACGGCTGGAAGCCTGGGACCGGGATACCTCTTTGCGGGGGCCATGGAGCAGGCGGGAGGTTATTTGCGTCTGTGTGGATATGGGGCCGCAGGCAGAGCGGCTGATACGCCGCGGATTCCGGATTGCGCATCGCTTGAAGGCAGAATGGTATGTACATTATGTGCATTGCAGGGAAGCGCAAACGTCCGAATACCAGAAGCGGCTGGAGACGCTTCGCCATTTGACAGAACGGCTCGGCGGAAAAATGGAGGTGGCCGAGGCCAGCAGCAGGGCGAACATCCATCGGCATCTACTGGATAGGATGAACGGCCTGCAGACGACACAGCTTATTATTGGCCAGTCCCGAAAACCTTTATGGCGGACGTTGTTTAAAGAGAGCTTCGTTCACTACTTGCTCCGGAACGCCCGCCATATGGATATGCTGATTGTGGCTGATTTTGATCCGAATGTTGCAGAACCGACAAAATAGATTTCCCATTATCTGCTATCCGGTACCATGCCATTATTGTGTTGACAAAAGCAACGGTTCTCCCTATTCTTAATGAATGCATATGAGAATCATTATCATACACAAAAAAGGAGATTTTACAGTTCATGTTTGTATTTCATCGTAGATCTACAGCTCTGATTCTGTCGGTAACGCTCTTGCTCTTGTTTATTATTGTGGGTTGCAGTAATGAGGGAAGCAGCAAGGACGCTTCCACAAGCTCTGCTAATGATGTATCCTCCTCCCAATCAATTACCATGTCATGGCCTCGCGATATCGGTACAATGAATCCGCATACGTATAATCCTTCACAACTTTTTGCCCAATCCATGATTTATGAGCCACTGGTAAGCTACCAGAAGGACGGGAAATTGGAGCCTGCATTGGCTGAATCGTGGACTACATCGGGCGATGGGAAGGTATACACGTTCAAACTTCGTCAAGGCGTAAAATTTTCCGATGGCACTGATTTTAATGCAGAGATCGTGAAAAAGAATTTTGATGCAGTCATGAAACACAAGGATATGCATAGCTGGCTCGGCGTTGTAGGTGTACTCGATAAAGCAGAGGTTGTGGACGACCATACCTTCCGCCTGACGCTTACTGAGCCGTATTATCCCGTCTTGCAGGATCTCTCTGTCGTTCGTCCGTTCCGTTTCCTCGGGAAAGCCGGGTTTCCGGAGGATGGTGATACATCGGAGGGTGTCAAGGAGCCGGTCGGAACAGGTCCATGGATGCTGGCCGAATACAAACAGGATGAATATGCCGTCTTTAAGCGTAATCCGAATTATTGGGGGACTGCACCAAAGATCGATCAGGTAACCGTCAAAATCATTCCTGATGCGGAAACCCGCGTAGCCGCTTTTGAAAAAGGAGATCTTGACCTGATTTATGGTGAAGGTGTTATCAGCCTCGACGCGTTCAAACTGCTTCGTGAGAATGATGAGTATGTAACTCAATTGTCCGATCCTGTAGGAACCCGCAGCCTGTTATTGAACTCGTCCAATCCGAAGCTGTCTGACGTCAAAGTGCGGATGGCGCTGCATAAAGGCTTTAACAAACAGGTTATGGTTGAAGGGATTACCTCTGGCCTCGAAGAAGCGGCTGATTCGGTATTGTCCAAAAACTATCCATACACCAATGTGGACCTTGAGCCCGTTCGGTATGATCTGGAGCAATCCAAGGCATTGCTGGATGAAGCGGGCTGGAAGCTGCCTGCCGGGGGAACGATTAGAGAAAAAGAGGGTCAACCGCTGGAACTGGAGATGATTTTCGACAAAACAGACCCGATCCAGAAAGCCATGGCGGAAACGATCCAGGCGGAGTGGGGACAACTCGGTGTCAAAGTCAATCTTACCGGACTGGAGCTGACTGTCCAAATTAAACGCCTGAAAGCAAATGATTTTGATCTGTATTTCTGGTATAACTACGGTGCACCGTATGATCCACATTCCTTCATAAATGTCGTAGCCAGTCCTGGATTTGGTATATCCGAAACACTGAGTGCGATTCCGATGAAAAAGGAACTGGATGATCGGGTCCATGCGGCACTGTCATCCACGGACGAAACCAAACGCCAGGAGCTGTATGGCTTTATTCTGAAAACATTGCAGGAGCAGTCGGCCATCGTACCGATCTCATACATCAAAAAAACGGCTGTATATCAGAAGAAAATTACCGACTTTGTCTTCCCGGCAAACCGTGATGAACACCCGTTGACTGGGATTGAAGTAGGCGCTCCGTGAATTTCGGAATTGCTTGTGCATGTTGTGCAAAGGGAGGCAGATGAGTGATCAGTTATATCGGTAAACGAATGATATCAATCATTCCTATCGTTTTTGTCGCTACTCTTGTAACCTTTGCACTTATTCATATTTCACCGGTTGATCCAGCCGAGGCCTACCTGACGGCAGCCCACATCTATCCAACACCAGAAGTGCTGGAGCAGAAGCGGCATGAATTTGGCCTGGATCAGCCTTTGCTGACCCAATACTTGAACACGATCAAACGAATGGCCAAGATGGATTTCGGGACATCCTATCTCACCAACAAACCCGTATGGGACGAGGTGAAATCAAGATTACCCGCAACCGTTGAATTGGCGCTGTGGAGTATGCTTTTTTCCGCACTGGTGAGCATACCGCTGGGGATATTGGCGGCAGTGTACAAGAATAGCTGGATTGATAGGGTTAGCCGGGGAATTTCATATTTCGGAGCTTCAATTCCGCAATTTTGGCTGGGATATTTGCTGATATTCTTGTTCTCGGTCAAGCTTGACTGGCTGCCCGTGGAGGGACGCGGGACATGGGAGAACCTTGTTTTGCCGACAATAACCCTTTCACTGGTGCTTATTGCCGTGTATACGCGTCTGCTGCGTTCCAGTATGCTGGAGCAGATGCAGGAGACCTATGTGCAGTATGCCAGAACACGGGGGCTTCGGGAGCGGTCAATCCTGCTGAAGCACGTGTTGAAAATTGCCATATCACCACTGATTACCGGAATGGGCATGAATCTTGGAAAGCTGTTAACAGGTACGATTATTGTCGAGCAGGTATTTTCATGGCCGGGTTTTGGACGTTATTTTGTGGATGCAATCTTTAACCGGGATATCCCGGTGATACAATGTTATGTTTTTCTGGCGGCGTGCTTGTTCATCGTTTGCAATCTGCTCGTTGATCTGGTACAGCTCTACATGGACCCACGGATATCGACGAAAGGACGGGCGGAGCTGTGATTAATAAATGGCGCGCAGTTTTTAGAGGCCAGAAAGCCATCCAGATTTGCTCGGCAGTGGTTCTTTTTTTCTTCATCGTTATGCTGCTGGCTCCCTGGATTGCTCCCCACGACCCTGTAAAGGTGAACTTGTTGGAGAAACTGGATGGCCCATCGGTAGAGCACTGGCTGGGAACGGATCATTTGGGACGGGATAATCTTTCAAGACTGATTTATGGCGCAAGGATATCGATCGGTTTTGCTGCGCTGATCTTTCTGTCTTCCTTAATTATTGGTGTTGTTGTTGGTTCAGTCTCCGGTTATGTTGGTGGATGGGTGGACAGCTTGCTAATGCGTCTCTGCGAAGGTATTATGGCGTTTCCAAATCTGGTACTGGTGCTTGGCATTGTGGGCATTTTTGGACCTGGACTGATGCAAGTGCTGCTGGCACTTATGATGGTGCAGTGGGTTTATTATGCGAGAGTATGCCGGAACATGGTAGTTAGTCTGAGGGAACGCAATTTTATTACAGCGGCAAGGATCAGCGGCTCGTCCTCCTGGAGCATCATTCGGCGGCATATCATTCCGAACGTACAACGACCCATTGTAGTCATGGGTACATTGGAGATGGGCTGGGCCATTATGGATATATCTGCACTGTCGTTTCTTGGGTTAGGAATTCAGCCGCCAAATGCAGAATGGGGCGCCATGATTCATGAAGGGACAAGCTACATGCGAAGCCATCCGGAACTGATGATTTATCCGGGCCTGCTGATTCTGGCTGTAGTGATTACGTTCAATATCCTGGGTGAGGCTTTGTCGGAACGATTTGGTGTTGCCAAACGGTAGTCGTTGGATTTATGGATGCATGGGGGTGAAGTTGTGGAAGTTGATACGCCGAATGTGCTTGAAGTTCGTAATCTGCAGGTGAATCTAAACACGGGGACGGGTCTGGTTTCGCTTCTGGAGCCCGTTCATTTCCAACTTGGAAAAGGTCGCGTATTTGGTCTTGTGGGTGAGAGTGGCAGTGGAAAGTCGATAACCTGCAAGGCCATTCTTCAGCTCTTGGATCAGCGAAGGATGGAGGTCTCGGGGAGCGTCCGCCTCAATGGCCGCGAACTCGGTTCCTTATCGAGTGAGGAGATGCGGTGCATTCGTGGAAAAGAGATCGGATGCATAATGCAGAATCCGATGAATGCTTTCACACCGGTCTTTACTATCGGGGCCCAATTCATTGAAACGCTGCGAACGCATACCGGACTGTCAAAAAGGCAGGCGCGGGAACGGGCAACCGCTGCACTTGCCGACATGAACCTCCCTGAACCTGGAAAACTGATGAGGATGTATCCCTTTCAGTTAAGCGGGGGGATGTTGCAGCGGGTAATGATAGCGATATCCATGTGTTTGCAGCCCGCCCTGGTCATTGCTGATGAGCCTACGACAGCTCTAGATGTGGTAAATCAGCTTAAGGTACTCCGCGAGCTTGACAGGCTTCGTATGGAATATGGAACATCCATTTTGCTGGTTTCGCATGATTTGGGGGTGATCTCCCAAATGGCAGATGAGGTGGCTGTCATGTATAAAGGAAACATTGTAGAGCAGGCTGAAGTGTATGAGCTGTTTAATAATCCACAGCATAAATATACACGTGAGTTGCTGCAAGCAAGGCCGCGATCTTCAAAAGCCCTGAGTCCTTTATGATTGAAATCCAAAGAAGCAGAGAGGAAGGTGACATGTGCTTCAGGTCCGTGAAGTAAGCCACAGCTATGGCAATCGCAACTGGTTGGACCGTTCGGGATCACGTCCTGTTCTGGAAAACATTTCACTTACAATGGATAAGGGCTCGTGTTATGGATTACTGGGTACAAGCGGAGCCGGCAAAAGCACGCTAGGCAAAATCATATTGGGAATCGAGAAGCCGAGCAAGGGAGAAGTATGGTTTGAGGGGAAGAACCTTTATCATTCCAGCAGGAAATTGCTGAAGGAATGGAGACGTGACCTGCAAGTCGTATTTCAGGACTGTTATTCGGCAGTGAATCCGCTGATGACTGCCGCACAGATTATCGGCGAGCCGTTGCGTAACTTTGAACGTTATTCACCCAAAGAACTTCAGCGGCGTATCGGTATATTGCTTGAACAGGTCGGACTTCGTCCTGAGGATGAGAGGAAGTATCCGCATCAGTTTAGCGGCGGTCAGCTGCAGCGGGTCAATATCGCCAGGGCGATTGCGCTTAAACCGAAGTTAATCGTGCTGGATGAGTCGGTGAGCAGCCTGGACATGGTGCATCAAACTCAAATTTTATCCTTGCTTGCGGATTTGAGAACACATTATGGTTTGTCCTATCTATTCATTACACATGACATTCGGGCAGCAACAGCCATTTGCGATCATATCGCCGTGATGGATCAGGGAAGTTTGGTGTATCAGGGAGGTGACAGGGAATCTTTGATCCAATGTGCTCATCCTGCCGTAAAGCAGCTGGTCTCATCGATTTTGCCGGAACATCCTTCCGAACGTATTGTCTTAAATTGAAAAAGTTTGTTTTATGCCCCCCATCTCTCTTTTGCTATTACCGGATCGTTGTTCCTTGTATCCGGTGATAGCTTCAATTTCCCCAGATTTATTCTGATCCCCCTTTGCTGCATCTCCAAAGAGCTGCAATATGAAAGCGCTTAATAAATTCTAATCAGAACGATAGATATCCAATCGCTGTTATATAGGCGTGTGTTAACTTTCCCCTTATGATAGAAATATCAAGGAGGGATGCAGATTGTACGCTAAGTTTTACAAATATCGCTGGCAATATTTGATGATTTTACCGGGGGTTGTCCTGCTTCTGTTGTTCAGCTATATTCCCATGGCAGGCATACAGGTTGCATTCCGTGATTTTCAGATCGGGTCATCGATCTGGAACAGTCCATGGGTGGGTCTGGATAACTTCTCCTTTTTCCAAGATCCTCAGTTTTTGACTGTAGTCAAAAATACGCTCTATATATCGGTGTTGAAATTCGTCTTCGGTTTTCCGGCACCGATTCTGCTGGCCCTGCTAATCAATGAAGTGACCCGGCCGGTATTCAAACGTTTCGTTCAGTCTGTCAGCTACCTGCCGCATTTCTTTTCCTGGATTGTAGTCGCCTATATTCTGCAATCCTTTCTGACACTTGACGGCGGCCTGGTCAACCAGCTCATCACCAAAACCGGCGGTGAGCCAGTCTTCTTCCTCGGCTCTACAGAATGGTTCCGCCCCATGGTGGTGTTCAGCGGCCTCTGGAAGGAAACCGGATGGAACACCATTCTCTATCTGGCTGCCATTACGACCATTGATCCGCAGTTGTATGAATCAGCCAAGGTAGAGGGAGCCGGCAAACTGGCCCAGATTCGGCATATTACCATTCCGGGCATTCTGCCGACCATTTCAATTGTCCTGATCCTCAGTATTCCAAGCCTGATCACAGTAGGGATGGATCAAATTTACCCGCTGATGAATTCAGCCAACCAGGAGGTGGCGGATGTGCTGGATACGTATATTCTCCGGAGTGGTTTACAGCAGGGGTATTTTGGGATGGCGACAGCAGTAGGTTTGATCTCTTCGTTGATCAGTCTGGTGCTCGTCGTTTCGACGAATCAATTATCCAGAAAAATTAACGGCGAAGGATTATGGTGATTGCCTATGAAGATGAGCAGAGGAGAAAAAATTGCCCAATATGTCATCGTAACGCTGTTGGCCTTGCTGTGCGTATCCGTGTTGTATCCATTCTTGTACATGCTGGCCATTTCGCTCAATGACGGCGCAGATGCAGCCAAAGGCGGAGTGTATCTGTGGCCGCGGAATTTCACGCTTATTAATTACGAGATCGTTCTGGGCAATGAGACTATACGAAATTCTTATCTGATTACGATTGGAAGAACAGTAATTGGCACGTTTGGCGGATTGCTCGTAACCCTTCTGGTAGCGTTTGGCCTATCATACCGTGGGCTTCCGCTTAGAAGCACCATACTCGGCTACATTCTGCTGACGATGTTGTTTAACGGTGGACTTGTTCCGTTTTATATCCAATTGAATCATCTCGGGCTTATCAATACCTTCTGGGTGTATATCCTTCCTGGCCTCTTTTCGGTATGGAACATGTTCGTCATGCTGAAGTTTATCCAAGGGATACCAGAGGCGCTGGTAGAGTCGGCAGAGCTGGATGGAGCCGGTCCGGTTCGCATATTAATGCAGATCATTATTCCGTTGTCTAAGCCGATGCTTGCGGCACTGGGGCTGTTTACTGCCGTTGGGCATTGGAATGACTGGTTCGCGGGCGCCTTTTTCGTCACAAAGCAGAATCTGATTCCGGTACAAACCTTTCTGCAGCAGTTGCTTGCGGCATCGGATCTGTCCGCAGTACTGGGTTCAAACTCTAATCAGGAGGCACTCGCCAGAGGCTCACAGCTCCAGAACATTACCCTGATGTCGATCAAGATGGCGGTGGTCATGGTCAGTGCGCTTCCGATCCTCTGCGTGTATCCGTTTCTGCAGAAATATTTTGTCAAAGGGGTCCTCGTGGGCTCGGTGAAAGGGTGAATTCCAGGGTATTATGGCAGCAACTCTATACCATTTGTGAAGTATAACTTTTGAACAGGGGGAGTATAAGAGTGACTAACAAAAAGAATCGCCTGGCGGCACTGGCCATTGCGGCAATGCTGACGGTTGTTGCGGGATGCTCAGGTTCCGGTGGAAATCAGGCAGAGAACGTGGGCACAGGCAACGAGTCCAAGAGCGGATCTCCGTCGTTCAATCTGTGGCTCGGATGGACGTTGACCATCAACAACGACAGCCTGGTTCAGAAATATTGGCGGGACAAGGAGCCTGGGGTCGATGTGAAACTGGAAACCACCCAAGGGGACGCGATGACGGCACTCAATTTGAAGATCAACACGGGCGGCTTTGAGGATGCAGCCATCTTTGGACGAAACGAAACAGTCAGGAGTGCTATGAACCGTTCTAAGCAGATTATGTCCTTAGAGCAATATTTCGATATGCCTGACAAATATCCGGGCCTGGCGTCTATACCGAAGCAGTACCTGGAGCTGATGAAGGATGAGGAGGGGCATATTTGGTCGATTCCAACCTGGTTTGACCAGAATCCGGATGAACCGTGGCCGGGCTGGGCTTCGCAGGCTTGGTTTATTAGAACAGATGTGCTGGAGAAAGCAGGGTTGACCAAAGAAGATTTAACTACGATCGAAGGGGTGGAAGTCTATCTGAGAAAGGCTGCAGAGCAAAAGGATGCTGCCGGCAAAGCGCTTTTGCCGCTTTCCTTCCTGATGGACACCAACGATACGCTGAACTGGAGCGACGAGAATGCGATCCTAACCTCTTTTGGGGTGACAACGGCAGGTAGAGGGATTGATAAAAGAGGCGATGATTTTGTATTCGCTTACGACGATCCGGGCTTCAAGGCAGCTTATCAATGGATGAACAAGCTGTACCGGGAGAAACTGATCGATCCCGAAGTGGTGACCAATAAGAAAGAGCAATACATGGAGAAGAACAAGGCTGGCCGTGTCGCCCTTAATGCAGGCACCTTCTGGAACATTTCTCCCACTGTTTGGGAAACGCTGGACGGTCCCACAGAGCCGGGCTGGTATTATGATGTGATTCCATTCCCTAAAGTGCAGGGTGTAGAGAAGGTCGGTATCAATCAAGTGACGAATCCGAATCCGGGTTATGATGTTTATATCAGCAAGAAGACCAAAAATTTGGAGGCCATTCTGAAATTTTTCGATTATTCTCTGCAGCAGAAGCCTGAGCAGCAGCAGGTTATCAACGAAGGACCAGCAGGACTTTATTGGGATTGGATTGACAAGCCGATAGGGAAATGGGAGTTTACTGATGAGACCTATAAGGCCAGCCGGAATTCCGGCGATGCAGCCCAGAAAGCAAAAGCGACACCGGAACTGTACATGGTATCTTCCTACAGCAACGAGTGGTACCCTTGGTGGAACACCGCAGAAGCTGAGAAGGCTGGGGCGGCCAAAACGATTAAGTTAACGGAATCCATCGGCAAAATGGGCAGTATCCGGGTCGCTGAGCCCTATGACCTGTTAGAAATGAAGCAGGGCGGGGTTTGGGAAAAGTATTCGCCGGAGGTAGAAAACATCCGCAAGGAATACAGAGCCAAACTGCTGATGGCTAAGGATGATGCCCAGTTTGAATCGGAATGGGAAAAATTCCGGGAAGCGTTGGAAAAACGCGGGCACTGGAGCGAAGTGAAACAGGAATGGCTTGACACTTACCAGGCGGCAATGAAAGCAGGCGAACAAAAATAAATGAAACGGAGCAGCCCCGCTTTTTGGGGTGCTCCCTTTGTAGTTTTATGGGGGGGCCATATGAATCTGAGGCAGCGTATAGAGAAATCGATCATTCGTATGACCCGTTCTATGAATTTAAGAAGCAAAATCGTGCTGTTTTATAGTGTAATTGTGTTTATTCCAACGGTGCTTCTGGTGCTGGGGGCCGGATATATGACGCTCCATATTGTGCGTGCCAATTATATGCTGACCATCAAGGAGGCGGTTCGCCAGAGTGCCCAGAGCATTGAATTTCGCAAGCAAAGCTACGATCTTCTCGCCACCCGGACCGCGACTGACGGGGAGTTGATTTCCAGATTATCACGTGACTACAAAGATATTTCCGAACAATTGGGTACGGTTGAATATGTGGACCGCTCTTTTCTGTTTACGAGTAAATACCTGCCTGGCATTGAGAATTTCCGGATCTATCACACCAACGACACACTGGTTCAGGACGGCGGACTTTTGTGGAAGCCGGAAGAACGTAAACTCTCTGGCTTGACCGAGCAGGTATGGTATCAAGAGAGGTTCCGTTCACAGGACAACCTGATGTGGACTAATGCCCTGGACGACAAGACGCGGCTGGTGGTTTCACACAAAATCCTTAATGCCTACGGAGATGTATACGGGATTGTATACCTGCTGCTAAACTATAACGTAGTATTTGCCGAATCGTTTGACCGGCCTTTTGAGGGTGCGGGACAAATGTATATCGTGGACGGCAACGAGCAGATTATCGCCTCCTCGGAGCCAGATGAGATTGGGAGCCGGTTGTCTGCCTCTTCCTTAAGTCCCTATTGGGGAAGTCCGGAAGGAACGGCAGTGAACGGCGACGGCAGGGTATTGATCACGCAAAAAATCAAGTCCGGCTGGACGGTAGCAGCACTTGTGCATCTTGACCGGATGGAGGAGCAGTCCACACGTATTCAGTATTCGATTGTCGGAGTCATTGCCTTTTTTCTATTGCTATCCATTTTCCTCATCACGATCGTGCTTAAGAATGTGATCTGGCGAATCCGCAAGCTTGGGGTTCGGATGACAGATATCTCGGAGGGTTACTTTGAGGCGACCGTGAAGAATAGAGACAACGATGAACTGGGTGAGCTTGAGCTGCTGTTTAATTCCATGTCCGGCCGACTTGGGAATCTGGTCAAAGAGCATACGGAAGCTGTTCTTAAGGAGCGGGAGCAATCGTTCAGAGCTCTGCAGGCGCAGATCAATCCCCATTTTATCTATAACTCGCTGAGCTTAATCCGCTGGCGGGCTATGGACCAGCAGGATGAGATCCAGGTCCGGACTATTGATGCTTTGACGACATTCTACCGGCTGGCCCTTAACAACCGGGTCAACGTTACCCGGATTCGTGACGAAATAGAACATCTGAAGGCGTACGTCGAGATCCAGCAGTTGCGTTATCCCGGCCAGGTGCTGGTGGAATGGCAGGTCGATCCGGACGTTCTTGATCTGTACACCATTAAGCTTATCTTGCAGCCCATCGTGGAGAACTGCTACCTGCATGGCGGCATTACAACAAAACAACATGCTTTTATCCAGATTACGATCCAACGACTTGGGGATACCGTTCAGTTTGAGGTGTTTGACAACGGTCAAGGGATTGACAGCGAGAAGCTGCAACGAATACGCAGCGGCAGCTATACCGGGACTGCCAACGGATTCGGCATGAACAACATCCGTGACCGGCTGACGCTGTATTTCGGTTCGGCAGGCCGTTTTGAAATTAACAGTATGGAAGACGAGTGGACGGCCGTAACGGTTCAAATCCCTGTTTATGAAGAAAGTCCTGAAATTAAAAAGGGGGATGAAGCATGATCCAGGCTTTGATCGTCGATGACGAACTAATGCAGGTTCAGGGACTTGTCCGTCATATCGGGTGGGAGAAATTGGGGTATCACCGGCCTCTGACCGCGCAATCTGCGGAGGAAGCCCTCTCCCTGTTGGCTGCCCATAAAGTGGATGTCCTGATTACGGATGTGTTGATGCCGGGCATGACGGGAATTGAGCTCTTGGCCAAGTGCAGGTCTGACTTTCAAAGCCTTCAGTCTCTGCAGACCGTGATGATCAGCGGATATGACGAATTTGAATTTGTGCAGGAGGCTATTCATCTGGGGGCCAAGGCGTATGTGCTTAAGCCCGTTAAGACGGAAGAATTAGAAACGAAGCTGGCTGTATTCCGGGATTCCATCGAGAAGAAGAACCGGATCGAAGAGGAAACGAATAACCTCCGGGAAAAGGTGACAGACAGCTATGAGGTGCTGCAGGAGCGTTTCGTCAAGGATCTGATTGAAGGCTGGATACATAGTGACGATCTGCTTGAATCCTGGCGGCGTCTGCTGGAATTGCCTTTGGGGGAATGGCAGCCCGCATTATTTCTGTTCAGCTATGACCAGCTGCTGTTGTCCGGTCCTTACGATGCCAAAGAGCGCATAATGCTGAGTGAAGGGCTCTTGAACTGTGTTAAGCTGGGGTTATCCGAATTCTCAGGGACGTATATCGGAAAAACGGGAGCCGACGAGGTGGTAGTCATCCTGCTGAATGTTTCTCCGCATGACCGCGTTAGGCTTGCGAAGCAGCTCACCTTCATACAGGATGTTCTGCGGGAGCAGTTCAATGCCTCTGTCACGGTCGGGATCAGCAGGGAATGCAGCTGCTGGGAAGAGATTCCGCTGTTGTATAAGGAAGTGAGGCATATGCTGGCCGGTGCCCGATTGTCCGGTTATGGGCAGATTTTGTATTTCGATCATATCGAAATGAATGAATATCATGATTTCCGGCTGCGGGAGGAGTATATCCCTGAAATCGTCAAACTGCTGGACAGCGGGGAGAGCGGGAAGAGCGGGGAGAGCGGGAAGGCGGCAGCCTATTTCGACCATGCATTTGAAATGCTGCTTGCGAAGCAGCCCGTATCCTTTTCCTATATCCAGGCGTTCGGGATGGTTCTGATCAGTGAACTGGCCCGCAAGTTGAAACGGACGAAGGACACGGACGCCGAAATGAACATCCTTGTCTGGCAGAAACTAATTGACTGTACAGGTGCGGAGGAGGTCAGGCGGGCCGTTCTGGATTACCTTGCACAGTATACTCAGTTGAAGCAGAAGGAGCAGACCGTTCAGCAGCACAACCTGATTCAGAAAGTCGCCTGTTACCTGGAGGAGCATCTGCAGGATAATGTGACCGTGAAGCAGCTCGCTGAGCAGTTTCATTTGAACTCAAGTTATCTGAGTGTCCTGTTCAAAAAAGAAATGGGCAGAACCATCTCCGACTTTGCCCAGGAGGCGCGGATGAACAAAGCTAAGGAATTGCTCCGGGACCCGAGCATTAAGGTCTATGAGGTGGCCGAGCAGGTTGGGTTTCAGACGGCAGCCTACTTTACGTTTTTATTCAAGAAATTGAACGGCACTACACCTCAGGAATTTAGAGATTACTACTATTAGGAGGGATATCTTGAAGACAAAGATTAGCTTGGAAGGTGAATGGAAGCTGCAGCTTGATGAACGGAAGCAGGGACTGTCGCTTCCGTTCATGGATTCAATGACATTGCCCGGCACTACGTCGCACGCACGTAAAGGGCCAAAAAATGAGACGGTGCTGGTGGATGCATTAACGGATGAGTATTGGTTTGAAGGGTACGCCTGGTATTCAAAAGAGGTGGAGATTCCGGAATCGCTTGCTGATAAGACCTGCTATCTCTTTCTGGAAAGAACCCGGCAGACGAAGGTCTGGTTGAACGATCAGGAGATAGGCACATGCAACAGCCTGAACACCCCCCATATCTATGAATTGACAGGCCTGCTTCGAAAGGGCCGGCAGACGATTACGATCCGGGTCGATAATACCGATTACCCGACCAAAGGAGGGCATTTGACTTCCAAGGATACGCAGACCAACTGGAATGGAATTACAGGCCGCATGGAGCTTCAGTTCTTTGGAGCCTCCTATCTGAGCGACATCCGGGTCTATCCGAATCTGTCCACGCGTTCTGTTACGATCACTGCCAGTCTGGCAGGTGCAGCGCAGGGAACGGTTGCTGTCTCAGCCGCCAGTTGGAACAGTGAGCTGGAACATAGGGCAGAAGTGCAGGAGTTCGCCCTCTGGTCGCCGGACCTGTCTATTGAATATCCGCTGGGGCAGGATGCATTGTTATGGAGTGAAGCCAGTCCTAATCTATATACACTGAACATCAGCCTGAAAGACGAGCGGGGCGAGGAAACGGATCGGCACGAGCTGAGCTTTGGCCTGCGGGAATTCAAGACAGACCAAGACAAGTTTACGATCAACGGGGAGCGGACCTTTCTCCGTGGCAAACATGACGGATTAATCTTCCCGCTCACAGCTTATGCCCCAACCGATGTGGAGGAATGGTTGAGAATCCTCAGCATTTCCAAGTCCTACGGCATCAACCATTACCGGTTCCATACCTGCTGCCCGCCGGAAGCGGCTTTCACCGCAGCGGACATGCTGGGGATATACATGGAGCCGGAGCTTCCATTCTGGGGAACGATCACTGAAGACGGCGATGAGCGTCATAATCAGGCGGAGCAGGATTACCTGGTCAGCGAAGGGTATGCGATCTTGAAGGCATTCGGCAATCATCCGTCTTTCGTGATGATGTCGCTGGGCAACGAGCTGTGGGGCAGCAGAACTAGAATCGATTCGATTCAGAAAGCCTATAAAGCGTTTGATAACAGGCATCTGTACACTCAGGGCTCCAATAATCATCAGTTCGCACCGGCCGTTCTGGAGCATGATGATTTCTTCTGCGGGGTGCGCTTTTCGAAAAATCGGCTGTTCAGAGGTTCCTACGCGATGTGTGATGCCCCGCTGGGCCATGTCCAGACTGACCTGCCGGGCACATTAAAGGATTATGATGATCAGATCGTTCCTCCGGATCTGCAAAGCGGGCCTAACACGTCCAGTGAGACTGGCGGAACCGTACAGATCCAGTATGGCACGGAAGCCAAGACCGTACAGCTCGGAGAGGCCGATAAGGAGTGGATTCCCGAAATCCCCGTGATCTCCCATGAAATCGGACAATATGCGACTTATCCCGATTATGCGGAAATTGAGAAATACAAGGGCTCCCTGAAAGCCGGGAATTTCAAAATATTCCGGGAGCGGCTGGAGGAGAAAGGGCTTGGCCATTTGGCCTCCAAATATTTTGCCAGCTCGGGGCAACTGGCGGTAGCCTGCTACAAGGAAGAGCTGGAGGCTGCGTTCCGGTCCAGACGGCTTGCAGGTTTTCAACTGCTGGACCTGCAGGATTTCAGCGGACAGGGAACTGCGCTGGTCGGCATCCTTGATGCCTTTATGGACACAAAGGGACTGATCTCGCCGGAAGAATGGCGCACCTTCTGCAGCGATGCCGGTGATGGCAAGGTTCGAGAAATACAACTATGTTTCGGGAGAGGGCTTCAATGCCCATATCGAGCTGTGTTGGTATAGAAGCTACGCGCCGGGTCGAATCAAGCTGCAGTGGAAGCTGGCCGCTGGCCAGAGGGTGTTGGCTTCCGGTACAGCCAACGCGGCTCCCCCTTCAAGGGCTAATTACATCGATATCTGTGAGCTGGCTATCGACATGCCGGCTGTAGACCAGATGACCAAGGTCACTTTTGCCCTCCAAATCGAAGGGACGGATATCTGCAAGGTGTACGACCTCTGGATATATCCTCAGCAGGTTAATGCAGGCCTAAAGGATATCCACCTTTTTGAAGAGCTTTCCGGTGAAGCTCTCGCACTGCTGGAGAAGGGTGAGAATGTGCTGCTCATGCCGAAGCCCGAGCGCCTTGAGAACGCTGTAGAAGGTTTTTACTGTACGGATTTCTGGTGTTATCCCATGTTCCGGTCCATCTCCGAAAGCATGAACCGGCCCGTTCCCGTCGGGACCATGGGTCTCTTGATTGATAACAGCCATCCGGTATTCCGCGATTTCCCCAGCGAACAATATTCAACATATCCCTGGTGGAGCATCGTGTCGCATTCAAAGTCAATCATTATGGACGGGACCGCCAAAGAATGGAGCCCTATCGTACAGACGATCGATAATTTCGAGCGGAACCACAAACTTGGCTTCCTGTTGGAGTGCCGTGTAGGCCAAGGCAATCTGCTTGTATGTGCGCTGGATGCCGACAAAGCCGGTGGAACTCCGGAAGGAAGACAGTTTCTGTCCAGTCTGACTGCCTACATGAAATCTGCGGAATTCAGACCCCGGTACGAGGCCAGCGTATCCGAACTTTTACAGCTTATTCACTAAGGCTACAGCCAAAGTATTTGCCTGGACTGCCGTGAGTATCACGCTCATCCTCATGATCGAGCATCTGATCATCCATCCTTTGCGAAGGTATATCATGCGCTGGAACACCGGAGAGTAGGATACCGCGAGCACTCCTGTGGATGCTCCGCGATCGGGCATTTTTCACATCACTGATATGAACGAGACTGTCAAACGCAAATTGTAGCTCCCTTAGTTTCGCTGTACTCGTAGGAGCAGGGTGAACGTTGCCACGGCCGGATTGCACGAATGAAAGGCAAAAATGCCTTAGAAATGTGCCGTACAGGTAGATTGGCACGAATGAAAGGCAAAAATGCCTTAGAATGTGCTGTACAGGGTAAATTGGCCCGAATGAAAGGCAAAAATGCCTCAGAAATGTGCCGTTCGGGCCTGTTGCAGACGAAAGGGTTGAATGAGTTACACTATTCCCACATTCCAAAACGAAAAGGGCTGCCTCTTGAGAGACAGCCCCTTTCATTTATTTCAGTCTGCGCTAAAGGGGCATGAGAGGAAGTAGCCCCGCTTAACCCTTTACGGCTCCCGCCGTAAGCCCGCTGACAATGTATTTTTGGCAGAATAGATACAGGATCAGTACAGGCAAGGAGGTGAGGACCAGGTCGGCGAAGATCAGGTTCCAGTCCCGGCTGTATTTGCCGTAGAAATTGTAGACTGACAGCGGCATCGTCCAATCGGAGCTGTCGGTCAGGAAGTAGAGCGGGATGGTAATATCATTCCAGACAGACATAAATACCATAATGGCTACCGTAGCGTTGACCGGTACGATCAGCGGTGTCACGATTTTGAAGAAGACATCAAACGTATTGGCACCTTCGAGAAAGGCCACCTCATCCAGCGCTTTGGGGATGGATCTGATGAACCCGCTGTAGAGAAATACGCTGAATGCCGTATTTAGTGAAGCATAAATCAGGATAACACTGGTGATGCTGCCGTAGAAGCCCATCCATTGCACTACACGTATAGTAGTAATCGTAGACATCGGGGCGATGAGTCCCATAAAAAAGAACATGTACAGAAATCCGGACCATTTCGTTTCTCTGCGGACCAGAATAAAGGAAGCAGCCGAGGATGTGAATATATTAAGTACGGACGAGACACCGGTAATCAGCAAGCCGTTTAAAAAGGCCCTCCCCAAACCACCTTCCCGGAAGACCTGGGTGTAGTTGGAGAATATCCATTTCTCCGGCAGCCGCAGCGAGAAGCGCAGCACCTCCGAACTCGTCATAAAACTTCCGAAGAGCATAATAAGCAGCGGAAAAATAATCGTGAGCGAGGCCAGAATCAGAAAGCCTTCGACCAGATAGTTGCGCCAAGCCATTTTACGTGTGAAGCTCATTATTCCGATACCTCCTTACGCCGCATAAAGATCAGCAGTGGAATAGCAATGATGGTAACCGCCGCGAACAGCAGGGTATTGACTGCGGTGCCCAGACCCCAGCTTCCTTCTCCAAACGAACGCAGGATGATGGTACCTACCACCTGGGAGGCGTTGCCCGGGCCCCCGCCGGTCAGAACAAAAACTTCCGAGAAGACCTTAAGTCCCCCGATCAGCGTCAGCATCAGATTGATGTTGATGGCAGGCAGCAGAAGTGGCAGGGTGATGGCCGTAAAGCTTTTCCAGGAGCCGGCCCCGTCAATGGTGGCCGCTTCATAATATTCCTTGGAGATCGACTGTAATCCGGCCAGGTAGATCGCCATTTGAAAGCCGGTATGCTGCCAGATCGAGACAGCGGCGACCGTCCAGATGACGATGGATGGATCGGTCAGCCAAGCCTGGCTTAAGGAATGCAGGCCTACGGTATCCAGTAATTTGTTGATGGTCCCTTCGGATCGCAGCATCGGTGTAAACACAATGCTAATAACCAAAACACTGAGAATTGAAGGCGAATAAAAGATGGCCCGCAGAATATTTTTGGATTTTAGCCGCATGTTTAAGCCGACGGCAAGAGCGATCCCGAGAATGTTTTTCCCAAGCACCGTGACCACTGCAAAAATACATGTATTTTTGATGGCCAACAGCAACGTTTTGTCGGTGAAGATTCGTTCAAAATTGTCCCAGCCGATGAACTTGATCGTCTCCCGGTCCAAACGCCAATCGGTGAAGGAATAATATAAGCCGGTTAACGCCGGGAACACGAAAAAGACGGAGTAAATGATAAGTGCTGGCCAGATTAAGTAATATGAGTACAGCTTCTTTGATATTTTCATCTCTTCACACTCCATTATAGCGTGGGGCAGAATAAAGCCCGGTACGGGTCCTTATTCTGCCTGTTGTCTGTTTATTTAGAATCCGGCAACTCCTTTGTCCTTCATCAGCTGGTTGAATTTCTCATCCCAGGCTTTTAGTACGCCCTGAGGATCCAGCCCGCCTGCGAATTCATCCTGCAGCAGTCTGTACAGTTCACTGCGGTCGACCAGCATGTAGGCATCGGTCGTCAGTACGGTTTTTTTAGGCGTAATGTATTGATCCACAATTTCCTGCTTGTACTCAGGAAGCTCCGGGGTGTTGACATCGTTAAAGTTGGAGACATATCCCTGGTTATCCACGATCTTCTGTGCTATTTCTTTGGTGGCAATGAATTCAAGGAATTTCTTGGCTTCGGCCAGGTGTTTGGCTTTTTTCGGCACGAACAATTGACCGCCCAGCGGGCTTGCGCCAAGGCTGGCTCCTTCGGCAGAAGGAATGGCGAACAGGCCAAGATGCATGTTAGGGTCTTTTTCGCTCACATTCTCAATCAGCCAGTCACCCATAAACATCATCGCCACTTCTTTATTCAGGAATTTGCCTACAGCCATATCATAGCTGTCGCTTAGAATATCAGCGTTGGTGTAGCCTTTTTTGTAGACATCGTATTGCTGCTGCAGGAAGGTGGCGAATTCTGGAATGTCCGCCCATTTCTTACGGTTGGCGTTGATGTCGTCGAAGAGGGCAGGTTCGTTTTTGGCAGCATAATCGGCAAAAGCGGCCGCCGGCCAGATATTCGCAGCCCATGCATCCTTAAATGGCATAAAGACCGGTGTAATTCCGCTGGCCTTGATCTTTTCGCATACCGCGAGGAATTCTTCAAAGTTGTTCGGAATCTCAAGACCCAGCTCCTTAAAGATGTCCTTATTGTAGACAACCCCTTGCATCCCTGTGTCCTGGCTTACATGGAAGCTGTACACATGCCCCTCGGCGGAAAGCACATCTTTGTTCAGCAGCCTGGCGACCCAAGGTTCATTGTCGAGAATTTCAAAGTTGCGTTCCAGGTTCAGATCCGTTACGGCACTTGCCAGATTGTACTGGATAATGTCCGGCGTTTCATCCACGGCGAGCTTGGTTTGCAGTACGGTTGCCGTTTGTTCGGCAGGAAGCAATTGAAGATTAACTTTGATGTTGTGCTTTTGTTCAAATTCGTCCAGCAGGTCCTGTGCGATAAAAGCGGAATCCTGCGAGCTTTTGGAGATAGCCAGTTCGATGGTTACTTTCTCGCCGCTGCCGCTGCCACTGTTGCCTGAGCCGGAAGCATTGGAATTTGAAGGGGTATTGGCATTTTCTGAACCGCAAGCGGCCAGAGACACCGCCATTACACTCGCCAGAATGCCTGTCGCCATTTTCTTCATTTTGTCATTCACAGTTATCGCCCCCAAAAGAAATGTATGTTTGTTGTTTGAATTCGCTTTCACAACTGATTATAGAGGCTGGCCAGTAAGAGGTACATGTTTGTGCTTTACTCTTTTTGTGTAATATCCTGAACACGAATTTAGCTTGTCCATAAAGCAATCGGGATGATACAGTAGGAGCATTAAGCTGTTCAAGGAGGATATGATTTGGTTACTTTCATCAAAAGAGGCTTCGACAGCAGCAAATTACAGGCTAGTCTTCAGACTAAATTTCTCCTGACCTTTGTCATCCTCTTGCTGATTGTGCTGGGTTGTTTTTTGGTGTATGTCAATGTTCTGGTGATTCAGCCGCTCAAGGAGAAGACAGAAAATGAGAAGCAGATGATGGCCGCCAAGGTCAGCGATCAGCTTAATCTGTATATCAACAATCAGAACCAGCTTTCACAGCGGATTTTATCCAATAAGGATGTCTTCCAACTGCTCTCGGGCGGCGATTATTCGGGAGTCACCATTGAAGGACTGACGCGAAGCCGGAAGCTGAAGGACTTTATGTTTCAGGCGATTGGCCCCAGCTTAAATATTGAGGACATGATGATCTATGATCTGAAAGGGACTGAGATCGCTTCCTACATCGGATATGCAGGCAACCCAACCTCCCTGGCAGCTTTTTTAAAAGAAAGCAAGTCCATGCCCACCTGGAGCCGGAGCGGTTATACGTTATACCGCCAGCCGAACGGGAGCATTTCATTTGTGCGGACGATCATGAATCAGAATGGGCAAGTGTTCGGGTATCTGGCAATTCAGCTGGATCAAGCCTTTTTACAGCAATCGGTGTCCGGTCTGGGGGACGGGGAAGGGTTCATTTTGGATAATGAGGGTCAAGTGATCGCGAGCTCGGTACCCCTTGAAGAAGAGGAAGAAATCCCTGTCTTCCGGGAGTTTGCAGCAGACAGCGGGATTTATATGGACAACCAGGATAACTACGTGGCTTATTACAAGTCTCCCGATACGGGCTGGACCAGTTATATTATAACCCCCAAGCATTTTGTGCTCGGCCCGGTTGATTCCGTTAAATATATATCTATTCTCCTGATTACATCGCTGATGCTGTTTTCCTTTGTTTATATTTATATCTCGGCCCGAAGGCTTCTTCTCCCTATTCGGAAGCTGCGCAGCCAGATTTTGCGGATTAATTACAGCAATATGAACATAAAACTGGAAGCGCGTTCACACAATAACGAATTGATTCAACTGAATGAAGCGTTCCAGGAGCTGCTTGAGCGGCTGCAGGGGTCTATTGACAGAGAGAAGCTGGCGCTGCATGAAGAAGTGAAGGCCAGAAATTCGGCCCTCCAGGCGCAGATCGCTCCCCATTTCATCCACAATGTGCTGTATCTGATCAGTATTGCCGCCCAGGAGGGCAAAAACGCCATTGTCTCTGAGATGTGCAAGCATTTGTCGGACAGTCTGCGCTACATTGTCTCCTCCCCTTATCAGCATGTTACACTCACCGAAGAGCTGAGGCATACCCAGCATTATTTGTCTTTGGTGCAGCAGAATTTTGAGGATGATCTGGAGTGGGAGATTGATGAGGATGAAGCCTTTGACCTTATCGAATTGCCGCGCCTTGTGATTCAGCCTTTTGTGGAGAATTGTATTGAGCATGCTTTTAGATGTACCGATCCGCCTTGGCGGATTAAGGTCCGGGTGAAGGTGTATAACGGGATATGGGCCATTGAAATCACGGACAACGGGGACGGGTTCGAGCCTGGCCGGATTCAGGAGATCCTGGACAATATTCATGAATCGGATTCAGGGGTGTACCAGCTGCAGAACAATACCTCCGCGATAGGGAATATGGGAATTGTGAATACGGTGAACCGGCTTAAGCTAATGTACAAAAACCGGCTGTTTTTTAACATATACAATCATTCGGAGGAAGGTAAGGGGGCGACGGTCCAGCTTATTGCCTCTCTGACCAAAGACTTCTACTGACCGGGAGGGAATGCCATGTACCGTGCATTAATTGCTGAGGACAGCAAACCGATTCTGCGTAATATCCAGGCGCTTGTGCATGCTACGGAGCTGCCGGTCGAAATCGTTGCCAGTGCCTCCAACGGCATGGAGGCACTGGAATACATCCGCAACAATCCTGTGGATATCCTGCTGACGGATATACGGATGCCAAAGCTGGATGGTCTTGCCCTAATCGAGCAAGCTAAGGGCCTGAATCCGCAGCTGAAGGCGGTGCTGATCAGCGGGTACAGTGATTTCGAATATACACGCAAAGCTCTGAATTTGCAGGTCTTTGACTATTTGCTGAAGCCTGTTGAACGTCCACAGCTGGTCGAGGTTATGGAACGGCTGGTGCAGCAATTGAATGAACGGCACAGCACGGATAAGGATCTTTTTAAAGAGATTGTGGACCCCGGGTTCCATGCTTCAATGAAACTGGATGCGGATTTCAGCCTGCACCCCAAAAGGGTGTTCATTGTCCGCAAGCAGCCGTTTACCCCTGATCTGCCCGGGCACCAAGCAGGTGTGGTCCAGGACTGCTTCACCCAAGCCTATGCTCCGCATACCTGCTGGGTATTCCCGGCACAGGCTGCGGGGCAGCTGCTTGTTCTGGTCAATGCCTCGATTCAGGAGAAGTACCCTGACATCCAGGAATGCATGGAAGCAGCACAGCAAAGGCTGCAGGTCGAGGGGCTTGAAGTTTCCATGGCAACCCAGGTGCAGGCTGTGGAGAATCAGGCTGTACCGGAGCTTTATGATAGAATCAGCCGAATGCTGGTTGAACAAATGCCCCTTGGCCGTTGCCTGCTGCTGGACGCCGGTTCTGCTCTCACAACGGGTATGAGGGTCAATACCGAGCTTGAACAGCTAACGGCCTGCTTTGTGGATATGATTAACCAGCGGCAGAAGGAGAAATGTGAACATCGGCTGAGGCAACAGCTGGCGGGCTGGCACAGCGGTATTATCCGCATGGCCGAGCTGGAGAAGTTCACATGGACGCTGGCGGATGCCTTCGCCCGCATCGCTTATCATCAGGAGCCGGAGGGCAGGCTGAAGCTTGCGGCTGAGGTGAGAGCGCTGTTTGTGCAGGACAGCTATGCTGCTTTTTGTGAAGCACTGCTGACCTGGACCGGCCAATGTTTTGAGCTTATGTATAATTTGAATAAAAAAAGCAGCTATGAATTGTTCCGGCAGCTGGATCAGTATTTGCAGCTGAATCTGTACTCCCAGGTATCCATCGGTGATTTGGCGCTGAAATTCCATGTCAGTCCTTCCTATGTCAGCCGGATTATCAAAAAGTACACACAAAACACCTTTGTCCATTACTATATGCGGCTAAAAATAAATGAGGCCTGCCGGCTGATTGCCGACAAGCCGGATATTAAGGTCAAAGAGCTGGCCGAGGTATTGTCGTTCGGGGACCAGCATTATTTCTCCAGGGTGTTTAAAGAATACACGGGCAGCAGTCCTACAGAATACAAGGATCAGGCCAAGTGAGAAATCAGCTAACCGTCAAAAAGAAAGTGACCACAGTCACAGGTTAATTCGACCAAAAGCTACTATACTGTGCACATCATCTGCCCGGAAGCCAGCGGAACAGCGGGCTGGCCGGGCAGCAATTCAAAGGAGCGAATATCTATGCATATAGAACTGGACGAGCTGACTACCCGGAAGCTGGAGCAGAACCTGGCAGAGAAGCCCGGAGTTTTTAAACTGTTTGTTGACACGGAAGGCTGCGGCTGCAATGGGGTTATCGTGATCCGGATCGTAAGCCGTCCCGAGGATACGGATATTAGAATTCAGACGGAGCCTTTTACTTTTTATGTTGACCGCCAGCAGGAATCTTTGTTTGATGAGAAGATGCGGCTGAAAGCGGATGTGGACTATCCATCCTTCAAGCTGACAAGTGACTCCAACCTGCTGGGGAATCATATCCGGATTCAGGATCTCAGGGACTAATTAATCGATATATTCATTTAGCAGCTGCATATTTTGAATGGTGATTTCCCGTGTCCCCTTGATCTCAATAATGCCCAGACGTTCGAATTTGCTGAATTTGCGGCTGATGGTTTCCCGGGTCACGCCAACATAGTTGGCCATTTCCTCGCGTGAAAGGGGAAGTTCCACCTTAATGCGTTCCTTGACCGGCTTGCCGTATTTGTGGCCCATTTCCATAATCATGTAAGCGATACGGATTTCAGGGTCCTTGGTGGCCAGGCTCTGAGCCAGCTTCTCGGTATGGGCCAGTCTTTTGGTGACGGTCTTGAGCAGCTTCAGCGAAATGTCGGGATTGTTCCGAATCAGCAGCTCCATATCGTCTTTGGTGAGCATACAGATATGTGTAGTTTTGAGGGCATAAGCGCTGAAATTACTGAGTTCGTCACTGTTAAAAATGTTCAGTTCGCCAAAAAAGTCACCGGTGGAGAGAATGTGCAGGATTTGCTCCTTGCCTTGCGGTGTCATTTTTAACAGTTTGACATGGCCGTTTTTAATAATGTACAACGTATCGGAAGGCTGCTCCTCCAATATAAGAGCTTCGCCTTTTTCGTATTTTCTGTGCCGGATCATCGCGCTGACCTTGGCCAAATCCTCATCCGAAAGCGACGTGAAGATCGGGACTTTGCGGGCGCAGGGCTGTTGGCAGGAACTTTCTGTCATCATGTCACCTCCAGGAAGGGTACTAACAAGCTTTACCAGTTATTGCGGATTCTCTTCGACAGGGGCAAAGTGGCTGGTATCTTCTCCGCAGACCGGGCATACCCAATCTTCGGGAAGATCCTCGAAGGCTGTACCAGGCAGAATATCCTCATCAGGATCGCCTAAAGCCGGATTATAGATGTATCCGCAAGGCAGGCATATATATTTTTTCATATTTAGATCTCCTTGTCAGTGGATTATTGGTGTTGGTATTGTGATCTTTTCGTGACTTCAGCCATCAGGTCTGGAATGCTGCTACTCTGAAGATCCAGTCCGTCCAGGCGGATGCCTTGCTCAATGGCCGTTTTATACGGTAAGGAGGCAGCGGCATTGTCGAATACAATGGCCCCGCAAATGACGCCGCCCTTGATAAACAGCCGGCTGTAATACTCCTCAGTCAGGCCGGTGACGCTGATATCACACTGCTCATCGACCTGGCCGATGGAGAACAGCGGGGTGTCAAAAGCGTTAAACAAGGTCAAGGGAACGGGACGTTTATAAGTGGCTGGATTCCCCGTCATATTGCTGCCGGCTATGGTGCCCTGTTCTATGGCGCTGCCCCACAGGCCGTCCACCCGGCCTTCGAATTCGGCATTGTCCCCGGCCGCATACACATGGGCTGCACTCGTCTGCATATACTCGTCTACAAGGATGCCGTTCCTCACTTCAAGTCCAATCTGCCGGGCAAGGGTTATATTGGGAACAATCCCAATGGAATACACCACATGTTCACAAGGCAGCTGGGAGCCATCTTGAAGCTCTACGCCTTCGGCGCGGCCTGATCCCGTAATTGTGGCAACACCTTGACCCAGTCTGATGTCTGCTCCCCGCCCGAGCATGCGCTGCTCAAGCAGAGCGGCAGACCGCTCATCGAGCTGGCGGATCATAAGGCGAGGGGCAGCCTCTATGATCGTTACAGCATATCCCGCTTCTATAAAAGACCAGGCTGTTTCTACGCCCTGGACACCGCCGCCGATGATGGCGATGCGGTCTCCCGGCTGCAAGGCGGCTTTGAGCCTGTCGGCATCGTTCCGGTCCCGGATCGAATGCACCCCGGGCAAGGCGGCGCCTGCAATATCCAGTTTACGGTTAGTCGCACCGGTACACAGCAGAAGCTTATGATAAGCAATCATTTGGCCGTCGGCAGAAGTAACCGTTCGGTTAACGGTGTCGATGGAGGTGACAGTGGTGTTGGCTTGAAGATTAATCTTGTTCTGAACAAACCATTTCTCCTTCTTGATCGACACCTTCTCCTGATGCAAATCGGTGAATAGTCCTTTGGACAGCTTAATTCTATGGTAGGGAAAACTGGGCTCCGCTCCCACAATGGAGATTTCCGCATCTAAGTCATGGTCGCGGATGGCTTTGGCTGCATAGACGGAGGCGACTCCGCTGCCTACAATAACATAATGTCTGTTTTTTTCCATAGGGCTCTTCCTTTCCTGCTTGTAATAATAGGTCAGACAGCACTTAACAGCAGATCAGAGATGAATTCGGCGGCATTTTTGATCTTGTTGATCTGTGCTTCCTCTCTGGGGGCAAACCGAATGCGGACCGGGAATTCCACGTGCGTCATTCCTGTTGTTTTGATGACATTCGAGGTGCTTTGCACCGACATATTCGTTCCGTTCAGATAATCCTGCACGACCTCAATCGCTTCACCGCTCCAACCATAGGAGCCAAAAGCGGCAGCGAGCTTGCCTTCCAGGTTCATCTCCGGCAGTTTCTGGAGCAGTCCCTCGAGTCTGCCGGTCATATCTGCATATTTCGTGGAGCTGCCGACAAATACGGCATCTGCCGATTCAATGCTGCGGAGAATATCGTTTTCTTCGGCTTTGTCTACGTCCCACAATTCAACAGCGATATGGTTCTCCTGGAAGCAGTCACGCAGAATATGGGCCATTTTTTTGGTGTTGTTCTTGAGGGTTGCGTATACGATGGCAACTTTCCGGTCCTCAAGGGTTTCCGTGCTGAGCGTAGCATAAGTATTGATGTAATCGGCAATGTTGCGCCGCAGAATAAAGCCGTGTGAAGGAGCAATCATCTCAATCTCCATCTCGTTGACTGCTTCAAGCAATGTCCGCACGTATCTTCTGTGGGGGTGAATAATCGCCTGATAATATCCGTTGAAATCCGCAGTGATATCATATCCGGCTTCATCTTCAAAGAGTGAATTGACCGCCACGTGTGTGCTGAAAATATCGCAAGGGAACAATACTTTATCTTCCTTGCAGTAGGTTATCATAGTTTCCGCAGTATGAAGATAAGGCGTCTCTTTAAAAAGCAGGGTTTTTCCACCGATATCCAGCTGGTCGCCGTCTTTGACAACCAGATAGTTGCGGTGCTGCAGCTTGTACATTTGCTGAATCTCCGGCACGGCAATTTCTGTGCATACGATGGTGGCGTTGGTTGCTTTGGAAGCAAGTGCGGCCAGTCCGCCTGAATGGTCCGGTTCGGTATGATTAATGACAATATACTGGATATCCAGCGGATCAATCAGCTCGGCCAGCGCTTCAGCGAATTCTCTGCCGAATTCCATGTCCACGGTATCAATAACGGTAGGTTTGCCGGTCTTGAGCAAATAGGAATTATAGGTGGTGCCTTTGGTTAAGAGAAGACGGTGAAAAGGGACCTCGCGTTGATCCACTTTTCCGATCCAGTAAATATCTTTGGCGAGCTTATATCCGGGTTTCATATAATAACCTCCTGCGTAATGTTGATTTGGGAACAACTTGATTCTATCCCTTCCGGAGTTGAAAAAAGAGGATTGAAATCAAATTTTGAAAAGTCTTTATTTCGGGAAGCCGAAGGTTTACCGGGAGTTTCCTATTCTAAGGAGCTGATGTGCCAATGCTGCAAATAAAACGGATCTATGAGCAGGCCGAACCTGCGGATGGGCGGCGGATACTGGTTGACCGCCTGTGGCCGCGCGGCGTCCGTAAGGAAGAAGCCCAGGTGTCGGAATGGATGAAGGAGGTGGCCCCCGGTGCTGACCTGCGAAAATGGTTCGGACACAGACCTGAACGTTTCGCGGAATTCGCCGGACGCTACGAAGAAGAGTTGAAGGTTGGACAAGCCAAGGTACAGCTGGAGCGCCTGAAAGCTTATCTGGAATCAGGCCCGCTTACACTGGTGTATGCCGCCAGGGACGAAGAACATAATCATGCATGGGTTCTAATGCGGGTTCTGGAGCGTTCACTGAGTAGGTAAGACGGGGGGCTTCTCTCAAAGACTGTCAAAATACAAGTGACTGCGGTCACACAGGTGTACCGCCTGATCCATCTATACTGTCCCAAAGGCTCATTCAGACTAGAAGAGGATAAGGAGCGGATTGGGAATGACAGGAGCGGAGTTGCTGATTCAGCTATTGCTGGAACAGGAAGTGGATACTATTTTTGGTTATCCCGGAGGAGCGGTGCTGCCGGTGTATGACGCGTTGTTTGATTGCGGGAGCATACAGCATATTCTCGTCCGCCATGAGCAGGCAGCGGTCCATGCGGCTGACGGTTACGCAAGATCGACAGGACGCGTAGGGGTGTCGCTCGTGACCAGCGGTCCCGGAGCAACCAATGCAATCACGGGCATTGCTACAGCATTTATGGATTCGGTGCCGATGGTGGTCCTGACCGGACAGGTCCCCACCGACATGATTGGACTGGACAGCTTTCAGGAGGTAGACATCTTTGGCATGACCCTGTCGGTCACCAAACATAATTACATAGTAATGAACAAAGCGGAGCTGCCGCGGATTATTCAGGAGGCCTTTCATCTTGCGGCTTCCGGCCGCCCGGGCCCTGTACTGATTGATCTGCCCAAAAATGTGATGACCGACCGGACACCGGTCAGCTATACACCTTTGATGCCGGGAGCCCCTGTGCAAATCCGCGGGTACCGGGCGGAGTGGAACATCAGCTCTGCAGAACTGGGGGAGGTTGCACACAGGCTGCGGCAGGCCCGCAAACCTCTGCTGCTGGTAGGTGGAGGTTGTGTAGCCGGCAACAGTCCGGCCCTGCTGCAGGAGATCGCCGTGCGCTGCGATCTGCCGGTGGCAACCACCCTGATGGGCATCGGTGCCTTCCCGTCCCGGCATCCGCTGCAGCTTGGCATGGTAGGGATGCACGGAACCGCAGCAGCGAACCGGGCGGTGCAGGCTGCGGATCTGCTGATCTGCCTGGGGGTGCGTTTCAGCGACCGGGTCACCGGACAGCGCCGGGCCTTCTCGCCGGACTCCTACAAGATTCAGGTGGATCTGGAGGAGGCCGAATTCGGCAAAAATATCGGCATTGATCTGGCGCTTTGCGGCCCGGTTGCCGATGTGCTCGAGGGACTGCTGGCACAGTTGACGGAGATGCGCCATCCGGAGTGGCAGGAGCAAATTTCCGGGTGGAGCAGACATCCTTTGCTGCCTGACCCCAAAACTGCCGCCGGGCAAATGACGCCCCAGGAGGTTATCCGCTGCATCGATCAGGCTACGGCAGAGGATACCATCATTACAACTGATGTTGGACAGCACCAGATCTGGACAGCCCATCATTATTACTTCTCCAAGCCGCGCACCCTGCTGACCTCCGGCGGTTTGGGAACCATGGGCTATGGGTTCCCTGCGGCGATCGGTGCGGCTGTGGCCTTTCCGGAACGGCAGGTGTTATGTATCAGCGGAGACGGAAGCTTTCAGATGAATATGCAGGAAATAATGACCGCCGTTGACCTGGGGCTGAATGTTAAGGTAGCGATTCTCAAGAACGGCTACCTGGGGATGGTGCGGCAATGGCAGCAGATGTTCCTCAACAACCGCTATTCTGCGGTGCGCATCAGTTCGCCCGATTTTGCAGCCTTGGCAAAGTCCTTCGGAGCTCAGGGATATCATGCCGAAACTATACAGGAAGCCGCAGAGATCCTGGCGCAGGCCTTGCGTACCCCGGGCCCGGCGATTATGGAATTCAGTGTGCTGGAAGAGACGAACGTCTATCCGATTGTTCCTCCCGGTGCCGGCAACCTGGATCTGATAGAAGGCTAGTATAGTGCTTCACACTTCACCAGTCTTAATGTCTTAAGCTGGCCGGAACCTACGCAGAACCCGAAATCTTTTTCTGGTCGAGAGGTAGCCGGAGTATCAAGTTAGACGAGGGAAAGAGGGAAAGAGGGAAAGAGGGAAAGAAGGAAAGAAGGAAAGAGGGTTTGGCTGCATTTTGTACATCGGAATGCGGGTAAACCTGGCTTTTCTTCGATTTGACTGTATTTGATGCATCAGGAACGGCGGAAAAGGGCGAAAAACAGCAATTTTCTAAATTTATACTGCACAAAATACATCAGAATCGACATTCAAGCCATCCCAGGTCAATCGTGCTGCACTAAATACATTAGAACCGCTAACGGCCGCTGATCTGAGGAGTCAAATCTTTCGTGTATTTCCCATAGGAGTCCGTAAAATGTTAAACTATGAATATAGCATTTTACGGGGAGTGAGTGTTCGTATGAAAAAGATGACAGCCGGGTTTATTGCCGGTGCGCTTCTTATGGTAAGTGCGCAGGCACTCGGATCCTCTTCATCACTGGTTGGTAAGAAAATACAAGCGGAGTATACTTTAACTGTGTACGGAAAAAAGCTGGCCGACTCGGCTATTGTCATTGATGGAAAAAGCTATGCGCCGGTGCGTGCCATCGGAGAGCTGGCGGGCTACAATGTATCGGTAGCGGGCAGAAATATCAGCCTGAACGAAAAAAGCACGGTTTCCCCAGGGAAGTCAGCCGATAAAGGCGGAAATGCCGTGATTGCTCCTGTTCCCGTCTTCACACCGGAGTCCGGTTCTACGGTGACCCGAACCAAAATCAATGCCATTGACAACAAAATAGATACTGTAGTTGACAGTATCCTCACTACCAGCAGTGCTTTGAAAGCCGATCCCGATAACACAGACCTGAAAAGTAAGTTGAACCAATATAAAGAGGAATATGCAGAACTCCTGGAGCAAAAGGAAGCCGAACTGGAGAAGTGAGTGAAGCGTTGAAGAGTTGAAGGCTTTCCAGAAATAATAAACAGCCGGGCCTCCAATTTTGCGAAGCCCGGCTGTGTGCTGTTTAAGAACAAATTGCAGGGATTGACGAAGGCCAGGCGTTTAAGGGAGCTTATTGCCGGCAGCCCGGTAGATCTCATACCACTCCTGGCGGGTGAGGGTAATCTCCGAAGCTTTGGCCATATCCAGCAAGCGCTGCGTGTTGGTTGTACCAACGATCGGCTGCATGGTGGCCGGATGTCTGAGAATCCAGGCAATGGCAATGGCCGTATTGGCCACCCCTTTTTCCTCTGCCAGCCGGTCAATGACCCGGTTCAGTTCAGGAAACTTGTCATTGTCCAGAAATACGCCCTCAAAAAATCCGTATTGGAAAGGCGACCAGGGCTGAATGGTCATATCATGGAGGCGGCTGTATTCCAGAATTCCGTTGTCATGAACAACAGATGCGGGGTTGGTCATGTTGACATTGAACCCGGCGTCGATCATGCCAGTGACCATAATGCTCAGCTGCAGCTGGTTGAACAGGAGCGGCTGTTGAACCTTTTTCTTAAGCAGCTCAATCTGCAGCGGATTCTGGTTGCTGACGCCAAAATGCTTGACCATTCCTTTTTGCTCCAGAATGTCAAAAGCTTCAGCAACTTCTTCCGGTTCGAACAAGGTGTCCGGGCGGTGCAGCAGCAAGACGTCGAGATAATCGGTCTTCAGGCGTTTGAGGCTGCCTTCCACCGACTGCAGAATATGCTCCTTGGAGAAGTCGAAATAACCCTGGCGTATCCCGCATTTGCTCTGGATCATCAGCTTGCTCCGCATCCCCGGATTCTGGTTCAGCACCTCGGCGAAGACTTCCTCCGCCCGGCCGTCGGCATAAATATCGGCGTGGTCAAAAAAGTCGATCCCGGCCTCCAGGGCTTTATTGATGTGGAGATCAGCTTCCTGAGCAGACAACTCTGCAATGCGCATACAGCCGAGGGAAATCTGTGAGACGTCCAATATTCCGCTCGCTACACTTATTCTCTTCACCAAGATGAATTCACTCCTTCAAATATAGGTTGACCCGTGTATCCCCAAACAATAGCACAAAGCCTTAATCCAAGGCAATTTCTGCTGATCGTAGCGGAGTACAGCTTGACAATCGGTATTATTAGAACTATTATAGACTCACAAAGTCTGGAATCGAGGTGGACTATGAAGTATTCCAAAGCAACCAATTATGCACTGCATACGATGCTGTACCTAATTGCTGTATCGCCCGATAAGCCGGTTGGGGTACAGCAGCTGGCAGACAAGCAATCCGTGTCACCTACGTATCTGTCCAAAATTCTCACCAAACTCGTCAAGGCCGGGATGATTGAATCGGCTTCCGGAGCCAATGGAGGATACCGTCTTAAGCGGAATCAGGATGACATCTCGTTTCTCGATGTTATTCACGCTATAGAGGGAACAGCATCCTTATTTGAATGTTCGCTCAATCACGGACCCGAATGTCTGATTCAGCAGGTGATGGTGCAGGCCGAAGGCATGATGGAGCAGCATCTGAAGGATACTAAGCTCAGCGCACTGGCCGAGAAATTTACTGTGGCCCAATAGCCATAGTTTTTTTCGGACAAATCACAGACATAGTTAGTCTTTAAAGTCTTTGATTATAATGGAGGAGGTTAACTAAAATGATGTACGATTGTTGTATTATCGGCGGCGGACCGGCAGGCCTGAATGCTGCCCTGGTACTGGGCAGAGCAAGACGGAAGGTGGCACTGTTCGATGATGCCCAGCCACGTAATGCGGTGACGCATGCGTCGCATGGTTTTCTGACCAGGGATGGAGTCAAACCGGCAGAATTCCGCAGAATCGCTTACGAAGAGGTACTGCGTTACCCGTCAGTGGAACATTGGCAGCATAGGGTGGCGGCGATCCGCAGCGTGGGCAGCGGGTTTGAGGTTGTGACAGAATCCGGCGGGAGCGTCCGGACAAAGAAGGTTATTCTGGCCTACGGCTTCAAGGAAAGTTTCCCGGAGATCGCCGGATTCCGGCAGTTCTATGGGCAGAGTCTGTTCAATTGTCCTTACTGTGATGGCTGGGAGCTGAGAGATCAGGCTCTGGTTGTGATTGCGGAAGAGCCGCGTGCGTTCCATATGGCCCAAACCGTGTACAACTGGAGCAAAGATCTGGTAGTCTGCACAAACGGACACCAAGTCTTTTCGGAGGAACAGAAACAGGAACTGGGCCGCGCAAACATCCGCATCATGGAACAACCCATTGCTGCTTTTAAGGGGACCGACGGTTTATTGGAGGAACTGCAATTTGTGGATGGCACAAGCCTTCAAAGAACCGGAGGTTTCATTATACCGAAATTGATCCCCAAGGGGACCTTTGGGGCAGATTTGGGCTGTGAGCTGACGGAAGCCGGCGGGGTGGTTACAGATGTACTCGGAAGAAGTTCGGTTCCGGGGGTGTATGCGGCTGGAGATGCTGCGGAGACGATGGCCTCGCAGCTGATTATGGCAGCTGCTGGAGGCAGCAAGGCTGCAATGGCGGTCAATGCGGATTTGATCGAAGAGGAATGGAAAGGACAATAATTAACTCCGGGACCATAATCGGGCCCATAATAATGAGGGTGCCTGACAGCCAGTTCAAACTGAACTGGCTTGCGGGCACCCTCTGTTGTATGATGAACGTTTGTTAGGATTGATTAGGAATCGCTACAGCCGGGTCCACATCCGCCTCATAATCCACACCTGCGGTTTTGAAGCCGAACAACTGGAAGAAATCTTCACGGTAGCCTTCCAGATCGGCCAGCTCGGTTACATTGCCGGTCTCCAGTTCGCTCCAGCGCTTCATGACCTCCTCCTGCACATCTGCGCGCATCTCCCAATCATCAATCCGGATCAGAGCGCTGCCATCCAGCGCAGACTCGCCTGCCGGATATAAATGCTCCGAGAAAAGGCGGTAGATTTGCTGAATGCAGTTCTCATGAAGGCCTTTTTCCTTCATGACTTGATAAAGTGCGGAAATATACAGTGGAACTACCGGAATCGCCGAGCTGGATTGGGTGACCAAAGCTTTGTTTACAGAGACAAAGGCACGTCCGCCATTTCGGCTAAGCAGCCCATGCAGCTCTTTAGCCGTCTGTTCCAAATGGTTCTTGGCTTTGCCGATGGTGCCTTCCCGGTAGATCGCATGAGTGATTTCCGGACCTATGTAGGAGTAAGCAACGGTTGTGGCGCCCTGTGCCAGCACTCCGGCTTCCGAGAGCTGTTGAATCCACAACCTCCAGTCTTCCCCGCCCATGACTGCGATAGTTTGGGTTACTTCATCTTCTGTGGCAGGCTCAATGGTAGTGAAAGAGACTTCACCCGTATGGAAATTCAGGGTTTTGTTCGTATAAGCTTCCCCTACCGGCTTAATGACGGAGGAGAAGGTCTCCCCGGTTACCGGATGGGTACGGCGTGGAGAAGCAACACTGTAGACTACCAGATCAACGGTGCCAAGCTCAGCCTTGATCAGCTCTATGGTTGCAGACTTTATGCCATCCGAGAAGGCATCTCCGACAATACTGAATGACTTCAGTCCTTGGGCCTGAGCCTCTTGCTCAAAGGCTGCAGAGTTGTACCAGCCTGCACTTGCCGTACGTTGTCCTTCGGCAGCTTTGTCAAAAAAAACGCCGACCGTATTGGCGCCTGACCCAAAAGCTGCGGTAATCCGCGAAGCCAGCCCGTATCCGGTCGATGCTCCGACAACAAGCACATTTTTGGGGCCTTTAATAGCCGGTTGGGCTTTCACGTAGTCAACTTGTTCCTCAACTTGTTTGGCGCATCCTTCCGGATGGGCGGTTGTACAAATGAAGCCGCGGGTTTTGGGCTGAATAATCATAGGTAAATCCCCTTTAGTTTATATTTAAACAATCCTATACTTCAGTAGAAGTATAGCAAACAATATTTAGTTATTCAAAGAGTGCATTTAAATTGAAACTTTACATCAGGCGTTGGAGTTGCGGAAAGACGACATATAGTTGGAGATTTCTGTCTCCGGGGTCTCCAGCAGACCGGACAGCATCGCTTGCAGAGTGCGCAGGGATTGAATTTTATCCTCAATTTCAACAATCTTGTTCCGCACCAATGACTTCAGGTCTTCAATCACCATGTCCGTGCCAAGCATCTGCAGCGCCTCCCGGATCTCTTTAAGCGAATAACCGAGCGATTGGGTATCCCGAATGAACTTGATCTTGACGAGATAATCCTCAGAGTACACACGGTACCCGTTCTCCCCCCGCTTCGGGGCTGGCAGGATGCCCTGATCCTCATAATAACGGATGGTGGCTGTACTGATTCCGGTCCGTTTTGCCAATTCGCCGCGTTTCATTCCGTCCACAATCGTTCCTCCCGTCTGCTTAGGCTTTTTTAGCGCTGCTGTCCGTGCCTGGTGTACTTCTCATCAAACTTTACCTCGGGATATTGGGGCGAGGGCCCTTGCAGCAGCGGCTGCTGTTCTTCCTTCAGATATTGATCGAAGAAGGCTCTTACATACGAACGTGTGATATCAATATTATGCACAGGATCCATCTCTTTGGCAAAAAGGGCAGGGGACAGCAGCCCAATCTCCGTAAAGCTCTGGTGGAACAAATGGTCGATGGTCATGTAGTAGGTATCCCCGGTGCTTTTTTGCATCACGGAATCCAGGTCCGGAGCAAACTCCTCATAGAACACTTTGTCCTTTTGGGCCTCTGCCGGGTCAAGGCTTTTGGCTGTATTGCCGGTCATCAGGTACATAAAAGGCTGCTTCAGGCCGGTGTGGGAGACGGTTCCCCAGAAACCTCCTTCCAGACTTACACCTGCTTTGAAGCGCGGGTCCATAGCCATAGCCTCGGCTGTTGTTGCGCCGCCGTACGAGTGCCCGAAAATGCCGACACGGTCCAGATCCATTGTCCCGGTGAACAGGCCATTCGGGTCGTCGGCATTCCACTCTGTCAGTGTGTCGAGCACAAAGCTGGCATCTGCGGCACGGACGGCAACGCCCTTGACGTTATTCTCGTACAGGCCAGCCGATGTGGGGAACGTTGGTTCAGGCACATACAGAACTTCCCGTCCATCCGGAAAAGTGACTTTGGCGGACGTGTAGGGGTGGTCAATGCCGACTACAATGTAGCCGTGACTGACCAGTTCCTCAATAGCGGTCATGCTCTGGAACCGGGTAGAACGCACACCGGGTGAGAAGAGCAGCACCGGATATTCGGCTTCGGCAGCGGCTACCTTGACTCCCTCCACAACATGGGTTGGAATCGTTGTGACGTAGCCGAACAGCTGTCTGGGAATACCGAACACGAGGCTGATGGCATCTCCCAGCGCTGCCGGGTAATGCTCTACAGCCAGTCCTTTGGCTTGTTTCGCATCGACAGGGTACCAGACATTCACCATCAGCTCCCGCTTGTCATTTGGGGCTGTGCTTAAGGTTTCTTCCCTGCCGGAATCCGTCAGCTGCCGGGAAATGGTGCCTACAGCATAACCTCCTGTCGGTTCGGGCATGGAGAAGACCGGGAGCAGATAGCTCAAATACAGCGAGGCAGCAGTGAGCGCCAGCACGGCTGCGCTGAGCAGTGTCTTTTTCCATATTGACCGGGATCGGGTCTGGGCGTTTGGTTTGGCCACTCTCAGGATCAGAACAACAATCAGGGTGAGCAGAACGGCATATACCGGAACCATTTGCAGCCGCAAATGGTCCAGCGTCCCATGCAGCAGTAAAGCCAGTACGAGTCCCGACAATAAGAATGTATCTAGCCGCCGGTTTCTCGTGCGCAGCAGAAGTACGACTGTGGCAATCAGGCTGACCAGAATAAGGGGAATATCAAGCAGTTTCATTGTGCAAATACCTCCAGTTTTGATCTCGGCTGCTCTTTGTTTACAAGAGAAGCGGAGTTGATAAAGCCAGCATAAACCTTGAAGTATACTTCAAGGTCAAGCTCTGGAGGCATAATCAGGGTAAGAGTATTCTTTCTTTGGAAAATCCTTGCAACCTTTACCTGTTTCCTGCGTCGATTTACGTAAGGGGATACACTCACGATAGAGGGAGCGATGCTCCAGGAACGGGGGATGGTGTGCGAAAAAGATGGATCACATTTGCGGCAAGCGTGCTGCTGCTATCAGGCTGCACCGGGGGGGAAGCGGATACGATGACTATTGAACAGAGAAAGGAGGCGGCAGCTGTGCTGGATTCACGGCTTGTACAGCAAACCAACAGGCTGGGCCTGGAATTGTTCAGCCAGCTCAGGAAGGAGGAAGCGGGGAACCTGAGCTTGTCTCCTTACAGTATTGGAACGGCTATGGCTTTGGCCTATAACGGCAGCGATGCGGAGACGTCGGAGGAGCTTGGGACATTGCTTGGTTACGCTCCTTCGGAACGGGAGCAGCTTAATGCTGACCATAGTGGAATGATGGAGCTGCTAAATCATACGGGAGACGGGATACAACTGAGCTTGGCGAATTCAGTATGGACCCGTAAAGAGCTGTCACTACGTAAGGATTATCTTCAGACACTTCAGAATCAATACAGTGCAGAGCACCGGACTACGGATCTGGCGGGGGCTCAAGGCGTCGAAGATATCAATAAATGGGTAGCTGACAACACCGCACATAAGATCAAGGATATCCTGAGGGAGCCTCCTGGAAACAACGCTGTAGCCGTGCTGGTAAATGCCGTATATTTTAAAGCAGGGTGGAAGAAGGAATTTAATAAGGAAAAGACGAAGCCCGCTGCTTTTCATCCTGCGGCAGGTCCCGCTGTGCAAGTTGATATGATGCAGCAATCTGGCAGCTACCTGTACGCGCAAAGCGAGGATTGGCAGGCGGTTAAGCTCCCTTACGGCGAAGGGCAGATGGACATGCTCGTTATTCTGCCGGCTGCAGACTTTTCGCTTGAAGAACTACAGACGCAGCTTAAGGACGGAGCATTTCCGGGAAAGCAGGGCTTCGGCGAAAGAAGCGGGGAGATTCGGCTCCCCCGGTTCCAATCCGGCTACGGAACGGATCTTAAGCAAGCAGTGCAGGCACTTGGGGTACAGCATGCCTTTGATCCCCGGACAGGGAATTTCTCGCGGATGGCCGATATCCCGGACCCTATCTACATCAGCCGGATTGTGCATCAGAGCTGGATTGAAGTCAATGAACGCGGCACGGAAGCAGCGGCTTCGACACTTATCGACACAAGAGCGGGCTCCGCTCCGCCTGTCGACGGGCCGTTTGAGATGATAGTCGACAGACCCTTTTTCTATGCGGTAGAGGATGCCCAGACCGGGCTGTGGCTGTTTCTTGGGGAGATAGAGGACCCTACGGTGACGAAATAAGAACTTCAAGTTTCCTGCGTAAAGCGAAATTTGACAGAAAACGCATAAATGATCCCTTCACAGGTCACAATAGGAAAAAAGCAGAATGAAGGGATTAACGTGAACGCTTTTCGCTTGAAAAAACAGCTTTGGCGGCGCTGGAGACGTTGGAAAAAAGCGCTGTGGGTGGGTGCGGCGTGTGCCGTCCTGACCGTTCTGGCCTGGCGCGGCATGCAGGTGCCGAAGGAAATCAGCGGTCTGCTGACGGATTCCGCCTCAACAGTAACTGATACTTTTGACAGCTTGCGTACCTCGACACAAATGGACGATGATCAAGGGGACGGGACGGCTCCCGTTTTTAAAGCGGGCGAGAATACTGAGGAGGATAAACGCAGGTCTTTGTCACAGGAGGAACTGCTCCAGACCCTTACGGGGAGCGGCATCAGCCGCACGGTGCATCTGAAGACAACCTATGTATCCGGTGAAGAGATTCAGACGCTGAAAGGCAAAAAAACTCCGGAGCAATTGGAGGTGCTGATTGCAGAGCATGCAGCTTGGGACGGCTGGATCAGTCCGGAAGGCGACCTCTGGCTGGAAAAAAGAGTGGATGATCTTTCCCCGCTGACCAAAAGGGACGCCTATATCGGCGTTGATGAGCATGGCAATTTGAAGCTGTTCAAGGGGCCTCCGGTTGATGAAAAGGTGCTGAAGACTTTTTTTCAGCTGGATATGGGTTCGATGAAGTCTTCCTTGCCCGAGGACATGTGGAGACAGCTGCAGGAAGGTATCCGTGTCCAGGACATTGAGGAATATAACAGTGTGTTGTCCACGTTCAGCGACTATGCGCGGGACAGTGCGGAGCAGGTTATGCAGAACAGGGAGTAGCGGAAGAAAAAAAGGGTAAGGCTCGTGGCGCCAAACGGCATCGCGGGCCTTTTTTGGCTTTTTCGCCCGGGGCGGCAAACTTTATGTCTCCGGGGCAGATGATTTTTGCTATAATGGGTAGAAGGAATACATATGTTCGCTTCAGGGGCGGAGGAATGGGATTTAAATGGTCCGGATTCACCCTGAAATAGAGGAGAGATAAGGGTTGCGTATTTTGGGGATTGACCCGGGACTGGCCATTGTCGGTTTCGGTTTTGTAGATAAGGAAGGCCATAAGGTAACACCTGTCCAGTACGGCTGCATCCAGACAGAGGCACATACACCCGAGGAAGAACGGCTGCTGCATGTGTATGAAGGCATGGTGCAATTGATAGATAAATATAAACCGGATGCGGTGGCGCTGGAGAAGCTGTTCTTCAGCCGCAACGTGACGACGGCTCTGCCGGTAGCACAGGCGCGCGGGGTGCTCGTGCTGGCCGCCGTGCAGCGTGGACTTCCGGTAGCAGAGTATACGCCGATGCAGGTGAAGCAGGCCATTGTCGGCTATGGCAAGGCAGAGAAGCGGCAGGTGCAGGAAATGGTCAAGATGTTCCTGAAGCTGTCGGCGATTCCGAAGCCCGATGATGTGGCGGATGCGCTGGCGATTGCCGTGTGCCACGCCCATTCCTACAGTCTAAATTCCAAATTAAATGAGGTATTGCGAAAATGATAGATTTTTTAAGAGGTCCGGTTGTTCATTTGGAAGCGGAGTACGTGGTGCTGGATGTGCAGGGTGTAGGCTACCGGGTGTTCTGCCCGAATCCCTATGCTTTTGCCAAAACGGAAGGTCCCGTGATGATCTACATTCATTACCAGACCCGTGAGGATGCCACGCTGCTGTTCGGATTCCCGACCCGGGAGGAACAACGGTTGTTCCGCAAGCTGATCGAGGTATCGGGCATTGGCCCGCGTGTGGCGCTGGGCATTCTGACCGGCGGGACGCCGGATCAATTGATCTCGGCCATCTATCAGGAGAATATTACGTTCCTGACGAAGCTGCCGGGCATCGGCAAGAAGACGGCACAGCGCATGATTCTTGATTTGAAGGACAAGCTGGATGGCCTGAGCCTGGCTTCCATGCAGACGGGCCTGTTCGCCGTGCCGCAGGAAGAAGCAAACGTATTGCCCTGGCAGGAGGCGCGTGACGGTCTTAAAGCGCTGGGTTATACCGAGACCGAGCTGGACCGTGTCTGGCTGACCCTGAAGAAGGACGGGGAAGAGAACGGTACGGTTGATGTGTTGATGAAGAAGGCGCTGAAGCTGCTGTATGTAGCGAAATAAAGCCTGTCAGAGCATCCTGAGGAAAGGGGAGCGATGGAGAAATGGACGACCGGATCATATCCGCAAATTTGATGATGGAAGAGCAGGCGGTAGAATTAAGTCTGCGTCCCCGTTATCTGGGAGAATACATTGGGCAGACCCAGGTGAAAGAGAACCTGAAGATCTATATTGAAGCCGCCAAAATGAGAAGCGAAGCGCTCGATCATGTGCTGCTGTATGGACCTCCGGGTCTTGGCAAAACCACGCTGGCGAACATTATCGCCAACGAGCTGGGCGTGAATCTGCGGACCACCTCAGGTCCGGCAATTGAACGTCCGGGCGATCTGGCGGCACTGCTCACCAATCTGCAGGAGGGTGATGTTCTTTTCATTGACGAGATTCACCGCCTCCACCGGACAGTGGAGGAAGTTATGTATCCGGCCATGGAGGATTTTGCCCTGGACATTATGATCGGCAAAGGTCCAAGCGCCCGTTCGGTGCGGCTGGACCTGCCGCCGTTTACGCTCATTGGGGCGACCACAAGAGCCGGACTGCTGTCCGCGCCGCTGCGCGACCGCTTCGGGGTGGTCAGCCGTCTGGAGTTCTATACGATTGATGAGCTGAGCTTTATTGTATCCCGCAATGCCGAGCTGCTGGGCATTGAGATTCTGGGCGATGCCGCTGAAGAAGTAGCTCTGCGTGCGCGGGGAACCCCGCGGATCGCGAACCGCCTGCTTAAGCGGGTCCGCGATTTCGCCCAGGTGCGCGGCGATGGGATTATTACGCCGGACATCGCTGCCGAAGCGCTGAAGCTGCTGCAGGTCGATCCGCGGGGACTGGATAACATCGATCATAAAATGCTGCATTCCATGATTGCAAGCTTCCGCGGCGGCCCGGTTGGGCTGGATACAATTGCCGCTACCATAGGTGAAGAGAGCCAAACGATTGAAGATGTGTATGAACCCTATCTGCTGCAGATTGGTTTCCTGCAGCGCACGCCGCGCGGCAGAATCGTAACCCCTGCGGCTTATCACCATCTGGGACTGCCGCTCCCTCCGGAGCAGCCCTGAACCATGAACCACAATGATGAGGAGGATGCAGAGATGACGCAGGCAGGTATGAAATGGAGAGGATGGGCTCCGCTGGCCAAGGGATTGCTCACGGCGGTAATAGCGGCCGGGAGCTTCCTTATGTCGGCTGGACCCACTCAGGCAGAGACGAACCGCACCATCCGGGTTGCACTTTATGCGGATATTGGAAGTAAATATAAATCTACGATCCCGCTGGCGACTTTGCAGTCGGGGCAAAGTTTTACGATCTCTTCAAGTCCCGGAAGCGGGGCCTCGCTGACTGTTCCGGCCAAGAACCCGGTCCGGGCCAGTCTTGACGGATACAGGGTAAAGGTGCTGGAATCTTCCTCCTGGCAGGCTGCTGCCGAAGCGGCCCGAAAGCTGCAATCGACATCGGACAAACCGCAGTTATTCGTAGTTTCCAGGAACGGGAGTAATGTGTATCAGCTGTATACCGGCGTATATGCCAGCGAAAAGGCTGCTGCGGAAGGGCTTGCCCGTGTAGGCAAAGCCGGGTTGGCGATCCCGGCGGGCCAAACTCCGGCCGTCAAAGGCGGCAACCATCTGACGTCCGGAGCTTATGCAAGCCAGCAGGAGGCCGAAGCCGCACTTGGCGGCATTACGGCTGCCGGATTCGACGCTTGGGTGGTGCTGGCAGCAGCGGGAGAAGGCTCTGCGCCGTTTGAGGTTTGGATCGGCGAAGCGGCCAGTGACAGTGAGCTGGCGGCGCTGAGGGCAGAAGTAACTGCTGCGCTTCCGCAGCTTGTGCTGTCTGCGGGAGCGGCTGCATCTTCCGGACTCAAGGTCCGCATGGATGCAGGAATGGACTGGAAGAGCGAAGCCCAAGCCGCCCATTATACAATATCCGGGAGTGGAGCCAAATTTATCGCGGCCGGCAATGAAGCCGGTATTCAGGTTACCGAGCGATCGGGACGTATCTATCGCGGGAATCTGGAGCTGAGCGCTTTGAACGGCTCGCTTGCCGTGATTAATGAAGTACCGCTGGAGCAATATTTATATGCGGTGGTCGGCGGAGAAGTATCCTCGAACTGGCCGGCAGAGGCGCTGAAGGCCCAGGCGGTGGCTGCCCGTAGTTATGCACTGTCGCAGGGCAACCGGTTTGAAGTGGCGAATGTGGTCGATACGACGCTTAGCCAGGTATATAACGGGATGGGAGCAGAGGCTCCTACCATTATTAATGCTGTGGATGCCACCGCCGGAGAAGTGCTGATGAACGGCGGCAAAATCGTTGAGGCCGTCTTTTCCTCCAACAGCGGAGGTGTAACGGCAGACCCGTCTGAGGTGTGGGGCAATGGCGGAGAGGTATTTGTCAGTGTGCCGAGCCCGGAGGATACTGCTGCCGCAGCAGCCAAGAAGTGGTACTACGTACTGCTGGCGAATGGAACCTCGGGTTATGCCCGTGAAGACAACCTCAAGCTTACAGGAGACAAGACGGCAGCCGGTCTGGAAGTGGTGACGGCGACAACCAAGGATGTGAACATCCGTCCGCTGCCCGTTGTCGAGAGCGGTGTAAGTGCTGTGGGCAAGCTGAACCCGGGCGAAAATGCCATCGTATTGGACAAGGTCTACGAATCGGGGAGCTACAGCTGGATCAAGGGGCCTTATACGTCTGCACAACTGCTGAAGAGTATGCAGGGAAAGGCGGGCAGTTCCTTGCCTTCTTCGATTTCCAGCCTGCAGGTTACCCAGCGAGGTCCTTCAGGCCGGGTGATGCAGGTCAAAGCCAACGGTGAAATTGTGCAGGTGAAATACCCCGATCTGTTCCGCTCCACGTTCAACGGACTGCCCAGCACCTTGTTTGATATTGTTTCACCCGGCAGTTATACTGTATTAGGCGCTGACGGGTCAACCGCAACCATCGGCAGTTCGCAGAGTGCGGGAGTGCTGTCAGCCTCCGGAAAAGTTACGGTTGGCGGCAGCGGAACCGTAGTGATGGGCGGGGATACTGCCGCCCGGGTAATCACCGGCAGTCCGGGATTTCTGTTCGTTGGCCAGGGATATGGCCATGGACTTGGCATGTCTCAATGGGGTGTCAAAGGAATGGCGGACAACGGGTATGATTACAAGAAGATATTGCAACACTATTTTCATAACGTTACTATAGTTAAGGAATGAAGACTGACCATGAATGTAGACTTGTATGATTTTGATTTGCCGGAGGAATTAATTGCCCAGACACCGCTCCTTGACCGCAGCGCTTCAAGGCTGCTGCTGGTGGAGAAGGAGACGGGAGCATTGTCTCACGGGCATTTTACGGATATTATCGACCACTTGCTGCCTGGCGACACCCTTGTGCTGAATGATACCCGCGTTCTTCCCGCCCGTCTGTTCGGCGTGAAGGAAGATACGGGTGCCAAGGCGGAAGTGCTGCTGCTCAAGAATCTCGGGGAAGACCGCTGGGAGGCACTCGTCAAACCCGGGAAAAAGCTGAAGGCCGGAGCAGTCATTGTGTTCGGGGATGAGCTGAGGGCAGTTATTGAAGAAGAAGCGGATATGGGTGGCCGGACGCTGCGCTTCATCTATAATGGAATTTTTCACGAAATTCTGGACAGACTGGGAACAATGCCGCTTCCCCCGTATATTAAAGAGACACTTGATGACCGGGAACGGTATCAGACGGTTTACGCCCGTCACGAGGGTTCAGCCGCTGCACCGACAGCCGGGCTTCATTTCACAGAAGAGCTACTGCAAAGGATTGAAGCCAAAGGCGTAACGGTAGCGTACATTACGCTTCATGTGGGTCTGGGCACCTTCCGTCCAATGTCTGTAGATAAAGTCGAAGAGCATGTGATGCATGCCGAATATTATGTGTTGTCGCAAGAGACGGCGGACGTGCTTAACGCGGCCAAACAAAAAGGCGGACGGATTATTGCCGTCGGCACGACCTCATGCCGCACCCTGGAGACTGTAGGCAGACAATGCCAAGGCGGTCCGCTGACAGCAGGCAGCGGATGGACGGATATTTTCATCTATCCGGGATATACCTTTCAGGTCGTCAATGCACTGATTACGAATTTTCATCTGCCCAAGTCCACTTTGGTGATGCTGGTCAGCGCGCTGGCCGGCCGTGAGCATATTCTTAATGCTTACGAAGAAGCCATCCGGCAGAAGTACAGGTTTTTCAGCTTCGGAGATGCGATGTTCATTTATTAAGTAAGAGGATGGGTTAAACAATGGCAGCAATTACTTATGAGCACATCAAAACGTGCAAACAATCCGGAGCCCGGCTCGGAAGAGTCCATACTCCACACGGTGTTATTGAGACACCGGCTTTTATGCCTGTAGGCACACTGGCCACGGTCAAAACGATGAGCCCGGAAGAACTGAAAGAGATGGATGCCCATATCATTCTGAGCAATACCTACCATCTGTTCCTGCGCCCGGGCCATGACATTATCCGCGAGGCCGGCGGCCTGCACAAATTCATGAACTGGGACCGTCCCATTCTGACCGACAGCGGCGGCTTTCAGGTCTTCTCGCTGAGCGATATGCGGAAGATTACCGAAGAGGGTGTGCATTTCCGCTCCCATTTGAACGGAGACAAGAAGTTCCTTTCCCCGGAAGTGGCGATGGAAATTCAGAACGCCCTGGGGTCTGATATTATGATGGCTTTTGATGAATGTCCGCCTTATCCGGCCGAATACGATTACGTCAAAAAGTCTTTGGAGCGTACGACACGCTGGGCGGAACGTTGCCTTGCAAGCCATGCCCGTCCAGAGGATCAGGGACTGTTCGCGATTGTTCAGGGAGGCATGCATGAGGATCTGCGCCGTCAGAGTGCGGCTGATTTGACTTCCATGGATTTCCCGGGGTATGCTATTGGAGGGCTCAGCGTCGGAGAGTCCAAGCAGCTAATGTATGAAGTGCTGGATTATACGGTTCCGCTGCTGCCGCAAGGGAAACCGCGCTATTTAATGGGCGTCGGTTCACCGGATGCGCTGCTGGAAGGATCGATCCGGGGAGTGGACATGTTTGACTGTGTTCTGCCTACCCGTATTGCCCGCAACGGAACGACGATGACCAGTCAGGGAAGACTCGTTGTACGCAACGCACAGTATGCCCGTGATTTCGGGCCGCTTGATCCGGAGTGCAGCTGTTACACATGCCGGAATTATTCCCGCGCGTATTTGCGCCATTTGATCAAAGCCGATGAAACCTTCGGTCTAAGATTGACGACATACCATAATTTGCACTTCCTGTTGGAACTAATGCGTAAAGTGCGTGAAGCCATCAGAGAAGATCGGCTGCTTGATTTTCGCGATGAGTTTTTTGCACAATACGGCTTATATGATAATCTTAAAGGCTTTTAAGGACTGATTGTGCGCTAATGCACTTTGAAAGGGGGGAGAATTATGTTTCAATATGCAACAGCAGCACCAAGTGGGGGTAGCTTACTGGGTCTTATAGGCCCGTTTGTACTAATGTTTGTTGTTTTCTACTTCTTGTTGATTCGTCCGCAGCAGAAGAAAACAAAAACACGCAATTTGATGTTGAAAGCTCTGAAGAAGGGCGATAAGGTGGTCACTATTGGTGGCCTTCACGGGACGATCATGGAGATTTCCGATGATATCGTGGTGCTTCGTGTAAATGATGTCACCAAATTGACCTTTGACCGGGGTTCTATCAGTCACTCTGTATCTCCGGATGCGGATGAAAAAGCGTAGTATGCAATATTAGTTAGTCATGAGACTGTTCCGCCAGCCTGTTAAGGCGCGGAGCAGTCTTTTTGATTTTATGGATATTGGAGGACATGGGTATTTGTGTGGACGCACCGCAAACGGACCGTTGTTACAATCGCTGTTGTATCCAGATTTAATTTATTAGGTTTAGCGGACCGGAGAAGCGTTATTTCGCGAAATAAGCTCATTTTTCTGGTCAGACGGACTCAGGAGCCGTTAATGCTCCATGGACCCTTGTTTTGGGCTAGAGATCATACAATAAGAGCACCTGTGTCCGCTTCCTTGCACAGCCGGTCCCGGTGACGAGTTGTTGCCGGCACCAAGTCAACCGCTGACTATGGATTTGAGCCCTTTTAAAAAGCACAAAGCAGCGATTCTCCAATACAGGAGGTGGTCGCTGCTTTGTTGACTTTTTACGGTTACTGGAATAAAGAAGGGCTGTCTCTGTCGTATAAAATCTAGTTATGGAACAACCTCTTCTGTCAGTGATGCTATAGAAGAATTAACGTATATTGGCGCGGGAAGCGCGGGTCTGCAAGGCAAGTGCTGGATCACCGCTGCGCAGGGTCAGCTTGGAGAATTGTACCCCGAGTGAGGTGGAGACCACAGCCAGCAGTACGCCGCCAATCATATCCGTCAGCCAGTGTATGCCAAGATAGAAAATACCAAAGACGATGAAGGCTGCCGAGATGCTTGAAATAACCATCCAGATCCGGTTGCCTGAACGAAAAGCGAGCAGTGCCACAGTAACGGAGATGGAAGTATGCAGGCTTGGGAAACAATTGTTCAATCCGGAGAGCTGCCGGTATTCCTGCTCGAACCTAGGGAAGGCATCAAGCATTGTGAATTTGACACCTGCCGGCGCATAGGACCATACTTCGTTGACCGGTACAAACAGGTAGAACGGGATAGCGATGGCATAATTCAATATTATCGCATAACAGGTTGCATACAACATTACACGGTTCCCCAGCGCATAAATACCAAGTGATGCCGCGAGGACGGCTTGCAGCATGAAAATGTAAAAAAATACAATCACCGGTGTGAGCCAGGGACTATAAAAAAGCTGCTGAAGCTGCTGGACAAAATGACCTTCCAATCCAAAGACGAAAGGGGTGAAATCAGAAGTAAGATGCATCCTCTCCTCAATTTGCAGTTCGTATTTATTCAGAGTGAGGACTCCGAAGACGGCAGCAAGCAGGATAAGAAATTTATAGGACCGAAGCTCTTTGCCCATTGATACTAAAGCCAGAATTGGATTGCGTTTCGAGCCAACCCATAACAGCAGGATTACAATTAATACAGTGTATAAAACGATATGATTCATTGATTGGTAAAGCAAAACGATCGACGCCCCCTTGATTCCTCATAGTGAGATGAACTCATTTTAACATATTTTCAGTGGAAAAAATGCTTTTGTCTATTAGGATTTATTTCTATTAATAATCTCCGCAGGCTTCATAATATTGTACAAGAGTTTTAATTGCGAAAATTCTTTTCTTACACATTTATTAAAATAGATTAAATAACAAAAAAAGTAATTAGTGAATTGAAAATTCATGATAATTCAATATACTTATATAAAATACTAAATATTGACAAATGATTACAAATATTTTAAGCTTAGCAAAACATTATGTTGTAATAAATAATAGAAAAAATCTAAGAGGCTAAGGTGGTAACAATATTGCAACCTAACTTATTTGATACAAGTTTGCGTTTATTATTTTCAAAATCAATTAAATTTTTAAAACCTTATAAACTTAGATTTTTGTTTTCTATAATTTGTTTAGTAAGTGGTGTGGGGATAAGTTTAATAGAGCCCTTAATTTGGGGGAAGCTTTTAACAGGATTATTCTCTAAGGACTATCAACATATAATAAAATTGATAGTTTACATAATTATCATATATTCTCTTCAGATCATTTTAAATTATGTTCAAACTTTTTTATTCAGTTACTTAAATGAAAATATTATATACGATTTAAAAGAGAGTATTTTTCGGAAAATTATGAATTTGCAGGTTTCAGCATTTGAGGATATTGGGCAAGGTGGATTTCTTTCACGGTTGCATGAAGATACAGCTACTATTTCCAATTTAATAACTCAAGAATTTATCAATATTAGCCTTGATATTTTAAAAGTTGTTTTTGTAGGTATAATTGCATTTGCGATTAGTCCTACTTTAGCATTTATTACAATAATCTCCTTTCCATTAACCTATTACATAAACTTAAAATTTGGAAAGCTATTGAAAGAAAAAAATACCACAACAATGAATGTATATGATGAATATTTCTCAGTAGTACAAGAATCTTTAGCAGGGATTAAAGAAATAAAAGCATTAGGAGTAAAGAAAGAAAGAGTAAATTTATTCCTAGAGTTAAGTTCAAGAATAAAAAAATTAAATATAGACATGAACATCCTATCTACATTAGCGGGGAATATAAGTTTAATAGTCAATTATACTACACAGATTGTACTGTACTCTGTGGGTGCATATTTAATTTTTAAGGAGAATTTAAAAGTAGAATATTTTATTGCCTTTACATCGTATAGTCAACAGTTCTTGAGATCTCTTTCAAATCTTACCAAAATAAATTTAAGTCTCCGAAAAGCAGGAGTTTCGTTGCAAAGAGTTTACGATCTGATAGATCATAAATCTGTTGAAGAATTTGGTGATTTAGATATTGACTCATTAGAGGGGGAAATAAAGTTTGAAAATGTTAACTTTAATTACGAAAAACAAAATACTGTACTCCAAAACTTAAATTTAGATATAAATCCAGGAAAAAAATATGCAATGGTTGGTTTAAATGGTGCTGGAAAAAGTACAATTTTCAATTTGATTACTAGATTTAATGACCCCTTAACAGGAAAAATTACAATAGATGGTATTGATATAAAAGAACTGAATGAAATTTCTCTGAGGAAAAATATAGCTGTGGTGAGACAAGAACCAACTTTATTTAATCTGACTATTAAAGAGAATTTATTACTTGCAAATCCACAAAGCAGTATGAGAGATATTATAAATGCTTGTGAAAAAGTGAACATACATGAATTTATTAATACATTACCCGAAAGATATAATACAAAATTATTAAATAGTGCTCGAAACCTTTCTGGAGGGCAAAGACAAAGCATTGCATTTGCAAGAGCGATTCTTAAAAGGTCTAAGATTATTTTATTCGATGAAGCCACATCTGCTCTAGATAATGATTCTCAATTCAGTACAAAAAAAATTATTAATGAATTATCAAATGATCATTTAGTCATAATTATTGCCCACAGACTTTTAAATATAATAGATGCTGATGAAATTATGGTTGTTAATAATGGGCAGATAGTAAATCAAGGAACACATGAATATCTAATGAAAGTTGATTCTTTGTACCAAAGGTTGTACAAAGAGGAATTGGATTTTATGAAAAATAGATAAAAAATACTAATAAAATTTTCATTGAAGTTATGTTTCCTTATGTTCGCGCGCAAACATAAGGGTTCATATAAATAAAAATAGTAACAAAAGAAGGGAGAATTATAAAATGAAAAAATTGAATAAAAAGAATCATGAACAAAGGTATACTATTGAGGCTTATGCTTGCAGTTGTTTATGCTGGTGCGCAGTATGTAAGTGTGGGAATTGGCTTTCATGGGGTGATGGTGATTCAAGCAGCAATGGTCATAACTATCCGTCTAATGCAGCTTATTAAGGGAAGGTTTTTAGTTATCTGAATTATCAAAACGGGGGGGCCCCCCCGTTTTATATATTTTTATGAATAGGGGTGTTTGATATGGGGAAAGGTTCAAGTCCGTTTGTACATGTATTTAAAAATATGGACAAATTTTATTTTTTTGATATCAATCAACATAAAATTGTAAATATCTCAGAGGAGAGTTTCAATATACTAAAGGATCATCAAGAATTCTTAAATCATGAACTTTATACTCTTCAAGAACAAGGATTTCTTTCATCAAATAGGGTGAAGGTGATTGAACATCCTGCGACGGAAATGTTAGAAGATATTTTGAGTAATAAAATAAAAAAGTTAAATTTGCAACTAACTCAGCAATGCAATTTTCGATGTGATTACTGTGTTTATTCTGGTGGATATGACAACCGAAACCACTCAAGCAAAAGAATGAACTGGGAAGTAGCTAAAAAAGGAATAGACTTTCTAATTGATAGCTCAAAAGATTCTTCGAACATCAATATCAGTTTTTATGGGGGAGAACCACTAATTGAATTTGAATTGATTAAAAAAAGCATGGAATATGCGATTGAAGCTTCAGATGGAAAAATAGTAACTTTCAGCATGACTACCAACGGTAGTTTATTAAATGATGAGAAAATAGAATTTTTTTCTAAATTTAATATTCATTTAACTATCAGCTTAGATGGTCCTCGAGATATCCACGACAAAAATAGGAAATTTGCTACTAATAACTGTGGTACCTTTGAAACAGTATATAACAATATTAAAAGTATAGAACTGAAATATCCGGATTTTAAAAAAAATATCCAATTTTCTATGGTAATTGATCCTTCAATCGATTTGAACTGTTTAAATGAATTTGTAGCTGACGAGGAAGATTTTTTTAAAGAAACTGCAATTATGGGGTCAATAATCTCTGATCATTATCGAAAAGAGAAAGTCGAAGTGAATGAAGATTTTATATCTGAATGGCAATACAATAAATTCAAATATTTTCTCCACTTGTTTGAGGAGATTCCTGATAAAAACAACTCTCAATTAATGAGAAGTTCTAATGCTTTATTAATTGATTTTATAAATGACTCAAGTAAATCATATTACCCACTTCTAGAAAAAAGCCACCATGCAGGACCATGTATACCAGGTCAACTTAGATTATTTATGAACACTGAAGGAGATTTTTTTCCATGTGAAAGAGTTAATGAAAATTCAAAAATTATGAAGATTGGTAATGTGGTTGAGGGATTAAATGTTGAAAAAGTAGACAAATTACTGAATGTTGGAAAGATTACCGAGGAAGAATGTAAGAATTGTTTTGCTTTTAGAGGATGCATTGTCTGTGCTGCTATGGCGGATAGCGGAGATGAAGAAGAAAGACTATCCAAGGAACTTAAAGAACAAGCATGTGTAAATGCAAGACGGAACTTTGAAGAAATGCTAAAGGACGCTTGTACATTAAAAGATTTAGGCTTTAGAAGTGACATGATAAAAGTAAGTAAAAATTACTAAAGGAGGATCTTTTAATGAAGAACGATGTTCTTATATATCCATATGATTCCAGCTTCGCTCCAATTTTACGAAGTAATAACTTCATTGATAAATTTAATGAGATTCATCTATGTTCATTAAATGGTTCCGGTCTTTGTGGAAAAGACGCTTCAATTGCGGATGGGGGGTCAGCTCTAAATCTAGTAGTTAAAAAAGATTTTGATGCATTATTGAGCATTGTAGATACAGTTATTTTCACTGAAGTAGATAGTTATATTGATTTCGAGTGGTCACTTTACCCAAAGATTAAGATGGCTATTGATGCTCATAAAAAAATTATAAACTTGGCTCCTCTTTCTCCTCAAATTAGAGAAGAGTTGAGAATAAATAGCATAGAAAATGAAGTGCTTTTTGAGGATTATTCAAATAATCCTGATTCAACCATAGACGAAATTAATTGCAGAGAAGGTATTCTTAATATTAACACTCCGGTAATTGTAGTAATGGGGTTATCCAATAGCACTGGGAAATTCACAACTCAAATTAATATAAAAAAACAGCTTGAAGAGAGTGGATATAAGATAAGTATGATCGGATCAAGATCATATTGTGAGTTTCTTGGATATCACTCTTTTCCAAATTTTATGACTGAAAGAAAGTTTGACGATGTAGAGAAAATTTTTCTATTTAATAAGTACATCAAAAACATCGAGAAATCTGAAAATCCAGATGTTATCGTAATTTGCATCCCTGGCGGTATTGTTCCTTACGACAACAAGATACACAACAATTTTGGTATTACTGCATTTTTAGTATCACAAGCTGTAGTGCCTGATGCATCCGTTTTATGTTTATTTCATGAAGATTTTACCGCGAAATATTTAGAATTAATAGGAAATACAGTGAAGTATAGATTTGGCTTTGAAATAGACGCTTATAATATTAGTAATCGGCAGATCGACTGGGTAGAGATGGTAAATGCAAAACCAGAAAAAGTTAGATCTAGTACTATAAACATAAAGCTAATTGATAAAACAATCGAAAAAGTAAATAGCTTGACGACAGTTCCTATCTATAATTTATTAAGTGATAAGGGCGATTTAACGGAAATGTTAATAAACAAACTGTCTGAGAATAGTAATAGTGTAGTATTTTAGTTTATAAGTTCATTTACATTGGGGGCTGATTTTTTATGATAATTGAAATTGAAACTTTTAATGTTAAAGCATCAATTATTGATATTTTAAATAATGTCATATTTACTGATTCATTTGTTTTTATAGAAGATTATTGTGACAAAGATTTATTAGGTAGTGAAATTCGATTAAAAGCAAGGGATTTATTAAGATTATATTTTGAAATTAAAAAGAAGTTTCATGTTAAAATAGCGGAAGATGCTATTGTAAGTGGACATTTCAGAACTGTTAACAAAATCACTTTACTTGTTAAAAATGAAATGAATTTAGGTAATTAAGTAATGTACTCTGGAAAAATAAAAATTGCAATTATTGATGATGGGATCAACACAAAATGCTTTGATTTCGGCGAATTAGAAGAGGATATTGAAATTACTGAGCATAGTATTAAAAAACGAAAAAAAATATCTGATGAGCCACCTTTCTTAAGTCATGGAACAATATGCGGAATTATCATAAAAAATAATGCTTCACTTGCGGCTTTGTGTAGTGTGAAGATATTAAACTCAAAAAAGGGCAAAGCAAGTAAAGAACAGTTGATACGTGCATTGTATTGGTGTTTGGAAAATGGCGTTAGAATAGTAAATATGAGTATCGGATCAATTAATATTAAAGATTTCGATGATATTAAAAATTGTGTTAATTATGTAGCTGCAAAAGGATTAATTATAATAGCTGCTGTTAACAATAATGGCAGATATACTGTACCTGCATGCTTAACTAATGTAATAGGGGTTTCATGTAATCAGTTTAATTTGAAAGAAGAGGGTTACTATTTTGTTGGAAATTCTTTAATGGGAATAGATGTATTTACAAGTGGTCGACACTTTTTAAACAGTACATTCGGATATTGTAACCCATCTAATAGTTATGCAACACCATATATAACTGCAAAAATATTCTGGATTCTTCTCAGACAATATCATTTCAATCTTGAAGATATTAAATTAGAGCTTTATAAGAATTCTTTGAATTTTACCGGAGATTATTACGATCCTTATCGTTGTGTGAATGTTGATTGGTTATATAGTGAAATGTCAATTGGTTCAGTTGATTTTATATCTGATAAGTACTGGGATAAAGAGCTGTATAAAAGTAAATTATTATCTTCATTACCCAAGTCAATAGATAATTTCCAGTCTGATATCCCTGTAATCGTCTTTAAAGATCGAAACCTAGAAACAATGTTGAAAATTGCAAAAAAGTTCACTCAAAAAGGCTATTCTACAATCTGTGTCTCTACAAATGAAGAATCTTTAAATGTAGGTTGTGAGTTCCTTCCAGAAGGTATTCTTGCCGAAAGTTTTATGTTTTATATTAAGAATAAATATGTGAATGATTTAGTTCTATATAACGATCATAATTATCTTACAACCCCTACAGAGGGAGAGTTTAATTTCGATGTAGAAATATTAATTGGAAAAAATTTCGATAAATTAGAAGGGCCAGTTATTACAGATCTAAAGATTCATAAATACTATAGTTTTAAAGTTGGTAGCTCAGTCTCTAGAAGAGCTATAACAGAGCTATATAAAAAAATAATAAAAATTTTTATTTGATCTGTTAGTCTTGTGACGAAAGAAAAATCGAAGGGTGGAATAAAAATCCACTGGGCTGTTGCCTATCAGGCAGTAGGAGGAATGAAAACCGCCTAAGGGATCGTTTGAATGGTTTAAGACACAAGTCGGAGCCACTGGAAGTCTTAGCCCGGGGCAAAAAAAACGTATGTAAAAAAATCTAAGATACCCGCTTGCACTAAGCTATTGCTGCCGAACGTACGTCATTAGTTTTCGGAAGTTTCCGACGGATGGTAACATTGCCTCTCGTCGAACTAGTTTTCGATACTTGTTGTATAACCGCATCTGGGGTTCCATGAAATCAACTGCATAGGGGCATCAATGTTTTCTTGCCGGCAAACCAAATCCCCTTTGGTAGTTGGACGATGCCGGTAGCTCAGCAGCTTTCAACAGTAGACGGTCGGACATAGTCGGTTGCCCGCCTTGGTCAGCTTATTCGGTTACCCTCTGGCCTGAAGAATACTCGTGGGGAACCAGTCCCAATAGGCCATGAGCTGAGAGCGAGAGGGCGGAAACGCCAGAAACTGCCGATTTGAAGAGGAAATCGGCGGTGAGGGAGGCCAACCCATGCAGACTTTGCAGGGCTTGAACCTCAGCCCCCTGCGTTCTTGCATCGCTTGTTCTAGCAGTGCGCTTCGATCTGCCTTTTCGTTCTCCGACTTCCCTAATCGTTTGCAGATCTTCCTGGAATATGGTCGCATGCCCCGCTCGATAAAAACGGAGGGTGCTCAGCTACTCCCGTACTTTTTTTGTCCATTTTGTTCTAATTCCTGAAGGCTGGACGATGAGTAGCGATCCAGAAATTTTAACAACGGCTCCTTTGCAGGTGGACATTTCCCATACATCTTGGAGTTGAGGAGCCGCTGCGGCATCGTGCTTAATCGCACCGATATTACGCGCCTTTTCTCTTCGAAGCTAGGCGACAGCCTTAGCAATTGTTGCTTTGGACACAGTCAAACCTACGTATTTTGTGTACTTTAAGGTAACCAGCTCTTTGCTTGTAGTTCTGAAATGGGTGTATATTACTTCCATTTTAACCTACGTACTGCAAACGTGAGCTGGCCTTTTTTTCATCTTAACTAAGATATTTTAAATCATCATTGTTAGTGCAATTTATGTTATGACCTAGATAAATTAACTCCAAACATTCCGCCCAGTGCCCCGATGGCAGAGGCTGCAAGGATCCAGAGCAGGTCACTGCCTGAGAAAGGGCTGTCCAAAGCCAGGAAGCCGACCAACAAAATGATAATGGCGTAAAAGGCTCCGGTCAGGCATCCCTGATACCAGCCTTTACGGCTGGCTCTGCGGCCTGCTGCAAGTCCGCCGAAAGCTGCGGCAATGCCATGTACAATGTAAGTATACATCGCAAGATCCTCTTCACTCAGCCCGCTGCCCCAGAGCAGGAGCGAGAGGACAAAGGCGCCCAGCAGCATCCAAAGAAAAGACCGGCACAGACCGGATAATACAGGATTGGCTATTCTCCAAGAGAGCAGCCGCCGGATTAGGTACATGGTACAACCTCCTAAATTTTGTGTGCTTATGTACTGCCGGAATCTGTTTGTAGGGATTCCGGCGGACATAGCCTGCTTTTAACCTGATAGCAGTCACTTCATTCTGTACAAGTTACTATTTATTGTATGGGTGGGCTTGCCCCAATAGTACAAGAATGAGGGGTAGTCTTTTTACCATTAATTAATAGCACGTTTTCCGAATGTTCCCGGGGCCGCCCGGTCAGAATAGGGTTACATTGATCCGCCTGTGAGATGAATTTGTGCAGGTGAGAACGGAAGGGGAGCGAAGACAATATGTTCCAGCATATTACTGCCCACATCTTTCTGACCGTGCTGATGTATTTCTTCATATTCCTGTGCATGCGCATTATGGGGAAAAGAGAAATCGGCAAGCTGTCGGTGTTTGACCTTACGATCTCCATTATGATTGCCGAGATTGCCGTCTTTGTCATTGAAGATATCGAGCGGCCGATCTATGACGGTGTGGTTCCGATGGCTACACTCGTCCTGATTCAATTGCTGGTGGCCTGGCTAAGTCTGAGGAGCCGCAAGCTGCGCCTCTTCATCGACGGCAAACCCAGTGTGCTCATCTCGGACGGCAAGCTGCACCGGGGGGAGATGCGCAGACAGCGTTATAATCTTGATGACTTACTGCTGCAGCTGCGCGGGCAAAATATCGACAGCCCGGCGGATGTGGAATTTGCAATCCTTGAGACCAGCGGACAACTGACCGTGGTGGAGAAGAAGAGAGGAGTCTCGTCCTCCAATCAATCGGGAAACAGCAGTTCCAGTGCCGAAAAAAAGAAAGACTTTGTCTTCTCCAAAGAGGAGAAGACTCCGAGTGTGGAGCTTCCGAAAAACAAGATCAGATATGAAGGGCTTCCAATCCCGCTGATTATGGACGGAAAGGTTCAGGACGAGAATCTGGAAATGATCGGGAAAAACCGCTTTTGGCTGAGAACACAGATCCGTCAGAAAGGAGTCTCCGATTTCAAGGAGATCTTCCTTTGCTCCATTGATCATAAAGGAGAAATGTATATTGACCGCTTGCGCTCCTGAATCCCGTTAGCGCCAGCGCTTCAAGAAATTCAGGCGGTCTAAATCCCGCAGGGAGAAAAGCCCGGTTAGCAGGCAGAGGGACGAGTACAATGCCATTCCACAGGCAGCAGCATACAGAAACTGAATCCACTGGGTTCCGGACAGGGGAATGGCTGTATATACATAATGTACACCTGCCCCGGTAATGATCATTGCGGCTACAGTCTTGATCAGATCGGACAGCCGCAGCCTCAAGGAAATCTGGGTAACTACACTGTAACCGTGAAGAAGGGTCACCAGGATACTGTTGATAATGATGGCAATGATCGCGCCATAGATCCCATATTCCGGCCGCGAAGCCAAAGTGAAAATTAGTATAATTTTGACGACAGCACCGATCAAGGTATTGACAAGCGCCCTGCCCGGACGATCCATAGCTTGCAGTGCAGCCTGCAGCGGGGCCTGCACATACAGAAACAAGGCGAAGGGGGCCATTAAGCGCAGCATCGGGGCCGTGTCCGCATTCCCGTATAATAAAGTGCACAGAGGTTCGGCCAGAATATACATCATCACCGCAAAAGGAGCTCCGGTCACCAGGGCCAGGCGCAGTGCCTGATGCAGCCGTTTATGGATCGTTGGCGTATCCCTTCGCGCGGCAGCCTCTGACAGGGAAGGTACCAAAGAGACGGCCAGAGAAGAGGTTAAGGCCCCGGGCAGCAGCAGCAGCGGAATCACCATGCCCTGCAAATTTCCATATTGGGAGGTGGCGGCAGCTGTGGCAATTCCGGCCAGCGCAAGGCTGCGTGCGGTTATAATGGACTCCAGGAGATAGGAGAATGAACCTACCAGCCTGCCGGCGGTTACAGGAATCGCAATACCCAGCATACGGGTCAACATGGGAGTGTTTTTTCGTTCCGCTGCCGGTAGCGTCAGCATGCCATCAGTAGGATTTGCCTGCTCTTCAGGAACGGAGCTGCCTGATTTTTTGTCTTTTTGAAGAATGACATAATATTGCCATAAAAGAGCCAACATCCCCGCGATTTCTCCGACAGTCACACCCAGCATCGCCCCTGCCGCGGCAAAAGCCATACCTTTGGGAAGCAGCAGCCAGGAGAACCACAACATAAATAATATCCGCACAATGGTTTCCAGAACCGAAGAGAATGCAGAGGGAATCATGTTCTGCCGTCCCTGAAAATAACCCCTGTAAACGGCTGAAACCGCGACAATCCCAAGCATGGGGATCATGCCGATAAATACATAATATACACGGGGGTCTGGCAGAAGAACCGTAGCGACCCAGGAGGCACTGATGAGCGCAATGAAGGTGAACAGGATCGCCATCCCTACTGTTAAAGCCAGGCCAGTGCGCAGGATCTGCCGAGACTTATCCGGACGGTTTTCCCCTTCGGCTTCTGCAACCATTTTGGCAATCGCGAGCGGTATTCCGCCGGTAATGACAGTCATCAGCACCAGGAAAAAAGGATAGCCGAGCTGATACAGCCCCACTCCTTCAGACCCGATGATCCGCGGCAGGGCGATCCGGGGGATGAACCCGAGCATACGGTTGATGATCCCGGCAGCAAGTAAAATTAATGTTCCCTGAATAAAGCTCTGTTTTCTTAAAGTAGAGTTATAGTTCTTCAAAGGGCACTCCCTCTTCCCGGTCGAAATGAACGCTCTGCAACTTGTCTCTTCCTATGGATATGCAGTACAACCCATTGCATGACAAGCATTGCAGATGACAAGTTTCGCGGGCCAAGAAGGAAACCGGGAGCTGAAGTCGAATACATAGGATGAGCATGCGTATATGAGTAATCAGGAGGTGGCATCACATGGAATCGGAGCAATGGAATCATGACGAGCTTAGCGCAGAAATCGACGCCATGTGCCGCAGTAAAGCGGAGGAATTCCGGCTCCTCGGCTATGAATATGTAACCGCCAAGGATATTTGGGATTGCATCAGCAGGAATTATGCGAAAGAAGGAACACCGCCTTTACACAAGCTGGTGAATGATATTTATTCCTTGAAAGCCAACAGTTATATGAATTATTTGACGATTGCCGCTTACAGGGGACTGAACTGAAGAAAAGGAACGATTTTCTTTTGCATAAGGCTGCACAAAGCGGTAAAGTAATGGAAGAACAACTGCACATTTCCTATGAAAAACGGATGGCATGCCCATAGCGCACAGCCGGCCGTTTCTTTGTGTGAATATAGCCGTGTCCAGACTGGCATGAATTGACGCTCATTTCCCGCGTGGCTATAATAGGAATATTGAGTAATGAAAGGGGAACTAGCAAGAGCATGAAGAGACTTTTAAGCTTTATTGTTACTGTGGCCGTCCTGACGGGCGTCATGGTATTTTCAACTCCAGGTCTGCTGGACAAGGTTCGGCTGGGTCTGGATCTAAAAGGCGGATTCGAGATCCTGTACCAGGCAGAGCCGATGGAGACGGGAGGAGCGCTGACCCATTCTTCACTGCAAAAGACCGCTGAAAGTCTGGAGAAACGGGCCAACGCCCTTGGAACCAGCGAACCTGAGGTAACCACAGAAGGAACTGACCGCATTCGTCTCAAAATTGCGGGGGTTACCAATGAGGCTGAAGTGCGCAAAAAGATGAAAGAACCTGCGGTTCTGACTTTCCGGAGTGCTGCCGAAGGCGATGCTGCGGGCACTTACAGCAAAATCGAGCTGGTGGGCAGTGATTTTGTCGAGGGGGCTGCAGAGGTTGAACGCGACAATCTTAACCAACCTGTAATTGGTATTAAGATTAAGGACAAAGATAAATTTGCAGAGATCACCAAACGTCTGCTTGGGAGAGATCTTGCCATTTACCTAGATGATAGATTGCTATCAAATCCTGAAGTCAGAGCAGAACTTACCGATGGTGCAGCATCAATTTCTGGTGGATATACGCTGGAAACGGCGCGTGAACTGGCCGATACGATCAACCTAGGTGCTCTGCCCCTGAAGCTAACAGAGAAATATTCCCAAAGCGTAGGCGCTACACTCGGGAAACAGTCTTTGGATCAGACGCTTTTGGCAGGTTTGGTCGGTTCCGTCATTATCCTGCTCTTCATGATCGGCATGTACCGTTCACCGGGTTTACTGGCCAGCTTTGCACTGATTTTGCATACATGGCTCCTGATTCTGGTCTTTGTCATAGCCGACTTTACGCTGACTCTCCCCGGTATCGCCGCATTCATTCTCGGTATAGGGATGGCTGTCGATGCCAATATCATTACAAATGAACGGATCAGGGAAGAGATGCGCAGCGGTAAGAGCATTTTGTCTTCTGTTAAATCAGGCAACAAAATCTCCTTCCGTACCGTTATGGATTCCAATATTACAACTATTATTGTAGCTTCTGTTATGTTTGCCTTCGGTACGGGTGCAGTTAAAGGTTTTGCGTTGGTGTTGATTGTAGAAATCGTGCTCAGTATCGCCACTAATCTTTATTTCTCCCACTGGTTGCTCACCCTGCTGGTCAAATCCGGCAAACTGAGTACGCCGAAGCATTTCGGGGTTAAGGAGAGTGAAATCCGTGCGCTTTAAGAAAGAGCTTGATTTTGTACACCTAAGCAAATTTTTCTATGTTTTCTCCATTGTGCTGACCATTATGGGGCTGGTATTTCTGGCGTTCCTCGGTCTGAACTACAGTGTCGATTTCAAAGCAGGGTCCAATGTTGATACCGCACTCTCGAAGAACGTAACGGTTGAAGAGGTTCGTTCGGCAATCGGAGGAGTTGGCGTCCCTCATGAACCGAGCATTACAATGGGTGAAAAGCGGATCAACATCCGTTATGAACAAGAGCTTAATGATAATCAAAGCGAGGCACTGAAAGCTGCGATTACAAAGCTGGACGACAAAGCTTCCTTTGAGATTAACACCGTTGATACCGAGATGGCCAAGGAACTGGCCAAAAACGCGATTTATGCCGTCCTCATTTCCTGTCTGGGGATCATTGTTTATGTCAGCATCCGCTTTGAATGGCGTTTTGCGGTCGCCGCGATTGTTGCACTGATGCATGATGCCTTCATGGTAGTCGCAATTTTCTCCATCTTCCGTTTAGAGGTGGATCTGACGTTTATTATCGCGGTACTTACCATTATCGGTTATTCGATCAATGATACGATCGTTATCTTTGACCGGATCCGCGAGAATTTGCGCTTCGGTAAGCAGAAGACCTACGAGGATCTTAAGGTGCTGGTCAACAAGAGTGTATCCCAGACCTTGCTGCGTTCCATATATACGGCTTTTACCGTCTTTATCGCGGCGTTTTTCCTGCTTGTTCTTGGCGGTGAGTCGATAAAAATGTTCTCGCTCGCTATGGTTATCGGATTGCTCTTTGGAGCCTACTCTTCCATCTTTATTGCAAGCCCGCTCTGGCTGCTGCTTAAGAAGCGTCAGAAGCCTGCTGTGAATAACAACCCGGCCAAAGTGTAAGAACCATATACACCTGTAATAGCAGCAGTACACAAGCCGCGTCAAAGGCGACGCGGCTTTCGAAATCTTTGGAGTGAAAGGTCCGGCAAATCGCTTCATCATCATGTGGATACTTGCTATTGGTTAGGAGGCCTTGCTATGAATGACAAACAATCACCGCAAAGCGAAACCGTTGCCTGGACAGGGATCGTCAGCGATGTTGCTCTGGCTGTAGCCAAGGGAAGTATCGGTTATCTGTCCGGCAGCAAGGCGTTGATGGGGGATGCTTTGTATTCCGGAGCGGATGCCGCAGCGAAGCTGGCGGAAGCTCTTCCGTGGCGTCCCGAGCAAGGGAAAAAGAACAAGGGAGCTTTGCAAGCTGAGCACCGGCGGGGCAAAAAGGAGCCGATTATTGCTGTTTTTTGTTCGGTTATTATTTTTATGGGCGGTCTGCAGATCTTATTTTCGGCGATACGTGATCTAACCCTGGGTCATTTATCCACGCCTGGCGAATGGGCACTCGTTACGGTCCTCCTTTCCATTTTACTTAAAGAGGCTGTATTTCAATATCAATACCGGTATTTCAAAAGACTGGGCGACGGTAGTCATGCCTCTTATGCGGACAGTCACCGGTTCAGTCTTTATACTTCTATCACAGTATTCCTGGGCATCACGCTGTCTATGGCTGGAAGCTATCTGGAATGGCATCCCTTGCTGTACATGGACCCTATTGCTGCACTGCTGACAGGCTGCCTTATTCTTCGTAAAGGTTATGTTCTTGTGGCGGGTTCGGTTTATGGGAAACCTGTTCAGGAGCTGCCACCGGAGGAAGCGGCCAATTTTATTGAAACCGTACAGCGGGTACACGGGGTAATCCGTGTAGAGCATTTGAAGGCGGTCGAGCAGGGACGTTACTTAAATCTGGAAGTAAAAATCAGCGTCAACCCCCGTATTACGGTCATGGAAGCACAGGATATCTCCGAATGTGCGCGCAAGCTCTTGCAGCACAGGTTTGTTCATGTAGGGGATGTCCATATCGATGTGGTGCCGTATGACCCCGGCTATCCGTATAAAAGCAATCATGAACTGGGGGATAACGACATACCCACGCTGCTTCAGTAGTCTGCAGGGTGAGAGAAAGGTGAGCTCTATTGCTTCATTCCAAAACAAGATGGCATTCTCCGGCAGCCGATCCCGATGTTGTAGCGGGGCTGGCCCGGAGCCTTTCTATTTCTCCGCTCTTGTCTTCATTGCTTGTTACAAGGGGAATGACAACGCCTGATGAGGCGCTGTTGTTCATGGAAGGCGGAGCGGACGAACAGCATGATCCCTTCCTGCTGCAAGGAATGGCGGAAGCCGTTCCGCGAATCAGAAAGGCACTTGATGAAGGGGAACATATTCTGGTCTATGGCGATTATGATGCCGATGGTGTATCCAGTACCGCGCTGATGATCTATTTGCTGCGTTACCTCAGCGCTTCCTTTGATATTTATATTCCACATCGTTCCAATGAGGGCTACGGCCTGCATAACCATGCGCTCGATTGGGCGTTGCAGCAGGGAGTATCCCTGATTATTACGGTGGATACCGGTATTAGCGCCTATCATCAGATTGCCTATGCCAATACGCTGGGCATCGATATCATCGTTACCGACCATCATGAACCGCCAGAGCTGCTGCCCGAAGCCTTTGCACTGATCAATCCCAAAATTCCGGGTTGTCCTTATCCGTTCAAAGGTTTGGCCGGCGTTGGCGTTGCTCTCAAGCTGGCGCAGGCGATGCTGGGTCCGGACACGCCTGAAGCGTGGACCGAGATTGCGGCGATTGGCACCGTGGCCGACCTGATGCCGCTGGTCGGCGAGAACCGGGATATAGTCCGGCGAGGATTACTCAGTATGCGCGAATCGCATTTCCCCGGTATTCGCGCCCTGCTGAATGTCAGCGGAATCACGATGAGCACGGTCAGTGCGGTGAATATTGCCTTTGGCATGGCACCGCGGATCAATGCCAGTGGACGACTGGACCATGCAGGCCGGGCAGTAACACTGCTCACTACAGAGCTGGCTGCAGAAGCAGAGCAGCTGGCTGCAGAGCTGGATGTGCTGAACAAGGAACGCCAGCTGGTGGTGGAAAGAATTGTTGCTGAGGCTACCGCCCAGTTGGAGGCTACACACGAGTCCGGCTCGCTGCCGGATATTATCGTGCTGGCCGATACCGGCTGGAATGTGGGCGTTGTTGGAATTGTTGCCTCCAAGCTGCTGGAGCGTTATTATCGCCCGGTTATCATTTTGGACATCCATCCGGAGACTGGAATGTGCAAAGGCTCAGCCCGCTCCATCCCGGGACTGGATATTTACGAGGCCCTTTCGTCATGTGCCGGGCTGATGGACCATTTCGGCGGTCATCCGGCTGCAGCGGGTATGAGCCTGCACCGTGATCAACTGGTGGCGTTCGCGGCGGCACTTAACCAATATGCGGCCAGTGTACTTTCGCCGGAGCATTTTATACCGGCTGCAGCGGCTGATGCCGAGGTGTCACTTGCCGAGCTGTCGCTGCAAGCGGCGGATGAGCTGGACAAGCTGGCCCCCTTCGGGATGGCCAATCCGCTGCCTAAGTTCATTGTACGCGGGGCGGTAATTCAAGAGACGCGTACCATGGGCCAAGGAAGCAAACACTTGAAGCTGGTCTTGCAGCAGGACGGCTGCCTTCTGGAGACGGTAGCTTTCGGCAAAGGCGCACTCGCCGAGCTGCTTCCGGTAGGAACTGTACTGGATGTACTTGCGGAGCTGACGGTGAATGAGTGGAACGGTTCACGCAAACCACAGCTGATGCTCCAGGATCTGGCTGTGCCGGAAGCGCAATTGTTTGATCTGCGCGGTTCTGCTGACGCTGCCGGGAAAGCGTTATATCTCAAAGAAATGCTGCGGCCTTACAGCGGCAGTTCCCCGTTTCATGCGGCTGCAGTGTTTCAGAGTGAGCGTACGGCAGTGCAGAGCGGATTGAAAGGTATGTCCCTTTGGGTTTATGATAATGACGGAGGAATTTCGGCAATCGGTCAGGAGCAGAACGCTGCACCGGAGCAAGGGATTTCGCTAATATGCCTGATGGATATGCCGGAAACCCCGGAACAGCTGGATGCACTGTTTGCGACTTTTTCGGACGTGACCAATATAGCACTGCTGCATTCCATCAAAGAGGCGAAGGAGCGTCTGCAAATTCCGACGCGCGACCATTTTAAGAGCTTATATAAATCGCTGGCTTCCATGGCAGCATCGGCGGTACCGGAGCGGGAAGTCCTGCTGCGCCTAAGCCGCCAATCCTCGATGAGCATGCGGATGCTGAGCAGGATGCTGGATGTGTTCGAGGAGCTTGATTTCATAGAACGAAACCAGGGACGGATTGTGTTTGTTTCCCAGCCGGCTGCCAAAAGCCTGACCGCTTCCCGCCATTTCGTCCGGCTGGGCGAGGTGGCGGAGATGGAACAATATTTCATGGAAAGCAGCCTGTCCCAGCTTCATGACTGGATGCTGTCGCGCCGCCTTGGCGCATCGTGAACAGTTTGTAACCGCTGCAATCAAGGAAACGTACGCCCCGCATATAACTTTTAGGAGATGATAAGCTTGGATTTTAGAGATAGTATTCGTGTGATTCCCGATTTCCCCCAGCCCGGCATCAGTTTCAAAGATATTACCACACTGCTTAAAGACGGTGAAGCCTATCGCCGGGCCATCGATGAGCTCAAGGCTCTGGTCTCGCACCTTCAGATTGATGTGATTGCCGGACCCGAAGCGCGCGGCTTTGTAGTTGGCGCTCCACTTGCTTATGCTTTGGGAGTTGGTTTTGTACCTATTCGCAAAAGCGGCAAGCTGCCTTATGAGACTATCGAGGTGGGGTATGATCTGGAGTACGGAAAAGACACGCTGGCCGTTCACACGGATGCCATCAAACCCGGACAAAACGTACTGATCGCTGATGATCTGCTGGCTACAGGCGGAACGATTGCCACTTCAGTCAGCCTGGTGGAGCAGCTTGGGGGGAAAGTGGTCGGCGCGGCTTTCCTGATTGAACTGGTTCAGCTGGCCGGACGCAAGAAGCTGAATGATATTGAAGTTATGGCGTTGTTGAACTACGAGGATTAATGTAGGTCCCGGCTCTTTTCCCGGGAAATAACAAGAGGGCTGCTGTCAGATTCAAAGACAGCAGCCCTCTTTAGGCTAAACAAGCATAATAAGGTTGATTCAGCAGAGGTTAATGGGCAGCCTTGTCACTTTCCCCATCGTCATTGGATAAACCAAGCACTTCAATAAGCTTAAAGAATAAGGACAACACGATACCGACAATCGTAGCCAGCGCCATCCCCTTAAGCTCAATACCGCCGATGTGAAGCGTTGTTCCGCTGATGCCGACTACAAGCACCAAGGTAGCCAGGATCATATTCGTGGCTTTGGAGAAATCGACCTTTTGTTCTACGAAAATACGCAGGCCGGAGGCTGCGATAACACCAAACAGTAGCAACGAGACACCGCCCATAACAGGCGCGGGGATGTTGGCGATGACCGAGGAGAAGGTGCCCGAGAAAGAGAGCAATATAGCAATGATCGCAGCACCGCCAATGACGAAGACCGAATATACTTTGGTCAGGGCCATAACGCCGATATTCTCACCATAAGTGGTATTGGGCGTGGAACCGACAAAACCGGAGATGATCGTCGAAATTCCGTTGCCCATCAAGGAACGGTCAAGTCCAGGGTCTTTGGCCAGATCCTTGCCCACAATATTGCTGGTCACCAGCAAGTGGCCAATATGCTCAACAATAACTACCAGTGATACAGGAATAATTGTGAAGATGACTTCCCAGTCGAAAGAAGGAGTCACCAGGGTAGGATGGGCAAAAAAGCTCGCATTAGAAATAGCTTCCGTATTCACCTTGCCCATAACATAAGCGAGACCGTAACCGGTAACGATACCGATAAGGATATGAATGATTTTGGGGAAACCGCGGAAGAGGACAGCTCCAATCACAGTAACCCCCAGTGTAACCATGGAAAGTGTGATGGCACTGCCATCTGCCGTCCATTCAGTTGCTCCATCGGGAGCGATCAGTCCGGCCATGCGGGCCGCGACAGGGACCAGCTCAAGGCCGATGGTGGCAACGATGGCTCCCATAACAGCCGGAGGGAATACGACATCGATCCAGCCGGTTCCGGCAAAGCGGACAATCAAGGCCACGATCACAAAGATAACGCCGGTGACGATGAAGGCGCCAAGCGCCAGCGAGTACCCGTGCATATGGTCGCCCTTATGCTCCTTAAGAACGGCCAGTACCGGAGAAATAAAAGCAAAGCTGGAGCCGAGGTAAGCAGGGATTTTGCCGCGGCAGATCAAAATATACAGCAGAGTCCCGAGCCCGTTCATCAGCAGAATCATGCCGGGGTCTACGCCAAACAAATTCGGCACAAGTACCGTACTGCCGAACATGGCGAACAAATGCTGGAGACTTAACAAAAAGCCCGGTCCCCAAGGGAGTCTTTCGTTCACTTGAATTTCGCGTTGCAATGGAGTTCACTCCTCTTTCTTCTCTTATAGAATGTCAACCTGCGGGAAAACCGCCTTTACCAGATTAAATAGATCAGCGGCTTTTTACAACAACATTTTGCAAGTGCCACTATTTTGTCTTATCTCGGCACCTTGACGGAGCGCGGTCCCGTGCCATGGCAAGTGTTGACGTAATCCATCGTAAGCGTCATAATTATAAACAACTTTAGATAGGTGAACAAGACCCGCTAAGAAATGACGGAACCTGCAGATTTTGCAACCTTTTGCGGGTTCATTTTATTATAGAAAGGAAACGGATACGACGAGAATGGGCATAGAGCGATTAATTGACAAGGCTGGCGCCTATATAAAAGAAAAAGATCTTCTCCGCATCCGGGAAGCTTATGAATTTGCCGATCAGGCTCATCACGGCCAGGTCCGAAAATCGGGGGAGCCGTATATTCTGCACCCGCTTGCGGTCGCAGATATTGTCGTCAATATGCAAATGGATGTAATCTCCATTATTGCGGCGCTTTTACATGATGTTGTAGAAGATACGACGGTCTCATTGGAACAAATCCGCGAGAATTTTGGCGATACCTGTGCGATGCTTGTGGACGGCTTAACCAAGCTGGAACGCATCCGTTTCCGCTCCAAGCAGGAGCAGCAGAATGAGAATTACCGCAAAATGTTCATTGCCATGGCTCAGGATATTCGTGTCATCGTGATCAAACTGGCCGATCGTCTGCATAATATGCGGACCCTGAAATATCAGTCGGAAGAAAGTCAGCGGCGGATTTCTTATGAGACCCTGGAGATTTTCTGTCCCATTGCCGACCGGCTGGGGATCTCGGCCATCAAGTGGGAGATGGAGGATATTGCGCTCCGGTACCTCAATCCGCAGCAGTATTACCGTATTGCCAACCTGGTGCATAAGAAGCGCGCTGAACGAGAGCAGTTCATCGACAGCGTCATTGGCCGGATTCGCGCCAAGCTGGATGAAATGGGGATTGAAGGCGACCTTTCGGGCCGCCCCAAGCATATTTACAGTGTCTACAACAAAATGAGCACCAGAAACAAGCAATTTAACGAGATTTATGACCTGCTGGCCATTCGTATTATTGTCGATAACATCAAGGATTGTTATGCCACGCTGGGCATTATTCATACGCTTTGGAAGCCCATGCCGGGCCGGTTCAAGGATTATATAGCGATGCCCAAAGCGAATATGTATCAATCCCTGCATACGACAGTGGTGGGTCCAGGCGGCGAGCCGACAGAAGTGCAGATCCGCACCTGGGAAATGCACCGGACCGCCGAGTTCGGGATTGCCGCCCACTGGGCGTATAAGGAAGGTACCAGCAATACCAATGTCAATCCGGAGAACCGGATGCCTTTTTTCCGGGAAATCCTGGAGCTGCAGCATGAGGCGAAGGACGCGGAAGAGTTCGTGGAATCGCTCAAAATGGACTTTTTCTCCGACCTGGTCTTCGTATTCACGCCTAAGGGAGAAGTCATTGAGCTGCCTGCCGGGTCTGTTCCGCTTGATTTCGCTTTCCGGATTCATACGGAGGTCGGCAACCGCACCATCGGTTCCAAGGTCAACGGCCGGATTGTTCCGCTGGACCACAAGCTGAAGACCGGGGATATCGTGGAGATTCTGACCTCGAAGCATTCGTATGGCCCAAGCCGGGATTGGCTGAAGATCGCCCAGTCCTCGCATGCGCGAAGCAAGATCAAGCAGTGGTTCAAGAAAGAGAAACGCGAGGAGAATGTCGAAAAAGGCCGCGAAGCTATAGAACGTGAGCTGAAGCGTTTGAATGTGGATGTAGCGGAATGGTGCTCAGACGACAAAATGGTGGAAGCGGCGAAGAAATTCGCTTTTAACGATATCGAAGATATGCTCTCCGCGGTTGGTTTCGGCGGCATTACGGCGGCGCAGATTGCCTCCAAGCTGACGGAGAAACTGCGCAAGGAGCAGGAGGAAGCGGCCAATCATCTGGAGCTGACTTCAGAGATGAAGGAGATCAAATCCAGCGGCGAGAAGCGGAATCAGCCTACGAACGGGGTACGTGTCAAAGGCATTGAGAACCTGCTTGTTCGTTTTGCCCGATGTTGCAACCCGGTGCCGGGCGACGATATTGTCGGTTATGTAACCCGCGGGCGCGGCGTATCCGTGCACCGTGAAGATTGTCCGAACATTCCTGGAGACGGGGACGGGGAAGAAGCAGCAAGGGTCATTGAGGTGGAATGGGAAGGCAGCATGGAGGCAAATTACAGCGTCGATATTGAGATTACCGGCCATGACCGCAATGGACTGCTCAATGAGGTGCTGCAGGCGGTGTCAGAGAGCAAGACGAATATCTCGGCCGTTACGGGACGTTCGGACAAGAACAAGATGGCGATGATCCACATGACCATTCTCATCCGCAACACGGACCATCTGCAGTCGGTAGTGGACCGGGTTAAGCGGGTCAAGGATGTCTATACCGTTAACCGCATTATGCAATAAGAGCAGGAGTTGAATCATTTCCATGAAAGTGGTAGTGCAGCGTTGCAAGGAAGCCAAAGTTACGGCGCTCGGGCAGGTAACCGGAGAGATTGGTGCAGGTCTTATGCTGCTCGTCGGAGTGACGCATGGCGATACGGAGAAGGATGCCAAATATTTGGCGGAGAAGGTAGCGGGACTGCGTATCTTTGAAGACGAAGACGGCAAAATGAACTTCAGCGTCACCGATATCGGCGGTGCGGTATTGTCCGTATCCCAATTTACGCTCTACGGAGATTGCCGCAAGGGCAGACGGCCCAATTTTATGGCCGCAGCTGCTCCTGCCGAGGCAAAGAAGCTGTATGATACGTTTAATGAGCTGCTGAGAGGCGACGGGCTGCAGGTCGAAACAGGTGTTTTCGGCGCCATGATGGATGTGTCGCTGACCAACTGGGGACCGGTGACGCTCATTCTGGACAGCCGGGCCTAGCCTATTTTTCCTGAGCATCTGTTACGGTTATAACCGGTATCCGGTTTTAGGATGCCGCATCCTTGTTCCTTTTGGAGCAGGCATGCGGCATTCTTTTTTTTGCAGGCGTGGGAAGGATCACAAGAAGGATAACCCAAGGCTGAGCGGGATACACTAGAGGCGGATGAGTGTAGACAGCAGGCAAGGAGTGTAGAGGCACACATGAGACAATCCCGGAAGGCCTGGATATGGAGCAGCAACGGTGTGTTAACAGCGGGCAGTCCAGCTGAAGTGAACGTGCAGGCAAGAGCGGGAGAGGATCCCGCAGCACTGAATGTGTTAAAAGGAAGAAGCCGCGATCTTCTGCCGCGCACCTGATGCAGGCAAAGGGGGCGGCTTTTCCATACCCGTTTGGTACTTTGGGGATCAGGGTAATAGAATGTCAAGAAGAGATCCTGAGGGAAGGGAGAACGAAAAGCATGAGCAAGGTTGCATTTTTGTTGCCTAACGACTTGAGGACTCCGAGATGAAGGTACCTTACGATGAAGTTATACAAGCAGGACATCAGGCAGATATTATCGGCCTGAAGTTGAATGAGGAGCTGCGCGGCAAAAAAGGAGAGGCTACTTATACGGCCGATAAGGCGATTGCGGAGGTAAAGGCGGCAGACTATGACGCTGTAGTTATCCCGGGTGGCTCCTCTCCGGAGAACCTGCGTCAAAGCCCGGAGATTCTGACCTTCGTGAAGGAGGCGAATGACGCAGGTAAAGCGATTGCTTCCATCTGCCACGGCCCGCAAATTCTGATCAGTGCCGATCTGCTGCGAGGCCGCACGATTACATCCTACCCGCCGTTGCAGGACGATGTGGTCAATGCCGGAGCGGAGTTCAGGGATGAAGAGGTGGTAGTGGACCGGAATTTTATTACATCACGCACACCTAAAGATGAGCCCGCCTTTGTGCGTGAGCTGCTGAAGGTTCTGTAATATAGTGTTGCGGGAACTATTAAACCAAGGAGGAATTTCAAATGATGAAAAGAATCCAGGCTTATTTCAGAACAGAAGACGAGGCGCAAGGTGCAAAAACTTCCCTGATCGCTTACAACGTGGATGTGCCTGAAGTATCAGAGCTCACCGATACCCTTGGGCGCGACCGGAATATCCTCTTTCCTATCCTGCCCCTTAACAATTCTTCCATGGCTGCGGGTGCGGCCGGAGCGGCAGGCTCGCCAAGCGGGAACCCGGCTGCGGGAGCTGTATTGGCACCGGGCCTGGCAGATTCGGAGACTTCAGGCGATGCTGAAGGCCGGGTTCATGAAGACCAGGTGAGGGAAGCGAAGGATGTGGACGATAGAGACCTTGATGATTTGCGTTATGTGATGGAGCTTAAGGTTCCCGAAGCCCATTTCAACGAAGTAATCCAGGTGCTGCGCGGCAAACATGCCTTTGTTGAGGTTTTTGAATAAACAATGGCTCAAATCATAATCAGCGGTTGACTTAGGCCGGGCAACAACTCGTCACCGGATCGGCTGTTCAAGGAAGCGGAGCGGACTCAGTGGACCTTATTTGAGGAAACGAAAGGTGTTGTGTTTTTATACGGACACAGTGATTTAGACTAAGAGGTGGACACGGAAAGTACAACTCATGGATAATAGAATCAAAC
>NZ_BMKR01000021.1 GCF_014644435.1 Paenibacillus albidus | reverse complement strand
AGGCCAGAGGCAAATTGAAACATTTGTACCCTGAAATTTGATGCAGTCAAGGTACTAGTCTACCCGGTATTCAAAAAGATGGCGCCTATTCAGACGCCCGGCTCCGTACATCCTGTTCATCGAAATAAGCGGTAAGCAGCTTCAGGAACACATTCGGAAAAGCATAGTTAGCCATATCCTCACGTGTAATCCAGCGCACCGCACCGCTGTCCTCCCGGCTTCCGCTGCCATCGGCGAACAGCTCTATCTGCGGGCCGCCGGCATCAATGGCGCTTGCAGCTGCGCCTGCGCCGTAAACAACCCGCCCTTCCGCCACCCGCGGAAGGGCCTCCTCTTCCCTGCAGCGGTACACCTGCAGGGTCCACACGATATGGCTGAACGTATGTTCCGCAGCCATGTAGTGCGCTTCCGGCCGGGCGGAGATCCCGGCCGTCCGCAAGGACCGGCGCAGCCGGTCCAGGGCCGCGTCCGCAGGCAGCGGCCCGCCCGAACCGGCACCGTCGTCCGCAGGCGGCGCCGGCCAATGCGGCAGCTCCCACATGCGGGCAAGAAGCCCGCTTGCCGGCCGCTGCCGGATCAGGACCCGGCCTGCGTGGGCACCGCGGCCCTCCACCAGGGCGGCCAGCCGCTCCTCCGGACGCGGCGGCTTGGCCTTGGTCTTGACGGGCAGCGAGGTCTCGCGTCCCGCCAGACGCGCCGAGCAGTGCTCCATCACCGGGCAAGGCAGGCAACGCGGCGATTTGGGGGTGCAGACCAATGCACCAAGCTCCATTAGCGCCTGATTGAAATGGGACGCTTCGCCCTCCGGGATCAATTCCGCGGCCAGCCGTTCCATTTTGATCCGGGTAGGCCCTTTGGCAATGTCATCCTCAAGCAAAAAATAACGGGACAGCACCCGCATCACATTGCCGTCTACCGCCGGCTCGGGACGGTTGAAGGCAATGCTGAGAATCGCGCCGGCCGTATAGGGGCCTACCCCCTTCAAGCTGAATACGGCTTCCCGGTCGTTTGGCACCTGGCCGCCGTATTGCTCCTTAACCTGTCTCGCCGCATGCTGCAGGTTGCGGGCCCGGGAATAATAACCCAGCCCCTCCCAGCATTTCAGCACGTCCTCTTCTGGCGCATCAGCCAGCGATTCCACCGTAGGGAATCGTTCAATGAACCGGTTGAAATAAGGAATTACTGTATCTACGCGGGTCTGCTGCAGCATAATTTCCGAAATCCAGATATAATACGGGTTGCGGTGGCGGCGCCATGGCAAATCCCGTTTCTGGCCATGATACCATTCCAGCAAATGCCGGCTGAAATATGCTTTGGCCTCTAGCTGCTCCTGCTGCTGTGTCATGGGTCGTCTCTCTCCTCCTTAAATTCGCTTGCTGCTTCTATATCCGGCCATCCGCTCTACCACGGCAAAGGCAGAGGCCAGACCGCGGCTGTGGGTAATCGTGAGAAGAACGTTGTACTCCTGCTGCGCAAGCCCCAGGCGCTCCCAGGCTCCGCCGGAAAGTGCAACCTCCGGCTTTCCCAGCGCATCCGGCCAAATCTCGATATCCTGAAACCCTACGGTGGCACCGATGCCGCAGCCCAGCGCCTTCACTACCGCTTCCTTGGCCGCAAACCGGCCGGCGACGAATTCCGCGATCCGGTTTCCTTTTTGCGCTGCCAGCCGGGCTTCCCGTTCTGTCAATATACGCTGCAGGAACTTAACGCCTATTCCTCTATTTAAATATGCGGAGATCCGCTCAATTTCCAGCACATCATGTCCAATACCGTAAATCACAATTTCACGCTCCTTATGGACGTGTATCCCTTGCATAGACAATTAATGGTATGATAAATACACACACTTGCCAGATCCAGCTGCATTATACTTTATAAAGAGGCTATCTGCTATCTTAAAAGAAATTACAAAAGAAGTCTATCCTGCCCTAGATTCTGATTCTATTTAAAAGAGAGGGGAACGCCTGATGACCCGACATTTCCAAATCCCTGCGGGAGATGATGCCGTGCTGCGCTGCACGCATTTCCCAGCCCAGGCGGAGGCTAAGAGCCTCATCGTAATTGCACACGGCTACAAAGGCTTTAAAGATTGGGGAATGTTCCCTTATTTAGCAGAGATCCTCAGCCGCGGACATGAAGTCATTACCTTTAACTTCTCGCATGCCGGCATTGGGGAGGATCTTCAGAACTTCACGGAGCTGGAGAAATTCGCCCGCAACACCTACAGCCGCGAACTGATGGATCTGGAGATTCTGCTCTCCTACCTGAGCCAGCACCCCAAATTTGGCAGTTTGCCTTTATTCCTGCTGGGGCACAGCCGTGGAGGCGGTGACTGCCTGCTCTACGGGCTGGAGCATCCCGGCGCGATTGCCGGAGTAATCTCCTGGAACGGGATCACGAATCTCGACTTGTTCACGGCAGAACAAAAGCGGGAGATGAAGGAAAAAGGGCGGACTCATGTGCTGAACGGCCGGACCGGTCAGCACATGCCGCTGGATGTCGTCATTCTTGAGGATCTGGAGCGCCAGCATGAAAGGTACAACCTGCTTGGGCGGATGCGGGAGGCCCGCTTCCCCGTAGTGCTCGTTCAAGGCAGCGAGGACGGTGAACATCTGCGGCGCGGGTCGCAGCAGCTTGTCCAAAGCCGGCCGGACATAGACTGGGTGCAGATTCCCGGCGGCAACCATACCTTTGGCACCGTCCACCCTTTTACAGGAACGACACCGCCGCTTGACCAGGCTATCGCCGCCACCGAAGAATTTATAACACGCATATTGGAGAAATAAATCCAGGAACAACACAAACCGCCGCAAGCTCTGCTCTCATGTGCAGACAGCTTGCGGCGGTTGATGTTAATCCACCTCATTCAAGACAGGTCGCCAGCTTACAGGCGCGGCCATGCCAGACCATTAGATACCCGGTATTACGTTGCGCTTATGGGCCGTTCTCTTATAATAAGACTCCAGCTTCGCTGCTGCCTCGGGATTAATCGCCTTGCCTTCCAGATAGTCACTGTTGTCATCATAGGTGATGCCCAGCTCCGTCTCATCGGTTTGTCCCGGCCACAGACCCGCTGAAGGCGCTTTGGTCACGACAGCCTCCGGCACCCCAAGGTACCCGGCCAATTGGCGTACCTGACGTTTGTTGAGCGATGAAAGCGGCGTGATATCTACGGCACCATCGCCCCACTTCGTGTAGAAGCCGGTAATGGCTTCTGAAGCATGATCCGTACCGACAACCAGCAGATTGTTCTCAAAAGAGAGGGCATACTGCATCACCATGCGGGTTCTCGCCTTCACATTGCCCTTGCCTTGATGGGTCATATGGCGGTGCTGGCCAATCGCCTTAAGTCCATGTTCCACTTCGAGGGCAATTTCATTGACGGCTTCTTCGATATTCGTCTCTACCGTATGTGTCAATTCAAAAGCTTTGGCAACCGCATAGCTATGCTCAATATCCTCCTGAACACCATAAGGCTGGAAGACGCCGAGCGTCATATACTCCTTGCCTTCCTCTGCCGTCAGCTCGTCCGTTGCCCGTTTGCAAAGACCTGCCGCCACCGCACTGTCCACCCCGCCGCTAATAGCAATCAAAAGCCCCTTGGCGCCTGCTCCCAATACATAAGACTTCAGGAAATCGACTCTCTTGCGTACCTCAGCCTCCACATCAATAACCGGCTTCACGCCTAGGGCCGAGATAATTTCTTCCTGCAAACTCATAACCCACACCCCGTTTCATCAGTCTGATTAGAAAAATCCCGCTGACACCCGGACTACGGCTGCAGCGAGATTATGGAAATTCCTGAGTTTTTACTGGCACAAACGGTTGAAGACTTCCTTCAGCTCTGCCGCAATTTCAGCTGCCGAACGGTCTTCCACACCATGTCTTTCGATAAAATGAACCAGTTCTCCGTCCTTCATCAACGCGATGGAAGGGGATGACGGAGGATACGGTGCAAAGTACTCACGCGCTTTGGCCGTAGCTTCTTTTTCCTGGCCTGCGAATACCGTGAACAAATGATCCGGCGTGATCTCATTCTGCAGCGCTTGCGCCACACCCGGACGGCATTGCCCCGCAGCACAGCCGCATACGGAATTAACGACTACCAGTGCCGTTCCCTTGGAAGCCGGAAGAGCCGCTTCCACCTCTTCAGGAGTCAAAAGCTCCTGAAACCCGATGCTTGTCAGGTCATCGCGCATGGGCTGAATGGAATCTCTCATATATTGATTAAAAGACATAGACATTTCTCTGCACTCTCCTTTGCACTTTAAGTGTTCTGAAAGCTGACATTACAGCTTCACTTACTAACTTTATTATACAACCATACTCTGTGAAAGCAAGGGAAGAGACAGGGTATCCGTCAGTAGTCACTTAACCAGCTGCAGAAATTCTAATCATTCGGCTAGTGCAAATGTACCCATCTCTTCCTGCCCGCATGGAAATGAGATAATAAATGTTGTCCCTTTACCTTCTTCCGATTCCACTTGGATTGTCCCGTTATGCCGTTCAACAATGCTAAGACACAGCGAAAGGCCCAACCCTGTTCCCTGGCTCTTCGTTGTATAAAAAGGAACAAATAATTTGTCGCGCTGGGTTTCGGGAATTCCGCTGCCGGTATCCCGGACGGTCATTTCCACTCTGCCGGGTACACTGCGCAGCTCCAGGGTCAGCACCCCCTTATCCCCCATTGCTTCCATGGCGTTGCGCCCGAGATTGAGGATCAGCTGCTTGATCTCCCGTACATTCAGCTGCAGCAAGGGCAGCGAAGGGGGCAACTTCAATTCAACGCTTTGACCCCGCAGATTGGCATCCGCCCACAGCAGCGGACCAAGATCTTCTATAATATTATGCAGGAGAACCTCCTCTTTATCTGTGATACGGCTCTGCGCAAGCGACAGAAAATCGTTGATGATGCTGTTTGCCCGATCCAGCTCCTCCATGACTATCTGATAATAGGAGTCGAGCTCGGATGAGCTTTTCTCTTGCATGAGCTGCAGGAACCCGCGCACAACCGCCATCGGATTGCGGATCTCATGGGTAATCCCGGCAGCCATCTGCCCCACCAGGGTCAGCCGCTCCACATTGTCCAGCTCGCTGCGCAATTTCTCTTCTTCGGTCGTATCCTGCACAATCAGCACGGCTCCGCCGGGCACCCCGGAGATTTGGTTGAGCAGAGGTGCCGAGTACACATGGTAGGTCCGCGTATCAATCACAAGCTTCTCGCTGTGCCGCTGTTTAGTTTCGATGCTGTGCACGAGTTTCTGCAGAGAGACGGACTCCAGTCTATTCCCAAAAAACGGCAAGGCCGGCTGGGAAATAATATCCCCTCTCGTCAATCCGGGGAAATGATGCTGAATACTGCTTAGCATGTATTCATTCAGGCCCGTGATCACCCCGTCTTCATCCAGTGACATCACGCTAAGCGGCATAACATTGGTAATCTGCTGCAGCTTCTCCGACTCCCACTGGAACTTCTCGGAAATGCCCTTGAGCTGCTCCTTCTTCTGGAGCCTGTCCCAAGTCATTTCGACAACATAGACCAAAGCCCCGCCCAGACCAATGGTCAGGAACAGATAAAGGGTTAACAGCAGCGTTTCCGCAGAATGTGCCTGATAGGGATTTTTCCCGTTCAATATCGGTACAAGCATAATAAACAGCATACTGGGGAACAATGCCATCCACAGCATACCGATCTTCTCCATAACGGTTCCGTTCTTGAACGGGGCAGCCAAGCTATACAATAACGGATACAGCAAAATAGCCGAGTTCAGCAGCAGATTGCTTAGCCCGGCCGGCTCGGAGAACAGGAGGTTGCAGAATAGAAAAAAAGCGCCCAAACTGAGTCCGGAACGAAAATTCCCGTATAAAATGCCGATAAATGCCGGCAATATCCCTAAATTAAGGTAGGCCACGTCAAACAAGGTAGTCGACAGCATGGAGCACAGGGCCAGGCTGAGCGCACATGCAATAATGAGGAAGGACTGGTCATCCGGAAACTTCCCGTTTCTGCGGGTGAGCCGGTTTTGCTCCAGCCACCATTGAAACAAAAACAAAAAAAAGCTGGCAGCCGATATTTGCAATAAAATATCTTTAATCGCCCCAATAATTGCAATCACTCCCCATGTTTGACATTTTGTGACTCACCCTAGATTAAAGCATACCCGCGCTTTCCTGACAACGGAATTCGGCAGATAAACGCGGAAGACTGGTTACACTCTGGCCCGGAGTGGTATGATGCCAATTAGGAGAACACTGCTTTTCCGGGTGTTCCTTATCAGGTAAAGGAGTAATTTCATGCATAACTACGATGTAATCGTCATTGGAGGCGGACCTTCGGGACTGATGGCCAGTGTGGCGGCAGCTGAGCATGGGGCTGCCACACTGCTGATTGATAAAGGCGCCAAGCTGGGCCGGAAGCTGGGAATCTCGGGCGGAGGCCGCTGCAATGTGACGAACGTTAAGGAGACGGACGAGCTGATCGCCCATATCCCCGGTAACGGGCGTTTTTTGCACAGCGCGTTTGGCCATTTCAACAACCGGGACATCATCGCTTTTTTTGAAGGCCTGGGCATTGCCTTAAAAGAAGAAGACAACGGGCGGATGTTCCCCGTTTCCGATAAAGCAGCAAGTGTCGTCTCCGCCTTGATCGGCAAGGTACGGAGCCTCGGAGTGCAGATCATGACCGACAGCCCGGTACGGGAGGTCGTGTATGAGGATGGCGCTGTCAAAGGCGTCCGCTTGACCTCCGGCACCCTGATTTCCTCCTCTGCCGTTGTCATCGCTACCGGGGGCAAATCAGTCCCGCAGACCGGCAGTACCGGAGACGGCTACCCCTGGGCGGAAGCGGCGGGGCACACGATTACGGAGCTTTTTCCAACGGAGGTGCCCATCCTCTCCGGGGAAGAGTGGATCAAATCCGGCGAGCTGCAAGGATTGTCTTTGCGTGATGTGACGCTTACGGTATGGAATCCCAAAGGAAAAAAGGTGATTGCCCACCGCGGCGATATGATCTTCACTCATTTCGGGTTATCCGGTCCGATCGCCCTGCGCTGCAGCCAATTTCTGCGGCAGGTTCAGCGTAAATTTGATGTCCGCACTGTAGAGATGTCCATTGACCTCTTCCCCGATCTGAACCCGCAGGAGATGGAGACAGAACTGCAGGACAAGCTGGCCCTTGAGCCCAGGAAGGCGATCCGGAATTCTCTGAAAAACCTGCTGCCGGAACGTATGATTCCGCTGCTGCTAACCAAATCGGGGCTGGACGGCGATCTGACCGGTCATCACATGTCCAAGGCCGGACTCCAGATTTTGGCCGGCCTGCTGAAGCGGGTGCCCGTCAACGTCAATGGCACCCGTTCCCTGGCGGAAGCCTTTGTGACGGGAGGCGGAGTTCATCTGAAGGAGATCGACCCCAAACGCATGGAGTCGAAGCTCATGCCGGGCCTTTTCTTCTGCGGCGAGGTTCTGGATATTCACGGATACACCGGGGGCTACAATATTACTGCAGCTTTCTCGACCGGTTATACAGCGGGCAAACATGCGGCAGAAATCAGGAACAGTTGAGCCTTATAGCGGAGGAGCTTCTAGTACAGCATCGCCTTTAAAAGGTAGGAATAGATGGCGCATTCGAATCCCCTCCCGGAAGGCACGCTGTAAGCCTAGGGCGGAGATCGCTAGAGTGCACTCTATACATCAGGATGGAAAAAAGTGGGGTCATTTTAGGATTTCAGTGTATTTGGTGCAGCAGGAACCGCTGCATGAGCCGAAAAGTCCTTAGGGCTATCCTTTGAATGTACAAAATACATCATTATGGATGTTTGAGTCTCGCTTAAACCATTCTGATGTACGATATACATTAGAACAGCTCGAAGGCTGGTGACGAACGCTCCATAACCACAATTAAAAATAGCGCAGACGGGTTCGTTCCCCGCCTGCGCTGTTTGTTATGGGTTTGATAGGGTTGCCGATTGAATCAAACGCTATCCTTCGATCGGGGCTGCCAGAATCAGCCGTCCGCGCGGCTGTTCACCCCGGCTGTCCGGTTCCTGGGTGATGGCCACGGTATCATATCCTTGCGGATCGAACGTGTAGTACATCGCCCCTGTTCCTTCCGAAGCCAGGAAGGTTCCGGCGCTTTTTTTGACATCGCCTTTGATGAGCCATACCTGAAAAGCCTCGCTGCCGCTGAGCTTAGGCAGCTTCTCCGCCTGCACAAGCAGGTGGGTTCCCTTGGCATCAATCACAATCGTCGCCAGGCCGCGGGCTATAATATCCTCTGCCGCAGGGCCGAGCTGCACTGCTTCGTTTACCTTAAGTTCCTGTGAGGGGGCACCGGCTAGCGCGAGCTGAGCTTGCAATCCGCTCACTTGTTCAGAGGATTCAGCCAGCTCCTGGCGCAGAGCGCCGACATCGCGTTGCAGAGCCGCTGCATAAATGGTCAGGGACGCAGCCGCTGCTGCCAGCACCACACTTACATAACGCAGCCGTTTGTTGCTGTGTTTGGCAGGGGTTCCGGACAGCTTCGGCGGAGGAGCAGGTACAGGATTGCGGGTGCCTGCCGAAATGAACTCCGGTTCAGGCTCTGGCCCGTTTATGGTTTTTGGGGTTGGAGCCGGATTCCCGGATTCCCCTCCTGCCTCACGTCCGGCCAGGATCTTTCCCAGCACCCGGCTTTTCATTCCGGCCGGGGGCGGAACCTGCACAGCCGCCAAAGGCAGAATATCCGTCAGCTTTCTCAGCTCCTTCACCTGCTCCCGGCAAGCTGCACAGCCTTCCAGATGCGCTTCGAATTGCTGCAGATCCGTTTCGTTCAGACCGCCCAGGGCATACAGCTCTGCCAATTGGCAGAGCTCTTCCTCCATTTTATCCATGGTAACCTTCCCTCCTTCCCTCAACCGATAAATGCTTCTTCATCTGCTTCAAAGCCAGCCTCACCCTGCTCTTGACCGTGCCCAGCGGGATATTGTACCTCACTGAAACCTCCTGCTGGGTCATACCGCCATAATAGATGGAATCGATAACCTGCTTCTGATCCCGGCTTAGTACAGACAGAATCTTCCTCATCTGCTCGCCTTCACTTTTATTCTCCACCTGGTCCGCTGTACCCGCCCCTGCATCCGGCAGGGCATTCAAGGTCTCCGCCTCGACAGGAATGCCCCTGTCTCTCACCGATTTGCGCCGCAGCATATCTATGGCTATATTACGCGTTACCGTGAATATCCATGTAGTCAGCTTACCTTGGGCTTCATCGTACCGCTCATCATGCGTCCAGACCCGCAGGAACAGCTCCTGTACCACCTCTTCGGCAGCCATGGCATCCTGTACCATTCTGTAAGCAAAGGAGTATACGGTTTTCTCATAGCGGTCATAGAGCCATTCCAGCGCCACAGGGTCCTTGCTGCCGATCCGGTTCATTAACTCTCTGTCATCCAGAGCTTCAGTCATAGGGGATCCCCTCTCCTTAAATCTCCCTCTATATTAACCATCGCGGGAAACTTTGAAGAGGGTTCTCTTGAAGTAGAACAAACTTCCAGCGCGCCCCATCATCTCTCTAGCCGAATGGCACTGAACAATCGGGAAATGAGGAATCCGGCACCAGCACCAACCGGGATAAAGAGCACGACTCCCCACCAGCCATAGACAGGCAGACACACAGCTGCTGCACAGATCAGTGTGAACGGCAGGAGCAAAATAAGCACCGCCCGTGATCCGGCCTCCGCTTGCTGCTCTTTGGTAAAAGGCAGCAGGCCAATGTAGTCATCCCCGGCAAAGATAGACCAGAAGGAGTGCAGCCAATAGGTCATCAGCGACGTTAGGATTATAAAAAACAGCCATTTCAGCACAACCGGAACGATAAGGATGGCAGCGATGGACACACCGGTAAATTGCAGATACAGCTTCAAATGTGCCGGATTGCGGATAAGTGCTTTAATTGCTGCTGCGGAGAGCCGGCTCTCCGGCAGCTTCGTGGACAGCAGCGGCTGCGATTTGCGGAAAATCCAGGGCCTGTGCCGGGTTGGACGGGGTTTGTCCAGCACCCCCATCAGCAGCAGCGCTGCGATTTGCATCCGTTGTTTATAATCCTCGCGCACATCGCTCATGAAGGTCCCCCGCATAGACAGCCGGTAGGCTGCGGCAAACCCGGAGACTGCGGCAAACAAAACAGCGGCGGCCCACAGCAGCACCGGGTAGCCGTCCCAGAACAGAACGGCCCTATAATAGATTCCACAGGGTACAGTAATCGCCGGAATCAGCCACAGCCAGCGCCGAAACCCCTGGCGCTGCACGGCTACAATATGGCCCAGAAGCTTAATGCACCAGCTGCAGGTTATTGTTGCAAGCCATAGTCCAAACACTGCAGCAGGCGGCAGCCCATACCCCCGGATCAGAAAGGGCAGCAGCAACACGAAGACCGCACTGATCTTGAGCGCGGTTACCGTGAGGCTGTAGACGATTCCCCGCAGCATCAACGTCCTGATCCAACCCTGACGCTGCCTTAGGAACAGCGAATCGCCTTCCTGGACCATCAGCAGCATCCCTCCTGTACACATCAACAGAGCGAGCAGCAAGGGAATCACCAGGAACGGCAGGGCCGTACTCCAGGCCGGCAGGGTTTCATTCCAGTAGCCGTAATACAGTCTGCCTCCCAGGAGGCCCCCAGGTATGATTAGATAGAGCAGCACCGTCCAGTCCGCTGCTGTACGAATGATGGCAATCTGCTCTTGCCAGTGCGAAAGCAGACGTCTGCCGAACAATCGGCGTGCTGTAGGCAAAGCATAGGAAGTCCTTTGCTGTTCTCTCATGTCAACTCGTCGAAGCAATCAAACAGCGACGCCTCCGGCAGTCCTGCGCGAGTCCGTATCTCTTCCAAGGTGCCTGAAGCAGCGATTTGCCCTCCCGAGATCAACAGGAAGTTATCACAGATCTTCTCGGCCGTATCGAGGACATGAGTGGACATCAGCACGCCTGCCCCCCTGTCCCGTTCTGCCTCAAGCAGCCGCAGGAAGTCTTTGGTCGCGCGGGGATCAAGTCCGATGAAGGGCTCGTCCACGATGTATACATCAGGCTGAACCAGAAAACCAAGCATCAGCATCATCTTCTGCTTCATGCCTTTGGAGAAGCCGGCCGGGAGATCATTCTGCACCTTCTCCATGCCAAACTGCTCCAGCAGCCGCTTCGCCGTGCTTTCAAATACGCTATATTCCAGCCCATAGGCCGCACCAGCCAGATCCAGATGCTCCCATAGGGTCAGATCTTCATAGAACACCGGTTGTTCGGGCACATACGCATAAGTCTGGTTGGCTCCGCCGATAGTCACCTTTGACTTGGCATGCTTGAGCAGGCCGAGCAAGGTCTTGATCGTTGTGCTTTTACCGGCTCCATTGGGTCCGATCAGCCCCAGCAGCTGCCCCCGCCGCACCTGAAAAACTATATCGAATATGCGCGGATCACCCGCTTCGTAGCCGGCTTCTTCAATGGAAACATCCAGTACAATTTCTTTGCCGGGTTCACGGCCATAATCCTCCGGCTCCCTATCGGAAACCCCTGCCTGCGTTAGTTCCGGCTCCTGCATATCTTCCAACTCCTTTTTTCTATTATCTTATCTTTGTACAAACAGTTCACGCTTGATCTTTTATACCGGACATTGTCTCCTTTGGTTTCATATTGATCAGCCCAAGACTCAAGAACCCCGGTGCCAGTCTTATGAAATTCTAAGCGCGAGGACATGACAAGCCTGGGGATACAACTTATGATGATATCAAAGAAAGAGGTGACCAGCTATGCTTTATGTCCAGCAGTATGGAGAACAACACAAAGAAACCCTGCTCTTCCTCCATGGCGGGGGGTTAAGCGGGCGGATGTGGGCAGAGGTTGCAGGGGAGTTGGATGATTATCACTGCATTGTCCCGGATCTGCCCGAACACGGCCAAAGTGCCGGTGTCAAGCCGCTGAGTACAGACTTTTGCCTGCGGCAGATGGAGATGCTGCTGGAGCGACGCGGTCCGGTGCATGTCGTTGGCTTATCCCTGGGGGGAGCGCTGGCGCTAAGCATGCTCCGCACGATGCCGGACAGAATTCATTCTATGGTCCTCAGCGGAACGGCAGCCGGCATGAGCAGGATGACAGCCATGTTGTTAAATGGAGCCGCTGCCCCGCTCTACAGCATGCTGTCCGCGAAAACTCTGGCACAATCCATGATGAAGCAGTTCCATATCCCGGAATCCTTCCGGCAGTCGCTGGTAGAAGACGCTGCTGCCATAAATGCAGGCGTTACGCGCAGAATGCACGCCATGCTGTCGGAAATCAGGCTGCCGGCGGAGAACAGTACCCCTCTCCTGGTGCTGGTGGGAGAACGGGAGAACAAGCTGGCCCGGCGCGCGGCTGCCAGAATTGCAGCCACGGTTCCAGCCAGTAAAGGCGCCGTGGTTCCGAAGGTTGGACATGTCTGGAGCTACGAGCGCCCGGCCTTGTTCGCCCAGGTCATTAGACATTGGGTTGAGCAAAAGGAAGTGCACCCGCAGCTGCTACACCTGCCCTAATGAACCGGTAAATACCAGACAAGCCATGAAGACAGCCCGGACCAGACCGGAAACAATCATCAGCTTTTTCGGTTGATGCGGTCGCTTAAATATCCGGCGAACGGCCCTTCCAGCAGCGGAGATTATACCCGCCCGGGGACTGAAAATCCCCTCCCTCCCAAGGCTTGTTCGGACTGCTGAAACAGAAGTTGGAGTTTCGTAAAAAATTGTTTGATTTTTAATAATTAAAAGTGTGCTCATTGTGACAAATCACATGTTCTTCGGCCATTCTTTAACGTATTGTAAGAATATCTCAGGTTCGCAGCACAGGTGTCCCTTGCACTACAGGCATGACCGCAAACCGTAAGGGTACTTTACACTATAACGATAAAGGGTGGGGAAGCATGATACAATCGTACGAAAGAGATACTCAGTTGACACTGCATCTGTACCGGGTATTTGCCAAGTCTTTTAAGAGCATTAACGAGCATGCCGTAACCGGAAGCAAGATTGAAGGTTTTAACCCGACAGCTTTCGCTGTCATGGAAGTTTTATATTACAAGGGGCCACAGCCTATCCAGCAGATCGGCGCTAAGCTGCTGCTGCAGAGTGGAAACGTCACTTACGTCATTGACAAGCTGGAGGAACGCGGGTATTTGCAGCGCAAACCTTGTCCAAGCGACCGCCGGGTAATTTTTGCGGAGTTGACTGCTGAGGGTGAACGCCTGATGAACGAGATGTATCCGAAATATTCGGAACGTCTCCACCTTGCTTTCAGCGGGCTTAGCGATGAAGAGAAGGAGCAAATGATTATTCTGCTGAAGAAGATGGGCCTCCAGGCCGAGAAGTTGTCTCCACTCCCCCGCAAGTAAGACAGATTGCTCTTCTGGAAGAGAATGCAACCAAAGAACCCGACCGGCATAAGTGCCGATCGGGTTCTTTGGTTATACACGTAGGTGGAGCCATCCGGTCCCATTCCTTACTCATCGCTTATGCTTTCTTCAGTTCAAGCTTCTCTTCTGCCGAAGAAGGCACCCCGCTGCGCAGTCCCGAAGAAATCAGCAGCGACAGGACAGCAATGACCGCCATCACGATAAACAATGAATGAAGCCCTCCTTCAAGCGCCCCCCGCAAGCTGCTGCCTGCTTCCCCGGACAAGGTGTTTCCCGCATGCGGATCAAGCAGCTTGTTAATGTCTGCACCGGTGACGCCGGATCCGGACTGTACGGCCAGCAGCCGGTTGATATTCAGATTCAGCCAGGAGCCGAATACCGCAACTCCCACGGTCTGGCCCAAAGAGCGCGTAAACGTGTTAAGCGCCGTAGAAGCCCCGCGCTGATGATGTTCCACGGAAGACTGGGCAATAATCGTGAAGACGGTAGATGCGTATCCGAACCCTACACCGCAGACCAGCATCAGACTCAGCAGCAGCAGCTGTGAGGAATCCCCAGTCAAAAAGACCAGGCCCGCCGCCCCGGCAGCGATTAACAAAAGTCCCAGCATCCCGGTCTGCCGGGCACCTGCCCGCAGAATCATCCGTCCTCCGGCTATCGAGCCGAGCACCCAGCCTACCGACATCGGAGCCAGCAGCAGCCCCGAGATGGCTGCGCTTTGGCCCGAGACTCCCTGGACCCATAACGGTACATAAGTGGACAGCCCGATAATCAAAGTGCTCACCAGCAGATTGGCGCCTGTGGACACCGAGATATTGCGGATTCGGAACAATCCCAGCGGCAGCATCGGCTCAGGAGCCCGGCGTTCCACGAACACAAAGGAGACTAGCAGCAGAGCTGCGCCCCCCAGAATGGCAAGGAGCAGCGGAGATGTCCAGGCCAGATTCTGCCCTCCTGTCGAAAGACCAAACAGCAGTGCCCCCATGCCTGCTGCGAACAGCAGCACACCCGCTACGTCTATTTGCGTCTTGCGCCGTACCTTGTCTTCTTTCAGATAACGGGCAATGAACCAGATCGACAGCAGGCCAAAAGGGAGATTAAACACAAAGACCCAACGCCAGCTTAAATAATCAACCACGTATCCGCCCAAAAGCGGCCCCACCAAAGATGAGATTCCCCACACAGAGCTTAACAGCCCCTGGGTCTTGGCCCGTTCTTTAATACTGTAGATATCCCCGATAATGGTAAAGGTCATCGGAATCAGGGCACCGGCGCCTATCCCCTGTATCGCCCGGAAGAGAATCAGCTGTTCCATACTTTGTGAAAGGCCGCACAGCAGCGATCCGAGTAAAAAAACAATGGCGCCTCCCATAAACACAGGCTTGCGGCCAAACAGGTCACTGATTTTGCCAAAGATAGGTGTAGTGACAGCCATGGCCAGCAAATAGGCGGTAAAGATCCAGCTCAGCCACTGTATGCCCTGAAAATCGCCCACAATCGCCGGCCCGGCCGGTCCGGTTACCGTGCCCTCAATCGCAGCCAAAAAAGTGGCCAACAGCACACCTGTTAAAATAAATTTCCGTTCTCTTGCCCCTGGTGCATTCAATGATCCCAATCCTTTCTTCCCGTATGTATCTTGCTTATGTTATTGCCATTCCCTGCTTAGCAGGGAGTACAGGAGGACATCCTGAAAACCGGAAGGCAAGTGGCGATAGTCCCGTAAGATGCCTTCCTGCCGAAAGCCAAGAGACCGCACCAGTCCTGCAGCCCGTCCGTTATCCGGATGACACAGGGCTTCTATCCGGTTCAGCCCCATCTTATCGAAGCCGTAATCCAGCACCAGTCCCAGCGCCTCCTTCATCACTCCTTGACCCCAGCACTCCGGGGCAAGCTCGCAGCCGATTTCTCCACGGTAGGCGCCTTCCAGCTGCCAGTTGTTATACCCGCAGCTGCCGATCACTTCCCCTTCCGGTCCTAGGATACTCCAGCGCAAATTGTCCTCTTCAAGGGACATGTCCAGCAGCTGGTCTATCAGCAACCGGGTTTCCTCTACCGAAGACACAGGCGGCATGCCCAGCCAGGGAGCCACCTGCGGGTGCCCCCATATCCGATAGAGCGCTTCCGCATCATCGGCTGTCATAACCCGCAGTTCCAAGCTTCGTCCGTTCAAGGTGGGAACCGACCCGCCGCACACATACAATTCACTCGTCCCCTTTCAACATGTTCATTATACATCATTCTGCAGACTGGATTTGCGGGAAAAGTGTGCACAATGTATGGCACCCCTAAATTCAAAAATAGCGTCTGTGGCGAGGAGGCCTAATCGCCACCCGCCACAGACGCTGTCTGTTCGTTCTAATTTAAGCTTAGCCCGAAGTTCCCACTGCCTTAACCGGCTTAAGAACCTCCGTACATAATACCTGGAGTCTGGACTGGATCGCTTTAAATTCCTGGATTCCTGTTCCGGTGATGCTGTAGGCATCATCATGGGCTGTCAGGAAATTCTCCTGGGTTAACCGTTCGAGTTCCTGCTTCACTTCACGCTCAGCTACACGATATCCCAGATTCTCCAGTTCAGGCTGCATCTCCACTATTGTCAGATCCTTATCATGGGCAAGATAGAGCATATGAATTCCCATGAACAAATTTTGTACATCGGCGCGCATGTTCCACTCCTTCCGGCCAAGAAGCCACAGGTATTTATACAAACATTACCCTGTGGACGGGCCCCGGAAACAGGCCACGCACTGATTTCAAAGCTTCCGGACATCACTGGCTCTCCAGCTTTCGACAACATTCTCTTAAAGCTTGACGTATCCTGCATAGCTGTACTATGTTGTTAGTTATAGATTTATATTGACACAAGGTACAGGAAGGTGATGCTTCATGTTTCAAGCGATGCCCTATGACGGAACGCGCAGTGAACGGTTTGAAGCTGTTCTGTCCCAGCTCGGGGCACTTATGCAAGACGAACCAAGCGCCATCGCCAATCTGGCCAATGCCTCGGCGCTGCTGAAACACTCTCTGCCGGACACCAACTGGGCCGGCTTCTATTTATTCGACGGCAAGGAGCTGGTACTCGGGCCTTTCCAAGGACTTCCTGCCTGCATTCGGATTCCGTTGAACCGCGGCGTATGCGGCACTGCCGCTGCCGAGCGCCGGACTCTCGTCGTGGACGATGTTCACGCTTTTCCCGGCCACATCGCCTGCGATGCCGCATCCAACAGCGAGATCGTAGTCCCGCTGATTAAGGAGGGACGGCTGCTTGGTGTGCTGGATATCGACAGTCCGCTCAAGCACCGTTTCGATGATGAAGAACGCCGGTTCCTTGAACGCTTTGCTGCCATGGTGTCTGAGGTCATTTGAACCCATTGATAAATCAGCGATTCTCCCGTTAGTGGAGAATCGCTGATTTACGTTTCAAGTTAATGGCGGCGGCTCACCCGGTGCATTGTCGGCTAGGGCAAGCCGCTGAACCATAAGTGAACAACCGGGACTAAACGGACTGGAGGAGCGTTATTTCGCATAACAAGCCCGTTATACCCGCCATGTGGACCGAGTAGCCGCTAAATGAACCATTGAACATCATTATGAGGTCCGCTGAGTCCGTTTCATTGCCCAGCCCGCTCGGTGAGTCCACCCATGCTGCGTCCACAGAAAAAGAGCTGCCCCGCCAGCCCTTTCATGGCTTATGGGACAGCTCTTACGTTATTGCTTAACCGGTTTGCTTAGAATCATCTGCTCCCAGGATTATAGCCGGATCGGGTGGATCTTCCAGATTTCGGAAGCGTAACGGCTGATGGTGTTATCGCTGGAGAATTTGCCGGAATGGCCGATATTGATAATCGACTTCTTCAGCCATTCCTTCTGATTGCGGTAGGCACGGTCAATCTCGACATGTGTCTCCACATAGCTGGCAAAATCCTTAAGCACGAAAAACTCATCATTATTGTCCAGCAGCGTTTGAAAGATGGTATCAAACTCCTGGCTATGACAACAAATGGGACCGGGATTCACCAGCTGATCGAGGACTTCCCTCACGCGGCTGTCCCCGGCATAGATATCACGGGCATGATATCCGCCGTATTGGTAATAATCAAGCACCTGCTCGGCCCGCAGACCGAAAAGGAACATATTGTTATCCCCCACCATCTCATGCATTTCCACGTTGGCGCCATCCATCGTCCCGAGGGTGAGCGCACCGTTCATCATGAACTTCATGTTGCCCGTACCGGAGGCTTCCTTGCTGGCCGTAGAGATCTGTTCGCTGACATCCGCTGCGGGAATGATCTTTTCGGCGAGGGAAACCGAATAGTTCTCCAGGAAAAAGATCCTGATCTTCCCCTTCACATCCGGATCATTGTTCACCACATCGGCCACCGTATTGATCAGCTTGATAATCCTCTTGGCCAGATGGTAGCTGGGAGCCGCTTTGGCACCGAAGATAAAGGTGCGCGGCACCATGTCCATGGATGGATTATCTTTGATCTGATTGTACAGATGCAGGATATGCAGAATATTCAGCAGCTGGCGCTTATAGGCGTGCAGCCGCTTGACCTGCACATCGAAGATCGAATCAGGATCGACCTGTACTCCGTGCTTGCTGCTGATGTATTCCGCCAGCCGCAGCTTATTGCGGCGTTTGATGGCCGCAACCTGCTCCTGGAAAGAAGCGTCCTCGCAGTATTTGATCAAGCCGATCATCTCCTGCGGATGATGTATCCAGCGGGTGCCGATGGAATCGTTGATAAGCCCGGCCAACTCCGGGTTGGCATGCATCAGCCAGCGGCGGTGGGTGATGCCGTTCGTTTTGTTATTGAAACGGTGCGGGTACATCTCGTTGAACAGCCGCATTTCCCGTTTTTGCAGGATTTCCGTATGCAGCGCCGCAACGCCGTTGACACTATGGCTGGCTACAATAGCCAGGTGAGCCATCCGCACCTGATCGTCATGAATGATGGCCATCTGCTCAATCCGCGGCTGATCGCCCGGATAACGGCTCATCAATTCCCCGCAGAAACGGGCATTGATCTCCTCAATAATGAGGAAGATGCGCGGCATCAGCTCCCGGACCATCTGAAGCGGCCATCTTTCAAGCGCTTCGCTGAGAATGGTATGGTTGGTATAGGAGACCATACGTGTAGTGATGTCCCAGGCCTTATTCCAGCCCATGCCATGCTCATCCATCAGAATTCGCATCAGCTCGGGAATTACGAGCGTAGGATGTGTATCATTGATATGGAGCGCCACTTTGTCAGGCAGGGATTCATAAGGCAATCCCAGCTTGCCAAAGGTCCGTAATATGCTCTGCAGTCCTGCGCTGCACAGGAAATATTGCTGTTTCAGCCGGAGCAGCTTTCCTTCATACTCTGAATCGTCGGGATACAGAAACTCGGAGATCGACTCCACGGAACGCTTATATTCCAGGAACTTGTGGTAGTCCGTTCCGGCAAAAGTACCAAACGTCCTGGTGGACTGGGTAATCGACTCTGCACTCCAGTTGCGGAGGGTATTCACATGCCGGCGGTCAGCGCCGATGATCGGAATATCATAAGGAACTGCACGAACCGCTTCATAATCCTTATGCTCGAACACAAGCTCGCCGTTCTCTGCACGGGTCTCCACATGCCCCCAGAATCTCACTTCCACCTGTTTGTCTTCACGCCTTACTTCCCATACGTTATCCTTCTGCAGCCAGTAATCAGGCAGCTCCACCTGGTATCCGTCCACAATTTTTTGCTCAAACAGCCCGTATTTATAGCGAATGCCGCAGCCGTGGCCCGCATATTGCAGGGAAGCCAGTGAATCCAGGAAACAGGCCGCCAGACGTCCGAGGCCTCCGTTCCCAAGGCCGGCATCCGCTTCTTCTTCTTCAATATCCGCAAGGCTGAATCCCAGATCAGCCAGTCCCTCGCGCACGACCTCCAGCACCCCCATATTCAGCAGGTTATTGCCCAGAAGCCTGCCGATTAGAAACTCCATCGAAAAATAGTATACCTGCTTATCTTTATCGGCCTTATATTTCTGGTTGGTGTCCGCCCAATGCCTGCCGGCGTTCTCGCGGATCATATTGCCCAGTATGTTATAAACATCTGCGTTAGAAGCTTCTTCGAGCGGTTTGCCCAATTTTCCGATGAGATCCTCGCGGAATACTTGTTTAAAAGTTTCTTTATCGTTAAACAACAGCAGGTCCTCCTGACAAGTGCTTTTTTGGAAGTTCTTTATATCTTGCTGCTTTTGGCGATGACAAAGGGACGTTTGCTGTCCCCTACGAGTATCCGGTCTTTGCTTAAATGCACGTCTTTGTCCATAATTACATTCTCAATGACGGCATTCTCTTCAATCACACACTTTTGCATAATGACAGAGTTGATAATCCTGGCACCCTTGCGTACCTGCACGCCCCGGAAAAGCACACTATTCTCCACCGTCCCGCCTATAATGCAGCCATTGGCGACCAGTGAGTTGCTCACACTTGCACTCTCCAGGTACCGGGTCGGTGCTTCATATTTAATCTTCGTCTGCACTTGGTTCTCCTTAAACAGGCTGTGATAATTCTCCTGCTGAAGCAGCTCCAGACTATTCTTGTAATAACTCTCCAGAGAGTTGATTACCGCATGATAGCCCTCGTACTCGTAGGCGGCAATTTTGAATTTATGGCGGTTTTTTTGAATCACATCACGGAAGAAATAACTCTCACCATGGGCAATACAATATTCCACCTGCTCCAGGAACAGCTTCTTCTCGATAATAAAAATATCCAGATACAGGTTATGGTGGTCTTTCTCCTGGTGAATATTAGTGACATTATGGTCTTCATCCACTTCTATCCGCCGGCAGACGTCATGCTCCGGTTGCAACTGGTCGATCTTCTTATAAACGAGTGTAACATCCGCACCTTTCTCCAGGTGGTATTGGTACAGGTCCTGCAGGTCAATGCTGTTGATGTGCTGGCTGCCGGAGAATACGATATATTTGGCGGAAGCCCGCTTGAAGAAATCCAGATTGTTATGATAATGCTGCAGGTCGCCCCGCGAGGTATCCGTAGGATCGTTCCAGTCCGGCGGCAAAATAAACAGTCCTCCGTGCTTACGGTTCATATCCCATGATTTGCCGTCACCCAAATGGTCCATGAGCGAACGGTATTTACGGCGTACGAACAGGCCGACACTCTCCAGCTCTGCCCGCATCATATTGGAAAGAACAAAATCGATCAGCCGGTAACGGCTTGCAAAAGGTACTGCTGCCCCGCAGCGGAAGTAAGTCAGCTCATTTAGGCTATCCAGTTCATGATCAAGATTGATTACACCCATCAGTTGCTTCATTGGAAACTCACCGTCCTCTATTTGGTTATATGGTTTTGGCTGCCACAGATTTGCGTTTCTTGCTCCGGTTGTCGATCAGCAGAATCTCATCTTCATCCTCCCGGTCGATGCCAATTTCCATATAATCCTCAATGACCGTGTTTTCACTGATGATAGCTTTGTGAATGCGTACATTTCGGCCGATCTTAACCTTGGGCATAATAACAGAGTCCGTAATGACACTGCCTTCACCCACCTCTACGCCGTAAAAAAGCACCGAATGTTTCACTTCGCCCCGCACAATGCAGCCTTCATTAATAATGCTGCCGGACACCTGTGCGCCGGGGGCAACATATTGCGCCGGTTGATTCGGATTGCGTGTGAAGATGCGCCAGTCCGGATCATTCAGGTTAAGCGGCGGATTGTCACAGAGCAGATCCATGTTGGCTTCCCATAGACTGTTCACTGTACCCACGTCTCTCCAATATCCTTCAAAAGGATATGCATACAGAGACTGGCCATCCTCCAGCATCATAGGAATAATGTCTTTGCCGAAATCGTGTGAGGACCCGGCATTCTCCCCGTCGTTCAAGAGATGTTTACGTAGAATCTCCCATTTAAAAATATATACGCCCATTGAAGCCAGTGTGCTCTTCGGTTTGGCGGGTTTCTCATCAAATTCATAAATCCTGAGGTCATCCTCGGTATTCAGTATGCCAAAACGGCTTGCTTCTTCTAAAGGCACGTCGATGACTGAGATAGTGCAGTCGGCGTTTCTGGCCTTGTGATATTGTAGCATTGCGTTGTAGTCCATTTTGTAAATGTGGTCACCGGATAGAATCAGGACATGCTCCGGATCGAACTGATCCACAAACTTGAGGTTCCGGTAAATGGCATCCGCCGTTCCCCGGTACCAGCTGCTTCCGTTCTCCCGTTCGTGCGGCGGTAATACAAACACACCGCCATTCTTGCGGTTCAGATCCCAATCGCTGCCTACGCCGATGTAAGAGTGCAATACCAGCGGCTCATATTGAGTCAGCACACCAACTGTGTCAATCCCCGAATTAGAGCAGTTGCTTAAGGGGAAATCGATAATCCGGTAGGTCCCTCCAAAATATACAGCAGGCTTGGCAAGCGATTTGGTTAAGCTCTTCAGCCTTTTCCCTTGGCCTCCCGCCAATAACATGGCTACCATTTCTTTTTTCTTCATGGAAGGTCCTCCTTGAATTATGGGTATAAAGCATTCAATAAAATGAGGTTGAATGAATAATGATGTGAAATAATGAACCCAGAACAGAAATTCCAGAAAGAAGTAAATCAGAAAGAAATGAGCTTGATAGGAACCTTGATAAGGTCAACAAACGAGGGAAATATACAGCATTGGGATAGGCAACCCGCCTTTGAGAGGGTTCTCTGAAGCGGATGAATTATCCTTATTGTAAATTGTTCGATGGCCGTCGTCAAAACCCTTTTCATCCATCCAAAAAGTCCTGGATTTCCAAATTCATTCCTATTTTAATCACCTTAATTCCTTAGTATTAAATTAACCAATATAATTAATCCTGAAAGATAAATATTTATTTGATTTATGGGAATTACCCGCCATTCTTCAGCGAACGTTCATTTTACTATGTCATAATGTAGCTATCTATCGCCTATGGGAGGAAATTGTTATGAAGGCAACCCAAGGGATCCGCTTGATGCTCGTTGACGACGAGCCGCATATCCTGCAGTTTCTGGAGCTGGGTTTAATGAATGAGGGATTTGAGGTAAGAACCGCCTCCGACGGGCTGGACGCCATCGGTATGGTGGCTGATTTTAAGCCGCATGTGGTCATTCTGGATGTCATGATGCCCGGAATGGACGGCTTTGAGGTCTGCCGTTATCTGCGGGCTGAGGAGACGGAAATTTCCATTATTATGCTAACCGCCAAAGACGAGGTGGATGACCGTGTTACAGGTTTGTCCATCGGCGCTGACGATTATATGGTCAAGCCATTCAGCTTTGAGGAGCTGCTGGCCCGGATTCAGGCCCGGCTGCGCAATCAGTTCCCGGGCCTGCTTGGCGAAGTGCGCTGCGGCCCTTTCCGGATCGACGGCCGCAGAAAGGAAATCTGCCACAAAGATCAGGTACTGGAGCTTTCCCCTACAGAATACGAGCTGCTGCAGTATCTGGTCATTAATCATGGACTCGTACTCAGCAAACCGATGATTCTGGACAAGATCTGGGGGTATGATTTTGGCGGCGAGGAGAATATCGTAGAGGTGTATATCCGCTCCCTCCGCGAGAAACTCGGGGATAAGGAGCATCGGATTATTCGCACACTGCGGGGTGTAGGCTACCGGGTGGATTTGATATGATCCCCCGTGTCACGGCTCTGCTCCGCCGTATGTCGGCTCCGAAGTCCTTGCGTAAACAGCTCCTGGCCATCTCGCTGCTGATCCTGTCCGGACTGCTGCTCCTGATCGGAGTGCTGCAATATGCGCTGATGCGCAATTTCATTTACAGCAACAGAGCGGAGTCCATGGAGACCCAGATGAGATCGGTTCCGCGGGAGCTGTATTACAATCTTTTTAATTACTCTTTAGAGGAACCGGGCAGCGCAGCCGCAAATAACGGAAGCTCCGGCGACACGAACAGCAGGACTAGCCCGGTCCCCTTCAATCCTTCGAGCGGGTTCACAGACAGGAGTATCGGGGAACCCGGAGGACGGCGTTTCGGCGGGGAGCGGCGCCCCCTGCTGCTGGATGCCCATACGACCATCGCTATTTACAGCTCGGACGGGATCTTCAGAGACTTCCAGCAGGAAACTTTGTCAGATGCAGCCGCCCCGCGGCTAAGCGACGAGAAGTATCAGCAGCTGCAACAGGCTACACCAGACAAAGCCACCGGGAACTATGAACTGATTACTGCCGAAGATGGCAGTGAGCATTTGGCCGTGTTCATGAACCTTGGCAGACCAGGCAACAACAAGCTGCTGCTGCAGATGAGCGTGAATACAGGCCCTTTAACGGATGTGATTATGCAGCAGCTGCTTATTTTTGCCGCATTGTCGATTGTCGCTTTATTGGGCGGCCTGTTCCTTTATTTGCCCGCCCTGCGCAAAACACTGGTCCCTCTGTCCAATATGGGAGAAGCTGCGCAGAGCATTGATGCCGGCAATCTGAATATCCGCTTTCCCGTGGCACAGGGGCAGAGCGAAATCGACCAACTGTCCCAATCCTTTAATGGCATGCTGGAGCGGCTCGAGATCTCTTTCCATAATGAGCGGGAAGCGAAGGAACAAATGCGGCGGTTCGCCGCAGATGCTTCCCATGAACTACGAACACCGCTTACCTCCATCCACGGATTTCTTGAGGTGCTGCTTCGGGGAGCTGCCGACAACAAAGAGCAGCTGTACAGCGCTCTGCGCAGCATGCATGGCGAATCCAAGCGGATCAACAAGCTGGTGGAGGATCTGCTGCTGCTCGCCCGTATGGACGGAGCTCCGCACTTAAGCCTTGCCAATCTTCTGCTGGGTGAAGTCATTGCCGAAATGCAGCCGCATTTGCTGGTACTGGCCGGCCAGCGCAAGGTAACCTTTGATATTTCATATGGTATCCGCGGGAAGTATGACCCCGACAAGATCAAGCAGGTGATCCTGAACCTGTTCTCCAATGCCGTGCAGCATACAGATGCGGAGAGCGGAACCATCCATGTATCCCTGTATGCCAAAGAAGACCATGCGGAGCTGGCCCTCCGGGACAATGGCTCCGGTATATCCGCCGAACATCTCCCGCATGTATTCGACCGGTTTTATCGCAGTGATTCCTCACGCACACGCAAATATGGCGGTTCGGGCCTTGGCCTGTCTATCACCAAGTCGATAGTTGAAGCACATGCCGGAGAGATTAGCGTGAGCAGTTCGCCGGGCGCAGGTACCGTCTTTAAAGTCTCCCTGCCTTGTTTGGAAGGATTAGCCAAGCCGGCTGGATTGAAGTTATAATAACAATAGAAGGCTGTATGTCCCACCCAACTATTAGGAGGTCAAATTATGTACGAAGTCGCCATTATTGGAGCCGGTCCTGCCGGTGCAAGTGCAGCCCTGTTCGCTGCCAAAGCGGGCAAAAGCACGCTGTTAATTGACAATGACAAAGGGATGACCCGCAGAGGCTGGTATGAGAACTATTATGGCATTGCCGAAATCGGCGGCCCTGATCTGGTGGAAACCGGACATAAACAGGCGGTTAAATTCGGAGCCGAGCTGGTAGCGGAACAAGCGGTGAACCTCTCTCCGAGCGGGGACGGGATTACAATTGAGACTGAAAGCGGCAAGACCTATGAAGCAAAGCATGTCATTCTTGCTACGGGTGTCCTTACGGATCTGGCTGCCAAGGCGGGAGTCGAGACCAAAGACGGCACAGAACCAAGAATTAAGACCGTCATTGCTGTAAATGCGGAAGGCAAAACAAACATCGGAGGCATTTGGGCGGCCGGAACAGTTGCCGGAGTAAGCGTACATGCCATCATCACAGCAGGCGATGGCGCCAAGGTTGCGGTCAATGTCATCAGCGAATTAAACGGGGCAAGATATGTCGATCATGATATGTTGAAGGCCTAAAACAGCAAAAAGATAGCAGAGCAGCGATTCTCCAGTAACGGGAGGATCGCTGCTCTGCGTTTGCGTGGAGCGTTCACACCAAGTTCTACTTAACAAACGAGTGTACCTGCCTGCCGCAACAGGGCCGGTACGTGTTAATATTGTTGGCCTGTGGTCAATAGACAATGGACTGAGCCAGCGGCGATGGCTCTTCCGGACTCTCCGTCATGCCGGCGAGCAGCTTGCGCAGATAGGGCAGGAGCAGCGGACGCAGCTCCTCCCGCTGCAAGCCGATCTCCAGCGTAGCCTGAATATACCCGAACTTGTCACCGATATCATAACGTGTGCCATGCAGATCCAGGGCAAGCAGCCCTTCATTCCGGCATACTTCATGCAGCGCATCCGTCAGCTGATATTCCCCGCCCGCTCCGCGATCCAGTTGCGCCAGCACATTGAAAATGGAAGGCTGCAGAATGTACCGGCCCATAATGGCGTTCTCCGAGGGTGCAGCCTGGGCCGAGGGCTTTTCCACCAGTCCGCTTACTTCATGTACGCCATCCCGTATCCTGCTTGAAGCGATGATTCCGTATTTATGAACGTCCTGCCGCGGCACCGGCTGAATGCCCACAATCGTTTTCTCCGTCTGCTCATAGAGCCGCATCATCTGCGCCAAGGCCGGCGGGTCCGAGACCATAATGTCATCACCGAGCAGAACCGCAAACGGTTCCTTCCCGATGAACTGCTCGGCGCAGAGGATGGCGTGGCCGAGTCCAAGCGGCTCTTTTTGCCGGATATAGTGGATGCCTGCCAGTTCGCTGATTGCCTGCACCTCGCGCAGCAGGTCGGCTTTGCCTTTTTCAAAGAGCGTCTGTTCCAGCTCCACTGATTTATCAAAATGATCCTCAATCGACTTTTTGTTGCGCCCGGTTACAATGATGATGCCCTCGATCCCGGATCGAACCGCCTCTTCCACGATATATTGAATGGCCGGTTTGTCGACAATCGGCAGCATCTCCTTCGGCTGGGCCTTGGTAGCCGGCAGGAACCGTGTGCCTAATCCGGCAGCCGGAATAACGGCTTTTCTAATCTTCATCCTGGCTCACTCCCCTGACCTTTATTTGTTGAGATGGGCTACCCGGTGTTCCTGCACGGTCTGCTGCTGCTTACCTCCGTAAAAACCCTGCACAATGTAGAGCGGACGCCCTTTGGTCTCATCGTAAATCCGCCCGACATATTCACCGAGAATCCCCAGCATAATCAGCACAAACCCGTTAAACGTCAATGAAATGCCGATCATCGAAGCCCAGCCCTTAACAGCCGCATCCGTAAAAATCGCCAGATACAGCACATACATAAGATACAGAAATCCCGACGCAGACAGCAGTGCTCCCAGATATCCGGCCAGCTTCAGCGGCTTATAGGAGAAGGACGTAATTCCATCGAGTGAAAGCTTAATCATCCGTTTCAGCGGATATTTGGTCTCACCCGCCAGGCGTTCATCCCGTTCATATTCGAGCGCTTTTTGCCGGAAGCCTACCCAGCTTACCAGACCGCGGACAAAGCGGTTTTTCTCCGGCAGCCGTTTCAGCTGTTCACAGACTTTGCGGTCAATCAGGCGGAAATCGCCGGTGTCTACCGGAATAGAGATGTCGGTTGAATATTGCAGGACTCTGTAAAAAGCGCTCGCTGTCCATTTTTTGAACAAGGATTCACCGTTGCGTTTGATGCGTTTGGCATAGACGACCTCATAGCCGTTTTTCCATTCCTCAATCATGTTCAGGATCAGCTCAGGCGGGTCCTGCAAATCGGCGTCAATGATGACCACCGCATCGCCGAGTGCATAATCCATGCCGGCGGTAATGGCAACCTGATGGCCGAAATTACGGGACAGGTCGATCAGTTTCACACTCTCATCCCAATAGCTGTATTCCTCAATCATGGCTGCGCAGTTATCGGTGCTGCCATCATTAACGAAAAGAAGCTCATACGGCTCACCCGTCGTTCCCATCACTTTCTTAATCCGGCGGTACGTCTCCTGTATAACCGCCTCTTCGTTATACATTGGTATGATAATGGAATAGCGCACGTTGATACTCATGGGCAGCTCCTCCTTAAGGTTTTGTAATGGTGCGTGCCGGCCCTAAGCCGGACACGCTAAATATTGATCTTAATTTAAGGTAACCTCATACAATGTTCCGCTGTTGCCGACCGTTTCAGCACCTTGCCACTCGGCCGCCGGAACCTCGGTTCCGTTCTCGGTAATCCAGGCAGTCAGCTCCGAATTGCCGCCGCGTCCGCCGCCCATACCGCCGCTGGAGACCAGGAAGTATTTGACCTTGCCGCTTTCCACCAGGGCCTTTAACGAATCTGGGGTGTAGACTGCATCGGAGGCATTGAAGCCGTTCAAAATAACTACCTTGGCGTTCTCATCAATAATGTAGGGAGCGGCTGTACCGTAGTCCATGGCGGCAAAAAGGTATTCCTCGCCGTCGTTATTCTGCTCCAGGTAGGCCAGCAGATTCTCATTGACCCCGGCAGTGCTGTTTCTGCCGGGCCCTGTGCCACCGGACCCGTTCATGCCCATCCCCGGGAATTCTCCGCTGCCGGCCGCGCCGCCTCTGCCGCCAAATCCGCTGTCGCTGTCCGGACCTGCTGCCGGAGTCATGCTGTTCCCGCCGTAAAGGATAGGGGTCGCGGCCCAGTAGACCGGGCCAATCAGAAGCACCAGCAATCCGGCAACGCCTGCCGCATAGACGAATGGCTTCTCTTTGCCTTTCAGGACAACGAGCAGCAGCGTGACAACAATGCCTGCCGCCAGAATGCCGATGGACCAGCCGCTGCCAATCGTATCGTCATAAGGGTGGATAATATACCACTGGAAGACTGCTGTAACCAGTACTGCTGCCGGCAGCAGCCAGGACAACCAGCCGGAACGTTCCCGGTACAGGCTCCACAGCTGTGACCAGCCCGCGCCCACCAATACAGCGATCGGCGGAGCCATCATGATCAGATAATATTGGTGAAAAAATCCCGCAATGCTGAAGAATCCCATCACTGGTACAAGCCAAGCCAACCAGAACAGTGTTTCTTTATGTTTTTGCGTAAAGTTCCTTCTTCGCAGATTGGCGAACAATCCAATGCAGGCAAAGGCGGCAAAAGGAAGCAGCCAGCTGGCCTGTCCGGACAGTTCCGACTGGAACAGCCTCAGCGGACCCGCAGTGCCCGTATTGAACATCCCGCCTCCGCCACCACCACCGAAGCCGCCGTTCATTCCGGTGCGGTCGCCCCGGCCGTCGTCTGTGCCGGATGGTCGTCCATCATTGCCCGTCCCGTCACCAGACGGCTGTCCTGGCATACCGCCGTCCCCGGTACCGTTCTGACCAACAGCACCGTTGACTTGTCCTCCATCCGCTGTGCCTGGAGTTCCCTCCGCAGCCCCTTGCCCCGTTGTTCCGTTCAAGGAAGGCATCTCACCGTTCATTGCCGGCATTCCGCCGCCCCCACCGTTTCCGCCGGTGGAACGATCCCCGGTCAAACGGGAGACCCCGTTGTACCCAAAAGCCAAATTCAGCACGGAGTTGGTGCCGCTGCTGCCCATATAGGGGCGTTTGCTGGCAGGAATCGAGTCAACGACAACTGCCCAGGAGAGGGAAACTACAAGCAGTACTGCGGTACAAGCTGCCAGTATGCCGGTTTTCTTCTTCCAGTCCGCTTTGGCTGCCAGAAGATAAAAGAAGTAAAAGGCGGGCAGCACCATGTATGCCTGCAGCATCTTCTCATTGAACCCGACTCCGATCAGGGCAAAGGCGGCGAGAAGACTGCCTATTGTATTCCTCTGGATTCCCCTGAACAGGAACCACGCTGCCAGCAGAAGGGTAAACACCAGCATGGCATCAATGTTGTTCGTACGGCTGACGGCTGCGGCTACCGGCGTAGTCGCCATCGCCAGTGCACCGAGGCGTGCGGCCGTTCTGCCAAACGTTGGTTTAACCAGCAGATACACGAGCAGCACCGAACCCACACCGGCCATAACCTGCGGCAAAATGACACTCCAGCCATGCAGCCCAAAAACCCATGCGCTGATGGCCTGAATCCAGAAGGTCACCGGCGGCTTATCCACCGTTACCGAACCGGCCGAATCCAGCGAAGCGAAGAAAAAATTATGAAAACTCTGCAGCATGCTCCCTACTGCGGTTGTGTAGTACGTGTTTACATATTGGTCATTCCAGATGCCATAGCCGTACAGAAATGCCGCAAGCAGCATAATGGCCAACAGAACACGATCCGATCCCGTTTTTTTAATCCATCCCACATCCATCCACTCCCATTCCTCTAGGACCCTAATAATCCGGCAGTACGTTTCCCCCGGTGATCTCTTTCATAGGAGTATTATTACATCCGTACCTTAACTCATAATGAGGGCGAGCTGAATGTTTGCTGAACGTATTTCTCCACGCCAAAAAGCTGTCAGGGCGGCAGATTCCTCAACCGTCAAGACAGCTTTTGATACTTTACAACGTTTGTATGGACATTCCTTGGGCATTCCGGCAGTTCTGCAGATAAAGAGTCGGGTACAATCTCCCTGTGTTCTGATGTCTCGTCTGTATTACAGATAGTGTCCGCGTGCTGAGCTTTCACTGCATTTTATACATCAGGTTGCCAGTCAACTTGGCTCATTTTCGATTTGGCTGCATTTAATGCATCAGGAATAGCGAATTTGGCCGGAAAATGGCCGTTTGGTTAATATCCACTGTATGAAATGCATCAGAATCGACTTTTGCGCCATTTCCAGGCAATTATACTGCATGAAATACATCAGATCCGCTCTTATCGCAGAAAAAAGGTACACTTTTCCCGATCAAGTTCAGGGTTCATCCCCAAAGCTTGCTAACTTTGAAGCGCATCATGGAAAAATTCATGATAGAAATTAATAATCACCATAAGGATCGCCAGCGTCTCATTAACTGATCCCACTTCAAGCGAGTGATTGGCATCATCCATCCGGTAGACCCGGATACCCTGGAGCCCGGCAATTTCGGCGGAATGCTGTTCACTGAACATCGGATCACTGCTGCCGTAGATCACACTGCCTTGACTCCGCCGAATGAGCGGCAAGGTCTCCGGCAGCGGGGTCAGATACAAATGGGCCGTCTTCCGCTGTATGCCGAGCTCCTCCGCTACGGTGCCGGCAATCACCGTCCCAATGCTTTTGCTGATGAACAGAAATTGATCATACATGGGAAGTGAGGCTATCGCACCCTTACATTCTTCGGCGGCAATGCCGACCTCTTCGCGCTTCAGCTCTGCCCTTGCACTCTGATAGCCATACTCCAGCAGCAGGATGTCACAGCCGTGCTCCCTGGCCACTTTGGCCGCGTATTCCAGCAGCGGCTTGTCAGCCGAGTAATTTTTCCCCGGAAAAATAACGGCCAGCGCTTTGGAGCCCTGCTGAATATGTTTATGTCTAACCTCTCTGCCCCAATGCGAGGGCATAACGATGTAATTGACGCTCAAATGGACTCTCTCCCCTCAGGCATGTTCCGGCTTCACACCGGTTTGAAATATTTGAAGAAATCAATAGTCTCCTGCAAGTCTGCTTCATCCTTATAGATATTCATCAATCTGCCGATCTCCAACGCAAAATCCACGTACCCATTGGCTTTGGCTGTGATAATATTCCCAGCGGCCACCACATTCGGTGACTCCGGGCTGCTCTCATTGTCCACATAAGCTTTATTCTCCAATATTCCTGCGGCCCGAAGGACGGAGACACCTCCGCAAATCGCACCAATCCCTTTGCCCGCCGCATGAAGAGTGCGGATGAGCTCCAGCAGACCTGTATGGTGTACAAGATCAGCAGTCTCTCCCCCGGGGATAATAAACAAATCAATCCGGCTGACGTCAACGTCCGCAATCGTTACCGCCGGGTTTACAGAGAATCCTTCACAGGACTCGGCCGGAGCGGCTTGCAGGCCCAGCGTATACACTTCGCTCCGGGTTTTCATAAAATAAGCCGCGAGCACCACCTCAAACTGCACAAAGCTATTATAGATAAGTACGTATGTATTCAAAACGTTACCCTGACTCCCTTCATTTCGCATAAGCTGCAAAGACCTACTCTATCATTATAGCTATCTGTATGGACTGGAACCCGTCTAATTGACAAAAGTATTGCGTACTCTCTTCGAGCGCAGGAAATAGGGAACCCAAATCGCACAGGAGATAATAAGCCTTCCAATATCCTGCATGGAGCCTCCTTCATCCATCTGCTGAACCAGCTCTATATTGGCCATCAGTACATAGTCGATAATAAGCATGATTAGATTCATTACATAGTAGAAAATAATCCAGCGCGGGAAGGTTGATTTCTTCCGATACATCTGCACCAGCAAAAAGATCGAAAACAGCACGAAGGTTATGTTCACAACGGCCTCAAAGATCAGCGCCGGCTTCCAGAGCGGATCATACACCGATGAATCAGGAGAGGTCAAGGTGTCCCATATATCCGGCTGGAAAGAGGGAATCATGGTATTAAATACCATGAACAGGAGGCGAATCACAGAAAGATACAGCCCAATCTGGACCAGTACCATCCATCCCCCAAGCCCACTGGGGTGGTTCAACCTTATCTCCGTTCCATTGTCAGTGGGCATCATTGTTCCCATGTCGAGCACATCCTCTGTTATAATTTGATAAAACAGCCGTGGCTGATCTTATGATTCCCGGATAAAGGAGCATCGCCCTATGGCGCCATTCACAGAACAGGTTATCCGTATCATCAAGTCCATCCCAGAAGGCAGGGTTATGACCTACGGCGGAGTGGCCCGGGCGGCGGGAAGCCCGCGCGGGGCAAGGCAGGTCGTACGCATCCTTCACTCCATGAGCCGGAAGCATAAACTCCCCTGGCATAGAGTTGTCAATGTCAAAGGGCAAATCTCTCTGACAGAAGATGAGTCCAGTTCCCTGCAGAAGCTGTATCTGCAGGGAGAGGGAGTACTTTTTGACGAACAGGACGCTATCGATCTGGAGAAGTTTCAGTTCCACCCGGAGCCGGCCGAGTGAGACCTTTCGCGTTCATCGCAGGTGGACGCCGCGTTCGCCCCTCCCTAGTGCGTTCATCAGACAATACATCGTAGCATATAAAGCGAGCAGCACAAAAGCAATGAACAAGCTGAAGAACACCGATTGCCGGTTCAGGCTGTCTATGACCAGCTGGTACAGCTGGTGCCGGTCCGTGAGCACATCCCAGCTGTTCAGCCGATAGACGCGGCCCAGCAATACGCCGTAACCGCCCAGCCCACAGGCAGCCACCACAAATACCCAGGACCACAGCAGATTGGTTTTACGGTAAATAACGCTTTGGAACTGGTAAAGGGAGAAGAATCCGGTCAACCAGCCGCTCCAGGTGAACAGCAGCAGCATGGCCATATCATACCAATACCTGTTCTGAATTGTTCCGTCTACAATATATAAGCTCTTTTTTACCGTTAAATGCACCAGATCCGTCATAATATAAGGCGCATTAGGGAAAAACAGCAGCCAAGCGACGCCGAGCGGGAGAAGCAGCAGCTTGCCTGCCCTTCGTTTGTCCAGCTCGTACGCAGCCATAGAGAATACAAACGGAATCCAGGCCAGGAACAAATTCCAAATTAAAAATGCGTAAAATGTATCCGTCCGCAGGGAAACTCCCTTATAAACGGCCAGTGTTGCCCCGGATAAAGCGGCAAGCAGCAGAAATACCTTGGGATAATTCAGTTCTTTCATGAGTTTTTGGCTCCTTGTAAGATAATTACCATTCCAGTGGGTCCAGCTATATTTGCCAAATATGGATCAGACCTTCCCAGAGTAACACAAATACCCGGCTCTCTGAAAGCACCCGGGTAGATCCTTCTGTTCTATTTTATTAAGAAAAGATACACCACTCAGCCGCTTATACGGTAACTCCCGGCTTGGCTTTCCCCTTGAATCGCCGCAGATTGTGCACTTCTTCAAGACCGGATAATGCGCTGCATTCCCTGAAGGCCGCATGGCGGCAGCCGAGGCACTTGGCCCTGTTCACTGCCTTCAACGCTTCATTGATCGCTGCACCGGTATGCTCGTAGAATTGCTCCGACCCTATGGTGTTGTACAGCCCGGTTTTGCGGAGCAGCTCCAGCGGCTGCGGCTGGATGCCGGAGATGAACAGCTTGCCCCCGCATTGCTTCATCTGTTTGACCAGACCCGAGAGATTGGCCTCGCCGGTAGTATCGATGAACGGAACCTTGCCCATCCGCAGCAGAATAATGGTCGGCTGGCCCGGTCCCATCTCCGGCATGGTCTCCTCGAACCGGTAGGCCGCTCCAAAAAACAACGGTCCTTCTACGTTATACATGCCAATCTGCGGACAGTCATGATTCTCCGTAACCATATGTGCCCCCACCTTAACCGAAGACGGGTCAGGCAGCACCTTCGACACCAAATGAACTTCCCCCATCCGCTTGACGAACAGGATCACGGCCAGAACCAGTCCTACTTCTACTGCAAGAGTCAAATCCGCAAATACCGTGAGCAGAAAGGTAATGATCAGAACCAGAGAATCGCCGGTCTTGGTCTTGAGCAAATGGAGAAATTGCTTGCGCTCGCTCATGTTCCACGCCACAACCATCAATATGGGGGCCATGGCCGCCAGCGGAATATGTGAAGCATAAGGTGCGAACAGTACCAGCACCAGAAGAACAACAAGCCCGTGAATCACACCGGACAATGGCGATACCGCCCCGCTCTTGATATTGGTCGCAGTTCTGGCAATTGCACCGGTTGCTGGAATACCTCCGAACAGCGGCGCGGCAATATTCGCAACCCCCTGGCCGATCAGCTCGCGGTTGCTGTTATGCCGGTCTCCCGTCATGCCGTCGGCCACGACGGCGGACAGCAGCGATTCAATAGCTCCCAGCATGGCTATTACAAAGGCAGGGCGGATCAAGGAAGCCAGCCGGTCCCACGTAATGACTGGCAGATGAAAGCTTGGCAGGGTGCCGGGAATCTCACCATAGGCGGAACCGATAGTAGTGACCTTGCCGCTGAAGAATAATACAGCAATCAGCGTAGCGCACAGCAGCCCGATCAGCGAACCCGGGAGCTTCGGCGCGAACTTTACCGCCAGAATCACCACAGCCAGACAAATGGCTGCGGTCAGCACGCTGAATAGATTCAGCGTCGGGAGGTGCAGGCCGATCTCCTGCATATTATCGATAAAGCTCTCATGCCGCTTGATATCACGGAGCCCGAGAAAGTTGGCAATCTGCCCGCTGAAGATCGTCACAGCGATTCCTGCCGTGAAGCCGATGGTCACCGGCTTCGGAATGAACTTGATCAGAACCCCCAGCCTGAGCAGTCCCATCAGCACAAGAATCACCCCGGCCATCATCCCGGCAATCAGCAGATTCTCATAGCCGTACTCCATTGCAATGGCGAACAGGATAGGGATAAATGCGCCGGTTGGCCCGCCGATCTGAAATTTTGATCCGCCGAGCAGCGAGATCAGAATCCCGGCAACAATCGTCGTATAAATGCCGTACTCCGGCTTCACCCCGGAGGCAATAGCAAATGCCATCCCAAGCGGGATGGCAATAACACCGACAATAATGCCCGATATGATATCCTTGCGTAAAGAAGCAATAGTGTAGCCTTGAAAACGGCCCCAGCCTGTCATGGTTCAACCTTCTTTTCTCTAAATATCTGATTATTTGAATATAAACAAAACAATACTCCTGCACGTCGCTTCTGTCAACGGCAAAATGACGTTCAGGATGCCTGTTTAGGATTCACTGCGCATGCCTTCCAATAACGAGATGGCATTGACCAGATGGTTATCAAATATTTGCTTGGCTACTGCCAGAAGCTCCTTGATCAGGGGGTCGCGGAGGGAATAAATGACCGTTGTTCCTTCCTTCACGCTGGCGACCACATTCTTCGCCCGGAGCACCGCGAGCTGCTGCGATACAGCGGATCCTTCGGAGCCCAGGATCGCCTGCAGTTCATTCACATTCTTTTCGCCTTCGCTCAGCAGCTCCAGGATACGAATACGCATCGGATGGGCCAGAGCCTTAAAAAATTCCGTCTTAAATTGCTGGATTTCGCTGTTCATGGACCTCTGCTCCTCATAAGCTTTAATTCTAAATCTACAGCTATCTTAGCATAAATCGAAGAGCTAGTTTAGCAGCGGAAGCCATAATACACCCTCAAATCCGGGATTACGGCTATGCCCTGCCCCGGAGCTGTGCTTCGGTCAGCCTTACAAAGCAACCGGATAGATCCTTACTTCCCTGGCCTTTACCTCGACCCATGTCCCCAGCATCATCGGCTCTCCGAGGCATTCGAACATCATTAGTCCTGTCCCAAGCCGCAGGTACCCTGTTCCGTCTTCTTCAATGTTCTCCAGCACACCTGTGAACACAACCTTGGCACCGTCCAGACGGATGCCGTATTCTCCGCCGCCGGGCAGCGGCAGGATATCCACCCATCTCATCAGGAGCTCCGTCAGCTCAAATTCCACCTCACGCTTTTGCCCGGGGGCCAAGGGTTCGCCATACCAGATTCCCCGGCCTTCCCCGCAATCGCTGTCAAAATAAACCTCATTTGTTTGCAGACCATTTCTTACGATTCTTATGTTCATGTCCATGCTCCATTTGTTGTAGGATACCGATATTATACATGACATTCAGCCGGATCCATCAAGTATAGTTTTCGGTCGCCTTATTCAAGTAGGTGCTGGGATGCAGCCAGGGGTGTTTAAAAAACTCTTTTTTGTCGGTGATTTTGCGGGAGACCGCCAGATCATAATCAATCATGGACTTGACCTTGTCCGCAAAAACAGGCCCCCGCACCAGCAGACCCAGTTCAAAATCATGGCAGGCACTCCGCTCGTTGATATTGTACGAACCATGGAACACCGCCCGCGCTCTGTGGTCATAGGTGATTTTCCAGTGGGAGAAACGTCCGGTGAAGCTGTAGTCGTAGAAGGAGACCCCGTTGCAGAACGGTGTATACATGTTGCTTCGCACAGCCGCAAGGTTCGTAGGATGATCGTTGACCTCCAGCGGATTGCAAATGGACAGATACTTGGAACACTCCGGTCCCAGCTCCCCGAGCCGTTCCCAGAATACCGGATCAATCAGGTAGGGATTCACAATTACGGTCTCGTCCGCAGCATAGGTAATCAAATCCAGGTAGTACTGCTGAATCAGATTGACCGGATTGCCCGGAAAACTGACCAGAAGCGTACACTCTTCCTCGCCGAATTCATAGTTCACCTCCGGGTGGTAAAAAAAATCCTCTGCATCAAAAAAGTCACCGCCGAGCAGTACCCATCTGGACTGAAACACTTTATTCAGCGGATACGCCGCTGCCCCGCGAATGCGGAAGCAGCCGTCATGCCATTCTTCTGCCCGGCTTGGCACACCCAGCGGCCGGTCATCTGTCCGGTCCGCCGGGGAAGAACGAATCGGTGTTTCATACGTATACTGGTCCCCGATATTCAAGCTGCCGATAATTGAGGTAATCCCGTCGATAACCAGAAACTTGCGGTGGTCAATCACATTGAGCCCGCTGATTTCAACATCCTCCTGCACCTTATCCTGCAGAAAAAGAATACTCTCAGGCACGCCCTGATGCTTCAGCTTGTCCCGCTTGAGCGTCCACTCCCCTTCGGAATAATAGGAATCGAACGTATTGAGCACGCTGGCTCCGGCAGCCTCAAGCCTTGTAGCGATAGCGGAGAATCTGCCGAACTCAAGGTTCTTCTCATAACCCAGTGCTGTAATTGTAGTATTGACCATAAGACGTACACGAACGCCCCTCTGCAGGGCAAGAAGCAGTTCATCTGCAATCCGGTTACCGGACTGGTCACTAAAAAACAGCATTACGGACATATGAATGTACCGTTCAGCCTTTCTGATTTCTTCAAGTATCATGTGCAGGCACTGCGGGCCGTTGACATAAGGGTCCACGCGGTTATGCCAGGTTGTCTGGGGAGCCAGGGCTCTGATCTTGCCGGAATCCAGCCTGCTGACCGCATAGGCCAGCTGCTCCAGCCGGTCCGGGCTGCATCCGGGAATCCGGATCAGCTCATCGACATCCGTAATGATCCCGCCTATAGCCTGACGGTAAGCGCGGGCCGCTTCCCTGTCGATGCCTTCCAGGACAGACTCCGCCGAAGCTTCTCCTTCCGCCTCCAAAAAACACAGGGAACCACCCGATATGTAGTAATTGAGATAGTCAATCATATCCTCCTGTAACTCTGTATCCCATTTGGAAGCCTGCAGTTTGTTCTTCATATGAAAAGGACCCCCACCCTGTTAATATTGCTGCTGATATACACACTTAAGCAAGCTAAGTTTAGATACCCTCGATCGGTGACATATAAACGGGAATGAGGCTTCATTACATAACGAAAGGGACTCTCCCTCAGCCTTAATGGCTTAACGGAAGAATCCCTATACAGTTATTATTTAGTCCTGCCCTAGCAGACAACCCGGAGGATGCTTAGGAAAAAAGCTTAAGCTTGGCGATTCGCCGGACTGCTTCCACGAGCCGGGCCTCTTCGCTCACCAGACTGACACGAACATAACCCTCCCCGCAGGCACCAAAGCCGATTCCCGGCGCGACGACCACATGCGCCTGCGTTAGCAGCAGATCGGCGAAGCTCCGGGAGGTGTGGCCGCCGGGAACCGGGAGCCATACGAAGAAGGAGCCGCCGGGTGCCTTAGCCTCCCAGCCGATGGACCGCAGGCCGCTCAACAGGGTATCGCGCCGTGACTCGTAACGATCCACGAGCTCTTGCACGCATTGCTGCGGACCGAGCAACGCCGCTGCTGCCGCTTCCTGCACCGCTCCGAATAAACTCACATACATATGATCCTGAAGCAGGTTCAGGCTCTCAATGACGCTGGCATTGCCGATGGCGAACGCCGTCCGCCAGCCGGCCATATTATAGGTCTTCGACAAGGTATAGATCTCAATGCCGTTCTCCTTGGCCCCCGGCGTCTGGAGATAGCTAAGCGGCTTATGTCCTTCATAGCCAATGCTGCCGTAGGCAAAATCATGAACTACGCAAATCTGATGTTCCTCCGCAAACCGTACAGTCTCCCGGAAGAAGCCCTCCGTAGCTGTCGCCCCGGTCGGATTATTCGGATAATTGAGAAACATCAGCTTGGCTCTGGCGGCCACTTCCGCAGGGATATCCTCATAAGACGGAAGGAAATCATGGGCCGCCGTCAGCGGCATCATTTCCATTCTGGCCCGCGCCAGTTCGATTCCCGACCAGTAATCGGGATACCCCGGGTCTGGCACAAGTACAGTATCTCCTGGATTCAGAAGACACTGCACCACTTCAACCAGTCCGGTCTTGCCGCCAAACAGGATGGCGACCTCGCTCTCCGGCTCCAGGACCACCCCATACTCGCGTTTATAGTAGGCCGCTGCCGCTTCCTTAAGATAGCTGTGTCCGCGAAACGGCGGATATTTATGATTCAGAGGGTTGGCCGCCGCCGACTGCAGCGCCTCAACAATGTGGCCGGGAGTCGGCTGATCCGGATTGCCCTGCCCGAGATTGATCACATCATGCCCTTGCGCGGCCACAGCGGCCGCTTTGCCGACAAGTTCGGCAAAAAATTGCTTGGGCAAACGTTTCAGCAGTTCGGACGGTTCAAAGGTATGCACTGACGGTGTCCCCCTCTTAATCACCTATTATTTGGACACAAGCTCTCCGTTAAAAACTTTAACATCCAGCGGAGCGGTCAGAAATTCCGCTGCTTTGCCCGCAAAAGCGGTAAAGTGGCTGCTCGCATTATGGGCAGCATAAGCTTCGCCATCGCGCCAGGTCTCAATCATCATAAAGGCGTTCTCTTGTCCGGCCTGTTCGTATAACTCATAGGACAGGTTGCCCTCTTCTTTATGTGTAGCGGCGACCAGCTCTTTGACCTCCGCCAAAAACTGCACGCGGCGCTCCGGGTTTACTTGCATTCCAGCATGAATAATAATCATTGTCTGTTATCCTCCTTTTTACTTCCACTCGGCAATCTTGTCAATAGGCAGGCGAACGGAGGCGTAACCTTCTTCGGCCGCCTTGCCGATTGAGATCAGCATAACCGGTACATACCGGTCCTTATCCAGGCCGAATGTTTCTGCTATTTTATCCTTTTCATATCCGCCAATCGGATTGGTGTCATAGCCATGGGCACGGGCTACCAGCATAAGCTGCATGGAGACCAGTCCGGCATCAATCAGCACGGTATCCTTATTCACATCCGCCGGCAGTGTCGAGAAGTGTCCGCTCAGGCGGGCCAGCATGTTCTCTTTGACATCGGCAGGCATCAAACCGCGTTCTACAGCCGTACTGTAGATTTCGTCCGCATACTCAAAATTGTTCAAATCGCCAAATACGGCGATCATTGCCGCCGAAGTCTCCGCTTGTACCTGGTTGAAACGCACAAGTGGAGCCAGCTTGGCTTTGCCTTCTTCACTTTCAATAACGAGAAAACGCCAAGGCTGCATATTCACCGAAGAAGGTGCCAGCGTGGCCTCAGTAAGGATCTGGGTCATTTCTTCCTTGTTGATTTTCACCGACGGATCATATTTCTTCACAGAGCGGCGGCCAGTAACAATTTGCATAAAATCATTGGTTTGTGTAGCGTTCATGTGTAAAACTCTCCTTTATTCTTAATAATTATAGTTACCGTTACAGCAGGTCGATATTGTGCTGCAGACGGTCAAGCATATCCATAAGCTGAGTCCGCTCCTGTTCCGAGAATCCGGTAAGCAGACTGTTAATAAAGCGGTTCTTTTCTTCTTTATAGGCAGCTATCTTCTCACGTCCCAGTGTGGTCAGCGAGACCAGGGTGACTCTATTGTCTGACGGATTGTTGCGGCGGGAGATGGCCCCTGCCTCTTCCAGCCCTTTCAAATGGCGTGTGATGGCGGCGGCATCAATGTCTATTCCCTTTTGCAAATTAATCTGGCTGATCTCATCCACTTGGAATAACTCCTGCAGCAGACGAAGCCGCGTCGGAGTGATGCCCGCACAACGTTCAAATTTGGGGCTGAGCCCTTTGTTGAGCGCCTGCATGCCCTCGAATATACGCTCTTCGCTTGAGTGTGCTGTGGTCAATAGATTCCCCCTCCATGCAATTAATTGCAAACAATCTTATTTACAAAAATCATACTACACTTAATTGCTTGACCCGTCAACCAATAATTTTGTCTGTTCTCCTGCTACAGGATTGCATTCTCCGCCCGGCATCTATAATCTGGGAAGTACAAGAGGAGGCGATTTCATGAGAGTATCCCTGATCCAGTTTGATATAGCTTTTGGCAATCCTGAGGCTAATTATGCTGTGGTGGAGAAATATATCCATGCGGCGGCAGCGGCGAAGCCCGACTGTATTCTTCTTCCCGAGCTATGGACTACAGGCTACGATCTAACCCGCTTGAAGCACATTGCTGATCCAGGGGGACAGGCGACCCTGACCTTCATCGCAAGTCTTGCCAGACGCTACAAAGTCAACATTGTCGCTGGTTCTGTCGCAAGCAGTACAGACGGAAATGTCACTAACCGCATGCTTGTGTTCAACCGCGAAGGAGAGTTGGCCGGAGAGTACAATAAACTGCATCTGTTCAGGCTGATGGATGAGCACCTCTATCTGCAGCCCGGCGCGGCCAAAGGACTGTTCCCGCTCGACGGGACGTTATGTGCCGGGCTGATCTGCTATGACATCCGTTTTCCCGAGTGGGTCCGCGCCCATACGGCGCAAGGGGCCGAAGTGCTGTTCATCAGCGCGGAATGGCCGCTCCCTCGTCTTGCACACTGGCGGGCCCTGCTGATCAGCAGAGCTATCGAGAATCAGTGTTTCGTGGTTGCGTGCAACCGGACCGGGAATGATCCGGCGAACACCTTTGCCGGGCATTCCATGATTATTGACCCGTGGGGAGATATTATCTGTGAGGCGGGTCAAAGCGAAGAAATCCTCAGCGGCGAAATTGATCTGCATAAGGTGCGGGAGGTACGGGAGCAAATCCCGATTTTCTCGGACCGGCGCCCTCACATGTATGAATAAGCTGTTCCATTCCTATGATGAATCGACCGGACCCTTTCGTAATTTATCCGATCAAACGCCACAAGCCGCAGAAGAGGTGGCTGCCTTAAGCCGAATCCTGGGGTTAAGGCTATCCAGGCGCTACCAGGCAACTCAAAAAAACGTTACGGATACAGGTTAAGCACTGCCCCCTGTTTCCGTAACGCTCTTTACTCACTCCCCGCTCCGGTTTGCTCACCCCTGAGCGTAACGTTCCCGTAGCACTCGCGCGGCTTCCAGCACTCGCGGTTCCCGGAAGTCCAGTGTGTAGCCCGATTTCTCCCGCAGAGCTGCTGCGGAGACAAGCTCCACTCCCCTGCGCATGGCCGCTTCCTTGATGCCTGCAGTGAACAGCAGGCTGGTGTCCGGCCCTCCCAATTCGCCAAGCCCGGCGATAGTCTCCGGGCGCACTCTTGGATAGGACAGCTCCTGGTCCCCAGCTGCCGCAGCCTCATAGAAGCTGCGGATCTGTTCACCGCGCTCCCGCCCCGAGCCGGATACAACCACAAAAGCGTGGACAAAATAGGCCTCACTCTGCCTCCGCTGGGCAATACCGCAGAATTTTCGCCCGCCGATAGCCAGATCAAAATCACCGGGGCAATAAGAGCCCACGATTTCACCTGCGCGGATGCAGGCAGCTGCCTCGGGATGGCTTACCGCTACCGCCTCCGTAATAAGCGAGGCCAGCAGCCGGAAATCCGCATGGAAATCCAGCTTGCCCCGGCTTTTGGGCAGAACCAGGGATACGTTGACAATCCCTGCATCCAGCGGCACCGCTGCGCCGCCGGAATGTCTTACCGCCGTACGGATGCCGCGGCGCTCCAGTCTGTCCATGGCCTGGGCGGCACAAGGCAGCTTGCTGTCACGCAGGCCCAGGACCACCCCGCCCGGGTGGCTCCAAAGGTGCAGGGATGGCAGAACTGCCCCGGCACCAACATCCCGGCATAAGGTTTCTTCAAAGGCGAACGGGAGCAGCATCTCTCCGTCCGCCCCGTTCTCATCGGCCATATGCTCAAACAAGGCCATAACTGGAGGAAGCACACTTATTTCTTGCCCGGTTTCCTCTTCAAATCGTCCATTGATCATGAATTATGCCCATCAGCACCCACTGGCTACCTTCTTTCCCGAACACAAGCCGCAGGCTCTGCCAATCCATTCCGGCAAACTGCGGATCCAATTCGTCATAATGATATTCCACAATAATGGCGCCGGGATATACATTGAACGCATTATTCAGTGTATTTCCCTTACCGATAGTGAAATTGTAACCGATTTTCCGTCATTGTTCTTCCTCCTTTGCTGCCGGATTTGAAAAAAGCTGATGATCACGCTATCCTTATCATATAAGACGATGCCTTGCAGGGAAAGGTTACGCTCACATACTCATGCTATTACACAACCCTTAGGAGTGATGCCGCATGACAGCCGAACAACCCTCGACAGACAAGCAGTTCCACCGGACAAAACAATGGGAGCTTGCCCTGGGCCAGCTGTATAAGGACTTTCAGGACTGCAGCGCGCAGGCCGTGCACCAATTCAAGGCCAAGGACATTCATCAGGCGCGGGTGAACAGCCGCAAGCTCCTGACCCTGCTTTCCATCCTTGATCCGGGGCATGTCTCCGGCCTCTATCCTGTATTCAAAAAGGCCCAGAAGAGATTGGGCAAAGTCAGGGATGCTGATGTGCTGATTGATTCTTTCCAGAGCAGACGCAAGCAGGCCAAGATTGACGGTGACCCCAAAACCGCAAAGCTGCTGAAATCCGTAATGAAATACAAGAAACATCAACGTAAAAAATACCGCCAAAAGCTGCAAGATGAACTGCCCAAGCTGACCGGTAAGAAACTGGAGACGAAGTGGAACCATTTTATCGGGGAGCAGCTCGGGGCATTCGTTGCGAACAAAGATGCAAACGTAGTAATGCGGGAGCTCGAGGTGGCCTACGAGCAGAAGAAAAAAATCTGCAAAGCCTTGTTCCGCGAACAAGAAGCCGCCACCGAAGAGGCCTTCGACTCACTGCACCAGCTGCGGATTGCAGCCAAGGAGCTTCGGTATACGGCCAGTGCAGCCTCATTTGCGCTTCACAGCAAATTCCATGCCCATGAAGAAATATATAAGGAGATTCAGGATCAACTGGGGCTCATCAACGACAAACGGGTCTGGCTGGAAACCCTGCATGCCATCGGCCCCAAAGAACTGGATGTCGGCACCAAAACCTGGAATGCCTTTATGGATACGCTTAGAGCCGAGGTGCTGGAAGCGCTGCAGCAGAATGATGTGATCCATATTGCCGCCAAACCTTAAATGCTCTAATTCATTCATACAGGCGATACACTCATGTGAACGCTCCGCGACCGGACCGTTGTTCCTGGCTGGTAGACAAGCACTGTCCGGGCGGCGGCCGCAATAGCTGTCCCCCCCCAAATGCAAAACAGCGATTCTCTGAATAACAGGAGAATCGCTGTTTTGCTGATTTATTACGGTTAAAATGTTGGAGAATGAACATATTTGCTTAATACGCCTTGGTAAGCGGACTTGGGCCGCAGTCCAATCAATTTCTCCATCGGCTGTCCATCCTGATAGATCACCACAGTCGGCATCCCCATGACTCCCGCTTCACTGGCTAATTCAGGGAACTCGTCGCAGTCCACTTTTATGATAGTGACCGCTTCTCCGCTGTACTCCTGGTCAAGCTCCTCCAGAATAGGCAGCAGGACTTTGCATGGCGGGCACCAAGCCGCTCCATAATCAACCAGCACCGTGCCGCCGGCATGTATCTGTGTCCGAACCTCTTCTGCTTGTTGCGCCTGGATCATCGTCATTTCCTGTTCCTCCTTCCTCATGTCTCGCCTTCACCTAGTTCTTCCAGAATCGAAGCCATGCGCTGCGTAAGGTTCAGCTTGATCTGGTTAAGCTGCACGATCTGCCGCTCAATCTCTTCAAGCTTACTGCGGTATAGCGGCATTACCTCTGAACAGAAAGCTTCCTTTTTCTTTAATACACAATGCAAAAATCCGGCAATTTCCTCCGTAGACAGACCCAGATTCAGATATAACCTGATGGTCTCAACCGTCTCTACAGCGAGCGGCGAATATTCACGGTAACCATTAGCCTGACGGATCGGTACAATTAAACCCTGACTCTCGTAATATCGCAGTGAGCGGACGCTGACACCTGTCTGCTGTGCTAGTTCACCTATTTTCATGGCAGTCACCCCGGGGTTCATGAGAATTGGTCTACACTCAGTATAAACCCTGACACCAGTGTCAGGGTCAACCCTTTTCTGCAAAATCCCCTTTATTCGGCACTTGTTCCCGAAGCCCCGTACTCCTCAATATTCAGCTTGACTTTATACGTCACCGGAATCGCGCTGAAGGTTTCATCCCAATCTTCCTTAACCTTCCGCCAAATGGCGGGATGATGAATGCGCAGGCTGGTGCCAAAACCGGCCACATCCGCATGCAGCTCATGCTGAATTTGATTCATTGTCCCTCTGATCAGGCCTTCCGCATGATCCTGGAGTACCTTTTCCTTTCTCCGGATGATGGCCTCATCCAGCCTCTCCCCGCCCGGATCAAAAACCTCGGCAAAACGTCCTGCCGATTCCACCTTCACCTCAAAAGAAATTTCGCCATCCTTAACGTTAGCCTTGATTGTACTATCCATGGACTTGATCTCATAATTCAAAAGCTTCCCCGTTTCCGGATCCTTCGTCTTCAGAAATCCGCCTTGCCCTTTGCCGGTCAGCCAGATTAGGCCTTCCAGCTGCGATTCATCCAGAAAGCCGCCAAGCAGCCCCGTTTTGCCTTTGATTACGCCTACACCGGCAAATTTGCTCTCTGAGCCTGAAGAAATGATGTTTTGCAGGACAAAACTGCTCTTGCTATGCAGCGGACCAAGTACCTTGGTTAAAGGTACCGGCTGCCAAATTCTTGAATTCCGGTTCTGGTTACCAAAGATACCTTCAACGACAAAGGCAGGAGTCTGCCCCGGCAATGCATTGTTCAATACATCCCTTGCCTTGCCCTTGCTGACCAGCAGCAGAACGCTGGGGCGGATATCATTGTCCCGGCTGAAAAAATCGGTCAGCTCGGAAAGCGTCACTGTACGGGCCAGTTTCTCTCCGATAATAATAATCTTCATGTGATGCCCGATCGGTACACGGTTCGTGCGCAGTGAAAGCTCCCGCACCGCTTCGAAGACGGAATCCCCGGTTTCAGTCATGTTATAGAAATTTTTGGACTGCGAGCCCTCCTTCTTGGACCCGACAGCACCCTGTGGAACAATAAACTGAAACGTACATGAGAATCTATGCTGCTGCGGATAACTCCCGCCGGCGGCTTTCAGTTTCTCTTCCACCTCCGTCTCATCGGCAATGTCGAGTGCTACACCGACCTCCATATTCAAGTCTTCTATCGCCGAACTGCTCCAGCAGCCGGATAACAATAGACACTGGATCAACAGCAAGAGCCATAGGATTCGCCTTTTCATGCTCCCGCCCTCCTGAAATAGGCCACTACCAATAATGGCAGTGGAAGAATTCCGAATACAATCAGAGCCCAGTTGCCGATTTCGTTTCCCATCATAAATAGCCCGTTAATGCTGCGGGGGATTTCAGCCACAATATAGATCAGCGGCAATAGCCCATATAAACAATGCTTGAACTTTATGTTCAGCAGCTGCGACACCCCTAATGCCGCTCCATAATAAGCGATACAGAAGGTGCAGAAAATTTGCAGAATCCAGATGGCCAGGAGCAGGGACTCAAAACGCTCAAAGACTAGATAACTTACATCGAAGCTGCGGATGAGATCGACGAAAGGCCATGTTCTTGTAATCACACCGTCCGTTGAGAATGCTCCTATGCTAAGCACAACCGCCGCCAAATAAAAAACCATGGCGATCGCATTTCCACCCACGACCACCTGCATCACTTTTTTGGGCTTATCCATAAAAGCCACCAGAAAAAGCAGAGATTCCCCCGCAGTAAACGTAAGCGCCGTCGGCCTCAGCGCTCGCCAAACCGGGCCCACTCCTTCCGCCATCACAGGGCGTAAATTATTGAGATCAAAGATTTCCAGACTCAGCAGGCTGACACCCAGGAAGATCCCCCAGGCAATCGGTATGATCAGTCTGCACATCCGGGCTACGGCATTGATTCCGCCAAGGCAGAGATAAAGAGCAACCCAGAGAAATAAGGCGCAGATGGCCCAGGAGGGCGTTCCCTCCAGCAGATAAAACCCGGTAATTTCCTGTACGGTACGCATTTCAAAGCTGGCTATGGAGAGAAAATACGCTGCTACACTTATACCCAGCAGGAATCCGAGCGGCTTTCCAATGATGAAACGGATATATTCGAAGAACGTCCGGCCCGGAAAACGCTGGCTTAATTTCGCGATTACCGCACCGGTGACCATGGCCAGCAGTCCGCAGAGGATTACGCTGATCCATACATCAGACGTTCCTGCTGCCTCGACTGCGGTCCGTGGTAGGGTAAGAACACCTGCGGCGAGCACATAGTTCACATTAATAATCACGGCTTCCGTAGTGGTTATCCTGTCTTTCAGTTTGGCCTGCATGTTCCCTTCCCGCCCTCCTGTTCTGTTATCCTTTTCTTCTCGGGTCTTTTGGCTTAATCAACGCCGGACGTTTCCTTAGAAATTGCAGCGGCATCCGAATAATAAAATCCTTCCAGTCCCTAATCTGATTGGGTGCTATCATTCCCAGATAGGGCACTCCGAAACTCTTCAGCTTCAGCAGATGGCTGCTAAGCAAAAGAAAGAACATAATCACCCCGTACAAGCCGAATGTAGCTGCAAAAAACATGGCCAGGAACCGGAGAAACCGCATGGTAATTCCCGCACTGTACATGGGCACCGAAAAAGACGAAATGGCTGTAACCGCGACTACAATAACGAGAATCGGGCTGACAATCCCCGCCTCTACTGCTGCCTGGCCGATAATCAAACCGCCTACGATTCCCATTGCAGGACCAATCGGCTTGGGCAGGCGCAGTCCTGCTTCCCGCAATATTTCAATCGAAATCTCCATAATCAGCGCCTCAATCAAAGAAGGAAAAGGGACACCCTGACGGGAGCTAATGATAGATATGGCCAGCCTGGTAGGAATCAGTCCGGGGTGGAAGGAGATGAAGGAGATATACAGTGCCGGAGCGAACAACGAGAGCGATGCAGCTAAAAAACGTAAACTGCGGAGCAACGAACCGGCATACCACCGGTCATAGTAATCTTCCGGAGATTGCAGCAGCATTCCAAAGGTTACCGGCATAATCAATACAAACGGTGTGCCGTCCAGAAGAATGGCCACTCTGCCCTCCAGCAGCGCAGCCATTACGCGGTCGGGCCTTTCGGTATTTTGGATCTGCTGAAAGGGGCTGAGGAAGTTATCTTCAATTAATTGCTCTACAAATCCCGATTCCTGAACATCATCCACATCTATGGTTCGGATTCTGCGTTTGACCTCTGCCACAAGCTCCTCATTGGCGATGTCTCTGATATACGTCAACACCAGTTCTTTCTGTATTCTTTTGCCTACTGTAAAAGAAATCATCGCAAGCTCCGTGTTCTGTCCCTGTCTGCGCAGCATCGCGGTATTATCGCTGAGCGTCTCGTTGAAACCGATCCGCGGCCCGCGCAGCAGCGCCTCCGAGACCGGCTCTTCCCCCACCCTTGTCCGGCCTTTAGGCGTTCCCAGTATGAGAACTTCTGCCATGCCGTCTACCAGCAATACCACAGAACCGAACAGCACCTTTTCCAGGGATTTCACAGGATCACGGGTATATTCAATCTCTGACACCAGGACAATCTGATGAACAATGATATCTTTCAGCGCCTGTGGCTCCGGTGCCGTATTCATACCTTCAAAGGGCCGGACGGCGTTCATCAAAGGCTTCAGAATGTTGCGGTCCATACCGTCCTTGTCTGTAAGGCCGTCTACAAAAAACAGTACAGCCCTAAGCTGGAGTGAGCCAATACGCAGTTCCCTGAGATTGATATCCGCCATATCGTCGCTGATATTCTTGAACAGCTGTAAATCCTCAGCGAAACGTCCGCTGTACACCATTCCGGGAACGGCTTGGCTTTGATCGGAAGCCTCATCTCCCTGGTCCCTGTTCTTCAGATGAGTCTGATCTTTCTCCGCTCCATTCTGAATTCCTGCAGGCACTCCACCGCCTTTTCTGCCGGAAGCTTTCCTTGTCCTTGTCCCCAATCGTCCATCAGATATTCTGATCCAGCTCATGGCACGGGTAAGAAGAATGGGGAAGCCGATGATGAAGCCCCCTTGCAGCAGCACGCTCCAGCTTGGAATGAACCGCATGATCATACTCCACATCGTCATCGCCCCCTTAGAATTTGTAATCCTATTTTGACCTAAGCTGGATAAATCATGCACTCTTGTTATGACAAAATAAAAAAGCCCCATGCAGCTGACGCAGCAATGGGACTCTTCTGTTTGGAACATTAATGCGTGGATATGGATTACAGCAAATTTGCTGCCCACAAGCCACCCCGCTTGATCATCCGCCGGAACGGCTCTACCGAAAAGGAAGGCAAATGATGCCCGGGCATCAGATAGACTACACGGCCCAGACCGAACTTATGACACCAGGCGGCCTCGCGCATTTCACCTTCATGTGGATACGCTGCCAGGACTGTCGTCTCAAAATAAGGATACCGCTCAAAATAATAAGGTTCATCCTCAATCACAAAATCCTCAATCCCTTGCATAATCGGATGCTCCATGGCAGTCATATGCAGTGAAGTATAGGCCGGATGATAGGTGAAATGTGCCCCCAGCATCGCCCCCAGCTCCTGATTGCGCTGGAGCGAAATTCCGTTATGCACGACCAGCAGTCCACCGCCCCCCGCCACATAAGAGAGCAAAGCAGCACTCTGTTCAGGTGGTATGGGGTCATCGGAGAATTCCGTATAGGAGATAACCAGCTTGTACGCGGCAAGCGTATCCGGGTGCAGCAGCCCCAAATCCTCGGAGCTGAATACCTCCAGTTCAGGAGCCATAATCTGTTCCAGCTCGCGGTCCACCCCGGTAAACGGATGATATTTAACCTGTGTATAGCTGCCCAGTGCAAGGGCTTTTAAGGTAGTCATACTATTCACACCCTTCATTGTTAATATCCTGAATAGTTACCACGGCCATGGCTGGTTATCCAGATCGAGATAGGCGGGTTCTTCACCCAGGTACTTGTTGTGCTGCTGCACGATATCCATAATTTTGATGGCTGCTTCTTCCGGAGATGTCGTTGCCTCCAGATTCTTGTGTCCGCTCATATAACTCTGCAGCCACCCCGGATGAAACACCATAACCTGGCCCCCAAGCGTCTTCAGATGGTTGTGCATAAGGGAAGACTGCATGTTAAGAGCCGCCTTGGACATACAATATCCATACATATTTATGCGTTTGTTGCGGGTGATGCTGCCCGCTTCCGACGAGATATTGACGATCAGCTTCTGGTCGCCTTGCAGCAGCAGACCCATCAGGGCATTGCTGACCCTAAGCGCGCCCAGCGTGTTAACATTGTATAGGTGCGCCATCGCCTCATCGTCCATATCCACCAGCATCGTAGCGTCATCAGCTCTATGAATAATACCTGCGTTGTTGATTATAAGATCGATGTGCCTGGTGCTGCCGGCAATGGACCGTGCCGCCTGCTTCACACTGTCCTTGCTGCCGACATCCAAAGGGATGATCTGCAGCTGCCCGGCATACTTGTCTTTAAGTTCGCCCAAGGAATCAATTTCCGGCATATACTGTCCGGCAAACACCTCGTAGCCATTCTCCAGCAGCCACCGGACAATATACAATCCAAGGCCACGGTCCGCACCGGTCACACAAGCGGTTCTTCGCATGCTAAGGGACACTCCTTCTCCTGATCTGCCTTATAGGCGCCTGCCTTTGTCTTCCCCACCTTAGCATGTTGAAAGCGTTTTTTCAACGCTGTTGTGTGCAGGTTCAAGCCATTTATGGCAGTAGAACGCCCTCTCTTTTGCATTAATTTTGAACTATGTTACAATCATGATTACAGGTTGATTTCAACCCATTTATTCGCAAAAATAATATTTCGGGAGGATGAATATGATGTCCATTCAACAACTTCATACATTGGAAGAATTGAACCAATATGTGGCACAGCCGGGTAAAAAGCTGCTCTTCAAACACAGCACGACCTGTCCGATCAGCGCCAAAGCCCACGAAGAATTCCAGGCTTACCTGAAAGATGCCGATACCACGGCAGCGATCGTGCACGTGATTGAAGACCGTCCGGTGTCCAACCAAATCGCCGAAAATTTCGGCATTAAGCACGAATCTCCGCAGCTCTTCCTGCTTGAGGATAGCGAAGTCCGCTGGAACACTTCCCACTGGAAGATTACACGGTCCGCTATCCAGGAGGCCGTTAACCAATGAGCCGGCAGGTGATTGTATATTCCACCGCAGGCTGCAGCGACTGCAACCTGGTCAAACAATGGCTGACCGAGCAGGGGATAACCTTTGAAGTAAGAGACGTCATGACCAGCACCGTCTATCAGGAGGAAGTGGAGAAGCTCGGTTATATGGGCGTGCCTGTAACCGTAAGCGGGGATCAGTCCGTCAAGGGCTTCAACCTCGCGGAGCTTCAGGCGCTTGTCCAAGCCGCCGTTTAGCCTTCCACGCCTGTGCCTGTGCGTTTAGCAGGGATCAGCTTGTAACAGAAAAGGGTAGCTCTGGCGCCATCGGCCCAGAGCTACCCTTTTCTTGTGTCCGATGCTGGCAGGGCCTTCACAATTCGGCGGTAATAACCCACGGTGAGCGCAGCAAATATCAGATAAATGAACGTGTATACCCCCATGGCCGCAGCCGCGGGAAAGACAATGCCCGAGAATGTCAGTGTAGCGGCCGCTTTTAGGGCGAAGATGGAATGCAGCAGTCCAATTGCCAGCGGAATGCCGAATACAAACAGCTGCTTGCGGATAATGCCGCCCATCATCTCACGCTCACTGAATCCGAGCTGCCGCAGAATTGTATAATTTTGCTTCTCCTGCTCGGCCTCGGTCATCTGTTTGAAATACAGAATACTGCCCGTCATGATCAGGAAGATCAGTCCGAGAAAACCTGCAACAAACATAATAAGCCCGAACTTTTGCCGCGATTCTTGAGAATAGGCGTAGAAATCCGTTCTGAACTCTTCTTGCTTGATATATTTCGCAAAGTCCCCTGAAGCCGCCGCACGTTCATCCGGGTCCGCAATCTGATAGGTGTGGATACGAAAGGCTTCAATCCCGGAGGAAGCCATCATCTGCTCACGAATAGCCCTTACCGTCGCCTCGGGCACGACAAGTTGACGACCGTTTATATTGTAATTCATCACATAACGATCCATAACTCCGGTCAACCGGACCTCTGCATGAACCCCGTCTGCGGCAAAAGCAATGGTCTGCGGATAAGCAACGTTGTCCGTTTCTTTGCTTAATGCCTTCCTCTGCCCGTTGTACAAAACGCCTTCACCTTCAGCCGGCATTGCAAGTTCCGCACCACTTGCCTGCAGCTGCTCTGCCGCGAGCAGCAACAGACTGCGTTCATCTCCATTTATTTGTCCCATCGTGCCGGCTAACCGAACGGCCTCTACCGGTTGATGGGCAAATGCAATGCCGCTTTTCTCCAGTTCCGCCTGAAAGGCTTGGGTTGCCTGCTCATTCTGTTCCAAGGCGAAATCGTAGGGCAACATCGCCCGGGACTCACTCCCGGCCGAATAGTACAGCGAATAAGCGACGGCCACCATTGTCAGTGTCGTCGCAGACAAAATGGTAATCAGCGTCAGCGAGTTGGCATTGCCTTTCATGCGATGAATGACCGGGGCCAGCGACAAGCTGTTTTTCAGCCCGAGCTGTCCGTCCATGCTCCTGCGGATCCGGTAGAACACCCAGCCGATCATTACACGAAAAAACAGATAAGTTCCGGATATAACGAAGGCCAGAATACCCAGCAACGGCAGGAGCAGCCCCTGGCTGGTTATTTGGCTGGATAGCAGGTATCCGGCCACAATGAGTACAAGGCCGAGCAGCCCCAACATAGCGGACAGAACCGGTCTCGGCTGTTTCGGAGGCTCCCCCTGCTGCTCTCCCTTGAAAAGATCAAGCAGCGTAGTGCGGTAAACCATGAACAGCATCTGAACCCATGTAAAACCGATAAGAACAGCAAATACGGTGGCAGTCTGCAGGGCTGCCGTGCTGGAGAACGATAATGTAATTACATTGTCAGTGCCGGTCAGTTTCATCAGTGTGAGCAAAAAAAGCCGCGACACAAACGCGCCGCCTCCGATACCAAGCAGAAGCGCACCCAGCCCCAGCAGCAGATTTTCAGCAATAAGCAACCCGCCCACCGTCCTGCGGGTCAGCCCCACCAGTTGATATAAGCCAATTTCCCTGCTCCGCCGCTTAAGAAATATACCGTTTGCATGAATGATGAATACAGCCATAATCACAATCAGCAATACCCCGGCGGCTCTAAACAGGGACTTGAATTGAATATCCACGAAGGTCGCGGCCATTACCGTGGACTCATTCTGCAATGAAGCAAACACAAAATATAGACTTGTGCTGAGAATCAGGGCAAAAAAATACAGGTAGTAATGCTTGAGATTCTTCCGCATACTGCGAAGGACCAACTCATACAGGGTCAACGCGGTCACCCCCGAGCACGGCCTGCACATTCAGAATATCTTTGAAGAAAGTCTGCCGCGTCTTGCGGCCGCGGTATAATTCGGAATAAAGCGCACCATCCTTCAAAAACACAACGCGGCTGCAATAGCTTGAGGCTAAGGGATCATGAGTGACCATCATAATCGTAATATTGCGCTCCCGGTTAAGCTCCTCCAGTGTTCCCAGCAGAGAAGAGGCCGCCTTTGAATCCAAAGCGCCTGTAGGCTCGTCCGCAAATACGAGAGAGGGCCGGTGGATCAGCGCACGTGCTGCAGATGTCCGCTGCCGCTGGCCGCCGGAAATTTCATGCGGAAATTTATGCGCGATCTCTCCAATGCCAAGATTTGCGGCAATTGCCTGAAATTCGGATTCTGCCGCCTGTTTGTTCCTCTTGCCGAGCGAAATGGGCAGCAGGATATTCTCTTTTACCGTCAATATATCGAGCAGGTTGTAATCTTGAAAGATGAACCCGAGCTTACTCTGTCTAAAAGCAGACAATTCAGCATTTTTCATGGCCGCGATGTCCGTATCCTCAAGGAAAATTGTACCTTCCGTCGCTGTATCGATGGTAGCCAGTACATTGAGCAAAGTTGATTTCCCGGACCCGGACGGCCCCATAATACCGACAAACTCCCCCTCTAATACACGTAGGTCTATTCCCCTGAGCACCTGCTGAACATTGCCCCTGACACCATATGATTTACGGACCTGCTTTGCAAGCAGCACAGTTTTTTGAATCCTGTCTTGCATCTTCATTACCTCCCCCCTGAATGTCATGTCCGGACTGACTCGAACGCATTACTTACAGGAAAGGTAAGCTGCATGGCTGTTCCTCTGTGCAGCTCCGACTGTACGGTCAGGGAAATTCCGATTTTGTCCGCAACTGTACGGGCCAGATAAAGCCCCAGTCCGGTTGCCGCATTATGCAGTCTTCCGTGCCCTCCGGTAAAGCCTTTGTCAAAAATCCTTGGCAGGTCATGCGCGGCGATACCCGGACCTTCATCCGTAATCGTCATACGAACCGTACCCTCCGGCGTTGCCATGGACGACAGATGTATCGTTCCGCCCTCCGGGCTATATTTGACCGCATTGGTCAACAATTGCCGGATGATGAAACGGCACCATTTGCGGTCCGTTTTGACCATGACCTCTTCCCCGCCGAATTCGACAGCTATATTTTTCTCCACACACCAAGAGGCCAGCTCGCGTACTTCCTGGGCGGCAAGCCGCTGAATCCCGGCCTCTTCCAGCATATAATCGGACTCCAGGGACGGCAGACGTGAAATATGCAGCTGCTGGTCCATAAGCAAATGAATCCGCAGCCATTCAGATTCGATACTGCGCATAGCCGGGTGGCCTTTGCCCGCATCAATCGTCAATTTCATAGCGGTCAGCGGCGTCTTCACTTCATGCACCCAGGCAGCCATATAATCCTGTTCGAGCGACCGGGTTGCCTTGCCGTCTGAGAGCTGATTCCAGTACCAGCGGTTCGCCGCTCTCAAGAGCTGGTTGGTTGCTTCCTCCTGATAAAAATAGGCCGCAGGCAATGTCTCAATCCAGTCTTCATTAATCTCTACGGCCAGCTTCGCGAGAGTCTGTGCATACTTCATCTCTTTCTGACAACGCCACCCGAGGAAAACGGCCATCGCCAGGAGCAACAGAAGGTTCAGATATAACATCGACTCCCACCGGATCGAAATACCGCCGTCCATCCAGTTCAGCAAATCCACAAACACCAGGGACAGCAGATAGAAGCTGATCCAGCTTTTCCTGTCATACAGATAGCGGAGTATCAAAGCCAGCTTCCCCCTCATAACGTTGCTGCCATATAGCCAAGTCCTTTTTTGGTGACAATGGCTTCTTCCAGCTCAAATACGGTCAGTTTTTGGCGCAGCCGGGCTATATTTGCAGTTAATGTATTGTCGTTGACAAAATGCTCATCATCCCAGAGCTTGCGGATCAGCTCATGCCGGGAGATGATTTGATCCTTCGCCTGGACGAGGACAACGAGAATAAAAAACTCATTTTTGGTTAACAGGACATCCTGCCCATCCTTGCGGATCAAACCGCGCTTCATGTCGATGATGGCACCATTCCATTCGATCAGATCAGCAGACTCCTCTGTGTAAGCATACGTCCGGCGGAGAATCGCCTGGATTTTGGCCAGCAGCACGTCCATATGGAACGGCTTCGGAATATAATCGTCTGCCCCCAGATTCATCGCCATCACCATGTCCAGCGGATGGTCACGTGAAGACAGAAACAGAATCGGCACTTTGGACACTGCCCGAATCTCCCGGCACCAGTGGAACCCATCGTACATCGGGAGCTGGATATCAATAATCACTAACTGAGGCTGCAAGCTGATAAAATTATGCATCACATCATCATACCGCTCGGGGCCCGTAACATGAAACGACCATAACTCCAATCTTTCCTTCAAGGAGCGGAAAATGGCGGCATCGTCTTCGATAATAAAAATGTTCAAATCCATCATGGCTGAAATCCTTCCCGCGATTGCCGTGCAGCTTCCGGCAGTAAAGCAATTGATCCCTGGCTTTCTCCATCATACTACTCCAGCCTGGTATTTCCACCGTTATTCCCACGGTCAAGACAAATAAAAAAGGAAAGGCCAATAACCGCCTCCAGATTCTGCCGATTCTGAAAGGTGTATTATTGTCCTTCCTTGTCGCTGCGCCTGATATTTCTGTCTCCTTAATCCGGAAGCAGCATCGTGTACAGCAGCGCCGCCAGCTCCTGTTTGTTCAGCGTCCGCTGCGAGCCGTAGTCGAACATGCCCTTTGACTCTGTCACTTCCGGCCCATGAAGCTTCCAGATCACAGCAGAGCTGACCGCATCGACAGCCCATTTTGACGTGCCGGGCACAAGGACAGCTGTGGAATCCGGCATTCTGATCCCCGATCCGGCCAGTAAGCGAAATACGATAGCGGCTGCTTCTTCGCGGCGGATGGGACGGTCTGGTTCAAACAAACCTCCCCCTGCCCCCTCCAGCAAGCCGGACTCGACAGCGGCTTGGATAGCCCGCCGGTACGGAGAATTTGCGGTGTCCTTGAACGTCGACGGATTGGATGATTCCGGGATGCTCCACACCGCATTAAAAGCCTGGATAAACGCTCCGCGGGTAACAGCTTGCTCTGGATGAAACGGCTTGGACAGATCATCTGCCAGATAGCCGAGTGACTTCAGGCCGAGAATGTAGCTTGCATAAGGATGACTTTCTGATACATCCGGGAATCCGGGCGGATTCTCCGGTATTTTGGCTGCATAGCTGTATAGATTAGAGTATTTCATATAACTGATGCGGCCGTCTTGATCCGCCTTGAAGGCTAGCGGCTTGCCCTGTTCATCGATGAACAGCGTATCCTCCACCTGGCTCAGTTCGTGACGCCCCCCCATTAGATCACTCACGGTCAGAGTGCCTGTGCCGGACACCTCTACCCGGGTCAGTAATTTAACCCGCAAATCGGAATACAACCCTTCAAATTTAGCGAGAACCTCCCTGGATTGCGGCTTAAAGCCCTCTGTTCCAAACGAAGTTGGATGACCGGAATAATAATGATCCATAAAGGCGGCAAACAGTTCATCCCGCAAATCCTGATTCGCATTATAAGTCACGAAGACACCCGTTTTGCGGTCCGGCAAAAGCCAAAGCGCTGAACTGAAGCCCAGGATATCCCCACCCTTGGATATTACCTTTTCGCCGTTTGTTCTGGATGGAAGAGCAGGCGCTTCAAAGCCGTATGTCATATCCGGCAAATCCGGATGGATGGCTATGTGGTACGCTGACATTGCTTTTATCGACTCGGGCGACAGGATAACCGTGCCGTCAGCTGTCCGGCCATCGTTCAAGAAGGCCTTCATAAACAAGGCTATATCGGAGGCTGTCGATATCAGGCTGCCCTCCGGCCACTCACTCGGTGAAAAATCATACACCGGGATGGGATTGCCCTCTGCATCGTAGGAAGCCGCCAGTCGTCCGGCCAACTCTTGGCTCAGGCTAAAGCTGGTTGAATTCATGCCGAGCGGCTCAAACAGATTTTGCTGCATATAGCTCCCGAAGGGCTCTCCGCTTGCCTGCTGGACGATGTATCCCAGCAGCCTGGACGCAAAATTATCGTACATGTAGGACGTTCCCGGCTTGCGGACAACCGGGGGAAACTGCTCAAAGATGCTTTCCTTCAGCGAGATCGGCTTTTGGGAATCATCCATTAAATAGCTGGCATCGGAAGGTTCGCGCACTTCAAATCCGGACGTATGCGTCAACAGATTCTCGATGGTAACCGGTGTGTTAAAGGCATTGGTTAAATGATAACCGTCCAGATACTTTTCAATATTGTCTTGCAGCGAAATCTTCCCTTCCTGGACGAGCTGCATTACGGCGGCTGCCGTAAACACTTTGGAGACAGAAGCGATCCGGAAAGTGGTTCGGCTTGCATCCACCGGCGATTTCGACGTTCGGTCGGTTATCCCGTAACCTTTGGAAGCAAGCACCTCCCCGTTCTTAACGACGGATACTGCAACGGCCCCGGCCTTTTGCTTGATGTCCTCCCTGGCAAAAAAAGCATCCAGGAACGCCTGCACTTCCTTGGCTTCACGCGGACCGTCCATCTTAGCTGTCGAAGCCGCGATATCCAGTGCGGGTAGGGAGGCGCTGCTGATTGAGGTCTTGTGTCCTCCAGCGGCACCTGTGTTCCATTCGGACGGCGCCTTTGCGTACACACTTGATTCTGCAGCCAGGCTTACCGTCAATAGAACCGACAGGATGCTGAACGTGCAACCAGTTCTCTTCTTTTTACTATTCAACTCAGATCCTCTCCTCTTTTTCATATACACTTATCATAGGGTCTGGATCAGGCACTGTCGTTTGATTCAGATGACAAGCGGGAGCGGAATGTTACATTCTTGTCACGTTCAAAATCGTAAAACCCAAGGGGAGTGTTCAAAAGCGGAACATATGCTAATCTACCCAAACAAGAAGAAACGGCTTCGCCGTCCTCTGGAAGAGGAGGGTATCCGTTTCTCGTAGAAATATAAGACAGATTTATGGCGTAAACATATAAATCCTTATATTTTCAAAAAGGGGTGTCCCAAGCCATTCACATGGCTTTTGGACACCCCTATTGTAGTGAAGCGTAAACTACTATTATTTTCGAATGACAGAATAACCTTTATCCTTCAGCAATTGAACGACTCCATCCTTACCCAGGAAGTGGGCTGCACCAACTACGATGAAAAACTCCTCTTTCTTATCGCTTTTCAGGTAACCATCAATTTTATCAGCCATTCCGATATTCCGGTCAATCAGCATCGCTTTGTTATACTCCGGGTCACCAGATATGCTGTTGGTTAACTCAAGCAATTGCTCGTCATTACCCGATTTCCACATATTGGCCATTTGATCCACATTGTCATCGAGAACATCGAAATTGTCCAAAGCTGCATTCAGATTCTTCTCCTGCAGCTCCTTGGAGAAGCCGTTAAACATGCCCAGCTGGGATTCATAGGATTCCAGCTCCATGACCGGCAGTTTGCGTTCCATAGCTTTCTGGATGAAATACAGATCGATACCCGCAGCCGCCTCGTACCCTGCCTTCATTGATTTCAGCGTGCTGATGGTCGTCTCGACAACCCAAGGCTTAAAGGCATCAAGCGCGTTCGCTTCCATACCATTTTGCTTCAGAACTTCTTCAACCTTCGCATACGTTTCCTTGGATACATGGTCCTTCAAGGTCGTGCCGTCCTGATACGTACCCAGATCCATGATCATTTTCTGCTGCGCCTCACCGGCCGCCTTACTGACGTCAATCTCCACACCGAGATAATCAGCTTCGGCAAAAGCATCCTCAATTTCCGAACGCAGCGGGTAGAAGCTATCATCCGCAATATGCATTGAGCCTACCAAATATACCGTATTTCCATTATTCTCGACTTCCCACATGAAACCCCGGGCGCCTTCCCCCGTTGCCTTGGAGACCAGAAGAACAGTGCGGGATTGCTGATCCCAGCGAACCTCATAACCCGCGGCTTCGGCAACGACTCGGACAGGAGCATAGGTCACGCCATGAATCAGCTTTGTTTTACTTTTGAGTGTGATCTCCTTACCGTCAATAACCACATGAATGGTACCATTCTGTACAGATTTCAGCTTGGCATCCATAGCCTGGAGTGTTGTTCTCAGCGGTACCATCGTTGTGCCTTGATCCACAATAGGTGCATTCTTTGCAAATTCAACGTTTTGGTTATCAACCTTCACCGCCGGTTGCTGCGGAGCAGCCATGGCCGGGGCTGCTGTCGAGAGCAAACCAACAGAGATTATGAGGGATAAGAGCGATCGTTTCCAATTTTTCATGTAAGTTCTCCTTCTGTACAGTTAATACCACATAATTGTGTATAATCATTCAATTCTCACTGATTTAGATCTTATAAGCCTTCATTGCTTTTCTCAGCTCTTTAATGGTTGGACGCTTGCCGTACATCAATACGCCGGTACGGTAGATTTTGGCGGCCAGCCAGCCGAAGAACACGATGGACACCAGCAGAATAGCAAGCGAGACGAGGATCTCCCACAGTTCTACTTGACCCACCCCGATGCGCAGCAGCATGGTCAATGGCGATGTGAACGGCACATAGCTGGCTATTTTGACCAGCAAGGTATCGGCATTCGAGATACTGAACAACGGGATGTAGAAAGCTGCGAAGCCCAGCATCATGATCGGCATAACCGCCTGGCCCAGGTCCTCTGTACGGCTGACAATCGAACCGACTGCGGCATACATCAGAGCGAACAGGAAGTAACCGAGCACATACAGCACCAGTCCATAAGCAAGCAGACTGACATTCAGTTGGCCCAGATCCAGATTAAAGTCTGTCATAATTGTTGCATTATGCGGAAGGGCGAGATTGGCAGCCACCGCTGCGGCGATGATAACAATCTGCAGCAAGCCGACGAGGAAGATTCCGATCACCTTTCCGAACATCTGTACCAGCGGTGAGGCGCTTGTAATCAGGATCTCCATGATCCGCGAGCTCTTCTCCGAGGTCACTTCGGCTGAAATCATATTGCCGGTCATCATGATGGACATGAAGAACAAAATCAACAGTACATAAACAATGACGTAATTGATAATGGGAGGCGCCTCCTCCTGGGCCGCTTCCCCGCTTGCAGGGCTTACCTCCTGGGTACCAATCTCAACCGGCGAGTTCATGGCAGCGATCTGCTCAGGTGTGAGTTTATCACCGGCGATTAGCGCAGCGTTGACTTGCTGCAACGCATTTTGCAGATAGGCCTTCACATCATTATCGATATCTCCATCGGGACTGTAGTAGGTAACACCCGACAGCCCCGCAGCAGAGGTGTCCGCAAGCGAGATGTAACCTTCGATTTGCTCTTCATCCAGCGCCTTCTTTAATTCCGGGTCATCTGCAGAGGCATATGGATTCACGGTTACTTGTGCAAGTCCTTCTGGCAGCTGGTAAGCTTTCAGCAACTCAAGCGCCGTGCTGCCCTCTTCGGCGATTACCCCAATCTGCGTACCGCTCCCCGCCGTACCGCCGGTCTTATCTTCACCCTGAAAGACTTTGATCAGATAAGGAATATTCATACCGATGCTAAGCAACAGCACCAGAATCAGCGTAGTAATCATAAATGATTTCGTTTTTGCTTTATTCTTGAATGTGAAGCCGATAATTGTCCCCATTTTATTCATTTGAGTCACCCACCGCTCTGATAAAGATTTGGTTTAACGTTGGTTCCTTGAGTTCAAAATGCTCTACTTCCCCCTGCCCGATCGCATGGTGCAGGATACGCTGTGCGGCCCCCGGCTCGCTGATCTTCAGCAGATACCCTCTCTCCTGACGCTGAACGCCGGTTACGCCGGCCAGCGATTCCAGACCGGATATCTCAGCAGCTGTACGCAGCAGGACTTCTTCGCGGGGATAGCCTTTTTTGATCTCGCGGATTTCGCCCTGTATTACTGTGTTAGACCGATCCAGAATCGTGATATTGCGGCACAGCTCCTCGACATGCTCCATCCGGTGTGTAGAGAACAAAATGCTGGTTCCCTGGTCGCGCATTTCGCGGACCGTATCTTTGAGCAGCTCCACATTGACCGGATCCAGACCGCTGAACGCTTCGTCCAGAATGAGGAACTGTGGTTTATGCACCACGGCGGCGATAAAACCCATTTTTTGCTGATTTCCTTTGGAGAGCTCTTCAATCTTCTTATTGTAATATTCCGGGACCTCGAACCGGTCCAGCCAATATCGCAGGCTCTCATCCGCATCGCTTGCAGACATCCCTCGCAGCCGGGCCAGATAAATAATCTGGTCGCTGACCTTTACTTTCGGATATAACCCGCGTTCTTCCGGGAGATACCCCATAATATGCTGGAGCTCGGTGCTGAAGTTTTTTCCGTTATAGAGTATTTTCCCTTGATCCGGATAGATAAGTCCGAGTACCATACGCATGGTTGTTGTTTTGCCTGCTCCGTTGCCTCCAAGCAAGCCGTAGATTTCCCCTTTGCCCACAGCCAGACTTATACCATTAACCGCCGTTTTGTCTCCGTATTGCTTCACTACCTGTTCGAGCTTCAAAGCTTCCATTCTTCAGTCCCCTTTCTCGTAATCAACCAGGATCGGACGATGTCCATGTGTCCATAAATGCAATATCTCATCCAGCTCCAGGCTGCGGCTTTTGATAACCTTCAAACCCAAATGATGGATGTGTTCCTCAACTCCCTGAACCTGCTGTGTCAGAAACGAAGCTGCTCCCGGAGCCTCCAGCGTCAATTGCAGCACTCCCGGCAATTCGGCCGCCAGCTCTGCAAGCTCTTCCTCATCCGCTGCGTTCACCCAGACTTCACTCCATGAACCGAACAGGCTGTCCTTCTCGGCCATGCCGAGCAGTTCCCCTTTGTGCATCAGCACAATATAATCGGCCAGCCGCCGGACTTCCTCCACGATATGGGTAGAGATCAGAATTGTGGCCCCCGTCTCATCCATATACCGGAGCAACGTCTCCAGCATCACTTTCCAGGCAAAAGGGTCCAGCCCCGAAGAGGGCTCATCCAGCAGCAGCAACTGCGGACGGGCAGCCAGCGCAGCGGCGATTTCGAATTTGCGGCGTTCCCCTTTTGACATCTTGCCAAGTTTGACATTGCGGGGAACTTCAAATTTCTCAAGCAGTCCCTCCAGATACTCCGCATCCCATTCCGGATACCAATGCTTCCTGAAGGAGGCCGCTTCCTCCACATTCCAGTATGCTTCTTCAGCAAGCGAGTTCTCCGGAACGTAGGCAATGGCCTGGCGGACCTTAAGTGGAAGCCCCTGCTTATATTTCTGTTCAAACCAGTAAATCTCGCCGTCGTCGGGATTCACGAGCTGCATCAGCATGTTCATTAGTGTGCTTTTTCCGGAACCATTGTGCCCTACAAGAGCAGTAATGTATCCCTGCGGCAGCGTTAGATTAAGGGGTCCTATTGTCTTGTTACGCCGCTGTTTGCTTACATTGCGTAATTCGATTGCCATCTGTGCCATCATGGCAGCGCCGCCTTTCATTGCTGTTCTCTGTACTTGTTTTCTACAATCTCCAAAAAGATCCTTGTAAGCTCCTCTTGGCCACATTGTACCGACTTTCCTACATCCACAGCACCCTCAAGCGCCTTGCGGACCGCTTCATGCTTGTATTCCGCCATCGCAGCATCGCCGACATTGGATACAAAGGTCCCTGTGCCTTGCCTGGTCCGCAGCAGCCCTTCATTCTCCAAATCCTGATAGACCCGGCGCACCGTAATGACGCTGCATTTCAGCTCCCCTGCAAATTCCCGGATGGAAGGCAATAACGTTCCTTCGGTAATCACCCCGCTAATAATCAGCGAGCGGAGTTGGGTCTCAATTTGGTGATAAAGGGGTTCTGCGCTATTTTCATTGATTTGTACCGGTATCCACACGTCCTCACCCCGCCTTCCACTCCGGTATGCCGGAGTGCCGCCTTGCAGTTCTGCCTCTTCATACAAGATCACGGCTCTTTAATCTGTAAATGGTCCATTTGGAAAAAAGCTGAACGGATAACGTCCCCAGCAGCAGCGTGCCCCACATCAGCGGGGACAGCAGCCCCCACTCTTTGGAAGAGGAGATGCTGTAGAGCAACACATTGGCTCCCGCCAAGTGAATAACCATTGTAATACCGAAGAACACCACCATAATCAGCATCGTAAGCCAGAGATAAGCTATGCCGCTGAACAGGTATTCGATGAAAATGTATACTCCCGTCAACATCAGCCCGTAGCCAACCCAGGTCAGGGCAAAAGCAAAATAGGAGGAACCCGTAAGCTCATTCCGTAAACTCCCACTAATGGCGTACATTAGCCCGAAGAACAATGTACCGTTTAGCCCAAAGGAAATAAGCGCCTGTATCTTTCTTTTGCACAAAATGACCGGAGCGGGGATCGGCAGAGCTCTCAGGTAGGCCAGCATTTTCGTATAGGAGTTGCTGCTCCAATACTTCATGGTGCGGACGGAGAATGTAAACCCCAGCATTGGAATCATCGTCAGCAAAAGATAATCGGCCACAATTGTCCGTTCATGCTGGCCCACAGCCTCATTCACAACCATCCCGGTGATTCCTGCAAGATATCCCATCATGAGAATGGAAAAAAGAAAAGTCCACAGCAGCCTTAATTTGTCGCCGCGAAAATCGCTCTTCACAATAAACCACGAATTTCTTAAAATTTCCATAAATATGAACCTCACTTTACTGCTTCTTTAGTCTGAAGCGGCAACCGGATTTGACTGAATCAAGTCTGCTCAGGTGTGATCACCTGTGCTTACTGTATATATCTATATACACAGTATATGTCCTTAATTTTCCTGTGTCAATCCTATGCATGAAATAAACCTCACCGCATAATCAGGCAGCGGTGAGGTCTTGGCGACCAAATGAACAAAATCACCCTACGGGTGAATAACAACCCGGAGCTTACGAGGCCCGGATTGTTGTACAATAGGCAAGATTATCGTCATTTGGCTTGCTTAGAGCTCACATTGTTGCTCAACGTGCCCAACTCTCGCCCATATAGCGTGGTTAGGACATGCATTGTTGAGCGTAACGATTTTGCGTGGGTCCCTCTGCGTACATGATGAGGTCCCTTCACGTTCTATCCGCGGCTGATGCGGACAGGAAATCCGTTAATGGGGAGGATTCGTCTATTCAGCAGGATAAACGGACAGAGATTCCGCTAATTGTCCTATCTCCCTTCATTCTAGGCCCAATCGAACGATATAACGGCTCCATAGTCCGAATTCACCAGGAAAGCACACTTTTTCGCAAAATAGGGTCTTCTCTGTCCGCTTCACTCCGCTGATGGAGCCCAATCCCCCTGCACTGCTATATCATCTGAAGCTTCCAAGATATCCACATTTTTGGGCATTGCATCATTTCCTAAATAATAAAAGAACCCGGCACAATAGTGCCAGGCTCATCAAACTTATTATAGGTATGTACCGGGATAAATCACGTGTAAATGGGAAGAACTAAGAATCTATTGATTAAGGCTGCTATAAACGGGTTAGTATATTGGGGAAATCGACAATTCATGTCGAAAATTAGCTTATATGTCGTACAATATCACTTATGCGACATTTCGGGACTAAAAAATAGGTCTTTTTCGTCTTTGTGCATAATTGCACAGCCCTTCTAGTATTATAGGCCATTTGTATAATAGTGTATAGTTATTAATAGAAATAACAGTAATTTCTTTCCTATTTGTGTCTTTCTTTAAAAGAAATCACGCAAGCAATCCTCTACAAAATCCGGAGCAGCCTTTTGGATTTGCTGAACCGTATGCAAGTAGCGCTGAGTCGTATTGATATGCGAATGCCCAAGCGTCTCCTGCACCTGCTGGAGGGAAGCCCCCTGTAATAAGGCAAGTGTCGCGTTGGTGTGTCTAAGCCAATGCGGGGTTAATTTTTTCTCAATAGAGCTGGCCTCTCCCGCATTTTTAATAATCCGTTCCACCTGTCTTGAGGATAACGGAAACATCAACAGGCCCGGATCGGGATCTTCATCCTTGGACAATGTTCTGGACAGCTCAGAGTATAACTCCCATAGAACCGCCGGTACTTTGATCTCCCTCCGCTTGCCGCCTTTGGCATTGGCAATCGTTAGCCAGATCGAGGTTTCCAGAGGATCTGTATGAAAATCGCCCCATTTCATCGCTGTTAGCTCGGAGACACGCAAGCCCAACAAGACCAATGTCAGGCCGATCAGGTAATTCCGCAAGCCCTGTGACTGCATCTCCCGCAGCAGGCTTCCCACCTCTCTTTTGGTCAAAAAATTTCTTCTGCTGGTGATGGTGATGCTTGGAATACGTACACTTGCGGTTGGATTATTTGCAAAAAAGCCAATATGCTGATCGCTGCCCCACTTATAAAAGGATTTTAAAGGTGCGATAAAAGCGGCGATACTTGCAGGGGCCAATTGCTTCGGGTAGCTGTAACCACCTTGGGTCAGAAAGATTTTGTAAGCCTCAATTTCCCTCCATGACACATCCCTTAAGGCAGTAGCAGATATAAACTTACGAAAAGCAGCAATGGCTCTTTCATAATTACGCCGTGTATTAGTTGTCCGGCAGCATGTTGCCAAAAACATTTGGACGATTTGTTCATCACTGTTTATTGTATCCCCACGTTCCACCAAAGCTAGCTGCAAACAATTAGAATCGCTTCGTTCCATTGTCATTTCATGGCTCCTTCTTCAATATAAATGTCGCATAAGTGATATTGTACGACATTTTTTCACAACTTTTGTTCCATTTATTTACATATTGTAGAAGGTTTTGCTGTTTTTGATCTTTTGGGAGGACGCAATAAGAACTATAGGGAGGGAGTAAGGTTGGGGGAGATAGCCGAACTGGTTAAAAAGGTACAGATGGCTCTTACCGAAGAAGCACATGTTAGTGTGTGGATGAATTTTTTGCGGAACAAGCATGCGGAGACTCATCGGCATTCAGTCAGAGTAGCCATGCTGGGAGAAGTGATGGCCACTTCCATGGAGCTTGCGGAGAAGGAGCGAACCCATCTCGTCAGAGGTTGCTTTCTGCACGATATCGGAAAATCATTTGTACCCGTACATATCTTGGATCAACAAGAGCCTTTATCGGAGGATCAGTGGAATATTCTGAAGATGCATCCTGTGATTGGTGCAGAGCTTGCCAAGGATTTCCCCGGCATTGATGCCGTTGTTACGGACATCATCCGCTATCACCATGAACGGTGGAATGGAACGGGTTACCCCTATGGCCTGCAAGGCGAAAACATTCCGCTGCTTGCCCGGGTCTGCTCTGTGATCGATGCCTTTGATGCGATGTTGTCCTCCCGGCCTTACCGGAGGCAAACGACCCTGGAGCAAGCCAAGCAGGAGCTGTCGGCCTGCTCCGGAACTCAATTCGACCCCGGTGTCGTAGAGCAGTTCCTGAGACTAACCGATCTGCAGCTGATCGTATAGGACAATAGGCTCCCGGCAGCGGAGAAAGCTCAACACACACAACTGGCCTGTGTATCAGCCTGTCCCTCAAGGAACCTACTGATGCACAGGCCAGTTTTTAGTTTCATGCCCCCAATATGACTTCCCATACCGGCTTCGTATGTCCTCCCGGGTACAGCATATAGAGCAGCACATATACCATCACACCCGTTATGGCTGTGACGAACCACATGATGGAGGTCACCCTTCCCCATTTGCGGTGTTTGGCATATTTGGCTTTGAAGCCCAGCGTGAGGGTAGTTAGACCAAATACGGCGGCCACGGTAGCCAGCACAATATGAAAGATTAGGAACACTTGATAAATTCCCTTCAGTTCATCCGGCCCGCCCCATGAGGTATTCCCTACAAACAGCGTTCTTGAGACATACACAATGAAGAACAGCAGCGCAGCGATTGCGGCGGCAATCATTGTCTTCTTGTGCGCCTCACGTTGGCCCTTAATAATTTGTCTCCAGCCAATCGCCACCAATACCGCGCTGATCACAATAAAAGATGTACTGATCGTTGGAAACAGTGTAAAAATATCCATGAATATCCTCCTTGGCGATCACCAGCTATGCACGGGTCAAATGCCCTCCATCCACTTCGGAAGGTGAGCCGGATACTTCTGCATCGTCTTGCCCGTTCTCTTTTTTATACCAATGATAGAACACATAAGCAAGCATAGAGGCAAAAATAATTTCTTGAATGAACTTCATGGCAATGCCTCCGACCTGCTGATCCACCTTTGGCGACATCAGTCCAAAAAACGTTGGCCCTCCAAAATTCTGCAGCAGCACTGCTGGATCGCCCGATACACAATACCCCATCGCCTGGGCCCAGGTGTCCGGATCGCTGTATGTGGCATAAAGCGTCTGGTCAGCAAAAATGATCAGGCCACAGGCGGGGGTCAACAGCACCATGTTCAGGAAAATAAAGCCGATTTTGCCAAGCCCGCTGGCCATTCTGCGTTCCGGGAGGGGATTAATCAATGTCCACCACATCAGACCTGCTGTCAGGAACAACACCAGATAATAAAGCCGGTGCACCGTAAAGTTCAGCATCACATAATCATGGATTGCCGGAATATGGTACAGGGAGAACAGGCCGTTGAACACCAGCGCTGCTACCACAGGATGGGCCAGAAAGGACAATCTCCGCAGCGGGTTTACTTTAAGCAGCGCCCGCCAGATCCATTCAGGAATGCCCAGCATGATCAGCGGTACGGCAACCAGATAAGACAGCGCCATGCTGAGCATATGGAACGAGAACATGATATGCCCAAGCAGGCTTACTGGTCCTCCTTGAGCGAGATAAAGGGCAATAATTCCACTCACAAAGAGCAGCCGCTGCCAGAGCGATACCGGACCCGATCCGGGAAACTTCCCCGACAATGGCCCAATCACCACAAAATAACCGGCAATCAGCAGCAGAATGGCTGCCAGAAACAGCGGGCTCCACAAATCGGCAAAACTGAAATAGGAAAGTCCCAGCATGATCAAAGCCTCCTCGCGCAGGGAATGATTAGCAAATCAACAAAGCTTGATAGAATAATTAAACCGAAAAGTCCAACTACTAAAAAAGAGGGGGCCTCTGCAGCCCGCCTCCTTTGGATAATGCTTAGTCCCACCAGACCCAATACAACGCCATTATAATACTGGTCCCAGCGACAAAAAATCCGCCTATCATGAAAATAATCGGTATCAAATGCCCTCTGTCCTTTAAGTGCATCCAGAAGCCCATCTGCACAAACACCTGAAGCACAGCCATTACCAGGAGCAAAACTACCGCAAACGCGGGATTTACGCCTCCGGCGGCCACTGCCGCAAAAGCAATCAATGTCAGGACGATGGAGAAGATAAACACAACAATATGCTTCTGCGGCCCTTCATGCCGGTGGCGGTGTTTGACAACGCCTTCCTGCGAATGCTGTTCCGTCGCCATGGCTTTAGCCCACCTTTCCGAGCAGGTATACAACCGTGAAGATGAAGACCCACACCACGTCGATAAAATGCCAGTACATGGCAGACACATATATCTTCGGTGCAGTAACAACCGTCAGCCCTTTACGGGCCAGCTGACCGATCAGGACAGCAATCCAGAGAATCCCGAATGCCACGTGAGCCCCGTGAAAACCTACCAGCGTATAAAACGCCGAGCTGAACGCACTTGTCGTCATACCGAAATTCTCATGCCGGATATACTCTGCAAATTCATAAATTTCCAGACCCAGGAACCCTAGCCCAAGCAAGACGGTCAGAAGCAGCCAATTGCGCAGCTGAGCTACGCGCCCTCTGTGCATCGCCTGGATAGCGAACACACTTGTCAAGCTGCTGACCAGCAGGATGAAGGTTGCTGCCGCTACCAGCGGAAGATGAAACAGCTCATTCGCACTGGGGCCTTCATTGGTCTGATTGCGCAGCGCCAGGAAGGTAGCAAACAGTGTTCCGAAGAGTACAGCTTCTCCGCCAAGGAACAGCCAGAAGGCAAGCACCTTATTGCGGCCTTCGAGGGTTGCCTTTTCCGGTTCGTGCGGTAGCGTACCATTAGCAGGTTCTGCGTGTGCCGTTGTCATATCTGCTCACCTTCCTTCCAGCTCTTCGGGTTCAATATGCCAGCCATGATCGTCATAGAGCGAACGCAGCAGCATGGACCCGAACGTAATGACAAGACCAATTGCAGTTACAATATAATTATTGAAGAGAAAGCTCATAAAGGCATTTCCGAATTCATCCCTGCTGAACATAAAACCCAGCCCGGCAATAAAGATTCCGACGGACATGGTGAACGGCAGCACTGTCGCGGATGGCATATGAATCGAACCTACAGGCTCCGCAGGGGTCATCCCCTTATGCCCGGCCGTTTTCTCTTTCCAGAAAGCGTCGATTCCGCGCACAAGCGGAGTCTGCTTGAAGTTATACTCCGGCGGCGGCGAAGGAATGGTCCATTCCAGTGTACGTCCGTCTTCCCACGGATCATCAGCTGCATCGGCAGGCCGTCTGGAAGTCAGGAAGGCGTTCAGGAGGAACAGGATCGTTCCGACACCCATCAGCCCCGCGCCTATCGTGCTGACCAGATTCAGCAGATCAAACTGCTGATTCGGCAAATACGTGAATACGCGGCGCTGCATTCCCATCAGACCGAGGAAATGCTGAACAAAAAAGGTCATGTGGAAGCCGATGATAAAGGTCCAGAAGGTCCATTTGCCCAGCTTCTCGCTCAGCATGCGGCCGAACATCTTGGGCCACCAGTAATGCAGGCCGGCAAAAAGGCCAAGTACCAGACCCCCGACAATAACGTAGTGAAAATGCGCCACGACAAAATACGTATCATGGAACTGGAAATCCGCAGGTGCCGAAGCCAGCATGACACCTGTAACTCCACCCATCGTAAAGGTCGGAATAAAACCGGCTGCAAACAGATTAGGTGTAGTGAAACGCACTTGGCCGCCCCACATCGTGAACAGCCAGTTGAAGATCTTGATTCCCGTAGGCACTGCGATCAACATCGTGGATACGGAGAAAAGCGCATTGGCTACCGGCCCAAGACCGGTTGTGAACATGTGATGCGCCCATACCATGAAGCCCAGGAAGGCAATCAGGATCGTTGCGAACACCATGGAGCTGTACCCGAACAGCCGCTTGCGCGAGAAGGTCGGAATAACCTCGGAAATAATACCGAAGGCAGGAAGAATCAGGATGTACACTTCAGGGTGTCCGAAGATCCAGAAAATATGCTGCCATAGTACCGGATTCCCTCCACCGGCTACGTCGAAGAAATTGGCGCCCAGAATCCGGTCAAAAGTAAGCAGGACTAATCCTACTGTAACTGCAGGAAAAGCAAACAGAATAATGGCGGAAGTAATAAATGTTGTCCAGGCGAACATTGGCATTCGCATAAAGGACATCCCCGGCGCACGCATGGTAATGATCGTCGCCAGAAAGTTAATGCCGCCGATAAGCGTACCGAGTCCGGCTATCTGCAGCCCAATCGTATAAAAATCGACTCCATGTGTATTACTGTAAGTAGTTGACGACAAAGGAACGTATGCAGTCCAGCCCGCATCAGGTGCCCCACCCATAATCCAGCTTAGATTGAGTAAGATCCCCCCAAACAGAAAAGTCCAGAAACCCAGCGCATTAAGGAATGGAAAAGCTACGTCCCGCGCACCGATCTGCAGCGGTATGACCGCATTCATCAGTGCAAAGATGATCGGCATGACACCGAGAAAGATCATAGTCGTACCATGCATCGTAATCAGTTCATTAAAGGTCTGGGCATCCAGGAAGGCATTCATCGGTTTGATTAGCTGGATGCGGATCAGGATGGCCTCAAGCCCTCCTATTCCGAAGAACAAACCTCCGGCCCATAGGTACAGAATTGCTATTTTTTTGTGATCGACGGTTGTGATCCAATCCATCAGCCCGGTATGGCGCTTGACGCTGTGGCCATGTCCCAGAGGTTTGGAAGAATTCAAGCTGTGCGCTGCTTGAGCCAAGGTTCGTACCCCCTTATCATATATGCTGCTTCTTAAACGGGCTAAATCATCAGTCCAGTTTATAATTGGCCAGATATTCAGCAATGCCATCTATCTCGGCATCGCTCAGGCCCAGATCTTTGGGGCTTGGCATCAAGTTACCCGGCTTCACGCTTTGCGGATCATGCAGCCATGTCTTAAGATTCTCTTCGACCGGTGCCCCGTCTTCCCTGGTATCGTCGTTCAGCAGAATACCGGCTATCGACTCGCGGGAGCCAATGCCTGTCAGGTCAGGCCCCAGAGCAACCCCTTGACCGCCAACTGCGTGGCAAGTCAGACATTGCGACTTGAACTTCTCGGCCAGGGCCGTGTCCTCAGGCAGCACGGCAGGGGCTTTCATTGAAGCAATCCACTTCTCGAACTCCTGATCGCTGACCGCCTTTACCTTAAACTCCATGAATCCATGGGAAGGTCCGCACAGCTCCGCACATTTCCCCCGGTAAACGCCTTCATTAGGCGCACTGAAGCTGAACCGGTTAATCGTACCTGCAGGGTTGGTGTCAATTTTACCGGCAAGAGAAGGTACCCAGAAGGAGTGCAGTACATCTGCCGTCGTCAATTCAAAAGCGATGTCTTTCCCTGTAGGAATCACCAGATCCTGCGCAGTCTTCACATCATAATCGGAATATTCGAACTCCCACCAGTATTGGTGGCCTGTCACTTTGACCTTGACCGCATTTGCATCATTCGCATGATCATCTCCGGCTGCAAATACCGCTTTCACAGTCGGCACTGCCAGCACCACTACCAGAATGAGCGGAATGACCGTCCAGAGTACTTCCAGCTTAAAGCTGCCCTCCACCTGTTCCGGAATTTCGTTCTGCCCGGGTTTTCTGCGGAAACGAACCATTACATAAGCTGCAATGAAAAAAACGATCAACAATACAACGATCATAATTGTGATCGACAGCTTTATCAGTCCATAAGAAGTCTCCGCTTCAGGTCCCTGCGGTCTGAGCACCGACAAGTCCTCGCGTCCGCACCCGGCAAGAATAAGTAGGAGTCCCGATACCGCAGTCATGGGAAGGAGTCGCTTTACAGCCTGCCACGTTTTCATCATTGATCTACCCCGCTTTTCCCGAATTCGTAGATTACTACATTTTCCCTGTCAATTATAACAATCACTATTAATATAAGTTTAAGGGGGTGTTTTGTCAATCGTTCACAAGGAGTTCACAAACCTTTCATACTTGTAAAAAAAGCTTGTCACGACTGGATTTTTTCGCATTTTTTGAAAACGCAAACATCAGAAAAAATTTGTCGAAAGCGCATACAAATGAAAATGTGTCTATTAATTCATTTGACTATTTTGTGAGAATTCATCTCAATACCTCCCATAGACGCAACAAAAAAAACCGCTTCCTGCAGCGGCACGCCGCCCGGGCACGGTTTATGAGAATCCTCATGGATGTTGTAACTCAGGTTTAGTTCGCAAAAAACGCGGAACAACTTCTCTGTTCAAAGTTAGGAGACGGATGAGTTCATCCTCACCAGCTCATGTTCCACGACCATGGTCAGCTCTTCTTCATAGCCTCCCGTAATCCGATACTTCCGGACATACTCTTTCACGAATTTCTTGGGATCTTTGGGCCGGAAAATACGTGTCATTTCCCGTAGACTTTCCTTGACTTCGTTATGACCTTTACTTGCCATGATCAGTTCCCTCCCAAAACATTGAAAATGAATGCTCCGTTGTAGAGAATGCATGATGAAAAGTCCGCCGTAACCTTGAAATGCAAGTGAATATCCAGTACACATACGCGGCTTGCATTATCCGTCTACACGTGATGCCAGCTGAGCTTAACAGCTTGACCCGTCTAATCGGTGAAGCAGGTTCGTCGTGATTTGGGCTGAAAGTTTAAGGTGTCCATTCCACAAATAACACCTTGACACTATAGTTACCCGAAGAGCCACTTTCTGAATCACTCCTTTCGGGCCTTATCGTTATATTGTATCATATTCCTCTGTAACTTCCACCTTTCCTTGTAAAATGTGCTTTTTGGATTTATTTTATTCACGGCCTATTCAATAGGAGGTCAGGCCTGCCGCTTGGGGTAGAATATAATATACGCCGGGTAAGATGAACAAAAGAAAATAACAAAAGGCGAGAAGGAAGGAGAGGCCCATGAATCAGCAGTTACCGTTACTGAGCTCACCTGTGGCCAGAGGCTCCAAGCTCACCCAAGCACGGCCGGAAGACACGGGGACACAGGCTCCGCCTCTTGAAAACTTACATTTTAACATTTTGAAGGAATTTCCCAGGATGCATAGTCTGCTTATTATCCGCCACGGGAAACTTATATTCGAACGTTACTACGGGAGTCATCAAGCCGGAATGCTAAATGATCTCCGCTCCGCTACCAAAAGTGTGTTGTCCATCCTTACGGGAATTGCCATCGGCCGCGGAGATCTGCCCGGCATTCATACTTCTGTTGCAGAACTGCTGCACGCCTATATTCCCCCACGGCACTCCCCGGAGCTCGCCAAAATCACACTGGGCCATCTGCTTACCATGACTTCCGGATTCAGCTGGATTACCGGAAAAAGACTGGGTGAGCCGCTGGTCAAGCAGCTGCACCGCAGCCGCCAATGGGGGTTATTTGCGCTTGGCTTACCTATCATTCCAGAGAATATCGGCCACTTTCAATACCGCAGCACCGATTCCCATCTAATCTCCATGATGCTCAGTGAATCTACCGGGCTTGATGCTTACAGCTATGCCCGTTTGCATTTGTTTGAACCGCTGGGCATCACCCATACCGCCTGGGTCCCCAGCCCGGAGGGTCACAGTATGGGGCATATCGGCCTGTACCTGACCTCCCGTGATATGGCCAAGATCGGAGTCTGCCTGCTGGAAGGAGGCCGATTTGCAGACAAACCGGTGATTCCTGGTGAATGGCTGCAGCAGATGCTGGCTCCGCAAACAGCCGGATACCCGGCTTTTGGCGATTACGGCTACCAGTTCTGGACCGGGTCCATGAGCGGCCAGACCTACAGACTGGCCCATGGCCACGGAGGCCAGCAGATTCTGCTGCTCCCCGAACTGGATGCCGCTGTCATCTTCACCGCCGAGAGCAAGGTGCGCACCTGGAAAAACCCCCGAAGGCTGGTGGAGCAATACATTATACCGGCGATGTGCTAGCTTAGCCCACATACTTCATCCGCAGGACTCATAGGCTCTTAGGAGGAAGGAACGGACGCTTGCCTCTTCTGCATTCCATTTCTGCAGGCCTCCTTCTACTACTACTACAAGGAGCGTGAGCCTTTTGTCCCCATTCCGATCTTCGACCGGATTGCCCGAGAACCTCGCGGGTGCATGTTGTTATTTGATCCCCTTTGTCGGTGGCGTCGTCTTTTTGGCTTTGGAGAAACGCAGCCGCTTCGTGCTCTTCCATGCCCTTCAATCACTGTTTGCCTTTGGCGCTTTGACAATAGGCCATGTGGTCGCCGGGTTCATTCCTCTGCTTGGCCCTTTCCTGGCAGCCCTGCTCTCTCTGGCCGGCCTGGCCGTCTGGCTGCTGATGCTCTACCATTCCCTCAGCGGTATGTGGTATAAGCTGCCCTGGGTCGGGGAGCTTGCCGAACGCCAGCTCCGCCAGCTGTAGCACAGGTATCCGGACTCTTCCAAAAAGAATTCCCTTTTACCCTTCCACTCCTTACAATGGAGTCAGTGACACACGGGAATTAGAACAGGCTGGAGGAACATCCATGTATTTATTCATCATCAATCCGCGGTCCGGGGGCGGATCGGGGCAGCGGACCTGGCAGGCGGTGGAGACATTGCTGAAAAGAAGGAACATTGCGTACGAGACCCTGTTCACGAAAAGCGCCGCGGGTGCAGAAGAAGCCGTCTGCGGGGCCCTCTCCCGCCACGAGGCCTGGGAAGCAGCTGTGGTGGTCGGCGGTGACGGCACCATCCACAGTGTGCTCGGCGCGCTGCAGCGCATGAACGTGCCGCTGGCGGTCATCCCGGCCGGCTCCGGCAATGACACCGCGCGCGGCTTCGGCATCCCGCTGGCCACCGGGGCGGCGCTGGACGCCGCGCTGACAGGCCGCTGCACCGCGGCCGATCTGCTCTCCGGCGCGGATGGCCTGACGCTCACGGCCGTGGCCAGCGGCTTCGACGCCCAGGTGGCTGCCAATGTGAACGCCAGCCGCTACAAGCGGCTGTGCAATGCCATTGGCGCCGGCCAGCTGGCCTATCTCTTCGGCATCGTGCATACGCTGATGACGTTTAAGCCCTGCCGGGTCAGCGTAGCCTGCGATGGCCGGGAGGATGTATACGAGACGGCCTGGCTCGTCTCGGTCTGCAACCTGCCCAGCTACGGCGGCGGGCTGCTGATCTGCCCGCAGGCGAAGGCCGATGACGGCCTGCTCGACGTCTGCGTGGTGCATGGGTGCAGCCGCTGGCAGCTGCTGCGGCTGTTCCCGACGGTGTTTAAGGGCAGGCATGTGACGCTGCCCTTCGTGACGATGTTACGCGGACGTTGCGTGTCCGTCCGCTTCGCCGAGGCCCGGCATGCCATCGGCGACGGCGAAAGCCTGGGCACCGGGCCACTTGCCGTACGCTGCGAGCCGGGCGCCCTGAAGGTGCGCTTCCCGCAGGCGGCGTTGCTCGCGTTGCCTGCCGGCTCACCTTGTCATGCCAGCGGCTAGCGCCCCTTCTGAGTTCGCAGCTATGAAACTGAGGAACCCGTCTTTTCGCATTGCCCGGAAAGCGATCCCGGTGCCAAAGGGGCGCGGAGTTTACAAGTGGAAGGCATAAATGCCTTTGGATGAGCGACTTCAGCGGAAACAGCTCGATTGGAAGGCATAAATGCCTTTCGTTGAGCAGTTGTAGCAGAAACAGCTCGATTGGAAGGCATAATTGCCTTTCGTTGAGCAGCTGTAACGGAAACAGCTCGATTGGAAGGCATAATTGCCTTTGGATGAGCGACTACAGCGGAAACAGCCCGATTGTGAGGCATAAATGCCTTTGGATGAGCGACTTCAGCGGAAACAGCTCGATTGGAAGGCATAAATGCCTTTCGTTGAGCAGTTGTAGCAGAAACAGCTCGATTGGAAGGCATAATTGCCTTTCGTTGAGCAGCTGTAACGGAAACAGCTCGATTGGAAGGCATAATTGCCTTTGGATGAGCGACTTCAGCGGAAACAGCTCGATTGTGAGGCATAATTGCCTTTCGTTGAGCAGCTGTAGCGGAAACAGCTCGATTGTGAGGCATAATTGCCTTTAGATGAGCGACTGTAGCGGAAACAGCTCGATTGTGAGGCATAATTGCCTTTCGTTGAGCAGCTGTAGCGGAAACAGCTCGATTGTGAGGCATAAATGCCTTTAGATGAGCGACTGTAGCGGAAACAGCTCGATTGGAAGGCATAAATGCCTTTGGATGAGCGACTTTAGCTGAAACAGCTCAGTTTAATACCAAAAAGGCCGCACATCCTTCGTGCGGCCTTAGCCATATCCTTAAAGTCCAAATTCAGCCGGGCAGGACTTCGTCTTCCTCCATAAAGGTGACGCGTCCATCCTCCAGCGAAGCAATCCGCACAAGTGATTCCAAGCGGTATCCCGCTTCCTGAAGCAGTCGGTTGCCGGGCTGAAAGGACTTCTCGATCACAATGCCGATGCCGGCCACACTTCCTCCGGCTTGCTCGACAATACGGGCGAGCCCAAATGCCGCCTCACCGTTCGCCAGGAAATCGTCGACAATCAGCACACGCTCACCGGCGGCGATGAATTTTTTGGAAACGGTGATTTCATTGCTTTCTTTTTTCGTAAAAGAATAGACTTTCTCCACAAAAATATCTTCCGTCAGGGTCAGCGACTTCTGCTTGCGGGCAAAAATCAGCGGGACTCCCAGCTCCAGTGCCGTCATAATCCCGGGTGCAATCCCGGAAGACTCGATAGTAAGCACCTTCGTTATCTCTTCACCGGCAAACCGCCGGGTGAATTCCCGTCCCACTTCCCGCATCAGCACAGGGTCCATCTGATGATTCAGAAAAGAATCAACCTTGAGCACGCCGGATCCCAGCACAATGCCTTCGTTCATGACTTTTTGCTTCAATAATTTCATAGGTGCTCCTCCTTCTCCCCCAAATGGGACCCCGGCTCCAGAATCAGAGACCCGTAGGCTTTTGGGGCAGCAGATTTCCGACGATCGATTTCAGCTCATGATCTTCTTTGGCACCCTGCTTGCCGTTATCATAGCCGGTAATCCGAATCTCCTGAAAACTGTCTGACGGGTTAACCGGTTTGAACACCAGCTTCTCGGCGTCCTCCAACCTAACATTGAACTTCATGTCCTTGAACATGCCGATCAATTCGGCCTCACTCGGAGCCGTCCCTTCATTGATAAACAAAAGTCCACGCAAGGGCTTGGGCCCTTCCTTATGCACCACATCAAAATGTACGATACATTCCATCTTTAAAACCTCCCTGCATTAGTTACCGTTCTCCTGGCGGAGCTGTTCCGGCAGTTGATCGGGTTCTTCGGGTTTTCCCAGGTGTTCTTCCCGTTCTTCCGGGTGTTCTTCCTGCTCGTTCATCACATATTTGCTATAGATCCGGCTGTAGCGCTCCCCGTAACGTTTCTCAAGCTCCGGCCCCATATCCTCCTCCAGCTCAAACAACACCATTTCCTGCGTAAAATGATTCAGCAGGAGCTCCACCAGCACGGGATGTTCGGTGACGACAGCCTGTGCCGACCCGTCCTCATACCGCATGCCCAGCATGCACCAGCTGCGGTCGACGACAAAAGAGAACTTCCTCCCGTCACTGCGCCCCGGCTTGCCGCCAAGCGGCGGCCAGACCGGATAGGGCGAGGGAACCGCATTGCCGCCGTCAAAAGCCCACAGCAGCTTAACCCCCCGCAGCTCCGCCTGCTCAAGCTCACTGCGCAGCAGGGATGCTTCCTCCCGCCACACATCCACCACAATTTCCTGGCCGGCCAGATTCAGCTGCCGAACCAGTGCTCCAAGGACGTTCCGGTCGCCTTCCACATTATAAAAAGATGGACTGACCGGTCCTCCGCGGGGCATTTCGCTCTCCATATAGGCCAGCGATGCCTGCACCCGGCCGGAGATCATGGTCGCCAGCTCCTCCGGATCAAGGACGCTGTAACGTGCCGGCTCTCCCTCTCCACATCTCACATAACCTTGCTGGGTCAGGCGCTGAAGCGCCGCATATACATTGGACCTGGAGACTCCGAGCTGTTTGGCCACTTCGTAGCCGGAAGCCTGACCCTTGGTCGCCAGCTCCACCATAATTTTGGACTCCATCTCCGTGAAGCCCAGATTGCGCAGATGCAGCAGCAACTGTTCCATCCTGTTGTCCCCCTAAGCTGACTGAAATCCTGACTGACTAGATTTGTTCTGATCCGCAGCGCGGGCACCACATGGAGCCCTTAGGCAAATCTGCCCGGCAAATCTGGCATTTCACCAAATCGCGCACTCCGTTGTCCTCGCCTTCTGCCGCTGAGGCTTCCTCCCCATGTTCGCTCGCCTTCCAATCCCTGATGCGCCGGTCCAGCTCCAGCTGTCTCTCCCGTTCGCGTTCCAGTTCATCAGCATGACGGCGATCCCGGTCTACTTCCTGCCCCCCTGCATAAGGGTCCAGCGGGAGCTCATCCTCGGATTCCTGCACTTCGGTATACACGGCATGTTGTTCGGACTTCATCGCCAGCTCTTTCTCTTCAGCCGTAAGCTCATCCGCACCGTAGTATTGATCTTCCTCTTCGTCTTCATAGACCGAAGCCACCGTTACCGGCGCTGCGGGTGTCTTGCGAAAATTGAGAGGCTCCTCCAGTCTGCGCCCGCAATGCGGGCAGAAATTGGCATCCAAGGCCACTACATAACCGCAGCTGCACAGACGCTCATTTTTCAGCTCAGCGATACGTGAGCGCAGTCCGTCAATCTTCTCCTGCAGCTTGGAGCAGGCACGCGACAGCTCCAGCATTTGGCCTTCGGCCACCGACATATCCCTCGAACGGTATCCCTCATAAAAAAGCTTGCCCATTTTGGCAAATTCAACTTCCATCTCACGCTCGATATCGGATATATGGCTGTTCAGCTTGCCGATCTCTACGGAGTTCTGTGCTTTTTCGGTAACCTTGCTGGCACCGTCTTTGATACGTTGTAATAAATTCATTGTTGCTCCTCCTCCTACACAGTGAGAACAGGGCTGAATGGCAGCCTGAATCGTCTTTGAGTTAATCGGACTTCGGTCCGGCACACCGGAAACGTGCTTCTATCATACCAAAACTGTGGAGCAGATTCATTATTTGTCGTTCTGTGTATAATAGTAAAATAATGATGGTGAACCTTACCCAGAAGATGGAGGGATTAACCTTGACCGTTAGTGAAGAGAAAAAACATTATTTCGTATCCGTGGCCCACGGCCTGATCCAGGATGTCCGCAATGACTCGAATGAATTCGAAGTGCTGCTGACAACCGATGAGCTCACTGTCCTGCAGGATTTGTTGAAGGATTTGGAAAGAGGCGACGGATATGCTTTTCGCCGTGCCTTTGTGCCGTACAAGTCTGCTGACCATGACGACGCGATAGATCAGTTTGATGATCAGACCGTTAAGCTGTTTGAATATCTGCGTGAGCAGGGTACCGGGGAGACCCGGTCAGCCATTGACGGGATGGGGGTTCTCCCCAAACTTGAGAATACCGGATATCAGGACAAGGGCTATGACGGAGGCTCACCCACCAACAAATAATGGAGCAGCCCCAGGTTTCCTTTGATGTGCAGTAATACGCCTTCGCGGGCATAATGTTTCTGGAATAACGGGCATTTCACCGTTTTGCCATCAGTTCAGGATATTCGCACCCGCACCAAAGCCCTGCTACGGACAACGTCCCTGCCCGGGCTTTATTTTGCTTCCAGGACCAAAAATCGGTTAAAATAGATTTAGTCACCTATAACGAAAATCGGGAGAGTTTCAGTGGACGAACAAGAAGGTACACAGTTAACGCTAAATCAGTTGCAGGTACATGTTAAGGATATGCAGCAATGGCAGATTAATGAGGATTTTGCCAAGCAGATTGAGGATTTCAAGACTTTGCCGGTACTCTACCGCCATGCTCTGAACGAGCTTCAGAATAAGATCGATGTCATCAAAAGCGAATGGCAGGTACGCGACGGCTTCAGTCCGATCGAGCATGTGAAGTCACGGATCAAGGAACCGAAGAGCATTCTGCAAAAAATGCAGCGCAAGGGCTATGAATTCAGCCTTGGAAATATGGAACAGTACATTCATGATATCGCCGGCATGCGGATCGTCTGTGCATTCGTCAAAGATATTTACCGCCTGGTGGATCATCTGAGTGCCCGTGAGGATATGCGCATCCTGGAAATCAAGGATTATATCGCCCATCCCAAGCCCAATGGATACCAGAGTCTGCATTTAATAATAGCGATTCCGCTGATCCTGCTGGAGGGAACACGCTGGGTCAAAGTAGAGATTCAGCTACGTACGCTCGCTATGGATTTCTGGGCGAGCATGGAGCATATTCTGTATTATAAATTCGACAAACAGCTTCCCGCCCACGTCGCGGAAGAACTGAAGGAAGCCGCCCGCGCTGCGGATGAGCTCGATCAGAAGATGCTGCGCCTGCGCCGGGAGATTCTGGAGCTCTCCGAGGGAGACGGCCCCGGCCCCGGACAGCGCAAGGCCTGACCGCCCGCCCTTGCTGCCCGGCAAGGGAGACAATTAAAGGCAGCCCCGCAATCAGCTGATGCTGAAGCGGGGCTGCCTTTTTGCCATTTCCCAATGATGCTGCGGATGAATTCACTTCGGCTTCAGTATGCTCTGTGCCTTCCGCGCAGCGGCCTCCGCCACACGGTTCATAATCAGAGCCACTCCCTCCTGCGCTTTTGGCGTCTTGGGGAGCAGCGCTCCCCAATCTTCGGCCGGAGCTGCTACCGGGTGGGAAGCCGGAAACGGACGGGCTTCGATCTCATGAAATAACGGGCCCGGCTGATGCAGGGAACCTTCGGCTACCGCCTCCGCCAGCCATTCTCCGGTGGAGATGGCAGGCCCCTTGCGCTCCAGCCGGGTCAGCTCCGCAGCTAGACTGCCCGCCGACAACGGTGCCGCAGCCTCGTCACGAGCAGCCCCCTGTTCTTCCTCGGCCCACTGGGCAAACACCCCTTCCAGCAGGTCTCCTTTGGAGAGCCCTTTTAACGTAAACGCAAGCAGCGGCTTCTGTGCCAGCTGTTTGCGGATCAGCTCCAGCACCTTTGTTGCATCTACATTCTCAGCCTGACTCACAATCCCCTGCATAAGTACATCCTCTGGCGGAAACAGATCCGGATCCAGTTTCGCACACCCGCCTGTCAACCGTCCTTCCAGCAGCGCAAAGAGCTCATTCGGATGATGGGCGATCTGCTGCAGAATTTCCTCCCTGCGGGCCGCCGGCCAGACCGGAACCTCCAAAGAAAGACGAAGCTCTGCAGAAGTCCCCCTGTTGTTTGACCCCGCCTCCGGTTTACCCGCTGTGCCGGAAAGTGGAATCCACGCAGCGCTCAGCAGCCCGGGGGCGGCTTCCAGCCTCAGCTCCAGGGTTTCAATCATTGGTAATTCCCTCCCTTATTACATCCAGTCCTGCCCCTGCAGTTCGATAAGCTCCTTGAGCTCATGATTGGACATCTCGGTCAACCAGGTTTCACCGGAGCCGACAACCTGCTCGGACAGACTTTTTTTACGTTCAATCAGTTCGTCGATCCGTTCCTCCAGGGTACCCTGGCAGATCAGCTTATGCACCTGCACATTCCGGTCTTGCCCGATCCGAAATGCACGGTCGGTAGCCTGGTTCTCCACCGCCGGGTTCCACCAGCGGTCGTAATGGATAACATGGTTCGCCCGGGTCAGGTTGAGCCCGACGCCGCCGGCCTTGAGGGAAAGCACGAAGAATGCCGGCCCTTTCCCTTCCTGGTAATCATGCACCATCTCATCGCGTTCCCGTTTGGGAATCCCGCCATGCAGAAACAGCGGCGTTACGCCATAGCGGCGAGCCAGACGGCTGACGAGCAGTTCGCCCATCGCCACATATTGGGTGAAGATCAGCGCCGATTCGCCCAGCTCGGCAATACTGTCCAGCACTTCGAACATCACTTCCATTTTGCCGGATTGTTCATTGCGCTGTGTCCGCCCCTCCTCTTTCCGGAACAGCTGCGGGTGGTTGCAGATCTGCTTCAGCTTGGTCAGGGAGGACAACACCAGCCCGCGCCGCGCCATTCCGGAGCTTTCCCCGATAACCCCCAGCATTTCATCGACCACTCCCTGATACAGGGAAGCCTGGGTTTCGGTCAGGGGACAATAGGACTTCAGTTCCAGCTTCTCCGGCAGATCCTTGGAAATATCCGGATCGCTTTTGAGCCGTCGCAGCAGGAACGGGGAGACCAGCCGATGCAGCTCGCGCAGCCGTTCGCCGCCCTCTCCCGACACATATCGCTGGCGGAAGGAATGATAAGTTCCCAGGTACCCGGGATTCAAGAAGTGAAAGATGGACCACAGCTCCCCGAGACGGTTCTCCACCGGTGTACCCGTCATGGCAATCCGGTGCGGTGCCGAAAGCTTCATGACACTTTGCGCCTGTTTGGTCCGGTGATTCTTAATGTACTGAGCTTCATCCAGGACTACTGTCGACCACTGCACGCCCGCCAAATCTTCACTGTCCCGGCCCGCCAAATGGTAGGTCGTCAGCACAATATCATGACTCTCCGCAAGCTCCATGAAGCTCTCACCGCGCACACGCCGCCCTCCATGATGGATATGTACATGAAGCGATGGAGCAAACCGCTGCAGCTCCCGCTGCCAGTTCCCCAGCAGCGAGGTAGGACAGAGAATAAGCACAGGTCTGCGCAATTCCTCCGGCGGTGCGTTCAAAGAACGGTCCAGTAGGCAGGTAATAACCTGTACGGTTTTGCCCAGACCCATATCATCAGCCAGACAGACACCAAAGCCCAGTCCGCTGAGGGCAGCTAACCATTGATAACCGCGTTCCTGATAGGGCCTGAGTGTACCCTGGAGGTCCTCCGGTACAGAACGGGACGGAAGATTGCGCAGCACATCGCCGCGCATAAGTGAAGCCAGCAAGCCGGAAGTCTCCATCCCGGTCACGGACATGCCTTTCCAGAGCCGGTCTTCCCCATCCTCGGCTTCCAGTCGCATCCAGTCCGCCGCCGTCATTTCGCCGCTCTCATGGCGTTTCATGTATTTCAGAACCTGACGGATTTCCTTGGGATCGACTTCAATCCATTCCCCGCGGAATCTCACAAAGGGCACCCCGGCCTCAACCAATGCATTCAATTCCTCGGCACTGATGGAAACGTCCCCCAGGGAGGCCTCCATGCGGAAGGAGATCAGTTCCTCCATACCCAGCGCGACCGGTGCCGGGCCGTCCGTCGTGCCTGCAGGCGGCTGCATCTTCATTTTCATGCCGATCCGGCGGCGTCCCTCGCGGCTCCAGCGTGAGGGCATCTGCACGGTAATGCCTTTGGAAGTCAACAGCTGTACGCTCTCCTTCAGGAAATTGTACAGATGCTCAGGCGCAAGATCCACGCCTTCCGGTGCCGGAACCGCCAGTGCCCGGCCGATATCGGGCGACAACTTCGCTGCCCTTCCAAGCGCCGTGAGCAGCTGCTGCTGAATATTCCGGTAGACTTTGCCCCATAACGTGAATTCACGTTCTTTGCTGCTCCAGATTGAGCCGGCGGACAGCCAGAACTCCCCTTCCTCCTTGCTTTCTGCCCAGAAGGTCAGACGCCATGTCTCCTCTTCACCTTGCGGAGGTTCCAGCCGCAGGCCAAGCCCCAGTTGGCCGCTGCGGACTTCCTCGACCTTGGAGCGCGGGACTTCGCTGCCAGCAGTCTCATTGACGCTAGCCAGCAGCTCCGTCACCTCGGCCGGGGTTCCCTGGACAGGGACATCCCGGGAACCTGTAAGCAAGCTGTTCCACCACAGCTCCGTCAGCGGAGAGTACCCGCGGCGGTAATTCGCTTTATAAGGCGCCAGCTCACCTTCTATGCCGGCAACAACCTTTTTAATCTCTGTCGTCATCACCGCCTGTAAAAAAGAGTACAGCACATACGCGCCGGCTTCTTCACGTGAAGACAAGTCCCCCGCTTCGGCGGTATGGGTACCCAGTGCAAGCACAGGCATGGACGCAGCCAGTTGCAGGAAATAGTCCCGCTCCTCCGGGCTGCGGAATACAGGGGACCAGCAGGCCACAGCCGCCTGCTCTCCACCGCGCCGCCGCGGTCCTACCGTACGGGGCGGCAGCGCTCCCGGCACAATGCCGCCTGTGCCCATCAGCTCCAGTGCAAACCGTGCTGCGGCCGCCCAATACCGGAGCTCTCCGCCAGGCTCAACCCCCTGTTTCAGACATAGCTGCTCATCATAGGCCAGCAGCAGCTCAAAGGCATCCTTCGGCAGCAGGGCAAGCCCTTCCATCGTCCGCCCGGGAAAGGTACGCCGCGCGGGTTTGTCTGCCGCCGGAGCTATCGGATACTTCACTTCCGCCAGCCGCAGTGTTGCCCCTGCAAAAGGCCGGACCCCGCCCAGCAGCTCGAGCCGCTTGATCACACGGGTCCAGGCGTCAACCTTTGGCTCCGAAGTTTCGCCGGAGAAGCAGAATAATACATCCCCAAGCCATATTGAATACAGATGCTTAGTCATCGGTGATCTCCTGTCTTTTAAGCAAGCAGAAATAATGTACAGCGCCCAGACCGATAAGCCATATATTTAAAGTATGGAAATCCGATCGTTTGTAAGATAAAGAAGCTTTCAGGTTATACAGGTATTCTCCCCATCTCTTCATCTTATACGAAAATCGGCAGATTTAAAAACCTTTCTGGATAATTTCCCGAAAGACCCCTCCGCCAATATGTTATAATTGAGATATATTTACAGGAGGTGTCCGTTATCAAGCCCGATAATCCTCTGATCCACAACAAACGCTCATTGTCCCTGGCCCTGGGTATATTCGCTTTATTAATCCTGTTCAGCATCAAATATCCCGGGTCCGACCCGCTGATTGATGTTCTGCTGTACAGCTTGGGCATTCCGCTGTACACCCGTCCCGAATCAAGCACCGGACTGCATTTCACTGGCATTCTATCGTTTGCGCTGCTGATCGTGGCTTTGATTCATTTGAACAAAGCGCTGAACAGACACCGTTTCTTAATATTCATTGCGTTCATCTTCCTGCTCAGCAACGCCCCGGGCTGGATGGTGACCGGTTACCAACGCCTCTTTACATCGGGCGTGTATGCTGTGGAGCTTGACCCCCGGCAGGTCAGCTGCAGCTACGACTTGAAGCAGCAGCAGCTTAGCGGCAGCTGTTCCATTCCTTTGAAGAATCACAGCCGGGCTGCCGTAACCGTTCGGCCGGTATTGCAGCTTCCATTGAACTATGACCACCCGTTGTCCCGCGAGGCTATTACATTGCCCAAGCTTACAATCGCCCCCCATTCCATGAGCAGCTTCAACCCGGAATTTAATCTCACTTCCAGCAGTACGGCGGAGGCCCAGGGAAACAACTTTGGAAGTTTCAACATCACCCTTGATGACGGAGAAGACAGCCGGACCTGGAGCGGGCGTTAAACTTTAAGCGCCCCTTCGGCCAGGAGCCCGACAATAACAAAGTCGCCATTCCGCGGGCACGGGAGAATGGCGACTTTGTTTATATTGTAAGCAGCTGCTGCCGCATTCCATCCTGTGGAGACCTTATCCTTGAGCTGCCACAATTACAAGCTCGCCGCCATCCCGCGACTCGCTGACCTGCACGATAATGCTCCCGCCTTTGCCATTGCGCGTCCAGCCTGCACGGCCTTCGTCAAGCTCCTCTATGGAGATTTCCCCCAATCCTTCTACAGCGGCCGTCTCAAAAAAAGGGTAGCAGAGTGCAAAACGTAGCGTTTCACGATGCGGCTTATAGCCGTCCATCGTATAGGACCATTTCAGCATCAAGCGCCCCTTCTCCGCCTCAGCATGTACACGCATTTCGGAATAATCGCCTTTTCTGTAACTGAAGCTGTGTCCGTCATCCTCATACAGCGAGTAGCTTGCTGAGAAACCCTCCTCCGCTTGGGCTCCATACAGGTGGAAAATGATCATTTCTCCCGTTTCTTCCTGGGCATATTGCTTCAGCGGCCCTTCGGCAACAAAGGTACCCTCCCGGACATACATCGGCATAATGCGCAGCGGTGCAACAGCCAGAATATGCCGCCCGCCTTCATGGACTTCACCATCCCAATAGTCTATCCAGCGCCCTTCAGGCAGATACACGGAGCGGTGATCGGTATCCGGCCGGTACACAGGGGCAATCAGCACATTCTCTCCCAGCAGGTACTGGTCGCACAGATTGGTGACATGCGGGTCGCGCGGATACTCCAGAATTAGCGGACGGATAACGGGCAGGCCGCTGACCTCGGCCTCGCGGAACAGATTGTATAAATGCGGCATCCAGCGGTATCGCAGACCAATGAACTCACGCAGAATCCCCTCTACTTCCTCGCCAAAGGACCACGGCTCCTGCCGCAGGGTGCCTATAGAGGAATGGTTGCGGCAATAGGGGAAAAAGACGCCCATCTGTGTCCACCGCACCAGGAGCTGCGCCGAGGTATGATGGGCAAATCCTCCGATATCCGGTCCGGCGAAAGCCAGACCCGACAGCCCCATGTTAAGCACCATTGGCATCGCCATCGCCATATGCTCCCAAAAGCTGCGGTTATCCCCTGTCCAGACGGCTGCGTAACGCTGTATCCCTGCGTATCCTGCACGTGTCAGGACAAACGGACGTTCTCCCTGCAAATGCTCAGCCAAGCCTTCATAAGTAGCCTTGGACATCATCATGCCATACAGATTATGGTACTCCTCATGTGTAACTGGGCGTCCATTATTGAAGTGCATGACATCCAGATCCATCGTCTTGCTCTCATTAAATACCGCCGGCTCATTCATATCGTTCCAGATGCCCTGGATGCCAAGATCGGTGTAATACTTGTGTAGATCGCCCCACCACTCAGCAGTCCGGCTGTCACTGAAATCGGGAAACGCACTGATCCCCGGCCAGACCTCACCGAAGAAAATATCCCCCTCCAGCCGGCGGCAAAAATGCTTATCCAGCACACCTTCCTTATACACCTCGTAGTTGGGGTCTTTTTTGACACCAGGGTCTACAATTGGCACAATCCGCACCCCCAACTCTCCCAGCTCCCGGATCATTTTGTCCGGACTGGGGAAATTGACCGGATCAAACGTGAATACCCTGTATTCATCCATATAATGAATATCTAAATAGATGACATCGCAGGGAATGCGCTTCTCCCGGAAAGTCCGGGCAAGCTGCAGCACCTCCTGCTGATTCATGTAGCTGTAGCGGGATTGATGATAGCCAATGGCCCATTTGGGGGGAAGCGGAATCCGTCCGGTCAGGGAGGTGTATCTTTTGACCACATCCTTGATATGCGGCCCATTGATGAAATAAATATCGTATGCCCCGGTAGAGCAGCTGATGGTAAACGCCACACCGTGAGAACGCATGTCAAAATCGCTCCGTCCGGGATTATCCAGAAAAAGACCATAAGAAAGCTCACCGTGCATATGGATCAGCAGCGGAATGGATTCATAGAGAGCTTCGATCTCCGGCAAATGCGGCGCAAAAACATCCGTATTCCAGTTGGTATAGCGCTCTCCGCGCTTATCCAGAAAGCTCGCTTTTTCACCAAGGCCATAAAAATGCGAATCCGGCTGCATATCATACTCGGCATGACTGGCGCCCCGCGGGTTCCAGCTCGTAAGATTCTGCTGCATGATCACCTTGCCCTGCATATTCTCCACCTTGATCAGGAAGGAGCTTTTCTCCAGAATCAGCCGGATCGCGCTGGTCGTGAAGATCAGCTCGTTCTCCGTTTCCTCCACCGGAAACAGATGCGGAATACAGCATTCCGGCAGAATCGCCGCCGTTGTTGTCAGGTCCGGCACCTTGTCCCGAAAGACCTTCATACGGACAATCTCATCACTCAGAAACATAATAACCATCCCGCCGCATTCGCCCCGGCAAATATAGATGTTCTCCGAACGTTCCCATGATACTATGCCACCCGGCGTGTTCCAGGTCTCCTTCATCACGAGCGGACCCATTTTCTCAGGTCGTATCGCCTCGCTGCTCTCCATATCCCTTCCCCCTTCGGCTGTTACGGCTTGTTAATAATACATATTACCCCGCAGTCCAGCCGGATTATCCGCAAACTTATGACCGATTAGTCATTTTTTCGGAAAAATAGTCTTCATCTCCCCCAAAGCGGGTATATTCTATTAGGTTGCGCACAAAATCCTTCAAAATCCATTACACTGGAGAGTGAATCTTATGACAAGAGCTAATCCGTATAAATGGTGGAACCTGTTCTTTTTCCTCGCCATGATAGCTGTCAACGCCTTCTCGGTACTGTTGCCTTTAGGTGGAAACAGTACCGATGAAATTTCGGACAGGTATCATACGTATCTAACTCCTGCTGGTTATGCCTTCTCCATTTGGTCGGTCATCTACCTGCTCCTCGCCGGGTTTCTCATTTATCAATCCCGTGCCTCCACCGGGTCCCGTGACTCTGTGTTTTCTATCGGGTACTGGTTCGCGGCAAGCTGTATATTTAATATAAGCTGGCTGTTCAATTGGCATTATCTGCACATCGAGCTCTCCCTCCTGGCCATGCTGCTCCTGCTTGTCACTCTGATTGTTATTTACCGTATTACCCGCCGTATTAACAAACCTACTGCTGGCGAAAGAGGGCTCATCCAGCTGCCTTTCAGCATTTATCTCGGCTGGATTTCGGTGGCCACCATTGTCAACGTCAGTGTTGTGCTGGAAAAAAAATCACTGGGATGGTTTCGGCCTCAGCGACACCACCTGGGCAGTCATCATGCTCTGCATCGGAGCTGTCCTGGCTATAGCCGTCAGTTTCCCATATCGGGACAGCCTATATCCATTGGTCTTTGTATGGGCCTACCTCGCGATCGCTCTGGAGCATAAGGACGCCGGCAATGTCTATGTCACCGGTCTGGCCATGACAGGACTGCTGCTGCTCTACAGCATCTGGTTGTTCCTGTCACCGCGCCGCAGCAAATATTAAGCCTGGAGGTACCAAAAACACAAAGCAGCGATCCTCCAATATCGGGAGAATCGCTGCTCTGCTGTGTTTAGAAGTTTCTGCACCTGACGGGCGTATTCCTTATTTCTTGCGGGCTACCGCTTCAATCTCCACGAGTCCGTCCTTAGGCAGACGCGCCACCTCAACGGCACTGCGGGCCGGATAAGGCTCCGTAAAGAAGCTGCTGTACACTTCATTGACGGCTACAAAGTCATTCATATCCTTCAAAAAAACAGTTGTTTTCACGATGTGATCCAAAGATGCACCCGCTTCTTCAAGAATCGCCTTCAAGTTATTAAGAGCTTGACGGGCCTGGTCCTGCACACCTTCTGCCAGCACACCCGTCTCCGGGTCCAGCCCCAGCTGTCCCGAAGTGTAAATCCAGCTGCCTGTAGTGATCGCCTGGCTGTAAGGACCGATGGCTCCGGGCGCTTTGGTTGTAGCTACCTGCTTCTTGCTCATGTTCCTGCTCCTCTCCAAAATGCAATTCCTTATTTATGGTCCCATTGTACGGCCTGACCTCTGCTAAATGCAAACCTCACTTTAGTGCCCGCCAACCACATGGATGACTTCGTTCTCGTAGATATGCACTCCGCGCGTATTCGCAAGCGCGATATTCACCATCGCCTTAGCGACGGTCTTCCCCTGAATCGCCCGATATTTCGCAGCTTTTCCTACCATCAGGAAATCCAATCCTTTCATCAGCACGGCTGCAGCCCGTTCGCCGGGCCGGAATTCTTCACGTTCACCCAGAAGCAGAGAGGGACGGAAGAGATGCAGGCCCTGAAAGCCCATGCCCACCAATCCGTCCTCCGCCCGGCCTTTGGTCCGGCTGTAGAATGTGCGCGATTTCGAGCTGGCTCCCATAGAGGAGACCGCAAGAAACTGCTTCACCCCCTGGCTTTTGGCGAGAGATGCGGCCGCCAGCGGATAGTCCAAATCCACGCGTTCAAATTCCTTCTGCGAGCCTGCTTTCTTAATGGTAGTCCCGAGGCAGCAGAATACGGCTTGAACGCCCTGAAATTGTTCCTTGTACTGTTCGAGCTGTTCCCAGTCCACCACCGTCTGCTTCAGCTTGGGATGCTGTAATTCCAAGGGCCGGCGTACAAGCACCCGAACCTCATCCCAGGCAACACGGCTCAGCAGTTCCTTCGTAACCTCGCTTCCTACCAGTCCGGTCGCTCCGAGTACCATGGCAATCTTCGTCATCTATCTGTCCCCTTAAGCTCTATTCATCCTTCAGAATACGGCGACCCAGCAGCACAGCAAGCAAGATCATCAGTATACCGACTACAAGCTGCATGCCGAACACCTGTGTCCAATGCGGCCAGGCTTTGATCCATTCGTAAATCTCCCCTCCTATTAAGGGTCCAAAAAAGGAGGATAACCCGGTTAACGCCGCATATACCGCCATATACATCGGCCGTTCTTTTTTGGGCGTGTCTCCGATAATGAAGTTAAAGGCCAACTGGTTAAAGCCGCCCACACCCACTCCAAACACAATATGCGCGGCGAACAACACCAGCAGCATCGGCAGCACGGATAACAGCCCCCAGAGCAGTGACGAGGCCGCAATAATCGGCAATGTCCAGAGCAAAAGCCGCTTATTGCTGTATTTGGCGTTCAGGTTGCCCCAGACATAGAAACTGCCCATCATAAAAATGGTCTGGGATACGTTAAGCAGAGACAACGTCTCGTAGTTGATATGAAGCAGCTCCAGCATGACGTACGCATATAGCGGAACCGTCAGATTCTGAAGCAACAGCCAGGCGGCCAGAAATAACGTGGATTTCATAAACAGCTTGTCATGCAGCGGCTTCCTGAACATCGGCAGAAATTCGCGTTCTTCCGACTTCTCAAATGGCACATCCGGATAAAAGAAAAACACAATCACATTGGCGATGGAAAAGATCCATACCACAATATAAAGAATGAGAAAACCATGCCCCCCGGGATAGCGGTCAAGCACAATCCCCCCGCCATACATAACGAGGCTGCCCAGAGCATTCAGAAGCGTATTCCGGATCCCGAAATAACGCCCGCGCACGCGTGGCGGCACCAGGTCGCTTATCACAGAGCTCCACAATACAGCTCCGGCTGTGTTGGCCATAAAAGCAATGGTGTACAATCCTATAAATGCAATGACCCAATACTCCTGCGGAAACAGGAACGGAACAAGCCCCGTGGAGCTCCAGAGTATCCTGTGCAGCCCAATGAAAGTAACCATCGCCCACTTGCGGCTGGGCAGCTTCTGGATCATGAAGGCTACACCAATCTGTGCAATGTTCACCAGGGTGGTCAGTGCCAGCACAAAACCGATCTGGCTGGATGAGGCCCCTAAGTACAGCAGAAAGCCTGTCAGAAACTGCCCTTGCAGCAGAACCTGAAAGATTGTGGAGGGCACCCCCTCAAACGTGGCAATACGCAGATTCCTGCGATGGAGCGAAGCTTTGCGCACGCGCCCCGGGCGGCTGCCTGGCGGCTTATTTCTCATGATGTTCACTCTGGTAATAACACTCCTTTGATGCGGCTTTGGCTTCATTCTACTCCGCATCAAACTCCTGTCAATACACCAAAATCACAAATAATGTTGGAACTCCGGACCGCCTGTCCCCCTTGACTCAAAGCGGCAAATACAAAGAAAATTTACTGCCTTCTCCCTCCTGGCTCTGCATGGTAATGAACCCGCCCAGCAACCGGGCCAGATCATGGCTGATCGACAGCCCAAGCCCGGTCCCGCCGTACTTGCGGCTGATCGTTGCATCAGCCTGGCGAAAGGCTTCAAAGATGATCGCATGCTTCTCCGGGGCTATTCCAATGCCCGTATCCTGCACATCAAAGACAACCCAATTCTGCCGTGATTCCCTCTGCCGCCGCTCTTCCATCCGGATATTAAGCGAGACTGAGCCGAGCGAGGTGAATTTAAAAGCATTGGAAAGCAGGTTGCGCAGAATCTGCTGTACCCGCTGCGGATCGGAATGAAGGGTTGGCGGCACATCCTCGTCGAGCGTGATTCTGAAATCCAGCCCTTTCTGCAGGGCCGCAACCTCAAACTGCATGGCAAGCAGCTCGGGAATTTCACTCACATTAAGTTCTTCCTTGACGATATCAAGACGTCCGGCTTCTACTTTGGACAGATCCAGAATATCATTAATCAGCAGCATCAGATCTTCTCCGGAACGGCGGATCATGCCTCCATACTGGGAGGTTTCCTCCATACTAAGGGAAGCGTCACTCTCCTCAATTAATTGCGAGAGATTAATAATACTGTTGAGCGGCGTTCTGAGCTCATGGGACATATTGGCAAGAAATTCGGATTTATATTGCGAAGCCAGTGTCAGTTGCTTGGCCCTCTCCTCCAGAACAATCTTGTTCTTGTGCAATTCCTCGGTCTGCTCGGACAGCAGCTTATTAGCTCTCTGAATCTGGCTGTTGCGCAGCAATTCCAGCTGGAAGTCACGGATAATAAGCGCAAATACCATACTTAGGATGAGTCCTGCAGGGAAGGTAACAGGCATGATATCGGTAATGTAGTCTCGGGCCGGAATGACGCCGAAAGCAATGATATTCAGGGCATTAAACAAATTCACAACCAGTATAATCGTCAACCCTTTATTTACAATAGAAGAAACCGAGCGACGGACCCAGAAGCTGAGGCCGGCACAAACGAACCCCAGGATGGACAGATTAAGCACTCCTGCCACCGCGGCTTCATTAATGCCGAAGGTCAGGCGCGTCAGTCCGGTTCCCACACCAACCAGTATGAGGAGAAAAGGCTGCGGGAAGGCCAGAGTAGAGACAATAAGGGGCACAAACCTTAAATCAAAGATCACATTCTCATCCAGTCTGTAGCCAAACACGGAACTGACCCAGCCGGCAAAGATGGCCAGCGCTACCCAGCTTATTTTCTTCGCTTGTTCAGGCGCATGGCTAATGACGTGCTTATATAATAAATTTGCCAGATAAGAAACGGTTATCAGCAATGAAGTGTTCACGAAAAATATTTTAAGATACTCCATACTTTCACTCCTGCTGGAAAGATAAATTGTAAAACTCATCAATTATATTACCATATTATATAAGCCAATACATGGAGCTTCACTACAGCCGCTCCGGTAAAGCTAACTTTTTACGCAAAAAGAGCGCAAATCCGAAGATTTGCGCTCTTCACCCTGCCCCTGACACCAGGGGGCTGTATTTATACATTAATCACGGTACGAGCGGCCCCATGTTTCGTACTCCACTTCTGCCGCATCCTTGGTATGACCATACCGTTCCTGCAGCTTTCCTACCAGCTTATCCTTCTCACCATCAATTACATCCAGGTCATCGTCAGTCAGCTTGCCCCATTGCTTCTTGGCTTCGCCTTTGAGCTGCATCCACTTTCCCTTAAATACGTTGCTGTCCATTTGTGCTCATCTCCTTAGCTCTTTGAAGTTTTGGTTTGCTAAATGCCTCGACAAGAGACTATTACCCGATAAGATTTGAGACGAATCTGGAAAAGCCAGCTTCTCTACCCACGAAGTACGTCGTATTTTGTCACATAATAGTCTTTTAAATAAGGTATTCATATATCTTAAAATTTGATATAATTCAGGTATGAATTAATTATTGTTATTCTAAGTGATTTTTTTCACATATTTAAAACTTATATCTGTGCTAAAATGCCATCGAACCAGAAAGCAAATTATTAAATTTTTTTTTAATGGATGCCGATATATGTCATATAGCTGTTATATTATAGGTCTACAGTCCAATTCAAAAGTGATTTATGTCATTTAGAAAGTGATTTTTATCACTTCCTTAGCTATTAAAATGTTTTACATTTTAATATATATATTTTAAACTATTTTTTTGGAGGTCATATCAAATGAAAAAGTTTTCTGTAATTTTGTCGAGCGCTCTAATGCTGGGTCTGCTTGCAGGCTGTGGCAGCAATACAGATAATGCCCCTGCCGCATCCAACACACCTGCTGAGACAACTGCCCCTGCTGCTGACGCCACCAAGGCTCCTGCTGCAAGTGAGGCTGGCGCTTATCAAGACGGTACTTACTTTGGTACAGTTCCTGCTGATGAGAAGACCGGCTGGCAGACGTATTCCCTGCTCACAGTTGAAGGCGGCAAGATCACCAAGGCTGACTGGAATGCTTTTAACATAAACAACGCTGGCGATTTGAAGAAAAAAGTATCCGAAGACGGCAAATACGGCCTGGTGGAAAAAGGCGGCGCACAAGCTGAATGGCATGAACAAGCGGCCAAAGCTGAAGCGTTCCTGGTAGAGAAGCAAGATCCAGCTGCCATTGCATTTGACGCAGAAGGCAAGACTGATGCCGTTTCCGGCGTATCCGTACATGTCAACGACTTCGTAGAATCCGCCAAAGCCGCTCTGGCTGCCGGTCCTGTAGAAGTTGGCACTTATAAAGACGGAGGTTACCATGCCGAAGGTGAAATGGATGCCAAATCCGGCTGGAAATCCACTGTGGACCTGACTGTAGCCGCAGGCAACATCGTAGCTGTCAAATTCAGCGGTGTTAATGAAGCCGGCGATGACAAGAAACAGTTCTCCATCGATGGCAAATATGGCATGAAAGCTGGCGGCGCACAAGCTGAATGGCATGAAGAAATCGAGAAAGCCGAAGCTTATTTCCTTGAGAACAAAGGTGCTGCTCCCACTCTGGATGCCGAAGGCAAAACCGATGCCATTTCCGGCGTAAGCATCCATGTTGGCGAATACTTTACACTGGCAGAAAAAGCACTTGAAGGCGCGAAATAATTCGTAGGCCCTCTTGCAGCTAATCAGACGAATGAGGTGAGTTTCTTTTGAAAAAAATAGTCATTTTGGGCGGCGGTTACGGCGGCGTTCTTACGGCCAAAAAACTAGCGAAGAAATTTAAGAACAACAAAGAAGTTGAAATCAAGCTGATTGACCGAAATCCATACCACACTCTATTGACTGAGCTGCATGAGGTTTCCGCAAACCGCGCTCCTGAGGATTCGATCAAAATTGATCTTAAAAAAATCTTTGCTGGCCTTAAAGTAGATGTTGTTCTCGATGAAATCAGCAATATTGATTTCAAAGGCAAAAAGCTTACATCCGATAAAGCTGCCTATGCCTATGATTACCTTGTTATCGGCACAGGAAGCAAACCGACTTTCTTCGGGATTCCGGGCGCAGAAGAAAACACCTTCTCCTTCTGGTCCAATGACGATGCAGTAGCCCTGAAGCGTCAAATCCGCGATATGTTCACCCAAGCCGCGAAGGAAAAAAATGTGGCGGTCCGCCGCTCCATGCTGACCTTTGTCATCATTGGTGCAGGGTTTACCGGCGTTGAACTCGTAGGCGAGATGGCGGAGTACCGCGAAGAGCTCTGCAAAGAGTTCTACATTGATCCTTCCGATGTGCGGCTGGTCGTTGCGGATATGGCACCTAAGATCCTGCCGATCCTGCCGGATAAGCTGATCCAGAAAGCAACGGCTTATCTGAAGAAACTTAATGTAGAAATCGTGACCGGCGCCAAAATCACCGAAGTAGGCAAAGGCAATATTGCCCTTGGCGAGAAAAACGTAGTGGATGCGCACACTGTCGTTTGGACTGCCGGTGTTGAAGGCTCCGAGATCGTAGGCAACCTTGAAGTGAAGCAAGAAGGACGCAAGCGGATCGTTACCAATGAACACCTGGAAAGTGTGGACCACAAGAATGTTTACGTAGTTGGGGACAATATCTTCTACATCCCTGAAGGTGAGACCCGTCCTGTTCCGCAAATGGTTGAGAACGCAGAACAAGCGGCTCCGGTAGTGGCCGGCAACATTGCGGCAGACATTAACGGCACGGCCAAGAAAGCCTACAAGCCCGCTTTCCACGGCACGATGGTATCCATCGGCAGCCGCTACGGCGTTGCAAATGTCGGACTTCCAGGCAAATTGTTCATGCTTACCGGCTTCATGGCGATGTTGTCCAAACATATGATTAACATGTTCTACCTGTCACAGGTTGTTGGCTTCAATAAAGTTTGGACTTATATGATGCATGAATTCTTCCATGTGGAGAACCGCAAGAGCTTTCTGGGCGGCCATTTCTCCAAACGCTCGCCGAATTTCTGGATCGTTCCGCTCCGTGTTCTGCTCGGGGGAATGTGGTTATATGAAGGAATCGACAAGCTTAAGAAGATATGGGAAGACCCGAATAAGATCTTCCTGATCCCTGCCGCTCCTTATGCTACAGATGCTGCATCGGCAGCAAGCCAAGCGGTAGACGCAGTCAAGGACACGGTAGACGCACAATCGGCAGCTTCCGCAGTGTCCACGGCTAAAGAAGCCGTTCAAGCCTTGCCGGTTCCGGGTTTTGTCTATGACATCACCAACTGGTTCATGGATCTTATGTTCTACAACACCGACGGAAGCTACACCTTCCTCGCGAAATGGTTCCAAATCGGTATGGTATGTGCCGAGATCGTCTTCGGTATTATGCTTATCGTTGGTCTGTTCACAGCCCTGTCTTCCATAGTTACGATAGGAATGGCCGCAATGATCTGGTCTTCCAAAATGGCCTCTACAGAAATGCTGTGGTACGTGGCAGCTGCGATTGCCTGCATCGGCGGATCGGGCAGCACCTTTGGCCTGGACTACTATGTACTCCCTTGGCTCAAAAAGCAGTGGAAGAGACTCCCGCTCGTACGGCGTTGGTACTTGTACACGGACTGATAAGATTATTATTTCATGACCCTTCAGGGGATAATCCAATGATATTCTTAATTTGTGTAGATTCTGTGTTTATATAGCTCATATGAGGTACTTTTAGAGTAATGTGTCCTTCTGACACATTACTCTCCTTATTTAACAAGCAGAAAACAGACGTCACCTGTCATTTTTAGGATAGCAGGACATTTTTAAAGAAGGGTTTTGTAGGGATAATCTGGGATAGGGTTTCTTCCGGCAAAACCGACAAGAAGGAGAGAATCTTGTGAACAGACAACTCATTGAAGATACCTTCCGGTTGCTGCAAGCTGAAATATCACCGATCGCCGGTATTCAGCTTCATCTCTCTCTGGTCGAATGTGAGCAGCTGCTCCCGGTACTGGAACGCTATGATCTGGAATACACCCGCAAAGTCCATTTGCTTGGCCTTTACACTATTCTCACGCTGGCTGCACAGCGTCATATGGAATGTGTCCCACATCATCCCGACCTCACCCGCAACATTTTGGACGGAGATTATCTGTACAGCTTTTATTTGCAGTTTGCCGTGAAATGCCGTGAGCTTGACCTGGTGGCCTATCTGGCCCCATCCATTAAAAAAATGCAGATCAGGCGCTCGAGCGGAGATTGGACCCAAGAAAATCCGGCTGCTGAAATGGCGCTGTTCCTGGACCAGGAGTACAAGGGACGTAATCGCACAAGCAAAGCCATTTGACAGGTGGGAATCCATAATGAAGCTGCATGAAGCCTTAAATATCAATCTTAATCAAATTAACCGCGAAATCGAGAATTTGGTCGCACGTGATAAAGATGTCCCGCCCCGTTCCCAACTGCAGCAGAGTATTCTTGGACTCATTGGCTCGGGAGGCAAACGCCTGCGCCCGCTGATGGTGATCGTGGGCAGCCGCTTCGGACGCAAGCCGGTTGACCGCAGAACCCTGCAACTGTCTGCTGCCGCTGAATTTATCCACGCCGCTTCTTTAATTCATGACGATATTATTGATAATGCCGAGCTGCGGCGCGGTGAACCCGCACTTCATACCAGAACCGGTGTTTTACCGGCTGTGCATATTGGCAACTATATGTCTGCCCGGGTCATTGAGCTCCTAAGTAAATATACCGGAGACAAGAATCGTTACGTGCATGATCTATCCTCTGTCGCTACCGCCCAGCTTTGTCTCGGCGAATATCAACAAATGGAGCATGCATACGATTATGATCTCACCATGGAGCAGTATTTTGAGAAATCACGCAACAAAACAGCCCTGCTGATGGCCACCTGCTTACGGGTAGGCGCCCTCTCGGCAGAGAGCCCCGAGGAGATCGCAGACCTGCTGTACACGTTCGGCGAAGCGCTTGGCATGTCTTTTCAAATTCAGGATGATCTGCTGGATTTCACGCAGTCTGCAGAGGTACTCGGCAAACCGGCTGGAAGTGACCTGCGGCATGGTCAGGTCACACTGCCTGTGCTGTTCGCCCTCCAGGACCCGAAGCTCGCACCTGCAATTCGCACCATTGGCCCCGCCTCCTCCGAGGCGGAAGTGGATACCGTATTGCAGCTGATCAAGAACAGCGATGCTCTTTACCGTACTGAGCAAGTCAGCCAAGATTACCTGGAACAGGCCGCTGCCATTGTCGAGCAGCTCTCTCATTATCCGGCTCATACTGATCTAAAGACTCTGCTCCAGTATTTCGCAGGACGTGACCATTAATCATTTATGACCTAACAAGCTGCCCCAGCTGCCTTAATGGCTGGCGGGCAGCTTTTTTCTTGTTATTGCTCCGGAGAAGAGTGTTTCCCATTTCCACTGTATTAGACCTCATCCGTAGAGACTACTCTTCGGATACCGTTCATGGTTATAATAAAGTAATAAAACGGATTACAGAAAGGATCAGATGATGAATAAAAACCGCTTGGGTCAATCGGAATTATACGTAAGTGAAATCGGTTTAGGCTGTATGTCGCTCGGGACGGAGGAAGCCAAGGCCGTTGCGATTGTGGATGAAGCATTAGCGGAGGGCATTAACTTTCTCGATACGGCAGATTTATATGATGCAGGGCTGAATGAAGAAATCGTAGGCAAAGCCATCCGTCACCGTCGTGCGGACGTTGTGCTGGCAACCAAGGTAGGCAACCGCAGAATCCCGGGTCAGGACGGGTGGAGCTGGGATGCATCGAAGTCTTATATTAAGTCGGCGGTCAAAGACAGCCTTAGACGGCTGCAAACGGATTACATCGACCTCTACCAGCTGCATGGCGGAACCATGGAGGACCGGATCGGGGAAACCATCGAAGCTTTTGAAGAGCTGAAACAAGATGGGGTTATCAGGTATTACGGCATTTCTTCCATCCGCCCAAATGTCATTCGTGAATATGTGAAGCACTCCGGCATTGTCAGTGTTATGAGCCAATACAACATTCTCGACAGACGGCCCGAGGAAGAAGTACTCCCGCTGCTCGCAGAGCACGGGATTAGCCTGATCGCCCGTGGTCCGCTCGCCGGCGGCATTCTCACAGAGTACGGGCAGCGAAAAATGGCCAAGGGATACTTGAATTACAGCAGCGCGGAGCTGCCGGAAATGCATAAGCGTCTGGTCGAGCTGGCCGGCAGCACCCGATCCATCTCCCAAACCGCGCTGCGTTATCCGCTGGCCCATCCGGCCGTAGCCGTAATTATCCCCGGTGCGAGCAGCCTGGAGCAGCTGCGGCAAAACGTATCCGCCGCAAAGACCCCTCCGCTCTCTGCCGAGGAGCTTACAGCGGTGCAGAATCTTCACCCGGGTAACCGGTATACACAGCATCGCTAAAGACTCAAGCTTCAGCTACCAGCAGATCAGGGACGGAACGGAGCGGAATTTTGGAACTGGAGGAGCGCAGCGTTCGCCTTTAGGGTCGGATTTCTACCGCTGACTCCTGCTACAATTAAAGAAATCTGAGCCTAACAGCGACCGGAAGTCCAAATATTCTGCGCAGTGAAGCGCCTCCCCGCCCCGTTGCCCTAGCCCAAATAAAAATAATCTGCCAGCGCACTGAACAAAATCACCATACTGATGACCTGATTCAGATTATAAGAAGCCACATGCATCAAGCGGCGGTTCGAGGGTTTGATAATCTTGTGTTCAGTCATTAAGAGCATGGTAGCCAGGCCAATGCCCACCAGATAAATCCAGCCAAGATCACGCCATAAATACAGAAGCAGCAACAGCATGATCATGATGAAATGCAGCCCTTTTGAGATTCGCAGGGCATTCTCGAGGCCGAAAAAACTCGGGATCGACCAAAGTCCATGCCGCCGGTCAAAATCAATATCCTGGGTGCCATAAATAATGTCAAAACCGGCAATCCAGAGCATTACGACAGTTCCGATCACAAAAGGCGTAAAGGCAATCGTCCCCGTCACAGCAAACCAGGCGCCAATCGGCGCGGAAGCAATCACAAAACCCAGATACAGATGGCTGAGGAACGTGAACCGCTTGGTGTAGGAATACGACGAAATGAGTACGATCGCTACCGGAGACAGCAACAGACATAATAAATTCAGCATACCGGAAGCAGCGATGAACAGGACGTAGTTAATAATAATGAATAAAATAACTTCTTTTTCTGCCAGCAGCCGCTGCGGTAAATGCCGGTGCGCCGTACGCGGATTCTGGCCGTCAAACGTACGGTCTACCAGGCGGTTGAACGCATTGGCGCCATTACGTGCCCCGATCAAAGCGATAAGTCCCCACAGCATTACATGTCCCGAAGGCCATCCGCCTGCCGCCCAGACCATCGAGATGATCGCAAAAGGCAGTGAAAATAACGTGTGCGAGAACATTACCAGTTCACTGAACAACTTCAGCTTGAGTGCAGCGTTTTTGAATACATTGAATATAACCATAGCATTATTCCTCTTTCTTCATTTCCTGTTCCGTACTTGAAGCAGCACTTCATCCAATACAGCAATCATACCATCAATATCCCCGGCTGTGATGATCAGAGGGGGCTGGAAAGCCAGCACATTGCGGCCTACTCCGTTTTTGCCAATCAAGTAGCCGCGGTCCTTCATCTCTTCCAGAATATCATCGGTGATCCCGGCCGCAGCCGCTGCGTCTTCACCGCTAAGTTCCGCCCCCAGCATCAGCCCGGTTCCCCGGACATCGGCAATCAGTTCCGGGTAACGTTCCTGCAAGGCCAGTAGTCCCGCCTGCAGACGTTGGCCCAGCTCTGCGGATCGTTCCGGCAGTCGCTCATCCCGGATATAATCCAGTACGGCCAGCGCTGTAGCCGCAGAGACCGGGTTCCCGCCGAAGGTGGAGGCAGACGGCCGGTTCAGCGAAAGGGCAATATCATCCGTTGTTGCGAATGCAGCTACCGGAACACCATTGCCCAGCGCTTTTGCCATACTGATGATATCCGGCACCACCCCGAAATGCTCCATAGCGAACATCGCTCCGGTCCGGCCAAAGCCAGTCTGAATCTCGTCGGCGATCAGCAGTACACCATGCTCATCCAGCAGTGCCTTCAGCTCACGGAAATACCAGGAGACCGGCATAATCATGCCTCCATTCCCCTGGATAGGCTCTACGATCATGGCCGCAAAGCTATGCCCCTTCTGTTCCAGAACACGCTTCAGGCTCTCCAGCGACCTCGTTGCCGCATCATCCAGGCTAAGCTCCGGATGATAGGGCCGTTCGATAAAGGATACCTCTTCGGCCAGATAGCGGTCCGTTCTCCACATGGGCAGACCGGTTACACTCATGGTCAGATTGGTGCGTCCATGCAGTCCGCTCTCCAGCGCCAGGAACCCTTGGCGGCCGGTATGCATGCGGGCCAGCAGCAAAGCACCTTCGTTCGCTTCGGAGCCGCTGTTGACGAAAAACGTTCGGCACATGCTGCCCGGCAGCACTTCCGCCAGCCGTTCCGCCAAATCCACAGCAGGCTGGGTAAGATAGATCGTCGTTGTATGCTGGAGCTGCTGCAGCTGCTCTATGGTCCTGGATGTGATGGCCGGGTTGCAGTGGCCGCAAGCCACTACCGACACACCGGCAAAAAAATCGGTGTACCGCTTGCCTTTTTCATCATATACAAACTGCATGCTCCCACGCACAAGCTGGGGTGAATCCCGGTAAAAGTGCACCGTGCACGGGTAGAAATACTCCCCCCTTTTCGCCACTACCGCTTCTCTTCCTATGAACTCCTGATGCACCATGAGCGAACCCTCACTTTCCAATCCGAATATCACAAACTTTGTGAAATTAATAACTTACTATAGTGTAACATATTGCTGAATCTAATCGGACTCGTATATTTCAAATTTTAAGAACATTAATTGAACTGTAGCGAACCAAGCGTAAACCCTGCATACACCGGCTGCAAACCGCCGAGCAACCCGCTGCCGGAATCGGGGCCATTCAGTTTATTTTGATAGGATGCAATAATGCCGCGAAGTTGGTCTGCGTGATAAGTCGCACCCTCAATCCGGAAACAGGATATGCCCAGTCCGCTCATCTCATTCAGCATAGGCAGGTAACAGAGCTCCTTGGCGAATAATAGATGGCAACGTCCATACTGGTCGCGGTATACGGGATTCTCCCCTTGATCTGTCTTGAGCACGAGCACATCGTTGCTGACATACCTATTGTCTTCCTGGCCGATCGGCTCCATCACTTCGGTGTTCTCAACCAAATCATGCTCCATATACATCAAAGCCGGTGTCCCATGCACCACAACCTCCAGCGGCAGCTCACAACGGGAAGTAAAAGCGGTAAAATGCTCCAGAGTCATCTCCGGTGAAACTGTAAGCTTAGTAAGGCCCAGCCCCGCATAAAGTCCGGCGGACAGATGATTGTACACATTCAGATTAGCGTCGCCGATCATGCCATAACCCGAAGTTCTGTAACGGCGGATCGCGCCCAGATTGGTCACCAGCAATCCGTCAATCGGCAGCCGTTCTCCGCCCAGCAGCTGATCATACATATCAAAATGCAGCTCTGTCATCATCCGCGGCATGCCCAGATACAGCTTGGTATTCCCTTTGAGCGCACCCAGTTCTTGTATGTCTTTCTTCGTAAAAGGCCGATCCGGCTCATACACATCGCCTGACAGGTACAGATTCTCCACGCCCTGCTCCAGTACCACCCGGGCTTGTTCCATATTGTTCACACGCACCGCGAGCTCCGGCTTTCCTTGCGGGGCTCTGCCCGCTTCCGCCAATCGTTCCCGCAGCTGTTCCACACGCTCCTCCGACAACTCCCGTTCTGCGGTAGGGGTACTGAATACTTTGCCAGTACTATAGAATTTACCCGTGCCTTCATACCGGCGGTTAATATTGGACAAGCCCGGTCTGCCAAAAGCATAGGCGGTCGAAAAATCCCGTTTGCGGTTTTTGTACAACTCTTTCGAGTCCACTCTACGGTCGAAGCCAAGCGGATCATCAATGTAACGGTCAATGGCTTCACCATAGCTGTTGGCCAGGCTCACCATAAATTCCTTGTCGCGCATCCGCCCTTCGATCTTGAAGGAGGTAATCCCCGATTCAATCAGTTCAGGGAGATGCTCATACATGAACATATCTTTGACCGCCAGCGGGTATTCAGCCGGAAAGACATATCCGTCCCGTTTGATCCGGTAATCCCAGCGGCAAGGCTTCATACATTTGCCCCGGTTGCTGCTCATGCCGAATACCTGGGAGCTAAAGTAGCAGTTCGCCCCGTGGACAGAGCACATATCGCCGTGCACGAAATATTCCAGCTCCATGCCGCTGCCCTGGGCTAACAGCTTGGCAGTCTGCAAGTCCATCTCCCGCGACGTCACCACCCTGCTCACCCCGAGATCACGTAAGGCGTGAATCATCTCCAGGTTGTGCACATTCATCATCACTGAGGCGTGAATGGGTACGGTGAGCTCCATTTCGCGAATCAGCTCCAGCACAGCCATGTCCTGTACAATCAGCGCATCCGGGCGGGCATGATCCAGAAACCGCAGATACTCCCTGGCTTCTTCCACATCCTCCTCGCTGAACAGGTTGTTGACAGTGATATACACTTTTTTATTAAGCCGGTGAGCGATATCCAGTGCCTCCACAATTTCCTCGTGGGACAGGTTATATCCCTTGCGCATCATTCGCATATTAAGAACCGGTCCGCCAAAATAAACGGCATCACAGCGGGACTTAACCACTTCCCTGAAAATTTCAAATGTGCCGGCCGGTGCGAGTAGTTCAATCTCTTTACCATTAAAATAACGTGCCATTTTGTTCCCTCCCGTTGTACTCTCAAATCAAACAATCCAAATTTCCGTGTAATAGCCTTTACAGGATGACTATGGCAATCCCAAGCACCACAAACATCGCTATAAAAGCAGTATCGGCCCCGCCCCACTTCGGGCGGTGATAGCGGCTGCGCCGGGCATCCATACGGAAGCCACGCGCCTCCATGGAATAGACCAGATCCTGCGCCCGCCGGAATGCGCTGGAAATGACGGGCACCAGCAGGGATACAAGCATCTTGGCCTTTTCCTTCAGGGACAGCTCTTGCAGATCCGCCCCCCGTGAAGCCTGCGCCTTCATGATAATCTGTGCTTCATCCAGTATTGTCGGTATGAAACGCAGCGCAATGCTGATCATTAGTGTAATGCGGTCCGGCGAGAGGCCAAGCCTGCGAAATGGAGACAGGATCCCCTCCAGCCCCTGATTCAGCTTGCCGGGCGTTGTGGTGAAGGTCAGCAGTGCCGTGAAGGTAATCAGGAACACCATCCGGATAACCGAAAAGGCCCCCAGCCGCAAACCCTCCTCATGCAGCGAAAAAGATCCGGCGGAGAACCAGACAGCCCCCTCCTTCACGGACAACATCTGTACAATAAAGATAAACAGCATCAGATAACGCAGAGGTTTGGCCGCTTTAATGAAATATTTCAGCGGAATGCGGGTCGAAGCCATCACTGTCAAGGAAAAGACCGCCAGCAGTGCCAGGGCAAGCCACGAACGGGACAACAGTATAATGGCCACATATACTATCATTCCGGTAAGTTTGGCGCGTGCATCCAGCCTGTGCACCCATGATCCCGTCTCTATACTGCGGCCCAGCAGCAGCTTCTCATTCATAACCATCCCTCTCCCCTCTGCCGTCCTCTTCCGGCTGTGCGCATAAGGAAGCGATCCGCTCCGCCAGGCTCTCGGCGGTCAGGCATGGAGCTTCATTATCCAGCCCAAAACGGTCGGCGACGGCCCGCCAGTAACGCAGGGACTGCGGTACGGTCAGTCCGCACTGCTCGAGAATAAACGGGTCCCGGGCCAGCTCCTGGGCGCTGCCTTGAAACGCCTTGCGGCCTTTCTCCAGGACTACCCAGCTGTCCGCATAAGGAAGCAGCTCATCCATCCGGTGAGTCACGATAATGACCGTCCGGCCCTGTTCCCGGCAAAGCCGTTCAAGCAGCGTGATCAGTTCCGCGCGGCTGAGCGGATCCAGCGTCGCCGTCGGCTCATCCAGCACGAGAATGTCCGGGTCCATGGCCAGCACGGAAGCAATCGCCGCTTTGCGCATCTGCCCGCCGCTCAGCTTGAACGGATTGCGCGCCAGCAGCGCCGGGTCCAGGCCCATATCCAGCAGCGCACGGTGTGCACGTTCCTTGGCCTCCTCCAGACTCAGGCCAAAATTCAGCGGCCCAAAACACAAGTCCTTCTCGACAGTCTCCTCGAACATTTGCTGTTCCGGGAATTGAAACACCAGTCCAACCCGCCGCCGCAGCGGCAGCAGCTTGGGCGACTTCTCTCCGGCCTTTATCGTAACATCCAGCACCCTCACACTGCCCCCGGTCGGTTTCAGAATGCCGTTGAACAGCTGCAGCAGCGTCGATTTGCCGGAGCCCGTCGCCCCGGCAATCCCCACCATGGAGCCTTGCGGAACCGCGAGATCAATGTCATGGAGCGCAGTCTGCTTCCAAAGGCTCCGGTCCGCATAAATGTAGCTTACTTGTTGTAGTTGAATGGCCATATCCTGTCTATAAGCTCCTTTTCATCGGCGGCAACACCGGCATCGATACCACGTCTGTGCAATTCACGGGCAAGCCGCCAAGGATAAGGCATCTGCAGGTGGCATTCCGCAAGGAGCACCTCGTCGCGGAACAGCTCTTCCGGAGTGACGTCTGCTATAATCTGGCCTCCGGCCAGCGCCACCACACGATCTGCTGCCAGAATTTCATCCGCATCATGCGTGATCATCAGGATGGTATATTTCCCTTCAGTACGCATCTCCTGCAAAATACCCAGCAGCTCATTCCGGCTTCCTTCATCCAACATGGAAGAGGCCTCGTCAAAGATGACGATGCCTGGCTCCATGGCAAGAATGGACGCGATGGCAACACGCTGCTTCTGGCCTCCGGACAGCTCTCCCGGATGTTTGGACATCAGATGGTCTATCCCCAGCTTCGCGGCATAAACATGCAGGCGGCTCTCCATCTCCGCGTAAGGCAAACACAGGCCTTCCAGGCCGAACAGGATATCCTCTTCCACAGTAGCCCCAATAAACTGGTTATCGGGATTCTGGAACACCATGCCTATGCACTGCCGGATGTCGGATATTGTCTCTTCTTCAAGCTTATGGCCGCAGATCACGATCTCTCCGCCACTTTTGGGCAGCAGGGCATTCAGCAGCTTAACCAGCGTGGATTTGCCGCAGCCGTTGGGCCCTACAATACTGACCCATTGCCCCTGAGGAACGGCGAGCGTGATGTCCTGCAGGATCGGGTGCTCCGGGTCGTATCCGAAGGACACCTCCTTCAGAGAGACGGAGATTTGTTCCTCCCCGGCCGCTGCGTGAACCGGTCTGTACGTTTCATTCATGTTAGTCATCCTTCCGTTGCCTTGAGCGTTTAATCCAGAAACTCTTCAAACAGCGATATTTTGGACAACGACGCCACCAGATAACGGACTGCAAAACCAACGGCAATTCCTGTTACCAGCCCGGTAATCAGCAGCACCGGCAGATAGTACAAAATGCTCATGGAATCAAAGACCATCGCCGCGGCCAGCAGCTGGCCCGCATTGTGAGCCAGTCCGCCGGCAATACTGATCCCAATCAGGCTGAACTTTTTGCCGCCAAGCCGTACCAGCAGGAACATCACAACAAAGCTGAGAATGGAGCCGAACAAACTGAAGAGCAAACTCGAGAACGTACCCAGCAAAAAGGCCGTCAGCAGGGTCTTTAATATCACCAGTACAAAAGCGTCACGCCCGCGTAAAAAATAAATACAGGTCAAGACCATAATGTTGGCAAACCCCAGCTTGGCACCGGGCATCAGTCCCATCCCGACCAGTGGAATCTGCGCTTCCACTATGCTGAGCACTACAGCAACCGCCGCAAAAATCGCGATGATTACCGTTCTTTTCAGAGCGGCCGCCGATTCACTACTGGACATAGGCATCTACTTCATCCTCCCCCGCCGAGCTGGCAATCTCCACTAATACACGGTGCGGCAGACATACAATAGTCTGCTTGGGCCGGGTAATATGGCCGAACCCGAGACATACCTCATCCGGGCAATCCGCTTCGTACATTTCAATGCCATAATCATGCACCTTCAACAGGTTATAGCCACGGTCTGTACGGATTTCAATCGTTTGTTCTTCCTTAGTAAGTTGAATAGTCCGGAATAATTCGCCATCCACCGTCACATTGGCCACGAGATTCTGGCCAGGCCCACCTTTATCGTCATTGCCCGAAAACCACCTCGGTGCGAGAAAAGCCAGCGCAGCAACTAAAACGATGGAAATCAGCAGCACGTCTGCGCGTTTCATAAAGATCTCCCTTATTTTTTAATTAAAATCCGACTCATTAATTATAACGGCCCGCTTTCAATCCTTCAATGAAGGGAGTCGTCATTTGTCGAATATAAACGGCAGGGTTCACAAAATAGGCACGTTAGCTTATCCCGCTTGATCCGGGTAAGTTTTCTGCTACGTGTAAATTCATAGGTTCCCCGTCTCCAGCCTGCCTGCGCAAGCCAACCTGTCCGCTCCCTAAGTTAAAGCTACACTTATTGCCAAAATACAAATCATGTGTTATAATATAGAAATATTGATTTTCCGTATATCTTTTCCCATCAAGAAGATGTCAAGCCGATCCATTTTTTATTCTATTTATCGGCATTTTGGACACAAAACCTTACGTTTTCTTGCAGTACTCTTCCTTTTTATGAGACTAAATTCAAACATAGCATTCCGATTCACACTGGCGCGGTCAATGGAGCCGCAAGGACAAAAGAGAGGTAGGGCTTTTGTCGTATTGGAAGGATTTCTCTCGCCACACGGCTGCTGGAAATAACAAGGGATTATACACCCGTTGCTCACGAACGGCGGGGATTGGATATAACGAGAAGGCATGTGTGCGTTATCCCTCTTCTGCTCAGGGAAGCCACTCATGTGTGGAAAGAATATAAGAGCCCGATAACCGCTGCTGGCGGATATCGGGCTCTGTCTACGTTCAGGGGTTAGATTAGCATTTATTAATGCACATATTTAGTAACAAAACCGGCAACTCTGTCTATATAAGCGGCATTATCCGTATCATACGCATAACCATGGCCGGCACCCGGCACTACGAATTTCTCCTTGGGACTCCCGCAGGCCTCATACAACTCATCCATCATGAAAAAAGGTACAAATGTGTCCTTGTCTCCGTGAATAAACAGAATCGGAATCCGGGTCTTCCGTACCTGTTTCAGAGCAGAAGCTTCGCCGAAGGAATACCCTGCTTTCATACGGGTAACCAGGCTGGCACTCTGGACAAACGGGAAGCTTGGCAGACGGTACATACGCCGCAGCTGGTAGGACAACTGGGCTTGCACCGAAGAGAACGCACAGTCAGAGACGATGGCCTTGACCTGCGGCGGCAGCTCTTCTCCCGAAGTAGACAGTACGGTCGCTCCGCCCATGGATACCCCATGCAGGACAATTTGCGAATCCGGCCCGTTCTCTTCAATCATAAGCTGAATCCACCGCACATAATCACGGCGCTCCGGCCAGCCGAAGCCGATATAACTGCCCCCGCTGCTTCCGTGCCCCCGGGCATCGGGAATCAGCACGTTATAGCCCAGTTTTTCTGCATAGAATTTGGCATAAGCCCCCATATCCTTGCCTTGTCCTGAATATCCATGGGCAATGATAACCGTACGGCCTTCTGCACGGTCCGATGCAAGATAGTACCCCTTCAGCACCAGCCCGTCATCCGAGATCATTTCAAGGTTTCTAAACTGTTGGCGGGAGATCCAGCTTTTCCCTTCTCCCCATGAAGCCCCGGCAACCGGAGGATCGGCTTTTAAGTCTACATTTTTGGCCAGGAACTCTTTGGATGCCCGCTTGACAGCCACTCCATAGAAAAAGAACCCGGCGTAAGTAACAGCTGCAGCGCTAACTAAGATTACAGCGAGAATAATGATGATCCATAGCAATGGGGTTCTCCCCTTTTCCAGTTTGATATGTGCTTGAGAACAACAGTAAAAATAGTATAACATGCCCACAGGCAGCGCCAAAATGCTGCCTTTCGACTAATAGCGGAACCTAAAAAAAGAGCCGCCCTCCGGATTAGATACTCCGAAGGCGGCTCTTTGCTGTGAAGTGATTATTTATTCTTTTTGGAGAAGCGGGTTCTCATCAATAATCCTAACGCGGCCAATCCAAGACCTGCCAAGTAATACGGCGCCGGACTGGATTCTCCTGTCTTTGGCAGCTGAGCTACAGGCGGACCTCCCAGCGGCATATCCTCATCTGGCACCACAGTATCGGCAGGAGCCGGTGAAGGTGACGGGGTCGGTGTAACTGGGTCAGCAGGACCGAACGGCACCGGATCTTCATCGATCACGATGATGTCATCGCCCGGCGCTGGTGTCGGTGTCACCACCGGTGTTGGTGTTGGCGTTGGCGTCGGTGTCGGTGTCTCTGTTGCTACAGGTCCAGCCGGAACAGGTTCATCTTCAATCACTATAGTCCCGATTATAGGTGTGGCTGTCGGGCTTGATACTGGTATTGAAGGTACTCCTGAGCCTGGTGCCGGTGTTACCTCCGGCGTTGGCGCTGGTGTTACCACTGGCGTTGGTGTTGGCGTTACCACCGGCGTTGGTGTCGGTGTTACCACCGGCGTTGGTGTCGGTGTTGCCACCGGCGTTGGTGTCGGTGTTACCACCGGCGTTGGTGTCGGTGTTACCACCGGCGTTGGTGTCGGTGTTGCCACCGGCGTTG
>NZ_BMKR01000020.1 GCF_014644435.1 Paenibacillus albidus | reverse complement strand
ATTTCTTCGACAAGAATCTTGTGTCGGTACTTTACGCACCATGCGATGTGATACTGAATACATAGGCGTAACCGCTTTATTTCTGACATATAATCACCTCTGCCTACAGAATAAAATATGTCAGTGTTATTTTCCTATATAAAGCTTAAAACTAAAGGGATTGTTGCAATAGTCACCTAAACATGTGTCGGATAGTTAGTGTAGCATAAGACACACCCTATCCGAAGTGTTCTAACTCACGACTGAAGTCACGAGTTTGCGAAAACTGTCTATCAAATTAACCTGGCCCATCTTTTTGGAACTGTTTCTATTCATGCTGATGGGCAGTGTAGATACATTTATGATCAGTTCCGTCTCGGACGATGCCGTATCCGGCGTAGGTGCTGCCAACCAGATCATTACGATGGCGATCCTTGTGCTCAGTGTCATCGGGAATGGAGCAGCCATCGTCGTCTCCCAGTATTTGGGCTCACGCAAGCCGCTGGAAGCAGCTCAGGTTACAGGCAATGCGATTACGCTTAATTTGCTGGTCGGGATTGTGCTGAGTGTGGGTCTGCTGATTTTTGGCGGAACGCTGCTGAGCGTACTGAATGTGCAAGGCGATATTCTCGTACATGCCAAGGTCTACATCAACATCGTCGGGGGCGGTATTTTTCTCCAAGCCTTGATTAATGCCTTGGCGACCACCATCCGCACATACGGCTTCACCAAGCAGACCATGGTGGTATCTCTGCTGATGAACATCATTCACGTCGTCGGCAACTATCTGCTGATCTTCGGACATTTTGGTCTTCCGGCGCTGGGCGTGCAAGGTGCGGCCATCTCTACGGTTGTCAGCCGCCTTATCTGCCTGGTCCTGTTCTTCCTGCTGCTCTATCGGGTTAGCGAGGTACGGGTACGCTTCACCTATTACATTCATTTGTCCAAAAAATACGTGCTGCAAATCCTCAAAATCGGTATTCCGTCCGCTTTTGAATCGATCACCTATCAATCCTGCCAGCTGGTATTCACGCTTTACATTACGTATTTGGGCGCTGAAGCCATGGCTACCCGCCAATATGCGCTGAACATCTCCAGCTATATCTTTCTGTTCAGTGTCGCGGTATCGATGGGAACCTCCATCATTGTGGGGCATCTGGTCGGGGCCCGGCGGCCGCAGGAAGCTTACTCCCGCGTCTTCTCCAGTGTGAAGTGGGCGCTGCTGGTCACCGTCATCATCGATGCGCTGGTCATCTTGTTCCGCGTACCCCTGATGGGCATGTTCACAGAGAACGAAAGCATCATTCTGATGGGCGCGCAGGTCATTCTGCTCAGCTTCTTCCTGGAGACCGGGCGAACCTGCAACCTCGTCATCATCAACTCACTGCGGGCCTCCGGCGATGCCAAATTCCCGGTCTATATGGGGCTCATCTCCATGGTCTGCATGAGCTTGCCGCTCGGCTATTTCCTGGTGTTCGAGCTGGGTCTCGGCCTGGCCGGGGTATGGATCGCCACGGCGGTCGATGAGTGGGTACGGGCGGTCATTATGTACTTCCGCTGGAAAAGCCGCGCTTGGGAGAAACATGGCCTGATCGAGCACGAGGGCGCCGAAGCTGCACTGGAGCCCGGAGATCCGGCGGTGGCAACAGCGAATTAAATCCCTATAAACAGCAAAAAGGACGGAACAGGCACCCCCTGCTCCATCCTTTTTTTGTTGTCCCTTTGCCGAGTCTCCGCTCTTCGTCCTTAACCCTTCACCGACCCCGCCGCAATCCCCTCCACAATCCGTTCGCTCATCACCACGAACACCAGCAGAATCGGCAGGATGCTGATCACAAGCGTAGCGCCGATAGCTCCCCAGTCGGTGGTATACTGCCCGATGAAGTTCTGCACGCCGACGGTCAACGTCTTATATTTGTCTGAACTGATAAAGGTGTTGACGAAAATAAACTCATTCCAGTTATAGATCATATTAATGATGGCTGTGGTCGCCAGCACCGACGAGGTCATGGGCAGCACGATGCGGAAGAACAGAATATTTACGGAACAGCCGTCAATAATGGCGGCTTCTTCAACTTCCTTCGGCAGCGCGTAGTAAAAACCCAGCAGAATCATAATGGTAGTCGGCAGATTGAATGCCACATAGGACAAAATGATGGAGAGCGGATTATCCGTCAAATGCAGCTTGTTGAACATGCTGAACAGCGGAATCAGCGTGGAATGGACGGGAATCATCAGCCCTACCATAAACAATCCGAGCACCAGCGAGCTGCCCTTCCATTTCATCCGGGTGACCGCAAAGGTAACAAAACTGGCCAGCAGCACGGTACAAACAAGGGATACAGCCGTAATCCAGACACTGTTCACAAAATACCGGCCAATGTTCCCGCTGCTCCATACGGTCACATAGTTCGACCAATGCGGATGGGCCGGAATGGCAAACGGGGCCATCCCGAATACCTCCTGATTATTCTTCAGTGAGAAGATCAGCAGCCAGACCAGCGGCAATATCTGGACGAGTGCCACCGCAGCCAGCGCTATGTACATTACGGTATAGCCGAATTTGTGCAGCAGAAGTCTTCCGGGATATTGTCTTCCCGGCGGGGCGCCTATTACAGCCTCCGTTCTCATGAGTTCTCCTCCTTTCTTAAGTCGTGGTATGAATCAGGAATACTGAATCGTCTCTTTGGACGCTGTGGCTTTGCGGATTAGATAAGTCGCCACCAGGCAGATCAGCAGCAGGAAGAATCCGGCCGCACTTCCGTACCCGAAGTCAAAGCTGCGGAATGCCTGTTTATACATATAGGATGCCATCACTTCACTGGCCCCGTTAGGTCCTCCATCCGTCATAACATAAATCAGGTCAAAATATTTAAGCGAACCTACCACAGACAGCACCACCGTCACCTTTATGACCTCGCTCATCAGCGGCAGCCTGATCCGCACTGCAATCTGCCAGGGATTGGCCCCGTCGATTCGGGCCGCCTCCATAAGCGATTCCGGAATGTTCTTCAGCGCCGCATAATAGATCAGTATATAGAACCCGGCGTACTGCCAGACAATCGGAATGAACAAAGCCGTCAGGACCAGGGAAGGTTCGGCCAGCCACGAAGGCGGGTTCTCCACACCAAGCGACGTTAGCAGTGAATTCAGCACTCCATTGGTGGGGTGATAGATTTTCAGCCACAGCTGGGCGATGGCCACAGACGACAGCAGCATGGGAATCAGATAAATTTTGCGCAACAGATTGGCGCCTTTAATCCTTCCCGACAGCACCAGCGCAATCCCCAGGTAGCCTATGAGGCTGATGCCCGAGAACAGCGCCAGCAGCAGCGAATGGCCGGCGCTTTGCCAGAAAGCTGTATCCTTCAACAAATGCCTGTAATTGTCCAATCCGACGAAAGTCATGCTGCCGATGCCATTCCATTCGTTCAGCCCGTAGTAACCGGTCAACACAATCGGAATATAGATAATGCCCATAATCAGCAGCAAGGAAGGCATTACATACAAGGCAATGACCCATTTATTGGACATGACTTTATCCATGCCGGTGTTCCCCCTTATCAGTTGCCTTTTTCCACAGCTTCCTTATGTTTGGCAGCGAATTGCTCCGGTGTAGCCGCCTTGCCGAATAGCGCCTGAATCATATCCAGATGGACCTGAGCCGCATTCGGCTTCATCTGCACATCGGCGAACAGCGTGATGCTGCTGGCATTGTTCAGCTCATTGAGCAGGTCCACATAAAGCTGCGGCAGCTCGTTCTTTGTGGTATCCACTTTGGTTGCAGGAATAACGCCTGCAGTCGTGACGGATTGCTCCCCCCATTTGGAGACGAAGTATTCCACAAAAGCTTTGGCTTCGGCCTGAACCTTGGAATCCTGGCTGACGAATAAACCTACACCCGGTCCGCCTACCCAGCTGTTAACATTCCCTTTGCCGCCATCCACCGTCGGAAACTTGAAGAAGCCCACCTTGTCCTTGAACGCCTGCGGGATATCCGGGTTGGTGGTGAAGTTGGGCAGTTCCCACGTGCCCATGAGATACATGGCCGCCTTTTCGTTCATGAACTCCGCTTTGCCCTCATCGTTGGATAAGCCGTTGAATCCTTTGTTAAAAGCATTCATATCGACCAGCGTCTGCACCTCGCTTGCCGCCTGCACCAGACCCGGATCGTCAAACGAGCCCGAACCGCTGACCGCCTGTTTCAGCGTATCGCCGCCAGCCACCCGGTCAGCCAGGTACATGTACCACAGGGAACCTGTCCAGCGGTCCTTATTTCCGAGTGCAACCGGGGCCACCCCATTGCTTGAGAGGGTCTGGACCACTTGCTTGAACTCCTCATAAGTACCCGGCACCTCCAGCTTATATTTGGCAAAGATCTCTTTGTTGTAGTAGATGGGGGAGATATTCAATTCGATCGGCAGCGCATAAGTTTTGTTGTCCATGGAATAGGCTTCCGTTGTGCCTGATACAAATTTGTCCTTCAGCGGTTCACCGGTCAAAAGATCATCCAGCGGTGCAAATAATCCGCCTTTTACATAAGGCTCCATGAATCCGGCTGCCCACGTAATGCCGACATCCGGCAGTTCATTGGAAGCAGACAGCACCTTGAGCTTGTTCTTGTATTGCTCATTCTCCAGAACCTCCTGCTTGATGGTTACATTCGGATGCTCCTGCTGATAATCGGCAATAATCTGGCTGACCAGTTTATTCTGCTGTGCCGAGCTTCCGGCCGGCCAGAGATGCATCATATTGATCGTCACTTTCTCCCCTGCCGTATCGGTTGCCGAATCTCCTTCACTCCCTGTTTCTTGATTCTGCTTCGCTCCGCCGCATCCCGACAGAACAAGCGTCAGGACAAAAGTCAGCAGCAGGCCCCTCGTCATCTTGCTCTTGGACATTGCTATAACCTCCACATGTATGGGTTGTGCGGTAGACAATATGTAACCGCTCTCAAATTAATTCTAGCACCGCTTCCGGAACTCCATAAGATCACAGGCATTGGCAATAACTCCACTTTTATTGGATTTCATCCGGCCCTTTCGTGTACTGCTGCCGGTAGCGGCTGGGACTTACGGCCTCCAGCGACTTGAACACTTTGATAAAATACTTGTCTGTCCGGTAGCCGACCCGTTCACCAATCTCCGCAATGGACAGCCGTGTATGCAGCAGCATTTCCTTGGCCCGCTGGATACGCAGACGCGACACATACTCGCTGAACGATACCCCCGTCTGCTCCTTAAAAAGCACACTGAAATAGCTGGCATTCAGGTGAATTCTGCCTGCGATTTCAGCCATGCTGAAGGATTCCTGCAAATGCTGTTCCACGTAAGCCAATGCTTCTTTGACCGGCTCTCCCATTCCGGCCTGTTCCGGGTCAATCTCCAGCAGCTTCGGGTCGACCAGCTTCTCCAGCTTCTCGCGGCGCTGCTCTTCTTCCTCACGTCTAAGCGCATCCTCGACCACCCGCAGCAATTCCTGCTTGTCCAGCGGTTTCAGCAAATAATTCACAGCCCCTAGCTGAAGCGCCTCCTGTACATAGTGGAACTCGGCATACCCGGAAATAACGATAACCACCGGACGACGGGTATCTCCCTTCAGGGAACGGATTAAATCCAGGCCGCTGACCTCAGGCATCCGCACGTCGGTTATCAGCAGATGAACCCGTTCCTGCCCAAGCCGCCGGCCGGCTTCCACACCGTTGTCCGCCGTTTCCACCGTATACCGGCCGGCAGCCCACAGCTCCAGCATCTGCTTGATGCCCTGCCGCGTTCTCGGCTCATCATCCACGACCAGAATGGTCTTGGTGTTCATTTTCATAGGTCTTCCCTCCATTTCGGGGGATTTCAAAAAAGATCCGTGTCCCCTCACCCGGCTTACTGTCAATGGTCAACCCATCCGTTCTCCCGTCTCCTCCGCCATAATACAACCTTAGCCGCCGCTGCACATTAAACAGCCCCACACCCGTCCCCTTGGTAGATATGGAAGGGCCGCCTGCCAGTGTCCCGTACAATGCCGCCAGTGTCTCTGCGCTCATCCCGGGCCCGTTATCCTGAACGAGGATGCTGCTCCAGCCTTCCCGTACAGACGGGCTTATCCGCACATGAATGGCTCCGGCTCCAATCCGGCTCTCCACCCCGTGCAGGATCGCATTTTCCACGATCGGTTGAATCAGCAGCTTGGGGACGGGCACAGCCGCTTCCGTCGGCGACAGCTCAATCTCCCAGGTCAGACGCTCGCCGAGCCGCATCTCCATAATTTGCAGATATCGCTTCACCTGCTCAAGTTCCTCTCCGACGGTTACCCACTCATCCTGTCCGGAGCTTCCGATGATATACCGGAATAACCTGGACATGGCGACAACCCGTCCGGCCAGCTCCTCCTCCCCTTTTTCCTCCAGCGACCAATTGAACGCTTCCAGCGTGTTGAAGAGAAAATGGGGGTTGATCTGTGCCTGGAGCGCCTTCAGCTCCGTACGGCTTTGCAGCACTTCTTTTTCATAAACGACCTGAATCAGTTCATTCATATGGGTGACCATGTCATTGTAGGTATAGTTCAGCTCTCTTAGTTCCATCGTGGACACCACCTCTGAGTTGGGGGTCAGGACGCCCAGGCGTGACTTGCGCATCGCCCGGATCAGATGGATAATCGGCCGCGTAATCATGGTAGACAGAAGGAAGGACATGATGAGAAACAAAACCGTCCCTATCCCGCCGGAAGCCAGAAGCACCGTTCTCAGCACAGAGATTCCTTCCGTAACATAACTGACCGGGGTCAGCACCAGCAGGTTCCAGCGGGTTTTCTCCGAGCGCAGCTTAACCTTCACATATTCTTTTTCCATGAAGTTAACGGTCTGCTCCTTACTGTCCAGCAGCCCCAGCAGCGCCCCATGCTCCGCCTCTCCGCTCCCCAGCAGCTGCCCGGCGTCATCTACCAGCAGGATGGATTCCCCGCTGTCACTGCCCGAGAGCGGATCGCCCAGCTGAAAATAGCTGCGCTGAATACGCGCCATCAAATACCCGCCGCGCGAGAACCAGCGGTCCATCAGGCTGACCTGGCGGATGGCGAGCAGACTCTGGTCATCCAAAGGATCGACGCCGATCCACACCAGCCTGCCTTTTTGCCGGTTGGCTTCCGTGATATAGCGGCTGTCGATCCGCTTGTTCAGGCTGCCCTCCTTGATTGGGAACAACAGCCGGTAATCGGCTGTATACAGCTCTAATGAGCCTACACTTGGCATGTAAGCCTGGTAGCTGGAGACAATTTGCAGCAGCGACTGCCGCTGGTTGAAGGAAACCGTCTTCCCATCCAGCTCATTGAGCAGCAGTTGTTGAACCGTCGGATGGTTCGCCGCTTGCTCCATCAGACTATCAATCTGCCCAATCAGTGCATCCAGCCTCCCGCTGGCCTGAACGGCCGTCTGCTGGATATGCCGCTCTGCATTGTTTTTGAGCAGGTAGGACACTTTCCCGTACACGAATACTCCTGCAACGCCGAGAATCACCAGCATCACCAACAGAAAGCCGATAAAGATTTGATTGCGCAGCGTGTTCAGTTCCTTGAATTTCCCGGGCATTGGCATTCCCACTTTCACTGTTAGCGTTTCCAACTCTATTCTCCTCAAGCCCTAAATATTGTCAAGAACTATCTGTAAAGTGCACATGGTACAATAGACCAAACACACACTATATAGCTTGAACTGAACAATACAAAAACAGGGCACGATGAGGTCCCTTCACGATCTATCCACGACTGATGCGGACAGGAAATCCGTTATTGGGGAGGATTCATCTATTCAGCAGGACAAACGGACAGAGATTCCGCTAATTGTCCCATCTCCCCTCATTCTAGGCTCAAACAAACGAAATAACGGTTCCTGAGTCCGAATTCGCCAGTAAAGCACACTTTTTCACAAAATAAGGGCTTCTCTGTCCGCTTCACTCCGCAAATGGAGCCCAGCCCAATCCTCCTGCACCGCCTATTTCATCTGATGCTTCCAAGATATCCACATTTTGGCATTTCATCATTTCCTAAACGACAAGAAATTTGAAGACGGGCAGCGGCCGGAAGTCCAAACATTCACCGTAGTGACGATTGAAGCTTAAGTTAGCCTCTTAAGTTCAGCTTATATAGCCAGAGGAGAGAGCACTGTATGCCGGAACAGGCCAGAATTCAGGAACTGCTGACGCTCAAAACGATTGCGGAAACCTTGAACAGCGCAACCCAGCTGGACGCCATGCTGGATACGGTGATAGGGAAGCTGCTGGAACTTACCGGCAATAAGTCCAGCTGGATCTTCCTCAGCGAGGAGCGGATGGATTACAGCTTCGCTGCCGACCGCGGCCTGCCCCCGGCACTCCAGCGGAACAACAAGGAGCCGATGCGCTGCGGGAGCTGCTGGTGCCTGAACCGCCTGTGGGACGGACGGCTGGACCGTGCCGTCAATATCGTCCATTGCAAGCGGCTGGAGGAGGCGCGGCAATATTCCTGGGGCGACAGTCTCGGAATCACCCATCACGCCAGCATACCGCTACGCTCAGGCGAGCGGAGAATAGGGCTTTTGAATGTGGCCTCGCCGGGCAAGGTGCAGTTCAAGGACAGCGAGCTGGCTTTGCTCCAGGCGGTAGCCCTGCAGATCGGCGGCACGATTGAACGGATGCGGCTGTACAGCATCGAACAGCGCCGGGCCAAGCTATACGCCAGATTGGGCGAATTCAGCACCGCGCTGGGGCTGGCCGGGGCCGGATGCACGGAACCGGAAGCACTCGCGAGGCAATGGGCCGGATTGATCGGACGGCATTTTGATTGGCCGTTTGCTGCGATACTGGGGCGCCGGGAGCAGCAATTGGAGGTATTTGCTGTGCATACGGAAGATCCGGCAGTGACGAACCCCGCCGGCTTCCGGTGCTCCGCTTCGATGGAACGACGGCTGGAGCTGCTTGCGCAGGAGCATCGGTATGCCGTGCTCTCCCCGGATGAATCCCGGGAGCTTCTCATGGCCTGCTCTTCCTATTCGGCGCAGCCGGAAGCCGGGCGGATGACGATACTCGCCGCCCCCGTCCCGCAGATGAGCACGCAGAGAGCGGACCTGCTGTTGATCGCTTCCCCAGAAGCCCCCTCCTCCCTCCAGCCGGATGGAGAAGTACTTGAAGCGCTGGCAGAGCATCTCGCGGCCGCCCTTGAAAGCGTACGGCTCGGGGAGAACCGCCGCGAGCTCGCCCGGTTGGAGGAACGCAACCGTTTGGCGCGTGATCTGCATGACTCGGTCAACCAGATCCTGTTCTCCATGTCCATGACCGCCAAAGGCGTGGAGGCCATGCTTGCCCAGGAGCCCGCCGGGCATCCGGCTGCCGACGCAGTGCGGGACATCCGTGAGTTGTCGCAGACTGCGCTCAAAGAAATGCGCGCTCTTATTATGCAGCTTCGTCCCGCAGGACTGGAAGCCGGACTATTGACTGCTCTTCAGACCTATGGACAGCAGCAAGGGCTGCATGTCCGGACTAGCCGCAGCGGTATCCGGGAGCTGCCTCACAGCCTGGAGGAAGGACTCTGGCGGATCGGACAAGAGGCACTGAATAATGTGCGCAAGCATTCCGGGGTGGCGAAGGCGGAAATCTCTTTGCAGCTGCGCACGGAAGAAGCCATTCTAAGCATCGCCGACCGGGGACAAGGCGGGGCCAAACGCCGGCGGGCCGCCGCAAGCGGTGATTCGCTCGGCCTCCGCATTATGAAGGAACGGGCCGAAGCGATGTCCGGGCGCCTTGCTATCCGGAGCAGTATACGCCAAGGCACTGTGGTAGAGGTAACCATACCTCTGCCGCGTCAATCTATGTAAGAATCGGAGGATAACGGAATGACGATTACCTTATTATTGGTCGACGACCACGCGATGGTTCGCCGGGGGCTTCAGGTCTTCCTGGCCACACAGCCGGACCTCAAGGTCATCGGCGAAGCCGCAAACGGCCAGGAAGCCCTGGACCAGACAGCCAAGCTTAGGCCGGATATCATCCTGATGGACTTGCATATGCCTGCCATGGATGGCATCGAAACCGCGCGTCAGCTGCGGGTCTCTCATCCCGCCACCCAAATCATCGTCCTGACCTCCTTCTCCGATCAGGACCATGTGCTTCCCGCCATCCGTGCAGGCATTCGGGGCTACCTGCTCAAGGACGTCGAGCCGGAAGAACTGGTCAGCGCCATCCGCAAGGTCCATAACGGACAAGTCGAGCTGCATGCCGAGGCGGCCGGACAGCTGATGAAGATGATGTCCGATCCCGCCGCAGAGAACAGCGGGCCCGGAGCTGGGGAGGCCAACCCAGCAGTAGCTGCAGTAAATCCGGCAGCAGCTGAGGATCAGCTGACCCCGCGTGAACGGGAAGTGCTGGGACTGATCGCTTGCGGCATGAGCAATAAGGAAATTGCGGACGCGCTTGTCATCACCGAGAAAACGGTCAAGACACATGTCAGCCATCTCCTCGGCAAGCTAAACGTCGCCGACCGGACCCAGGCGGCCATTATGGCGCTCAAGAACGGCTGGACACGGTGAGCCAGCGGCCTGCATGTAAACACCTCTCCGCCTTTAGTTGTAGACGCTCAGCCTAAAGGTTGAGCGTCTTGTTCCTGTATATTCATGCCAAATACGGATGTCTGGCGGGGCAGAACCAGCTACTATTAGAGGTGTAGAGAATGATACACCGCTAAAGGAGATGAAGATGATGAGGATCGTTATACTGGCAGGGAGTAACCGGAAAGAAGCCACCAGCACCAAGCTGGGGGAATATGCCGCCCATATCATTAGGCAAAAAGGGGATGAAGCCATCCTGTTTGACCTCTATAAACGGCCGCTCCCCTTCTATAGCCCCGATGAAGCCGCCCTGGAGCATGAGCATTTAAGCGGGCTGATGCACGAGATGCTGGCGGCAGATGCCATTGTGCTGGTCACACCCGAATACCACGGCAGCATCAGCGGCGTGCTGAAGAACGCGCTGGATCATCTGGGCCAGGCCCATTTTAACGGTAAAGTGGTTCTGGCGGCCAGCTCTGCAGGCGGAGCGGTTGGCGTCAGCTCCCTGCTTCAGCTCCAGGCTATTGTCCGCAATCTGCACGGCGTGAATGCCCCGGACTGGATTTCCATCGGCGGTTTACAGCGCAGACGTTTTGAAGCCGGATATGACGGCTACGAAGGCGGGCAGGACATTGAAGACCGCATTCACCTGGTCGTAGAATCCTTCCTCAATCTGGCCCGCAAACTCAGTAGAGCGATATGATCACAGGATTATACGAAGCCCATCTGCCGGTCAGCAGCCTGTCCGTAGCCGAACCGTTTTATAAAAAGCTCGGTTTGAAGGAGGCCTGGCGTGATGAGGATACCCTGTTTGTCTGGATCGAGGAAGGCCGAAGCTGGCTGGGCCTCTGGGAAGGCCCGGAGGTGCATACTCCGTATCATCCGGCATTGCGGCATATCGCCTTCCGTGTCTCCTATACGGATTTGAAGCAGTCTGTGCAATGGCTGGAATCCCTGGGCATCCAGGCTGTTCCTTTTGGCAGCAGGACCTCCAGTGCCCCCTTCGTGCGTCCGCATCAAGGCAATGCCTCCGTTTACTTCAATGACCCGGATGGCAACAGCCTCGAGCTGATGTGCAGGGTTGAAGTACCCGATGCGCTGAAACATATCACGGAAAAGCTATCCTTCGAGGAATGGGAAGTAAGGATTCGGGGCTTGTAAGCAGCATAATATCAAATTTGTTTATCCACACGCAAAAAAGGTGCTCTGCGAGGCCATTCATTCATGGCTCGCAGGGCACCCTATTGTCGATTATCTATGTCGATGTGCGGCTAAAACAGGTCAGGTAATGGTAATCCCCTTCTTGATCGCCTTCATGTCAGCATTCGTATTTACAAGCATAGGCAGTATCTTCATGCTTCTGGTCATTGGAGAATTGCATTGCCAGCAGGTAGGTACATATTGAAAGGCAAAATTATCGCGCATCCAACCTGAGCAGTCTTCCTTGGTGCAGGACCAAATGGTTGTGTTCTCTTGCGGAAGATCCTCCAGCGCTTTTTTACGAAAATACATAAGTACCCCTCCTTGGTTCGAATCTAGACACTTGCACCACCCCCGAAAGGATTGCACAGATAAACCTTCTTTTCTCAAAAAAAAAGCTGCCCTCAACAGGTGTTAAGGGCAGCTTGCTTGGGTATATTACAGTTTTACAACGTTTTCTGCTTGTGGTCCACGAGCGCCTTGAGTTACGTTGAACTCAACGCGTTGGCCTTCGTCCAAAGATTTGAAACCGTCACCAGTGATTGCGGAGAAGTGTACGAATACGTCGCTTCCACCTTCAACCTCGATAAAACCGAAACCTTTGTCTGCGTTGAACCATTTAACTGTACCTGTTTGCATAATATTACCTCCAATATTGTATTTAACACATGTCCTTTTATTCCTACGTATTGTACGAACAAATAAAAATTCACACATTGGAAAAGGATTCATCGCACAAATGCCAACCTTTTACAATAAGTGAATTAAGGTTTAAATTTATGATTGACTTCATTGTAGCACACTTATTCTCCGAATGCAAAGCAATTGTCAAAAAATTTATCGGCTGAAGCCTGCAGCCCTAACGAAAAGAGCTGCGGGCCTTAGAGCCGCTTGGACTTAGTCGATGTAACCAGCCAGTCCCTTATCCATTAAATAATCCATCTCGGCATCGAGAATAGTCTCTACAGTAAGTTCATCAAGCTGTACGTCACGCTGACCTGTAACATAATCCACCAGATCGTCGTTATCGATATCCACCTCGCCTTTGGCATTGGCCTTGGCGTTATTGATAAAAGTCTGCTCGTGCTTCAGCACCAGCCGGATCAGCTTGGGATCAACCTTGGTTTGGGCAGAGAGTTCGTTTACCATTTCCTGTTCGTTCACTTGTTCACTCATTTTGAGTATCAGCTCCTTACATCTTTATGCAGTAATATTGTAGCATATTCCATTGCATCTCTGCGCTTTAGGCCTCAGGAATAACCCCCTTTCGTGCAAAGATTGAACAACCGGTGTTCGTGATAAAAGGAAAGAATGTCGTTAAATTTTCACAAATACATACCATGAAAAGTAAGATATTTTGAAAAAACTATTGTAGGCGGCCTTCACATGTGCCAAAATAAACTATATTTCCGTAGTTAGACACAGTAACGCGAAGAAGCACTAAATTAATATAAGCAAAGGCGGTTGAATTTATGAGCTCGATCCGTACCGTTGACAACGAAGTCAGCAATAGCGAGGCCCAACACTATATTGAGCGCGTATACGCAGAGGTTGTGGCGCGTAATCCGCATGAGCCTGAATTCCACCAGGCCGTCAGAGAAATCCTGGAAACACTGCTGCCGATCCTGGCCGCCGAACCTAAATACCAGCAACATGCCATTCTGGAAAGATTGGTAGAACCGGAACGGATGATCATATTCCGTGTACCGTGGACTGACGATGAGGGCAAGATCAGGGTAAACCGGGGATACCGGGTACAATTTAACAGTGCGATTGGCCCTTACAAGGGCGGTCTTCGCTTCCACCCCTCTGTTAATGCCAGCATCATCAAATTCCTCGGCTTTGAACAGATCTTCAAGAACGCTCTTACAGGCCAGCATATTGGCGGAGGAAAAGGCGGCTCCGATTTCGATCCAAAAGGAAAATCCGACGCTGAGATCATGCGGTTCACCCAGAGCTTCATGACAGAGCTTCACAACTATATCGGTCCCGATCAGGACGTTCCGGCCGGTGATATCGGCGTAGGCGCCCGGGAAATCGGATACATGTTTGGACAATATAAGCGGATTCGCGGAGGTTATCCGGCGGGCGTGCTTACCGGCAAAGGCATTATATATGGCGGAAGCCAGGCCCGGACGGAAGCTACAGGTTATGGTGCTGTCTATTTTGTAAATGAAATGCTGAAAGAAAATGGGCATCAGTTCGAGGGCAGCAAAGTCGTTGTATCCGGTTCAGGCAACGTGGCCATTTATGCGATGCAGAAAGCACAGCAGCTGGGTGCAAGAGTCGTGGCCTGCAGTGATTCTGAGGGTTACCTCTATGATGAGGACGGCATTCAGGTCGAAACCGTACGCCGCCTTAAGGAAGTGGAGAGAAAACGTCTGAGCGAATACGTCAAAGAGCATCCGCAAGCGGTCTTTACCAAGGGCTCGGAGCAGATTTGGACGCTTCCTTGTGACCTTGCATTCCCGTGTGCCACCCAGAATGAGATCAATGAGGAAATGGCCGGAACGCTCATTAGAAATGGGGTTAAAGCGGTCGGAGAAGGCGCCAATATGCCTTCAACGCTGGAAGCCATCCACCTCTTCCAGGAGGCCGGAGTCCTGTTTGCTCCTGCCAAAGCTGCAAATGCCGGAGGTGTGGCCGTCTCCGCACTGGAAATGGCCCAGAACAGCATGCGGTTAGGCTGGAGCTTCGAGGAAGTCGATGCCAAGCTGCACCAGATTATGAGCAGCATCTACCGCCAGGCCGTTGAAGCCGCGAGCGAATATGGCTTGCCTGGAAACCTGCTGGCCGGTGCCAACATTGCCGGATTCAAGAAGGTGGCCGACGCCATGCTGGCTGAAGGCGTGATCTAAATCCAGACAGTACCCTGCTAATGCTGACAAAGACCCCGCACTCCGGCTTGTAACCTGCCGGAGTGCGGGGTCTTTTGACCTTTTATCTAGCTGTCCCATCCGGGAATCTTCCGTAAATCCCCATCCCAGATTTGCACGCTGCTCTCCACCGGAATTCCGGAGGGAGAGGAAGCCGTATGGATATAGCAGGAGTCTAAGCCTGCCGCCCGCGCCCCCTCAATATCGGTTCGCGGATCATTGCCGATCATAAGGGCCGAGCTTAGGTCTGCGCCATAATTCTCGCTTAAATAACGGTAGAATAAGGGGTCGGGCTTGCTGATCGCCGCTTCCGAAGAGATCGCCACACCATCGAACAAATGGAGAATACCCAGCATGGTCAGTTCCGCCTCCACAAACGTCTTTTGGCCGTTGGAGAGCAGGAATACTTTTTTGCCGCGTGCCCGCAATGTCTGCAGGATTTCGGCGACTCCATCGTACAAGGAAATATGAATCATGGACAAGGTCCGCACCCATCTTACCGTTTCATGCAGCCAGGCCTGTCCCGGTTCTCCGCCCAACCTGCGGGCCACCGCGCGAAAGACCTCTTCCATGACGAAATCCGGGTACTGGCAGTACAAAGCGGCTTCCGCCAACTGCCGGTCCCGTTCCTGTATATAACGTCTCTGGAGCTCCTCTCCGGAAATACCCATGCCGTGGTAGCTGAAATGGAGAGATAGGCGCTCCCAGACTTCGGGGTTGTCTTCGTCGGTCTCTATATCAATCAATGTGCCATACAGATCAAAGATATAAGTCTGGTACATGTATGCAGGCCTCCTCTTAAGTTCGGGTCCGGTTCATCTTGCGGATCAGCACTATAATCAACAGCAGCGAGACGGCGACAATGATGATATTGAATCCGGTTTTGCTTTGCAGCCAGCCGGACCCGGCAGCTGTCCCTACGCTAGCCTCCCGGGTCATATTTTGCGTTCCAAGCAGGGCAAGATTAAGTGTACTGTTTTCGATATAATCTTTGAAATGGGCAATATCATACTGCGGCGCTGACGCTTGCGGATTGCCGTAGAGCAGTTTATACGGACCTTGCGTATCGGCAGCAAATACAAGCTTATCAACAAAATATTCAGTATGAACCTTGTTAATCCGCAGGGGTGCATCATCGTTGTTCTCAATGACAACCGTGAAGGACCGTGAACGTAGCAGCTGCAAGGGGATGATATCCGTCGCAGTAATCTTGGCGTCCTTAAAGTCAAGCCGGTACAATTCATCGCCGCCTGCGGTACCCACCGGTTGGCCGCTCTCGTCCAACAATTTATACTTCCGGCTGAAATTGCCCGTACTGTCCAACAGCACCTTCGAGATGTTCAGGCGGTTGCTGTTATCCACGATAATATGCGTCTCTTTGCCCTTTTGCGTAAGGGTGTATTCCGGCGTCTGCTCACGTTTGTAGTCGGTTTTCTTCACCTCTTGGCTGTTAAAGCGCAGCTCCAGCTTGTCAAAAGCGAGCTGTTCGATGTTATTCTCCACACGGAGGCGGTAATATCCGAATTTATAGGCAGCTCCCAGCTCAATACTGTTTTGTTCAAGCCCGTCCGTAGCATACAGATCCGCCTTCTGCAGCGGCTCCCAGACATTGCCGTCATAACTTCCGGACACCTGGACATGCTTCAGAAAGGCTTCCTCCGGAAGCTCAAACACCAGCTTATTGCCGACAATATCTGTATTCTCCCGGGCGGGCGTGATTTTATAGTCGAAGATGGCAGCTTTCCCTTGGTTAGCCGTATGAACCAGCTCTGAGGCATAAGCCGTTGTATACTCTCTGATGACCGTTTCCCCGTTGTCCATATAGAAAGGGACTGTCTTGCCCTGACCATCCACAATCCGCAGATCACTCAGATCCGCCGCCGCTTCCCGGTACACATCTTCATCCAGATAGAGTGCGCGATAAGGAACGTCTCCTCCCGCTTCAATCGGCTTTGAGAACCGCCAGGCTGCGTAGCTTTCACCACTCTCGGCAGCTGCCCCCGGAATATCCGGCAACGGAAAGCCTAGCCCGGAGAGAAACAGGACCGCCAGACTAACCTGCAGTATCTTGCTCTTTATCTTCATGAAGGTCCTCCATTCTGCTCGACACCCTTTGGTACAGATAGGAAATTCCCAACAGGCACACGCCGAAGCTGAAGTAGGCAACGATTTTGTTGCCGGTGTTCAACAGACTGAGGTCGTATAACAGCAGCTTTCCCGTAGACAACAGCGTGAGCCCAAGGCCCATGCGCCGGATATAGACATACCGCTGCCGGAAACCATACATAATAAACAGCACTGCCAGCAGGAGGTACACGAGACTGAAGATCAGTCCTGCATCGCTCAGCTGCAATTGGACACCCAGGAATGCCGTCAGGATCCCCAGCAGGTATACGGCCATAATGACAGGGTACAGCTCCATACTCTTGTATTCACGTTTGATGAAAGCCAAAATCAGCCCCCGGCCGCTAAACCAGACGAAAATATTGAAGACCGTCAGCACAAAGAGCGCAATATAGTCCGCTGCCGTATTCTGTTCCAGCTCTCCCTTCAAACTCGGCAGGGTCACGGTTATAGCTATGCAAACCGCGTAACCGGCCCCGTACAACACCCAGGAGTAATATTTGATGACCGTATCATAAAATATCTTGAGCTTGGTCAGCCCATAAGCCAGCAGCAGAGTAATCAGCGCTGCCAGCAGCAAGTTGTAAAAAGTCTTGTGGGCAAAAGCCTCCGGCAACAGGCGCTTATACAAGTAGCTGGATTCATATAGCGCATACGCCCATACATTCAGCAATGCCGCATACTTGAACCCTGCAGCCGCTTGTACCTCCCACGGTTTGCTGTGCAGCAGATTCTGCTCCCGGCTATGCTGAACCGCATAGAGCAGCGCTACAGCAAGCATACCCGCCGTAATGAAGGTATATCTCAAGGAGAAATACGGGTGGCTGTAATCCCCAAGGATAAAGGACCCCATGGTTTGCAGCGGGACATCCAGTCCAAAGAACACTGCCAGACAGAGCACCAGGATGCCCCAGCCTGCCCTTTCGAGACTCTTGAACCGGTTCAGGTGGCCGTAAACCGTGAGCACTACAGCCTCTACGAGCCAGCCTATGGACCACCAAACTGTCCCCAGCTGGAAGGGGATCATCAGCACGGCAAAGGTCAGCGACGTCGCATAGAAGAGCAGCATGCTCTGTTTCTCCTGCGGCATACGTTGTTCCAGAAAACGCCCAAGGCCCAGATACATCAGGCAGAACAGCAGGGCAAGCGCCCCCTTGTAATCACCTAGTCCTTCAGCGATAAATAGGCTATACAGGGAGACACAGCTGATAAGCGTATTGGTGCCCAGCAGGGAGAAGTCCCACCAGGACAACTTGCTGCGGTAATGCAACGGGTACCACAGCGTAATGCCGAGGTACATTGCAAAGGTCAGTACCACATAGAGCATGCTGATAATGTTGCTGTCAGCCAATAACAGCAGCACCAGCACGGAGGGTGCATTGAACAAAAAGCTGATGTAATTGACGATAACCCAGCGTTTGCGCAGCGAAATCAGCAGAATGAACAGATTCAGCACAAACAAATAACCCATTGCCACATATACCGCGTTGCCGCTGAGGCCAAAAGCTCCTATATAGGAGAATAACGGAAGATAGCCGCCGATGAGTCCCAGTGAACAGATGGTGCGCGACGCATATCTCAGCGACAGGAGCACGGCTGTCAGGGTAACCAGGACAGACAACGACAACCCCATATAAATACTGATGATATCCAGTAAAAAATAGCTGTAGAAGATGGACCCGTACAGTACCGAAATCCCGCCGCCCAACAGTCCGAGGGCAAACGTCCCTTTGCCTTTACGGAATAACCATTCTCCTCCGCCCACCATCAGAGCGCCCATCAGGAAAAAGGCACTTCCCTTCATATATCCGTTGAACCAGGTAGAATAGGTGTACCTGAATCCCGCACCCACGGCCAGAATCAGGAGCAGAATTCCCAGCCGGTTGATCCAGTTCAGCCCAATCTTCATTTCCATTTGATTCTGTTTTTTTCTGCGTTCCAGCACTTCCGGGCTAATCCCCTCTTCCGCCAATTCCCCCAGCTTGTGGTGGATGCCGGCCTGCAGGGATTGCTCCGCTTCCTTTTGAGCCAAGCGGCGGCGCAGGATGCGTTCATTCAGTTCGGCGGACAAAGCCTCCATGCGAACAGACAACTCCATCTTCTCTTCACCGAGCCCACGGGATGAAGCGCCGTACATCCGCTCAATTCGTTGCTTTGCCTCCTGCTCGAAAGCTGTAAGCCGGTTCGTGTATCCTTTGCTCATGGACGCAAAATACGTCTCCAGCTTTTGGCGGGATACCTTCAGAATATTCAGCTTTTCATCCAGCATTTGTTCGCTTAATGCGGTCCGCAATTCCGAATTCTCCTGCCTCAGCTGGCCGGCCTGAATCTTCAGCTCTGCCAGTACAGCCTTCTGCTCCTCATATTGCTTCTTTAGCTGTTCATTCTCATGGACAAGATCGGAACTCTCATATTCCATAATCAAAGCCTGATAATCTTTAATGAGCACATCCTGCTGCTCTTTCATCGATTTCAAACGATCTCTGAATTGCTCCATAGTGCCCCCCTGTTTCTTGGATTGCTCAGGGGTAATCCCATAGCAAATGCTGCTGCGGAGCTGCCCCTTATCCCATATGTATGACGCCATTCAACCCTTAAGTGCTATTCTCGCTACAGGCTGGGAGCTCAGTGTTACCCGGTTTTTGCCCGTGGCCTTGGAGCGGTACATCGCCTCGTCAGCTTCCCGGTACAAATCCTCGAAAGTCACATCGCTGCGCTCCGTATAGGCAATGCCAATACTGACCGTAAGGCGGATAGGATGTCCTCCATCCAGCAGGATCACATACTCCCCCAGATTGGTGCGGAAATTCTCCGCTTGCTGGTATGCGGCAAGCTCATCCTCAGCAAAAAAGCACACGGCAAATTCTTCCCCGCCCACTCTTCCGGCAACGCCAATGTCCTGAAAAAGGCTGCGGATCTTGTGCGATAATTCAACAAGCGCCTGGTCCCCGCCCAGATGTCCAAAGGTATCATTGATTAACTTGAAGTCATCAATGTCGAACAGCAGCAGCGCCATCCCCCCCTGAGCCTGCTTGCCATGATTCTGCACCATTCGCATGAAATGCCTGCGGTTATACAGGCCTGTCAAATCATCGACGGTAGCTTGATGCAGCAGCTCCCGTTCATAGCGCTTCTTCTCACTGTGGTCGCTGAAGACAATCAGCATCCCCGTCGCTTCCAGATCGGGTTCAGTTGGGCTTAGTGATACCCCGTAACACGTGCCGTCAGGACCGGGCGCTTCAATCTCGAATTGGCCCTCCGTCCGAGAGTCATAGCAGGCTCGCAGTTCAAGTTGCTGCTCCAGCAAGGGCTGAATGCGTTGACCCATCCAGCGTCCTTGCCCTTGGCCAGTAATATTGGACAACATCGACATCCCCGCAGCATTAATATCAATAATGATGTCATAGCGGTCCGTAAGCACAACGCCATCTTTCATTTTCTCAAAAATCTTATGCTTGGCCAGTGGATAAATGGACAGCCGCGGATCGCGGAACACAGAAAAATAAGCCGCCAGCGTGGCTGGCAAATAAACGAAAGCAGTAAAGCCCGTAATCTTAATTTTCAGCAGTGGAAGCAGGAAGATAGACGCAACCGGAATAATTAGCCCTGTTAGTAGCAGTATATTGCGCCGCAGATAGTATTTGGGAGCATTCCATACAGAGAGGGTCAGCAGATAGACGGCATATACCCCAAAGAGCTGATCATAGGCTATAAAGGCCATGCTCAGTGGCGTCGGCTGTACGGTAATTCCGGTAATGCCTGCTTCCGTGACCATACCTACTTCACTTCGCATCCAGTGATGATAGGAATCGGTAAAGATCAGGAGGGTGTCCAAAAGAACCGGCAGCGAGAACCAGAACAGCCTTCGGGACAATCCTTGTGCCGAACGGGAAACATATTCCTTGATTACGGCATAAGTAAATATCGTGCTTAGAAAAAGTGGAGGCTGCTGCATATTCCTCCAGAACAGCTTGAGCGTGTAAGTCGTAGACATAATCTCCGCCGTTGTGGCTGCGAATATGAAGGCGATCAGCAGCATCAGGACCCACACATATCGTCTCCCCGCAGTCTTCCGGTATCTATACGAGGTCAAGCTCATGTATGAGCTGAGAATACTGCCCATTAACAAATAATACGGATATCCCTGTATCCATGGCATGTCAAATTTCCCCTATTTCTAGATAGCTTTGCCTCATTATATCCTACTCTTTCGCACAAATGAATCCTTCTTCATAATAACCCGGGATAAGCTTTCCGATAACAAGTTGTCACTGGTCCGGCTGTTCAAGGATACGGACTCAGTGGACCTTATTTTGGTGAAACGAAATGTTTTGTCCTTTATGCGGACTCCAAAGATCTTATTTCATGATCTCTAGCCCAATACTAGGGTCAATCGATCATTTAGCGCACCCTGAGTCCGTTTGGCAAGAAAAATGGGCTTGTTTCTCGAAATAGCGCTTCTCTGGTCCGTTAAGTCATAGATGTTGGACTCCCCGTCACTGAATACATCAAAAAAGGGACAACCCCGAAGCCATCAGCTTCATTACGGAGTCGTCCCTTCTTAATGCGGTGCTTATTATTTCTTTTGAGCCAAACGTTGTTTGAACTTGTCCACACGGCCGCCTGTTTCTGCATCTCTTTGCTTTCCTGTGTAGAAAGGGTGCGATGCGGAACTTGCGTCCACACGGATTACCGGGTAAGTGTTGCCGTCTTCCCACTCCATAGTTTCACCGGAACTCTTGGTCGATGCACTCAGGAATTTGAAGCCTACGCTGGCATCCAGGAAAATAACCTGGTTGTACTTTGGATGAATACCTTCTCTCATTCTAATCGTCCTCCTTTGGAGCAAAATAATAAATCCTTTTATGGTAACTTAACCAATTTATCTCTAGGTCTATTTATTAATATACCTGTCAGACAATGGAAAATACATAAATCTCAAATTTAGGCCACCACTCCATCATAATTCAAATTGGAGCACAAAGCAACCATTTCCCCTATCATTTTAAGTAAAAAAGCTGTACCCTCCATTTACAGCGACTTCACGGAGCCCCCGTCTACCAATAGGGACTGGCCTGTGCTGTAGGTATTGGCAAAAGAACCCATAAACACCACTGCCCTGCCGAACTCTTCCGGCGTGCCCGTTCTGCCCAGCGGAATACCGTGCAGCGCCTCAGCTTGCACCTGCTCCAGGGGAACCCCTGCCGCATCCGCCCGCTTGGAGTCCAGCTCCCGGATCCGGTCCGTACCGATTCGGCCGGGAGCGACGGTGTTAATGAGAATGCCATCCTCCGCAAGCTCCGTAGCCAGACTTTTCGTCAACGCGTTCACACCGGCGCGGAATACGTTCGACAGGATCAGCCCCTGGATCGGCTGCTTGATGGAGACGGAACTCACATTCACAATCCGGCCGCCACCCGCCGCGCGCAGATGCGGCAGCGCCTCGCGGATCAGGCGGATGGTGCTCATCAGTGTCAGGTCGAACCCGCCGCTCCAATCGGCATCCTCCATCTCGGCGAAGCCGCCGCCCGGCGGCCCGCCTGCGTTGGTAATCAGCACATCAAGCCCGCCGTTGCGCTCGACTGCTGCCTGTATAGCCTCTGTGATCTGCTCGGGGGAGGTTACATCCATCTGTACTATGCCAACTTCCTGTCCTGTCGCTTCCTTGATTTCCTGCCGGGCGGCCTCCAACTGCTGAAGGTTCCGGCTGGCGATGACGACCTTAGCCCCTTCACGCGCAAACTCAAGTGCCGTTGCCAATCCCAAGCCTTTGCTTGCCGCAGCAACAAAAACCGACTTGTTCGCCAGGCCCAAATCCATACCCATCCGCCTCCCTTAGGTTCATTTCTCTTAGTATATTTACCCAGTAGGCTTACACATCATACTCCAGCTGTTTTTTAGCCTGCACAATAAAATCGAACGGATTCTCAATCGTATCCGCGTGGTATTGCACGGCACCGATTTTCAGACCCAGGTTGACCTTGTATTTGCGGGAAAACTCATTGTCGTTTAATTCCTGCAGCTTAAGCTTGATCCGCTCGATGACGATCTTTGCTCCATCCTGGTCGGTAAAGAGCAGCAGCCCCCAGGTGGCCTCCTCTTTGTCCAGCAGATACAGCGCATCATTCGTACGGATGCTCGACTGGCTGAGCTGGGAGACATCATAGATGGCATCCGCAAGCTGTTCCTCGGGAATCAGCCGGCGGATCTCGCTCCAGTACTTCACTTTCACCACAAGCAAAGTCAAAGGGATCTGATACCTTGTCGAAATACCGGTAAACAGACTGGCATCCTTTTGGAAGGAAATGCTGTTGCGCAGATCCGTGTTCTCGTCTACGGTCGCCAGGTTGGCCGTTTTTTTCTGCAGGATTTCGTTCTCGAGCTGCAGCTCACGGCTACTCCAGGTAAAGATCCACACGACTACGGTCAGAATCGGCGTCATCAGCAGCCAGAAATAGGTGTTGATGCCGATCGTTTCGCCCCGGGAGAGGGTCTGGTACAGAATGAAGAATCCGTAGCCGAAGATGAAAGCCAGATTCAACACCAGCCCTGCAGTAACTGTCGTGAAATAGGTGACTACCGCCAGCAGAAAAGCTACGTTCAGAATAATAATATTCTGGATATAGTGGTCCGGCGATCCGGCAATAAAGACAATACAAATGTACACCAGCACCAGAAAACCCAGAAAAGTCAGGTCCGATACCAGACCGCTGCGATTACGTCTCACGCCGATCCCCCCGTTTCTTCAGATGTTTGCGCAGCAGCAGAATCAGGGACAAGAGGACCAACGCAATCACCAATACAACCGCGACTATAAAACCGAAGACATCGCTGCGTTCCGTAATGTTCTGCAAAGCTGAATCCTCTTCCGTCCCGCTGATCGTCTTGAACCGGTAGGCACTGACATTGCCGTCTTTATCGGAGACTACACCGTCCCCAAACACCCTCCACTTGTCCTTCTCCGTCGCAATCAGTTTGGAGGACAAATAATAGTTCTGTGAATTCGCCCCCGTGACCGCCAGGAATCCGCGTCCACTCTCATAAGGGGATTCGATCAGCTGCAAAGTGCCGATTCGTGCCCCGTAAGCCGCATCTATACTCATTTTTTCATTCGACAGAATAGATGACCCATCAGTGTTATATTTAAAATACAGCTTGTCGTTGTTGTCCCGGATAACCTTGTTGTCCTCGTAGGTGCCGATGGCAATGATGTTGTTGTTCTGCAGATTGTCCGTATTCACACTGTCCGTGTAAAAATGAACATCTCCTGTATTGCCTGTGGCATATTGGCCCAGCAGATTGAACACATTCGCCAAGCTCTGGTACGAATAATCGTCCATCTCCTGCGGCAGCACCACTGCGACATGATTATAGACTTCATCGCGCAGGAAAGGGTACGGGTAGTTATTGAATAACAAGTCCGTGCGGTCCTTCGTATTCAGTTTCATCACCGAATCCTTGCTGATGTAAGCCCAAGGCATCTGCTGTGTATTCGGTGTGCAGATCAAGCTTGGCAGCTCCAGATCAAAGGCCACCTTCACCGAGAAATTACCCGAGATATTCAGGTTCTGCGGCACCGCCAGATTCAGTGAATCCTTATTCGCAAGCTCCTTGGTCAGCTTCTTGCTGCCAATTGGTGTATCATTGATGCTCACCGTAACCAGCGACCGGTCAAAATCAAGATTCTGGGCATAGCGGAAATCGAGGCTGATTTTGCCCGAATCTGCAATGGAACGGTTGGAAGGCAAGGAGACATAATAGATCTGCTCCTGATGATACGGCCCCGTCAGCTGATCGCCTGTTTCCGTAAAACTTACGTCCGAACTGATCGCAAGTGTTGGCGTGGCCGTTTCCGTAGCATCATCCACCACCTTCAGGTCGCTGCTGAGCTGTGCCAGCAGCTCACTGTTCGCAATCAGGCGTCCGGCTTTGATCAGCAGGCTCTCATCCTTGGAAGTAACCACCAGCGTAGGCTGGCTGTCCTTGTTCACTAATTGAATCAGCGCATGGCTCTGCAGATCCTCGTCTGTATCCAGCTGAGCCTTCAGAGCAGCCGGCACATGATCATACATCGCTACAAGCACTACCGCGCCCTTGCCCTTGACTGTATCCGCCCGGTAAGGCAGGAGCGGGAGGGTTCTATCACTCAGTGAATTGGCGTTCGCGAACCCCGAGAGGGCATAGGCCGCAGCTTCCAGCTCAGCGCCGGTACTGCCCTCGGGCACGGCAAGCAGGCTGCGGTTGCTCTTTACCGTATCGATTCCGGAGAAGCGCTGGCTGAAATCGCTGATGCCTCCGGTCAAGGCTTTAGGTGTGTATATGACATCCACACTGGAGGTATTGAAGAGATGCAGCCAGTTATCGGTTGTATTATGGACGACACAGACCTGGTCCAGATTCGTCGTTGTCCGCAGGTACCCTTGAATCGAAAGGGTATTCGTTCCCTCCTTGAGGAAACCCTTCGGTGCAGGAATGGTAAGCTGCTGCTCTCCATTGTTCTGTACAGTCGGCCGGAATGTGTAGAACGGACTGCCATTCAGCGACAAGGTTACACTTGATTCCTGATCTTCGGTGATCTGCGAGATCTGGAACCGCAGATTCACGCGCAGCTCCTCCACGTTCCAGTACTCCATCACTTCAAACGCCTGCTGCCGGGAGCTTGTCCCCGTCAACGTGTCCGTTCCGGTAAAGGACGTCACATAGGTCTGCCTGCCGTGTCCGGGAGGTACGGCCGCTGAAGCCGCCTCAATCTGGGTCAGGAACAGCAGGAAGCAGACGGCAAGAATGACCCATTGTTTTTTCATCATATTCGTATTCCCCTTTAATAGCGCTCGGTCTTGTACCATTTGACTTCTCTTTTAAAAATTGTATCTTTGATGTAATTGTACAAACCGTATGCGGCGACAAGCATCCACAGCTGGCAGTAGGAGACATACATCAACAGGATGATCCATACATTTGACAGGCTCATTTCGCCTTTCTCTGTAGTGAGTGTAATAAAAATACCTACAACGAACAGAACGATGGCGAGCAGCCACAGGAAGCTGCTGAGGCCGGCAATGGTCGTGTGAACATAGCCGAGCGCATGCAGAACGAGCAGCGTATCCGAAGTTAGCAGTGACAGCAGCAGCAGAAAATAAATCGACAGGTAATAGAGAATATCAAACCGTATTTTAGCCGCCGATTTATCAAAAAGCAGCGGGAAATTTTTGACAATCACGTAGATATTGCCCTTGGCCCAGCGCGTCCGCTGCTTGAACCAGACCTTCAGCGTCTGCGGCTCCTGCTCCCAGGTGACCGACTTCGGCTGGAACTTGATCCGGAAGCCCATCATATAGATACGGAAGCTGATTTCGGTATCCTCCGCAATCGCCTTAACATCCCACCCGCCGATGCTCTCGATAATGGATCTGCGCATGATAAAGTTCGTTCCCGGAATGGTGCACAGCTTGAACAGCTTCCAGCGGCCTGCCTGGGCCATCCATTGAAAAGACAGGGTCTCAATATTAATGAACCGGGTAAGCAGGCTCGCATCACGGTTGCGGGTCCGGAATTTGCCGATTACTGCACCCAATGTGGAATCATTGACGATCTCGGCCACCAGATAACGCAGCGCTGTTTTTTCCGGTGTATTGTCAGCGTCATAGATGGCAATCAGTTCCCCTTTGCTGCGGGTGAAGCCGATATTCAGCGCATTGGATTTGCCCTTGCCCCCGGTAACTGCATCGGTATTGATCACAATCAGGTTGCGGGACGGATTCTTCTTCTGGATATTCCCCAGCAAAAGAGCGCTGTTGTCCGAGGAATTGTCATTGATCACAATAATCTCGTAGCGGTCATGCGGATAATCCAAAGCCAGCAGGGATTCCACGGTTTTACTGATGACCACGCCTTCATTGTGGGCGGGCACCATAATGGATACAAAGGGCATTTCCCCCTCGATCTCGGGGATCTCCTCATTTTCAGTCTTGATGTAGTACAGATAGCCCGCGATAATGAGGGTCACATTCACCAGCAGCAGCGACCAGATGCAAATCACCGCGATTACCATCAGCACGTCTGGGATCGTCATAAAGTTCTCCTAGTCACAGTTGAATTTCTTATTTCAAATATTTCTTCCGGTACATCCGGTAGCCGATGATGAGCAATCCGCCAAAAAAGAGCAGGGAAATAATGATAACGACGATAAAAAACTGGTTCTGGACATTGAACAGCTTCGTGAAGCTTTTCTGCTGCTCTTCGGTGTATTGATAATTATCGCTGACCTGATCCCGCGGGGAATAATCCACATTCAAATGCTGGCCATTGAGGGTAATGCTCCCCCGCGAAGAGACCACTTTATTTGTATCTGTAACCACCCTGTGCTCTTCCTGCTTGTAATCGGCAAAAGAAATCCAATACCCGTCCAGGCGCTCCAGAAGCTCGGCCAGCCCGGCCTCATCCGCAGGGAGATTGAACGTAACCGCCGTATCCATGGGAAATGCCGGCATCACTTTCCCGCTTGTGCGCAGGCTCTGCAGAAATTCCAATGGCAGGCTGTACAGGGAAGATTCAAAAGCTGTAGAACGATTCGTCCGCTCCCTGTGCATCAGGCGCTCATCCGGGAAAAGCACCGCCGAGTCGAACCAGCCCATCCCCGCCGCTGCATACTCCTTATCGTACGCCCAATAAATCTCGGCCCCTATTCCAAGCGGAGCGATGCCATTCTTCACAAGCAAATCCACAAAACCGCTCATCTTCGACCCCAGTGTATCATCGCTGCCGCTGATCGAGGGCATGACCACCGGAGCATTCAGCAGAATACTGCCGTTTCTGGACTGCACGACCTTCAGCGCCTCCAGATAACGCAACATCGCCGGATAATCCGTATTGCTGAATACCGGGCGCACACTGGCGATGAACGGAATGCCCGCCTCATATAACCGCTCAGCTGTCTCTTCCAGCAAGGCGAGATCCGAGAACGGATAGATCTCTTTAAGCACGAAATACGTCTGCGGCATGGCAGTGCTGCCCAGCCATTCCCTCAGTACCCCGGCCATCGCCAGCACACTGACATTTCCCTGCTCCAGATAGGGAACATAAGTGTATCTCCCAGCACTTACGGCATAAGGAGCCTGCAGGCCGCCGCTCTGAAACACCAGACGCCCATAGTCCTTCTTCCCTTCGGCTGCCGTGATATAAGGCATCTCCTGAACCGGAAGGCTTGCTCCCGATAATCTGCCTGCCGAGAGGCCTGCGCTGCCGCCGTGCATAATGTCCGTGCTCAGCTTCAGCGCCTGCTTCAGCCGTTCCGGGGGGTTATAGCCGACATGCAGCTCTTGGCCCTTATAATTCCCGGCGTCTTCCAGATAAGAGCGGTTCGTCACGGCTACATCCGGCGCATTGATTACAGTAATCCTGTGGCTGTAAGCGGCCATGCCTCCCGGTTCATACTGGTCGAGACTGACCACTGTAACCTTGATGCTGTAAGCAGCCAGCAGGCGCTCAAGCTCCTTGATATTGCCTTCCCGCGGCGTCTCTTTGGCTTCGCTGTCGAACAGCAGCAGGACTTGCGGCGTTGCAGCCGCCGCCTGCGCCCGGCCCGCGGGTGGCTCCAGAACGCTAAGCAGCACCAGCAGCACCAGCAGGAATAAAGTCTTCCTCGTATTGCTCATGCACTCACGCCCTTTTGAACCTCAGTCTCAGAATGCGCCCTGGTCGGGCTGCCGGCCGAATGGCGGGTTCCGGGCGACAGCTTGCGGCTGATGACACTTGACAGGGTTAGAAACGTCACCAGATCGAACGATTGCGTGAACAGGAACTCATGCTTGGCAATGTCGGCATCTCCCGCCCCTATAATGGACACGAAGATGCCGGACAGGCCGACGCCCATAGTTGCCACAACCAGCACCATGCGCTGTACCCCCCGGATATCCCGGGCCCTTACCGCCTTCACCGTGGAGGGCATATACAAGCCGATAACGACGATCATCCACAGGATAATGAAGCCGAAGGTTTTGGGCGCAAGCGTCTGCTTAAGCAGACTGTATCCGGAGAAAAAGTGGCTTTGCGCACGGAAGGCCTTGCCAACCGACTCCTCATAGTTGCCCATTGCCGCCGGTTTGATCGTAAATGCGCTTTTGGCTGCTATATTCAGAATGGACCCCAGTTGGTCGGGGTTAGCCACATAGTATTTAAGAATGGATACGAAGCCGTAACGGCTGTAGAAGTTCTCTTGCAGAAGCGGCGAGTCGACATCCACTGTTCCGTATTGCTCGTAGTAAATATTGCCTTTCAGAATGGCGTACTGCTCATCAATGCCGAATGCTTTCAGCGAAGTTTCGGGGTTCCCGGCTTCCTTAAGCACACCCCGGGTCATCGCATGATATTGGTTAATGTTTACGAATTCCTTAGAGATGTTCAGGTAGGTGGCCACCCCCGCCAGCATCATCAGAAAGATAGAGGCCAACGTCAGGAACCGGAAGACACGGTCCTTGCGAATCCAGATCAGTGATACGGCCAGCATGGCAAGAATGATGCCTACCGGCGCATTTTGCTGCTTGGAGGTCGTCAGGATCAGACTGCTGACGGCAAAGAGCGCCAGCATGGCATAATCATTGTATCGCTTGCGGAATAACAGCAGCCACGAGGCGAAAACAAAGATCATCATAATCATCACAATGCTTTCACTGTAAAAAGAATTGAAGTACGCCGTATACCCTGTATCCCCAAAGATAAACACAGCAATCAGCGCCACGATCATTCCCTGCCTGCGGCCCATTCTCCAAGTAATAGCCTCTATCAGCAAATAAACGGCAATCACATATAGACATGTATATATCGCCGCCTGGAAGCGGATATCAAAGACTTCGCTGCTGAACAGCAGCTTGTTGAGCAGGGTGGCCAGCTTGATAAACAGAGACTGCGAAGAGTCCAGTGTAGCCCCATTCTCGTTGAAATACTGGAAGATGCCATACTGCTTCACAAAATAGCCAAAATACTTGCTGTCATAATCCGGCAGATTAAAGTAGATACCATTGCTGTAAATATTACGAAAAAAGTCCCCGTTATCCGCCATCCCAAGATATGGAGCGGTGAACAGGGCAATTACAGTAACAAACAACACGCCAAAAGCGGCGATAAAAGCGGGCGATACCCCACGGAATGCGGGCCAAAGCCCCTGCCGCAGGGGCGGTAATTGTATTGGGTTGTCTCTCATGCGGGTGCTCACCTTCACTTCTTTCCTTGTTGATTTAGTACGCGTAGGCCAATAAAGCCATCAGATTATCAAAAGAGTAAGCCTGCATGCTGCCCACATCCCCAAATCCGCCGTAAAGCTCGCTGCCGGCATCCGTCACCCGGAATTCATTCATTCGTGCAATACTGGTGTTATAGAGCTCATTGTCCCCGGTCTCCGCGCCGATCATGGCGGTAAGCGCATAAATGGCGGTGGAGCGGACATCAGTGGTCGGCCGGCCTTCCTTCGTGTATTGCCCGTACAAGGTCCCGGCTTCAACCTGCTGCTTGATGTACGCAATGCTGGCCGGAGCCTGCTGCTGTACCTCAGCTAGATGCAGGATGGTCAGCAGTGATTCGACCGTGTTGATATTCTCTGAGCTGTACGCTCCGCTCTCATAATGGAAGCGGGTCTCGTAAAGAGGGAAAACGTCTGACAAATAGCCCTTTTCCAAAACACCCTTTAAATGCCGGGTGAGGGTGTCGCGCGATTCGATAGGAATCGACAATTTCTGCAATGTGGACAAATCTATATAACACAAAGTAATAAATGCATTGGTAATTTGGTAGTTTTCATCGAAGAAATCATACATTTCTCCGTCTTTCACATTATGTTCATAGAACCTTTGGCCGTATCTGTCCGCTTCTTCCGTATACGCCGGATTCTTAAACTGCTCTCCTGCCTCATACAGCGCCCGGATCAGACGCAGATCATCCACTGCCGCATTTACCGGATACCGCTTCTTAAGCAATGGACTGTAACGGTAACTGAATCCGTCCTCCATATCAAAAGTCTGCCGGGCCAGCTTCCACTGCTCTGCGAATTGCTCTTCATTGCCGGTAAGCACTGCATACCGCATCAGAATCGAGGCTGACTCACTCAGCACCTCATGCCCGGTGGCGGCTTCCCCTTCCTGGCGGGTCTCCAGCAAATTGGTGAATACCCCGTGAGGTCCGGTCAGCTTGGTATGGATAAAAGACTCCAGCGCCGCCTGTTCCCGGCTCTGCTGCCCAGATCTTTCGCTGCGCGCAGCGTTTCCCTCAGCAGATGCAGAGGGTACCGGCGGCGCCTCCCCCGCGGACTCCGGCTGCACTTCACTGCCGCCGCTGCAGGCAGCGAGCAGGCCCATGCTGAGTACAGCGGCGAGGACCGTGTTTCTCTTGCTTTTCAACACGTCACCTCCTACAGTCAGCTGTTAAAATTACACCTTGCATATAATAACGGTAATATGGTTCCTATTATGAACGGCAAACCGTGAAGTTCCTATAATCTTTTTATCAGCACAAGTAAGGGCACAACCGGGTGACGATGCTCCGCCGCCTTCAGTTATGCCCTTATGTTATAGCCCGGATATCCGCAGGCCTCCCTGCCTATCCCTTGATCCGCCGGTACGTCTCTTCGTCCGCTACAATATAGAGCCGCGCCTCCGGGGGGATTCGCTCCTGCAGCTTACGGTTAATGCCCAGATCGCTCCGGTCGGACAACAGGGTAGCCCCCTGGGCCAGCAACCCTTGAAAGGCTTCTCCGTACGTTTTCCATGCAACATTCGTCGGGATCTCATAGATATCATCGCCATGCTGGCGGCTGAGCAGCTGAGAAAGAACCTCGGAGTTGCCTTCCTGCAGGGCGGCACGAACCGCCAGCCGTGAGATGGCGTCATGCGATAATACGAACTCGTTCACATGGACATGGCGAAAATTCCGAATATTATTCTCCAGCATAATCTCCACCGTCGTATGAACATGAGGAGCAATTCGTTCAATGCTGGAAGCGATCAGCAGTGACTTGCCGTCAATAAGCGAGGTCTCTTCAATCCGCGTATCGCCGAACACAATAGCTGCCCGCGCATCGTTGAGATTGGCCTTGAGCAGAACCTCGTCATTCGAGGCATCTCCGCTCACAAAATGCACCTGCTCCATATGCTCCAGCGGATGCCGCCCCGAATCGTCAATGATGACGATCTGGCTCTCCGGCGAGAATACCAGAATTTCATCCACTGCCGACTGTGCCTTTTTGCTCCAGTTAATCAGAATGACATGATCCTTGCCCCGAAAGCTCAATGTTCCCGCTCCTCTCCGTCGCTGCACCTCTGATATGGAATCAATTACTTTGCCGATAACCAAGCTGAGGAGACCAATGCCGAAGATATACAGAAACATCGTGAATCCTTTGCCCAGTGCAGTCTTGGCGAAAAAGTCACCGTACCCGACCGTAGCCATCGTCGTCATTACCCAATAAAAGGCGTTGAACCAGTTCCCGAACGTGTCCGGCTCCAGCAGAAAGGCGATCGTCGCGCTTACCATAATAAAGATTAAAATGATGAGTCCTATCTTCTTCTTGCTTAAGCGCATCATCCTCGTGGATATTCTCAGCAAAAAATGCATCCACGCATCCCTCCCGAGCCTCCGGCCATATTAAATAATCAGACTGCTGACCGCAAATGCTGTTCCGATAAAAACCATGCAGAGAAAGGTGCCTACAGCAACATTGCCTTTTTGCAGATGATCGGAAATCTTAAAGGTCGGAGTAACCAGCTCAAAAATCCAGTATGCCGCCACCAGACAGAGATAGCCGACTGCAAACCACAACATCATGAACCAAATGGAGGTATTGGTGTAAGCTGCTACACCCAGAATAATGGCCGTACCCAGAAACTTGCCGCCCAACGCAAGCGCCACTGCCGTATTGCCCTTCCTTAATTCCTCCATATCCTTAAATGGGGTCATCCAGCTAAACACAACCATTCCGAGCAATTGCAGCAGAATGATAACAAACACACTTACCAACAGGTTAATTACAATCGTCAATTAGCCCACCCCCGAAATTTCGCATAGGCCGAATCATAATCGGCGAAATCATGTATTTCTTCCAAGACTACGGACACCGTTTTCTTTTTCTCCATCGCTGTATAACGCTTGTCGTCAATCGGCTGCTTGATCCGGTTGCCAGACGGCAGTTCGACAACAGCATAGTTCCGCGTCTTGTCCTTGTATTTGGTTTTGTAGACCCCGACCAGATTCACATCCGTTGTCAGCGATACCTTGAGGTTCTTCAGATCCTCGGATGCCGTCTTCTGGTCTGCATACGATTTGATTGTCACCCATGACGACAAGCGGACTTCATTGCGCTGATCGGCATCCGTCACCAGTTCGGCATCCATGAATTGCAGCGTCCAGATCTTGTCACCTGTCGCATAATTGCCGTCATTAGGCAACAGCTCATTGTCCGGCAGTACGGTCATATCGCTGCCGATCAGGTCGCCCACCGTACTCTCCACCACCCGGTAATCCCAAGGTACCCTGGATACATTGGATGTTACCTCTGCTCCGGGATCGGTCGATAACACGCTGTCCGAATTGCCGCAGGCGCCAAGAACCATTGTCATAAGCAGCAGGAAGCCCAGCAGCGTAACACGCCGGGAATGTTGTCCCCACCCCCGGAGCTTCGCTTCCCTTCTCTTCTTCATCTCCAATTATCTCACTCCCAACGCGATAAAATGGCTGGTATTGCCTGTAATTAATCCGCCTGCCCGGCCCAGCAGGCCGCAGGGCTTGCCGTTGATGACGAACATGCCGGTCAGCAGATGGAACGGACCTTCCCTTGTTTCGATGCGGGCCATTTCAGCCCTTTTCTGATAGACCGTGGGGAACAGGATACTGCTGTCAAAACCGTCCTCGTCCGCGAGCTCCAGCGCACCGCTGTCGTCGAACAGGCGCACCGAGCCGCCTTCGCGCCCGAATACGGATTTGGACACAAAGTTGCCTGAGAAAACCGGCTTGTTATAGGTCGGCAGAATATAGCTTTCTATGGCTTTCCGTTCCTCTTCGTTGAACAGCAGACCCAGCTCGAACATGCCCCATACAGCCGCAATCAATCCTTTGGATTGGAGCAATATGCTGTGAGGTGTGTTGAATAATTGCAGACGCCCACTCTCCACTGCATAAGCAAGAGCCTCGCCGCCATCATCAACCGCCATCCATTCCTTCGGATACAAGGCAAACATCCGCTCAATGATCCGCCCGTTTCCGTCTTTGACTACTCCTTCATCGATGGATAGCTCCAGACAGTCCACACATTGAATATCGAGCCCGCTGTGCCGGACCAGTGCCTCAATCGTGCCGGAATCCTCCTGATGGGTTCCGTAGGCTACACAGGCAGCCGTATCGGGACGTTCATGCGCCCAGGCAGCGGCTACCTGCTCCGTCATCCCCTCATTCACACTTAACACGCCCGCCTGGCCACAAATCCACGGCGTAGCAATGGAAGCCTCCACATAGCCTGTAGGCGTGTCGGCATTCAGCTCCAGCAGCTTGATCGTGCCATTCGTTGCTATGGCAAAGTCAAAGCGCGCATATCGGCTGATATAACCCTGTGGCGGAAGCGGACATTCATCCAGCATCTCCCACAAGACCTGCGGGATGCCCATCAGATCGTACAGATCATGCCTGCGGTGAACATAACGAACCGCCTTGTCCAGAATGGACCACAGCTTGGCTGAAGCCTCCTCAAGCTCCAGGAATGTCTCCCGGCGCAAGACGGCAATTGCGTCAAGCCAGTACTCCTCTTCCTCCAGATCCGCCCAGGTGAAGCCAAGCTCGGAGAGCTGCCGCACCCTTGGGGCGCGTTCCAGTGAGGAAAGATCCATGTATTCGAATACACTTTGACCGGTACTCATCCGCCGAACCCGCTCTTGCTGCTGGAACGTGAAGATGACTTGGAACTGGATTTCGAACTGGATGAGGAGCTGGACGAGGATGAACCCAGTCCGCTTGACTTACCGCCAATACCTCCCGACTTCGAAGAGGTTGACCTCCTAGTAATCGAACCGGTCGATGAAGTTGAAGTCCTCGGCTTGGCCACAGAACCCGGCACGTTTTTGTTCTGGAACTTCCCGCTGTCGTACGTAGGCGCTTTGTACGTATTCCGTGTCCCGGGGTAATAGGTTGGCCGGTTATTGTGCCAGCCTCTTGAGGAGTAGTTGGAGCCGCTGTTGAACAGCATATGGTACAGCAGCACATCATCCCAGCCAAATCCGGAATTGTAGCCGTTATAATTATTGACTACGGTCGTGCCGTTGGAGGTGCTGACCCCTTCGGGCTGCTGAACCGCTTCCCCCGGCTCCTCTTCAGGATAAGGAATATTCCAATCCACATTTTTGTCAAAATAAGCCTTGACCTCTTCCGTCGACCAGGATACCAGCTGCGGCTCATCCGCTGCGGCATTGCCGCTCGCCTCCACAGCTCCCGGAATATACATGGCATTAGCCAAAAGGGCAATCCCGAGCGAAGTGGACAACACACGGATCGGTTTGCCCTCGGGGGTGAACCATCTGGATACGGACGGTTCCTTTGTCTTGTCTTCGTTAGCCAACACAGAGTCCTCCTTCCTGTCTTAAGTTACTCTACACGCATAGGAACAAGCAGAAGCTCCAGCTTCCCCTCGTCTACATTGAGCCGGCCTTCTACCGTCTCATACTCCTTGCCGCCGACAACCAGATAATTGACGTGCTCAAGCGCGGCAACCATGTTCATCGTCCACAGGCGCTCTTCGATCACGTTCAGTTCGCCTTCCGGCATTTTTTCAAACAAGATAACACTCATTCCATGATCCATTCCTGTTCATCCTTCCTCTTCCTCTTTATGCTTCTGATACGGTCTTTAAACCTGAACGTTTCATGCCGTGTGCAAGAATTGGCTCAGGATTGCCCCTTAAGTCCGGGCTGCTCCCCCGGTATTCCCCCGGAAGCGGGAGTGTCTATACCATAGTACAACGAGAAGGGAGACTACGCATACGCCAAATAGCATACTGTATACATGCTGATAAGCGATGGCAGATGCGGCATCCCGCTGCGCATGCAGCAGCAGACCGCATACAGCCACGGATACCGAGCCGCCGAAGAACTGAACCAGCTGCAGGAGCCCCATGCCGGAGCCGATCCACGCCCGCGGCAGGAGCATGGATGTCTCGTTGTTCAAGGACGCCATCGTTGCCGAGAAAGCCGGGGAGAAGATTAGATACCCGAACAACAGGAAAAGCGGGGAAGAAGCGAGATCCAGTGCAAAAAGAGCCATAACCCCTGCGAGCAGCAGATGCCCGATCAGCAGGAAACGCTGGTTGCCGAAACGGTTAATCCACTGCCCCACAAACCGTGTAAAGAAGGCTGAAAAGATAGCCCCCGGTGCGATAAACAATCCGATCATCAGCGGTGATTTATCGAATACGCGGGCCAGCGCAAGCGGCATCAGGAACAAGTTGCCCAGATTAAGCACCAGAATACAAAAGCCGATGACGACAAGCTTGCCGTAACCAGGCATCTTCAGCAGCAACGGATTGATGAATGATTCCTTCGCTCTTTTCAGATGCCAGGCATGCACCGCAAAAGAAAGGACACTGACGGCTAGCCAGACGGGAGACTGTGTCGTTACTGCAATCAACAAGCTGCCCGCATTGACAACGGTCAATGTTGCACCGGTGAAATCAAAGGGGGCCGGCTGCGGCTGCTCTTGGGGAAGCAGCCGCAGCAGCACGGGCAGCACGGCCAGGACGAGGCATGTGATCCCGAACAGCCCGTTCCAGCCCAAATATTGGCTGATCACCCCTCCTGCAATGGGTCCCAATCCAAAGGCCATTGCGCTGCCTGCAGAGATCATGGCTATGGCACCGCCACGTCTCTCGACAGGAACATACCGGCTCGCCAATACAAGACCCAGCCCGGCCATCGCCCCGGCTCCGGCAGACTGCACTATTCTCGTAATCAACAGTGCATAAAAGCTGTGTGCGAACAACCCATACACCGAGGCCAGTCCAAGCGTGAGCAGGCCCACCGTCAGTAATTTACGGATGGGCACCATGTCGGATAATCTGCTGTATATAATCGTCGACAAGGCATACCCAATGGAATAACTGGAGATCACCCATGAGCCAAGGTCGGCAGATATGTGCAAATCCTGAATAATGGTAGGAAGCGACACGTTAAACATAGTGGTATTCATGACTACAATAAATAAGCAGCAGGTCCAAAGCGGCATTACAATTTTATCGTTCACTTTTGTTCCATCTCCATCTATAGTATCTATAACTGCTTTACCAATTTTATTCCCATAGACCTACAGAAGCAATTGGAATAGATGGAAATCCGGATGGATTACAAAATGCTTTGGACCCATTTCTCCATGAGCTCGATCAGCACCCTCTCCGATCAGCGCTTACAAAAGTATACCTTGGAATCCCTTGTTTGATAAAGAAAAAAGAGAGTGCCCTTTGATAAATGGAGGAACCAAAAAGCAGCGGGTCCCCAGTGACTGGAGTCCCGCTGCTGCTTTACTGACCTTTCCAAAATGAAGAGGTTGGAGGCTGCCTTCAATATAATCAATAATTCAATCGTTTTATATCAGTTTCTTGATCTCATCCAGCGGAAGCTCCACTGCTTTGGCTACCGCTTCCGGCGAAAACCCATGATTCAGCAATTTGCGGATCACTTCCGTCTGGCCCTCCGCTTTTCCTTCGGCTTTTCCTTCGGTTTTTCCTTCTTCAAATCCCCAACGCTTCCAGGCCGGCATCAATTCCATAATCGCTTCACCTTCTTCCGGGTATTGTTCGCTAAGCTCACGCAGAATCTCTTCATCCTGGTCAAGATCCGGCTTAAAATACAGATCCGCCACTGACATAATCAGGGCCAGCCGGGCATCATCCCAGCGGGGACGAAGTTGGATCAGCATGCGTAAATAAGCTGTACGTACCTCTCTAGCTTCACGTTTAGTATACCCCATTTTGGCAAGCAGTGCAGCAGCCACCGGATTATCGGAATGGATAAACTCCCGCCAATTCCGCTTCCGCAGCTCGAGCTTTAAAAACTGGAAATGCAATATATTCCGGTCCGGAATATTCATAATTAAACGATCCGGCTCGTCCCTGATCTCGTCCGACGTAAAAATTGCAATCGGTATGATCAGCTTATGATCTTTACGGTGACGCTCAAACAGCCGGGCGAAATAAATGAACATCCGCTCGTGAAAAAGATGATCTTTGTAGGATTGCGGCTCCAGGTGTATCAGAATGAATCCCTCTAATCCCTTGTATCGCGTTTCCACCAGCAAATCGAGCTGCCTTGCCTCTTCCCCGATAATATCCACAAGCAGCTCCTGCATCAGAAACCGGGTTTCAGTATAATCAAGCAGCGAATCCAGCTCAGGGAAAAACAGCTCCATGAACTCCCTAAAGAAGGTTTCCAGTAATTTTTTGAAAGCTTCATCATGCCGGATGCTCGACTCCTGCTCCCCTCCCTTCATTAGAGAATGATAACTATCTTTCATTTTCAGCCTCCTCAGCTCCATTCTCCGGATCTTATAGACGGTTTCAGATTCCTATGAATGTAATTATATTCCTATTCGAGGTGAATCGTCTATAAAATAAGAACAAATGTTCTATTGTTGTCACAAAATAAAACCGGAAACCCTCCTCACTGGGACGGCTTCCGGCTCTGTCATAACTATTAAGAACAAAAAGTACTATGAAGCATTGCTGTCCGGCGAAACCGATAACGGCCCTTCCGGCCGATTTGCGGCAGACATGTCCTTTTCGCTGGTTCTGCTCAAGAATATATTGAGTACAATCGCCGTCAGCGAGCCGGAGACAATTCCGTTCTGCAACAGCATTTTGGCGAATTCCGGCAGCTGGTCGAACATCGCGGGAAGGGTTGCGGAACCCAGGCCAACGGCAATGCTGCAAGCGGCAATCAGCAGATTGCCATCCTTCCGCAGATCGACTTCGGACAGAATGGAGATTCCTGAGGCTGCTACCGATCCAAACATCACGATCATCGCCCCGCCCAGCACCGCATTTGGTACAACTGTTGTCAGTGCAGCCAATTTAGGCAGCAGACCCAGCACCACCATAATGCCACCTGCTGCAAAAATAACATTGCGGGTCTTGACGCGGGTAAGCGAGATCAAACCTACATTCTGGGAGAAGGCGGTATACGGAAAAGCATTGAATACTCCGCCCAGCATAATCGCGAGCCCTTCCGAACGCAGCCCATTGACGATTTGCTTCTGCTCCACCTTCTGCTCCGTAGCTCTGCCTACGGCAAAGTATACACCGGTAGACTCCACCATACTGACAATGTTCACGATAATCATTGTAAAGATCGCGGTAAGGCTGAATTCAGGCCATCCGAAGTAGAATGGCTGGGCAATGCTGATCCAGGAAGCTTCGCCTACAGTGGAGAAGTGGACAATGCCCATGCCATATCCAATCGCCGTGCCCACTACCAGCCCCACCAGTACGGAGATCGACCGCAGGAAACCTGTGGCCAGCCGGTTTACGGCCAGAATGACCAGCAGCGTAATCAGCGCGAGCAGCAGATTGCGGGGTTGTCCAAAGTCCGGGCTGCCCTGGCCGCCGGCCACATTGTTCATCGCCACCGGGATCAGGGAAAGACCGATGATCGTTACGACCGAACCGGTTACTATCGTCGGGAAGAATTTCAGCAGCTTGCCATACAGCGGAGCGGCCAATACTACAAATAAACCGGATATAATAATGGCCCCATAAGCGGTCGCTAAATTGTTAGTCAGGGAAATGGCGATAATCGGCCCCACTGCAGTAAAAGTACAGCCCAGGATAACGGGAAGCCTGCTGCCGAAATATTTGGTCCCCATAATTTGCAGCAGGGTAGCCAGACCGCAGGTGAACAGATCCGCAGCGATTAAATAGGCCATCTGCGTACTGTTCAGCTTCAGCGCACCCCCGACGATCAGCGGCACAATCACGGCCCCTGCATACATAGCCAGAACATGCTGAAGCCCCAGTGTAAATATCTTTTGTTTGCTTAACATCCTGCACTCTCCTTGATCAGTTCTACGGAAGACGCCTCATCGATGAACCGGATTTCTCCGGGGGCCATCGAAGCAATACGGGCCAGGGAATGTACGGCAACGCCTTTATCCTCGAGCAGGCTGCGCCCTTCCTGAAAGCTCTTCTCGATGACACACCCCACACCCATCAGCTGTGCACCGGCTTCATTTACAATATCCACCAGACCCACAAGGGCGGCGCCGGTAGCCAGGAAATCATCCACGATCAGCACTTTATCTTCAGGACCCAAATATTTCTGCGAAATACTGATCAGATAGTCCTCCTTGCGGGTAAAAGAATGCACCGGAGCCGAATACACTGCCTCCGAGAGCGTTACGGCTTTCTTTTTCTTGGCATAAATAAAGGGCACCTCCAGTGCAATGCCCGCAGCCATGGCGAATTGAATTCCGCTGGCCTCAACGGTCAGCACCTTCGTAATCGGCTGATGCCCAAAAATCCGCTTGAATTCCTGCCCAATCTGCAGGACAAGCTCCGTGTCAACCTGATGGTTCAGAAACGAGTCTACTTTCAGCACCGTATCCGACAGAATCAGGCCCTCTTGTCTAATGCGTTCTTGAAGTCCTTTCATGGTAACCTTCGATCGCTCCTTCTTCTGAATAAAAACAAAAAGGACAGATCCCTTGAGCGTTTCTCTCAAGTGAATCTGTCCTTCTGGGTTTTTGTCCCTTGGTGGTGTAACACATCAATCGTGTCCGCATCGCTCGGACCAGCCCTTCTTCGCATAAGCCAAAAAGCGGAACCCTAGACGCGCTATTTCACTCATAGTCGGATAATTACAATGGTTATCCGGTAGAAACTTATGGGCCCTATTCCCAAGATTATATGAGTTGATATAAATGTTCGTTTGAATACTTTGTATATCTTACACGCTCTCTATGATCGATACAAGCAAAATTTTAAGGATCCCGTGCTTATTTTAACCATAATGGTCCGGCTGATGTCGGCCTTGGGTTTACGCTCATTTTCGGGTACTGGTGCCCGTTTCCCTCACTTTTCGCTGCGTATTGCATTAATGGTAAGGTACTTAAGCGAAAGAGGGGCGAATGATGTGACGACAGCAAAAGATCGGATCATTGTCATCATCAAAAAGGGAAAACGCCGTATTATCACCAATACACCGCTGGCGGGAGTGGACCGGCTGGTGTTTGTTATTAACAACCAATTCACCAATGCACCCAATACAACTCAGCTCGCAAGCGGGGCGGGACGAAGCAGTGCCAGCGGCAGCAACGCAGCGGTTGCTTCCCCTTATACCCGCCAGCAGCAAAGTGTCGGGGCCGGAGGAGATGCCAAGAATAAGGGGCTGGGGAAAGGGGGCAGACCACGCGGAAAGTCAAAAACACCATTGCTATACTCCTGCGGCAAGGAAGTTGTGGTTGTGATCAACAATCAGACCGTCAAGCTTTCGCGGCGCAATCAGAATGCTTCTGCGACACAAGTAGCCAGCGGCGGGGGAACCTATAGTACAAGCGGAACCAACTCTGCTATCGAAAGTCCCGGTACCCGGCAGCAGCAGGCCGTTGGCGGAGGAGCGGGCGGTCATGCCTTGAACAAAGCAGGGGCCAGCCGGCGTCCCACCAAAAGACGCCCTCGCAGCAAGGCCCGCCAGTAACACCCGCCAGGTGGAAACTCCTCGGATCTACGATCAGGGATCCCGGCAGAAACACACCCGCCAAAACAGCCACCCCTGTTTAAAGGGATGGCTATTTTTGTTGATAGACTTATTATTATTCAGCGCCATGGAAGTTGTCCTTCTCATCCAGCTTAGCAATGTTCAGGACAAGCCCCCTCATTCCTTAATCGACGCTCGCCGGCTCTGGCTCCGGCTTCTTGTTGAGCACATTATCCTCCAGAACGGCAAATTTATCGCCATATTCTTTAATAATATGACTTTCTCCCCAAGCACACAAAGAGTCCAGGATAGGCCTTAGACTATTCCCATACTCACTGAGTTCATACTCTACTTTGGGCGGTACCTGATTATAACTGATCCGGTTGACGATCCCGTCCTGCTCCAATTCCCGCAGCTGCTGGGTCAGCATCTTTTGGGTGATGCAGGGCATGTTGCGCTTCAGATCACTGGTCCGCATCTTGCCGTGGGTTAAATGACAAAGAATCACGCACTTCCATTTTCCCCCGATAACCTCCAGGGTAGCTTCCACAGAAATATTATATTTTTTGGACATCAGATTATCCTTCTTTCCGGTTATGGGTACTTTTTGGTACCTATAGCACTTTAAAGTACGTACTGTTCTAATAGTCTGTATTAACTCATAATAGCACTTACCGGCCGGTGATTACTAGAGTGTAGGAGTGGGAACAATGTCCTTGAATCAACAACGCAGTACCTGGGCCTTGCTGGCCCTGGCCATCAGTGCCTTTGCCATAGGAACAACCGAGTTTATCAGTGTAGGCCTGCTGCCGCTCATCGCTGATGACCTGAACATATCCGTGACAACTGCCGGATTAACCGTCACTTTATATGCGCTTGGTGTAACTTTTGGAGCGCCTGTCTTAACGTCGCTGACCACGGCTGTCTCCCGGAAAACGCTGCTGCTGGCCATTATGATTGTGTTCATAGCCGGCAACAGTCTTGCCGCTTTATCGGATGGGGTAGCCGTCCTGCTGATTGCGCGGGTCGTTTCCGCCCTCTCGCATGGGCTGTTCATGTCGATTGCCTCTACCATCGCAGCCGATCTGGTACCCGAGAACCGCAGAGCCAGCGCTATCTCAATAATGTTCACCGGACTTACAGTAGCCACCGTTACCGGCGTCCCGCTGGGCACATTCCTGGGCCAACAGCTTGGGTGGCGTGCCGCCTTTATAGCCATCGTCGGGATCGGCATTGTGGCGCTGATTGCCAACCTGATGCTGGTGCCTTCCGGCCTGAAGACCGGATTGCGGACGCCGGTGCGGGAGCAGCTAAAGCTTGTAACCCATGGCCGCCTGCTGCTGGCTTTTGCGATTACCGCTTTGGGATATGGGGGGACTTTTGTAGTCTTTACTTATTTATCCCCCCTGCTGCATGAGATAACCGGCTTTAAGGAGCAGACCGTTGCCGTCATCCTGCTGGTCTACGGCATCGCCATTGCCATCGGCAACATGATTGGGGGCAAAGCCGCCAACAAGAAGCCTATGACCGCCTTGATGTATATGTTTGTACTGCAAGCGGTTGTGCTGCTTGTGCTGGCCTTTACGGCCCCTTTCAAAACTGCGGCTTTGATTACGATCTTTTTTATGGGGCTGCTCGCCTTTATGAGCGTTCCCGGACTGCAGGTGTATGTTGTTATGCTTGCTGACCGGTATGCACCGGCTGCCAGAGATGTCGCTTCGGCGGTTAATATCGCCGCTTTTAATGCAGGTATTGCGATTGGAGCTTACCTTGGCGGTGTCGTCACCGATTCCCTGGGGCTAATCCACACTGCATGGGTAGGAGCGTTAATGGTACTTGGAGCCGTGGTTCTGACCGTGTGGAGCCGGGCTTTGGAGAAACGAGATGAGCATATGCCCGGGGCGGAAGCCGTTCCGCTGACAACCGGCATTCAAGGATAACTACATTGTACAATTTTATATTAATTTAGGAGGTATTAAGTAATGATACAGCATTTACAAGATACAACTGTTTTGCATAACGGGGTGAAGATGCCTTGGCTTGGACTGGGCGTATTTCAAGTGGAAGAAGGCGCGGAACTGGTGCAGGCGGTCAAAGCCGCGATTGCCCATGGTTACCGCAGTATTGATACTGCGGCCATCTACCAGAACGAAGGAGGGGTTGGACAGGCCATTCGCGAAGCACTGGACGAGAACAACCTGACCCGTGAGGAGCTTTTTATCACTTCAAAAGTGTGGAACGCCGATTTGGGCTATGAATCTACCCTGGCTGCCTATGAGACCAGTCTGGCCAAGCTTGGCCTGGAGTACCTGGATCTGTACCTGATCCACTGGCCAAAGGCAGGTAAATATAACGAAGCCTGGAGAGCAATGGAGACTTTGTATAAGGAAGGCCGTGTGAAAGCTATCGGCGTCAGCAACTTCCAGATTCATCATCTGGAGGACGTGATGAACGGTGGTGAGATCAAGCCGATGGTCAACCAGGTCGAGCTCCATCCGCACCTGATCCAGCAGGATCTGCTCGACTTCTGCCAGGAGCAGGGCATCCAGCTTGAAGCCTGGTCTCCACTGATGCAAGGTCAGCTGCTGGAGCATCCTGTCCTCCAGAACATCGCTGCCAAACACAGCAAGTCGGTGGCCCAAGTGATTCTGCGCTGGGACCTGCAGCGCGGCATCGTGACCATTCCGAAGTCTACCAAAGAACACCGGATTATCGAGAATGCGTCCGTGTTTGATTTTGAGCTGAGCGCAGAGGATGTAGCGCTGATTAACGGCTTAAACCAGAATAAGCGGATCGGACCGGACCCGGACAACTTTGATTTCTAAAGCAGAGCTCCAGCACCACAGCCCCTTTCACTCCATACGGAATGAAGGGGCTTGTTAGCATCAGGTATTCATCCTGGATCAAGCACCGTTCACCAGGACAATCAAGACAGGCAACACCACAAAGGAGGCGAGTGTTGTCCATAAGATACACCGCGAGACCAAGGCCGGAGAAGCTTGAAACCGCTCCGCAAGGACCACTGAATTGACCGCCACCGGCATGGAGGCCAGAATCAGCAGCACCGGGAACAACGGGCCCCGGATCTGCAATAGCCAGAGTACCAGCCAAGCTACAAGCGGTGCCAACACAAGCCTGACGCTAATTCCAGTCCAAAAGGCCATTTCCACCTTGCGCTCTATCCCCGCCACTCCTACTTTGACCATCTGTGCGCCCAGGATGGCCAGCACCACCGGAGAATAGGCCCCTGCCACCATCGACACACCCGAGGCTACTTCCGTAGGCAAATGCAGCCCAAAAGCCCGCAGGAGCAGCGCCAGAATAGCTGCGTAAATGGCCGGCAGCGAGAACACGGACTTGATTGCCGCACCTACCTGAAAATTGGGACCTTGCGGCAAAATATACCCCTATCGTATTCACAATGACCATCTGGCCAATGACATAGACAGAAGCCTTGTCCAGCCCCAGCTGCCCAAAAGCCAGCAGCACCAGCGGGAGCCCATAATTGACGCTGTTCGTAAACGTCGACACCAGTGTCAGCCCGGCGGCTTCGGGGGGAGCCAGCTTGAGGATTCGACCGAGCCCATTTGCCAAAGCCCATAAGAACAACAGGTTGATTAAGGAAAAGGCCAACGTCTTATAAACATCGTCAAAAGAAATATCAGCCGAAGCGAGCGTATCGAGAATAATGGCCGGACTCAGAAAATACAGATACAGCACCAGCAGCGGTTTGGTATCAAGATTCTTGAACCGCCCCAGCAGCGCCCCAGCAATCACCGGAATGGAGAGTGGGACAATCACCTCATACAATGTCGATAATACACTTTGAATCACAAACAGGACTCCTCTGTTCTATAGTTACTTTTCACTATACGGCACAGCTGGGGTCCCGTCTAAGATTTGGAAGCAATAAGCTTGATAGACACTGGCTATGTAATGGGTTAGTGCCAGCCATGAACACAAAAAAGGCACCGTCCCTTACAGACAGTACCTGCTGCTCTAACACTTATTTTACCACCGCTGTACTACATCATTTTAATTTCCAGCAGCTCATACTTAATAACACCCATCGGTGCATTAACACTGATGATATCGCCGACTTTTTTGCCGATCAGCTCTTTGCCGAGCGGGCTCTCGTACGAGACCTTGTTATCCAATACGTCTGCCTCGGCAGGACCCACGACTCTATACTCGATTTTCTCGGAATATTCGATATCATTCAGGACCACAATCGACCCCACGCTGACGGAGGACAGATTCATCGTACTCTCATCCACGATCCGTGCTTTGGTCAGCATTTTCTCCAGAATCATAATCCGGGTCTCCATGAATGATTGGTCATCTTTAGCCGAATGGTATTCACTGTTCTCCTTCAAGTCGCCGTAGCTGATCGCCAATTTAAGCCGGGCAGCCAGTTCCTTGCGCCCCTCGGTCTTCAGTTCCTTCAGCTCTTCCTCTAACTTGGCCAATCCCTCTTTGGTCAAAAACACTTCTTCGTTGGACATAATTACAACTCCTATTCGGCTTGCTTTATTATATTTTAACCCATTACAGGGAAACATGCGACTTGTAAGCTAAAACGATCTAACCCCCGAAGTGCAAATTACTGAAATCGATACTTACAACAAGTTAAAAGATAAAGGAAAGGCAAAAATGACCATTTAGTGTAGAATATTGTTATATGCTTTTATTCTGACTACAGTAAGGGGAATAGTGAACAACAATGGTAACGAAGAAAAAAATGATTCGCGGTTTAACAAGTATCCTAATCATTACTTTAATGCTGCAAGCGCTCGGCTTAAGTTCGCACACGGTAACTGCAAAGTCTAACACTTCACCTGCAGTAATCTCGAACCGTTACGATGTGGTTGTCATCGGCAGTGAGATTCAAGGAGTACTGTTAGCCAAAGAAGCACGTAAGCTTGGACTGAATGTACTTATTCTGGATCCCCGCAGCAAACCGGGCGGCGAATTGATTCAAGGCCAAATGATTGTATTGGATGATGTGAAAGACAACAGCAAGCGCAGCCTCATTCAGGGCGAGATGAAGACTCTGTTCTCCAGCTATAAGTCAGGGTCCATTCGTACCTCTTCCGACTTCGACAATTACTTTAATAAACTATTACAAGGCATCCCGATAAAGAGCGGCATCGTTATCGACTCCGTGCAAACCATGTCCCTAACTAAAGGCAAATCGCTGCAATCCCTGTCTTACCATCTTAAAGACGGGACTAAATATATAGCTCAGTCCAAATACTGGGTTGAAAACACGGATTTCAACGCTTTGACCGCCAAGCTTAATGTCAAGCGGATTCCAGGAATGGAGAGCCTTTACAACAGCAAGCAGGCTGATTATATGGCAGCCACTTATATGCTGAAATTCAAAAATGTTGAATGGGCCAAACTTCATCAGGCTATTCTTAATGATTATCCATTAACGAATGTAGCCCAAAAATATGGACCAAATACATATGTAGACTGGCATTTTGCCACCGGCTTCAGCAATGTCACAGCTAAGTACACGCCGCACAGCAACTTGCTCAAACTGAGGGGCCTGAATGTAACGTACCAGAAGGATGGACAAGCCATTATTAACGCCTTGCTGCTGTATGACGTTAATCCGGCGGACTCCAGCTCAGTTCAGAACGCAGTTGCCAAGGGCCGTGCTGAGGCTCCTTATATTCTGAGTTTTTTACAAAAAAATATTCCCGGCTTTGCCAAAGCACAGCTTAACGGCTTCCCAGACTATTTATATATTCGTGATTATAATCGTTATGAGACCAAATATGTGCTCGATTATCCGGACCTGCAGAATAGCAGAATGTTCTGGGATAACGTGAGCATAGGCGGGTATTCCATTGACCTGCAAGGAACCAAAACTATACCTACAGGGGTAGGGTTCGGCAAACCTGACCGGTATGGCTTGCCGCTCCGCTCTTTTGAGTTACAGTCCTATGACAACGTGCTGGTGGTGGGTAAAAATGTTGGTGCGGGCATCAAAGCTTATGGCAGTGCCCGCATTATGCCAACTACTGCTTTGGCTGCCCAGACCATAGGCATTATTCTTGGCCGGGAGAAAAACAAACGTTTGGTTGATTTGAATCCAGCCGATTTCAAGCGTATCCATAGTTATCTGGAGAAGGATTATAAGCTCATCCTGCAGCGTTAAACCTTAGCACAGCCCCCTCCACATACCCGGGAGGGGGCTGTTGACGAATCTGAATGAAACTGATAGATTGAGTTTAACATTATTAATCATACAATTTAACTCGGAATTAAACTTTGAGCCTAAGGGGTGTTACGGTTGAACTTTATTTTCTTTTCCCCGCATTTCCCTAAGAACAGCGCTGAATTTTGTTACCATCTGCACGAACAGGGAGCAACGGTGCTTGGGATCGGAGATGCGGAATACGCCGATCTTGCAGACAAGCTCAAAGCTTCGCTGACGGAGTATTACAAGATTCAGGATCTGGAGAACTACGATGAAATCCTTAGAGCGGTCGGGTTCTTCACCCATAAATACGGCAAAATCGACCGGTTCGAGTCGCTGAACGAATACTGGCTGGAACAGGACGCGCGGGTACGGACCGATTTCAATATCTATGGCACCAAGACGGATTTTGTCTATAATCTGAAGCAGAAGTCCAAGATGAAGGAGTTTTTTCGTAAAAGCGGTGTGAGCACCGTACAATTCTCGACCGGGACCACGCGGGACAGCATCGACGAGTTCATCCGCAGCGCAGGTTTCCCGCTGGTGGTTAAGCCGGACCTCGGCTCGGGAGCCAGCATGACCTATAAGATCAGCAGCCCGGAAGAGCTGGATCATTTTTTTGCGACCAAGCCGGACGGCGTCTCCTTTATTATCGAGGAGTTCATCGACGGGATCATTCTCACCTACGACGGCCTGGTCGATATCGACGGTGAAGTCCGGTTCGCGGCCAGCCACCGGTTCGAGCAAAGTGTCATGGATGTCGTGAATACGGACAACCACCTCTATTATTTCTGCCTGCGGGACATCAGCCCGGAGGTGGAGCAGGCCGGAAGAAGTATTCTGAAGGCATTTGACATCAGAGAACGCTTTTTCCATATTGAATTGTTCAAATCGCATAAGGATGGGCGGATCATCGCACTCGAAGTGAACATGCGGCCACCCGGAGCCTGGATGACAGACGCGATCAACTTCTCTTATAACGTGGATATTTACCATGAATGGGCGCGCATGATTGTTCATCATGAAGTCGGAGGCCCTTACACAGGCCAATATTATACGGGATATGCCAGCCGCAAGCAGCACAAGCTTTATGCCCATAGCCATGAGGATATCCTGAGTACCTACGGCGGCCAGATCGTGAATTACAACGCCATTGAAGAAGTTTTCAGCAGAGCCATGGGGAACAGCGCCTATCAATTCCGCGCGCGGGAGCTGGATGAGGTCAGGGATATCGTGAATTATATTCAACTAGAAGAGGAATAGGGTGTGTTTAAGGGATGAGGATAAGCTACCATAAGGAATACAGTTCTTTCCTGAACCGGGAGATGGAATATAAGATCTATGGTCACGCCGGCAAGCCGATGCTGGTCTTCCCGACTTCACTCGGACGTTTCTATCAATTTGAGGACTCGGGAATGATTGAGACGCTGCACGAATTCATTGATGCGGGAAAGCTGCAAATTTGGGCCTGCGACAGCATCGATGGGGAGACCTTTTTCTCTGCCCACTGGAATAGAGAGGAGCGGATCAACCGGCACGAGCAATATGACAAATATATCACCCGGGAGTTGATTCCCGGCATTCTTCATCAGAGCAAGGGGAACAATGGCGGGGCCGAGCAGAAGATTCTGATCTCCGGGTGCTCCATGGGAGCTTATTACAGCGCCAATTTCTTTTTCCGCTATCCGCATTTCTTCGATACCTTGATTGCCCTGAGCGGGGTCTACTCGACCCAATATTTCTTTGGAGATCATTTGGACGGGAACATTTATTATAACTCGCCCCTCCACTACTTGCCGCAGCTTGAGGATGCGGGTTACCTGAACCAATACAGGAACAGCCGGATTATTGTCTGCTGCGGACAAGGCGCGTTCGAAGATGAAATGCTGCATGAGACCCGTCTGCTTCAGGAGCTGCTGATGTATAAACAGATTCCGGCCCGGATTGAATACTGGGGACATGACGCCGATCATGACTGGCCTTGGTGGAACAAGCAAATCCACTATTACGTGGAAAGCTGTCTGTAAAGGAATGAGACACTCTGTCCCATGCCAAGAAGAAACGGCTTCGCCGTCCTCTGGAAGAGGAGGGTATCCGTTTCTCGTAGAAATATAAGACTGATTTATGGCGTAAACATATAAATCCTTATATTTCAAAAAAGCCGCAGGCGCTGCCTGGGGCTCTTCATCTTGCCTTATAGCCTTCTGCTTATTCCGGCAAATGTTCTTTGCAGAACTGGAGCAGCTCGGCTTCTTCGTCATCTTCCATATCAAACTCCAGAATCCGTCCGGTAGTCGTCTCCTGCAAATCGCAGCTGACGATACTTACCGCCTCTTCCTCCGCTTTGACAATGACACGGGCAGACACCCCGTTGTCTGTATATAGCTCATCCTCCTCCGGAACGTCCAGATTGACGAGGAACTCATACCGCTTGCCGGTAAGAATACCGAAAGGGTCCTTTAGAATCTCCACACTGTGGCCTTTGATTGTCAGCATCGCTTCTTCGACCTCATTTCCTAATGACTGCCAAGATATTGTATCACAAAAAAGGCCACCGCCCATAACCGGACGGTAACCGTTGATATTCGAATCCTACCCTGCCGCGACCGTGTCTTTTGCCTTCTTGATCTGCTTGCTGCGCAGCTGTCCGCAGGCGGCGTCAATGTCCACGCCATGCTCGAGGCGGGTGCTTACGCTGACACCTTGTTTCTTCAAGGTGTCAAAGAATGCCCGCACCGTCTCCCGCTCACTCCGCTGGTATTGGCTGTGCTCATCCACCGGATTGTAAGGAATCAGGTTCACATTCACAAGCTGCCGCCGGTCCGCGATCAATTCCGCCAGCTCCAGCGCATGCTCCCGTCGGTCATTGACATCCTTCATCAGGATATACTCCAGGGTGATTCTGCGGTTGGTCCGCTCCAGATAATAATCAATGGCCAACATCAGCTTCTCAATCGGAATAGCCTTATTGATCTTCATAATCTGCGTGCGCAGCTCATTATTCGGCGCATGGAGAGAAATCGCCAGGTTCACCTGAGTGTTCGCATCCGCGAACTCCTTGATTTTGCCTGCCAGTCCGCTGGTCGATACCGTAATCCCTTTGCCCGCAATGGCCAGCCCTTTGTGGTCCTTGATAATTGCCAGGAAATCGAGCAGGTTCGCAAAGTTGTCAAACGGCTCGCCAATCCCCATCACCACTACGTGGCTGACTTTCTGCTCCCGGTTCGCCGTATCCAAATGCTGCTGAACCTTCATAATCTGCTCCACAATCTCTCCGCTGGACAGATCGCGGCTTTTGGCGAGCAGGCCGCTGGCGCAGAAGCTGCAGCCGATATTACACCCTACCTGAGTGGTCACACATACGGACAAGCCGTATTTCTGCTTCATCAGCACCGTCTCAATCAGATTGCCGTCGGCCAGCCGAAATAAGAACTTGAGAGTACCATCTGCAGATTCCTGCTTCACATGCTCCTCCATCGTCTGAATCACATAATGCTCCGCGAGCAGCTGTACACAATCTGTATTCACATCAGTCATTTCCGCGAAATCGGTAATCCGCTTCCGGTACAGATAGTCCCAGACCTGGGTGGCCCGGAATTTCTTATGCCCGTGTTCGGACAGCCATGACGTCAATTGTTCAAAAGTTAATCCATAAATGGATGATTTATTCATTCCTTATCCTCTTTTCAAGACGTTAACGTTCAGTTCTATTCTACCCTGCATACGTTATGGGAACAATGCTTACTTATTGTCTCAAATTTTTTTTATTAAAACAAGGGGAGTTACGGCGCGATGGCGAAGTTTACAGGTTAGAAATGGGCTTATATCCATCGTGTTCACACCGCTCGCTGCCGTTCTGTTCGTCGGCGGTTCAACCGAAACGGGGGTGTCCCTAGCGCACATGGCGTTTGGGACACCCCCGTTTGTATTGCGGTCTTTAGAATTTATCAGGGAATTGCTTGATAATCCCTGTGCTTAGGGTATCCGCAAGCTTGATGATATGGTCTTCCCCTTTATCGGTGGCGGCGATTTCCGCTTCCCAGTTCTTTGCGATCCGGGCCGTGGCTGCCTCAGTGAGCACTTGCAGATGGGTGTACAGCAAGTCCTTCAGCGCCTGATTGGGCCAGTTCGGATTGGCTTTGCTGAGGAATAACGCAATATCATCGGCATTGCGGTGCCATGCTTTGTTGGCTTTGTCCAGCTCAAGTGAATTGCCGGCCTTCGCAGCTTCAACCACTTTTCCGGCAATCAGGATATGCTCACGCAGCAGCTCGGTCAGCTTATTGCCTGCCGCTTCACCATAATAAGGCTTAATGGCATCGCCGATATCCTGCTGATTCTTCAGCAGCCTGGCCAGCACTTCCTCCTGGTCCTCCAGACCTGCTACCGCACTTACGATGTAACCTCTCGTCCAGAATACATGGTCAATCCAGAGCTTTCTTTAAGTCGGCTTGAAGCTGGGCCATAGCCGGGCTTAGGCATTTTTTCTGCATCTTTACCTGTTTGTCTACTGCGGCCTCAGCACGGACCGGCGTCAACCCTGAGGTGAGGAACATGCAGATCAACATTATTTTTACGAATCTTGCCATACATACATTCTCCTTCAAGCATGAATTGTTCATCCTGTGTTATTGTGGACGATTCAGCCCAATTCATGCATCCATAGGAAAATTAAGCCCCTGCTCACTTCAGCACTTCTATACGATGCCTGTACTCACCGGGGGCGGCTCCTGTCCATTTGCGGAATGCGGACTGGAAAGCGCTTGGCTCCGAGAAATGCAACAGATAGGCAATCTCGGCGATGGTATACTCCGGCTTCGCCAAGTAATGAATGGCCAGCTCCTTGCGGACTTCATTCGCCAAACGGTTGTACGAGGTATTCTCCGCCTTCAGCCGGGCCTGCAGCGTTCGCACACTGAGATGCATATGCCGCGCGGCATCCTGCAACGCCGGAAAATAGGTCGGCATGCAGTCAATAATCCACTTGTACAATTCACCCGTTAACACCGAACCTTGGGTAAGCTTCATCCTTACCTCTTCGGCAATCCCTTCGAATATCCCCAGCAGCCGCCGGTCTGCACCCAGCACCGGATACTCCATAACCTCTTTAGCAACCGTTAACGTGTTGGCCTTTTGGTTGAACTGCGGTGTGACGCCAAAACCTCTCACATACTCCTCCGCTATCCCGGGCGGCTGGTCATGCATGAATTGCACCGCCTTAAGGGGGATGGAGCGGCGGCTCAACCCTAGCAGCATCTGGTAAAATGAAGCCGTCATATCCTCCATGCAGTGCCTGCTTGGAAGGGCAGGCGAATCATTGATGAACAGGGAAATCACTGCGTCTTCTCCCTGTATCTCCAGCTTGGCGTTGAAGCCGCTGCAGACAATAAAATTGTATTTCTGATAAGCGGCTAACGCCTGCCCAAGTGTCTGCGAATGCAGCATCACATAACCCAGCACACCCAAATCCGAAATGCTCATATGCTGTCCTTGATGCAATCCAAACAGCTCGTCACCTGTGTACAATGCAGCCGCCTTTGTCATACGTTCAAATTCCGGCTCTGCAATTCGGGCTTCAGCATTATGGAACAGGTCGGGATCGATTCCGGCGTACCGGCAGAAGGCATCCCAGTCATAACCAAGCCGCCCTATCGTCTTCATTACGGGAAACAGCAGAGACACTGATACTCCCTGTCTATCCATGGCCGACTCCCTCCTTTGCATAAATGAACATGTTTTTTGCGTCTTCCATCATAGGTAGAACCCGCTCTTAACTATAGAATTACAGTATACCTATTTTACCACTGGAGGATAAGAAATGAAGAAGAATATTGCTGTCATCATCGGTCACCCCTATGCCAAAAGTTATTGTAACTCCTTAGCCGCAGCCTACACGAAAGGGGCCGTCGCCAGCGGTGCCACCGTCCGCACCATTGACCTTAGCGAGATTAGTTTCGAGCCCAATCTTAAATATGGATATACCAAACGTACCGAGCTTGAGCCGGACTTGCTGGCCGCACAAGAAACCATCCGCTGGGCAGATCATCTGGTCTTTGTCTATCCTACCTGGTGGGGAACGATGCCCGCCATTCTAAAGGGCTTCTTTGACCGGGTGCTTCTTCCGGGGTTCGCTTATAAAACCAAGCCAAACTCCGTCATGACCGAGAAGTTGTTAACCGGGAAAACCGCTCGACTGCTCGTTACGATGGATGCTCCGGGCTGGTACTACCGGCTGGTGCTTCGCGGTGCAGGCCACCGGATTATGAAGCAGGCCATTCTGAATTTCTGCGGAATCAAGCCAGTACGCATAACCCAGATCGGCACAGTAAAGACCTCAAAGCCCGAGGTGCGCGAAAAGTGGTTGAGCAAAATCGAAGCCATGGGGAGACGCGGAGCTTAAGTCATAACTTGTACTCACAAAACTATGTAACCTAGGAACAAGTGGGCAACAATCAGGACATTGTCACCCGGCATTGATGGCGGAGGCACCCACACCCGGGTGATGGTTAGTGATCTTGAAGGAATCTGCGGATCAGGTTCGGGGAGTAGCTGCCGGGATTGCTGACTCGGAAGAGGATCAGGTGGAGGCGTTGAGCTGCTGGCCTCCGGCAATCACAAAAGCTTCAAATTGGCGACGCCCCGCTTCTCTCCGGCTGCAGGTTCTGTTCTGTACGCTATCAGCCGCGTCCCGGGCCACCTTATCAGTGACCAAGTCATCCGCAATCTGGAAAAGAGTGTCCATACCCGGTTCTAAACCGCCAGCTAAAGAGGAAACCCTTGTTCCAGCATGTCCAGCGCCTCACCCAGCAATGTGCCAAAATCAGCGTCCAGGTGCTCTGCATAATGAAGCATAACCGAGATATTCACACCTACGACCGCACCTGCCAGCGTCTGCACAACGAAATCATTCTTTTCCCGGCCGGTACGAGAGGCTAACAGCTCCGCAAGCAGCTGCGTCATTCCGGTCATATTCTTTAACATTGCCGATCTCAATTCCGGAATCGAATAGATTAATTGATTGCGTTCACGCATCGTTTCCAGCTCTTCATCCGACAGTTTGGTGATTTCGGACAGCATGGCATCCTTCAGCGCCTGAAGCGGGCTTAAGCCAAGCGGCTCCGCCTCGAACGTGCTGATCAGCAGCGGATCATAGTTATCGCGGATCAAAACTTCTTCCTTGCCGGCAAAATAGCGAAAAAAGGTACTGTAGGAAATTTCCGCAGCCTCGGCGATCTGCTCCACGGTAGTCGCTTTATAACCCTGTTCGCGAAAGAGGCGCAGGGCGTGTTTTTGAACCAACGCCATAGTCTTGGCCTTTTTACGTTCCCGAAGCCCCATCTTCCGTGTATCTCCCGAAAACATTCAGCCACTTCCCATCCTGTGAATTTAACTAATGATTTGTATAAGGCCTTGCCCACCGTCCACGACCACGCGGTCTCCAGTCTTCAGCCTTGTGGTTGCGGTGCCGCACCCGACAACAGCCGGAATCCCCAATTCCCGGGCGACAATGGCAGCATGTGAGAGTGGAGCACCAATATCAGTAATAATAGCTGCAGCCCTTGGAAAAAGCGGAGTCCAGCCCACATTGGTCGTCGCAGCCACCAGAATTTCACCGGCCAACAGCTGATCACCATCCTCTGGACGGCTCAGAACGCGTACCTGCCCTTCAATACGCCCGGCAGCTCCGGCAAAACCTCTCAGGCTTTCGGTGTCCGGGCGTTCAATGGGTATGGAGGCATCATAATAATCCAGTCTCCGGTGGGGATCCTTCTGCCAGATCCATGGATCGAACCGGCCGCGGATCATCGAGGGCAACGGCGGCAGGGATTGATATTTGAGATACATTTCTTTTCGCTCCGAAATAAATCTTACAGCAGACAATTCGCCTCCGGCAAGCCAATCCAGAATTTCATCAAGGTACAGAAAAAATATATCATCACCGATACCCGCAAGTTCACCGGCCTTTAATGCAAACACACGGTTTACCCGAAAAGTTCTTGTCCATTCTGAACGAACCGCCTCCCGCAGACGCGGGCCTTCCGTACATGCTGCGATTTGCCTGGATAGCCGTTTCACTTTTTGCGGGTAATTGCGTTCCAGTCTGGCCGAGGCCTCTTCGGCCCGTATCCGTTGTTGTCGCAATAGCTCTTCCACATCCAGCGGTGCCTTGTGATATTCGGCGATATGCTGCTCCAGCCATGCCTCGTCTTCTCCCGGATCGGGAATGGATAACTCGAACTCATGCGGGCCGCGGTGTCCGTACTTCTCAGTATACTCCTTGCGGCTAAGTTCTCCCTTGACCACCCTTGAGATTCCCGTCAGCGGCCCCAAGCTCGCCAGCTTTGAACCGTTCCCGGCGCTCGAAAGGAGTATATTCGCATCCTCCTCTCCAACCAAGAGGGTCAGCTTGCCGAGCAGTTTCTCCATTTTCTGCATCTTGGCGGCATGGGCTTCAAGCCCGGACCACATGGCCTTTACATTATGCGGCCACAGTTCACTGTTCCACAAACGCAGCAATTCATCCCTGGTCTGGGCTTCCTGCAGCATAGCCGTCATTTCTCTGCACCACTGTGGTGACTCCTTCAAATGCCGAGGAGAATTCCGGACCGCCTCATTGACCCGCTTCATGCTGTATATGATTTTGGGCAGAACTGTCTTGACCAGTTCACGCTTGGAGAACGGATGCACAGGCACACTCATCCCTTCCGGTATTTCTCCAAACACACGGCTCATTTTTCGCAATATAGGCTTTATGTTCAGCCCCAATGACGAGAACAGGGATACCGACAGACTAACATTAGCATACACTCTTCCACAAATATTTCCGGAAAAAATATACTGCCCCGGTATGACGTTATGCTCTTCATCCAAAGCCCGGAGAACGGACCAGCTCAAAGGGGTGAATACATCGGATATCGATTCGCCTACATTATTATTGGTCCAGAGATAATCCCCGGTCAAGGAGTCGTTTATGGCAAAGGTATCGCGATTGCCCGGAGTTAAGGTTGTAATGGGCCTGGTCTGCAAAAGATAAATCTTGCCCGCGGCAACAGCCCATTCGATATCCTGGGGAACGCCCAGCTCCCGCTCAAGTCTGGCCCCATACAATGCCAACCGGCCCGCATACCGCTTAAATTCACGTGGTCCCTCATATTCCCTCCCCTTTCTGGAGAGGGTGAACGAATAGGCGTTACTCTCACCCGAGACGAGCTGTTCGCCCAATCCATGGACATAATTTCCGGGCATCGCCATACGGCTTCCCGTAATGGGATCAGCTGTAAACAGCACGCCTGAAATCTCGGATGGCACCATCAATTGGACGACAACTGCAAGCTGATGCGCTGAATCCACGCCTTGAACAGCGCTGTATACCTGCACTCTTTTGGCATATTTGGAATGAAGAACTGTAAATAAAGCCTCCCGAATCTCTTCATCTGTCCGCACATTCAGCACCGTATCAAACTCCCCGGCAAAAGAAGCTGCCGCCGAGTCTTCGCTCAAGGCGGAGGACCGGACGGCAAAGGACGCATCCGGCCGGAGCTCTCGGAGCCGGTTCAATCGCTCCACGCACTGCTCCCAGGCCGCTTTCCTTAATTGATCTCCTTCAAACGAGGAAGGCATGACAATAAACCCATCAGGTACAGGGTAACCTGCTTGAAACATCCGGGACAACATCATCCCCTTCCCCCCTGCCCCTACCCAAAGCTCAGGCTCCAGCTCGGCGAACCCCTTAATCATTTCTGCCATCTTTTTCACTCCCGTAATCGCATAGTAACGTAAATTATGATATATAGTTTCATTTGATATATTATTCCACTTTAATCTTTGTGTCAATCATGCACAGCACACAAAAAACCGCCCCCGGGTTGGGGGCGGTTCAATTCATCCAAATTATTTGTAGAGTACTTTGTCTACGTTGTATTTGGCTCTGAGCGTATTCACAATATACGTCTCATATATTTCTCTGTCGACCGCATCATCCACGATGCACACCTCGATCTTGGTGACTTCATCACGGTGATCCTTGATAACAGAGACGGTATCTTCGAAGTGTTTCTTGATGCGCGGTCGCAGCTTGCGTGCTTTACCCACGAACAAAAGCTCATCCTTGTCATTGTAGAACATAAAGATTCCGCCCTTGTCCCGGGTAATCAGGTGGAAGTCCGTAAATCCATAAATATTGCTGAGCACAGGATTGTCCTGCTTGGTAATCGTAACATCCGGTGTTGGAATGGTAATGCTGATCATTAAAGTTCACTTCCTCATTCTATATAGGACTAAATAGTATCATAATTCCAGAGACAACACCAAACTGCCCGTTATCGGCTCATCAGCGAATGAATTGTGGCTGTGATCCCTTCCTCAAACGAAGTGGACGGGATGGGCCCGATCAGACGTTCATACTTCCTGCCGCTTAATCTAAGCGGTTCCTTGGTTAAATAGAGCATTTCAACGATTTCTTTCATCACCGGAATAAACACCCCCAGGATGGATAATCCGACGGCACCGACTGGGAGCACTGCTTTGGAGGTTCCGCTGGCCTTGCGGGCGATTCGCACAATGTCCCGGCCCGAGATCACACCTGCACCCGGAATGTTCCAGTTCTGCCCGTAAGCTTCTTCCCTGCCCGCGAGCTCAACCATCATTACCGCCGCATCCGGAAGATAGACATATTCGCGCGGAACCGTCATGTTGCCGATGAACATACCCGGTTTGCCGGAGGCAATCGAAGCCAGGGTGGAGCCTAGGTAAGAGGCTTCATTTGCTGTAGGCCCATAATAATCAGGCAGCCGTACGATCATACCTTTAACCTGGTTCGGGCCTGGACTGAAGAACATGCGCTCAAACTCCAGCTTCACTTTTCCCTTACGGGTATGCGGATGTTTCGGATAATTCTCGTCAATCGGCTGCTCATCCGTTCTTTTCCCATAAGGATAAATGCCATCCACAGCAACAACCTTCACCCCGCGTTTGTTCGCCGCCTGCATTACCGCCTCTCCCATGGGCAGCAGCTTCGTACTCATTTCATGATAAGGAATGGAAGCACTATGAAAAATAACGTCCACCCCCTGCGCCGCTTCATAAACATCATTTGAATTGAACACATCACCAGTCCGGAGTTGCAAGCCCGTTGGGTTGCCGAGTACTCCTGCCAGCTGTTCCAGCTTGTTCATAGACCGCCCAAAGGCTACCGTTTCAACGCCTCTTTTTAAAAGCTCCGCAATAATGACCGTTCCTGTACCGCCCGTTGCACCAAGTACCAACGCTTTGTTTAACATCATTTATTCCTCCTCGGATTTAGTTATTGATTAGTCACTACTTATGAATCGGAATAATCCAAGGGCATAGCCCCCAGATCTACTCTTGTTCCAAATGTTTCGGCTTCAGCTCAGGCATTTCAAGTGACATCGCAATGTTGCAAAGCATGCCGTTCGCCATAAATGTGCTGACCAGCACTTCCGGATGATCCAGTCCGGCAGCAGTGAACTTGCCTTCGACAAGACCCGTGACCTTGCGCATTCCATCCTGCATAGCTCCGCGAATGGCTTCATCCCGAATCCCTAAGGCCTGCACCTGCAATATAATCTCATTCGGGTGCGTCTCCATCAATTGCTCGTACACCTGGATGGCCTCCCTGAGTACCTGATCCCCTGCCGTCTCAAGCCCTTCAAACGCACGGACGATCCGGTCAAAGGCCCGCCCAAGAGCAGCCACAAATAACTCTTCTTTATTCTTAAAAATCTTGAACACATAAGGCTGGGAGATTCCAACCTGTTCAGCCACCTGTGCGGTGGTTGCCCGGTAATACCCATGTTCCGCAAAAACAGCAACAGCTGCCTCCAAAATCTGCTCCCGGCGGTTCACAGCGGTTGCTTCTTCTCCTTTGCCCCGGTTGGGACTTGACGGTCTGGCCATGGCAGCCTCCTTATCCAACAAATTTCAGTTGGTTATTGGTCAATCACTATATAAATGGAGTATAAACCTCTCTACTCAGAAATGCAACTCCTAATTGCAGCTCATTACAATTAGGAGTTGCCCACACTCGGATGTTACGGGATTAACCGCTCCTCTATGATCTTCTCCACCGCTTCCTCGCGGCTTCCGACCTGCAGCTTTAAATAAATCGAAGAAATATAATTTCTAATGGTTCCTTCCGAAAGATGCAGATTCTGGGCAATCGTCTTATTGCGATGTCCTTGGGACAGCCCTTGAAGAACATCCAGCTCCCGCTCTGTAAGATCATAAGGATTATGCGGCACGTTCAGCTTTTGATCATGGAACAGATGCCCGGCCACATCTTGGGAAATCATGGTCCCGCCCCCGTTGACCAGACGGATTGTAGCCGCCAGCTCCTTCGGATGAATCGATTTGAGCAGGTAGCCCTCCGCCCCCAGCCTAAGCGCCTCGGCAGCGTAGGATACGTCCTCAATCGTGGTAATCATAATGACACGGATCTCCGGCCAGGACTCCTTAATCAATTTGGTGGCGCTCATCCCATCCAGCACCGGCATATGAATATCCATTAGAATCAGATCGGGCGGATCGGCCCGGCAGATCTCCAGGGCTTGTTGGCCGTCTCCGGCGGCACGAATGTGGAAATCTTTCTCCTCCCCCAGCAGCAGCCTTAGACTCTCACGGATCAAGGGCTGATCATCCACGAGCAGAATGTGAATCTGCTGGCTGCCTTCATGGGCCTGATTTGGAAGGATGCAGGTTACCAGGGTGCCGTCCTCCTCCTGTGAATCCAGGTAGAGCTTTCCTTGCAGTGAAGCCAGCCGCTCCTGCATGCCTGTAAGGCCGAATCCATATTGAAACTGCGCCCTGCCTCTTCCATTATCCTGTATTTGCAGCATGACCTGCACCGGATCATACTGCAGAACGACCTGGATGGAGCTGGCCTGTCCGTGCCGGCTGGCATTGGTCAAAGCCTCCTGCAAACAACGGTATAAGGTATGCTTGGCCTGCTTCATCACGGAGTAAGGCTCCCCCATCGTACGAAAAAAAACGCGAATCCCCGTATTGGACTGGAATTGCTCCACAATCTGAATCAGAGCGCGGTCCAGCGGCAATTCCTCCTCAAGCGGGTCCATTTGATGAATTTGCCGGCGGATATCCTCCAGGCCTGTTCTTGCCAGCTCCAGAATCCCCTGAAGCTTGACCTCGCCTTGCTGGGAATTCAGGTACGGCTTCATAGTCTCCATTCCCAGAATTATCGAAGTGAAGCTATGCCCGATGGTATCATGCATCTCCCGGGCCATACGGTACCGCTCCTCCAGCAAAGTCATGCGTTCGATCTGGGAAGAATACTGTTGCAAAATAACATATTGTTCTTTCGTCAAAGCAAGCTTTTGCCGGATTGCATTGATCGCTCCCGCTCCCTTTTGCAGCGCAAACCCCACTCCATATACAAACAGAGCGTCTGTCGTTATTTGCCAAATAAGCGGGTGCGATAAGGATAACATTACCGAATCTGCCGCGCTTACCATATACGCAGCCATGGTGAGCGGCAGCGCAATATAATGGGCTTTCCCCCGGCTATAGAATGCAATCGTAAACACAGCCGGAAGGAACAACCGGGTCAACCCATACTGATGGACAAACAGAAGACACAGCCCTCCGGTAAGCAAGACTTCAACAGCCAGATACCGCGGGTAAGGGCCGGGCACCAATACATAAGAAACTCCACTGCAAAGCAGAAGAACCACCAGCACGACCGAAAAAGGAAAATCCGGTTGATCCCGGTACATCAACAGGAGCACCGATGCACTCCACAGGATTCGTGTGGTGAGTATTGTCCAATCCTGCCACGACCATTGCTGCTTCAAGACCTTCATTCCTGCAACCCCACTCCCCTATATGACCGGACCTGTGCCCGGTATGACCCTCAGAATTCCTTGTCACATCAAGCTTGTGACAGTGTGTCACTGTTCATTATGACTGCACCGCTGCTACATTGGTGGCGGATGTAATGAACCTGATAGATATGGAAAATTATATCTTACAAACCACAATCGGAAAAGGGAGGGCTACTCATTGCCGCTGCTGCAAATTCAGGATCTTACCAAAAAGATCGGCAAAAAAATACTGGTAGACCATTTAACGCTGGAGATGGATAAAGGGGAGATTCTGGGCCTGCTGGGCCCAAACGGAGCTGGAAAAACCACCACCATCCGCATGCTGGTCGGGCTAATCTCGAAATCGGAAGGGCAGGTGCTGATCAATGGCTTGGATACCAGCCAGCATTTTGAACAGGCGATGGCCCAGGTAGGGGTAATTGTGGAACAGCCCGATTTATACAAATATCTCTCCGGCTATGACAATCTCATCCTGTTCTCCAGAATGTCCAAAGGAGTGACCCGGCAAAGAATCGACGAAATCGTGCAGTGGGTAGGGCTTGCGCACAGCATCCGAGACAAGGTCAGCTCCTACTCGCTGGGCATGCGGCAGCGCCTGGGCCTGGCTGTTGCCCTAATGCATAAGCCGCTGCTGCTGCTGCTGGATGAACCGACCAACGGCCTGGACCCCGCAGGCATCCGCGAGCTTAGAGAACATCTGAAGCTTCTGGCCCGGCAGCAGGATGTGGGAATCGTGATCTCCAGCCACCTGATGTCGGAAATGGAAATGATGTGTGACCGGGTAGCGATTCTGCAGAAAGGAAAGCTGGTTGGCGTCCAACGTGTCTCCGATATGGTTCAGGATGAGCATGCCCAGGTGCGGTTTGAAGTTGACCGTCCCGATCTGGCGGTTCAGCTGCTTCAGTCCTTATTATCCGGCGAGCAAATTGATGTAGAACAGGAGCAGCTGCGTGTCCGAATTCCCAAGAACCGGATTCCTGAAATCAGTCAAAAGCTGCTGGATGCAGGCATTAGTGTCTATGGGGTAACTACCATCAAAAGAACGCTGGAAGACAAGTACATCGAGATCACGGGAGGGGAGCCTCATTGAATCTGTTAATTCAAAATGAAAATCTGAAAATATACAAAAGAAAACGTACCTGGATTCTCATTGCCATAGTGGCCTTGTTCGTCCTGCTCCAGATCATTAACCTGCATACCTCCGGCAGCCCTGCCGCCTCTGAGGATTGGCGGGCGCAGTTGGAACAGGAGAACAGTTGGCTTACAGAGGAAACATCCGCTCCCGATGCGCTGAACATTGAGATTAGACAAGCAGAGAAGCAACTTTTGCTGAACCAGTATCATCTTGACCATGGAATCCCCCCGCAGCAGAGTGCCTGGAATTTTGCGGTCGATCAGGTGGGCAATGTAGTCTTCGCCATCTCACTGATCGCCATCATCATTGCCGGTGAAATTGTCGCTGCCGAGTTTGCATCGGGAACCATCAAGCTGTTATTGACCCGGTCGGCTAGCCGGACCAAGATTTATTGTGCCAAATATATCGCCTCCATCCTGTTTGGACTCGCTTTAGCCTTGCTTGGTCTGCTGTTATCCATTTTGTTTGGCAGCCTGATCTTTGGCTTCGGCGGTTTGGATCATTCCTATCTGTATGTAAGTGATTCTGCCGTAGGAGAGATCCCCCTGCTGCAGGCATTACTTGGCAGTTATCTGTTCCACCTGCCGTTTATGGTGCTGACTGTCACCCTGGCTTTTATGATATCAGCCGCTTTTCGCAGCACGACCTTTTCCATTGTCATTTCCCTGCTCGCTTCAGTAGCCGGATTTGTTATCGCTATAGCTATGAATGGCTGGGACTGGACCAGGTATTTTGTTTTTTCCCACACCGACCTTACCCCCTACATTTGGGGTGATCCGCCTGTCGGAGAGGTGAGTCTGGCTTATGCGCTCGTCTTTGTCCTGATTCATCTCGCCGTCATGCATTTGGTCTCCTACACGGCCTTTGTCAAACGCGATGTAACTTAAATAATAATTTTAAAGGAGTATCCTCATGAAATTCATCAAATATGCATTGATTGTGTCAATAGTACTGCTTGTAACTGCATGTTCGGGGGGCGAAGAAAAAACAGCAACCCAATCCCTTGAATTGGACGCGGGTGGACTGACCCAGCTTACGATTGAGAACAAAAATGGAGAGATTGAAGTTACAGGATATACCGATTCGGAGCGGATTGAAGTTGCGGCCACGGTGCGGACCCAGGGATTCCGGATGAAGGAGCCGAAGCTTGAGCTGCGGAAAGAGGAGCAAACCGCTTATTTGGATGCCTCGTTCCAAGCCCAGTTCGGGGCCATGGGGGTAGCTGCCGTCGATATGGAGATCAAGATTCCCCGGCATCTGGGACTGGAGCTGAAATCCCACAAGGACGGGAAGCTGCGGATCTCTGATCTGGATTCCTCCATCAAGATCAACAATGTGAACGGGCATATGGAAATTATAGACTCCAAAGGGCCACTGACGATCCATAACAGGGATGGAGATATCCTGGTGCGAAACCTCACGGCCGACCTCAACATCCATAATCTTAACGGAGGAATCACAGTGGACAAGGTTAACGGCTCGGCTGTAATTGCAGTTGGAGACGGGACACTGGACATCGATCATATCACCGGGGATGTGCAGATTTCCCAGTCTGGGAACGGTGAGATTCGTGTCGGCGAAGTACAGGGCAAGGTCATCCAAGATTAATTTCTAAAATTGCCAACTTTGAACACCCGTTGCGGGATGAAAAAAAACCTGCGCTGTGCTACAATATTGGAATTGCAACGGCAACGTTTAGGAGGTTTATTGAAACGCCATGCTCATTATTGGTATCGCCGGCGGCACCGGTTCAGGTAAGACTACGGTAGCACGCTCTGTCATTGACCGGCTTGGATCAGGTAAAGTGACTTTCATATCCCAGGATAACTACTATAAAGACCATTCTCATCTTAGTTTTACCGAACGCGGGTTGATTAATTATGATCATCCGTTCGCTTTTGACAATGAACTGTTAATTCAGCACCTCAAGGAACTGAAGCAGGGCTTGCCTGCACAAGCTCCAGTCTATGATTTCACAGTTCATGCCCGTTCCACTGTCCTGACAGAAGAGCTGGTACCGAACAATATTGTCATTCTGGAAGGCCTGCATGTGCTGTCCGATGAGAAGCTCCGGGAAATCCTCGACATTAAAGTTTTTGTCGACACCGATCCCGATGTGCGGATTCTCCGCCGGGTCCTGCGGGATATTGAGGAACGCGGGCGCACGATCCAATCGATCCACCACCAATATTTAACCACGGTCAAGCCGATGCATGAGGCCTTTATCGAGCCTTCCAAGAAATACGCCGATTTGATCATCCCTGAAGGCGGTGAGAATGAAGTGGGCATCCAGCTCCTCTCCATTCTCACCGAGAAATACCTGACGGGTGACCAGAAATGGAACGGGGCTTAACCACAAGCGGGACAAGCCCTTGTGCAAGGACCAGAAAAGGATGCTCCAAAGTCAAGTAAGCGACTTTGGAGCATCTTTTTTGTTGTGTGGCGCGGGGGAACCGTAACTGGGCGCTAACATGTATCCTGCTCCAAAACCGAAGAGGGTTAAGGCTGAGCGCCTGGAACCGGACGTTTCCTTCTATTTTTCACATAATAATACACATAGCAGACAGCGACAAAAGGAACTCCGTAATAGAGCGCCACACGTTGGGCGGGATCAAAATAGAGTCCAATGCAAGAGATCAGACATAAGATAAACGCGGCGATGGGCACAAACGGATACAGCGGCGTCCTGTACTTCAAATCTTCAAGGCGGCCATTTGCTCTGAGATAATGCCTTCTGAACATGAACTGGGAAGCTGCAATCGACATCCACACAGCGACTACGGCGAACCCGGAGATGCCAATGAGCACAATGTATACGGTATCGGCCGCAACTACGCTGGAAAGCAGCGACAGACAAGCTACCAGCATACTGACAATCAACGCATTAAGCGGTACACCCCGGGCTGTAATTCTGCCGAGTGCCGGACTGATCATATTCTCCTTGGAAAGTGACCATAACATACGGGTAGAAGCATACAGACCGGAATTGCCTACCGACAGCAGTGCGGTAAGAATGACAAAATTCATGATGTCTGCGGCGTAAGGAATCCCGATCCGGTCAAAAATATGCACAAACGGACTCTCGATCACACCGGCTTTCTGCCAGGGAATAAGTGCTGCCAGCACAAAGATGGCTCCGACAAAAAACAGCAGGGTGCGCCAAACTACATTTTTGATCGATTTGGGGATATCCTTGTCCGGATTCTCGCTCTCCCCGGCCGTAATGCCGATCAGCTCTGTCCCGGAGAAGGCAAAGTTCACTGAAATCATCACGAATAAGACCGGAAGCATTCCGTTCGGGAACAATCCTCCCTCCCCGGTGAAATTAGACAGGACAGCGGCGTTCTCCCGGCCTTCCATCGGAATCAGACCCAGGATAACTCCGCCGCCAATAAGGATGAACAGGATGATTACAATAATTTTGACCCCTGCGAACCAGAACTCCGACTCCGCAAAAAAGCGGACAGACACCGCATTAAAGATAAACAGCAGCGCAGCAAAAAATGCGCTCCAGATCCACACCGACACATCGGGGAACCACCGCTGCATCAGAATGCCGGAAGCCGTAAATTCCGAGCCTACCGTCACTACCCAGGTGAGCCAGTACAACCAGCCCACCGTAAACCCTGTCGCCGGCCCCAGATACTTGGTGGCATAGGATTGGAAAGAACCCGTGACTGGCATCGCTACGCTGAGTTCACCCAGGCACAGCATGACCAGATACATAATCAGTCCCCCGATTAAATAGGCTAAAACGGCTCCACCCGGGCCCGCCTGATTAATCGTATAGCCGGAGCTTAAGAAAAGTCCGGTGCCAATCACACCGCCAAGGGAAATCATAAATAAATGTCTGCTCTTCATTTTCCGGACCAATTCGGGCTGTTCTTTGTTAGTGCTACCCATTCCCATCCATCCTCCGCCTTAAATTTATCTGGCCCACTTGGCTATTGTCCGAATATCTTCAGGTGTGGTGCGGCAGCAGCCGCCAAGCAGCCGGGCGCCTTCGTGATACCAGCTTTTTGCACGCTCTCCGAACCCTTCCTGACAGGAAGCGCCTTGCCAGTTGCGCGTGCCCGCATCATATTGTTCACCTGAGTTGGGATAGACAAGGACCGGCTTTTTCGTATGCAGGCTTATCTGGCCAATCAACGAACCGATGTATTGGGGTGAGGTACAGTTCACGCCAAGCGCAGCTACTTGTTCATGCTTGTCAAGCCACGTTGCGCAGTCGGCTATAAGCTCCCCATTGCTGGTATGCAGGCCGTCTTTGGCGCTGAAGCTGATCCAGGCATAAGCTCCTGGGAATTCCTCCAGTAATTTCACAATCGCTTGCGCCTCCAGCAGACAGGGTAGGGTTTCGCAAGCGAGGATGTCGGCTCCAGCTTCCAGCAGCAGCTTCATGCGCGGCCGGTGAAAGTCCATCAGTTCTTCCTCCGTAAGCTTATAGTCCCCCCGGTATTCCGATCCGTCTGCCAGAAAAGCGCCATAAGGCCCTATAGACGCAGCAACCAGCGGACGGGGACGGAGACGTTGGCGTTCTTCCGGCAAGCCTGCCCAGAATCCCTCTCTGGCCTGTACAGCAAGCTCTACCGACTTCCGGATCAGCTCCGCAGCTGCTTGCCCGGATAGACCTTGCCGCACAAATCCGTCAATAGTCGCCTGATAGCTGGCTGTAATGGCACAGTCAGCACCGGCTGCAAAATAATCCGTATGCACTTGTCCAATCAGGTCCGGGTTCTCCAGCAGGATTTTGGCCGACCATAGCGGATCATTAATATTGCACCCCCGGTGCTCCAGTTCGGTTGACAGGGCGCCGTCCAGAATAAGCACCGGAAACTCAGCTAGAATATGTTCGATAGGATTCACCATGCAACGCTCCTCGTTCAATAAATTAGGTTGTGTAATGAAGACGCTCCGACTGCAGGTAAGCAAATGCCTGGCGGAGATCCTCGATCAGATCCTCCGTATCCTCGATGCCGACGGAGATCCGCAACAGTCCTTCGGAAATACCCAGCGCCTTCCGTTCTTCGGGGGTACACTCCACATGGCTTGTGGTGCGGGCCGGGCCGTATATCGTTTCTACAGCACCCAAATTTCCGGCTCTGTTGGCATATTGCAGCCGGGAGAGCAGACATTTGATGCCTTTCATTTCGTCTTTAAGGACAATGCTAACAATGCTGCCGTAACCCCGCATTTGTTCCTTGGCTATGTCATGGCCGGGATGTGTGGAAAGGCCCGGATAATAGACAGCTTCGACAAGTGGTTCCGTCTGCAGGTATTGGGCAATTTCCATGGCACTTTTCACTTGCTGCTGTACACGCAGTTTTAGGGTTTTGGCCCCTCTCAGGATGAGATAGGCTGACCATGGGTCCATGTTCGCCCCGTTGATCTCACGGTAATGATAAACTGCCTTCATCAGCTCCACGGAGCCGCAGACTACGCCCCCCATGGCGTCCGCGTGACCGCTTATAAATTTGGTAGCACTGTGAATTACAATATCCGCCCCCAGAGCCAGCGGGTTCTGCTGAATGGGTGTGGCAAATGTATTGTCCACGAGAACCAGTGCTCCTGCGGCGTGTGCCGCTTGAGCCAGACGCCGGATATCCGTGATTTTGAGGGTCGGATTGGTCGGGGTCTCCAGATACAGCAGCGTGCAGCCCTTGGCAATCTCCCGCTCAATCTGTTCCTGATCTTCCGTCGTACACAGCTCAACGCCGACCTGAATATTCGGCAGAAATTCGGTAAAGACCTTATTCGTCCCGCCATACGTATCCTTCAGCGAAACCACCCGGTCCCCGGGCTTAAGAAACGTGTACAGCGTACTGCTGATAGCTGCCATTCCCGACGAGAAAGCAACTGCCGCTTCTGCACCCTCCAGCATACGTATTTTCTCTTCCAGAGATTGAACGGTAGGATTGTCCATACGGTTATAAATGTATCCCGGCCGCTCGCCCATTGCGGCTTCGTACCAGACATCCACATCCTCGTAGTCGTAGGCAACGCCAAGCATGACAGGGATTTGTGTGGACCCGAAGGCTCTGAATTCCTTCTCCCCTGCCCAGACCGCCCGGGTACCCATGCGTGCGTTGTCCATTTCCTTGCCCATTTTTGTACCGCCTTTCGTTCTCTGGGTGTGTTTTTGTATATTGTATACAGTATACAGATTAATGCATGTGCTGTCCTGTATGAGAATTAGGAATTTTACAAATTTAAAAGAAGCCCATCCTGTTTGGGATTAGGCTCCTAGTCCGGTGATGCACACCAGAACAGCCCGCCAAGCTTAAGTGGCTTGGCAGGCTGCACGGGATGGCGGGTCTTATTGATTGTCGCCCTGATTAACCGGCGACATCCGGCTCTTCTCGTCTTCCAGAATTCCTTCTAAATATTGCACTCCCTGGTCATCCAGAGTCTGCTCCGCCTGCCGAATTGCTTCTTCCGCATGTTCCAGACTGTTCGCGGCCTGCGCTGTTGTCTGCTCATTCGGATGGCTCAGGGCCTGGGATACGGCACCATGCAGCCTACTCACGGAATTCTTCACTTGGGCTGCGGTGTTGTTGTCCTGCAAGCTGGAATCGTAATGTTTCATGCGTGAGAACCTCGCTTTCTAGAGTGCACCTGTTCTCTTGTAGCATGGATAGGAAGAAAGGTTCTTATGCATGTCATGAAGAAGTTCATGCCAGTATTCACTTATTGCATGATCGATTCGATAAAAGCAGTCATCTCATTGCTTGTGTTGTTCAGCCGCTCGATTACCTCACCGAATTCAGTGACAAGTTCAGCCTGCGTATTGGACGCAGCGGCCACAGCCTCCAGCTCCTGCTCCATTTGCTTGATGGACTGCTGGACACCGCTGAGGGATTGTTCAATATTCTGCGTGGCATCCTTCGTATGTACGGACAGCTTGCGCACCTCCGTAGCTACGACTCCAAAACCTGCCCCCAGCTCTCCTACCCGGGCAGCCTCTATAGCAGCGTTCAAGCCCAGCAGATTCGTCTGCTCGGAAATCTCGCGAATGAAGCCGGCAACCTTATTGACCTCCCGGGAATCGGCTACCGCCTTGCGTGTATTGTCCAGAATCTGCGTAGAGGTCGCGGACAACTGCTGAGATTGAGCGGCAACGTTCTGAACCATATCGACCAGACGCCCGCTAATCGCCTGGATCTCATCCGTAAGCCGCTCCATTTGCGCCTCATTCTCCAGCGTATAGGCAATGGCCAATACACCAATCACCGTCTCATCCGGCCCATACAGCGGCACCCCGGAAGAAATAACGGTATGCCCATAGACTTCTGCCGGGATACGGTTGACACTCGCCCGCCCCTGCAGCGCATTCGTCAGTGTTGGATCTTCACTGGAGACAGGGCTCCCTTTTTCCAGGGCCAGATCAATATTTTTGCTCGGTGCATAATAATGAAAAATTTCCCGGTCCGTGATGCCAATCATAATATCCTGTGCATGAATTAATTTAAAATAAGGGGCAGCTGCAACCAACGCATCAATAATATTCATCTGTTATTCATCTCCCTGAAGTTATGGTATGCCCATTTTATCGACAGCTTCAGGGGTGAAATGTAGAGAAAAATTCCAATTTACCGAATGGTAACGCTTCATTGTTCCGGGTATTCCCAACTGGACATCCGGAAGCAGCCGGAGCTGTAGCTGTACACTGTTGGCCTCGGAGAGCAGGGGAGCTGCTCTGCCTCTCGTTTCGTGCCACAGGCCCGTTTCTTTCAAACCAAAGGCATTTTTGCCTCTCATTCTGGGCCACAGGCCCGTTTCGCTCAAACCAAAGGCAGTTTTGCCTCTCATTCCGCGCCACAGGCCCGTTTCGCTCAAACCAAAGGCATTTTTGCCTCTCATTCCGCGCCGCAGGCCCGTTTCGCTCAAACCAAAGGCATTTTTGCCTCTCATTCCGCGCCACAGGCCCGTTTCGCTCAAACCAAAGGCATTTTTGCCTTTCGTTCCGCGCCACAGGCCAGTTTCTCTCAAACCAAAGGCATTTTTGCCTCTCATTCTGGGCCACAGGCCCGTTTCGCTCAAACCAAAGGCAGTTTTGCCTCTCGTTTCGCGCCACAGGCCCGTTAGCTAAATCGGGCACGGAGCCATGCTGCAGATTGCTCCATATAGGCAAGCTGGTCCAGCGCATCAAAATGCTCGATGGCCAGCGTATCCACATAACCGTACGCTTTCAGACGCTTCAGAATTTCTTCAATGGCGATGATGCCAGACCCGACCGGGGACGGATAGAGAGCTGTGCCGTTAAGGGTGATTTTGGGCTTTCCGCCATTCCGTTCATCCAGCGCATGGTCTTTACAATGTACATGGACGATTCTCACCTCCAGCTTCGCATAGGCCTCCAGCTCATCTTCAGCGCTGTAAATAAAGTTCCCCGTATCAAAGGTGCAGCCCAGCTGCGGAACCCGGTCCAGGAACCACAACAATTGATCCGCAGTAGCGAACGGGGCCCGGACATCGTCGAAGTCCTCCATTGTAACCACGATGTTCTTTTGTTCCGCATAGCTGCACATCTCCTGCAAAGCCGCTGCCATCCTCAGAAGGGCCCGATCCCGGGTTCCCGGGCTGGCCGATTCATCGATAAAACCGGGGATGGCCAGCACTTTTGGTGCACCGAAAAATTCAGCAGCATCAATAAATCTCAGGCCGGACTCTACATCCGGGTCATTCCCGTAATCAAAAAAGGCGTACATGGAAGCCACAGCCAGCCCAGCTTGCGCCAGCTGCTCCCTCAGTTCCCCGCGTCCCGGCTTGACCTCGGCCAGATCGAGCTCTACCGCATCAATGCCGAACCCTTTGATTCGCTTGAGCACCTCCGCCACCGTTAATCCCCTCTGCCCGCTTGCTGCGAGAACATGGCTGTAAAACACTGAAATTTGCATGAATGCAGCCTCCACATCTTTATCATGTTTACCCTTGTCCTGATGCTATACCCCGCTCTCCTTCAGCCGCTCCAGAATCCGTCTCTTCCGGTACAGCATCCTGGCGGCTTCCGCCACCTCACCCAGTGCTTTCCGGTTCGTATACGCGCCAAAGAACATCCCGGCTACCGGGATGGTTTGCAGCAGCTTTTTCCAGCCCCAGTTGTCGCGGTAGACGGTGATTACCTCTTTCCAGCCTTGAATCTTCGAGACCGCAGCTGTTGTAGCAGCCCGGATGTCACCGTCCCCGCCTGCCTGCAAATTCAATTCTTCTAAAATAGTCCGCTTGCCCACTACATCCGAGGAGGCGAACTGCATCACTTTAACCGTAAAGATCCGTTCCGCCTTGTCTGTAGGATCATACCCATAACAAAGGGCAATCTCCTGGATCACCTTCAAGGACAACCCCAGTATAGCCGGGATGTCGGCTGCCAAGGTAAATACCCCGCCGAAGCCTGTTGTTGCCCCTTGCGCAGTCGCGGCATTCTGCCCGCTCTCCGACAGCTGAAGTGCAGCTGCATCCATTGCAGCGAGAGAGTACGGACCGTCATCCGGTCCTCCCGTTGCCAGGCTGGCCTTGGAGACCAGTGAGCCCACTTTTCGTCCGGCCACCAGATAGTTTCCGCCATTCTGGATGTATCCGCCAAGCTCGTCCAGAAGCTGGCCCACCTTCTCATGAATAAATTTCGGCGTTACCTTATCCAGCAGCTTGAACGGCAGACGGGTGATGCGGTCCCAGATCATCAGCTTATTCTGTTCCTTTTCCCATTTGACGATTTCAGACAGCGCGGAGTGCAGTTGTTCCGGCGTCTCCAGATGTGTTGCGGTTGGTTGATTGTCGGTCATGTCGTCATCCCCTTTTGGCAGATTGGTCATCTATTGTTTAGAATCACTACGAACGTTCCCTGTATCACGGTGCATAATATTTTTTCAGGCTGATTCTTCTCCTATTTGTATACCCGAATTCCCGGGCCCTGCTCTCCTATCCTCCATAATAGATTTAATTCACCGGCATGAATTCATAGACTATAATGAAGACACAGGTTTAACCACATGATGGCGACGGAGGAATTCGTATGAATCTAGCTGAAAAAGTCACCAGCCTCCCCTTATCACCCGGCGTGTATCTGATGAAGGACAGTCTGGGCCATATTATTTATGTCGGCAAAGCCAAGTCTCTCAAAAAAAGAGTCCAGTCTTATTTTCATAATGCCAAATCACACTCTCCCAAAGTAAAGCGGCTTGTCCAGCATATCAGAGATCTGGAGGTTATCCTGACGGATACCGAGTTCGAAGCCTTCCTGCTGGAATGCAGCCTGATCAAGCAAATCAAACCGATGTATAATAAAAAAATGAAAAACCCCTTAGCCTATACCTATATTATCATACGGACAGCCCGTCCCTGCCGGCAGATTGAGCTTTCCTATGACCCCGGTGAACCGGGCGGCAATCTTTGTTTTGGCCCTTATACCAGCAGAGGTACTGTGGAAAGAGCGGTGCTGGGACTGAAAGAAAGCTTGCACATTCTGTGCAGCAGTCCTCATATCAGGAATTCTCCTTGTCTCAATCATTCGCTCGGCCTGTGCCTTGGTGTGTGTACCGGAACAGCGGACGCCGTAAAGCGATATGAGGACATTCTAGATCGTATTATTGCCTTATTGAATGGAACTGACACGGGAATTCTGAAGGAGATGGAGCAGCGGATGGCCGGGGCAGCGGAACGATTTGATTTTGAGACGGCAGCCAAAACCCGCGACTCTATCGCAGCGGTCAGCTCCCTACTTCATAAGGAAAAAATCACCCGGTTCGCCCAAGAGAATCAGAACCTTGCTGTCTTTGAACCGATGGATGAGCACCACTCCAAGCTTATGCTGATTAAGGGCCATCGAATGATTGGGGCGGCCAGAATCGCCACCGGGCACCTTGGTACAGAACAGCTCCATTCTGTTGTACAATCCGCAATAATGGAGCATTTCAAGCTGCCTTCTGCTCACCCCTCCCTCCCCCTCAGCCGGGATGACATTGACGAGGCCCAGATCATTTATAGCCATCTGCAGGGCAATTCCTGCCGTTATATCAGCATTCCCGGGGAATGGCTTGCCGGAGGAGACACGCCCGCATTAAATGCAGCGGTTGCCGAACTGATCGAAGCCTGATAAACAGATGACTTACACGCAACAAAAAGAGCCAACCCCTGAGGGCTGGCTCTTTTGCTGACTGCTCATTAGATCTTTTTGACAAACTCGGATTTCAGTTTCATGGCTCCGAAGCCGTCAATTTTGCAATCAATATCATGGTCTCCGTCCACCAGACGGATGTTTTTCACTTTGGTACCAATCTTTAAGACCGATGAGCTTCCTTTGACCTTCAGGTCTTTGATCACACTTACTGAATCGCCATCGTGCAAGACGTTGCCGTTGGCATCCTTCACAATTTTGTTTCCCTCATGGTTCTCCGCTTCCAGCGTCCACTCATGCGCACATTCCGGACAAACCAGCAGGCTTCCGTCTTCGTAGGTGTATTCGGAATTGCACTCCGGACAATTGGGCAGATTAGACATTTCGCTAGGCTCCATTTCTATCTGTGGAGGGCCTGGTCAGGCGCCTCACAGCAACTTTAGTAGTTAGAGTACTTGTCCTGGTATTGATCTAAAGATTTCGTAAAAGCATCCAGGTATTTCTCGCCCGCAGCGATTTTTTTATTGGCTGCAGAGAACATTCCAAACTTGACATTCGGATTATAAAGAACCTTCTGCATCATAGTAAACCCCTCCAGTTGGAGCCGGGTACCCTCCAAAGACAACTTGTGAATCTTGACCAGCTCAGGGTTGGCAGGAGTCACTTTCTTGAGTTCAATTCTAAACTTTGTATAGCTCGGAACAATTATCGTGTTAAATGAGATGTAAGCCTGCTTCCTGTTGCTGCTGTCCACGATATTATGTTTGTTGTATTCAGTGGTAGCTTTCTCTTCTAATTCTGCGGCATACGTCAAATCATCATAATATTGCTGAAGATCCAGCAGTTGCTGAGGCAGCTGTGTATCTTCCGTCACATAAAACGTAAATCTGAGCTCATCGTAGTCACTTGTAGAGGAGACAATTACATCTGCGACTCCTTCCGAGACCCCCGTTACTTCTAGGCTTGTAAGATCTCCTGAAACCTTAAGAACCGATTCGTCCGAAGACTTTACAACAATTGCCGGTATCGAATCATAAGTTTCAGAACCTTTGGGATCGACCGCCATTTCGACAGTTTCACCTGCATACAGGTCCTCTCTCTCCACATATACAGCCACATAATCCAGCAAATCTCTGCTTGCTGCAAAAGCGCTGATTGGAAAAAGCAATACCATGGACATCACTAACAAAACTAGCTTCTTCATAAGTACCCACCTTATATCATTTATATTTATAATTTGTTATTAATTGTATGGTAATTTATAAATTAATTCAAGAAAATTATGGTAGGCCATTAGAACTATTGTTTCTGTTTTCAAATAGTCCTTTCTCTAATCCCCTTGTCTATACTCAAGCAAATACCCTGGGTCCAGTACGGTAATCTGTTGCTGACGGATGTCGATGATCCGGTGATCCTGCAAATCCTTCAATACAAGGGTAGTAGTCTCACGCAAGGTTCCAATCATATCGGCAACTTGCTGATGGGTCAGTCTAAGATCAATATAATGCCTACCTTGCTCTTGTGCGCCGAACCTCTGATAGAGCCTGCCCAAGGTAAAAATCGTGCGCGCCCTGGCATCATAAATCTTCATTTCGTGAAGCATCCGGTTGGAGAGGATTAGGCGGTCCATCTGAAGCAGCAGAAAACGGTTGTTCACCGCCGGGTAATCGGCAAGCAGACGTTCAAACGGTTCCCGCCTGATCTCAAACACCACCATATCACTCATGGCAACGGCCGATAGTAATCTTATATTCGATGGATGAATAACTTCCAAATCTCCGAAGAAGTCCCCTTTTCCGAAAAGGTCCACCGTATGCTCTCTTCCTTTTGTCGTAGCAAACACTCTTAGAATTCCCGTATGGATGACGTATGCATTAGCCCCCGGATCTGATTCTGCAAAAATCAGCTTCCCCTTAGAATACGCTTTACGGGTGAATAATCCGCAGACTGTCCCGATCTCCTCCGGGCTTAATCCCTGGAAGAGCGGAATCTCCGCCCAAAACGAGTCTTCCATATCAAAATCCCCTTCTGCATAACAAATTAGATTTGTATGCCATCATACAGATAATAGATCAAAGTCCTGCTATATTCTATCGTAGCGCTGCAAAAGGAGAGATATTCATGAAATATAATTTTGATGGAAAAGGACTGACTGAAACGCCGGCTATCGTCTTCGAAACCCAAAACCTCACGGAGCTAAGTCTTTATAACAATCAGATTTCGGAGATCCCTGAGCGGCTTTTTATTCATGATACATTGGAAGTGTTAAATTATGCAGACAACAATATTGAAATGCTGTCCGAGGAGGTCGGGCGTTTGGTTCATTTACGGATGCTGGATCTGGGTCATAATCGCATGAAGGTTCTGCCTGGGGGGATTGGCAAGCTGCAAGGATTGGATTCTTTTTTATACCTCAGCAATAATCAGTTCGAGCAGCTGCCCGAACAGCTCTGTGCTCTTGGGCAACTTAAGTATCTAAATGTGACGGATAATCTGCTGAAAAAACTGCCCCGCAACATAGGTGATCTAAAGAGTCTGATCGAGCTGCGGGTATACAATAATCAGCTGGTTAGTCTGCCCGACTCCATCACCCAAATCAGCAGTTTAAGAGAGCTTCATGTCTATGGCAACCATTTAATGAGCCTGCCGGAACATTTGGGGGCACTGGAAGAACTGCGTGTACTGGATGCCAATGATAACCGGTTAACCGAACCCCCCCCGTCCCTCGGCAGGCTTGGCAAATTAAGGCGGCTAAGCTTTAGAAAAAACAAAATCAACCAGCTTCCCGAAGAGATCGGTGCATTGGACAACCTTATAGAGCTGGATTTGAGAGACAACCTTCTGCGGGATCTGCCGGACTCCATCCTAAGGCTTGAACGTCTGGAGAAGCTTGATCTAAGATGGAATCACCATTTGCAAGCAAACGAGAACCTGGAGCAATTGGAACAAAGAGGATGTATTGTTTATAGATAAGGACCATAGAGCGGCGTCCGTCTTACGGGCCAGCATTCTTCTATAACGTTGTCAGTCAGAACACTTAAAGTAATCCTACTACGCCGCACAGCTCCATAAGCTCATGTACACCACTGTACTGCTGGCGGTTGCGGAGATGTATGCTTATCAGCGCATTCTCGGTGACTTGCTTCGCTTGTTCAATGTTGTAATGCTGGACGGCCTCCACAATGTCTCTCATCCGCTCCAAATAATACACGGTTCTCCGCAAGGTGCGGATGAGCAGAATTTGCCGAACATGCACAGGAGTATACATACGATATCCATTGTCGGGATCTCTTTGCGGCAGCAGGAGCCCTTCACGCTCCCAGTGGCGGATGGCCGAAGTCTCCACATGGGTTAGAGCCGCCACTTCGCCGATAGTCATTTTAGCCGGGATCGTTTTGCCTTTGAACAGCGTTAAGTCGGGAGCTTGCAGCAAGGCCAACGTCTGGTCAGCCATTTTTTTCTCTTCCTGCAGACCGGCCTGCTCAGCACTCACCAACCATAAGGCTTGATCCAGTTCTCCTTGCTGAATATAACGAAGCACCTCATAGGTTACTTTGTAGCCGAAGCCGGGAGTCATCGCCCGCAGACAGCGGAAATAGGCCAGATGCAGGCCGGTGTACAGACGATAGCCGTTCTCTGACCGCTCAGGTGCCGGTACAACACCCCAAGCTTCATAATGTCTCAGCGCACTGGTGCTGATATTCAGCTCCTTGGCGATATCTTTGGGTCGGTAATAGGTCATTTCGTCACCTCATGACAGGTAGGAGTTGTCTCCTAAGCTACCAAAAATCACCCTCCAACGCAAACCTTAAATTAAAAGCTTAAAGTGCTTTGACAATCTTTTTTGAATAACAATATTAAAAAACAAGCCCTTCCATCACCTTACTTTCTCACTTGCATCAATGTTGTATATTCGTTTATGTAGGACGATTTCAACTTATAGAATGAAGGGGAGGAAGCTGTACATGATTGAAGTAACCATGCATGACGTGGCTGTAATTGAAGCGGAGGTGCAGGGCACAGGGCCGGACTTGCTGCTGCCGGTCAATCCACATCCGGCAACAGGGCCGCAGGCCGAAGAAATGCTGAAATGGGGAGCAGATCCGGCACTCGGACGTTCACTTATCGAAGGGCTCAGCAGCCATTATCGTGTCATTGCTTTTGACTATGAGGGTCATATCCAACAAACACCCAAACCGGAAACTCTGACACCGGCTAACATCTCCAGCGACTTTCTGGCGATTGCCGATGCGGCAGGGGCGCCGCACTTTGCCTATTACGGTTATTCCTGGCTCGCACTTAGCGGCATGCAGCTGGCCCTTCGGACGAACCGGCTGTCGGCGTTAATTATGGGCGGATTTCCGCCTATCGAAGGTCCCTACAAGGAGATGTTGCGGGTTACCGCCGCCACTTATGAAATGGCTGCCTCCCCGGCTGCAAGTTCCCCCGGCATCGGGGATGCCTGGGGCGGTACAACGTTCGACTGGTCCACCGTTGAAGTGACGATGAGCGAAGCACAAACTAAGCAGTTCGTTACCTTATATCAGTCGCTGCAAGACTTTGAGGATCGGGCAGTACAATCTTCCATTTCTTGCCCCCGTCTCTGCTTTGCCGGTTCTGCCGACAGGATCGAATATGGCGAGCGCTGGGGCAATGTTACCGTGAATATCGCCGGCCCTCTGCTCAATCATCGCCATGAGCTGGAGGCGTTAGGATGGAAAGTGTCGGTGCTTGAGGGGCTCGATCATACCGGAGCTATGCAGGCAGCTAAAGTTCTGCCGCTCCTTCGCCCTTGGCTCGACTCCAAACTGCTCTCTATTTAGCTCTCTCCTCTGCCTCTGCAAGCATAAGATCTCTCACCTCGGCCAAAGCAAAGCCCAGCAGGTTGTTCCCTCTCCATTTCATGGGGTTCTCCACTTCGGGGTGGTCCTTGGCCATGCCGATTCCCCAGATACGGTCTGCCGGGCTGGCCTCGACCAAAATACGGTTTTGGGTTGCTTTCAGAAAGCTGCCGAGTTCCGGGTTCTGCGTGAATTTGGCAAAATTTCCACGTTTGACGATATCATAGCAGGTTTGGTCCCACAACTTCGCGTCAAACGGGGTAACCGCCCGGCCATATGCCTTCATTGCTTTGGGATGCCCAGCCTCCATAATCTTCTTCAGCATCTCCTTGTCCCCGAACAGCCGTGCCTTCTCCGCCATCATATACTGTTCGGTACAGGAGTATTGTTCATGATCCACGGTAAACGGGCTGGTGAACCATTGGCTGAAACAGCTCTGATTGATACTGCCGCCGGCAGGCGGCGTATGCCCCCAGAAGAATAAGAACTTGAACTTCTGTCCTTTCCGGTACGCTTGCTGCAAATCCTCTAAATGATACATTAGCCAAAAACCTCCTACGTTATAAATGATTTCTTTTCGTTCAGCTGCTTACTCCAATTAAAAAGCTTTATATGTTCCAAACCTTTAGTTATTATCTAATTGTTAATAACAAAATATGCGAATTCCCTGCTTTTGTCAAGCCTTCCCTGCGATATCAAAGGTCCTTTTTTCGGGTAATTGGGTAAGAGGCGCAGTGAATAATTTCATTCAGAGAGGAATTTGTGTATGCAGCAGGCCATGATTATTATCAACCCCTCCTCCGGCAAGGAAGAAGCGCTGGAATATGTCAGGAATGTAGAAGATATTCTGCAGGGCCAAGGGTACGCGGTTACGGTAATGAAGACGGCCAAAGAACTGGATGCCACTCATTTCTGCATCAGAGCCTGCGAGGAACATTATGACCTGGTCGTGTCTATCGGCGGCGATGGTACGCTTCATGAAACAATTAATGGCTTCATGGACCAGCCTCACCTTCCAAAGCTGGCCGTGGTGCCACTCGGGACGGTTAATGATTTCGCCCGCGCCCTACAGATACCGCTGAACCCCGCCCAGGCCATTCGTACTCTTACTTCCTCCAGAATACAGAATGTGGATATCGGCCGCCTGAACGACCGGTTCTTCGCAAATGTCGTGGCCACAGGTTCGCTGGCCGAATCCCTATCCTCCGTATCTTCAGAAGATAAATCCAGGCTGGGTGCTTTCGCCTATTTGAAAGAAGGGATTAAGGAGCTTGCGGGCAAGACCGCCCATTCCCTGACCATTCGCCATGACGGACAGACCTGGAAAGGCGAAACCCCGCTTTTTATCGCCGCGTTAACCAATTCAGTAGGCGGTTTTGAGAAGCTGGCTCCCGATGCGGTGGTTGACGACGGTCTGCTGCACTGCTTTATCTTCAAGGATCTTAATCTGCTCAATACGCTGACGGTCAGCCTCTCTTTACTGCTTGGCAGCCTGAAGAATCACAAGGATGTCATTTATTTCACTGCCCGGAATGTCAGTGTAAGCTCAACAGACCCGGTCCGGACGAATGTAGATGGCGAAGAGGGACCGCCTTTACCCCTTGAGCTCAGTACTATTCCCCGCCATCTTCACGTCATTGTGCCAGAAGAGGAATAAGGTTCTGCTCAAGAAACAACCCGTGGTTCACAAGAACCACGGGTTGTTGGGAGCTTTTTGGGTGTCTGCTCATGAATCCTGACTGGGTGAAGGAGGGAACGGGTGTGCCATACCGTCAGGGAGGTCAGCGGTTCTGATGTATTTCGTGCAGCAGAATGGCTCCGGGAGCGCCCGAAAGTCCGTTTGGATGTATTTTGTACATCAGAAAGTCAAAAAACAGGCTTGGACTGTTTGTTCTGATGTATCAAATGCAGTCTAATCAAAAATACGCTTGGTTTTCCCGGATTCTGATGCACAAAATGCAGTCCAGCCTGCCGCCCGTCACCGGAGAACACCCCTTGAGTATAAGCAAATCTCCATATGAAACTTACATCGTGTTTCAGCTTCCAGATACATCCCCCTCTACGGGTGTGTCCCCGCTTCCAGGCCCCATCCCACCTTCAGGTATTACCCCACCCTCAGGTAATTTTCCGCCTTCGGGTCTGATTCCTTCCCGTCCGCCGCCGCCCGGTCCTGGGCCGCCGGTATTTCCGGTGGTTACTCCCGATTCGTTAAGCCAGGTGACACTGCTGGAAATCTCAAAGCCGACTACCTCAGTGCCTCCTGTATATTCGCCCTCTGTGTACAGTCCGTTTGCTTCGCTGCCGGTCGAGGTTCCTCCCGAGTAGAGCGTGTAGGCAGCTCCCTCTTTCAAATCCGGCGAACTGATCACCACAGACTGATAGTTCTTCGATGGGGCAAAGGTCAAAATGGCGTTGCTCTCGTTGTCTTGCAAATGAACCAGGGTTCCAGCCTGCTGGACCTGCGGGTATGTCATGACCACCGAGAATTGTGCGGAATCCCCGGAAGGTGCCTGGGCCATGCCTGAGCTGCCCGCAGCCACCAGAGTTCCTCCGCTCTGTACAAAGCTGCCGTCATAATCCAGCGGCCCGTTGCCGTTGTTGGTGGGGCCATTCACAGTAACCGTCCCGCCTGTCATGTAGATGGACCCATTGGAATCGAGCCCATCACCAGTAGCATCCACAGTTAGAATCCCTCCGCTGAGGGTCAACTGATTGCTGCCAGAAGCTGTGAACTGATCCTGTCCTTGCGATCCGCCGGCAGCCGAGGCATCATTGCCACCCGCCACATTCACGCCATCATCGGAAGCCACCACTTGCGTCTCACCGCCCAGCACTGTAATGTTCGCTCCCTCCAGGCCTTCATAACTCTTCTTAATGTCGATCTTTCCGTCAGCGATTGTCAGCAAAACATCCGCATGAATGCCGTCGTCGCCGGTTGTGATGGTGAACCCTCCGCCCGCTACAGCAACATTGCCATTACTGTGGATGGCATCATCCGCAGCATCGATGGTCCAGGTTCCGCCGTTAATCGCAACGTCGCCGCCGGCTTTTAATCCCTTCATGCTTGCCGTCTCTGTCTCCGCAGAGCCGGCCGTGGCTGAAGCAGTTCCGCTGCCAGAAGCTTCAGGAGCTTCAGGACCTCTCGCTTCCACCTTCACTTCACCGTTCACACTGCCGCCGCCCGTAATCAGGTTGTACGTGCCGCCATCGGCGACGAGCGTTGTTTCCGCTTGAATACCGTCATTAACAGCCTTGATGTCAAAAGTCCCTCCGGCTATAGCCACGAATCCCTTGTCCGCCTCGGTATCATTGGTAGATTTGATCCCATCCCCACCGGCAACGATAGTGATCTTCCCCTCTTGCACCGCCACCATATCTTTGCCCACAAGCCCGTCATCGGCGGACTGAATCCCGATCAGCCCTGATACGATTTTCAGATCGTCCTTGCTGGTAATCCCGTCCTTATAATTGGCGGTAACCTTCAGGCTGCCTGTTCCATTAATGGCCAGATCCGATTTGCTGAAGATGGTTGCGCTGGGCTCGTCCGTAGCGGCATCGGCGTAAACATAGACTGCACCATCGGCTACGGTATTCTCCGTTCCTTCCTGCAGCGTAATAACGGTTTTACCGGCTTCTTTGATATAGATGGCCGCGCTGTCGCTGTCCTGAATATCCACTCCGTTCAGCACCAGCCTTACGGTTCCTTCGTCCTGAACATCGACCACAATTTGTCCGTCGCTTAGCGCACCTTTGAGGACATAGGTTCCCGAGGCTGTAATGTGTACCGATCCGTCTGCCGCCGCCGCTCCCGAACCGACGATTGTGGCCGCCGTGCCATTCAGCGTTATGGTTGTGGACTCATCCGCACTCCATTCCGCAGTTGTATCACTTTGGTCAAACGTCACAAGGTCCGGCAATTTCGCGCTGACGGCCTGTACGGCCGGAGCCGTTCCGCTTTGAACAGTGGCGGTGGCCTCCACAACAGCTTGTGAGGCAGAGGTATTGCTGCAGGCCGACACTACGGCCACGCTCATCAGACTGAGCCATAATTTACTGCTTATCATTAATTTTTTCATCTTAATCATCCTCTCGTTTCGCTTAGTAGTCATTCAGGGTTGGACTCATCGTCAAGGAGATATCCAGATTGCCGTTTCTGCACCGGATCGCATCGAGGAACGCCTTCTGGTTGGTCCTTTCATCCAGGGTTACGGCATAGACCAATTCATACAAGCTGCCCAGTTCGGTCGTTCTGATCTTTTTAAGCTCAAATCCGACTTTATACTGGCCGAACACTTCAGCGAAGGCTTCTTCGTACCCCAGATTTTCCGGGATGGTGACCTTAAGTACCTTCTGCAGTGTTTGTCGTACGCCAAAGTTCGTGCGGCTCAGGATAAACATCAGTAGGCATAAAATGAGAGTGAACAATACGGCGTAACCAAATGCGCCTACCCCGCAAGCCAGGCCGGACGCCATGGTGAACAGGACAAAGGTGATATCCTTCGGGTCACCCGGCGCACTTCTGAACCGGATGATGGAGAATGCGCCTGCCAGGCTGAAAGCCCGGGCTACATTGCTGCCGATGAGCAGAATGATAATCGCCACAATCACCGGAAGCAGGACCATCGTCAGTGTAAAGCTCTGGGAATACGCATTCGGATTGGTCTTCATATAGGTGAAGCTAATGATTGCGCCGAGCGCAATGGAGAGAAGAATGGTTACAATCGCATTGGTAAACGTTAATTCTGTACTTGTCAGCGCCGCGGAGAATAAAGAATCAAGCATAAAGGGCACTCTCCCTTTCTGTTTTGCTATTTTTCAGCATCTTTTTGTATTCATTGCCGTACTTTGAGAAGCTGGTGCGATACATCTGGTGTTCGGAGAGCAACCTCGACAGCCACATCGGGATCGTCTTCTCGGCCTTCACTTCCATCAGCCATTGGCCGGGTTCCAGCAGCGCTTCTCCATAATTACCGTGCTCCAGCAGCAGATCATGCCGCCTGCACCGGATATTCGTATCGAAGGTGATTCTAAGATCACGGTTATTTTTACAAAAGAGGGCTTTCCGGTCATAACCCAGATAGAGCTTGGGCTGAAGCTCATATTGCCGGAGGAAATAGGTGATTTCCTGCAGGACCTGCCGGTTCATATATTCCTGGAACACCGGCTCTGCTCCGGTACGGACAAAGTCGTACGCCTCATGCAGCTTCAGCGCCGTTCTTCTTTTGTTGACCAGGCCGAGCACCTTCTTTTTAATCTCCAGGTAGACTTTTGCCTCCCGGCCCGGTGTGCCGTAAGCTCTCAAACGGAGCTTCTCCTTATATTTGGGCTTGGCCAGACTGTTGCGGATCAAAGCATTGTGTTCAGTGTCATAATACAAATTGGTAATGGAATAGAACTCATGCTGTTTGTTGTAATCGTCCAACTCCATATATTCCAGCAGTGCAAGGTAGAATGTCCGGTAGGCATTGCTATCCAGCAGATATTTGTTCTCGTACCGGTTAAAGACCTCGATGGCCATAGGGGTTCAGATCCTTTCTGTTTGACGATTGTCTCGCTTGTTATGTTTGTATCTTAGTCCCCCAACCTTTAATGAATCTTAAATGATTTTACAGTCTCATAATCTTTTTTTACACAGCCTTAATCGTTATAGACCCGGCCTCGGCACCTTCCAATTAAGGTTGACTAAAGGTAATCTTGATACTATATAGGAAGCAAATAAATACAAACCCTACGCAGAGGATGACAACCCATGAGAATCTTAATTGTTGAGGACGAGCTGCACCTTGCCGAGGCCCTGACCCAAATTTTAAAAAAACATCATTATTCCGTAGACGCGGTCCATGACGGCAGATCAGGGCTGGATTATGCGCTCAGCGGGATCTATGATCTGCTGCTGCTCGATATTATGATGCCTGAAATGGACGGAATCAGTGTGCTTCGGGCATTACGCAATGAAGGCATATCCACCCCGGTCATCCTCCTGACCGCCAAAGGCGATATTCCGGATATGGTGGCCGGGCTGGACCATGGCGCCGACGACTATATTCCCAAACCTTTTGCCTCGGAGCTGTTATTGGCAAGAATCCGGGCCGCTTTAAGACGCAAAGGTGAGGTTCTGCCGGAGGATGGATTGAAGTTCGGGGATCTTGAGCTGAACACAGCCAATCTGCGATTGTCGGTGAAAGGCAAGGAAATGAAGCTGAACCTGAAGGAATGCGAATTACTGGAGCTGTTGATCCTGAGAAAGCAAGGGGTAACCTCCAAGGAGCAAATTATCGAGAAGCTGTGGGGATTCGATTCCGAGGTGGAGCACAACAATGTTGAGGTATACGTTTCTTTTTTGCGGAAAAAATTCACCTTTCTGAATTCGGATGTACGCATCAGCACGATCAGAGGGGTAGGTTATGTATTAGAGGTGAACTCCTGATGTTCAAGAAGCTCAGAAACCGGTTCCTGATTGTCAACCTGGCCACAATCTCCATTATTATGCTTGTCGCTTTCGCCGCCATATACATCATCACCTACCGGGATGTGCAGCGTGATATCCGTATGGAGCTCCACAAAATATCGGAGTCCTATCAGAGACCTCCGGGCAAATCCGGACGGACGGGCGCAGCCGAGGGCACTTCCCTGCTGCCGCCGGGGGACAACCAGCCTAGGGCCGGCGGGAATCCGCCACCCGAACGCTCCGTTTCCTTCATGATCGAGACCGATAAGGAATGGAGCAATGCCGTGCCTACCTCTTCATTCGAGATGGACGACGAGTTCTATGCTGACGCTCTGCAAAAAGCGGTGGCCCTCGATTCAAGCAGCGGCCGTTTTAATCTGGACGGGAGCCACTGGATTTACCAGGCCCAGCCCACAAATGAAGGGTACATGCTTGTATTCCTGGATATTACCGCACAGCAAAATATTCTGACGAACTTAATCTATACCTTTACTGTAGTGGGATCGGTCATGCTGGTAGTCATCTTTTTCACCAGCCGTTTCTTCGCCAACCGGTCCATCGCGCCGGTTAAGGAAGCTTTTGATAAACAGAAGCAGTTTATTGCCGACGCCTCCCATGAGCTGAAAACACCACTGACCATCATTAACACCAATGCCGATGTTCTTTTATCCAATCACGAGGATACCATTCATAATCAGTCAAAATGGCTCCACTACATCAAATCAGAGACAGAGCGGATGACCCGGCTGACCAACGATCTGCTCTATCTGACCGAAATGGATGATGCCAGAGCCGGCATGATGTTTGCTAAATTTAATATGAGCGAGGCGGTTGAGAATATTCTGCTGACCATGGAAGCTGTCATCTTTGAGAAGGATGTGGCCCTGGAGTATGACATTGAACCGGAATTGATGGTCCAGGGCAACAGCGAACAAATCAAACAGGTGGTTATGATTCTCCTGGACAATGCCGTCAAATATACGAATCCCAAGGGTAAAGTAACCCTTTCCCTGAAAAAACAGCATCACGAAACCGTGTTATCGGTCTCCAACACCGGTGAAGGCATCGCCCCTGAGCATCTGTCCAGGATCTTTGACCGGTTCTACCGTACCGACACTTCGCGTGCCCGCCGCCAAGGCGGTTATGGATTAGGCCTGGCCATTGCCAAGTCCATTATCGAACAGCACAAAGGGAAGATTTATGCCAAAAGTGTGGCGGGTCAATCCACTACATTCTATGTGCAGCTCTTCTAACTTTCGTTGCTCGCAATGATCTGAATGCTGTTGCCAATGGCCTGCAGCAGATTGCCCAAGGCATTCAGGTTATTCGAAGCTGTGTTGCCCTGCTCCAGCGTGAGCGCCGACTGCGCAGTATTGGCCAGCGCCTGCAGGGCATTCCCAATATCAATCAGCTTTTGCCCCTCGGCTTGTATGCTTTTACGCCTGGATAGCTGCTTGGTCTGCCCGATAGCCGTAATATTCGTACCCAAAGCCTGCAGCCAGGCGTATGCGGCCAGTTGCTTGTTAATTTCCGTCTGCAAGGCTGCTGCTTGCTGCTTGGCTGTTCTTCTAACAGGACGTTTGGCTGGCACCCCGATCCCCTTCCTTCATCCGGTGTAAAATCTCCTTCTACTTCTGATTACAATATACGCAGACGCTTGCGGTTTGGACTGGATCATAGGCCTGCCGATGGTTCTGCCTGCGAACAGATAATATATGTGATTTAATGTTATATTATCTTACATAAAAAACGCGATTTTTGAGCTAAAACTGGTTAAAATCCAGTTATTTTAAATTTTTATGTTATTATTATTGACATTATTTAAAAAGGTCACTATATTGACAATATACAGATTCCAATTGACACAATAGTGTGTCAGCTTTGGAAGCAATCCAGTCCTTCCGCACAATGTTGTGGCCGGAGAGGACGATTGCACGGCTACACTTACATCAACTATACAAGTCAGTCACGATGGCGTGACTGCAATAGGCAACGGGGCCGATTAACGAAATCCGCAGATTTGCGGGTTCTGTCAGTCGGCCCTTTTTTGCCCATTCCAAAGGAGGATGTTAGATATGGAAGCAAAAGGTTTTCGCAAGGCCGGTCATTCCCCGAGTTTGTTCTCAGCTTTTTTATACTTTGATATCAGCTTTATGATTTGGGTCTTGTGCGGGGCCTTGGCGCTTTTTATCACCAAAGATTTCGGTCTGACGGATACTCAAAAAGCTACCATGGTCGCTATCCCCATTCTGGGCGGCTCGGTGTTCCGGATTCCCATGGGAATCCTGGCAGACCGCATCGGCAGTAAAAAAGCAGGCCTGATCGGGATGTCCCTTACCCTTATTCCTCTTTTTTGGGGATGGCTCGGGGGAACAAGTCTGCTGGAAGTGCAGATGATCGGATTCCTGCTCGGTTTCGCCGGCGCAAGCTTTGCCGTCTCCTTGTCCCTGGCCAGCCGCTGGTATCCCCCGCAATATCAGGGGCTAGCCATGGGCATTGCCGGAGCCGGGAACAGCGGAACAGCACTGGCCACCTTTTTCGGACCGCAAATTGCCCAGACTTACGGTTGGCATAATGTGTTTGGCATCGCACTGATTCCTTTGGTTATCGTTATGATCGTGTTTGCCATTTTGGCCAAAGATGCCCCGAATGCACCTGCCCCCAAACCTCTAAAAGATTACTTCAGCGTCTTCAAGCATCCGGATACATGGTGGTTCTCCGTATTCTATGCCATTACCTTTGGCGGCTTTGTCGGATTCGCCAACTATGCAAGCATCTTCTTTTACGATGTGTACGGTGACGGTGTTCGTTCCGATGGCATTACCAAAATTCAGGTAGGTTATCTGGTCACCATCACAGTCATTGCAGGCAGCTTCTTCCGCCCTATCGGGGGATGGATCGCCGACAAGATCGGCGGCATGCGCCTTCTGGTCATTCTGTACAGTGTGGTTTCCCTCTGTGCCTTCGCTATTGCCTCCATGCCCAGTTCGTTCCTCGTCATGCTGATTTATACCAGTGTGATGATGGCCTGCCTTGGGATGGGCAACGGGTCGGTATTCCAGATCATCCCGCAGCGTTTCTCCAGAGAGATCGGAGTCATCACAGGCATTGTCGGAGCTGCCGGCGGTCTGGGAGGATATATCCTGCCCACCTACATTCTTGGGCCTCTCAAGCAATCCACAGGTTCCCAGATGGCCGGATTCCTGGTAGTGGGCTCGATCGTGTTAGTGACTACACTTATTTTTTACGTGGTCACCCGTTCCTGGAGAAAAAGCTGGGCTAAAACAGAATCCGGAGTCAATTTCTGATTAGACCCTACAAATGTGAACAGCAGGAGGTGAACTCACTATGACAACCGAAAAAGTAAAAAGCGTGTGTCCATACTGCGGGGTTGGCTGCGGAATCGTACTCGAAGTGTCCGGCAACCGCGTGGTCAAACTCACTGGAGATCCGGAGCACCCGGCCAATTTCGGCCGGCTGTGCACCAAAGGCAACACGGCGGCGGCCGCCATTACTGAATCCGGGCGCATGAAATATGCCTATCAACGTCCGGCCCGCAAAGCCGAGCCCGTTAGAGTTGCAATGGACGAAGCCATCGGCAACACGGCCAGACGGCTCCGTTCTATTCTGGAGGAACACGGGCCCGATGCGTTGTCCTTTTATGTCTCGGGTCAAATGTCACTTGAAGCCCAGTACCTCATCAATAAGCTGGCCAAGGGTTTCATCCGGACGAATAACATCGAGTCCAATTCACGCCTGTGCATGGCCAGTGCCGGCAGCGGCTACAAGCTGTCGCTTGGCGCCGACGGCCCTCCGGGATCTTATCAGGACCTGGACCAGGCCGATTTATTCTTCGTTATCGGTGCCAATATGGCCGACTGTCACCCCATTCTGTTCCTGCGCATGATGGATCGGGTGAAGGCAGGCGCCAAGCTGATCGTCGTTGACCCCCGCCGTACAGCCACTGCAGATAAAGCCGGTCTGTATATGCAAATCCGGCCGGGCACGGATCTCGCCCTGCTTAACGGCCTGCTGCATCTGCTGATCGCAGACGGCCATACTGATCCGGCCTTCATTGCCGAGTTCACCTCCGGCTTCGAGCACATGCCCGGTTTCCTGGAGGACTACTCCCCGGACAAAGTAGCGGAAATTACCGGGATTCCCGAAGCGGATATCCGCAAGGCCGCGGCGTGGATCGGCCAATCGCCCGACTGGATGACCTGCTGGACCATGGGCCTTAACCAGAGTACACATGGCACATGGCATACCAATGCCATCTGCAATCTGCATCTCGCCACAGGCGCAATATGCCGCCCGGGCAGCGGCCCCTTCTCCCTTACCGGCCAGCCCAACGCCATGGGCGGCCGGGAGATGGGGTACATGGGGCCGGGATTGCCGGGGCAACGTTCGGTCCTGGTTGAGGCTGACCGCAGCTTCACCGAAGCGTTATGGAAGGTGCCCCGGGGGACTCTGCGGACCGAAACAGGCAGCGGGACCGTCTCCATGTTCGAAGGCATGGCCTCCGGCAGCATCAAGGCCTGCTGGATTATTTGCACCAATCCTGTCGCCACGGTCCCCAACCGCAGAAACGTCATCGCCGCCCTTGAGGCCGCAGAGCTGGTGATTGCCCAGGATGCGTTTCTGGATACCGAGACCAACCGGTATGCAGATGTTTTGCTGCCCGGCGCCTTATGGGCTGAGGCCGAAGGGGTGATGATTAACTCCGAACGCAATCTGACCTTGATGCAGCAGGCCGTCGATCCACCGGGGGAGGCCCTCCCCGACTGGCAGATTATCGCCCGGGTGGCCTGTGAAATGGGCTATTCGGCGGCGTTCACCTACACCTCCTCGGAGGAGGTGTATGAAGAAATTCAACAGGCCTACAATCCGAACACCGGCTATGACATCCGCGGGGCAACGTATGAATGGCTGCGCGATCAGCCGGTGCAATGGCCTTGTGCGCCGGACCATATGGACGATCGCAGTCCCATCCGTTATCTGCGCGAGCAGTCCGGGCGGGGTCCGCGTATTGTATTTCCGACGGAAAGCGGGAAAGGTATTTTCTGGGCGCGCCCCTATCTTCCGCCGGCAGAAATGCCGGACCGCGAATATTCCTTTGTGCTCAATACCGGGCGGGTGCAGCATCAATGGCATACCTTGACCAAAACAGGAAAGATCCCCGTACTCAGCAAGCTGAATCCGGGGCCCTTTCTGGAGATTCACCCGGAGGATGCCGCCATGCTCGGCATGAAGGACCGCGACCCCGTGGAGATCCGTTCCAAACGGGGGCAGGCCACCCTTCCGGCGCTCATCTCGGACCGGGTACGCCCCGGCAACTGCTTCGCCCCTTTCCACTGGAATGATGTATTCGGGGCCAATCTGGCTATTAATGCAGTCACCAATGATGCCGTTGATTCCCTGTCCCTTCAGCCCGAATTGAAATTCTGTTCCGTGTCGCTCGTCAAGGCTGCGGTACACCCATCCCCCGCGCCAGTTAGCGCAGGGAACACTAATCCAAAGGAGACCGTGTATATGGCGCAACTTGATACGCTGGCCACCATGCTGGGTATTCCCTCGCCCAAAGTGATGACCCTGGATAGCCATGAGCAGGCCTACCTGTCAGGCTTCCTGGCAAGTCTGCGCAGCGAGGATAGCCGGATAACCTCCAGCGTTCCAGTTCTGCCGCCGAGTGCGCCGCTTGAAGCGGATAAACGATACTGGGTAGACGGCCTGTTGGCCGGGATGTTCTCCCGCAGTCCCCTCCCGGGTGCCGCGGCTGACACAGCGCCGGCACTCGGCAACGAAGGGAAGCTGCCGGTTACGATTCTCTGGGCTTCACAGACCGGCAATGCGGAAGGTGCGGCCATCGGCTGCGCGAAGAAGATGCAGGATGCCGGCTATAATGTAAAACTCATAAATATGAATCAATATTCCGTGCCGGATCTGGCCCATGAACGTTTCGTTCTGTTCATCACCAGTACCTTCGGAGCCGGCGATCCTCCCGATAACGGGGAGGTATTCTTTCAATCGCTGCAAGCAGAACAGGCCCCTCCATTGCCGAAACTGCAGTATGCCGTGCTTGCCTTTGGAGATTCCAATTACGATCCGTTCTGCGGCTTTGGCCGGAATCTGGATTTGCGGCTGGAAGAACTGGGGGCCCGGCGACTCCTGGACTGTACTCCCTGCGATACGGACTTTCAAGAGCAGGTAGACACGTGGACACACACGGCTATAGAACTGATAGGTAAATTTGGAGAGGCTGCTGAAGCCACACCAGCACTGGCACCGGTTGGTCCGGGGGCCCAGACCAAGGTACAACCGGGCTACAGCCCGGCACACCCGCTGCCTTCGCGCCTTCTTTTCAAAAAGCGCCTGAATACAGAAAGCTCCGAGAAGGAGACCCGCCACTATGCCTTTGATCTCGGCAATACCGGTCTGCAGTTTGAAGCCGGTGACGCTCTCGGGGTATGGCCGACGAATTGTCCCGAACTGGTAAGTGATATTCTTAGCGTTGTCAAGCTGGACCCTTCGATTCCGGTAGGGGTCAAGGGCCGGGGCGAAATGCCTCTTGGCGAGGCGCTGCTCCGCCATTTCGAGATCACCCGCGTAACCGGCGAGATGCTCCGGTTCATCCGGGATCAGTCGCAGCATAAGCAGTTAAGCGAGCTCCTTGAGAGCAGTAATCAGGCCCGGCTGAAGCAGTGGCTGTGGGGACGCCAGCTCATTGATGTTCTGGAGGAATTCCCCGTCTCCGTAAGTGCAGCCGACTTTACGGCGTTGCTTAAGCCTTTGCAGCCCCGCCTGTATTCCATTTCGTCGAGTCCAAAGGCTCATCCGCAAGAGGTTCATATCACTGTGTCCACCTTGCGTTACGAATATGGCGGCAACCGCCGAAAAGGCGTCTGCTCCACCTTCCTGGCCGACCTGGCGACACCGGATACCGACATTCCGGTCTTCATTCACAGGAATGCCCATTTCCGTCCACCGGCCAATCCCGGGGTGCCGATGATTATGGTCGGTCCAGGCACCGGCATCGCGCCTTTCCGCGGCTTCCTGCAGGAGCGCCGGGCCACCGGTGCTTCGGGCAAAAACTGGCTGATCTTCGGTGAACAACGCGAAGAGAGCGACTTCTACTTCAGGGATGAGCTTGAAGTCTTGCGGAAGGAAGGTTTCCTGCATCGCCTGGATACAGCTTTTTCCCGGGACCATGCCGAGAAGGTCTATGTACAGCACCGTATGCTTGAACAAGGCGCGGAGCTCTGGGCTTGGCTGCAGGAAGGCGCCCACTTCTATGTGTGCGGAGATGCCCAGCAAATGGCCAAAGCGGTGGATGCCGCGCTGAAGGCCGTGATCCAGCAGCATGGCGGCCTGACTGAAGAAGCAGCGAAGGATTATGTAAAGGAAATGTCGCTAAGCAAGCGGTATGCGCGCGATATTTATTAGAACCCAAAAAGGCGGCAGGACAGGACCTTACCCGGGTCCCGCCTGCTGCTGTTTTTTGGTATATGGACAAATTCCTGAAATTACAAAACATGTACCCGCGTTTACCGTACTTTCCCCTTTTATATGCCAGCCATGCCTCTCCATACTTGCTTTCACAATGGACAGCCCTAAGCCTGCTCCACCGATCTTGCGGGATCTGGAGGAGTCCACCCGATAAAAAGGCTCGAATATTCTCTGGAGATCGTCTGGCGGAATCCCTGCCCCCGAGTTCGCAATACTGATTTTCCCCGTATGATCTTCTTCGATCCATGTCTTGATTTCAATGGACCCGTTCACGATATTGTATTTCATGGCATTCTCAAGCAAATTAAAAAATGCCCTGTACACTATCCTGGCATGCCCCGGAATTGTATTCAGTTCAAACACATGGGTGATATGAATATTTTTATCGTGATATATCGACTGCAGCTCCGCTTCTATCTGTAAAAACAACGGCTCCAGATGGATTTCATCCGCATATTCCATGTCACTGTCATTGGTAAGGACCAGCAGGTCATCCACAATATTCATCAGCCGCCTTGTATTGCGCTCCGCCATATCAATGGTTTCCTTATAGTCTTCAACTGTAGGGTCCTCATCGAGACGCAAAACCTGCAGGCCTGCATTCATAATGGACAGCGGGGTCTTAAGCTCATGGGATACATTGGCGGAAAAACGTTTCTGCCGCAGGAAGGATTCATCCAGTCTTTCCAACATCGCATTAAAAGAATTGGACAAACTTCCGATTTCGTCATCTGCACCCGAAGCGGGAATCCGTTCTTTGAGATTATGCTCTGTAATATTGACAATCGACTGATTTAAATCCTGTAAAGGTTTCAATGCTTTTCCTGCCAGGATATAAGTAAGAATCATGCCGATTCCCGAAATCACTGCCAAATAGATATAACTCCAGTTATCAAACTGCTTCTTGGCTTGGGTTGCTGCAACGGCCGGAACAGAGACAGGTCCTTCCACCGGCAAATCACCGGCTTCCGGTTGTACCCGGCCAATGTCCCTTTCATGCACCAATGGCCGCTCAGCCGCTTTATTCGTGTTCAGATGTACAACAAATTTATCCTGCGCATTATATATGCTGGACCATGTTAAGAGTATGGAGGCCGTCAATAAGATTCCCCCTGCCAACAGGGTAACTCTCATTCTGATCGAAACCTTATTCAGCAGTCCCATGACGATCCTCCAATAACATATATCCCTGCCCCCGGATATTCTTGATGTATTCGGCATTATGGCCGGATTCATTTATTTTCTTTTTTATAGAGTGAATATGATATTTCAAAGCGTTGGAGAACAAGTCAGCTTCACTGTCCCAGACATGCTCTATAAGCTGCTCCGAGCTGACAACGGCGTCTTTATGAAGGAATAGATACTCAAGGACGGCAAATTCTTTTTTGGTCAGGGGCAGCAATGACTCCCCGCAATATGCCGTTTTGGATAAGGTATTTAGGGTAAGATCGCCACATGCCAGCACGGCCTTGGTCTGCGAAAAAGATATTCTTAACAGCATGCGTATCCGCGCCTCCAGCTCTTTGAAATCAAAGGGTTTGATCATATAGTCATTTGCTCCGGAATCCAGACCGGTCACCCGGTCTTCCACATCACTGCGGGCAGTCAGCATAAGAACTTTGACGGAGCTGTCCTTGTCCCTTATGGTGTTCAGGATCTCGAATCCGTCCAGCTTCGGCAGGTTGACATCCAGAATAATCAGATCGTATTCATTCACCTCATAGAGATACATCGCTTGCTCACCATCATACGCCTGATCTATGGCATATCCGCTTTTCCTTAAGCCTTTGGCTATAATAGCGGCTAACTCTTCCTCATCTTCAACCAGAAGCAGCTTCATCCTGCGGCACAACTCCTTGTAAAAAAATAGCAGCAGCTATACTTATAGCTGCTGCCTTGGACTAATTGAGGGGTTTGACTGCCGGGGTTGCCGGAACACTGTCTTCAGAGCCGCCGGGATGTGTATCCGGGCCTGTCTCCACTCCCGCTGGTCCGACTGCCGGAGCTGTTTCCACCGTGTTGACGATTTCGTTATTCTGCAGATCGTATACTTCGATTTCTCCCACCGCTGTTTTATCTGCTACTTTTATGGCCGTACCGTCCTTTTCATTGCTTGCTGCAAATGCCGCCGTAGACATGGATGCCACGATCAATACCGCTATCGCCGAAACCCCGATAGTTTTTACTTTTTTAGTTAACATCATTGTGAATTCCTCCGGTTCCTGGATTGGATTAGTTATAGGGTTGCAACCTCTATGTGCCCACTATACCAAAACAAAAGTTAGGAACCGGTTAGTTTCCCTTCGGTTTATACTCCCTCAATCTGCCTTCATAGATCAGGTGCAGCCGGTCGCTTTTGCGGAAATCATCCGGGGTCACGAGGGCAGGCAGCTTGTTCCAGATCTTAATGCCGGACCGCTCCAGAATTTCGGCGACGAACTGCGAGCAGAAGTAGGAGTTGCTGAATTCGACCGGTTCTTTGAGCGCGATGCCGATCACACCCAGAATATTATAAAGATACTTCTGATGCTTTTGAATGAATACCTGGAGCACCCGCTTCATCTTCTCAACCTCGCGCTCCGTAACCCAAAGCTCATAGATCACGCACGTGGTATTGGGATATTTGCTGTATGTGCCTGTCTGAATATCCTCCTTGACGAATCCCCCGTTCAGCGGGTTGTTCGGGTGTTTCCTGCCGAAGCTGTAGAGCTCCGAAAGCTCCCGGTCAAAGGAGATGGAGGCGTGATTGTAGGGCGCTTTGGTATAGGTCTGAATAACTCTTGTAAAAAGAGTTCCCGTGTTCGTAAGCATAATAAAGACCGAGTGATCAGCTTCCATTTACAAAATTTCCCCTTATCAAGTGTGTACGTTTCCTTCATAATAACATATGATCCCTTTAATGGAATCCTACCTCACACGATAAGTTGGTGATTGGCAATGAGCAGCTCACTGTTTACTTTGGTCCTTATTTTCACGGGATTATTAATCATCCAGTTCATTTATTTAGCCATAAGCAAGATACAGCCGGACAAAGATTATGCCGCTATCGGCGTGCGCATCAAGACCTGGTGGGGCATGCTGTTCATCTTCGGGCTGGCCACTCTATTCAATCCGGTCGTCTCCCTGCTGTCTCTCATGGCCTTAACTTTCTTTGCACTGAAGGAATATTTCTCCATGATTAAGACGAGAAAAGCGGACCGCCGGCTCTTTTTGTGGGCCTATCTGGCCATTCCTGTTCAGTTCTATTGGATATATACCGAGTGGTACGGCATGTTTATTGTGTTCATTCCGCTGTACGTATTCCTGTTCCTCCCGATTCCGCGCCTGATCAACAAGGGAACGGTCGGATTCCTCCGCAGCGTCAGCTCGACCCAGTGGGGGCTTATGCTGATGGTGTTCGGACTCAGCCACCTGGCTTATTTTCAATTCGCTACACCGGCCTATGGGGCGGGACTGGTGCTGTTCCTGGTCGTGTTGACCCAGCTTAATGATGTTATTCATCATGTGGCTTCGATCTACTTTGGCAAACACAAAGTCGTGCCGACCGCCAACCCTTTTCTCACCTGGGAAGGTTTCGTATGCGCGTTCGTCGTCACCACAGGAGTGTCCTACCTGATCTACCCTTATTTGACACCCCTCACCCCGGCGTTCGGGGTCGTGTCCGGCATGCTGATCAGCCTCAGCGGTTACTTCGGCAGCTTAACGGTATCCGTGCTGAAACGGGATTTGCTGATCGGGGATGACGATAAATTCGAAACGCTGAAAAAGAGCTACTTGAGCCGGGTCGACAGCCTGGCCTACACTTCGCCGGTTTTTTTTCATATGATACGTTATTTCTTCGATTTCATGTGACCGTACGCCGGATTGAATTACCGGTCTTTAAGGTAGAGATCCCGGCTCTTGTAGCCCTCACCCAGGATTCTTAACATCTCCTCGCGCCGTTTGGCTCGGGTCGCCTCCTGCCTGGCACTGTATATATAACGGGCCCAATCTTTGCGGTACCCCGGAGTCAGCGATTGGTAGAACGCCAACAGCTCCGGGGTGTTCTGCAAATCCTTTTCCACTTCCGGAATGAACGCGATATAGTCGTCAACACATTGACTGGCTTTGGCAGAGATGCGGTTTTTGTTGCGTGCATCCTCTTTTAGACCCACAACAGTAAACACCTCGTTCAGACCTACCATACGGGCAAATTTGATGTCGCTGGTTCCGATATAACCCTCTTCATCCGCACCCAGTCCGCCCAGCAGGTCATCGCGGTGAATGAAGGCGGGGTATACTTTATTTCCTTTTTTGGGATACGCAAGATAGATATAGGCATCCTTATTCAACCTATGCTCTTGGATCACCCGGTGCACAAGTCCCTTTAAAGACTCCATATCCAGCACAAAAGCAAAAATAAGATCATACGTATTTCCTTCGATGAGCCTGGTGTCATAGCCGGACAATTCCTCCAGCTCCTGTGTGCCCTCAGGTACATCCAATACGGCCACTTTGTTATACTTCAGCAAGTTCAGCTTCTCTATTATTGTTTTAGTCATATTTTCTCAACTCCGATTTGACCACAGCACACATGTACAGGTCATCATATTTGCCGACAGTATATTCATACTGGGTCAACAACCCTTCTCTCCGGAAGCCCGCTTTTTCGAGCAGCCTCAGACATTGGGCGTTCCCCGGTTCTACAAGCGCCTGAATACGGTTCAACTCCAGTGTACGGAATCCATAGTCAAGCACAGCTGCAATAGCCTCCAGCATCAAGCCTTGCCCCCAATGGCTTCTGGACAATTCAAAGCCGATCTCAGCCCGCCGGTGGCGCTGATTCCGGTTAAGAAATCCGCAAGAGCCAATGACCCGGCCTTCTTCCGTTTGCAGCGCCCAGCGGATGCCCTCGCCTGTCTCCAAGATCTGATCGTACCATCCGATTTCCTCCAGCGCCTCCTGTTCAGATTCAAACGGCTGAAGCCCGTAGAACTTTAAGACTTGCTCATCTGTAAAGTATTCCATCATATCCTTACTGTCAGACGCGACCATTCTTCTCAATACAAGACGACTGGTGGTCATAACCGGAAACTCCGTATTCATTTTTCCCTCTCCTAACTTCCCGGCAAATTGTACAATGCAGTTTTATCCAGTAAAATGAACGAAACCGGGTGCAATTATACCATGAATACCAGGCTAAATTCTTGTTAAAGGGAGCGTTATCATGATTAGTCCATCCATAACCGACGGGGTCATTCGTACACGCAACAAACTCCGCAAAGATTTACTGATCTCTATGTTCGATGAATTCGACGGCAATCTCATGGGACTGAGCCCGGAAAAGCGGGCCGAAAAGTATCTTAAAATGTCTCAGAGTCCGTTTTTATTTTATCGCGGCAATGCGTATCTGTTTTATTTCGATGCTACCAGACAGTATTTTCCTTACCACACCCCAGAGGATCGGCCTACCTGGATTCAGGGAGATCTGCATTTCGAGAATTTCGGCGCTTTTCGCAGTGAAGACGGTCAAATTGTCTATGACGTCAATGATTTTGACGAGGGATATGTCGGCTCTTATTTGTATGATTTGCTGCGGATGGCAGGGAGCATTGCGCTGGTAGCCCGCCAGTTCGGCCACGGGAAAGACCTGCAGCTCAGCTTAATCGAACATTTCGTTCACTCGTACGCCAAGCAAATCCGCCGCTTCTGCCAAGGCAAAGATGACCCTGCAGATTTTGTGATCCACGAGGGTACGGCCAAAGGTCCGGTGAAGAAACTTCTTCGTAAGCTGGAGAAGCGCAGACAAGCTCATTTCCTGGAGAAGGTGACTGCCCAGATGCAGGATGGCCGGGTCTTCCTGGAGAATTCCGAGCTGACGGTCCCCGCTTCATCCGAGCAGGATCTGCTGGAGAAGGCTTGGGGTTTCTATACAGAGACCGTCGTTACCGGGAGCCGAAATGAAGAGCACTACAGGATCAAAGACATTGCCGTCAAACACGGCTCTGGCACGGCATCCATCGGGCTGGACCGCTATTATATCCTGATTGAGGGGGGCCTGGAGCAAGCTGAGGATGACGACACCGTGCTTGAAGTCAAAGAGGTACGCGTTCCCGTTCCGGCTTATTTCATGCCATATTCAGAGTCCTTCTGGGACTATTTCGGGCATCAAGGCAAACGCGTGACCGCTACACAGCAGGCCATGCATCATAAGGCGGACCCTTATCTGGGCTTTCTGACGATGGAAGGACGGCATTTCTATGTAAGAGAACGTTCTCCTTATAAAAAAAGGCTGAAGCCAAAGGACATCGCAACCGCAGAGGACATGCTCCGGGTGCTTGAGGTCATGGGCAGCCTGACAGCCAAAATGCATGCCCGGGCCGATGCGGATGTAGACAATGGACTTCTGCCTTATCATAGCGAGAAGGAAATTGCCAAGGCCATGGGCCCGGACCCGGATGCTTTCGCCCGTCATCTCTCCCACTGGGCCTATGCTTATGCCGGCCAGGTGGAGAAAGACTATAGCATGTTCTGCGAATGGGTCCAGGAGAGCTTCGGGGTCCAGCAACAGCAGTAACTTTATTCCCCGAGTGTCCACAATAAACACCAACATCAAAATGCCTCTCATGGACCGCCCGGCGCAGCTTTGGGCGGAAAGAGAGGCATTTTTGCCTCTCATGGGGCGCCCGGCGCGGCTTTAGGCCGAAAGAGAGGCATTTTTGCCTCTCGTGGGGCGCCCAGCGCGGCTTTGGGCCGAAAGAGAGGCATTTTTGCCTCTCGTGGGGCGCCCAGCGCGGCTTTGGGCCGAAAGAGAGGCATTTTTGCCTCTCGTGGGGTGACCGGCGCGGATTTGGGCCGAAAGAGAGGCATTTTTGCCTCTCGTGGGGCGCCCGGCGCGGATTTGGGACGCATCTCTTCCTCCCGGCCAACTGTAGAACAACCGGGACTCCCGTAGATTCCAGCTTCGAGAGCTGGAAAAATTGCGAGGGCGAGCAGCTTACCCTCGCCCATAATCGGCTGAAACAAGCCGCCGATGACCAAAAATGAAAGAGCAGCGATTCTCCGGGTAACGGGAGCTTCGCTGCTCTGCTGCTTTTGGCAGGGATTAAACAGGACAAGACGGTCTTATCCAGTAGAACAGAAAGGTTACTTATGAGAAAGCCACTTACCCCAGGAGCATCCCTCCCGCAGCACCGGCAAGTACCACCATCCAGGGCGGAAGCTTCCAAAAGACCAGCAACACAAACAAAATCAGCGCCAGCGAAAAATCCAGCGGGCCCAGAATAGCGGTAGTCCACAGCGGATCATAAAGCGCCGCCAGCAGGATACCGACCACCGCCGCATTGATCCCCATAAGTGCCCCCTGAACGGCCGGGCTGCTTCTTAATCCGTTCCAGAATGGCAGGGCACCGACCACCAGCAGAAAAGCCGGCAGGAAAATGGCCAGTGTAGCAACGGCTGCTCCCGGCAATCCTCCAGCCATGGCTCCAAGGTACCCTGCAAAGGTGAACAATGGCCCCGGGACAGCTTGTGTGGCCCCGTAACCTGCGAGGAAATCCTCCCCGCTAACCCATCCTGCCGGAACAACCTCTCGTTCCAGGAGCGGAAGGACCACATGCCCTCCGCCAAATACCAAAGATCCCGAGCGGTAAAAGCTGTCAAACAGCGCCAGCCCGCCGCCTGCCTCCCCCGCAGATCTGAGAAGCGGGAGGGCGATAAGCAGAACGGCAAACAGGATCAGCGAGCAGACAGCAAAGGTCCGGCTAATGGCAATGTGGAGCGCCGGCCCGGGTTCTGCCGTTTTCTTCCGATATAACCACCAACCTACCGCACCAGCAGCTATAATGAGCAGAACTTGGCTGTAGGCTGTATGCCATGTCAACGATATCACTGCGGCAGCAACGGCGATAGTTGCTCTGGTCCGGTCAGGAGCCAGCTTCTGGCCCATGCCCAGGATGGCCTGGGCCACAATGGCTACAGCGACGATCTTCAGTCCATGAATCCAGCCTGCGCCCGCAACATCATACCCCTGAAGCAGGAAGGCAAAAGCCACCAAAGCTATCACAGAGGGCAAAGTGAAGCCGATCCAGGCCACCAGACCTCCAAGCAGCCCTGCTCTTACAGCCCCAATTCCAATGCCAACCTGGCTGCTGGCCGGTCCGGGAAGGAACTGGCAGAGCGCTACCAAGTCGGCATAGCTTTGTTCATCCATCCATTTCCGGCGGCGGACATACTCATTATGGAAGTATCCCAAATGTGCCACTGGCCCTCCAAAGGAGGTGAGTCCCAGCTTGGTCGAAACTCCCAGTACCTCCAGAAGAGCAGCTATCCGCCCTTTGGGCGTTCCCTGCACTGTCTCTTGCTTGCTGTGTTCCATAGAGGAGCAGCTCCTTTTCTTGATTCTTCTCTTCTCAATATAACTGAACTATGTAAGCTCAATCACCTGATTATATGAATTCGGAGTCAAGAACAGGAGACTGTGGCTCCTCAATAAAGTTATTCCTGAACGGTTGAAGGCCGGCCGGGAGACAGGGCGGACATTTGCGGATAGGCAGCCAGCAGCTTCTCATTGGCTGTACGCAGCTTTTCTTCGTACTGGCTGTAGGCGCAACTTACTATTTTTAGATTGGGGATAAAAATATCGTAATACCCGCTATTTTTTTGAAACTCCATGATCATTTGCTGCATCCTGTATGCAGGGCTTGTGCGAAAGGCCTCGGAGCTGCGGTATTCCAGATAATCCGCCAGCATGGTCTGCTGAGCTTCCAGATAACGGTCAAAGTCACTCAGCATTGCCTCCATATGTTCATCCATCTCCCGTACGTCAGCCTCCTGCAATGAATCGTATACAGCGCTCACATACTTCTCCAGCTCCTCCGGAAACTCCAGAGCCGGGAGATTATCCAAAAACTCCATGATCCGGTTGAAGGCAGCAATCTGCTCCGGGCTCTCTATCTTATCCTCAAGAAACTTTCCGAAATGGATATACAAATATCTTCCATAGTTCCCTGGGAAGGACTGCAACAACTTGTCTTTGATCAGCATATTGTCGTCCAGCAGTTGTTCAATTTCATCAAAAGATTGTTCAATCGCTTCATGGCTTGCCAGCAATACCGCAAGTCCAGCAACCTGGGCTTTCATCTGCCGCAGCTGAAATTCCTTGTTCACCTGAACCTTCTGCAAAGCTTGATGTTTGTCCTCACTCGCCATAATATCCTTAATCTCAGCAACAGTTATACAAAGCCTTCTCAGGATGGTAATCTCCTTCAACTTCTTCACATCGTTATCGTTATATACCCGGTATCCGCTCTGGTTGTATTTAACGTCCAGTAACCCTTGCTGTTCATAATAACTTATGGCTTTTTTGGTTGTTTTACAGCATTTCGAGAGCTCATGTATAAGCAATGCCATCACCTCAGCTTCATTGTGGACCCCTCCCCAAGGGGACAGTCAACCGAAATCCCCAATGAGCGTTTAAATTCAGTTACAATGTTAGTCCCCAGGAAGCTGCGGCAGGGTTCAACACGCTATAAGCCTAGGGCGGAGATCGCTAGAGTGCACTTTATACATCAGGATGGGCAAAAGAAGGCTCGTTTTAGGATTTTAGTGTATTTGGTGCAGCAGGAACCGCAGCATTAGCCGAAAAGTGCCTTATGGCTATCCTTTGAATGTACAAAATACATCATGATGGATGTTTGGGCCTCGTTTTAACCATTCTGAGGTACTATATACATTAGAACACTGTACTAGTGCTGAACATACAATAGCAATCTCCGATTGTCCTTATTCCACAGCCAGTGTAAACCTGGCTAATTCCTCCTGCAGCTTGATGGCATGGCTGCTGAGCGACTCCGAGGACGCCTGCACTTCTTCCATCGATGCCAGCTGTTGTTCGGTAGCTGCGGCCATGGACACGGCTTCCTCCGCCGCTTGCCGGGAGATATTGGTCGAATCGGCGAATGCTGCCGCTACCTGCTCGGTCCCTGCCGATAATTGCTCGGCAGCCGCAGAGACTTCTTCAATTTGGCCGGTAACCTGCTGGATAGCCTCTTTCATCAGCAGAATTTCTTCATCTGCTTGTCTGATCATCATTAACCCCTGCTTGGCTTCGGAGCTGGTCTGTCCCATCGCCTGCTGCACCTGGGCGATTAGGCTGCGGATTTCTTCCACCACACCCGTGATATGCTCTACCGATTGTTTGGACTGGTCTGCCAGTTTCGCCACCTCAGTAGCGACTACGGCAAACCCCCTGCCATATTCTCCGGCCCGCGCAGCTTCAATGTTGGCATTCAAGGAAAGCAACTGAGTCTGGGAAGAAATGTCCATAATAATGGTAGTAAGTTCATCAATTCTTTGTGAACGTTCGTCCAGGGAACGTACGGTATCACTTGAATGTGAAACTGAACTTTGAATCTGCTGCATCTGTTCCACCGCAATCCGGAGTTTACCGGCACCCGAGAGGGCACGGGTGACGGCTGTTGCGGCTCCCTCTACTACTTCCGCAGAAGCTTCCGCAATCCGGTTGATCCCCACGGACATTTCCTGCAGGGCGGTATTGTTCTCGGCTGCACCGGCCTGTTGGAGCTCTGCACCCTCGGCAATCCCGCCTACTGCCAGTGCAATCTGCTGCATCGCCTGCGAGGACTCATTAGAGACCGAACTCAGCTGTTGGGACGACGCGGCCACTTGCTCGGAAATCTCCTGGTTATTCTTCAACAGCCCATTCAAGGATTGCAGAATCACGTTGAAGGAATCGCCTACCAGGCTTAATTCATCTTTTGTTTGAAGCGCTACCCTGCGGCTCAGATCCCCCGCTGCAATCCGTTCAGCTTCGCGTTGCAACTCCCTGATCGTCATAATTACATTGGAATAGAAGGCCAGGAATACCGCCGTTACCAGCAGAAGGGTCACTGCAAGCATCAGGAGCATCGTGAGCCGTTCGGTTGAAAGGGAATCCACACGTTCATTTAAGAGCCGGTCAAGCTCCTTCACTGTGCCGGTGAACAGAACATTTGCCTTCTCCAGAGTGGCGGTTCCTTTGGCAAAAAAATCCTCCGGCTTCATGGTTAAGGATGTTGACCGAATCAACTGTGCATCCATGATCTTCAGATAATCCCTGATGGCACCCGTGGCATCTGTCCCTAAACCCTGAACCGATTCTGCCAAGGATGAGTTATAACCAATCGCCTTGGATAACGCCTTTTCTAAATTTAATATGTTATTCTCGATCTTATCCTTATAGAGCATTAAGTTGACCTGCTCATCACGGGTTAATTGCTTCCGCGCCAGAATGCCGTTTCCCTGGCCCCGTGACCGGGCAGTGTATTCCATTATACCGGGAAGCTGTTTAGACATGACCTCGTTCAGGTAAAACGTGTCAATTTGAGGGTCCAAAGTCAGCCCCGAGTTATCGGCTGCCAAGGTGAGCAGCTCCAGCATTTTTTCTATTAATGCAGTATGTCTCTCAAAACTGTCAGTAGGGGTGAGTGTCAGTGTTTCTTTTTCCAGCACACTCCAATCCTTCTTCAGTTCTTCCCAGGTCTCATTGGCAGATACCACATCCCCATGTTCTATTTGAATCTTGTCGATCATAGCGATACTTCCTGCAAGCTCCTGTTTGACGGTCTTGAGCCGGGCCTCAGAGGCGGTCTCCCCATTCAAAATGCTGTTAGCCAGACCACGGTGCTGCTGTAGCTGCAACATATAGGGCATCAGGGCTTCAATGTATTTCACGCCTTCTGTTTCCTTCTGGGCGAACCGGATTTCCTCCCCTAAATTGCGCAGCCAGATTGTTAATAGAAAAACGAGCGGAAACAAGAACAAAATACTGAGCAGGATAAACTTCTGACGGTACTTCATTCTGGAAATCAGGTGTGTCACTGGTGTAATTAATTTATGCATCGCCCATACCCTCCGGAATCTGTCTTGTTGCTATGCAGCAACAGTATTATCTATATCGGCAGAAGAGGGGCAGAATTTATTCATGCATAAAATCGCCCGGCAGCGTTCAGGCTAAGAGTCAGCGCTCTCCTGAGCGAACTTGACATCTGGAGGTGAAACACCAATGGCTAAACCGGATAACCGGGCCGATAATGTTGAGCATTTACAGCAAAACATTCAGAATACTCAGCGAAATTTATTTGAAGCCGAAGACTATTTGAACGAATTCTCCTCTGAAATCAGCACGGAGGAGCGCAACCAGATCGAAGAGAAAAATGAACGCCGCAAACAAAGTATTAGAGGGTTCCGTGCAGAAGTGAAAGACGAAGCAGCTCACGCCGAGGAATAGATAACAAAGAAAGGCGGCCAGCTCCGAATGGAGTTTGGCCGCCTTGTGTCTATAGATATTCCCGACAGGGGGACTAGCTGTCGGAATCTTCGGCAGAAGCTACGGCAGGAGCGCTGGCCGCCTCATTCCGGCTCCACTCCAGAAAGGTTAGCGTATCTTCATCCTCCGGATCCAGTTTGTGCGCCATTTCAAACGCTTTGATCGCCTCGTCCAGACGGTCCAGATAATAATAGGCATACCCTACACGGAAATGCCACAGCGGATCCTCTTTGCTCTGTTCGGCTATCTTCTTGAACCACTTCAACGCCTCTTCGTAACGTCCCAGATTATTTAGGGCTCTCCCCAAATGTACAGCAAGCTCATCATCGATCAATATTGTAGGAACTTCTTTAATCCGATCAACGATTTGCTGGTACTCATCTTCTTCATGCCAAGCATTCAGCTGGGCGATAAGCTCATCTCTCATGACTCTGCCTCCCGGTTAATAGGTCAATTCTCACTTAGAATTACTTTATCACTTCGGGCGGAAGGATCACAATGCTTTAATCCATTTCCCAACCCGCCAGCATTCATCCATCCCCGACTCGTTCATTTCAACCCGCTCCGGGTTCAGGTGCAGACCCTGCCGCTTCGCCGCGGCTAACAGTTCATATTTTACATTCAGATCATCACTCGATTCTTTTGGTGTTGTCATCTGACATTCTCCTTTTCGGCCTAAAATATAAAAAACACAGACATTCTAATGTCTGTGCAGCCATAATCGAATCAAGCAATGCCTGAATATCCGCAAAATACTCATCCCTTGAGGTATAAGGAAAGACCACTCTCTTAGCGGAGAGCGTCACACTTTAGTTGCGGTTAGATTTGAAATAGGCAAACTTATCCCGGGGTTACTCTGCACAAGTTTATCACACATAACCTTCCAATAGGTAAGATTCTCCTATTTTACCATGTACGGCTTTGCAGCGGCAACTTTGGAACTGACCAGACGGCAGCAGTAGCAAGGAATCTGCCTTTTTTTGTCGAATACCTATCCCTTGAAGGAATGTCTGTACATCTCGACAATAATACCTGGCACAGGAGGAATGAAACATCATGGCTTTCACGATCAATAATCTTAAGGATAACAGCAACGTTGTGGTTAAAGAGCAGCTTGGCGGATTCTCGGTCATTGAGTACAAAGAGGATTTGAGCTGTACCACTTATGCTGAAGCCCAATCCAACTTTTTCATGAGCAAGAGCAACATGCGCAATAAGCAGCTTATGATCGAGCTGAACAGCAGTGAGGTTATGCTGAGCGCCGGAGCAATGCAATATATGATCGGCAATATTGAAATGACCTCCGGGGTTAAAGGGGTTGGAGGGTTGATGAGAAATATTATGTCCAGTGCAGTCACCGGGACCAGTGCCATCAAACCACTCTACAAAGGCACGGGAACGATTCTCCTCGAAACCACCTATAATTATTTATGGTTAATTGATGTCGACAACGACCATATTGTTATTGATGACGGCATGTTCCTGGCCTGCGAGTCCACGCTTGAGGTCGCAGTCACGGCGCGCAAGAACCTTTCCTCTGCCGCATTGGGCGGAGAAGGACTGTTTAATCTGAGTGCCAAAGGGAAAGGCATCCTTGCCCTGGAAGCGCCGATTCCTTCCGAAGAAGCAGTGGTCATCGAACTGCAGAATGATGTGCTGAAGGTCGACGGGAATTTTGCGTTGATGTGGTCCAATTCGCTTGACTTTACTGTCGAAAAGTCCGGAAAAACCCGTATGGGCTCTGCGGCTTCGGGGGAAGGGCTGGTTAACGTCTACCGGGGAACCGGTATGGTATGGCTGGCACCGCTTATGTCATACAAAAACAGCATTTTCCAACCCACGAACGCATAATCAAGCGCAACCCACTGTCATTTCCGCAAAAACAAGGAGCAGGCCGCCCAGGCGGTCTGCTCCTCCTGTGAGGAAGGACACTTACTTAGCAGAACCTGCCCCTTCGTGAACGTTTGGGAAGCAAATCAAATAACAGGAGCTGAAAGTGAAATGGAGATAATGTCTATTCTGGCCTTTCTGGGCACTGCTGTACTGCTCACCTTAATGCCTGGGCCTGATAATCTGTTCGTGCTTGCACAAAGCATCGCACAAGGAAAAAAAGCCGGCATCGCCACTACCTTCGGGCTGTGCACCGGACTTTTGGTACATATAACGGCTGCGACACTGGGAATCTCGGCATTGATCTATCAGTCCGCTTTGGCCTTTACCCTTGTTAAATATGCAGGAGCCTGTTATTTGCTGTTCCTGGCCTACAAGTCTTTTAAGGCAAAAGATTCGGAGCTGACCGTTGACCGGCAGGAATCACAATCCATTGACCTCCTGTCCCTATACCGGAAAGGGATTCTGATGAATATTCTAAACCCCAAGGTGTCCTTGTTTTTTCTTGCCCTGCTGCCTCCGTTCGTCAACCAATCCGCAGGTCATGTTTCCTTGCAAATGCTTCTGCTCGGTGTGGTTTTCCTGCTTCAGGCTCTCGTTATTTTCTTTGCGATCAGTGTTTTCTCGGGTAAAGTCCGCGTGATCTTACTGAAGAATCCACGTGTATCCCGGAAAATCAATCTGATTCAAGGCACACTTCTGGGCATTATCGGCTTAAAGGTGGCCTTTAGCGGCAAGTAAGAGGACGCCCATGCGGAAATATGGGTTGCATCTTTGTAATTGCTAGGCACATCATAACTTCTTTTGAATTCAGCACTGCATTCCGTCTTCTATCCGCTTCATGAACTCTTCAGCGGCGCTGTAGCCGAGCTGCTTGAGATACCAATTATTGGCGGCTGCCTCGATCAGGCCGGCTACATCACGTCCCGGCTGAAGCTGGACCTCGATATGCGGAATTTGGACGCCGAGATAGTCCGTGAACTGGGGCACCACCTCCAGCTCATTGTTCAGCGAATTTTCCTGCCATGGAGCCAGCTCGATATCGAGCACAATTCGTGTCTCATCCTGAAAAGCCCTGCGCCCGTATTGGCGTACAACATTGATCAGGCCGATGCTGCGCAGCGCCAGGAACTCGCGTGTGGTCTCGTTATGTGTCCCGAGCAGTGTCGCCGGCCCCAGCTTTTTCAATACCACGATATCGTCGGCCACGAACCGGTGGCCTCTTCTGATGAGCGTGTGGGCCGTCTCGCTTTTACCAATCCCCGACTTGCCCCTGAGCAGGATGCCTATGCCTGATACGTTCACGCATACTCCATGAATCGACAGCTCCGGCGCCAGCGTCTTCACCAGATAACTATCCAGCTTGGCAATGAACTCCGTCGTCGTATCTGCAGTCCGCAGCAGCGGAATCCCCTCTTGATCACAGAACAGCGTCAGATAAGGAATCTCTTGCTGGCCTGTCGTTACAATAAAACACGGCGGATGATATTTAACGATATTCCCGATATGCAGCATGCGTTCCTCTACGCTTAGCGTCAATAAATAGGTGATCTCCTTACGGCCAAGTACCTGTACCCGTTCCATTGGAAAAAAGTCAAAATAACCTACAAACTCCAGCCCCGGTCTGTGTGTCCGCGGGCGGGTAATCGCACGGTCCATGCGGCTGGCTCCGGCCAGCACTTCCAAATGGAACGTTTCCGTAAGGCTTTGCACGGTGATGGATTTCATGTTGTTCTCCTCCTGCGGCTAGGGCATATGCAAAATACGCCTATAGTTCAGTAATCTGCTTTCCGATATATTCAACGATCCCCGGCAATAATCCTGCAAACAACAGGTTGCTTTCGTTCTTTGGCCGAATCAAACATCGGCTGTCTGCTCAACAATTTATTTTGCGGGATAATGCTATATAATTCTCTTAGACGGTCTATATAATAACAGCAAGCTAACAAGGAGGTAGGTATGCCCGTCATAGAAAGGATTGCGTGGATTACTGCACTTGCAGTGCTGTTATCTGTAATGTGGATCGTGGTCACCAGCTGGAAAAATGGAATATCGCCCATGCCCTCCTCCAAGGCTGTACGGCTGGCGGTGGCCGGGGAGGTAAACCGGATTACGGGATACGGCAATATAATTGAGGCGGGTTCGGGCTGGGGAACACTGGGGCTGGATCTGATTCGCCGTTGTCCAGGCAAAAGGCTGACTGGCCTTGAGAACTCAAGCCTTCCCTTGTGGTTCTCGCAATTGCTTGTGGTACTGTTTACCCGCTTCCTTCCAGCACCCGGCAAAGGGGCGGCTCTGCGTAACAGGGTTTGTTTCAGGCGGGGAGACATTTACCAAAGCTTTTACGGCGATGCCGACATTGTACTTTGTTATTTGTTCCCTGGAGCGATGGAACGGCTGGCGGAGAAATTCAAGCAGGAGCTGCCGCGCGGGGCAGTGGTGATCAGCATCTGTTTTGCCCTTCCTGGCAGGTTGCCTGTCCGCACCATAACCTGTAGGGATAATCTGCGGACCAAGGTCTACGTGTATACCTTCTAGCGAAGATTCTTTTATAAGGGGACATTCAATGAAACATTATCATTTCACTAAACTGACTGATTATTCAATTCATCAGATGGATCAAATCCGAAGGTTGGAACAATTATGCAAGGATTACGACGAATCCAGTCTGAGAGTTGGCGTAGAAAGTATTAAGGAACAGGGGGGAGACGAGGCCTTTCTTTGTTCATTAGATGATCAATTAATTGGTTTTCTTAGCTGGTATACATCGGATGGAACAGAGGCTAATATCAACGCCATGGTTCATCCCGCTTACCGGAGGCAAGGAATATTCCGGAATTTATTGAACAATGCGGTTGTAGAGATGAACATTAAGGGTATTACAACTTGTCGTATTAGAGTCCCCTCCAACTCCAAGCCCGGGATGGATTATCTTAATCATATAGGGGCCAGCTTTAGCTCATCGCAATTTACTATGTATTTTGTTCTGCCTCCGTCTCACGAAGCGACTAACTCTGGCTTGGTTTTACGGCCCGTAGAAGCTCATGATTTTGACTTTATGGTTAAATGTTCATCCCAGGCTTTTGGAGATTCAGAGGTTTGGACGAGGAATTACTTCAAGAACACAAACGAACCGGAGCGGCATACTTACATTGCTATGGACGGTTTGAGCCCCATAGGCATGATTAGAGTTAATCATCTCCAGGATGACACAGCGGTTATTCATGACTTTTGTGTGATTCCATCCTGTCAAGGTAGAGGATATGGCCGTGAAATTCTTGTTCGTTTAGTTAATTCCCTGCTTACCCGGGACTATTCCAGGATTCGCTTAAGTGTGGTCACTAAAAATAGACGTGCGTTGACTCTGTACCAGTCCGTAGGATTTGAGGTTACTGCTGAGTCGAATTATTACGTAAGGAAGATCGATGACATAGTCTAAACTTCGCCCTCCCGCTATTCGAAATAAGCCCCAAGCCTTGAATTGCTGAAGGGCCATTATGGCGGGAGGTTGCTTACGTCAATGATACCTTTTTATCTGATGCACTCTTCCTAGTAGAGCTATTATCAGCAGAATAATGGTCACTGGCAGATAATAAAGGAATACCCCCTGCTCAAGCGATTGCGTCGAGGCTCCCATAAAATCCACAACCCCCCATTTGTTCAATGGGCCCAAATACCACATTAACATGTAGATCAATTGAAACAGCTTGCCATTTCCAGTCCACATGCCTAAAGCTGCAGCCAGCGTGGGAATGAATAATCCGCCTACGGCCATGGCTGCCAATCTCTCCCCTTCTCCCGTGACCGCAAAATGAACCATGGCTCCGCTGCCCGTCAAATAAGCAACAATAACGCCACCCAGCCACAAGACAATAAATTGATTCCTAACCGGGTGCATGGCCGTAAAAATCAGTTGATGGGTACGGTAAGAGGTTTCATTCGTGCCCATTGCCGACCAAATGAGCACAGGCCACAACCAGGTGAACGGCAGAACAACCTCTGTTACGATTCCCACTGGCAAAACAAGCCCCAGGATGATCAAGATCAATGCGATTAAATACCACCACAAAGGCAGCCCTTTGAGCATAAGGCGCAGCTCCATAAGTAAAGTTAAGGCAGGTCTGGACCGACCAGGGCTGTGCGTATAGGGGGTCAGCTTGATTGTGGCCTCATTCCCAACAATTACAGGCTGAGCCATCGGTTCCTCTTTAGCAGCCTTCCTGGCTCTGGCCTTTTTGCTTGCGGGAGCCGCACGCATTAGATCAAACCGGTGAAAGAAAAGTGAGGCCAACGCCGCAATGACTAGTGCTGCTGCCAACCAACTGTAGCGTTCCAGGAACATCCCTATTGTCCAGGGTATGCCGTTCCAATCGTAGGTTACAAGCTCTCCTTTTAGCGGACTTATCCCCGAAATATGATGTCCTTGATGCTGGGGGGACCTTTCAACTGCCTGGCTCGACAGCTGTTTAAGAATCGGAGAAAGCCCGAGCACGTCCTCGCTGGGGTGGGCCGCTGCAGTCGATAATTTAATCGAAAAACCCCACAGTATGAAGTACACCAAATTCCCCAAACCCCTGCTTAGGAACGGTACGGATTCAAACAAGATGGCTACTGAAGCTACCAGTGCCATAGTCGGCAAGGTGGAGAATAAGAAGGGCAGCACCAAGTCCGCCACATCAACCGAATAGTCTTCCCCTCTAATCAATTGCATAGCCAGCGCAGATACAATCAGTACAGCAACCATAGACATCAACAATACGAAGTTACTCCACATTTTACCCATAATGTACATCCAGCGGGTAAGCGGGGTTGTTGCAATAATTTGTCCTACCCCCGTCTGAACATCACGCTCTATCGCATTTTTTACGAGAAAAAAGGCGGGAAGGCTCAGCAGCATGGAGGCCAGTGTAGCAATGGCGCTGCCGACCCAGGCGGAGTTATAAATTCCACGAATACCGTTTAACGATAAGGTTAAATAACGCTCATCGCTCGCAGGCAGGAATTTGAACACAATAAATATGGAGATAAGCACGGTTATAAAAAAGCTATATCGGCGAACCCGCTCCAGATAATCGGCTTTCATCATATGAAATAGAATCCGCAGCGATGTCATACGGTTGCCAACTGTTTATGTGCGGAAATGAAATACAAATAGGCATCTTCCAAAGTCGGATTCACCAAGCGGCTTTCTGCCGATGGCTGAGCATCCGCAATAACCCTTATACGCACGCCGTCACTGCCTTGAACGGTGCTGCTTATTAACAATTGATTACGTATTTCCATCCATGCAGGACCCGGCAGGACCCACTCCCACACTTTCCCCACCGCCGCTGCCAATAGTTCGCTTGGAGTTGCCTGGATCACGAGTTTCCCTTGATTGACAATCGCTATATCTGTTGCGGTCGACTCGACATCGGATACAATATGAGTGGATAACATTACAATTCGCTCACCTGACAATTCGGATAAAAGATTGCGGAAACGAATCCGCTCTTCCGGGTCAAGTCCAACCGTCGGCTCGTCGACGATTAACAGCTTGGGATCGTTTAATAACGCCTGAGCGATACCTACACGTTGCTTCATCCCGCCTGAAAGGCTATTCAGCGGTTTCTTGCGTACCTCATAAAGATTCACCAAATGAAGCAGCTCATCAATCCGCTTCCTTGCAATGGCAGGCTCAAGTCCTCTTATCGACGCTAAATATTCCAGGAATTCAACGGCATTCAAATGAGGATATACGCCAAAATCCTGCGGCAAATAACCCAATATTCTTCTTATCGCATTGGGATCTTTGGTAATATCGACGCCATTCCAGCTTATCTTGCCTGCTGTGGGTTTGGTAATGGTAGATAAGATGCGCATCAGTGTTGATTTGCCGGCTCCATTCGGGCCGAGCAGCCCTAGTACACCTGTGCCGATCTGTAAAGATAAGTCACGGAGCCCATAGGAGTCACCCTTATATTTCTTGCTCACACCTTCAATAACCAATTCCATAGATGGCCTCCTGCTCTCCCTTTAATATTCTGTTTGACGTAATCCGGGCAGGGTACACCTGCAATCCCTCTTAATTTATCGGAGGAAGTACAATAAAGTCCGGTTCTCGCCATGCAAATAAAAAATGCCTCCGGCTATAGAGACCGAGACATTTTTGGAAGAACGGTGAAAAAAGATCCCTGCTTGGAATGTGTATTTTTTATGATTTCTCCCTGTTTGCCAGTTGTTCCTGAGCGAGGCGGACCATTTCCCGCACCATGGAACCGCCAATTTTGCCGCCGACATGGCCTACTGCCTCCGTAGTCAGACCGCCATTGTTGCCTGGCTGCAGAGGCACACCAAGCTCCTTGGCCACTTCATATTTCACGTCATCCGGGTGGTTAGGATCAACCGTATACCCTTCACGCTTCATTACTTCCGCTTTGAAGTTCTGCATTCCCTCTGCTACCCCCGGCACCGCATACTTCCTGTTTCTTCTTCTGGCCATCTTGATGCACTCCTTTGCTGTCCTTTCCCCTAACTTGCCCGGAGGCCTAAAGCTTCATCCATTACAAAAAAGCCCAGAGCATTATTACCCTGGGCCTCGGTTTAAGTTATTTATTAGATGTTCTCTTTTGATAAATCAAGACTTTTTTCTCAGGCATGAAATGTTCTTAAAGAAGCACCGATTTTTTCGCAGTGGACTTTACCCTTAGGGCAAGGTGTACAGTAGAATTGATCAATGAATGGAGGTGACCTTTTGCTGTCGATTGGAGAATTCTCGAAGATCTGCAAAGTATCTACAAAGACGCTTCGATATTATGATGAAATTGGATTGATTACTCCTGATGCCATTAATGCTGAGAACGGTTATAGGTATTATTCCATCCGGCAATTCAAAAAGCTGCTCTTTATTAACCGCTTGAAATCCTATGATTTTTCTCTTGAGGAAATCAAGGCCCTTCTGGAGTGGGAAGAGGATCAATCAGAGGAAAAGCTTTATGCTGCCCTCAATCGCAAGCATAGGGAAATACAAGAAAACCTGAATGCTTTACAATATACCCTCAATCAAATGAGCAATGATATTTCCAGTATAGAGAGAGGGGTTCCAATCATGTCCTACCTCGACCATATCGAAGTGCAACTTGTTGAAACGGAGCCCATGAATATCCTTTATACGCGTCAGACCATGAGCAGTGACGAATATGCTATAGGATATGGAAAGTACTTCAGCAGACTATATGAAAAAATGGCTACCGAAAAGCTCACCTTAACGGGTACGCCCATGACCATTTATCACAGCCCTGAATACAATCCTGCCAGTATTAGTATAGAGTTTGCCATCCCGGTAGAAGAGATTGTAACTGGGACGAGAGAAATACCTGGAGGCCTTTGTGCGAAGTCTGTTCTAAAAGGGGCCTATCCGGAATTGACGTCAGTATATGCCAAACTGCGGGAATGGGTGGAACATGAAGAATATGAATTGGTGAGATCACCCTATGAAGTCTATCTGACCGATCCCTATCAAACCGCCGTCCCCGGGGATATGGTTACCGAGGTTTATTTTCCCATAAAGAAAAAATAGTACAAAAAACGTCTTTGGAGGAGAACTCTATAATGCATAGAAACTATTGGCCTACTACAGAATGGCAAGCCGCAGACCCGGCTACCTTGAGAATGGATGCTGAAAAGCTTCGGGAGCTAGAACCTGTGATACAATCCGAGTATAGCAATATCAACGGTATCGTTGTTGTGCGGAATGGATCTATTGCTTACGAAAGGTATTATAATGGGTATGGCCCGGATGATCCGCATCATGTGGCATCTGTCACAAAAAGCATCCTGTCTGCTCTCGTTGGTATTGCCATAGAGGCAGGATATATTACAAACATAGACCAGGAGGTGCTGGATTTTTTCCCCGAATATGTTCCGGATGCTGCTGACAGGTTGAAACGGGAAATCACCCTGCGCCATCTTCTTACGATGACAGCCCCCTATGCATTTGAGGACTGGCACGAACCGCTGGACCAGCTGTGTATGCAAGCAGACTGGGTTAAATATACTCTGGATATGCTAGGCCGAAACGGGAGTGTGGGGACCTTTAAGTATTCCACCGCAGGGGCACACCTGCTTTCAGCCATCATCACCCGCTGCACAGGAACAAGTGCCCGGGAGTTTGCCAACGAACGTTTATTCAAACCCATCGGTATGAAAGACATTCCGGATCATGAAATGAAATCATTTGGGTTTGAAGACTTATTCGGGGAACATGTGAAGGGCTGGGTTAAAGACCCGCACAGTAACTCCACGGGAGGATGGGGCCTTACGCTCAGCCCCCGTGATATGGCACGTTTTGGCTTTCTATATCTGAACCGTGGACTTTGGGACAATAATCAAATTGTTCCCAAAGCCTGGATTGACGAATCGACAACTATGAACCCCAATAAATACGGTTATCTATGGTGGCTAGGCGAAGAGAACGGTGTTGTTGCATACTTAGCCCTGGGCGATGGCGGCAATATCATTTGTTGTGTTCCGGAACAAGACCTGGTCGTAGCCATTGCATCCGAATTCATCATAAAGCCCCGTGACCGGTGGACATTGATCAAGGAACATATTCTTCCGGCTGTAATCGAATAGACTAACCGGCACTCCTTGTTAAACATGAGGTGGACGAGGTTATGCGGTGATAGGGAATACTACCCACTAATTGTGAATGATTGACTCGGGGCGGATTGTTATAGGGAAAACCGGATTAACCCCCTAAATTTGGACACAACCACATTCATTCTTGCAAAATCGCATTAAAGC
>NZ_BMKR01000019.1 GCF_014644435.1 Paenibacillus albidus | reverse complement strand
TGTCGTATTAAACTAATTGCATATAAATAAGGCTGTCGAGACTTTCTCGACAGCCTGACCGTCCTTATAAGGACGGTAATCGTTTCAGCGAGAAATAGAAGGATAGTTTATAGCGCGAAGCATATAAATTCTTATATTTCGAAAAAGACCCGGCAGAAGTTCCTAAGCGGAATTCTGCCGGGTATGTGGCTCTAAAGTTCCAGGCAACAAGGCCCAAACTTAACTATTGATTATTTCTTAGGCGGTAGCGGAGTGAAGACGAAGTTTACCGGCAGATTGCTTCCGGAAGCGACCGAGAAGGTCAAATCCACCGCGTTCTCATATTCGCCGGTACGGTATACGACCGCATTCAGGTCTGAATTCTTCAAATTGCCTTTGTTCGGCAGATTGACAATCGTACCGTTCACCAATACGGATCCCAGGTAATTGCCCCCCCGCGGGTTGAACGTAATCAGTGTATTTGGTGCAACACGTTCTAGCCTGATCTTGTACAAGACACCAAAGTTTCCGGAATTCGAAGCCTCGGTTCCATTCATTGGATCAATGCCAATTAGATTCTTATCATAATTGTTATCGCCAAGCACCATTTTGGATTGTGTGGTTCCCACTACATCAGTGACATTGATAACGCGTGTAGAATCCGGGTACGTACCGCGGTTATGCACGCCGTCACGGTCCAGAACCGGGAGTGTCGGCAAAGCAGCCAACGGATCGGCATTTTCATCCACCATGACGACATTGTATTGAACGGGATAATCACTGAATATATCGGCACTAAGGGAAATGACTTCCTTCGGCTTCATCGCGATCTTGTTCACATCGGTCAGAATCGGTAGCGTTTGGCCGGGCTGCAGTGTTACTGAACTATTTTTTTCGTGAGTAATCATGGAGTCATAGTATTTCTGGATGGAAATTTTACCTGTATACTCCGGCGAAGTGACCGGTCCGGCAAAGCCGGAAAACTGTGTATTGATAGTATTTGCATACAAGGTATTGTTTGTAGCAAGAATATACACTTTCTTTTTACTGTTCATATTATTCATATGATGAACCAGGAAGCGCGTCGAGCCTATCGCGCTCTCACGATACAAGACACCGTTGGTATTAACGGTCTCCGGGCTGTTGCTTCGTATCAGGGTGAAAGGTTCGGAAGACAGATTGTAGGTCAGGTTAGGCAATCCGGGAATCATCCCGCCATCCATACTGATAAGATCACCCGGGGCGGTGAACAGCTTCTCTACTTCCTCCTGGGTATACAATTGCTCACTCGTAATATTGATCGTTTTCTCAAATGTGCTGCTCAGCCCCTGCTTGTCAGTCACCTTCAGTTGCAGCGAGACCGGACCGGGATTGAAGAACGCCAAAGCACGGTTGGTCCACTCTACGGTCAAGGCTTCTCCTTCAGGATCGGAGCTGAGGTCGTTGATCGTTACCGGCTCACCCATCTTGTATTCATCCTTGTCCGTGGTGAAATTGGCCACCGGCGGCTGGTTCGGCTGAATGACTTCAAAGGTCACCGAATAGGGATCACTCCAATTCCCGTTCGCATCCCCGACCGAATAAGTCACGGTATAAAATCCGGGCTGATCATAAATATCCTGCTTGTTGTCGCTCCAGCTCTCATCCACAATGGCTGTACCATTCGGCGATGAACTGGTGGTTACGAAATTAACCATGGTCTGACCGGCATAGATTTCGGTGGGCTGAACCGTAAAGGAAGCCGTTGGCTTCGTATTCAGCGTCATAATTACACGCTTCCCTACATTGTCCACGGTGTATTTAATGCCCAGCGCATAGGTAATTGAAGTCAACGGAATCATAAAGGTGCCCTTGTATTGGTAAGCCGGACCTTTCATGGTTACCTTCTGGCCATTGACGGTATAAATCTTGCTGTCCGTCTTAAAGCGCATCACGTTGGTTCCGCTGGTGACAATGGTTTCCTTGGTTTTGTAATCATAAATATATTTTACGCCTACCCGTTCTACCATAGCCCGGATCGATACGTAGGATACGCCATTCTTCACAGCCATAGGCTGGTTAGCCAGATATTCCTGGCCGTCAGCATACATTTTGTTGCTGTTGAACATCAGAATGAGCTGGCCGGAACCGGCACCAGCAGGAGTAATCGTTTGGGTTGCTCCCGGCGAAGGCTGTGCCGTTGGCCCCGTTGTAAATCCCGGTACCTGTGTAGTCATTGGTGTTGGTGTTGGTATCGGTGTTGGTGTCGGTACAGCGTTTTCCGGAAGCGGTGTTTCTGCCGGAGCTGAAGCTGCCGGGGGTGTCGCCACGCTTCCATCAGGCAGCAAAGGCGGCAGCGGATCCGTTGCCGCCGGCTGTACATTTGTTTCAGTCACAGGTGTAATCTCTGTGGCTGCTGATACCCGGGTTGTACTACCAGCTTCGGCAAAGGCCGGAACTGACGCGGCGACCTGTGATACGGCCAGCACCGCAACTAATGTTAACTTTTTCAAATTCATGGTATGACTCCTTTTGCTCCTAATTGTAAAATACAAGAAAAGTACCCGTCTTGCTTATGTCTGATACTCAACTTCTATTTCCCGCAAAAATACAGGCCGCCCTCAACAGGGCGGCAGGTTAGTTTTTGCCACGTTCTTTATAACAAAACATAATATTAGACGCAGGCCGTCTAGAAAAGTTTCATTTTATGTAAATAAAGATTAACCGGTATGTTTTTCCGTTTACAAAACGCATACAAGGAAGGCACAGTACGCCTTCCCGTTTACCCGCCGCGTTTCGCCTCCTCCCGATAAGCCTTGGGCGATACACCAACCTGCTTCTGAAACACTTTGGTGAAGTAGCGCCGTTCCTGGTAGCCTACACCGGCACCAATGACCGCGATGCTTTTATCGCTGCTTGCGAGCATGAATTTGGCCGCTTCCATCCGCTGCAGGGTCACGTATTCCACGAAGGTCATGGCGAAGCGGTTCTTGAACAGCAGGCAAAAATAGCTGCTGCTGATGCCAATCTGATTCGCCACCTCCTCAATACCGATATCCATGTTCAAATGCTCCTTAATATATTGCTGGGCCTGGCTCATCAGCTGCTCGGGCGTCTTGCGTACAGAAGGTTCGCCGGAAGCGGGGGCCTCCTGAAACAGCGGGATGCTGTTATACAGTTTATCCTTGAACTGCCGGCTGCGGATTTGGGCTCCGATCTCCCGCACCTTGTGGCCAAGCTCCTCGTAATGAATCGGCTTGCAGATATACTCCTTGACGCCCAGCCGGATCGCTTCCCGCGCGTAGTCAAATTCCTGATACCCGCTAAGCAGCAGTACCTCGCTATTTAGGCCCATCTCGCGCAGCTTGCCGATAAATGTAAGTCCATCCATCACGGGCATACGGATATCGCACAGGACCAGGTCCGGCTGCTCATCCTCGGCAATCCGCAGCGCCTCCATTCCGCTGCGGGCCATCCCGGCCACCTCCATGCCCATCTCCTGCCAGGGCAGCACCCGGTTCAGATTGTTCAGAATCGGCGCCTCATCGTCAACCAATAATACTTTTAGCATAATGATCTTCCCCCTGCTCGTATTTTGGAATGACGCATTGAATCAGGGTCCCCGCCCCGGGGCCTGAACAGATAAAGATCCCGTACCTGTCCCCGTATTCAATACGGATACGGTCGGCCACACTGCGGACACCAAGCCCGCGCCGCTCCGGATGATGCAGAGTGTTCCCGGCCAGTCCCGGCAGCTCCGGCTCTGTGTTCTCATTCACCATATACTGAAAAACCGCCAGCTGGGTTGCCGTCATCCCGATGCCGTTATCTGCAATCCGCAGAATCAGGTTTCCCCGTTCTTCCCATACGCTCACCGTCACTTTGCCTTTGTACCCGATTCCCTCGAATCCGTGCTGAATGCTGTTCTCCACCAGCGGCTGGAGCGTAAGCTTCAGAATGCCGCAGCCCAGCAGCTCATCCGGGATGTCAATCTCATAATCAAACACATCCTCAAAGCGGAATTTCTGAATATCGAGATAGTTGCGCAGATGTCTGGCTTCCTCTTCCAGCGTGATCTCATCCCGGTCCTGGATACTGATCCGCAGAATACTCGCCAGCCGGTAGACCATCTCACTGACCTTGCGCCCTTCATTCTGAACCGCCAGCACATTGATCGATTCCAGCGTATTGAACAGAAAATGCGGCTTGATCTGCGCCTGCAGCACTCGCATTTCAGCCTGATTCTTACGCCGCTGCTCGATTTGAATACGGCTGAACAGACTGCCGATGGTGTCCATTAGCTCATTGAAGCCTTTGGCCAGCAGCGTCAGCTCATCATTCCCCTTTTCTTCCACCCGCGTCGTCAGATCGCCATCCTCCACCCTGCGCATGAAGCGCACGATGACGGCAATCGCGCCGGTAATCCGATTCATGAAAAAGATGTTGAAGAACACGGCGGCCATAAGACACAGGAAGATCACAATGACGAACCAACGGGCAAAGACGGTCACTTCCCGTGACAATGAATCCCATGAGGTCACCGAGACAAGGCTCCAGGGATAATCCTTAAGGTGGTACACGGAGAGGATACTCTTTTCTCCTTCAAATTGCGTTTTGAAGCTCTGGAAGCCTGGCTTGAATGTTATATCTTTCGCCGCAGCCGTGTTGAAATCCTGCCCATCCAGCTTGCGGTCCGGATCAAACAGAATCATCCCGTCATCATTCACCAGCATAAAGGAGACATCCTGATTGCTGCCGCCAATCTTCAGGTTGCGGAAAATCGATTCAAACTCCCAGTTCTTAATCTGCACCACAAGGATACCGATATTCTCAAAAAAACTCAGTTCCTTCACCAGCCGGATTTGTGTAAACACAGGCTCCGTACCTGTCAGCTCCGGATATTCATGAGGAGCCAGCCACTTGGGCACACCATTGAGCTCCATCACCTGCCGGTACAGATCACTTTGTTTGAACTTGTCATAAGGCAGCGTACGGAAATTCTCCTTATTGAACACCGAGACAATCTCCGAGCTGCCTTTGCCGTTAAAATTGTAGAGGAATGCGTAGCTGATCGATGGATGGTTATAGAGCAAACTGCGGAAATTGCGCTGGCTTGCGTTCAGGCTGAGCTGCTCGGCGTCCGTCAAATCCTGCTTTGAAGGATCATCCGCACTCAATGCCATGTGAAACACGGAGGTGGCAATCCCGTTATCTGTCACGTTGTCCATATCCTTAAGGACATTTGAAATACTGTAGCTGATCGCTTTGAGCGAATATTCGGACTGCTGGCTGTATTTTTTCTCGATGGAGTTGTAGGTCACAAAAAACATGAACATGCCCAGAATAAACAAGGGGACGATAATCAGGCCCAAAAATGCCGTAAACAATTTGTAGCGCAAATTCATCGGCCGGTGCTCCTGACTGTGGGTGAATTATCCTTTTACGCCACCGGCGGTGACGCCTTCAATAATCTTTTCCTGCAAAATAGCGTAAATCACAATCACCGGCACCACACTGTAGACAATGCCTGCCGACATTTGCGCATAGTTCATCTGATATTGATCGCGGAATTGGACCATTCCCACCGGAAGCGTGCGCAGCTCATCATTGGACAGAAAATAATTCGCCAGTAGAAATTCATTCCAATTTCCCAGGAAATTCACAATGAATACCGTCACCATCGCGGGAACCGTCAGAGGTACAATAATCTTAGCAAAGATACCCGGTGCCTTCAAGCCATCCATGACTGCGGCTTCCTCAATCTCACGGGGCAATGACCGCATAAAAGCAGCCAGAATAATGATGGTGAATGGAATTGCATTGGCGATATAAGGAATAATCAGCGCCCAGTGGGTATTAAGGATGCCCAGCTTGCGTACAATCGTGTAAATCGGCAGCATCAGCGCATTGTTTGGGATCAGCATGCCGATCAGCACCAGCGAGAACAGCAGCGTATTCCACTTCCCTTGCCGCATCCGCGTCACCGCAAAGGCAAACATTGAAGCCAGGAGTATAGACACTACCGAGGCCAGCATCGAAATGTACAGGCTGTTGAAAAAATAAGTGCTGATCTTGGCGTTAACCCAGGCCTCCACGTAATTGGAGAAGACAAAATCCTGCGGGATGCCAAACGGGTTAAGCGCAATCGCATTATTGTCTTTTTTCACCGAGGAAAACAGCACGAACAGGAACGGAAACAAAATCACCAGCAGGTAGGACAGCAGCACAACATGCGGCAGACTTTTTTTCAGGGTGTGTGTCATATTAGTATTCAATCCTTTCATTCCGCCGGGCAATCAGCAGCTGATACAGCACGGTAACGGCCAGCGTAAACATAAAAATCAATACCGCTATCGCATTTCCGTACCCGTATTTAAAATTGGTGATCGCATATTTTATCATGTAAGTCGCCATTACCTCGGTTGATCCGGCCGGTCCGCCTTTCGTCATTACAATGACAATATCCGCCGCTTTCATCGCTCCCGCAATGGAGAGCATGATAACCACGGAAATAATCGGGACGATCAGCGGGAGCGTGATCCTTGTGGCCCGCTGGAAGCCGGTAGCGCCGTCTATGGCCGCAGCCTCATCCAGTTCACCTGGGATCGACAGAATCGCCGCCAGCACCATCACAATGTAGAATCCGGTCCACTGCCAGGCGTTCGTGATCAGAATCGAGAGCATCGCGAAACGTTCATCCGACAGCCAATACACCGGGTCGATCCCCACCACTTCAAGCAGCTTGTTGAACAATCCGATATTGGGCTCATAAATAAAACCCCAGAGGATGCCGATGACCGCCGTGGACATGATGGAAGGCATAAAGACCGCTGTTTTGTACAGTCCCTTCAGCTTCTTGACATTCGCGATCAGCAGCGAGAAAAATACAATTAACGGCACCTGCACACATACGGAGAACAGGATGAACCAGCCGTTATTTTTCACGGATATCCAGAATCTTTCATCGCCAAACGCTTTCATATAGTTGCTCAGACCCGTATATTTCACGGTCTCGGATACACCATTCCAACTGGTCAAGCTGTAATACACGGAGCTGAAAATCGGATAGATAAAAAACATTACGAACAGAATCAGGGCCGGAAGAATAAACAGGGTAAAAACCAGGGGATTTCTGAGTGCTTTATTCATGACTACCTCCGGTGGGATGTGTGGGATGTACTCGTCTTCTTTTTAAAAAATAAACCCTGGCACAAGCACCAGGGTACATTCCTTCATACTGCCGCTTCTTATTCTACAGCCGCGTTGGCTTCATCCTGCACCTTTTGCAGCACTTCAGCCATCTTTTCGGGCGTGGTCTGTCCGCCAATCAGCTTCTGAATCTGGATATTGCTGATTTCCGTAGTGACGTCAGCCTGGACCAAAGAGTCAAAGGCAGGGAACGAGGAACCGGAATCATTCAGCACCGCCACAATTTCACTCATCAGATCATCGGTGATATTCTCATTCAGCACATTCTGATCCATCTTCATTGCGGGCAATACACCGTCTTCCACCAGTCCCCGCAGCTGCATTTCTTCATTGAACAGGTTCTTGATGAACGACTTCACGGCTTCCAATTGGCGCGGGTCCTCCGCTGCGGTTGCCGAGAATCCGTACCCGTTGTTCACATCGCGCATCAGTGCCGTCTGGTCGCCAACGCCGCCTTCAACCGGCGGAATATTGAAGAAGCCTACTTTGCCAATCAACCCTTCGCCGGACTGGCCGGCCTTGAATACCGAAGACTTCCAGGTTCCGTCATACATCAGAATCGCTTCACCGCTGGTGAACTGCGTAGTATATTCTGCATATTCGAAGCCAAGTTCACCTTTCTTAAAATACCCTTTATCTTCCCATTCTTTATATTTCGCAAATCCCTTCACTACATTGGGATCGGTCCACTTGGCTTCACCTGTGGCAAATTTGGCTGTAACATCCGGTCCGGCATAACGCGACCACAAGTGATTTGCCAGCATCAGCGGTACCCAGCCTGCTTTGGAAGCCCCGGCCAGGGGAACCTTCCCGTCAGCCTTAATATCGGCCAGCTGCTGCTCCAATTCGGCAAACGTAGCCGGGGCTTTCCAGCCTTTGCCCGTATAATATTCTTTATTGTAGAAGAAGCCCTCTCCCGAACCGCCAATCGGCAAGCCATAAATTTTACCCTCATACGTAAACGGGTCCAGATTGGAGAATTTATCGCGAATGCCCAGCTCATCAAGGATGGGTGTCAGATCCAGCAGTTTGCTTTCTTTGGCATAGATTTTGGAATCGGGGCTGCCGAATAGGTCAAAGATTTCCGGAGGATTCCCGGCGGCCATCTCACCGCGCAGCTTCTCCTTACGGTTCACATCGGAATCCACACCATCCAGCTTAAAGGTTAAGCCGGGGACCTCGCTCTCTACCTTTTTAACGACATCCTCCAGAATGGCCAGCCGTTTCTGTTTATCGGCCCCCACCTGTGTATGACGAATCGTCATTTCAAAAGGTTCACTGCTGGCCGGCTCTTCTGTGGCTGCTGCATTCGTACTTTCGGCCGCACCGTTCGTATTCCCTTCACCTTTGCTGTTCGTAGTGTTGTTGCCTCCACATCCGGTCATTACAGCTGAGGTTACAAAGATCAGGGACAAAAGCAGGGTTAAGCTTTTTTTCATTGGTGGTGACCCTCCCTATATGTTAATTGCCTTTACACTCTTATTATAAAAAAGGCCCATTGTTAGCGTAAGGTTAAGATTTATCTACAATAGGGATAAAAACCTCTAATGCCGGGGTCCAGGCCCGCGTTCAATTGCATGCAACGCAAAAAAGCCGCCCTCCAGTAACAGATACGGGGAAACGGCTTTCAATAGAAATATACTTATTAGACCAACGCAGTCTGCTTGCGTCCTTCTTCAATCAGGCGGTAAGCTCGGGCAACCTCTTCTTCTGTCGGGGAAGGAACGCCGTCCAGCTCATAAGCTTTGCCAAGCATTTCCCATTTGTAGATACCCATCTGATGATAAGGCAGAATTTCAAATTTCTCCACACCGTTTAAGGTTCCAATAAAACGTCCCAGATCCAGCAAATGCTCCTCACGGTCATGAATACCCGGAACGTAGACATGGCGGACCCACATCTTGCGATTATGGTCGGACAGCCAACGGGCCAGCTTCAGCGTGCGCTCATTGGATTTACCGGTTAATTTGATATGGGCTTCATCATCGATGTGCTTCAGATCCAGCAGTACCAGGTCGGTCACATCCAGCAGATCATTGATTTTATCGCCTTCGTTATAGCCGTTGGTATCCAGCGTAGTATGCAAGTTCCAACGTTTCTTCACTTCCGTGAACAGCTGTCTCACGAAATGGGCCTGCAGCGTAGGTTCTCCGCCGGATACTGTCAATCCGCCGCCGGAAGAACGGTAATAGTTCAGATAGGGTTCGATCTCAGCCAATACTTCCTCCAGGCTCATCTCCTTGCCTTCGTTCAAGGCCCAGGTATCCGGATTGTGGCAATATTGACATTTGAGCAAGCAGCCCTGCATAAACAAAACTAAACGAATACCGGGCCCGTCGACGGTTCCAAAAGTTTCCAGAGAATGTATGTGTCCTTTAACCATCTGATGTTATCCTTTCTCCACGACTGACTTACAGCCCTTCACGAAGAAGCTTTCTGTCCTAGAGCTGTTTCTTCATTCTAATCGCGGGTACGAAATTTAAAATTTTAACAATCTTTAAACAAGAACCTACCGCCCTTGGGACAAGGGCGGTAGCTCTCCTTGCGGTTATTTATTTCTATTCAGCCCATATGCAGCTGTAGAGCTTAGCTTACATTGCACCGTGGAATGTACGGTTGATAACATCCAGTTGTTGTTCGCGGGTCAGCTTGATGAAGTTGACAGCATAACCGGATACGCGAATTGTCAATTGTGGATAGTTCTCAGGGTGTTCCATGGCATCCATCAATTGCTCGCGGGCAAATACGTTAACATTCAAGTGGTGGCCTTTGCTGGCGAAATATCCGTCAAGCATCGATACCAGGTTGGATTTACGTCCTTCTTCTTCTTTACCCAGTGCTTTAGGCACAATGGAGAACGTGTTGGAGATCCCGTCCAGGCTATCTTCGTATGGCAATTTGGCAACGGAGCTCAGGGAAGCCAAGGCGCCTTTTTTGTCACGTCCGTGCATCGGGTTAGCGCCCGGTGCGAATGGTTCGCCTTTTTTGCGTCCATCTGGTGTAGTACCAGTCTTCTTACCGTATACTACGTTGGAAGTAATCGTCAATACCGATTGTGTAGGCAATGCATCACGGTAAGCATGGTTTTTGCGGATCATGGTCATGAAAGTTTCAACCAGCTCTACAGCGATATTGTCAACAGCATCGTCGTTATTGCCGTAGCAAGGGAATTCACCTTCGATTTCAAAATCAATCGCGATGCCCTCTTCGTTACGAATAGGTTTAACCTTGGCATATTTAATTGCACTTAGGGAGTCAGCCGCTACGGACAGACCCGCGATCCCACAAGCCATGGTCCGCAGAATGTCACGGTCATGCAGTGCCATTTCGATGCGTTCGTAAGAATATTTATCGTGCATGTAGTGAATAACGTTCAAAGTGTTCATGTACAGCTTGGCAAGCCATTCCATCATCGGTTTGAATCGTTTCATTACTTCTTCGTAATCTAGAACCTCGGAAGTGATGCGCGGGAATTCAGGTGCCACTTGCACGCCGGACTTCTCATCCACACCGCCATTGATTGCATACAAGAGAGCTTTGGCCAAGTTGGCACGGGCTCCGAAGAATTGCATTTGTTTACCGATACGCATTGCGGATACGCAGCAGGCGATACCGTAATCATCGCCATAAATCGGACGCATCAGATCATCGTTCTCATATTGGATGGAGCTGGTTTCGATGGAAACCTTCGCACAATATTTCTTGAAGCCCTCAGGCAATTTCTCGGACCACAGTACAGTCAGGTTCGGTTCCGGTGCAGGTCCCAGATTGTACAGGGTATGCAGGAAACGGAAGCTGTTCTTGGTTACACGAGTTGTACCGTCAACGGACATTCCGCCGATGGATTCAGTTACCCAGGTTGGGTCGCCGGAGAACAATTCGTTGTAATCAGGTGTACGCAGGAATTTAACAATACGCAATTTCATAACGAAATGGTCAACCAGTTCTTGTGCTTGCTCTTCATTAAGAGTGCCTTCTTCAAGGTCACGTTGCACATAGATATCAAGGAACGAGGATACGCGTCCAAGGGACATTGCCGCACCGTTTTGTTCTTTGATGGCTGCCAGGTAGCCGAAGTATACCCATTGGAAAGCTTCTTTGGCAGTGTTCGCCGGCTTGGATATATCAAAGCCATGCATTTCAGCCATTTTCTTCAGCTCGCTCAGTGCGCGAATTTGTTCGGATACTTCTTCACGCAGACGAATAACAGATTCGCTCATGGAGTCTACTTCAAGGTTCTTCAGGTCTTGTTTCTTTTCTTTGATCAGGAAGTCAACCCCGTACAGTGCTACACGACGGTAGTCACCGATAATGCGGCCGCGGCCGTAAGCATCGGGAAGACCTGTGATAATACCAGCTCTGCGGGCTGCTCTCATATCATCGGTATATGCATCAAACACGCCTTGGTTATGCGTTTTGCGGATATTCGTGAACATGTCTACAATGCCTTTTGGAAGTTCGAAGCCGTAAGCGTTGCAGGCATCGATCATCATCTTGATTCCGCCAAAAGGTTGAATGGAACGTTTGAAAGGCGCATCTGTCTGAACGCCGACAATTTGTTCCTTGTCTTTGTCAATATAACCCGGGTTGTGGGATACGATAGTGGATACGGTATTCACATCCACATCAAGTACGCCGCCATTGGCAATTTCTTGCTTAGTCATTTCCGATACAAGCTTCCACAGCTCAGTCGTGTTGTGTGTTGCGCCGGCCAGGAAATCTTCCTTGCCGAGATAAGGCTTGATGTTCTTCTCAATGAAATCGTTGACGTTTACTTTTCTCGACCATTTACCTTTTGCAAAATTCCGCCATCCCGACTTAACCTCTTGTACATCTTTTTCAATCACCGACATGCTAAATCCCTCCATATATCTTTATAGTATTTGTAGAGATCGCGGGCTTGAAGGTTTATCCCGTGTCTCGTGATCCCAGGATTTGGTTGTTAATTTTTTCACAATCCATATTGTACAGTGGGATCTTTGTTATATAAACATTTTAGTTTATTTTCTATAAAAGGACTGTGACAAATATCACCTTTCCGGTGATATTTGTCACTTCCATTTTCAATACTGATTCACTCTATAATTTACATCTTACCCGATTATTAGTTGTCGAATCTTCCGTAGAAGGCATTGCGGTAAACATCGGCAAGCTCGCTAACCAGTGGCATTTTAGGATTGGCAGTGGTGCATTGGTCTTCAAACGCACGGTCCGCCAGATAGTCAACGCGGGATTCAAAGTCTTTTGGATCAAAGCCCAGCTGTTGGAACGATTCTTCGATGCCCAGCTTCTTGTTCATCTCACGGATGGCATTAATCAGGCTTGTTACCCCTTCTTCGGTCGTACGGGCAGGCAGTCCCAGAATACGGGCAATCTCAGCATACCGTTCGTCAGCCACGAAATGCGAGTATTTAGGGAACGAAGCGAACTTCGTTGGTTTCTTGGCATTGTAGCGGATGACATGCGGCATCAGAATGGCGTTGGTACGTCCATGAGCCGTATGGTATTGGCCGCCCCATTTGTGCGCCAAGCTGTGGTTAATGCCCAGGAACGCGTTGGCGAACGCCATACCGGCCAGTGTCGATGCATTGTGCATTTTCTCGCGGGCAAGCTTGTCGCCTTCGAGTGCGGATTTCTCCAGCCATTGGAATACCAGTTGAATGGCTTTGATTGCCAGACCATCGGTATAATCGCTGGCCATTACAGATACATACGCTTCAATCGCATGAGTCAGAACGTCCATCCCCGTATCGGCAACAGCAGTTTTAGGCAAGCTGTATACAAATTCCGGATCAATGATAGCAACGTCTGGAGTCAGCTCATAGTCAGCAAGAGGGTATTTGGTGTTGTTAGCCGTAGTCTTGTCAGTAATAACCGCAAAAGATGTAACTTCCGAACCTGTACCCGAAGTTGTCGGAATGGCGACAAATTTCGCTTTGTTGCCCAGTTTAGGGAATTTGTAGACGCGTTTACGGATATCCATGAATTTTTGCTTCAAGCCGTTAAAGTCCGCATCCGGGTGTTCATAGAACAACCACATTCCTTTGGCTGCGTCCATCGGGGAACCGCCGCCCAGAGCAATAATGCAGTCCGGCTGGAATCTGTTCATCATTGCAGTACCTTTTTCTACAGTAGTAGTCGAAGGGTCCGGTTCAACTTCCGAGAACACTTCAATCGCTACTGGTGTCTGACGCTGACGCAGGTAATGCTCCACTCTTTCCACATAACCCAGTTTAACCATCATAGGGTCGGTAATGATCGCGACACGGGTGATATCAGGCATTTTGGTCAGGTACTGTGTTGCACCCTTTTCAAAGTAAATTTTATCCGGCACTTTAAACCATTGCATATTCACGGTACGACGGTTCACCCTTTTCACGTTGATCAAGTTAATAGCGGTAACGTTCTGCGATACCGAGTTGCGTCCATACGATCCGCAGCCCAGAGTCAATGAAGGGATATTCGTGTTGTAAATGTCGCCGATTGCGCCATGTGTGGAAGGCGAGTTGACGAGAATACGTCCGGTTTGCAGACGGTTCGAGAACTTCATAATCACTTCTTCATTATTGGAATGGATCGCCGAGCTGTGGCCCATGCCGCCGAATTCAACGACTTGTGCAGCACGCTCGATCCCCTGATCCGCATTTTTTACTTTGTAGCAAGCCAGCACCGGGCTGAGTTTCTCTGCGGACAATGGGTATTTAGTGCCCACGCCTTCAAGTTCAGCTACCAGAATCTTTGTGCCTGCCGGAACCTGAATGCCGCACATTTCAGCGATTTTCACAGCTGATTGACCCACGATTGCCGGATTCACAGCACATTTCTCTACATTCATTGCACCGGAGGTCAACTTCGCAGCTTCTTCTTTGTTAACGAAGTAACAACCGTTAGCAATCATTTTCTTCTTCACTTGGTCAAAAATGGCCTCTTCAATAATTACCGCTTGCTCGGAAGCACAAATCATACCGTGGTCAAAAGACTTGGACAAGATGATATCGGTAACGGCTTGGTCAATGTCGGCACTCTTTTCAATGAAAGCAGGCACGTTGCCGGGGCCTACGCCCAGAGCCGGTTTGCCGCAGCTGTAAGCCGCTTTGACCATTGCCGATCCGCCTGTTGCCAGGATCAGGGCGACGTCCGGATTGTTCATCAAGGCGTTTGTTTTGTCCATTGTCGGCATTTCAATCCATTGAATACAGTTCTCCGGTGCGCCTGCTTTTACAGCGGCGTCATGCAGGATTCTTGCGGCTGCTGCACTGCACTCTTGCGCTGACGGGTGGAAACCGAATATAATGGGGTTACGTGTCTTAGCCGAAATCAATGCTTTAAACATCGTGGTGGATGTTGGATTGGTTACTGGCGTAATACCCATGATAATGCCGACCGGTTCGGCGATCTTCTGGAAGCTATCGTATGGGTTGTCTTCGATGACCCCTACGGTTTTGTCATATTTAATTCCGTGCCAGATATACTCGGTGGAGAAAATGTTCTTCGTAATCTTGTCTTCGTATACTCCGCGTCCGGTTTCTTCAACAGCCAGTTTTGCCAGGTACATATGCTTGTCAAGTCCGGCCAATGCCATCGCATGTACGATTGTGTCGACTTGCTCTTGGTCCAGCTTCATGAACTCTTCATGAGCTTTCTTAGCTTTATCTACAAGTACCTGAATATACTCTTCAGCGGTAGCTTGCTTTACTTGGGCGGGCACTTCATTCTTAACGGCCATTTCCCTCGTCCTCCTGTCAATTTGTGGTGTCTTTCTCTCTACACACTGATCATAGCATATCCTTTTCGTCTTGTATAGTGAAATCTTTCACAAAGTATAAAGTTTTTTTGATTTGTTTTCAAAGCGCTTACATTCGAATCGTTGACCCGATAAGCAAATAAAGGCACCCCCGCCATTCGAGTGGCGGGTGGCACCTTTTGTCAAATCGGGATAGGCTACTCTACCTTAATCGTATCAAAGAACTTCTCCTGCACCGTCTTGGCGGCAGCATCAAGCTGAGCTTTGGAATCCGTACCTTCTTTGGAGAAAAGCTCTTGTATCACATTGGACATCGTTGCGTAGTAATCCTGAGTGTTATATTGCGCCTCTGGTTTACCGTCCAGCAGAGCCATTATATCAGGGCTGTATTGATATACATTCATATATTTATCATAGACGGCCTTGGTCTTTTTGCCAAACTCGGAATCGGCGGAATAGTAATCCAGAAGCGGCGGGATGAAATATTTGCCGTCCGTGGTCCGTTGCTGCAATACGGCATCCAGGGCTTCCAGGCCTTTGTCGGAGAAATAGTCAAAAGTGATATAACGGAATGCCATTTCCTGTTCATCTTTGGTCGCATTCGGATTGATCACGAGATAGTCGCCGCCGAGGACGCCGGTGTGCTTGCCGCCTTTCTCAAAAGCCGGCATCGGATAGGTCAGCACATCCTCCGGCTTCAGCCCGCCCTGATTCAGCGCCTGCTCGATTACGCCGTCAGATCCGGCCATAACCATCGCTGTGCGCCCTTGCTGGAATGCGCCAACGGCATCTCCCCAGCCCAGTGCCCAGTCCTGGGGAATCGCCTTCGCTTCCCATCGGAGCTTCTTGTAGAAGTCCAGCGCTTTTACGCCGGCGTCGGAGTTGAACGTGGCCACAACTTTGCCGCCCTCGATTTTTTGAATTTCGCCTCCCGCTTCAAACAGGAAGTTGGTCCAGTTCCAGCCTGCTTCGTTGCCTTTGCCCATGGGGGCGATCCCGGAGATTCCTTTTTTGGCATCTGCTACGCCTCTGGCGGTGCTTAGCATATCCTCCCAGGTCCAATCCATCGCCGGAACCGCTACACCTTTATCATCCAGCATTTTTTTGTTGATTATCGTCGTGGTCACATACCCTTTTTGCGTGACTCCGAACACCTTGCCGTCAATAATGAACTGGTTTTGCAGGACAGGATTGATCTGATCCTTGAATTCATAATTGTTCCAAAGGTCGGTAATGTCGGCCACCCAGCCCTTTTCCACAAGGAATTTGGCTTCCGTTGCGAAGGTATTGAAGAACGTCGGGGCTTCATTCGCCGCCATTTTCACGCCGATTTCGCTGACATTATACTGCCAGTCGTCCTTGACGATCTCCACATTCGGATATTCGGTCTGGAACCGCTTGATCTTGTCATCTTCCTGAGTTCTTATCTCCGTGAGGTCAGGTGTTGGATAATGAATTTTAATCGTTACTTTTCTCTGGGTGATGTCATCCGCCGGTGCATTGGTTGTGCTGCCTGCATTCCCGGTAGCAGTACCCGCGGTATCCGGTGGCGCCTCTCCCCCCTTATTCCCCTGTGCATTCCCGCCATTCGTGTTGCCGCCGCAAGCGGCTAATAACGAACCCGCAATCAGGAGGCATGCCAGCACGCTGGAAAATTTACGCATTGAAACTCCCCTTTTCCTCTTCATAATGTTCCTGCCTTTCCATCTTAAAAGAGAGAGCGCCCCCAAACGAGGTGCATTCCTATTCCTTTCATGTGCAGGTTTACGATCCGTTTTTGGTGCCCGTTCGTCTTAACCCTTGACCGCCGACAGCGCCACACCGCGCATAATAAACTTTTGAAACACCAGAAAGACGAGGATCGGCGGCAGCGATACAATAAAAAGAATGGCAAACTTAATGTTCGTATTCAGTGCTTTGACGTTGATTACATATTTGTAGATGGCTGTCGCCAGTGTGTATTTCTGTTCACTGTGCATTACTAGCGACGGCCAATACCAGTCATTCCAGGCTGTGGAGAAAATAAAGATGGCCAGGGTGGCAAAAATGGGCACCGACAGCGGGACCGCGATACTGAAGAAGCTGCGCGGTTCCGATGCCCCGTCGATCCGGGCGGCCTCAAAAATTTCCGGATGAATTCCGTCAAAAAAGTTCTTGAGCAGCAGGAAATAGAACGTATTCGCCCCCGCCGGCAGCCAGAAAGCCGCATACTGATTCAGCAGACCCAGCTCCTTCAGGTTCACAAAGTTTGGAACCATGTAGCTGGTCGCCGGAATGAACAGGGTCATCAGGAAGAAGAAATAAAAAGCACTTTTGTAAGGCACATTCATCCGCGAAATACTGAACGACGACATTCCCAGAACGATCAGGGTCATCAGCATATTCCCGGCAAAAATATAGAGTGTATTCCGCAGAAACACCGGCAGATCCATATACTTCATCGCGTCCTTCAGGTTACCGAAATGCCATTCCTGCGGAAAAAAATGCGGCGGGAACGAATTGACCTCCTGATTAGACTTCAGTCCGTTGAACATCGTCATGAGGATCGGATACAGCATGCTGAATACCATGATGACAATAACCCCCACCATTAGTCCATAGACCATTTTATTGCTCGTTTTCTTCAGATCATGCTCGGACAGAATGCCCCGGTCTGCGCTCTTCATCTAGTTATCCTCCTTGCTGAGCTTGAACTGTGCAATGCCCAAACCGCCCAGGACGATGAACATCAGCATGCCAAGCGCTGTAGCGGTTCCATAATCCAGTCTTGTAAAAGCGTACTTCACCATCAGCAGCGCATAGGTCAACGTGGTGTTGTTCGGTCCGCCGTCCAAGAGCGCCATCTGCGACTGGTAACCTTGGGAGGTACCGATAATCTGCAGGATCAGCATCAGGATAATCAGGCTCCGCAGCGAGGGAAGAGTAATATAACGGATTCGCGCCCATACCCCGGCCCCGTCAATTTCGGCGGCTTCATACCAGTCGCGCGGAATACTGAGCACGGCAGCCAGGTAGATCAGCATCCCAGAACCGAACTGCTGCCATGTTTCCATAATTACAAGGGAAATCATCGACCAGCGGGTGTCCGTCAGGAAGGAGATTTGATCCACTCCGACCCATCCCAGGAGTGCATTGATCGGGCCAACCGGATCGTACAGCCATCTCCATAGTCCATACAGGACGACACCGGGTATTACAAAGGGCAGGTATGCGGCTACGCGCACAACACCCCCGAATTTTCGCAGCTCAGAAATGGCAATGGCAAAAGCAATCGGAACCCAGAAGCCGATCACGAGACACAAGGACATATAATAGAGCGTGTTCTTGACGGCCGTCCATACATCGGGGTCGGATAAAGCTCTGGCGTAATTTTCAAAACCGACAAAAGTGTTGCCTTTGACAAAATCCACATGATAGAAGCTATACAGCAGCCCCTTAAAAATGGGCACCCACATGAACATGATAAAGATGGCGAGTGCGGGCACGAGAAACATATAACCCCAGAAATTTTTCTTCCAGCGGTTTTGTTTGTAGGGCTGGAGCTTCTTCCGCTCCGGGTGTTCGGTCAGACTTGCAGTTTGATTCATCAGACTCCCTCATTCCTTAGATCATTCGCATTGTTCAAGCAATGCCTTCTTCCTTAAATTGTAGAAAATGAGGGAGGGACTGCACATGTCTATATCTACCGAAGTCATGAGCGTTCATACTTCTTCACTGGGGCTATTTACTTTTTCAATTCACTTGGGCTGATGCCGTAATACTTTTTGAATATTTTGCTAAAATGCTCCGGTGATTCGTAGCCCACCCGCTCGGCGATTTCGTAACGGCGCAAATCCGTGTTCATAATCATCTCCCGGCTGTCCTCCATCCGCAGCTTGATGACATATTCCCACAAGTTGAAACCTGTATTTTTTTTGAACAGATAACTTAAGTAATTGGGGCTGACATGGTTTTTTTTGGCCACCTCATGAATGGTTAGCCCTTTTTGCGCATAACTCGCTTCGATATACTCCTTCGCCTTCTGTACAATCAGATTGCTGTGCGTATGCAGCTCCTCCACTGACGGGTCGGTTGTATAGCTGCTCCAGTTGAAGTCTCCGTAATAGAACACGTAATGATCGCTGTGCTCCCGGTTCCAGAGAATGGCTTTGGCAGCCTGCCGGTTCAGTACCTCCATAAAGGAAAGCCCCTGCAGAATCTGGCTGATTCCAATGACTGCATGCAGCTGCAAATATTTATGAATGTGAAAATGAAGACTGCGGCCCAGCACATCCAGCCGGTTAATCTGCCCCGAAGCTGCTTCCTCGTAGCTTGGATCATCCCACTGGATAATCACCGTAATCTCTTCTTCCGGCGAATAAAACGCTCTGAAATCCCATTCCTGGGCAAGCAGCTCCTGGGCAATGTTCATGGCCGCATACCGAAGCAGGCTCTGTTCCCGGAGGGTATACCCCTTCTCCTGCGGACTGCCCGGCAGAACGGTCATCAGCTTGATTTTGATCACAGCGAAAAAAGGCCCCCGAAGCTTCAGATCATCCAGCTGCTGCATCCACCTTCCATCCGCAAGTACCGCATCCGGATCGGTAAGCAGCAAGTTAAGCAATGCGCTGTATTCGGGAAGCGGCTCTTCGGGACGGAAGTTCTCCCCGAGTCCCGCCATGAACGTGTCCAGCGACGGAGACGGCTTCTCCATTTTCAGCAGCACATTGCGCACGGAATCCAGGAACTGTTCGCTGTTAAGCGGTTTGATCAAATAGTCTTTGGCACCCAGCCTAACAGCCATTTGGGCATATTGAAAGGTCTCATGTGCCGAGATTACAATGGTTTGGACCCACGGTTTGGCCAGCTTCGCATGCTGCATCAGATCAATGCCGCTCATGGCTCCCATCTGGATATCCGTAACCAGCAGATCGATTTCCTCCATCCGAATGCAGTCGAGCGCTTCGTACCCGCTGAGTGCGGTATAAATATGCCCGATGCTTATCCCTGATGAGGCCAGCAGACTGCTGAGCCCTTTGCAAATTAACGGTTCGTCATCCACAACCAATATATTGAACAATAGCTTTCACTCCCCTTTTTAGTCTGTAATGTGCGATTTCGGCAGCTTGACGGTGACCCTCGTTCCGTCTTCTGTGCGCGGTGTATAGCAGATGCCGTACTCCGGGCCAAAATGCAGATGAATGCGCTGCTGCACATTGCGTATGCCATAACCACTGGCAGAGTGCGGGCGCTCGTCGTTCAAGATGCCGTCAATGGCTTCGTAATCCACCTGTTTATATCCGTTATCATCAATCTGAATTAGAATGGTTTCTTCCTCGGCGTAGGTGCTGATGAGAATCTCTCCGTCCTCACCCATGTTTTTGACCCCATGTATAATGGCATTCTCAATCAGCGGCTGCAGACTGATCTTGGGGATCAGATTGCTTTTAGTCTCCGGTTCGATGTTCCAGACCACACGGAAGGTATAATCATGCCGAAGTTGCTGCAGCTTGATATAAGCGGACGCATGCTCCAGCTCTTCTTCCAGCGTGATGAGCTCCCGTCCGCGGCTGAGGCTGATTTTCATCAGCTTGGACAACTCCTTGATCATTTCCGCAGATTCCACGTTACCTTCCAGCGAGCTTTTCCAATAAATACTCTCCAGGGTGTTGTACAATAAATGCGGATTGATCTGCTGATACAACAGCTGCAGCTGTGACTCCTTCTGCTTCAGCTCCATCTGGTACTTATAGATAATCAGTCCGTTCAGGCGCCGGGCCATGTCATAAGTTGCAGAAATCAGCACACTGACCTCATCATTACTGCCCCTGCTCGGTGTCTCGGGCACACGGTTGCCGGGTTCATACTTGCGTACGAAAAAAGCCAGCTTTTGCAGCGGAGTCATCAATGATCGCCAGAAATAAGTGATGATCATAAGCCCAAATACAGCGTAAGCGACCGTTATGTATTGAATGACCCGCTTCATTTCGTTCTGCTGCTGCAGGAGCGATTTGACCGGAACCTTATAGACCAGCTTTTGACCCATAGAATGATTGTTGTTGACCACATAAATAAAGTCGGACGTAATCACATCCACCATCCCTTCCGGATCTCCGGCCTCGGCGCCCTCCGGCAGCTCGATGACTTCACCGGTATCGATTGCCGTAGAGGCGAGCACCTGATTCTCCAGATCCGTCAGATAAATTTCTCCTCCGTCCGGCAGCGAGATGGATTTCAGCGATTCTCCGAGTTTGGAGTCCATTTTGGTCACAACCAGCACGCCGATCGTTCCAGCCCCCTCATAGATGGTATTGACCGCTCTGACGTAGGTAAGTGTCTTCAGATTCTCGGCCTGTGGACTCAGTTTTTCCATGAACCTGAGGTAACCGCGTCCTTTTTGCTGCACCGCTTCCTCGAACCAGTAAGGCTCTTCCCCTTTGGAAAAAAAATAGACCCCCGCTTTCTTAACCTGCGGGAAATTGGGAGCAAAAAAGTAATAATCGTCCGGGTCGTAGACATACAGCGAATAATAAATACCGTCGCCCCGCTCTGCGCCTTGCGAATAGCTGCCCAACAGCTTCTCGATGGTCTCGTAGCGTTTCACCCGATCCAGCACAGAATCGTTGCCGCTCATATTAATCTGCTGCATCAGCTGGTTCTGGATTATGGTAGTCGTGATTTTGTTGACTGTGTCGATGTCGCGGTTAATGATGGTGAAATTCTGCTTGTTCAGCTCCACGTAGGCATTTGTGACATGGCGTTTGAGAATCTGCTCCGCCTTCATGTTGCCGTAACTGTTCAGGATCAGAATCGGGGAAATCATAATCAGAAACAGCAGGATGAGCTGTTGCTTGACGTTCAGCTTAACTATCGGCTTGATCAGCCAGGACCACATGAGCATCCACCTCCGGCTCCCATACTATACCAAAAAGAAAAACGCTTACATATGTTTATTTTAATGGATTTCAGGTGCGTATGTATGGAGTTTTTGAAGTGGGCGGGCGGGAGAAGCTGCGGCCTGGGCTAAGGGGCTCCAGCGGGTGAAGAGGTGGTTCTGCTGCATAAAGTGCAGCAGAGTGACTGCGATGAGCACTGTTTTGGGGATTCTACTGCATTTTGTGCATCATAAATGGGCTAAATGGCACTTTTGGAGAGGTTCTCCATTTTTCTGCTGCATTAAATACATCAGAATGAGTTGAGGAGGGGATATGCCCCCATTCTAATGCACGAAATGCAGCAGAGCAGAGTCGTGTTAATAAGTGACTTACTAGTCGGGGGTTGACACATTGGAGATCAAAATTACTAAGAGGCAATCTGCCAATCATTCGTTTGGCCTTTACCGCTTATTTCGGAAACCAGCATCCGATTGTCGGGGTTCATGGACTCAAGAGCCGGGGCGGACTACAGGCTACAGGTTTCTGCTTATCCGACCCGGTAAATACACAAGAGACAGGAACCTTGAACAGTCCCTGTCTCTTGCGCAACCCATCCGCTGTTTAAGGATTCTTCGTATAGCCTATCATGCGCAGCCACGAGGCGCAGGCATCGGTCCAGATGGCGACGAACGGCTCTTCCTCAGCGAGTCCCAGCCCATGTCTCCCGTGAGTATAGACATGCAGATCGAAAGGAATGTTATACCGGCTAAGCGCAGCTGCAAATAGCAGACTATTCTCCACCGGTACCGACGCATCATCCGATGTGTGCCAGAGGAAGGTCTGCGGGGTATCTGCGGTAACCTGAAGCTCACTGCTTAGCCGTTCCACAAGCCCTTCATCCGGACGGACGCCAAGCAGATTCCGCTTGGAGCCTTCATGCCCCACCTCGTCATTCATCGTAATGACAGGGTAACACAGAATAAGTGCGTCCGGACGGCTGGATATCCGATCTACCGGCTCGGCGGCTTCTGGATCACCCTGGTCGAACAACACGCCTGTAGTAGATGCCAAGTGTCCTCCGGCCGAGAAACCGAGAATTCCGACCCGGTCCGGGTCGATACGATACTCTTCTGCACGCAGGCGGACCGTACGAATCGCTCTTTGAGCATCATTGAGCGCGCAAGGGTACAGATAAGGAGCTACACGGTAGCGCAGGACAAAGGCCGAGATGCCCAGGCTGTTGAGCCACTGTGCAACCGGCTCCCCTTCATGGTACGCTCTCATTCCATAACCGCCGCCAGGGCAGATGATTACGGCCGCATTCCTCTCCCCTTCTACGAGATAAGGCGTAATAGCCGGACAATCCTCATCGTTGCTTCCGGATGCTCCCGGTGCCCCTTCAGGCCATAATATTAATGTCTCCATCCTTAGCCCTCAAACTTTCCTTTTTATGAATAGAATATGATTTGAGGGAGGTTGTCCCTCTATTCACTAAGTCTATCAAGACAATGCAGCTCATGCAATCTTTGAACTGTCACCATTCTTAAGCTCTTTTTAGGTGCAAATCATATTAAATATCACAGCTTTGAAGTGAAAATTATCACAATGTTAAAAATTCGACACTTTTTCTCGAAATTTTCCAACCAAAAGAGGATTTTTCAAGGTATAATTAATTTAAAATTTACTGAAAAACTGAGGGAATAAAGGGGATGTCGATTATGATTAAGGAACATTACAATGTTATCGAAGCCCACGGGAATACAAACTGTTTTTCCGAACAGAACTTTAACAGACTGCTTGTTACAATGAAAGAACGCATGGTCCCAGAAGGGTCTCACCTGTTTTGGGAAGGCGACTATTCGGATAAATTGTTTTATATCAAACGTGGACGTGTCAAATTAACCAAATCTACTGATGAGGGCAAGGAACTCATTTTGTATATGTATCAAGCCGGGGATATGGTCGGGCAAGCCGATCCGTTCTTCAGCACGAAGCACAGCTTCACTGCTGAAGTGATTGAAGAAAGTGAAGTCGGCATCATCGAGCAAAAGGATCTGGAGATCCTGATCTGTCAGCATTGCGATTTTGCGATTGACTTCATGAAATGGATGGGGATTCATCACCGGCTGACACAGACGAAGTTCCGCGATCTGATGATGTACGGGAAACCGGGTGCGCTTTGCTCCACACTGATTCGCCTGGGCAACACCTATGGAGAGAAAAGCGGCGAGAATATCCTTATCAACAAAAAAATCACGCATACGGACCTGTCCAACATGATCGGCGCTACCCGTGAAAGTGTCAACCGGATGCTGAGCGATCTGCGCAAGAAAGATGCGGTTGAATACGAGAACGGTATGATTGTCATCAAAGATCTTGGCATGCTGCAGGAGATCTGTCACTGTGAATTATGTCCGAACGAGATCTGCCGGATTTAATGCCATAATCCAATACCCGCTATTCTCCTCAATGAAACATATAACCTTCCATACTTCATAATAACGCTAAGCAGGTTCCTGTCAGGGAGCCTGCTTAGTTTTTGCATACCCATTGATCATAAAGCACTGCCTTTTTGGGCAGGTATCCGCTGTTTAACCATTCTGCTGCCAAAATCACCAAAGGAGAGGCGCACTCGGGCGACATCTGCTGACTATCGCCCCCTTACACACCCCAAGTAGCCGCTCTCTTCAACAGCCAGCCAGCAGACAGTCAAGGTGTCAGTAACGGACAGAGGTGCTGCGGACTTCATCTCAGTCATTGCCAAATTCAACCTACATGATGCAAAGTGCAGTCGGTTTCGTTCATTATAACTATTGGGGAGAATTCGTCTATTCAGCAGGTTAAACGGACAGAGATTCCGCTAATTGTCCTGTCCCCCTCATTCTAAGCTCAATCGATCGTTATAACGGCTCCTGAGTCCGAATCCCCCAGGAAAGCAGACTTTTTCGCAAAATAGGGTCTTCTCTGTCCGCTTCACTCCGCTAATGGAGCCCAATCCCCCTGCACCGCTATATCATCTGAAGCTTCCAAGATATCCACATTTTTGTACATTGCATAATTTCCCCAATAAAAAAAAGCCGTCCCCCGGCAGTGCCCGGGAACAGCTTCTATGCATTCTAATACGCCCATGTCTTCTGTTCTATTTCTTGCTTAAGCCCCGTACAGGGGAAATCAGCCAATAAGCCATACCGACGAACACGCCGCCGCCAATAATATTGCCCAGCGTGACCGGGATCATGTTGTGCAGCCAGCCGGCAATGGTGATGGTTTCCGGATGGTTCGGGAGCACTACAGCTACACTCAGCAGTGTCATATTGGCTACACTGTGCTCATAACCGCTGGCGATGAAGGCGAACAGACACCACCAGATCAGCACAAGCTTGGCCGTTTCGCTTTTGGCTCGTGAGGACATCCACAAAGCCAGACAGACCAGCCAGTTACAGAGTATTCCACGAAAAAACAATTCGGAGAAGGGCAGGCTCATTTTTTTGGCTGCCGCTGCAAAGATCAAATGTTCCGGAGGAGCGCTGCTAAACAGGCCGGTTCCGCGAATCAGCAAGGCCAGAATTACAGCACCTGCAACATTGCCGATGAATACGATCACCCAGTTCTTCAAGGTATCCAGTACACTGGTTCTGCCGGCAAGCGTACTTGCGGTAAAAAACATATTATTGCCGGTGAACAGCTCCGAGCCTGCAAATACTACCAGGGTCAGAGCAATTCCGAAGGAAGCGCCCATAATCAGCGGCTGAAATGGGGATTTGATAGCCGCCAGCGGTGCTCCAAGTGAAAAAATCAGGATAATGCCGATACCTACATAAGCTCCGGCCAACATGGCCGCCAGTAAATACCTGGGCAAGTTTTTATTCATTGCGTCGCGTTTGCTGACCGCAGTCTCAACGATGTTCTCCACGCTCTGTGTGAACATAAGGTTCCACCCCGCCATTTCTAGTCAATAATGATTAAATGTCTCTACAAGCTGACTTTTACGCTCCCGTTCTCCACCTTAACCGGGAAAGTCTTCACTTGCCCATGATCCGGAGCCTGCACCTCACCGCTGCGCAGATCAATCTTCCAGTCATACAGAGGGTCATAGAGGTAATATCCCGATACGATGCCTTCTGCAAGAGGACCGCCTTTGGGATGCGGACTGCGGTTCTCCACAGCATACAGAGTCCCTTCAGAGGTGCGGAATACAGCCAATTCCTTATTTCCGGCCACGACCACACGTCCAATTTGCAGCAGGAAATCCTGCACTGTTCCAATAGCGTAATCTTGAATGGTTAATTCCATCGAGTCTCTCTCCTTTGGTCTCTGATTTACACTCTGGCTTCTTCAAAAAGCGCCTTGCGCGTAGGATCGTCTTTCAGCAATTTTTTCCAAGGGTCCGAAACTTGAGCCAGGGCAAAATCAATCCGTGCAGCCAGTGCTTTACGATTCACTTCATCATCCAGAATAGCTGCCCCGATCGTCTCCAGACCCATCCGTTCCACCCACTCGGAGGTTCTTTCCAGATAGTTGCCTGTTTCACGGTAGTATTGCATTACAGCGGAACACACTTCAATCAGTTCTTCATCCGTCTTCACCTTGCAGAACGAATCTGCGATCCGCGGCTTGATCCCGCCATTCCCGCCGATAAAGATCTCCCAGCCCCCGTCGTTGCCGACGATACCGATATCCTTGGTGCAAGATTCCGCACAGTTACGCGGGCAACCGTTGACAGCCATTTTGAATTTGGCCGGAAAATCAAGACGCTCGTATTTGCGCTCCATGAGAGCACCCATACCCATGGAATCCTGAGTACCGAAACGGCAGAACTGCGATCCCACACAAGTCTTAACCGTACGCAGGGATTTGGCATACCCATAACCTGAAGGCATATCCAGCTCTTCCCATACTTTGGGCAGGTCTTCTTTTTTCACACCTATCAGGTCGAGACGTTGGCCGCCGGTAACTTTGACGACTTTCACATCATATTTAAGCGAGACATCGGCAATTTTCTTCAAATCCTCAGGTGTGGTAACCCCGCCGTACATGCGCGGAATAACGGTGTAGGTTCCGTCTTTTTGGATATTGGCACCCATTCTTTCATTTACAAAACGTGATTCCTTCTCATCCTCATGTGTATCCGGTGCGATCATGCCCAGGTAGTAGTTGATGGCCGGACGGCATTTCGAGCAGCCTTCTTCTTGTTTCCAGCCCAGTACATTCATTACTTCTTTGGTTGTTTTTAAGCCCTTGGCCGTAATTTCCGCCACAATCTCATCACGGCTCAGCGGAGTACAAGTACAGATGCCTTGCTTCGCACTTTGCTGGAAGCTGTCACCCAGTACAAATTGCAGGATTTGTTCCACGACCGGCTTACATCCGCCGCAAGAGCGGGTAGCCCCGGTGCAGGCCTTGATTTCGTCAACCGTTGTGAAGCCGTTCTCGGTCACCGCATCCACGATTGCCTTCTTGGTAACCCCGTTACAGCCACAGACGATTTCTTCATCGGCCATTGTTTCGACAGCCATCGTTTTCTTCGCTCCACCACTGCCGCAGCAGCCTGTGCCCATCAGTTCGGCATAAATTTCATCCGTCATCTCGGTGCCTTGCTTCACCAGCTTCTGCAAATTCGCAGATTCGGTGACATCTCCGAACAATACCGCTCCGACAATGATGTTATTCTTGAGCAAAATCTTCTTGTAGGTTTTCTTCCAGTCATCTTTGGCCGAAATAACCGTATGCTCGGCAGATTCGATAAACTCACCGGCTGAGAACACATCTACTCCGGAAATCTTCAGCTTAGTGGAAACCACGGAACCTTCATACGGTTTCGTATCGGCCCCGCACAGATGTTTCGCGAGCACCATCCCCTGCTCAAACAGCGGTGCTACCAGACCATAACAAGCTCCGCGGTGTTCCGTACATTCACCTACAGAGAATACATTGTGCATTGATGTTTGCAGATAATCATTCACGACAATCCCGCGGTTGACGGTAATGCCGCTGGCTGCGGCCACGGCCACATTAGGCTTAATACCAACCGCCATGACCACGAAATCAGCTGCGAGCTCAGTGCCGTCGCTGAAACGGAGTCCGCTGACCCTTTCCTCGCCTGTCAACTCAACGGTTTGTTTGCCCATGGCAAATTTGACGCCTTGACGTTCCAGCTCAGCTTGCAGCATCGAGGAAGCATTATGGTCCAGCTGACGCTCCATCAGATCTTCCATCAAATGCACGACGGTTACGTCCATGCCAAGATTAACAAGACCTTTGGCTGCTTCAAGTCCCAGCAGTCCGCCGCCGATAACCGCCGCTTGCTTGTATTGCTTGGCGGCTGCGAGCATAGCATCACAATCGGCAATATCCCGGAAGCCTACGACCCCTTCTTTGGTGCTGCCCGGAATCGGCAGAATAAACGAATTCGATCCTGTCGCAATAATTACTTTATCGTAAGGAACACTCATCCCATCCGCCGTAATGATCTGGCGGGAGGCTTCGTCGATCCGTGTCACCGTTGTTCCCGTATGAAGAGTGATACCATTGTCTTTATACCAGTTCAGATCGTTAAGAATGATATCTTCCACCGTCTTGCTGCCCTCCAGGACATAAGACAACATGATCCGGTTGTAGTTAGGATGCGGCTCACTTCCAAAGACTGTAATCTCATAGTTGCCGCCCAGCTTCAAAATTTGTTCTATGGTGCCGACTCCAGCCATTCCGTTACCGATCAATACCAGCTTTTCTCTCTTCTGCGTCATGATTAGGTGCCTCCTCAAATGCTTCGTAAGTTCTCTCAATCCATCTCTTATGACAAAATTATACGTTTTAAATTTAAAGAACGCTTGTGATTGAAATCACATTAAATGTGAATTTTTTCACAACAATTAGCAGAATTTATTCATCTAATACTAGAAAGTAAATACCCAGACCTCCGGCTTTATTTGGACAGAAGGTCTGGTGGTTATGTATTTATGATTAACGTGTCACAAGGTTTACTTCCAACTCGTCCTGCGGCCTGAGCTTCATGTCCATTCCGCTCTCCAGCAGCGGCTTCCCGTTAACCTGAAGCATCCACATTTCATTGCTTAGCGGCTTATAATCCAGCACGGATACCAGCGTCTTGTTATCCTCTGCCATCCGGATAAATCTGCTCTTCTTGAGCAGACTTCTAACCGTTAGATCCTCCGTATGTACCATAACGTATGAATGTGTCAGCTCCGTCTGCCTGTTGCCTCCATTCACAGCCAGAATTATCGGCTGCAGAACTTCTTCTCCACCAGCGGTATGGGCTGAAATCGTAAACTTGGCGTTATTCTCCACCACTTGGTTCCATTCTGCAGCAGTAGTCACCTTGCCGTTCAGCCTAAGCTCCCATTCAAGTTCATGGCTGAGCGAAATCCTGTTTACCGACCGGATGTGCTTACCCTCCTCGTCGAAAACTACAATACCGCTGCCTTTCAGCAGCTCCATTATGGTTATCCCGTTTCTGTACACACCACTCAGTTTATTCTCCAAACCAGCGTCAAGCGTATTGCCGCCAACTAAAAGGGAAAGCACCGGACCAGCTGCCGGATCGGCTCTACCTGTGTTGACATTTGCTCCTCCACTTGCAACGGAAGAACATCCGCCCGAAATCAAAATAAGAATTAGTCCTAACATCAAACGCCTCAAAGGTATTATGGGCATTACCGGCACCGCCTTCTCCCTGCCTGGCGACCACCGGCAGCAGTGAGCCAGGCATGTAGTAACAATACATGCTGTCTACTGTAGGATAACGCAAACTCAATTCGTTCTCAACAAAAGGATCGAGGGCAGCGGAGAAACCGTAGTTCAGCCAACGGCATAACCGGAATAGCCCCGGTTGCCCGGGGCCTGTACGTTACTGATATCTTGGAAACAGGATATTGTTCTCCAAATGAACATGCTCAAAGGTCATGCCTTCCAGCTCTTCCAGCCGGGCATAGGTTAAACGGTAGGTGGTGCAGGCATGGGCCGGAGGAGTGAAGTCATCGGTGATTTGGCGAATTTGTCTCAGCAGCTCACCTGCGCCATCATGTTCTCCTTCAAGTACCTGGAGCAGATTCTTCACCTCCATACGGCTTTGTTCGCTCGGATTGGCATCATAGGCCAGCAGCTTGGGGAACTCGCTTGCTTCTTCTTTCGCAGTATGCTGAAGCAGCTCATCCTGCAGTTTATTATATAGATTGTAGAGTTCGGCCAAATGTGGGGAATCTCCCCCATGCACACGGAATACTTTGGTTACGTTTTGACCGATTCGAGGCAGTTCTTCACGCAAGTAGCCATGATGTTTGGTTACAATATGCTCTACCAGAGCTGCAGAATCTGCATGGTTCCAGACCTTCTCTTCTTCAAGAACGGGATGCTCCTCAAGCAGTTTGTGCAGGGCTCCAATAACCTCGTCAGTGTTCAGACCGCGCTCGGCAGCCGCATCAGCCAGAGGTCTCGCACCCCCGCAGCAGAAATCGATCCGTTGTTCTTTGAAATAATCCGCTGATTTGGGGAATTGCAGAACAATATCTCTGACCATTACGTCGCCTGTAAAGCGGTCTTGATGTGTTTCGGGAGTTCTATCATTATATTGTGGGTTCGTCATTATAAGTTCCTCCTTGGGATGATGTGAATTATATCACTCTTTCACATTAACCCTTGAAGGCGGTTTTCCTTGTGATTATACGCACTAAAATTATATCTCTTTTATGAATAAAACAATTTTAAGTTTTATAGTACACAAGCCTGCATATACGTCCTTTTACCCTGCGCATCTTTCAAATAAGGGCCGAGCCCCGCAAACCGGGATTGATCCATATATACACCTGTCATCCACCGGCCTTCCGTCAGACCGCCATTCCACTGCAGCACAAGGTCCGGAGCGGATATGAATTCCTGATAAACGGAGATGTGTCCGTCCTTATATACTTTGGAAGGTTTGGTACGTTCCAGCAGCGGGACTTCACTGAGATAGGTGGGAACAAAATAAGTGGAAATCGTGTTCAACTCCTCCTGATCAAAAAACGGCTCATCACCCAGAAAAGGCTGAAACAGCACAATATTCTCATACATTGACCAGATCACAGCCTGGAGCACCATACTTTGGCGGATGCCATTATGGAATGTATATTGACGCGGTTGACCAAAGGGGAGAGGCTGCTGAGGTGATGCCGCCGACTCCAGACAATGCCGTTCACACCCGATACATTTCCAGCCGGCAGGGCTTTGAATCCACTTTTGAAATATAGTTCCACTGTCATTATTCCCTTTGTAAAGCGATGAAATAATACTGTAAGGTACGCCAATCCAGGCATCCCATAAGGATTCCGGAAGGTATTCATGAAGCATGAACAGTGCCTTGTCGTAGATAAGCTGCACTTTGATCGAAGCTCTTTCCAGCTCGGCAACATCCTTTTTTCCATACGTTATTTCCCGGGAAAACAGGGTAGTCTTCGTCTTCGTATTCACCTTCATCGCCTCCTGATCCGTTTGCTGACCTATTGCTCTAATGTAAGCCAATCGGGCAAATCTCATTCGTAAGCGCTTCCGCCGTGGATGGGTTCATGTTTTTTCTATTATATTACATATCTTCTCCCCGGTTGCAAGCTTTTTATGACAAAATAACACCCCTTGTTCCTTCTTGAAGCAGCACTGGCCCGGATGATCGCAAATTCCTGCAAGTCGAGAAAAGCCCCTTCCCCCCTCTACCGGGGAAAAGGAGCTTCCAGAAATTGACTAAAGACAGGGCAGTTACTCTACCCAGTTCTCGGCCCAGGACTGAATTTGCAGCATGACAGGTTCAAGCGCACGGCCCTTTTCTGTCAGTTCATACTCAATGCGCACTGGTGTCTCCGGGTACACATGGCGTACCAGAATCCCTTCACTTTCCAGGTCTTTCATTCGTTCGGACAGCATTTTATCGCTCATTGAAGGAATCAGACCGGAAATATCTTTGAAACGTTTCGGTCCGCTCATCAAAGTCTGAATAATAAGTCCATTCCAGCGTTTGCCTAAGAAAGAGAAGGCAGTTTCGAATCTGGGACACATCGTTAGCTGATGTTCTTCCATTGTTCTCACCTCTCACTTTTGAAACTTACGATAAGTTAGTATATATAATTTTACCACATTTCATGCACAATGAACATCGTTTACCAAAAAAAAGTTCCTTTGTACCTTCGTGCGGCTTACTCCTCATTCTCCGGGGTCTCTTTGGCACTTTGCCGCTCGGCAACAGCTTCGGTTACCACATAGGCCAAATCATCATTGCTGTAAAGTGACAGCACCCCAAGAACGGTGTCGTCGGAGATGAACCCCGCTTCCTCTGTGGATACGGTAAGCGCCAGCGCCTTGCGCAGGGCCTCGTTCCCCTCCTGCTGCGGGTAGGCTTGCAAATAGAGGGCATGGGGGTCCAGTCCGTTATTCACACACCACTGCGCAAAAACAAGGATCATCATTTCCTCGTCACGTTTGTAGCTTTCAATAATTTGTTCTTCCATTGATTTATGGTAATCGTCCATGTCCTGCTCCCTTCTGTTCAGACCGTCATTCCGGTCAGCTGCGCCGCCAGCTTATGGCTTGGCAATACTGCCGATGCAGCAATTCCGCAATGTCCAGGTGTATGAATGTGGTTCAAAAAATCCTCGACAACTCCGCTGAACCCTCTGCGCATGAGTACGGTGTCCCAACTGCCAAAGCTTTGATATCGCGGCTGCACTCCTTTTTCATAAAAAACCGCCTTCTCCATGTCGGCAACTTCCACGGACCTGCCATTTCCATGCAGTTCCACCTTCTCCAGGTCTGCTCCCGCATCCCGAACCATACTGTACATTCCAGTTGTTCCACTGCCAAAGCTGAGTATCCCCGAAGATTGCCGCAGCTGCCCGCCGCCGTCTTGCAGCAGATGGCCATGAAGCAGCTCATAATCGCCGCCGCAGAGCCACAGCAGCAAATCCAGCATATGAATCAGATCATCATGAACCGTTTCACGGCTCGACGCTGCCTGCTGCCGGGTCCGGTGCTTGATTCCCTGGCATAAACTGATTCCTCCGGCTTCCATCAGCCAGGACTTGGCTGACACGTACATTGGTGCATAACGGCGGTTAAAACCTACTCCAAGGAGCAGCCCCTTGTCTTCGGCAAGCTCGGCCATTCGCCGCGACTCTTCCAATTCATAGGACAATGGCTTGTCCACATATACGGATACCCCATGCTGCAGGCACCTTGTCACAATATCGTAATGGGTTGGCGTCGGACTGTGCACAAATACGGCTTCAGGCTTCCAGGACAGCAGTTCGTCCAGATTCGTTGTTCCCTTCGGCAACCGGTATTGGTCCACCGTATGCCGCACCGTGTCCGGGGAATAGCTGAGCACACCGGCCACTTCCACCCGGGGATGCTGCGTAAGCAGGGGCAAATAGACTTTGCGGGCAATATCTCCAATACCAATCATGGCCACCCTTATGCGTTCAGGCATACTCATAGATAAATCCCCCTCTATAAAACATAATAATCCGTTGGTCTGCAACACTCCCGAAGTTATATTATACATGGACGCGTAGCGGTCACCAATGATCTTTGCTTCAATAATCGCTTTTTTTTCAGTATGATAAGATGAATGAGCGGTAGAAGGGGCATAATGAACATGAGAAAATGGCTCGCGGCAATCCTCTATGTTTCGGGGACAATCACCGCGTTTATCTACAGATATGACATCCTAAGCTGGATGAAAGAGGATCACCCTCTTGTTCTATTGATCGGAACGGCCACGCTGCTGGCTATGTTTCCGGTCGTACCTTATAAGGCCGTCATTAGTCTGTTCGGCTATGCTTATGGAAGTGTGGCCGGCGCTGCAATATGCTGGGCAGCCACTACGCTGGCTGCGGCCCTGATGTTCGGCGGGGTGAAGTACTTATTTAAGGACAGGGCCAGGGCATACCTGGCCTCGGTGCCGTCCCTGGCAAAATTCACGGAAGCGGTGGAACGCCGTCCCTTCGCCTCCGTTATTCTGGCCCGGCTGGCCCCTGTCATTCCCCAGACCGCAGTCAATGTCTACGCCGGGGCAGCCGCGTTGCCCTTCTGGAATTTCCTGGCCGCTACCGGGATAGGCAAAATTCCCGGCATCGCCCTCTTCGCTTTCCTTGGCGGGAATGCCCTGCAAAGTCCGGCAAGTGCGGTTGCCGCAATTCTCCTCTATCTGGCCGTCTTGGGTTTGGCCTGGCTTGGTCTGCGTTCGCGCACTTTTAAATAAGCAACGCCTCAGTCAGTTATCCATGGCGGTGGCGTTCAGGGAATAATTACTTTATAATTAAATTGTGATCTATTTAATTGCATTATGTGAATGGAGGGATATATAATGAGCGATTCATTTAATGATACGCAATCCAAGTCGGAAAAGGCCACCTTTGCGGGAGGTTGCTTCTGGTGCATGGTGTCCCCATTCGAGGAGCTGCCCGGCATTATTGAGGTCGTATCCGGGTATACCGGAGGGCATACAGAGAACCCCACCTATGAAGAGGTTTGCTCCGAAACTACAGGACATGTGGAAGCAGTTCAAATCACCTTTAATCCGGATATTTTCCCATATACGAAACTTCTGGAGCTGTTCTGGCAGCAGATTGACCCTACGGATGCGGGCGGACAATTCTATGACCGCGGCACATCGTACGGAACGGCCATCTTTACCCATTCCGAAGAGCAGCGTCTGCAGGCCGAAGCCTCCAAAGCCGCTCTTGAGGCAAGCGGGCGATTTACTGGGCCGATTATTACGCCTATTCTGCCGGCAGCAACGTTTTATCGCGCTGAGGAGTACCATCAGGGCTATCATCATAAGAACCCGGGGCACTACAAGCGCTACCGGAAAGGTTCCGGCCGGGATGCTTTTATCGAGAACCACTGGTCGCATCGTGAAGATCAGGAAAGCTTGAAGCAGCGTCTAACTCCACTTCAATATGAAGTGACGCAGAACAGTGCTACGGAATCTCCGTTCCGCAATGAATTCTGGGATCATCACGGGGATGGAATCTACGTTGATATCGTATCCGGCGAACCGCTGTTCAGTTCTCTGGACAAATTCGATTCCGGCTGCGGCTGGCCCAGCTTCACCCGTCCTATCCGTGATTATTCGGTGAAGGAGAATACCGATCTCAGCCACCTTATGGTCCGTACCGAAGTGCGCAGCAAAGCAGCGGATTCCCATCTGGGCCATGTCTTCAATGATGGGCCCGGTGAGAACGGCCTGCGTTACTGCATCAACTCAGCTGCGCTGCGGTTCGTACCCAAAGAGGATTTAGAGAAAGAAGGCTACGGAGAATATCGCGTGATGTTCGGCCAGGCCTAAGCCCGATCTATCTGTTACTTCAATAACAAAGCCTCCATGCTCACCGGATTCTTGGTGGGCAGGAGGCTTTTTGTATGGTGATTAGAACGGTTACTCCTTCTCTTCGTCCGCTTCCTTGGCAGCTGGCTGCTCTCTAAGCTGCTTCTGATTAGCCAGCCTTCTAAGATTCGACTGTTCTTCCTTGCGCTGTGTTGCCCGCTTCCGGTACCAGAGCACCACAGCCAGCACAAGTCCTCCGACTATAAGGACCGGAAGCGCAGCCGCCAGGAATACAAACAGGGATTGGAATGCAACCGACAGCGCCTTCAGCGTACCCTGCAAAGCTTCAGAAGCCCGCTCCATCAGCGGTCCTTGCTCTTCCTTTTGCTTAACCGAGAGTGTGTCGTCGGTCTGATAAAGCCGCAGCTCGACTGTCGAGAAGGAGACATTCTGGTCAATATAGCGCATTCTGCCCTTGATCTGCTCAATTTGTTCCTGGATGGAGCCAAGCTCATTGGCAAAAGCTACAAGATCCGCAGATTTGGTAGCCTTTTTCATAAATTCGGTATATTGTATCTCCATTAGTTGTTTAGCCTTGAGGCGTGATTCCAGGTCAACATATTCTTCCGAGACGTCCTGCCCCTGAATGCTGCGCTGCAGCGCGACATGTTCCACCTTTTCCAGATTGCTCAAAAAAGAAGAGAAACCCGAAGCCGGGACCTTCAAGGTGAACGTACCCCCCTGCTCATATTCAGACACATTTTCGGTAAATTCAATAATGTAGCCATTCGCCAGGGTGACCATGCTGCGCACTTTGGTCTGCGCTTTGGCATAGTCCTGCACCTGCATATCCAGATTGGCATGGTAGATCAGCTTTTTGTTCAGCCCTGCCACCACATCACTGCCGGTAAATCCGCTGCTTCCGGAAGCTGTGTTCGCCGCCGTCGTATCCTGGATAGCCGGATCACCGCCTGCAGCAGGGGCTTCTGCCGGTGCCGCAGCTGTGCTTGCCTCATCCGACGTTTGGTCAGCCATGTTGGCAACAGCGGATTCCGAACGCAGATCTTCCTTCAACGCACTTCCCGAACCTTCCGAGCTTGCAGCTGTGTTGGCCGACGAGTTCTGGTCGGACGAACTACAGCCTGCCAGTATAAGCGCTACAGCAAGAATTAGTAAACCCAAGTAATGCAGACCCCATTTTCGCATTCTCATTCCTCCAAAAGTGTAGTGTTATTTCCTTTTCTCCAGTCCATCTGAAGCATCATGGAAGGTCCGGTCTCTCCAGATCTCTCCCGGCTCACTTCCTCTTGACGCTCCCAGAAGCTGGAAGGTTGCACCACAGCCCGGATCCAAGCTAAAAAAGGATCACCCGTCAAAAACGGATGATCCTGATTGCGAGAACGCTCTATTTTTGGTACACTAAACCATAATCAAGATGCAGCGCATCATAAATACCCTCGATTCATCCAGAATGAGGGTACTGCTCTGTTCAGACAAGCTCCACCTTGCCGGACAGACTTTCATTATGCTGCTGTCACTTTACTACAGGGAGGTGAACCCTCATGGCAAAAGACGTAATGTGTGAAGTTAGCTCCTACACCCACTGGGCAGAAGAGAACAAATGCAGCGCCGATACCATCTTTGTCGCTTTCCACAGCTCCAAAGAACCAACACGCGCCGAAGAAACAGATTGCAAAACCTTTGAAAGCAAGTAATTATTGATCCGAAGGGACCCTCCACGGTTCCTTCTTTTCTTTTCCCATTCTATCAAGAATGAGAATTATTATCAAGTACTTCACCAAAAATTTCCCCGATTGATACCTGATTAGATACCCGATTAGATATAGATAATCCTGTGAGTACCGGCGGTTGGTCACATTACACTCCTATGGGGCTGTAAAGCGTTGTCTGATGTATTTTGTACATTAGAATCGCTCCAGAATAGTTCAAAAGTTGATTCTGATGTATTTCATACACTAGAAATTTAGAAAACAGGCTTTTACAAGACCTTTCTGCGGTTCCTAATGCATCAAATGCACTCAATTTGATCATCGGCCCGTTATACAGACAACCTGATGTACAAAATGCAGTGAAGCGACTCCTTTAGGACTCCTTAATACTCCTTTAATACTTCACAAAAGCTCCATCCCTTAAACCCGATATTGCAAAGTGCAGCTCACTACCACCGGAAAGAAACTTCCAAAGCGCTGCTTTGTTGATCCAAAGGCAAAAGGGGTCCTGCAGCAACCTAATTATGCCGCCAAGAACCCCTTGTCTGCCTACCAATATTTGATCTAGCGGTTTAGAACTGCACTTTTCCCCCGTGCAATAGCAGCAGCTTCCACCATGTTGCGCAGTGCGTCTTCCGTCTCCTGCCAGCCGCGTGTCTTCAAGCCGCAATCCGGATTGATCCAGAACTGCTCAGGATCAAGCACCCGCAGTGCACGGTCGATATTCGCCGTCATTTCTTCAACCGCCGGAACACGCGGGCTATGGATATCGTATACGCCCAGACCTATACCTTTGTCATATTCCTGCTCTTCAAAGCTTACGATCAGCTCGCCATGGCTGCGGGATGTCTCGATGGAGATAACATCGGCATCCATCGCCGAGATCGAGTCAATCATGTCATTAAATTCGCTGTAGCACATGTGGGTGTGCACCTGGGTAGTATCCTTCACATGGTTCGTAGCAATACGGAATGATTTAACAGCCCAGTTCAGGTAATGCTCACGGTCCTCCGCTTTCAGCGGCAGCCCTTCCCGGATAGCGGGCTCATCGACTTGAATCATTTCAACGCCTGCACTTTCCAGTGCCAGTACTTCATGGCGCAGGGCTAGAGCAATCTGATTCGCCACTTCCTCACGGCTCAGATCGTCGCGTACAAATGACCAGTTCAGAATGGTCACCGGCCCGGTCAGCATGCCTTTTACCGGAAGTTTGGTCAGCGACTGTGCATATACGCTTTCTTTTACGGTCATCGGCTCTATAAATGCAACGTCAGCGTAGATGACCGGAGGTTTCACACAGCGGGACCCGTAGGACTGCACCCAGCCGCCCTGTGTAAATAAATATCCTGCCAACTTCTCCCCGAAGAATTCTACCATGTCGGTCCGCTCAAATTCTCCATGGACCAGCACATCCAGTCCCAGCTTTTCCTGAAGAGTGATCGCACTCTCGATCTGCTCACGGATGAATTGGTCATAACGTTCCTGATTCCAGACGCCCTTCCGCCATTTGAGCCGGGCCTGCCGCACTTCTACCGTCTGCGGGAAGCTGCCGATAGTGGTCGTCGGAAGCAAGGGAAGCTGCCATTTCTCTTGCTGAAGCTTCACGCGCTCGGCGAACGGCAAACTGCGGTGATCCGGCAGCTGTGCCAGTCCGCGGACCTGCTCCGCCACATCCTGACGCCCGCGTTCCGGCAGTGCGCGGAACGCTTCCAAAGCTTCACGGCTGGCCTGCAGCGCCGCAGCAGCTTCCTCGCTGCCTGCAAAGGCGGCACTGATCAGACTAAGCTCAGCCAGCTTCTCATCGGCAAAGGCCAGTGCATTCTTCACCGTCTTCTTCAGCTTGTTCTCCCCTGCTACACTCACCGGCACATGTAGCAGGCTGGATGAAGGCTGCAGGATCAGGTGGTCCGCCCCGGTGAGCGCGGCCAGCTTCCGGACCAGTTCCAGCTTGGTATCCAGGTCGGAGCGCCAGATGTTGCGGCCATCGATAATGCCGGCTCCCAGCCATTTGTCCGCAGGCCAGCCCAGGCGTTCAATGGACTCCAGGTTCGTGCCTCCATCATGGACGAAATCCAGACCCAATCCCTGTACTGGCAGGCTCAGCAGTGCTTCCAGCGGTTCAGCCGCTTCAAAATAAGTTTGCAGCAGAATATTCAGACCCGGTACTTCAGAGGCAATTGTCTGATAAATAGTGTCCAGCAGCTTCCATTCCTCTTCGGATGCCCCCGTTACAATGGCGGGTTCGTCTATCTGAACCCAGGCTACGCCTTCTGCTGCCAGCTCCTGCAGCAGCTGTACATAGACCGGAAGAAAACGGCCGGCAACCTCTGCTGTCTCGGATGCCGCAAAACCCTTGGAGAGCTTAAGGAAGGTGTACAGGCCGACAATTACCGGCTTGCCTTCGATCCCGGCGCGCTCTTTGGCAAAACGGTAAGCGGCCAGCGGCTTGTTCTCCGTAAGACGCGGCGTCTGACGGCCGATCTCGGGAACAATATAGTGATAGTTGGTATTGAACCATTTAGTCATTTCGCAAGCGGTCGCTCCCGCGTTGCCGCGCGCCATGGCGAAGTATAGATCAAGGCTGATCTCTCCGCCATCGTAATCGAAACGCGGAGGTACAATCCCGAACATCGCTGCCGTATCCAGAACATGATCGTAGAAGGTAAAGTCATTCACAGGTATTAGCTCGATTCCGGCAGCCTGCTGGGTCTGCAAATGCTGAAGCTGGATGTCGGCCATTTCAGAACGGAAGGTCTCCTGATCCATTTTGCCGGACCAGTAGGACTCCAGTGTTTTTTTCCACTCGCGGTTTTTGCCGATTCTCGGATACCCCAAATTACTTACTTTAACTTGATTCGCCATTTGGACAACTCCCCTTCGCTGATCTTATGATTGAAAATCTGGTTTTCTATGAACTAAAAAGGCGTCTTTCCCCAGGAAGGCATAGGGAAAGACGCCCATGATATACACAAATGGGTTACGCCTAACACCTCCCTATCTTCCGTAGGTGAAGCAGTGCTGTTGAAACAGGCAGGTCTCCTGGCTAGCGGCGTCAACATCCTTAGCGGTCTTCCCGGCTGCAGTACTCTGCCAGTGACCTGTGCTGCTAAAGACTCTTCCGATACAGTGGCGGGACCGCGTCGGCTTTGTACCGAACTTCCCTTTTAAGCCAAACGGAACTGCTGATTCTCCGCCCGGCACCTGTCTCCGAAATGAAATTATGGAATGCTTGCCCTTAATCTGATGCCATCATAACTTGAAGCCCCAGCAATCTGCAACAGATTAGTGGGGCTTCAGCTATATCAAATCCTTATAACGAACTTAGAAAAATACCAAATACACTACTCCTGCAAGTATTATCCGGTATATAGCAAACGGCAAAAGCTTGATCCGGTTAATGAGCTTCAGGAAGAATCGCATGGAAAGCAGTGCGAACAGAAACGCACTGATGAATCCGGCAATGAAGAAGGGCAGCGCATCCATAGTGAAATACTCCCAGTTCTTCACCAGTGAAATCAGACTCGCTCCGGCCATAATGGGCACCGCCATAATAAAGGTGAAATCGGCCGCAGCTCGGTGACTCATACCTAGCAGCACGCCCCCTGAGATCGTTGATCCCGAACGTGAGAACCCCGGCCACAGCGACAAGCACTGAATAAAGCCAACCGTCAGCGCCTGTCTGTATGTAATCTGATCAACGGATTCGACAACGGTCTTCTTTGGGGCAAAACGGTCCGCACAGATCATAAAGATTGCTCCGATAACCAAACCGATCAATACCGTCGAAGTTGAAAATAAATGCTCGTCGATGTAATCCTCGAATAACACGCCCAGCACACCCGCAGGAAGCAGTCCCACAATGACCTGTGCCAGCTTGAGCCGTCCTCCTGTCTCTTGCTGAGGCTGCCCCTCTGAGACCGGCTCCAGCTGCTTGCGGCTGAAACGCTTCAGACCGAGCAGATCAATGAATCGGTTCCTGAAGATAATGACAACCGCCAGGATCGATCCCAGCTGAATTACAACCTTGAATGTATTCGCGGTGTATTTTCCCAGAAACTCCTGGGATTTGAGCCACATATCATCGACAATAATCATATGTCCCGTGGAAGAGACCGGGGCAAATTCCGTCAGCCCCTCCACAATCCCCAGAATAATGGCTTTAATAATCGTCAGCAGTTCCATAGTTATCCCCCTTATATTTATCCCGAGCTATTCCATTAAGCCTCACCCGGTCAGCTGCGGGCCTTGACGGTTTGCTTGCCTGTTTTGCCTTGCTTGCGTTTGCGCAGGAACAGGTAGCCCAGCAGTACAACACCTGCCGCAAGCACCACGTACACTACATTGGAGTAGACATCCATATAGCTCGCGATATCTTCCCACGATTCGCCCAAAGCTGCTCCGATCAGCACAAGAAGCACATTCCAGGCGAGTGTCCCAATGGTTGTGAACAGCATGAACAGCCCGAATTTCATGCCTGACATTCCTGCCGGAATCGAAATCAGACTGCGGACCAGGGGGACCATCCGGCAGAACAATACCGTCCAGTAGCCGTATTTGTCAAACCAGGCATCCGCCTTGCGGATATCCTGCGGCTTGATGCGGATGAACCGGCCATAGCGTTCCACGATCCGCTCCAGCCGGCTGACATCCAGCATGCGGCCAATGGCGTAGAGCACTACCGCACCCAGCAGCGATCCGGCTGTAGAGGCCAGAATAACTCCCGGTATAGTCAGCCCGGAGGTCGTTGTCATAAAACCTCCAAAGGGGAGAATAACCTCCGACGGGATCGGGGGGAAAATATTCTCAAGAGCCAGCATCAGAAAGATGCCCAGGTATCCAAACTGCTCCATAAAATCCGTAATCCAAGCTTTCATTCCTATCCCTCCGCTTTTCTTATATGAGATTCTTTTTCAGGTTGCGCAGATAGCGGCTGCGAATCATGAAGAAATACAGTCCCTGGGCGGCCAGATAGCAGATCAGTACAGCCCCCGTCTCTGTAAAGATAGATAGGTAAAACAGCCGCTGAAGCGCAATAAAAGCGAATAAACTATGCAGGACGGCAAGCCCGATGGGCACAAAAAACAGCAGCGACAATTGAATGGTAACAATGCGGTCCAGTTCCTTGTCGGTCAGTCCCATTTTGGACAGCGTGGAGTATTGAAGCCGGTCGTGATCCAGCTCCGTATAGAGCCGGTAGTACAGGAAACTCCCTGCAGCTATGAAAAAGACCGTACCCACAAGAAGCGAAGCAAACAGCATCGTGCTGTACAACGTCCGCTGAATCTCAAATAGGGTACCGCTGACCACAACTGCATAGTCGGCTTTACTTTCATAGGCACGTTTGCCATTCTCGGCAAGTCCTGCCGCGATGCCCACCGTCTCCGGAAAGTCCTTGATATAGAATCCGGTATAGTGATCGGTCTGCACCGGGTCAATCGACTGAAATAACGCATCACTGACGACGACACCGCTGAAGTCGCCCCCATCCCGGCCATCCAGCTCCGGCAGCAGATATTCGGCAATCGGCACATGCCGGGTGTAGCCAATCTCCTGAATCGGCAACCCCTGGCTAAGTGTATAAACAACCTTCTTCCGCTCTGCCGTCAAGCTGCGGTCCCGTTGAGAGCCGATCATCACCAGGCCTTCATTGCCCTTAAGGGTTTGTTCATCGGTACTGAAACCCGCCTTGTCCAGCGCCAGCCTGTAGTCGGAATAAGCAATGAGCGGCAGGCGCAACGTCCGGTCCGGCCCGGTCTGAGACGCTACCGAGGCAAATTTGACCGGAATGCGCAGCAGCTCATAAGAAAGATCCAGTGCTTCCAGCTCCTCCCGGATGCCTTGCAGATTCGCTTCCGAGGCCTCAGTTGCCGCATTGCCTTTCTCCACATAACCGACGGCTGCGGGATAATCAAGGTTCAGCTCCCGGGACAACGTATGAATCGAGGCGAACACGCCAACGGAGGTAAAGGATACCGCCGAAACAATAGTGACCATAAACAGCATACGCCCGTTGTCCCTCCAGCGGTAGGACAGACCGGAGAGTGTGATGATATTGGTCCGGTGCCAATACAGATTCCGCACCGAGCGCAGCAGCTTGACTATAGCTACGCTCAACTGGGTATATAGCAGATAGGTCCCCAGCACCGTAATTGCCACCACCGGGAACATAATTCTCTGTACGGAAGCCGCCGTTGCGGTTGCCGCCAAATAATACCCGCTTAACAGCAGCACTAATGACAGCAGCGACAGCGGCAAAGATACCTTTGGTTCTTCCTCCTCCTTGCGCTGCCCCTGAAACAGCTGCATCAGCGAATCGTTCCCTGCAAACAGAAAGGTACAGAGGGAAATCAGCAGGAACAGCAGGACGAAGCTGCAAATAGTCAGCACGGGAGCTTGCCAGGAAAGGTAGAAGGCCAGGGAAGGAAGCCCCAGGAAACTGGCTCCAATCATCAGGAACAGCTTGCCCAGCAAGAGTCCAAGCCCGGTGCCGGTCAGGATGGCAACGGTGCCGATGATCATATTCTCCAGGAATATCATCGTATGGAGCTGCCGTTTCGTCATGCCGTGCATGAGCAGGATGCCGAACTCTTTTTTGCGGGATTGCAGAAAGGAACCAACCGAGACAAACATAAACAGCGAGCAAAAGGCATAAATAATTGCCTCCGCTGCCATCATCGTATCCGCAGCCGTGTCATAGATGAGCGCTCCCGAGATTTGCGGATGATAAATGAACAAAGCACACAGAAAAAAAACCATGACCGAAAAGGCGCTGCTGACAAAATAGGCGGCATATTTACGCTTGCTGCGTGCCACATTCCTAAATGCGATTTGCCGAAACGTCATGGCTTGCTCCCCCCAGCAGCGACAGCATGTCGATAATCCCCTGGAAAAAGGTTCCTCTGCTGCTGCCCCGGTACATCTCACTGAAGAAGCGCCCGTCTTTGATAAAAATCACCCGGTGGCAAAAGCTGGCGGCTACCGCGTCGTGCGTCACCATGAGCACCGTTGCGCCTTCCGCTTTATTCACCTCGGCCAGCATGTCCATCACCTCACCGGAGGACTTGGAGTCCAGGCTGCCTGTCGGTTCATCCGCCAGGATCAGCGCCGGCCGGTGAATCATCGCTCTGGCGATGGCAACCCGCTGCATCTGACCGCCGGAAATCTCGTAGGTGCGCTTATGCAGCAAATGCCCAATACTCAGCTGGCCGGCCACTTCCTCAAGCCTCCGCAGCACTTCAGGCACCCGCATCCCGGCCAGGGTAAGCGGCAGCACAACATTCTCCTCCACGGTCAAGGTGTCCAGCAGATTGAAATGCTGAAAAACAAAACCCAGCTCGTGGCGGCGGAACAGCGCTTTGTCCTGGCGGGCCAGGGTATTGGGGTCTTTTTCGTTAATCATAATTTGACCTGAGGTAGGCTCGTCGATAGCGGCAATCAAGTTCAGCAATGTCGTCTTTCCGCTCCCGGAAGGGCCCATAATGCCGACGAACTCCCCTTTCTCCACCGCAAAGCGGATATGGTTCAGCGCATGAGTGGAGACCTTACCCTCATATATTTTGGATAAATTATGGACATCTAATAGGGGCAAGCGGTACCGCTCCTTCTCTTTGCCGGATTGAGTTCATTATACAAACTGTAAACACAGGCTGCTATTTCTGAAACTTACAATCACCTTACACATTTGTAAGGCGGGAAGGGTTGACTGGGGCATTATTTTCCTGAAAAAGAATCCGTACAGCTGTACCCTCACCTTCACGGGACGAGATCACCACCTCATGGCCGAGTTTGCCGCAGATCTGCTTGACCAAATAGAGCCCCATTCCTGTAGACTCCTGAAAGCTGCGGCCGTTCACACCGGTGAAGTATGGATCGAATACACGCGGCAAATCCCCCGAAGGAATTCCTACGCCTTCATCCCGAATTTCGAGCACAGCTCCGCCCCCCTCCCGCACATACCCATGAAAATGAATATGCCGGCCCTCCTGTACCGTGTACCTCACTGCATTGGTGATGAGCTGGGTCAGCACAAAAGAAAGCCATTTGTCGTCGGAGGTGATCGCAATCCGCTGTTCCATGACAATGGAAGGGTAAACTCGCTTACGGATGAAAAGCCGTTTCTGCTCTGAGGTGACTGCCCGGACAACTTTCTCCAAATCCAGCTGTTCGACGTAGAAATCATGTTCAAACGTATCAAGACGTGCGGAATAGAGGACGGTATCCAGACCCTTTCGCAGCCGGTCCAGCTCATCTCCGATCGCCGTGAAGGGCGGCCCATCCTTGTCCTGAATGATGAGATGGATCACAGACAGCGGAGTCTTCATCGCATGCACCCATTGGTTGATGAAATGGATATGTTCGGTCAGCTTATGGCGGTAGCTGTGCAGATCGTTCTGGTAGAGCCGGGATTGCTGGCCCAGCAGACGGCGGAGACTTGCGGCCAGGGGAGAATCCTGAGCAGGCCCGCCGGCCTCGTCCAGTGAAGCAGGAAGCGTCTCAAGCCGCTCATAAAAAGACCGGTTGGAGAAGTAACGGAAGGCGAGGTAGCCAAGCAGCAGGCAAGTGCTGAGCAGGGCCGCATAGATGCTGACGTTCAGCCCGCTGCCGCCGTCGAGCCTGTAGACAAGTGTAATCAGGAGGAGCTGGGCGAGGTAGACAATCATGACAGGGAACTGCTCGCGGACAAATAACCTCACCCTTCATCCCCCCAATCCGGAGTTAGCCGGTAGCCCTGCCCGCGTACTGTCTGAAGACCTTCAGTGATCCCCAGTGCGCCGAGCTTTTTACGAACCCTGGTAACATAGACGTTCAGCGTATTCTCATCCACAAAGGCCTGGTCATCCCATATTTTCTCCAGCAGCCGGTCCCGGCTGACAAGGATGCCAGCCTTTTTCATCAGCTCGTCCAGAATTTTAGCTTCAGTATGGCTCAGATCAATTTTGGCACTCCCGCGCAACAGCATCAGCCGTTCAACGTCAAGCGTTACACCCGCCACCGTAAGGCTTCTGTCATTGCTGCTGCCCGCATAGGTGCCGTAGGCGCGGCGCAGATGGCTTTTGATTTTGGCCATGGCGATTTCATAATCAAAAGGCTTCGTAATATAATCGTCCGCCCCATTGTCCAGGGCCATCACCTGCTCCATCTTGCCGTCCCGGGCGGAGATAAACAGGATCGGACATGTGGATATTCCGCGGATTTGGCGGCACCAGTAATACCCGTCGTATTTGGGCAGGTTCACATCCAGGAGCACCAGATGCGGCTCAAAGGTTTCGAACTCGGTGCGGACCCGCTCGAAATCCTGTACCGCCCGGGTCTCATAACCGAATTTATGTAAATAATCCTGCAGCAGGGACACCAGTCCGCTGTCATCTTCGATAATGAATATTTTGAACATATTAGGCCTCCGGTCATTGCCTTCTCAGAGTATAGGCTTTGCCAAATAATATATACAGCACAGGCCCGGATAGTCAAATTTCCACATGACACGGCTTAAAAGGTGGAAATAGATGGCTCATTCGAAAGCTGCCTCCCGGGAGGCACGCTGTAAGCCTAGGGCGGAGATCGCTAGAGTGCACTTTATACATCAGGATGGGCAAAAGTAGGCTCATTTTAGGGTTTCAGTGTATTTGGTGCAGCAGGAACCGCAGCATTCGCCGAAAAGTGCCTTATGGCTATCCTTTGAATGTACAAAATACATCAGTATGGATGTTTGAGCCTCGTTTAAACCATTCTGAGGTACTATTTACATTAGAACTGCTCGAAGGCTGGTGACGAACGCTAATCTTTATCAAGCAGCCTTAAGGAATCCCTTATTTTTAATCTGATGTTGGACTTGCGCTCGTGTGGACGCTCCGCGAACAGACCGTTGTTCCAATCGCTGTGGTTTCCAGATTTTTTTTATTCACCTTTGCGGTAAAAATCCGGCAAGGTGAAGGCTGACGCTTTTCCGCCGGTCGTTCCGTCCTCTCCGCTGTTTGAGCATACAAAACGCAGAGCAGCGATTCTCCAGTAAACGGGAGAATCGCTGCTCTGCTGTCATACATAGATCATTCTACTTATAGGACAATTCGTTCGTCTTTCTTCACCATGCCTGCTCGCTATCTGCCGTCCAGCAGATTGCCCAGCCCGCCCAGAATGCTGCCTTCTTCCTTACGTCCTGAGCCCCGGGCTGCGGAAAGAATCCGGTCGGCCATGCGGCTGAACGGCAGGGACTGCACCCAAACCGTGCCGGGGCCGCGCAGGGTAGCATCTGGGTAACCAGACAGGAATCCATGCGGATGTGCCTGGATCGTATCCACTACGGCTAGTGCCATCAGTGGAGGGCCGCACGTTCCCATGGGCCATCTATGTTGAATTTATCCATTCACCAATTTAAGTATCCAGTCTTTGATATCAACCATTCGCAGTGTTTTGGGCCGGGTATTCGTTCCGGATACGATTAATGGAACAACGGAATCCAATTCATGCAGCGAACCATGGGCACCTCCACCGATGTGAGTAGGGGAACTTTCACCGACGATTTCATATCCGGGATTCACTGTAACGATAACGTATCGGCCCTCATGAGAATGCATGGCCCCATATAATCTCGCGAGTACGTCAGGATACTTTCCATAACTGATCCGGTTGTTTGTTATCGAAATATCCGCGATCTTAGGGTCACCCGATAATGTCCACGACTGCCCATATTCATCCACGTATTTCCCTCCGGGACGATAAGAAAACATTTTATCACTCTTCCCTGCAGTAACATGAATGTTTTTATCGTCTTTCATAGCGATGATGTCGAGCTTGTCCTCGTTTTTCAAAAGCTTCACCATATCAGATAACTCCAACTTGGAATCTATCGCATAGACATAGGCCATCCGTTCGTTAGCAGAAATCACGATTTGGTCCTCTTCGGGCCTTACGGGTTCATTTAATTTTGCTATGCGGTACCGGTCCAGAAGCGGCCTTAAATCAACAATGGATATGTCACGATCATCGTATACATAGCTTTGCGCACTGTCACCCATGACGATCCATGTCGCTTTTTTCAAAGCTTGCTCCCATGAACCGTAAGCGTTCAGCACGTCTTGCAATGCTTGATCGGCTTTCTCGATTCCCTCCAGCTCGGAAGGGCCCTTTCTATGAAGGGTATTATCATTTTCCGGAAAGTAAGCAATGGTAACATTCGGAAGTTTATGTTGTTTAATAAGAAATGCGATCTCTTTCGCCGAAAATTCGTCATTCATTCCGAATTTATTCCAGGCCCGAGTATTTCGTTCATTCTTAGGGTCTTGTCGCGAAAGCGCCGCATAGGATAACCATTTCGGTCCCGTTACTTTGAGTTGTTCCGGCAGACGCGTGCTGTACGCGATCCATTGCGGCACAGTTAAGGTATGCTCCGTTTTTCCTCTGAAAATCACGGCATTGATCGATGCAGAGTCTTTCCCTTTATCAGCTAACTCTTCATGTATCGTTTTCGTTTTTTTATTCAATTGAACTTGATTTAAATGATAAACGGCATCCATAAAGACCTGCAGTTGGTCGATCTTAAACGATTCCTTGGCACCATTGCCGTAGAAAATCATGCGGTTTTCTTTACTGTCGTACCAAACGAGTCCAGGCACATGGTGCCGATCCGCATACGTTCCTGTCAATAAAGAGCTGTCAATTGTCACGGACATCGTGGGAAACGAACTAACGACCCTCGGAAAATATTGCCCGTTCTTAAGCAGATACTGCATTGCGGGTGCGCGGCCTTCTTGAATCGCTTTTTGCAGAGACTTATCCATTAAAGAATCAATCATGATCAATACCACAGGTTTGGCGGTTTGATTCACCTTAATATTTGACTTGGCGTTCAGTTGATTAGTCCGTTCGTCGGTTTCAGCCCTGCAGCCGGTAACAAGTAAACACAGACTTAACGCTATAATAATTGCCATTTTTCCTCTTGCAATCATAGGAATCCCCCTTTTTAGCTTTATCCTTTTTGGCATCCTGTCCGCCGAGTTCAATGACGCTCCTCACGTCGGGATGAAGATGCTCGACAGCCATCGTAACGGTATTCACTTCCTGAACGAACTTCGCTCCGATATGCGGGGCTACCGGTCCGATGCCGGAGCCAGTCATAAACACGCGAATGTTTTCCTGCTTAACATCCTGAAATTCGTTTCCGATCGTAAGCAAGAATTCCAGTACGTTCTCCGCCTGTTTGGTGTGGTGACGCTGATAATCCGACCACAATATTTCATTGGTTGACGGATCTACAACGGTTGCTTTAGCGGTTGTTGACCCGACGTCAATGCCGATGATTAACGTGTCTGATCGATGCGTTTTGTTTCCCACCCATCCTACTCCTTTATCCATAAAATCATAATTAGTATTCTGTAGATAAATTGGTCACTCTATACAAAGAACATTTAATGGCGTATATATACCAGCTATATTGAAGAAGCTCGACCGGGCATCTTGTGAGGAGGTGAGACTGAACCATTGCTTTGGATCATATTGGTTCTCTTGTTATTTATCGTCCAAATTGCATCCATAATCATCATTGAATATCGCCGATCGAACAAAGCGATTGCATGGCTTATCATTTTGTTCATCTTTCCGCTGCTTGGTTTCCTCTTCTATTATTTTGTAGCGAAGGAATACTCATGCTACCGTACGCTTCGCCGAAAGAAAAACAAGCACTGGGAACAACTCAAGGCAGGCCTCATTGCCCGGAGCAAACAGCGAACGAAAGATATGCACGAGACAGCTTTTTGGCGAGAGAACAACATGCATGCATCGCTCAAAAACATACCGTCCGTACCCATTACCGCTTGCAATGAAACGACGGTCTATACCGAAGGAAAACAGGCCTTTGAGGCGATGTTGGAATCGATTGCCGGGGCCGAGCACCATATCCATATCGAATTCTACATTATCCGCGACGACCGTATCGGTACCCGATTTGAGCGGTTGTTGATCCGGAAAGCACAGGAAGGGGTAAAGGTGCGGTTTTTATATGACGGCTTCGGCAGCCGTCGATTGGGAAAAGCCTATTTGAAACGGCTGCAGGATGCCGGCGTGGAAACGGGGTGTTTTTTTCCTCCGCTGACGACCTTCTTCGATAAACGGCTCAATTACCGTAATCATCGTAAAATCGTGGTTGTGGACGGAAAAATCGGTTTTTTCGGAGGTTTGAATATAGGGGATGAATACATGGGGAAGGCTCCGAAATTCGGCTACTGGCGGGACACTCATTTCAGCCTTAAAGGTGATGCGGTGCTGTGGATCCAATATACTTTTTTGATCGATTGGTACCTGGTGAAAGAACAAATCATTACCGATTCCGCCTATTACCCCGTTCAGGAAAGTCAAGGGAGGGAATGGGTGCAAATCGTAAAAAGCGGTCCGGACGAGACGATCCTGGAGCTTATTTTCTCCTTAATCGTTTCAGCAAAGAAGCGGATCTATATTGAGACGCCTTATTTCGTTCCCGATCCCGGTGTCTTATTGGCCCTGAAAACAGCCGTTATCAGCGGAATCGATGTTCGCATCATCATACCGTCCGTTCCCGATAAAAAGCTTGTTTATTATGCTTCTTTGTCTTATGTCAAGGAATTGCTACAGGCTGGCGTACGGTTTTATTGCTATCAAAAAGGGTTCATCCATGCAAAAGTGATCATTTCCGATGACTTGGCTTGCTCAGGCAGCTCAAATATGGATATGCGCAGCTTTTGCGGGCAATTTGAACTCAATGCAGTCTTTTTTGACGGGAAGGTCGTTAAACGCCTGGTGCAAGATTTTTATCGGGATCTTAGTGTAAGCAATGAAATGCTGCTGTCGGAATTCGAAAAAAGGTCCACAATGCAAAAGATGAAAGAGGTTTTTGCCCGGTTACTATCTCCGATGTTCTAGCGATATTTCTAACCAATCCGGCACAATATCCATTGATACGATCTACAAATTGAGGATTCGTGGATACATAGACGTTCTGGATATTGGAATCCGCCGCTCTAACTTGAACTTGCTTCGCGATTTGATCTCCAATATCGCGTGTTAGCTTTTTTTGGTCATCATCAAGGGCTGCTGCAATATAAGCATTACGTCGCGTAACAAGCACATTGGCCTGCCGGACGCCTTTTAATTTTTTAATATTTTCTGCAGCCCGATCGGCTACTTCGACACGATCCTCAGCCGTTTTTAATCCGTCGCTGTTGCCATTGCGAGTTCCGTCTGCAGCAGGAAATGCATCATTCCAACAAAATACATCATTATGGATGTTTGAGCCTCGTTTAAAACCATTCTGAGGTAGTATATACATTAGAATAGATCGAAAGCTGGTGACGAACGCTAATCTATATCAAGCAGCCTTCAGGAATCCCTTATTTTTATTCTGATGCTGTACTAGCGCTCGTGTGGACGCTCCGCGAACGGACCGTTGTTCCAATCCCTGTGGCCGTAAGAATTTTTTATTCACCTTTGCGGTAAAAATCCGGATACCAAGGCGAACGTTGGCTTTTCCGCGGGTCGTTCCGTCCTCTCCGCTGTTTGAGCATACAAAATGCAGAGCAGCGATTCCCAGTAAACGAGAATCGCTGCTCTGCTGTCACACATAGATCATTCTACTTATGGGACAATCCGTTCGTCTGTTTACAGCCTTCTTCGCCATGCCTGCTACCTATCTGCCGTCCAGCAGATTGCCCAATCCGCCCAGAATGCTGCCTTCTTCCTTGCGTCCCGAGCCCCGGGCTGCGGAAAGAATCCGGTCGGCCATGCGGCTGAACGGCAGGGACTGCACCCAGACCGTGCCGGGGCCGCGCAGGGTTGCGAAGAACAGTCCTTCGCCGCCAAACAGCATCGATTTCACACCTTTAACCATCTCAATGTCATAATCTACGGAAGAGGTCATGGCGACCAGACAGCCCGTGTCCAGCTTGATAGTCTCTCCCGGCTGCAGCACCCGTTCCAGCACATAGCCGCCGGAGTGAACGAAGGACAGGCCATCACCCTCCATTTTTTGCATAATAAAACCTTCACCGCCAAAGAATCCGGCCCCCAGCTTCCGCTGGAACTCAATGCCGATCGACACCCCTTTGGCCGCGCAAAGAAAAGAGTCCTTCTGGCAAATAATTTTGCCTCCGTATTGCTTCAGATCCAGCGGAATGATTTTTCCGGGATACGGGGCTGCAAAAGTGACGCTCTTCCGTCCATAGGCACCACTGTGGGTGAATACGGTCATGAACAGACTTTCACCGGTCAGCAGCCGTTTGCCTGCCCCCATCAATTTGCCCATGAGTCCGCTCCTGCTTCCGCTGGCGTCTCCAAAAATGGTCTCCATCGTAATCTCGGGGTCCATCATCATAAAGCTCCCCGCCTCGGCAAGTACGCTCTCTCCGGGGTCCAGCTGCACCTCCACACACTGAATTTCCTCTCCCCTAATGACATAATCAATTTCATGAGCATTCATCAACAGTTCCTCCTCGGGTGTATGTATGTCAAATGATATACGTCTGCTGGTGAAGCCTAGTTTCAGCAAGATTCCATCTAACCGCAAGCTTGCGATAACCGCGGAACAAAATCACCCTACAGCGTGAATACCAACTCGGAGCTTACGAGGCCCGGATTGTTGTTCAATAGGCAAGATTATCATCATTTGGCTTTGCTTAGAGCTCACATTGTTGTACAACGTGCACAACTCTTGCCCATATATAGCGTGGTTAGGACATGCATTGTTGACCGTGCGATTTGCGTGGGTCCCTCTGCGGACATGATGAGGTCCCTTCACGATATATCCACGGCTGATGCGGACAGGAAATCCCTTATTGGGGAGAATTCGTCTATTCAGCAGGATAAACGGACAGAGATTCCGCTAATTGTCCTATCTCCCTTCAATCTAGGCTTAATCGAACGATATAACGGCTCCTGAGTCCGAATCCCCCAGGAAAGCAGACTTTTCCGTAAAATAAGGTTTTCTCTGTCCGCTTCACTCCCGCTGATGGAGCCCAATCCCCCTGCACTGCTATATCATCTGAAGCTTCCAAGATATCCACATTTTTGGGCATTGCATCATTTCCTAAACAACAAAAAAGGCCAACCAGAATGTTCTGGCTGACCTAGATGTCGGTAACTGTTCCCGAACAGGCCGTTCAGCGGTTCCGCCCTGTTCACATCACTGTACTGTCATGCGGTTTGCCGAGTGAAGTCTGAATCTTGGGTGCCTTCACCAGCTTCGGCTTGCCCAGCGAGGTCGTAAACGTAATTACATAACCTGCTACTACCACTGCCATGACTGTATATAGTGTTTCCTTGACCGGCATATAGAAAAGTGACAATGCCAGGACGACCACATCCATCAGGATGAAGACCGTACCTACCTTAATGCCTTTCCACTCGCTAATCAGCAGCGACAAGATATCATCACCACCGCTGGCCCCGCCGCCACGCATAACCATTCCCGCTCCCAATCCTGTCAATACGCCGGACAAAAGTGCCGCGAGCGGCAAATTATCCTGCAAGTCAATGACCCATCCGGAGTAACGCTCCATCAGTCCATAGAAAAGAGTAAAAGCACCTACAGAAATACATGTATTAACTACAAATGCTTTACCTTTGAACAGGATGGCAATGATCAGTACGGGAATATCCAATAGTAAAATAGATAATGAAGGTGAAATTCCCAATACGTATTTGCCGAGCAGCGATAATCCTACGAACCCGCCCTCGGTCAAATGGTTCTGATAGTTAATGTGATAATAAGCAAAAGCCAACAGCAATGTTCCGGACAAAATAACGGCCAATCGGAGCGGCAATCTCATGCCACTGTCTTGTTTCTTCATACCCTGGTCTCCCCTTAATCGTAAATGGCGGCTTGACGTTCTCTACGCCTCTACGATAGGTGAAACCGAAGGTGCTAATCCTTCGCATACAATACTCCTTCCCTTTCGCAGAGGCGGTCTCGTCAGTTAACGTACACACCTTCTACAGGGAAGCTAAGTATAAGACAGATCATAACGTTTCCAAATCGTCCTTTGGGGAATCGTCCTTCGGGGACACATGGTATCCTGATCCTTTCTCTAATTTGATATGTTCTGATAACATTATACCACGCAGATTGCCTTCTCTAAACAGTTTTCCATTAAAAACCTGCTAATGCCCCGGATGGCGCAATAAGCGGTTAACCGTCTCACGCCTCACACCGATCAATTGGCCGATTTCTTCCTGTGTCAAAAAGTCAGTCAGCGCCGCGCCGTGTGCGTAGTCATTCAGCCAGCGGGTCAGCAGTTCCAGCCGCTCCCCGGGTGAACCGACGGTTAGGTGATCCAGCCGTGTCTGCATAAAGCGTACCTTCTCCTGAAGCAGCAGCGCAATCTCCAGCGCCTTGCCAGGTTCTTCGTGCAGCTCCCGGTACCATTCCACCGCCGGAATAGGCTCTACTTCACTTCTCATCAGCGCAACTGCCGTTCCATGCGCCTCCTTTGGCGAAATTAGGGAATGATGGGGAACCGTCTCTCCGGGATACAGGATATTGAACAATACCATGTTCCCGTTCGCATGAAGCCTTGTCACCTTGAACAGCCCGCTTTTCACCTTGTATAGATTCTGGCAGCTGTCCCCTTGACGGAACAAGACTTCCCCCTTGTGCAGTATCATCTCGCCCTCTCCTTTACTTTCTGCTATATATATATTTATGATTATACAGAAATAAGACCGGAATTTGGAGGGTAATCAAGAATTATATAACCCTTTGAATCTAAAAAGCTGCCAGGGAGACAGACGTCAGGTCGATCTCCCGGCAGCTTGGGGCTGTATCAAATGTTATTAAGTTCTGGCAATCGGCTTCTTCCATAACCCGAAGATGAGCCCGGAAATCACAGAACCAATCAGTACGGACAATAGGAACAATACGGCATTGCTGGACAGGAAGGCCACGAAAATGCCGCCATGCGGAGCAGGAACGTTGATGCTCCACAGTTGGGTCAGACCGCCTGCTACAGCGGAGCCCAGGATACACGAGGTCAACACCCGCAGCGGGTCGGCCGCCGCAAAAGGAATAGCCCCTTCGGTAATGAACGACAGTCCCAGCACATAGTTGGTGATGCCGGATTTACGTTCCGTTTCCGAGAATTTGTTCTTGAAGAACGTGGTTGCGAGTGCAATGGCCAGTGGAGGAACCATCCCGCCCGCCATGACCGCCGCCATCATAAAGCCGTTCGTATTGCCGCTGGAGGTAAAGACACCGATGGCAAAGGTATAGGCAGCTTTATTAAAGGGACCGCCCATATCGATGGCCATCATACCGCCAAGCACCAGACCCAGAAGCACCTTGTTGCCCGTACCCAGGTTGTTCAGACCGGTAATCAGACCTTCATTGATCGAGCTGAATATCGGATCAAACAGGTAGAACATAATTCCGCCCGTAATCAGCAGCCCGAATACCGGATACAGCAAGATCGGCTTCAGCCCGTCCAGAGTTTTGGGCAGTCCTGCGAACACTTTACGCAGCAGAATAATGACGTAACCGGCAAGGAAACCGGCAGCCAGACCGCCGAGGAAGCCGGCATTGGAATTCAGAGCCATGTAGCCCCCGACCATACCCGGCATCAGGGCCGGACGGTCGCCGATACTCAGCGCGATGAACCCGGCCAGAATCGGAATCAGGAAATGGAAGGCTCCGTCTCCGCCGCCTATGGTCTGAAGAAGTTTCACCAGCGGGTTATCTACGCCCACCATCTGTTCGAGGAGGAACGAGAAGGCCAGCAGAATCCCGCCGCCGACGACGAATGGCAGCATATGCGAGATGCCGTTCATCAGATCCTTATAGATCTTGCCTCCAATGGTGCCGGATTTGGCGGCAGGAGCGTCATCGCCGCCGCTGCGGCCTTCACTGCGGTAGATAGGCGCATCGCCATTCGCCGCTTTGCGGATCAGCTCTTCAGACTTGCGGATACCGTCGCTAACCGGTCTTTGCAATACAGGTTTGCCATCGAAACGGGCCATCTCCACATTTTTGTCCGCCGCGACAATGACACCGCTGGCCCGGCGGATCTCTTCGGAGGTCAGCACATTTTGCGCACCTTCCGAACCGTTCGTCTCCACACGGATATTGATGCCCATTTCCAGGGCCTTTTTCTTGAGTGCATCTTCCGCCATAAAGGTATGGGCAATTCCGGTCGGGCAAGCCGTAACCGCAACGACAAAGGCCTCGGAATCCGGATTGCCGACAATGACGGCTGCCGGCTTCCGCAGGGCTGCAGCTTCGCCGGCTTTGTTCGCCTGGGCTTCTGCTTCCGCAGCCGCCTTGGCTTCCTCTTCCGCCTGCTTGGCATCAAAGAGTGCCGATACTTCATCAGGTGTCCGCGTATCCATCAGCTGCTGGATGAACTCACTGTCGATCAGCAGTCTGGACAGGGAGGCCAAAGTACGGAGATGCACATTGCCCGCCCCCTCCGGAGCAGCGATCATGAAGAATAGCCGTGCCGGCTCCTCATCAAGCGAAGCAAAATCAACGCCCGCACTGCTCTTGGCGAACACAACCGTCGCTTCGTTCACGGCTTTGGTCTTGGCATGCGGCATCGCAATCCCGCCGCCAATGCCGGTGCTGGACTGGGCCTCCCGGGCCAGAATCGCTTCCTTAAAGAGGCTTGGATCATTAATCCGCCCGCTTGCTGCAAGGCTTGCGATCAATTCATCAATCACAGCTTCCTTAGTAGTAGATTGCAGGTCCAGGATCATTGTATCTTTAATCATCAGATCCGTAATTTTCATTGTTGTCAACTCCTAGAGTTCTTTAAAATGCTAAAATGCGGTTACCTTGCCTACACTTTCGAGACCACAACCCCAGACCGAAGCCGCTCGATGTGCTCCCGGGATGCCAGGTCATCGGAGAAGGCGGTTGCGCTCCCCGAAGCTACACCTGCGCGGAAAGCTTCCAGCAGATCTCCGGTTAAAGAGAACGTGCCTACAAATCCGGCGATCATTGAATCACCCGCACCTACCGAGTTCTTCACGATTCCTGCCGGTGCTTTGGCATGATAGACACCTTGCTCGGAGATGAACAAAGCACCTTCACCAGCCATGGAGACCAGCACATGCTGCGCTCCTTCTTCCAGGAGCCTGCGTCCGTAGACGATAATCTCATCTCTTGAGGTAATCGTTACACCGAACAATTCTGCAAGCTCATGGTGATTCGGCTTAATCAACAGAGGCCTGCTCACCAGTGCCTGTCTCAGGGCTTGCCCTGTCGTATCAATGACGAATTCAGCACCCCGCCGCTTGCAGACCGCAATCAGGCGGTCATAGAAATCTGCGCCAAGCGAAGGAGGAACACTCCCGGACAAGACAACGATATCCGAGGCCTGCAGCGCATCAAGCTTATGCAGCAGGGCCTCCGCTTCCGCAGCACGGATAGCCGGGCCTGTACCATTGATCTCCGTCTCTTCCTTTGCTTTGAGCTTGATATTAATGCGGGTGTCATCAGCAACAGCTACGAAATCGCTGGAAATGCCCTCCTGATGAAGCCATTCCTCAATGTAACGGCCGGTGAAGCCGCCCAGAAAACCCAGTGCCTTATTCTCCACCTCAAGCTGATTCAGCACCCGGGAAACGTTAATTCCCTTGCCGCCGGGGAGCTTCAGATCGCGCTCCATGCGGTTCAAGCCGCCCAGTATAAGTTGATCAACCTCCACAATGTAATCAATGGAAGGATTAAGCGTTACTGTATAAATCATAGTTACACCCTCAATTTGTTATGTTTTGTTCACACTAAAGTGAAGTTAATGTCCATATCTGTCAGCCGCCCGATAAAGCCGTCCGGGGCCCCGGAATCGATGATGCAGTGATCCATTTCCGTAAGGTCGGCTACTTTGCAAAAGGATACCTGGCCGATCTTGCTATGGTCCGTAAGCAGGATGGACTGCTTGGCAACAGCAATCATCTTGCGTTTAGTTGCGGCTTCCAGCATATTCGGTGTGGTGATTCCTTCCCGCAAGTCAAGTCCGTTCGTACCCAGAAACGCCTTATCCACCCTCACCATTTCCAGCGAACGTTCAGTCATCGGTCCCACAAAAGCCATAGTATCCGGCCTCAGCATTCCCCCGGTAATTGAAACTTCAATCGTGCGGCAATCCTTCAATTCATTCAGAGCCATAATGGAGTTCGTGATGACCTTGATATTGGAGAAGGACCTAAGCTCCCTCGCTATATGCAAAGTCGTCGTTCCTCCATCCAGCAGGATGGCATCGCCTTCCTGGATCATTTCCACCGCCTTGCGTGCTATCCGCTGCTTCTCTTCAAGGAAGCGGTCTTCCTTGTCCTGAAATTCCGCCTCAAAGTTCACACTCTGCAAAGACACCGCTCCGCCATGTGTACGCTTCAAAAGCTTGGCCTCTTCAAGCTCTTTCAAATCCCGGCGAACCGTCGATTCGGATACGCCCATTTCCTGGCTAAGCTCCTGAACCGATCCCCTTGTATGCATCTCGACATAGTGAACAATCCGGCGCTTTCGCTCCTCTTCAAAGAGCATGTTGCCACTCTCCCTTTATGTTCCAGCGTAACTCTCCGCGCTCAACTATATATCCCTTCGATGAGTATTTATGACCATTTCACCATATATTTTGAATTTTAATGATCATTTATGCTCATTTATGATTTTAACAGCGTTTTCATTCCCTGTAAAGCGCATTTATCAAATCAAATCCATCTTTCTTTTTTGGTCGAAGCAACCTCCCTGCTCAACGATTATATTTTCTATAATTCTTTATTCCTATTCGTTATTATGGCTTGTTTGCCAAGACAGAGAAATTACGTCTCAAATGCCTATTCAACCCCATGACCTCCAACATAGTTTATATTACATACCGGAAAAAGCAGGTGATCAGCAGATGGGCGATAATCCAAATCAAAGCAACACACTGGAGATTGAAGAGCTAAGTGCCGAAGACCTGGCCATTATTGCCTCCGGCCTGGCTGCTTTAGGTGAATTTTTTGCGTTTCTGTCCTTGATTAAAGCCAGGGAGGTGACGAGAGAAACCGGAGGTGTGAACGAGATTATCCCGACTTTGCTTATTCAATCCAGAAAAAAAGCGCTCAAACGGAAATCCCGTTCAGCGCGTTCCAGACCTTGATATATTCGTTTCTAATCCATTTCTGAAGATCTAAGCGGAATGGCATGATGTGCTTTAAACAGATCCTCCACCTGCCGGCTGTTCTCCCCGTTGAGTTTGACGATTACGATTATATGTTCCTGCTCGGCATGCTGAGCATAGGCTATGGCATCCGCTTTTGGAATACCGATTCCGATCAGACTGACGGCCAAGCCATCGATCTGCGGTTCCTCTCCCAGACCGGCGCCTGCCAGTTTTGGTGCGGCTGGACCGGCTGCTACAGCCGAGTCGGGCATCATTGCAAGTCCCACAGCAAGCCCCTTGGCGGTACCGAATAATCCCCCGTTCCCAACCCCGGCTTTTGCCTGGCCAATCCCTGTGTCTTTGCCAATCCGCTCGACGACGGCCTTCTGTTTGGTTACGACCGATATATCCTTCGCCTTGATTCCGATTTCCTGCACTGCGTTGATAGACAGGGAAGCATCACTTGGATGCCCGAAAATCCCCACGACAAGTCTGGTCATCATGCATCCCTCCCGATAAAGCGGTATTAACCGCCTATGCCACCTCTTAAACCGTGACTGCACGCATTCATATCCATTCTGTGAATCAAGACTTGCGAATTAGGTTATAAAGATAGAACCGGGTTTAGTATATTAGTAGAGCCTCCAAATGGTGCAGTACATACGCCGGAAAATAAACATTATAGAAATTAGGGGGTGCTGCATTTGCTGCAACACAGGTATTTCCGGACATGCCTTGGCATTATTGCTTTTTTGCTGATCTTGTATCTGGGTTCCAAAGTGATGTTCCTCTTCAGGCCGCTGGGCGCCATTATAAATCTGCTGCTGGTTCCGATGATGCTCTCGGGGTTCATGTATTATCTGCTGCGGCCGCTCGTCAGTTTCCTGGAGAAAAAAAGGCTGAACCGCATGTTTTCCATCCTGCTGATTTATCTTGTCTTCGCCGGGCTGTTTGTGCTTTTTTGGATCCTGGTCTGGCCGACGCTTCAGGAACAAATCCAGAACTTTATCGACAGCACGCCTTATCTGGTCCAGGGAATTCAGGAGCAGTTCAATCAATTGCGCAGCAAACCGCTGTTCTCACGTATATTCCAGGGTGAATCCGATATCTTTGCCAGGTTCTCCGGCTATTTGAACGACGCCATTTCCTGGGTAACGGATTCCATGTCCAATTTCATCAGTATTGTCTCCAGCATCGTTATCGTGATCGCCACCCTGCCGATCCTTCTGTATTACATGCTGAAGGATGGCCACAAGCTGACCCCTATTCTTATGGGACTGGTTCCAAAGAAATACCGCAAGGAAGGACAGGAAATCCTCAAGGAAATTGACAGTGCACTCAGCAGCTTCATTGTTACACGTGTTCTGCTCAATGTTGTCCTGGGTGTCATGCTGTATATCGGCTTTCTTATTATCGGTATGCCGTATGCCCTGATGCTGGCTGTGATTTCAGTTCCGCTGAATTTTATTCCCTATGTAGGTTCGCTGCTCGCCGCCATTCCTGTCCTTATCGTGGGCTTCATCGAATCGCCATCCATGGCCCTCTGGGCACTCGTCATTATTATCATCGCCCAGCAGATTCAGGATAATCTGCTCTCGCCGATCATTTACGGCAAATCACTTGATGTCCATCCCTTAACTACTGTGGTTCTCGTGCTGATCGGCGGAGATTTCTATGGTATTATCGGCGTGCTTATCGCCCTTCCGGTCTATATGATCGCCAAAATTATCTTCCTGCACATTTATGAGATCATTGTCGCGGAGCGGGTCGAAGATCCGCCGCCAGATCCTGTGGAGCCTTTATAGAGACGGGAATCCAAACAAAGGCAAGCCTCCGGGTAATCGAAGGCTTGCCTTTTGACTTGTGAATATGCGCTTATCCCCGCAAGGACCGCACTACAAATAGATGAGTACCCTTCATCAGACTCTGACCATCCTGAAGCGTAACTGAACCTTTTGTATGGGATATGATCGATGTATTAAAGGCAATCAGCTTGTCCCCTCTCCAGACAGTTACTGCCGATTTGAAATAGACGGCGGTATCAAACTGCTGCCGCTCTCTCATGACGTATCCGACGGAATGGAGCACCGGAGGCAAGGCCCGCTCTTTGGGTGCCAAAGCCTTGATGTACATAATATCACGAAAAGGCACGGCAATTTCCTGATGGCCGATAACCGCCACAGAGGCCGCAGGGTCCCATTTGCGCAGAATTCCCTTCATGATGGTGTAGGGCTCTTCGCCGCAATACATAATAACCGGTCTGCCCACCCAATGTTTCATTGCGCCAACCCCTTCGCTGTCGTCCAAAGCTACCTATAAGTTCGGAATGGACCAATCTATACCTTCCAGATGATGTGATTCCAAATACTGATTAGCCCGGGAAAAAGGGCGGCTGCCCAAAAAGCCGCGGTGTGCCGAAAACGGGCTGGGGTGCGGGGACTGAATGACCAGATGGCGGCTTTTATCGATAAAAGCCCCTTTTTGCTGCGCATGGCTTCCCCATAAAATAAAGACCAGCGGCACAGTCCGTTCATTCAGTTTCTCCATAATCGCATCCGTAAACCTCTCCCAGCCCAGCCCTTTATGCGAATTGGGCTGTCCTTCACGTACGGTCAGCACCGCATTCAGCATCAGTACACCCTGTTCGGCCCAGTGCAGCAGCGAACCATGATTCGGAATCGCAGCCCCTGTATCCTCCTTCAGCTCCGCATAAATATTGCGCAGGGATGGCGGAATCCGTACACCTGGCTTCACAGAGAAGCTGAGTCCATGCGCCTGTCCCGCTCCATGATAAGGATCTTGTCCCAGGATGACAACCCTGGTCTGCTGATAAGGGGTCAGCTTCAGCGCAGAGAACAATAAATCTTTTGGCGGATAGACCGTATGTTCCTTGTATTCCCGTGCCAGCGCATACCGCAGCTCTTGAAAATACGGTTTGTTCGTTTCTTCTTCCAGTACCTCGTCCCAATCATTTCCAAACATCCGGTTCTCCTCCTGCCGCTTGCCATAGTATTCATTCTTTATCTGTTATTAACCACAATTTTGATCCATTTGATGACTCTGCACCAAACTCGGATTTGGCTGCCACATTCTCTGAGTCTATCATTAATTCAGCCTATTATTCATAGAAACCCGCTTTTAATATACTAAATCTTGGTGCCCTCTCCGTCAACAGACGAGCAAAGGTGCAATACGATGGATTGACTCTTCGCTGATCCCAATGTTAATATTTAGAAATATTATACAAGGTAAGGAGCCAGGCAGCCTTGAAAAAGACTACAATGAAAGACATCGCGCTTAGGGCCAACGTCTCTGTGGCGACGGTAAGCTATGTTCTGAACCGCGTTGGTAACCAGACCATTCCGGAGAAGACACGCAATCAGATTATGCAGCTTGCCGAAGAGCTTCATTACATTCCGAATCTGGCGGCCCGCTCGCTGGCGAACAGACGCACGGGATTGGTTGGCGTATTGGTCAATACATCTGTCAATATGCCTTACTGGAAGCTCCATTCGCAGTTTTCGTTTATCCGGTCTTTGGAACAGCGGCTGACAGCGGCCGGCTATCATACGCTGCTATACTCACTGGATGCAGAGAAACCTTCCCTGGATATCATCATTGAACGAAAACTGGAAGCCGTATTCCTAATCGATGTCCGGGATGAATCCTTCTATTCCATATCCCAACACTTTGTGGAAGGTATACCACTGATTCTGATTGACAGCCTGATTGAGGATAAGCTGTTCAAGCAGGTTCTGTTCAACTACCGCTCCGCTCTAGGCAAGATTATGCCTGAGGATCCTTCGAAGGTCTGCTTAATTATGGAGAGCTACAACAATTCTCTGCTTGCCCGCTACATCAGGGATAGCCTTCCGCTGCCGGACGACGCGGTGTTTATGGTTCAGAATCAGGAGGAACTGGATAATATCCTGCAGGGTCAACAATTTCAAGAAGCTATCATCATCAATGAGTTTATGGGTAGTTACGCCCAGAAAGCCGGGAGCTTTGAACGTCTCTATGTTGTCTGTACCTGCAATTGTCCACAAATACTGGGTGAACAGGTACAAAAGGTTACCTTTAGCGGAGATAAAACAGCGGCTGCCTTTGAGCTAATGACAGATTTACTGAACCGCTCCAACTACGCTGAACAAGAAAATAACCGTATTTTTGTAGAATAATTTTTTTTAGCTGTTCACTTAAACGCTTAAGTTGAGAGGAGAGAACGTTATGCCAGATCCAAGCTTGGCGAAACCCGCAACCCCCACTGTCCAATCCCATCCGACGATTTGGGGAAACCGGAGATTCCTGCTGCTGCTTTGCTCCTTTTCCATTTCCCTGTTCGGCAACACCTTTCACAGTATCGCCTTGAGTCTCTGGGTGCTGCAAACAACCGGAAGCGCCCGATTGGTTGCCGTCCTTACCATTATCAATTTATTGCTCAGTTCCCTGCTTGGCTCGATCGGAGGCACCTTTGCAGACAGAGTGAACCGCAGAACCATTATGCTGGTCACGGATCTGATTAGCTGTGTGCTGGCACTGACGCTGGCTGCGGTAATCTCCGTACCGTCCACTTCGTTCATTATCGTGGCTGTATTGATGGGGCTTACGACAGCTTCGGCATTATTCCAGTCCCCGGCCTATCAGGCTTCGATCGTAGGCGTAGTCGGCAAAGAGCATGTGCAACAAGCGGTAGGGCTCCTGAATCTGTCGGAAAATATTTGCCGGACGATCGGCTTTTCGGCGGGAGGTATTTTTGTGGCCAGCTTCGGCGCGGCTGACGCTATTTTATTTGACGGCGTTACTTTCTTCGTATCCTTCCTGCTGATCCTGGCTGTCCGCTCGCTACCGCTGCCTTCCCGTGTCAACCTTGCCCCCAGAGAAAAAAGAAAGTTCACCCAAGACCTGGCCGAAGGTGTCCGCTATATTTGGAGGTTCCCCTTCGCCCGCGCCGTCATCATTATGCTGCCTTCCCTTACCTTGTTCTTCATGCCTTCGATGATGCTGACCCAGGTTATGGCTGTTAAGGTCTGGAAATCAACACCCTTTCAATTCGGTCTTATGGAAGCCTGTATTCCGCTCGGCTATATGATTGGCTCAGGGTTAATTATGCTCTTGGGCTCCAGGCTGAAGAACCGGGGGAGGCTGATCATGACCAGCCTGTTGTGTCTCGGTCCTCTGTACATCCTGTTATCCTTCACTACAACCGCAGCGGTGGCTATTCCCGTCATTCTTATAATCGGCTTCATGTTCTCATTCAGCACACTTCTGATCAACACCCTGCTCAGACTGGAAATTTCGGAGGAAATTCAGGGCAGAGTATTCGGCGTGCTGGGTTCCATCATGAGCGTGGCTCCTTCAATAGGTCTCACGGCCGTCTCCTACCTGTCCGACCTGTTCAGTCCCGGTCCGGTCATGGGTTCGATTGGATTGCTGCTGTTGCTGTTCGCCATTGCGGCATACAGCAGATTAACAGTGATCCGGAACTACCATTAAGCAAGGCAGTGTATTCAAACCCCTGGAATGGGGAATCTTGGCTCCAATTTCTCCTTCGGTTCGGGTTTGATTACACGCCCTAGCTCAGCCGTTATTTGCGGCCATAATCGGCCTTGATCTCTCCCCACTGCTTGGTCTGCCACTTGAGCAGTTTATTCTCGTAGGTATGGGTCCGCAGCCAATGTTCTGCCCGGTCAATCAGCTCCCAGATCTCAGCGGTTGAGGCGTCCCTGGGCAGTGTAGTGGCTACCTTCTTCTGCTTCACCCACTTCATGGCATTAACAGAATCGCTGTAGACCGTCCGTTTGCTGCCTTCTTGATGAAGAAGCGCCAGCGCATGCACAATGGCCAGAAATTCTCCCAGATTGTTCGTTCCCTTTTTGATCGGACCGCAGGAGAATATAATGTCCCCTGTCTGCGTATCCACACCCTTATATTCCACCGGGCCCGGATTGCCCCGGGTTCCTACGTCTACCGATATGCTGTCATAATCAATCTCTTCCGAAGTCTCTACGATGGCACTGCGTTTGTAAGAGCTTCCCGTTTTGGCGCCGGTTGTGCCGGAGGTCTTGGCTCCTGTTCCCCAGTTGCCTTTCCAGCCAGCCTTGTAAGCCGCTTCCGCCGCCGCCTTTGATTCATAGGACTTATATTTAGCACCGGTATAATGATCGGTCTGTGCCTGGCATTCCGCCCAAGTGCTGTAGACGCCTGGTTGTTTGCCTTCCCATACCACATAGAACTTTTGTTTAGCCATGCATACAGCTCCTTTATGCGCAGATAAGGAATGGCCTTTCTGCCGCTATTCTGGCTTATTTTATCATTTGCAGCCCAGCCGGTAAATACGAGTCCAGCTGTAGGACCCTGAGCCATGAACCAAACAGCTCAAAGAGATCGAACTATCATGAACCAACTAGTCGCACTTGTGGGCGTATCCGTAACTGCGAGCGAGTCCCCAGCTACCGGGCGAATTCAAAGGCATTTTTGCCTTTCATTCGGCCCGATCCACACCTGGGGGCGAATTCACATTTTTTCATAAGAAAAAGCACCCCGAAGGGTGCTCTGAAAAGCAGTTAAAGTTACTTCACCGGCAATACAAACTTGGACAGCTTGCCGTCTTCTGACGAAGAGTATACGGTATGGGCTGCATAATCATTCGTACCGAGGTTTAGGTCGGTGATACTGAATCCGTGGATCGTCTGCAGGGTCTTCGGGTTCAGTATGTACATTTGGTCTTCTTTCATACTGAAGCTCAGGTTGCCGTCGCTGGTCCGATTGATCCCGAAAGTCTCCCCTTCGGCATCTAAAAATGTATGAGGGTCACCTACTTGACCGGCCAGATCATATAAAGTAAATTTCCCGTTCTCGTACACGATATACCCGCTTGCGGTAGCCTCTGTATATGCACTGCCCGGGATGCTGCGGCCCCATAGAAGCTTGCCTTCCGGTCCAAACGCCAGCAGCTTGTTCTGGTTATCCGCCAGATGGATGCGGATAATAAAGGTTCCGTCGTTCAGTACAAATTGTCCCGGACTGCCATCGCCGTAAATATTGGAGCTGGCCGGAGTCTGATAAGCATACAGCTGCTTAAGCGACAAATCATAGACTTCAAGCCGCGGATTCAATTTCTCCAGCCATGTGCCGTTACTAGCTTGGCTCATCGGGCTTGCAGCCATTACAATCCGCTCACCCTGAGCTGTAATGACACTGCCTTGCACCTGCTGGCTGAGGAGCTGCTTGCCGCTGCTGTTATACAAGGTAAGCACCGATTTCACCACACCTTTGGCGTTCGGAAGACCGGTGGTGGAAGTCAGGACCGAGCCATCCTTCATCAAGGAGATGTTGGATGGACCTGTCAGCTTCTGCACCCAGTTCAGCTGGCCGGCGCTGTTCACGGAATAGAGCTTGTACGTTTTGTCAGAAAAAGCCTGATAGACATAAGACGTTCCACTGCTGCCGAACACGGCTTTGCTGGTAATGGTATAAGGGCCTTTGGACTCATGGAAGACATATTCCCACTTGAGCTTGCCAGTGTTCGCATCCAGCGCTTTCAAGGTATCTACCGACCATTCCTGTTTGGTCTTGCCGGTTGTATTTGGCACATTCTGCCCCATGTACACATAGACCAGCTTTTTGTCAGGGACAGCTTTAACATCGTGGATCACGGCTTCGCTTCCGGATTTGACCAGCACTGTAGGCGTGAACAGGGAAGGAGAGGTCCAGCTTGGCTTCATTGTTGTCCCCGGTTGTGCCGCCGCCGCAGAAGCATGTGCCGACAGGGTGAGGCTAAGCACCCCGGTCAGCACCAGCGAGGCCCATTTACTGTATTTGCTTGATTTCACTGCAATACCACCTTTGTCTCTTTGAATTTGCTGTATGTAGCCTTTCTATTGTATAGCAGGAAGACTATGGAAAGGTAACATAAGTGTTTCCGCGAGCTGAATAAGAAGTAACCCTTTTAACCGGAACTGTTGTTCCTCCTCAAAGACACAAAGCTGCGCAAGACGTGGCTCTCGCCCGTTCTTTACGCAGCTATATGGCTGGCAGGGTGTTGTTTTCCCTTAATGCAGGTTGTTCCTCATCCTTGTACGTCGGCTTCTGCTGATTCCAGGGAAAGTACCGTATCAGCCGCTTCGCGGCCGTTGACCAGCAGCACAATCCTGTGTTCCCCAGGATAATGGCGGCGGGTCGTCAGATCCGCCCAGCGGTGGGTCCGCGTTCCGGCAAGGCTGGTGCCTCCGGGGACTGTTTTGTCGGATAAAAGAAACTGTTTGCGCGAGGTACGGCCCCCCGCCTTTACAAAATCGATCCCGTATTCGATACGGACACGCACCGGCCCGCCTTCCCGGACAGCAAGTGTGTAGCGCAGCTCACAGCTGCCGCCGATGGACAGCACCCCAGGGGCCACCGATAATTCGGCTGTTGTTACCAGCGGTGCAGCATCCTCCGATGCGGCGTATCCGAACAATGCCATCACTGCAGGATCTGCTTTACGGATCAGCGAGCGGCAGCCGTGCCGCACAATCCAGTCCGTATGTTCAGAGGCCCCCTTCCAGCGTGATGCCAAGTCCAGGACCAGCGTTGGATGATCCTTGGCGATATCATTCAGGTTGTTGGCCACACTTTTGCGCACATAAAGGGACGGATCGGCCTTTAACTGCTCCAGCACCGGCAGCACCGGGGCAGGATCACGCTTAAACATCGGCAAGGACTGCCCCCAGGGCAGGCGGGGCCGGCACCCTTCACTGGCCAGACGCCGCACATGCTCATCCGGATGCTTCGACCACAGGAGCATTTGGCGCATCATCCGCTCCGGGTCCCGCAAGAGAAACGGCCTGACCGCGAACTCGGCAGATGATTTTCCCGTGAAACGTTCCAGCGCCAACATCGAAAGCTCCCAATGCGCCTCGGCTTGTCCATACACCTCCACAAAATCCGGGAAGATAAGATAAGGGAAGCCGACGCAATCCTGGTCAATCGCAAAAAGGATATCCAGCGCTTCTTCATAACGGACAGGCAAAAAACTGCCCAGCCCCCCGCTGATCCGCCGCATTCTTTGCTTCAGCTCCAGATCTTCCCATGGGCCGTCCATTACTTCCGCAATGAAGCCCCCGGTCTCAAACTTGCTATAAACGGCCTGAATCTTCGCGCCAAAGCTGCGCAGAAATTCTTCGTTGTACATGGCCTTCAAAGGTTCTGCCATTGGTTTGCCCTCCCTGTTAGACTTTCAGCTCAGAGATAGTAACATACTTAACCGGACAGCCTTATGTCATATTCAAAAAAGCGATCCCCGTTACCAGCCCATCCGCTTTATCAGCGATTCAATCTGGGAGAGATGATGCCGTCCATGCCAGGCATATCTTTGGATGGCGTGATCCAGGGTCATGCTGCCATGCGTGGGGCTCACGAATGAACGCTGGAAATCAGACGGAGACAAGGAGCGAAGCAAGATAACAAACCGCTTATGGAGGGCTTCCATCAGCATAATTGAACATTCTACCGGTGTTTCCTGATAGTCGCTTAGTTCCGCCCACAGGTCTTCCCGGTAAGAACTCGATACAGGCTTATCTTCTGTCAACGCTCTTTTAAAACGGATATAAGCATTCATATCGTTATCCGCCAAGTGGTGCACCACCTGCCGGATGGTCCAGCCCCCTGGCCGATAAGGGGCACACTGCTGCTCCTCATCCAGATTCGAAACGGCTGCACGCAGCTCTGCTGGCAAGGCAGCAATATCCTGAATCCATAATTGACGGAGCCCCGAATTAGGCTGCTCCTCCGGTACAAACCTTCCTATAGGATAAGACCATAAGTCCATGTTGTGCCTCCTGTAATATAATCATTATTGTGTCCGTGACAATTCTGCCGTCATCTCCTGGATCTCTTGGATGTAAGCCGTCAAGTTCTCTTTCCGGCTGCAATAAACAAAGGGGCTGCGGTTCTCTTCCAGGAAACGCTGAACATTGTCTTGGCGCCTCACCTTTTCTCTAAAGGTATTGTTCAGCTGGGTACAATCTATAGTCGGATGCTCATGATCCAGCTGCTTCAGTTCCTCCCTGGCTCTGTGCCTTTTATGCTCGAGCAGATTCAGCAGCTAGTTTACAGGATGCAGCCCATGCTTGTGCAATAGCGGAAAGATGTCCAGATCGTTTAGTGATCCTTGCGCCAGCGCCAGCAGCTCCTCCGGCCATTTGGTCAATTAATAAGTTCCTTTAACGCCTCGATACTTTTGCCGGCCCGCTGATTGAGCGCCCGTTTATCTTTCACCTGAAACTGGGCCAGCTCATGACCCGGGTCGAGGATGAGCTGCTCAGCAATTACATTCTCCAGCGTTTGAAGTGCTGTCCTGCTCGCCTCAAATAAGGAATCCCTGGTCAGCACAACCTTGTTCACCCGGATCAGCTCCACCAACTGCTCGCCAAAAATCAAACGAACCATACTGTCCGCGCTTTTGATGTTACGTGCTGCGAATGCAGCAGCTTTCTCGACGCTGAGGCTGTCTTTATAGACACTTGAGATCATCACCAGTGAAGTAATTGCCCCCCAGTCCCGGATGGATAATTCGGCGATCGTGCGGTCGATCAGCTCCTTGAACCATTCTTGCTCGGTTTCATCTGAGATGCCGCAGGATTTATATACTTCATAGTCGCCTCCCCGGTACATGGCAGACTTGCTTCCGAGGTATCTGTTGAACAGCGCCTTTGCGCTGCCCATATTCTCATTCATGCTTGCACCCCATCCTCATCGCTCTATTCTTTATTCCAGCAGCCCTTCCGGTACCAAATACCCTTATCTCAGCAAGTCTGGCTCAACAAATAATACCATATTTTTCTTGAATGTTGTTTTGACTCCTCCTTGAAAAAAATGAAGTTAAATTTTCCTGCTCAACATCCAGGAGCTCTCATGGTAGAATAGTCTTTAAGATTTTCCGGAGGCCCGGAATGAACTCTTTTATTAAAGTAAGACAATTATAGATTTATGGAGGAAACCGTAAGATGCCACACACTTTAGTAAAAAATGTAGATTTTTTTGTAGCCGCACTTTCGCAAACCTATGTCTCTGCGCTGCAGCTCGATCCTGAAGGAATGTATGCCGAGGTAGGCACCGGGCTGGTTCAGCAATTCTCCGACGAATACGTCCGTCTGAAAAGATTCGACGGGTCTTACTCTCACTATGCCAGAGACATCACCAAGTTTCAGCGGAACAAAGACTGAGACGCCTACTGGGCACATAATGTGTTTCAATCAACGCCAGACCGTTTACTTTTTGCATAGAATGGCTATTATTGCATAACCTACTTCTATGACAAGAGGGGACTGAGACGCTGATGGATGATAACAACAAGGATATGGACATACAGGGTGCCGGCTTTGATTCCATTCCCGTACCTGACCAAAACAGCAAACAAGGCCGCGAAGGCGCGACCGGGAAACTTGAAGATATTGTGAGTGCCCTTCTGGACAATCCCGACGATACAGCAACGGGCGGCGGAGATTCCAGTGAAGACCAAAGGCCACGTAAATAGCGTAATCAAGCGCATGTCCAGAAAGAACCAAGGCGGAATCAAAGGGAGGTAGGTCCTTTGGCTCCGCCTGTTTCAGTTGCTTTTACTTGAGCAGTCCTATCTTTATTTGATGGTGTTGTTCACGGTCTTTTTCCACTTTCTGATTTTGGTTCTGAAGCTCTTGAAGGGTGCCACCGAATTGATTTGTATCCATTTGCTCATCGGCCAGTTGACGGTGGTTACCGTCCATTTCCGTACCCCCGGCTGAAAAAGCTCCTTCTCGCTCAGCAAGCCGATCCACTGGCACAGCTCTTCAACGTTTTGTTTGAATAAATCGCGCAATTCCGCCAAAGAATTACCTTGATAGGTCTCATAAAAATGCTGATACAGCGGCCCGAGTTGATTCCATTTGTAATCGGGGGAAGGTGTAATGACCTCCTTGCCTGCCCGCTCATCCTTTTCCCAGCCTGTTACCAGCGTTAACCAGCCGAGCTGATAAGCAAGCATCTCTTGCGGCGTCCGATCCACTTCTGGAATCCGGAGGTCTTTTTGCTGTTCCGGAATCTCATCGAACTCCTGATCGAACAGCTTGTACATTTTTTGAATTTCGGCGATCAAAGCTTCTTTGCTCTCGTAGTTTGGCACTTACGGTCGCTCCCTTTTTTTGGCGTTTCCTTCATCATACCAAACCTAACCTGACAACAGTACTTCAGGTTCAGCTTCCATCCGCTGTACATGGAGCCTTTGGAGTCAGCGCAACGACGAACAAGCGGTTCTCCGTAAAGCAAGGAGAACCGCTGCAACAACCGCCTATTCCAATCTATAGCTCGCCGCCGCCCATCATTCCGCCCTTGGACAGCATGATATTCAGAATCGTGGCATCGGTGGCTCCCATACCTTCCTTAACCAGTCTCTCCATGTTGCGGATGGTATCTTCGACCTCATCGAAGATGACCCCGTCATTGGACGTAGGCGAGATATCATTCATAGCCAGCGTAGCCGCCTGCATTGCTGCATTCGTCGCGGTTGCAATCTTCAGGGCGCAGGTGGATTTGGCCCCGTCGCAGATCATGCCGGACAAAGAGGCAATTGTGTTCTGAATGCCATGTTTGATCTGGTCCAGACTGCCGCCCAGCAGGTAGATGATCCCGCTGTTCGCCCCCGTTCCACCCGCAATGCCCGAGCCGCAAAGCGGTGACAGGCGGCCAATATAGTCCTTGATATGCATCGTAATCAGATTGCTGAGCGCCAGAGCCCTGGCCAGCAGCTCTTCGTCCTTGCCGAGGCGTTTCGCCAGTGCAATGACGGGGAGCGTACAGGCAATCCCCTGGTTCCCGCTGCCCGCGGTGGTCATCACTGGCATCGGACTGCCGTCCATCCGCGCATCGGAGGCGGCTGCCGTAGCGGCAATGATTCCGCTCGCCAGATCATTGCCGAAGATATTGACCGTCGATTGCTGGCTCATCCGCTTGCCCACTTGCAGGCCATAGCTGCCTGCCAATCCCTCATCCGAGATTGCTTTATTCATCCGCACCCCGTCCAGCAGGAAGCGGATATCCTCGAACGGCACAGTCCTGATGAACTCATAAATCTCATCCACTGAGCCCCGGTCCTCTACGGCTTTGGAAGACTCATCCGCTTCATAACCCGCTGCGCCATTCTCGGGATAGAGGGTCTTCCCATCCTTGGACAGAAACACCAGATTCGTATGCGATTTGGCCAAAATCGCCGTCGCCGTCTGGCCCCTGCTGTGTACTCTGGCCTCAATATACAGTTTCTCGGAGGTATCTTTGAGCTGCACTTCCAGCAGCTTGTGGTCGATCATTACATTGGCCTGCTGAACCTGCTCCTGCGACAGCCCCGACAGAATCTCCAGCTTCTTGTCCGAACGCTTGACTACCGCGCCCAGAGTGGCCGCGATCGGCAGACCGGTCTGCCCGGTGCCGGGAATCCCGACACCCATGGCATTTTTGATGATATTGCCGCTGAGCCACAGCTGAATGGACGTGATTTCTCCCTCGAGCTGTTCCGCCGCCAGTGAGACGGCATAGGCGACTGCGATTGGCTCCGTGCAGCCTTCAGCGGGCACGACTTCTTTTTTTAACAATTCCAATAATACATGCATCTGTTACATCACCAATTCCTCTAGGCTGCCGAATAAGGCTTGTGCCGATTTCATCTTGGACTCATTGCCGACCACACTGAAATAATTCTGTTCCGCCACAGCCTGAAGCAGCCCGGCATATTGTCTAATGTCTTCTGGTGTAGCCGACAGGATTTCATTGCGTTCCTGCTGCAGCTCTTCCCCGGTAATCTGTTCAAAATAATGCCGGTCCGCCCGCCGCCCTTGCGCGCTGGGACTCAGCGGCTGGTCAAACATCGCGAGCGTGCCGATAATCGCTTTGGTCATCTCGTCCTCATCTGCTTCGTAGCCCGAGGCGAAACGGTACGCCTGATCGTAGACCTCGAGCGTCTCCTGCAAATTCGGATCACGATAGGAAGTGAACACGAGCATACCGTCTCTGCGCAGGATCAGATTCCCGCCATAAGCCCCGCCCTTCACCCGTACGGCATTCCACAGGTAGGTCAGGCTGAGGATTTTTTTGAGCACCTGCATCTTGCCGGAATACGCAAAACCAAGCTTGGTGAAGTCATAGCCCTTAACCACATACTGCACCTGGCTTGCGGACATGAAACCTTCGTTACGTGCGTCACCTTGTGCCTTAATGATGGATTTAGGCTCCACCCGCCGGTCCTGGAGATTCAGCTTAGTCAAATTTGCAGCGAATTCCTCATAGATATCCGGTGTTCCGGTCACTGAGAGGGTCAAATTCCGCTTGTTGAAGAGTGTAGCACAGATGCCTTTGAGGGTGTCTGCCAACTGTTCACTCTGCTGATCGATAGGGCGGGCAAGCTCCCGGATAAAGCGGTAATAGGCCACACCACCGAGTTGCTCCTGATATGCTCCCATATCGGAGAAATAAGACAGCAAACGGCCGGCCGCGATTTCATTGCCCTTCTGATTCAGGATCGATTCCATCTGCGAGGCTTCACGGCGGACGATTTCCTGCAGCTTGGCCAGGTTATCCAGATTGCTGCCGTAGAGCAGCTCATGGAGCAGCTCCAGGGAATCGCCGATGTTGCCTTTCATGACTTTTACGCGTGCGCTGAATTTGGGCTGATAACTGGCTTCGGAATCTTTGGCAGCCCCAAACACCTCGTTCTGGAAACGAATCCCCCCGGTTTTGATCCCGATTTCACTCGTGAGCTCTTCAATACTGTAAGCATCGGTCTCCAATTGGCCAAGGATTTCCGCCAGCAGCACCAGATAGGGAATTTGTTCAGGCGCTATGACCTCCGTATCCCAATAAAGCTTAATATAGGCAATTTTGTTCGTTTGCACCTCATGGTGAATCAGCTTAATGCCCTCATGCGTGTATTCATGTGTAGGCACCTGCGGTTCAGCGCTGCGGTCAATATCCTGAAGGGACAGCTTCGGCAGCTTCAGCAGATCCTCGGCCGTGTCCGGACGGCTCTGCCGGAACAGCAGGTTCTGTGTACTGTCGACAAGCTGCTCCAGCTGCTCTGGAGACAAAGATGCTTTAAATTCGCCAAGCTGCCGACGGGTCGAAGCTTCCTTCTCAGCCGCAATCGTCTTGGACGGATTGAGCATCACCACACTGCAGTGGTCACTGTTCAGCAAATAGGTCTCAATCAGCTGCTCGAAATAACGGTCCGCGCATTTTTCCCTAATGGCCGCAAAGACTGCCTCATATTCCAGATGGGTTGACGGCTCTCCTTCATACAGCCAGGCCTTCATCACCTCGATATTATAGGTCAGTCCCTTGGGATACCGGTTAAAGTCTGCTTCACGCAGTTCAAATTCCTTGCTGTTGACAGCGGCCAGCACCAGCTTCTCATCCAGGCCGTCCGCAACAAGGCGGCTCAGCGTAGTTCTGACCAGATCCACGAACGCATCCTTGGAAGAGGGGTTGGAGTGAGTCAGTGTAATACCCAGCAGCGGCTGGACCATACTGTCGGAATAGAACGCAAAGACGTCTTTGCCCAGACCGCTTTCGAGCAGGGCTTGTTTCAGCGGAGCCGCGTTGCTGTCCATCAGCATGCTTTTCAGAATATCAAAGGCCAGGTTAAGTTCCCGGTCCAAGGCGGTGCCAATGACATAGTTCATGCTCAGATAGGTCTTGTCTGTGGCCGTTTCTGTCTCCAGAATGGGATACTCCGCCGAAAGTTCGGTTATTCCGGTCGGCTGCTGCACAGCAATAGCAGTATCGAAATCATTAGGGGTGTACCGGCTGAGATATTCCTCATGAATGAACTGCAGTCTCTCTTCAATATTAACGTCTCCGTAGAGATAAAAATAGCTGTTAGACGGGTGGTAATAATTGCTGTGCGCCGCAAGGAACTGCTCATAGGTCAGCGCAGGGATATCCTGCGGATCTCCGCCGGAGGAATGACGGTAAATCGTGTCCGGGTAAAGCGACTTTTTGATCCGGTCCATCAGTACGGTCACCGGCGAGGAATAAGAGCCCTTCATCTCGTTGTAGACCACACCTTTGTAGATTAGCTCATCCTCCGCACGCTGCAGCTCGTAATGCCAGCCCTCCTGCTCAAAAATCTCCTGCTGCCTATAAATATTCGGCTTAAACACACTGTCCAGATAGACCTCCATCAAGTTGGAGAAATCCTGGTCATTCCGGCTGGCCACCGGATACATCGTCTTGTCCCCAAACGTAAATGCGTTCAGAAACGTCTGCATCGAGCCCTTGAGCAGCTCCACAAACGGTTCCTTCACCGGATATTTGTCCGAGCCGCACAAGACCGAATGCTCCAAAATATGAAAGACTCCCGTACTATCTTCGGGCGGGGTCCGAAAGCTGACGCTGAATACCTTATTGTCATCCTGATTCTGCACAAAAAGCAGCCTTGCGCCGCTTTGTTGATGCTCCATCGTGAACACGGAGGATTCAATCTCCTGGATAAATTCCTCTCGTACGACTTGAAATCCAGAATAGATATTGCCTGTTTTCAAGCTGCTCATAGATTTCCCTCCTCTATATAGAACTGTCCTGGCTCTCATGAGCTTATCATATCCCGGGTTGTTTGTTCCATCAGTAGAGGACTTCCGGCATTAATTTCTGCACTCTGACCAGAATCGCCGCGGCCTGCTCACGGACCAGCACCTGCTTCGGATCAAAACGCCCGTTACTGCCAGTCATCACTTCATGTTCATTCACCGCCTGAATCGCCTGGCGGCTAGCCTGCGGCAAGCTGGATGTATCGGCGAATTTCACACGGTCCGGGCTGCCGTACGCGGAGAACCGGGCGGCCTTGGCAATCATAACCGCTGCTTCTTCGCGGGTAATTCCGCGGTCCGGTTCGAACTTGCCGGAGGAACGGCTGACAATACCCAGCTCCACGGCCTTGGCGATGGTGCCGCTGTACCATTTGCCCGGTTTCACATCCTGAAAGCCGGAGACTGCCTGGGCATCAGGAAATTCACGCAACAGACGCAGCAGCAGGGCCAGGAATTCCGCCCGGGTCAGCTTCTGCTTAGGAGCCAGCACGTTCCCGTTCGCACTCACGCCTTGAATATAACCGCTGCTCAGAGCCATGGCCATATCGTAACGCGCCCATCCCGCTACTTGCTTCGCATCTGCAAAAGTATCGAGATTCGGAGAAGAGACATGCAGCGCAACTGTTCTCTTCACTATGCCGGGCGCCGCATCCTTGCGGTATTTAGTGATTTGCACAGGATATACGCCGGGCTTGATGCCGGCAAAGGACACTTTCCCCGCGCTGTCGGCCACCTTGCTTTTCCCTTGAAGCGTCACGGTAACCCCCCAGGCCGGGAGGCCGCCAACCTGGCCGTCCGATTTTTTGATGTACAGGTCAAACGGGGTATGGGCAGCCGGAAATCCATTCATCTTCTGGCCGTCCTTAAGTTTCCATTCGATCTGCATCTGGTCGACCAGCTCCATATGATCCGCATAATACACCAGCAGCTGATCTCCGTCGCCAATAGTCAGCCTGCCCATGGAGTTATGTGCATATAACCATGAACTGCCGTTGAACACGGCAAGCCTCCATTCTCCCTTCCCGTTATAACGTCCGTTCTGGATACCCTCGATAGCCGTAAACGACGGTTTGGCCGAATCTGCATTCAGCTTATAGGCAAGCCCCTTTTCCTGTAAAAAAGCCGTTGCCGCCTTCAGCGCATCTCCGCCGGAGACATGTCCCGTGGCAAGCGTGCTCCCAGGCCCTTCGATATGAATCGCAACCTGGCCTTGTCCGGCATGATGCAGGCCACTGTAGAGCAGCCCGGCCTGCTTGGACAGCAGCTTATATGAGGTCAGCGCCAGATAGGCCTGACTGGTGGCCTGAATGTCGCCCCCACCTCCTGCCGTTTGCGCAAATCCGCCCTCCGGAAGCTTCCGTGACAGCAGATGGTCCAGCAAAGAGAAGCCGCCTTCCGTGGCGAAATCCGCAACGTCAATTCCAAGCGAGGATAATGCAACCATCACCTGCGCCGTGGTCGCGGTCTTGCCGTCGAACCCGCCGTCTTGCTGCTGCTTGGATCTAAGCCACACCAAGGCCTCCTGCACAGGCTGAGTTGTCTGCTCTGACCCGAGCTGCGGGGCAAGTGCCGTCAGCACCCAGGCTGTGGCGGCCGGATCTCCCTGCGCCTGGCCGGCCAATGGCCAGCTGCCATCCGCCAGCTGCATATCGAGCAGCTGATTAAAGAGCATATCGGGATAACGGTTGGTCCGCTCCATAGAAATTGAATAGGAATTGTTAGACGTAATGTAAGCGGCTGCCACCGCAGCGGCCCCTTCCGTGTCGATTCCGGCATGGTTCATCAGGAATGGATACAGATCAATGCCGGCAATGTTGTTGAGGTTGCCGCCCGCCGCGCTGTACGCCAGTGCGGTACGGGTCAGATCTGTCACCTTCGCGAACTTGCCGCGCTGCTCCAGAATCTTGTCTGCAGTCTGCTCCAGGTATCCCTTGGGCAGCTTGACCCCATTTTTGAAGAAGCCTACAGCTGCTTCGTCCGGAAACGGCTGCTTGGCCAGCAGAACCTTCTGCGCCCCATCTATGGCGCTCTGCAGCTCCGCCGTAAATATGGCGGTTGTCTTCTTGTCCGCACCCGGCTCTGCGGCAACCGTGCCATTCAGCAGCACAAGCAGTATACATAATGCTATAAGTGTGCTTTTTGTTAAGTTATGGCCTATTCGAGCTAGTATCATCTTCATTCTCCCCCAGTGCATTTTCGTTAGCAGCTTCGATTGAATCCGTTGATTCAATGATATAGACGCTCAAAAGTGGGATTTTGTTCCTGTGCAGATTTCCATTCTGTTACAAGTGAAACATTTCTAAGCTACACATAATGATGGGCGTGCGGCTGTAGACTATCGACTCTCAGAAGCGGGCTGCACCCCATACTAATCCAAAAACAGGATGTCCCGGCAGCCAATCATATGGCTTCTAAGACATCCTGCGGACTCCCTTTTTGTTCTTCGGTTTCCATCGCCTTGGTGAGGCAGCGGAATCCTTACCACTTGTTCCATACCCAGTTCCCTTGCTTATTTGGCCTTTTCCAGCCCCAGCTCCCGGTATAGCGTCCGCTCCAGATAATCATGCAGATAGAAGCGGGATTTCACAAAATGCTCCGCCATATCAGGCGGCTGCACCCGCTCCAAAGCCGCCCTCATGCGTGGCAGAACATTCTCGCGTCCGCTGCGGTTCCTCACGTAATTATTCAGCAGCGAGCGCCATTCCGCGTCGTCTCCCCGATACAGCTCCCAGCGGTACACATATTTGTGGATCGCCCTTGAGCGGTCCGTCGCCACCTCAAAATCATGCATGATGGCAATCAGCTCCGCTTCCTCCTTATGCTCACACACTTCGTCCCGCAGCTTCCAAATGATCTCATAATAATCCTCCAGCCGGTAATTGCCGAGCAGGGCGTGGCCGGTCCCGGGATCAATGCCATGGAACCGCGCGAGGAACCGGTCGATGAACGTAGATGTATCCGCCTTGCGGTTCCAGGCCAGATCCGCATGCAGCAGCATGGGGTACCAGGTGGTCTCAAAGACACCATAAGGCACGCCGAGGCTGAAAGGCCCCGTCCAATTCGTGGCGACCACGCAGCCCAGGTTCAGCTTATCCGCCGTCTCCGCCCACTGGAGCAGATTGTCCGTCCGGTTCAGCAGTACCGGATAATTCTGATGCTCGGCCCAGTCAAAGCTGCGCACCGCCGGAGCCCCCATGACTTCAATGCCGAGTGCCCTGAATTTCTCCGTAAGCGAAGTAACCTCCGCTTCTATGTTGCGCCCGTTGTAGATCCAGATCATCGCCGCACTACGCCGGTCCAGCTTCGCTAATTCCTCCGGCGGGCATTTGTCCAGCATGTCATGCCAGAAGATCGGCTGTTTGCCTTGGCCTGCTGTATATTCGATCAGCTGGTTCAAAAAGGCGATAAACGCCCGCTCCCGCACGCCCCCAAACTGGATTTTGCAGCGTTCGCATTCGCACAAGCTGTAGACCTCGTCGCAGCCGAGATGGATATAGCGTGATTCCGGGTGGGCATCCATCATCTCCTGGAGCAGACCTGTAATCAGCACGAACGTTTCCGGTTGCGACGGGCAGATCTCCCCGGTGGACTGCTCCGTCTCGCGCAAGTGCCGCCAGCTATCGTGTCGGAGCACATATTCCAAATGTCCGAAGCTCTGCTGGAGAGGAATGATTTCAATAAAATACTCATGGGCTGTGCGTTTCAGCTCCTCCAGCTGCGAGAGGCTTAACGCATGCTGCGGATGCGCAAACTCCGGATACCCCTGGAAGGGAAACTTATCCTCATATTCAATTAAGACCGCGTTGGTCTTATAGCGGGCGAACTCTGCCAAATACGCCATCAGCAGCTCCGGTTTCGAGAACGTCTGGCGCAGGTCGAAATTCATCACCCGCAAAGACGTATCCGGCCAGTCCACGATGGACACTGCGGGAACTTCACCGCCGGGGCTGCGCAGCTGGAGCAAGGTCTGGAGTCCATAATACAAGCCCGGTGCATCCAGCGCGCGGATCACGGCCCGGCCCGGCGACACCTCCAGCCTGTACCCTCCCGCCCGGCCGGCAAGTACGGCCAGGTCTGCTTCGTCTGTGCCGGTGAAAGGCACGCTAGCGTGGGCCCCTTCACTCTCCTGCTGTGCTCCCTGCGCTTCCTGCCCTGTGAGGCTCAGAATAAGCAGCGAATAGCCTCTCCCTAACGTAACGCAGGTCAATTCCATTTCCGGAAACGCCCGGCGGCAATGGATCTCCAATCTGGGATCGGCCTGCTCCATAAAGAGGCTCAGGCTTATCTTTTCACGGAGCCGCAAGGGTCCCCCCTCTTTCGCTTGGCTCTGCTTCGGTTGTGGTATCAAGCTCTGCATCTTTCTCCTCCTAATCTTTGCTGTACTTGCTGCAAGACCTGCTCCGGCCGTTCTTCCAGCATTCCATTAACGTAAGGGTCACGCCGTCATGGCGGAAGCTCACCAAATCAGCGGGTGCTCCGGCCGCAAGACCTGCGGCCTGTTCCAGCCCCAGCAATGCAGCCGGGTGCGCCGAAGCACAATCCCAGGCCTCAGCCAGCGAGGCCAGTCCCGCGCCCGCAAGATAAGCCACCTGATCCGGCAGCATCATCGCCGAACCGGCCAGCAGCTGCGGGTGCTCGGCCAGATGCAGCCGCCCCTCCGCTGTCAATGTGACTTCCCCGCCGATGTGCAGGCGGTAGGTGCCCGGCGGCATTCCGCTCAGCGATACGGCATCGCTGACCAGGATGGCGCGCCCGCGCTTCATCCGCAGTATCACTTTCAGCAGGGCAGGCGGCAGATGATGGCCATCCGCGATCATGCAGCCGTAGAGTTCATCTGCCGCGAGTTGTTCCCACAGATAGTTGGGGTGGCGGGGAAGCGTCAGATGGGTGCCATTGCCCAGATGTGTAGACATTACTGCACCTGCGGCTACCGCCTCGCGAATCTGCTCCGGCGTGGCCGCCGTATGCCCGATGGAGACGAGGATGTCCGATTCGCGGCACCGGTGGATGAATGCGGCAGCACCCGGCCATTCCGGGGAGACGGTGATGATGCGGATCAGCCCCTCCGCCGCTTCCTGCCAGCGGCACAAGGCCTCCCAGTCCGGCGGGCCAATGTGTTCCAGGGGGTGTGCGCCGCGCGGACCGTCCTCCGGCGAGAGAAAGGGACCTTCCAGATGAAGGCCCACAATTCCCCTTGCGGTGCCCGGGTCCTGCCGGACCGCTTCCGCAATGGCGGAAGCCGCCGCAGCCAGCTGGGCGGTGCCATTCGTAATCAGCGTCGGGCAATAGCCGGTTACACCCTTGCTGAGCAAGCGGCGGGACAGTTCCAGCACGGTGTCCGGCCGCAGCGGCAGCGTGTTGAGATCCAGGCCCCAGCCGCCGTTCACCTGCAAATCGACCAGTCCCGGTGCCAGCCAGGGCAGGTTGGCCACGGACGGCTCCACCGCAATTTCCGTGACGCTGGTGATCCGCCCCTCCGTGACACTCACCTCGACCGGCAGCCCGGTCTTATAATGCCTTCCTGTAATCCGCCTGTTCACAGGCCGAAGGCATCCCGGTCCGTAAACATCGTGATATCCGGATGGGTGCGCAGGATGGTCGCGGGACAGGCCGTGCTAACCGGGTCACGCAGCGCTGACTGCAGCGCGCTGCGTTTGGACGCTCCGGGCACAATCGCGTATAGATGCCGGCCGGCCATCAGCGCCGGCACGGTCAGCGTCAGCGCATGGGTCGGCACCTCGTCCAGCCTGGCAAAACAGCCGTCGTTCACCTGCTGGCGGCGGCAGGCTGCCTCCAGTTCCACCGCCTTGACCTGCAGCGGATCGGCAAAATCAGCGACAGGCGGGTCATTGAAGGCAATATGCCCGTTCTCTCCGATTCCGAGGCAGACGATTTCAATCGGAGCCTCGCTCAGCAAGGCCGCATATCTGCGGCATTCCTGCTCCGTGTCTTCAAGGCCATACAGCAGCTCCACCCGGCCCGGGTTCACCCGGCTGAACAGCCGATCCGTCAAGTAGCGTCCAAAGCGCTGGGGAGCCGCATCCGCAAGCCCGATGTATTCATCCATATGAAAAGCGCAGACCCGGGACCAATCAATGCCTTGTTCCTGCACCAGTCCTTCATACAGTTCATTCTGCGACGGAGCAGCGGCGAATACGATTCGGACCTGACGTGTTGAATCCTGTTGCAATTCCCTTATTTTCTGTCCCACCTGCGCTGCCACCGCAGCGCCCATCTGACTACGCTGGTCATAGACCTGAACGGTCATGCACTCCACCTTGTGTGTCTCTAGCGGATTAGCACTGTTATCCACCTTCATCCGCTTCGTTTCAGTCATTCGAATCATCCTTTCCCGGCAAACCTCTTGCCTTTGCTGATCCATTGGCGGAATCCACCACAAAACGTGGTAATCTGTACCCTGACCCTACGGCTGCAGTACCGTCGCTGCATGCGGCTGATCCAGCGCACTGGCATAATAATAACCGGCCATCCGGATTCTCCGCGCCTCAAACCCGGCCTGCCGCCCCGCCGCCACCGCTTCCGAGCCGAGCGTGACACTTCCGTCTGCTCCGGTCGTTCCACTAACGTAGCGGCCGATAGAATATGTGAATCTGCCCTCCAGGACTGCACCCGCGAGTACCGCCCCGGTGCGGTAATCCCGAACCTTCATCGTGGCCGATGCCGCCGAACCTGTATAAGTCAGATTCATGTCTGTGACAATCATCGGCTTAAGCGAAGTGCTGCCGGTCGTAGCCGACACTTCACTGGAGAACGGTCCGATATTGCCCTGCAAATCTCGGGCCGCGATCCGGTAATAGTAAGTTGTATCCGGCAGCAGTCCTTTGTCCTGGTAATTCAAGCCGCGGGCGAGCCCGGCGATGTCCGTAAAGGTGGGCGTGAAGCCCTGGACCGTGCTCCGGTAGATCATATAGCGCTCCACTTCCATGTTGTCCGTGGCCATGCCGTAGTTCAGCTTAACCGTCTGGTAATCGCTGGCCGCAGCGGTCGGTGTGCCCGCAGGAGCAGACGGGGCCTCCTGATCCGCCGGTGCTGCCCAGAACACACCGCCCGGTCCCCAGTAGGACGGCAAGTCCCGGTAGGAATCATAGTGGTGCACGGCAAGGCCGCCAAAAGCGCTGCTCTGCCCGGAAGCTGCATACACCTTGTCCAGCTCGGCTTCCATATGGGTGCGCCCCTCCTCCCAGAAGGTGATCGTCTCAGGGTCGCCGCTATTGGCAATATCGAGCGTTTCCACCCCGATCACCACGGAATTCGGCTTGCCGATCTGTTCGGCGTAAGCCAGTTCTCCGGCTGCTCCGGCAATAATCCCGGCGGAACCGTCCGCCGTATCGCGGTAGTCCATAATAGAGATATAGTCGGAGATGTCCTGGATATGCTCGGACAGCCACTTTGTGGAGCCATTCCAGAGGATATCCGCGCCCTGTTCTGAAGAGTCGTACCACTTGGGCACGGCAGGACCGAAGGGCAGCCGGATGCCGGCGGCGTCCCGGCGGTCAATCATTTTTTGTAGCCCGTCCAGATATTCCTTCTGCAGAAATTTGCTCGGGTCTTTGAAGTCCGGAGAGATATATGGCTCAATATCCACATTGATACCGTCGAATTTCTCGTTATCGACCACAGCAAGATTGTAGTTGATGATCTGTTCCATTTCCCGTACGGCGTGGCTGTGATAACGCTCATAAGCTCCCATATAGGCTGGTGATGTTCCTCCCGCAACCAGTGCCTGCACCTTCAGGCCTTTGCCGTGCGCCCAGCGTATGAACGAGCGCAGTTCTTCTTCCTGCTCCTCCAGCGCCCGGTAGCCTGCATAACTGCCCGCAGCGAGATACAGCGTCTGTACCGGTTCAGAACCGAACGTCTCCGTATCCGTGATGAAAGACTCCAGCACCTGCCGCGAACCGGGGTTCAGCAGCAGCTTGTAGCTCTCCGGCTCCCAGATCCACATAGCCCGGTCCTGTCCGGGCAGCGGAACCGGCGGTTCATGCGTACCGCTACCTACCTGGGCATATACAGTTGGACTGTAGCCGTAACGTCCGGGAGCATTGGTCGCCCTGGCCTCCAGGCTGACCGTGCGGTCCCCGAGGCCCGCCGTATCCCAGATGTATACATACTCAGCACCTTGCACAGCCGCTGGCTTCCAAGGTCCCCGGTTCACCCGGACCTGCACCAGCGAGACCGGAGCCGATGAGTCGGCCTGAACCGTAACCGCCACCTGGCCGCTTAAGGGGACGCACTCGCCCGGACCCGTGATGGTAACCGCAGGCGCGGCGCCTTCCGGGTTATTAACCGTCAGGCTGGCCGTTAGGCTCCACACCCCATACCGGGTGACCGTGTCCAGCCCCCGGGCCACCAGCTCCAGGCTCCCGTTGTAACGGGAGGTATCGAGCGTATAGGACCAGGTGCCGCTGTCATTCCCGTCCGGGTCGTCCAGTACCGCTTCGAATTGGGCCGTTCCGTCCACATATAGGCGGACATCATAGAGGCCCGTATAGGTGCCGCTGATCTCCACTACCCCGCCGGTGGTCACATATCCACCCGTTGGCGCGTCCAGCGTAAGGGTGCCGGCTGCCCCGGCCTTGTCAGGGGCGACTATTCCAATCGTCAAGATGAGTACAAGCATCGACAGAATGTTTCCCAGCCTGCTTTTCGAGTGCACAAGCCTTTGTTTCATAGGCGAAGCCTCCTTTTCCCAACCTGCAATTGTTTAAGGTTCTCTTGCCGTTAGTCCGATCAGTTGCCGCTCAATTGAATATTCTGCACACGGTCATACGCTTCTTTGTAGGTGTTCAAGAGCTTGTCTACGCCGAGATTGTTAATCTCTTCCACGTATTTGTCCCAGTCAGCCAGATTACGCGAGCCGGTAACGAATTTAGCGAAACTCTCGTCGCGGTGCTTTTTGATCGCCTGGCCGGTAATGGAGATCACTTCATTCTCTTTCTCCGTAAAAGCGGGCCGCGGCTGCATCGCGGACGGATCATATTTGGCCGCTTCTTCATAGGCATGCTTCAGATCGTCCGAGAACAGTGACAGATGCGCGCCAAAATCAATCCAGGTATACGTCCCGCTGGTCTGAAGTCCCGTCTGCTTGCGCATTTCAATCACATCGTTATATTCCGGCTTGAACTTAATCACGTCGCCTTCCTTCACATACGTCTCGCCTTCCACGCCCCAGCTGCTGAGCGTACGCCCTTCCTCAGAATAGAAAAAGTCCATATAACTCATCACATCATCAATGTTCTGGGAGGTGGATGCCACTGTCAGGCCGCCTTCCATATAATGAAAATACGGATTCAGCTGCTTGCCGCCGGAAATCCCGGCCGGAGGGGCCATGAACTGCATGTTGAATTCGGGATTTTCCTTTTGCATCGCATTGTTGAAGAAATCGATCCGGCTGATGTAATCAATCGTCACGAACGATTTGCCGGTGGAGACCATATCCTGCCATTGCTTGGTTTGCAGAGAGAGGAAGTCGGGCGGAATCAGACCTTCGTCATAAAAGCTTTTCCACATGCCCACCATAGTCTTGTAATTGTCTTCCGTCGGCCCATAACGCCACTCTTTATTGTCAAAATCGTAATATGCGCCTTCACCGGTCCCGTAGTTGACCGTCATGTTGGCATTCATCTCATCCGGGATTTGCCCGTAGCGGATCGAGAGCGGATAGCTGTCCGGGTATTTCGCCTTCAGGGCCTTCAAGGCCGTGTGCAGCTCTTCATAAGTGGTTGGAGCCTGGATGCCTTCCTTGTCAAAAATGTCCTTGCGGTACATCCAGATCATGCGGTTCGTTTCGCCGAAGCCCTGGTTCGGAAACATGTACATTTTGCCGTCGGCGGACAACGCGGCCTTTGCTTCTTCCGGGTACTGCTTCATCCAGGCCGTCAAATTCGGCAGCTTATCCATATGCTCCATCAGGTCCACGAGCGCTCCCTGCTGCCCGAATTTATTCGAATCCTTGCGGTTGGGCATATACATCAGATCCGGCATCGCCTTGGAAGCAATTGCCAGGTTCAGGCTCTCATCCAGCTTACCCGAGGGGGTCTGCACCTCCAGCATGACTCCCGTTTTCTCCTTCAGCCAGCTCCAGATTGGCCAGCTTTTGGAATAAGGGAACGTTGGATTGTTGTCCAGCAGCGCCGTGAAGGTCTTCTCCGCTTTGGCAGAACCTGTTGGGGTGGCGTTGCTGCCCCCTTGCGTATTCGACTGCGGCGCGGCATCATTGCCTCCGCCGCTGCAGCCGGTTACTACAGCAGCTGCAATTACGAGGGGCAGAAATACAGATCTCCATTTGTTCATGACTCTTCTCTCCCTTAATCTGAATTTGTGGCGGGCCCGTCCCGCCTCAGCCTTTTACCGCACCAATCATGGCCCCCTTGACAAAATACTTCTGCACAAACGGATAGATGGCCAGAATCGGAAGTGTCGATACCATAATGGTCGCATACTTCAGCGATTCCTCCACAACCTGGTTATCACCCCCAATCCCGGTGACATCTCCCGAACTTGCACTGCCGGCCAGCACCAGATTTCGCAGCAGCACCTGGAGCGGGAACAAATCGGGTGTGCGCAGATAGAGCAGCGGGAAGATAAAGTTATTCCACATGCCCACCGCGTAAAAGAGGGCAATGGTGGCAAAAGAAGCCTTGGACAGCGGCACGATAATGCGGATGAAGATACCGATATCGTTCAGTCCGTCGATGCGGCCCGACTCCTCCAGCTCTTTGGGGATACCCGAGAAGAAGGTCCGCATCAGAATCAGATTCCAGGTGCTGACCGCGCCCGGCAACACCATGCCCCATACGGTATCCACCAGATTCAGGGAGCGGACCACGAGGAAGGTCGGGATCATCCCTCCGCTGAAGAACATCGTGATGACGATCAGCAGCATAAAGCTTTTGCGCAGCGCCATATCGCTGCGGGAGAGTGCATAAGCTCCGGTGGAGGTGACGACCAGTGAGATGAGCGTGCCAAGCACGGTGTAGATAATGGTATTTTTGTAAGCCGTCCAGATTTGCGGGTCCCCGAGCACAAGCTTGTACATGTTCAGATTAAAGCCCTTGGGCCAGAAAGAGACCGTATTCTTCATGACATGCACATCGCTGCTGAGGGAGACGGCCAGCATATGCAGAAACGGATAGAGCGTGATAATCACAACAACCAGGAGCATGAAGGTACTTACGACGTTAAACCAGGATAACCGGGGTGATCGCATCACCGCACCTCTTTTCTACCATAGACTTGTCTCGCTTACACGGCGGCTGATGAAATTGGCGGTGTAGATGAAGATCAGGCTGATCACGCCCATGAACAAATCGATGGAAGCACCATAGCTGAAGTTCCCCTGCACCATACCGACCCTGTAGACATAAGTGCTGATAATATCCGCCGTATCGTAGATCGCCGGGTTCTGCATCAGGAACACCTTCTCGAACCCGATCTCCAGCACTTTGCCGACATTCAGGATCAGGGTGATTACGATGGCGGGTGAAATGCCGGGCAGGGTGACATGCCAGATTTTGCGCATGCGGCTGGCGCCGTCCATATCTGCGGCCTCATACAGCTGCGGGTCGATGGCGGTCAGTGCGGCCAAGTAGATAATGGTCTCCCAGCCGATATGCTGCCAAATCTCCGACAGGACATAGATGCCCCGGAACAGCCCGGGCTCATTCATGAAATTGATCGGTCCGATTCCAATAGAGGCGAGCAGATTGTTAATCAGCCCTCCGGTTGGAGGCAAGAACATAATCACCATGCTTGCAACAATCACGTTTGAGATAAAATGCGGCAGATAACTGACCGTCTGTACGAACCGCTTAAAAGCAGCCTTTCGCACTTCATTGAGCAGAATCGCCAGCAGAATCGGGGCCGGAAAACCAAAGACCAGCTTATAGACGCCGAGCAAAAACGTGTTTTTCATCAGCGGCCAAAAGTCAGGGTTCTCAATGAACATCCGGTAATATTTGAGCCCCACCCAGTCGCTGGCCCAAATGCCTTTAAAGAGATTGTAATCCTTAAATGTGATGACCAATCCGAACATCGGCGCATAGCGGAAGATCAAATAATACAGCAGGCACGGCAGAAACAGCAGCCATAGCGCCTTATTTTTGTTCCAGGTTCGAATGATCCCCGCCTTCCGCCGGTGTGGATGGTGCACTTCCTTTCGCGGTCTGTCCTGAACTACGCCAGCTTGAGCCATACGCATGTCCCCTCTTGTTCAAATGATGGCAGCTCACATGGATGTCAGCTTACTTCCCCTTCATGTCTGGGGTTTGTCTCCGCATTATAGCGGCATATCGTTAGAAAGCGCTATCTACATGTTATATAACATTTCGCCCGTAGCGCGGTTTTCCCGAGAATAGCGTATAAATCAGTAAAAGTGCATATTGTTTGTGTCAGCTTTCTGCCGCTATGATAGGATTAAAGCAAACCACTCGCGACTGTATCCAAGGGGGAATACCTATGAAGGGACTGCTCACAAGCAAATTTGCATCTAATGCCCTGTTCGTCAAGCTGATGCTGAGCTTCCTCAGCGTCATCCTGATTCTGGCTTCATTCAATCTCTTCTCCCATCTATACTTAAGCGGCAAAGTGTATCAGGAGATGGTCCGGCAAAATGAGCTGGGCCTCGCCCAGACGGTCGAAGGCTACGAGAATCATTTCCGGCTGACCCAGAATATGATTCTGGCCCTTACCCAATCCGAGCCATGGACGGCCAATCTGGGCATTCTTAGCCACCTTAAGGAGAACCGGCGTTATGATATCCCGGCCGAAGTGAAGTCGGATCTTGCCACCCTGTATGCGAATCCTTTTTTGCATATCGAGAATTTCATTCTCTATTTTAAACAAGAAGATTATGTACTGGAAAAAGAGGGTCTCAGCAGCACGAGCGATATGTTTGGCAAATACTATTTCAGCGAAGAGTATCCGCCGGGCTACTGGAGCCGGCAGACGATGGACAACCAATTCCTTAAAGTCATGCCCGCTGCGTCCTTTACAGAGAACACGATGTTTTCCTCACGTCCCCTCGGCCGGCTGATGCCGGTGATGGTCAAAGCGATTCCTTACGAAGAAGTCTACGGGATCGTAATGTTGAATCCGCAGCGGATGCAGACTGCCTACGGCAATGCCGGTAATAATCCGTTCTATATTCTGGATGCGCAGGGGAAGCTGCTGTTCTCCACGGCGGAGAACGAACTGCCGGAGCCGGAGTTTCCCGCAAGCGGCAGTGCCCATAAGCGTGTCGGGGACCAGTATTACTTCTATGAAAAAGGCAAACAGACCGGATTCACCTATGTCCGGGTGACCCAGGTGGCCGCGATTGCTGCGGAAATGCGCGGCATGCGGCTGCTGCTGGCCGTGCTGCTCACCGCCGCCGTCCTGATCAGCATCCTCTCGTCCCTGTTCTTCAGCCTGCGGCTGAACCAGCCGCTCCAGCGCCTGATTGCCGCCCTGGACCGCAAGTCGGGTAGCACTCCGGACAAGTTGAGCAGTGTGAAGGAATTCGCCATCATCGGCGACCGTCTAAGCTCCATTCTGGAGAACAACCGGTTCATCCAGACCGACCTTGAGCACAAGAACTCGCTGGTACGCCAATATGCCTACACCCATAAAGTGAAGAATATCCCGCTGAGCGGAAGTCTGGCGGATCTAGAAGATGTCCGGCAATCCGAACAGCCGTATGCTTCGATTCTGTTCAAGGTCAGCTTCAAAAGCTTGCCGGATGAATTCGAGAGACACACGCTTATGTTATGGAAGCTGATCCAGAGTCTGATGGCCGCTGGCGAAACGGATAGGGTCGCACTCCAGCCGGAACAGGACCAGCTCTTGCTGCTGCTGTTCGACCCCGGCCCGCAGAGCGGTATTCTGCAAGCGCTGGATACGCTGAAGGAGCTGCTGGCCACCGAGGATTCCCTGTACCTGACCATTGCGGTAAGTCCGGTGTATTCGGGGGAGACCTCATTTACAGACGCGTACAACAATCTGTCCATGCTGCTGGGTGAACGCAGGTTGAACGGGGAGACGCAGATTATCGTGGAGCCTCGGGCCTCGCCCTCCAAGTCCTTTCATCTGAAGGTGACACACGGGGACGAGCTGCACAACCTGCTGCAATCCGGCAGTGAAGAGGCTGTCTTCGCCTGGCTGGACCGCCAGCTGGAGCAGCTGCGGCACAAAGATGCGGCGGCTGAAGACTTCCGGGCCTTTGCACTGGGAGCCGCGGAGCAGACGGGCAAGACGGTGATGAAGTTGAATGTGCCGCAAGCGGAAGCAGAGCGCCTTTCTCCGCCTCCCGGAGAGCCGTTTGCGACCTTCCATTCCACGCAGCAGTATAGGGAATGGCTCCATGATCTGGTCCGTCCGGTACTCGCGGCCATCCGCAGCACCTCCGAGACGCGCGATCCGGTGATCAGCTTCGTGCTCGATTATCTGGACAAGCATTGCGGAGAAGATATCAACCTGAATCTGGTCGCGGACAAGCTGAATTTAACACCGGGTTACCTGTCCAGCATTTTTAAGGAAAAGACCGGCATCAACTTCAGCGAATATCTGAACAATCTGCGGATTGAGCGGGCCAAGGAGCTGCTGATGAATCTGGACCTGCTTATTCAGGACATCGCCCTGCAGGTCGGCTACCAGAACGTCAATTCCTTCATCCGCATGTTCAAGCGCAGTTCCGGCCTGACACCGGGCGAATACCGTAAACGTTATTCCGGAGAAGACTCTCTTCCTTCTTCGGGTCTTGGACATTAAGTGGAAAAGGATGTCCCGGCAGCCAATCACAATGGCTGTCAGGACACCCTGCGGAGTCATTCCTTTTTATTCATCAATCCATCGGTGTAGCAGGATGCCCCTCTCTGCACGGTTAGGGGCTGATTAGGATGGATACGGCGCTTTTGGATTCCAGCTTCAAGCTTAGCAGTCCTTCTTCCCGAAGGTTCATATCCACATTCGCCGTAACGCTCCCGTCATTGAACAATACCACCGCCAGCGAACCATCCGTATTCCGAAAAGCAACCGAGCGGATATCCTCATCCTCCGAGGAGGATGCAATCCGCACCGCCCCTGGGCGGATAACTTTGCTGAAATGGGCCAGCGCGTAATAATCCAGCGTATACGTCAGCTCTCCGGTCTGCTGGTTGACCTGCACAATACCGCGGCAGGTGCTCTGCCCGAAGCCGGGGACCGTCGGCCCGTTGTGCTCATCCAGCGCCATATTCCACAGCACCATGGATTGGCCGTAATTCCGCAGAATCTCAATCCCTGTTCGCATCACATTAGAGAAGGCCTGTTCAAACGGCGGAATCCATTCGCCGCCCGAGCCTTCGGTGAAATGCACTTCTTTGCCCGGAACCGCTTCATACACCTTCGTCTGTGCGGAAGCCTCCCCTCCGTACCAATGCCAGGCAACGCCGTCCACCTCATCCCCTGCCTGCTCCAGCACCGTGAGCGGATAATCGGGCCGGTCCCAGTTGTGATCGTAGCAGAGGATCTTCGTATCCATACCGTGCTTCACAAAGGCGGGTTTCAGATGATTTTTGATAAAATCACTCTGCGCCTCGGGCAGCATCAGCATACTCGGATAATGAAGCGGTTCATACAAGGCTTCGTTCTGCGGGGTGACCGCATGAACCTTGAGGCCGTGGGCGGCATAAGCCTGGATGTATTTCACAAAATAGTCCGCATAGGCCGCGTAATATTCGCTTTTCAGCTGGCCTCCGAGCATGGAGCCGCCCGTCTTCATCCAGCCCGGTGCACTCCACGGTGAGGCGAACAGCTTCAGCTGCGGATTTAACATCAGCGCCTGCAAGGTTAGAGGGATCACATCCGCTTCATCATGGGCGACGGAGAACCGGGTCATTTCCGGGTCCGTCTCTGGCGCGGGCAGGTCGTTGTAGCTGTACACTGTTCTCGCATAGTCCGAAGCACCCATGGGATTGCGGAGGACGGACAAGCCAATCCCGTCTTGCGGATCAAACAGCCTCCGCATCACTTCTTCCCGCTGCTCCTCACGGAGCACCTGGTTCATCAGGTAAGCTGACGAGTCAGTAAAAGAGGCCCCAAAACCATCCATTTGCTGATAGCTGCGATTGTCATCCAAGGTGACAACGACGCTCCCCGCACCCGAAGGTACTGATGCCCAGGATTCCGGTGACTGAGGTACAAATAATTCCTTTTCTCCCGTAGACTTATAGACCTTATATTGCCGCATTGGGTTTCCCTCCAGGTGATCTTTTTTAGAGTCCCAGCTTCTCTTTATTCTGTTTCATCTTCTCGCTGCGGACCTTGACAATCTGATCCCAGCTATTCTCCGCCAAAAAGGATTGGTAAGCCGCCAAGGCGCCCTCAAAGGCGGCATCATCTTTTGCACGGATCATGGTTACCAATGTCGAATTCCACTTGGTATTGATGGCGCTCAGCGCCCGCGCTTCCGGCGTGCCTTGATCCGGATTGATATTCTCCAGGAGGAAATGCGGCTTCAGCTTGCCTTTGCCCCATTCCTGCAATTGCTTGACGGATTCCGGGAAGGCATCGCTGCTCAGCGATTTGTGACGGTCATGGCCGAAGAACATAAATTCACCCATCCGGTAGTCCTTTTTGAATTGATCCGCATTATTCAGCTGCAGATCCTTCACTTCGGGCAGCAGCTCTACTGTGCCGTCCCCTTTAGCCTTATAGGTCTCGCCTTCAATCCCGTAGTTCATCAGCATTTGTCCTTCTTCACTTAAGAGATACGTAAAGATCTGTATCGCTTTGGCCGGGTCCTTGCAGTCTTTGGTAATGTAATTGATCATCCAGCCGGTAATTCCGGATTGATTCAACGTCGGTTCATGGCCCACGGTGCTCTGCGGCCCGTCAATGGCAATATACTCTTTGCCGGGGTTCGCACTTCTGTAGATTTGCAGGTTTCCTCCTTGCTGAGGTGTCCCGTCGAGCAGCATTGTGGCGTATTTGCCGGACTTCACTTTTTCTTCAAATGCCGTCCCGTCATCGGCAAAGCTGTCATCGCTGAGGCTGCCGTCCCGGTAGGCCGCATTCAAGGTTTCAACCCAGGCCAGGTAATCCTCATCCAGATTGCGGTCATAGAACCCGCCATTCTCTTGCTCCAGCGGCACTCCAATAAAGTCCTGCAGGGTATCGCCAAGAGAACCGGTGCCTTCCCCAATCGAGTTGAAGCCAAAGGGAATCAGGCTCGGGAACTGCTGCTTGATTTGGGTCAATACACTCCGGAACTCCTCCGGAGTCCCCATCACCGGGCTGCCGAGCGCTTCGTACACATCCTTACGGATGATAAAGGCGGTTTTGGCCGGAATGTTACCGCTGTCATAATCCGCCTGCGTATTGGAATAGTTCGGGTAGCCATAGGTTTTGCCATCCGTCAGCTGGAACCAGTTCAAGGTATCCGCAGCAGCCACTTTATTGAAATAGGGATCGTATTTCTCCGCCAGATCATTCAGCGGAAGCGCCCAGGTAGCCGCTTTTTGCACCACCGGCGAGTTCGAATCGAACACGGTCAGCAGATCCGGCATATCCCCCCCGGCAAAAAAAGTGTTTAGCTTTGTATCATCCCCGGTAATAAATTTGATGTTAATATTCAGGTCTTCCTTAATCTTCTTGGTCACAATGTCTTTGCCGAAATCGGTGTTCCACCAATCCGCGTTCACGTACCAGGTGAGGTCGGTAACCTCCTCTTTTTTGTCCAGCTGCCAGGCCGGTGTCTCCGGATCAACAGTATAACGGCCTTCAATCGAAACCAGCTCTTTAGTGCCGCCGCCGGACCCGCCACCGCCGCAGCCTGCAACCACAAGTACCGCCGCCAGCAGCATTACACCCAGTTTGAGGCCTTTAGTTCCTGATTTCCTGATCATCTTAAGCATTTGCTTTCCTCCTTATAATAAGTTCACCATGGATTCCGTCTTGCAGCCGGGCCCAAGCTTACTCTTTGACAGCCCCCATCATCATGCCCGAGATAAAATACCGCTGCAGGACCGGATACATCACCACAATCGGCAGCGTCGTTATGACAATGGTTGCGAGTTGAACCCCCTTGGTCGTCGTTTCAATGATGGCCGAGCCCCCAACATTCTGCATCGCCTGGGTCTGCGACTGGACAATAATCTCATACAGCTTCATTTGCAGCGGGTACAGCGCCTGATCGGTTATATACAGCTTGGTGGTCATGAAATCGTTCCATTGCCCGACCCCGTTGAACAGCGCAATGGTCGCCATAGCCGGCATGGACAGCGGAATGAAGATCTTCAGGAAAATATGCCAGTCGCCGGCACCGTCGATTTTGGCGGACTCCTCAAGGGAATCCGGCACATTCCGGAAGAAATTCATCAGAATAACCACATCGTAATAGCTGAACAACGCCGGGATAATATACACCCAGAAACTGTTAAGCAGACCCAGCGATTTGATGAGCAGATAGGTCGGAATCATCCCGCCGGAGAAAAACATCGTGATGACGCCCATCGCTACATAAAGCTTGCGGCCGCGCACATTTCTTTTGCTGAGTCCATAGGCGACCATTGCGCAGAAGAAGACATGGGTAAGCACGCCGATGGTAGTCTTGGAGACTGAGATAAAAAACGACTGCCATATACTCTGATCGTTGAACACGGCGCGGTAATTCTCCAGGGAGAATTCTGTAGACCAGAATATAAAGCCGCCTTCGGCCAAGGCTTTCCCGGAGCTGAATGAAGAAATGATGACATTCCACAGCGGGACTACAATGATTACTGTACAGATGATGAGCAAAATCATATTCAAGGTATCAAAGATCCGGCTGTCGAGATCTTCTTTGGCCGCCTTTCGATTCACGCGGGCACCCTCCTTCTAGAGAACAGACTGATTGTCATTTAATTTGCCGGTTATTTTATTGGCCACAAGCAGCAGGATAACGGACACTATGGAAACTCCCAATCCAACGGCGGTAGCATAGGAGAAATCCCCCTGCGACATCCCCATCCGGTACACATAAGAGTTGATGACCTCGGCCTTCTCCCGGTTCTGGGAGTTCATCAGAACCAGAGTCTGATCAAGATTGGAGCCGAGTAAACCGCTTACAGTAAGGATCAGATTAAGGGCGATAATCGGCTTCATGTTCGGCAGTGTAATATTCCAGATCTGGCGGAGCCGGCTGGCGCCGTCGATTTTGGCCGCTTCATAATACGTAGGGTCGATCTTGGACATGATGGCCAAGTATAGTATCGTGCCCCATCCGGCTTCCTTCCAAATATCCGATAAAGTGGCGATCCACCAATACTTCCCGGCATCAAGCAGAATATTTTGCGGCTGTGAGATGACGCCGAGACCCAGCAGCAGCTGATTGAAGAGTCCGGTAGTTGAGAACCAGGTGATGAGCATACCGCCCAGCACGATCCAGGACAGAAAGTGCGGCAAATAGGAGAGGGTCTGCACCATTTTTTTGAAGCGGCCACTGTTCAGCTCATAGATCATAATGGCCAGGATAATAGGAATGACGAACCCGATAGCCAGCTTCAGAAAGCTGATGCCCAGCGTGTTTACCACCGCATCCCAGAAGTATTTGTCGGATAAAATAATCCGGAAATTGTCCAGGCCCACCCACGGAGCGGTCCCCAGCGTGTCGATGACCGTGTAGTTTTTGAAGGCAATCGTCAAGCCGTATATGGGAATGTAACAAAAAATAATCATAAAAATAATGCCCGGCAGGATCATCGACTGGATTTCCCACTGTCTTTTGTAATCGGTTACAAATTCTTTAAGCCTCTGCCCTTTAGGCTTCTTTCCACGGGGTCTCGTAGGCTTTCCGGCTCCTGTCTCTACGGCCAGTTTATTCACGTTTTTATGCTCCCCTCCAGGTTTATCTCTTGAAATAAATTGAACAAAAGAAATGCCCAATCAGCGTAAGTGTAACTGCAGTGAATTTCTATAAAAACGTTTTTATTTTTCGACAAAAAAATCCCCCTCCTGCTCAAATCCAGACCGGCAATGATTGCCCCCAGGGCTATACAACATCATTCCGGTCCAGCTTCACATGACTTGAACCTCTAACCACCAGTTCTCCGGCCAATTTCTGCGACTTTCCCTGTTCTTTCTTGTGGATCAAACGCACCAGATGGTCAATGGCCAGCATCCCTTGTCTGGCGATCTGGTTCCTCACTGTCGTGAGCGGCGGTGAATAATACTGGGCAATCTCAATATCATCGAACCCGACCACGCTGACGTCGGAAGGAACAGCAAAACCAAACGTCTTCAGTGCCTGGATACAGCCAATCGCACTCAGGTCATTCCCGGCCAGAAAGGCGTCCGGCAGCTTCTGCGGATGCAGATGCAGAAAGGCTTTCACCGCGTTATGGGTGCTTCCTTCCTCAAAATACCCCTGCAGGATATAATCCTCATCCACCGGCAGCTGATACTGGCGAAGTGCAGCCAAATATCCCTCTTTGCGCTGCACACTGTCCAGCATCGTATCCACGCCGGAGATGTAGGCGATTTTTTTGTGCCCCAGGCCAATTAAGTACTTGGTAGCCTCATAAGCAGCTTCATAGGAATCAAAAATAACACTGCCCATCGTTTCATTCTCCAGGGCCCGGTCCAGAAACACCGCCTTGACCTTCTCTTTCTTCATCGCTGCAATATCCCTTTCATCAATGCCCCGCTCTTCATAGATAATGGCACCGTCTACACGCCGGCCGAGAATATTGCTCATCACCACTTGTTTGTCCTTCGTAACAAACACATTCAGCCCGTAGCCCCGGCGGTCACACTCATTGGCCATGGACTCCACCAGTTTATAGAAGTAGGGCCCCGATACACTGGTGGTAAAAAAACCGAGCATTTTGGTCTTCCCCGACTTCAGCTGCTTGCCATTCAGGTTGGGCACATAATTCAGACGCTGGGCTACTTGCAGCACATGTGATTTGGTCTCGGGATTCAGGACATCCACGTCATTAAGAGCGTTGGACACAGTAGAGATGGAGACACCGGCCTCCCTGGCAACATCTTTAATCGTGATCTTTCCCATAATATTCGGTCCTTTACTATAAAAACGTTTTTATAAAGTTAAACTAACATAAAACCGTTTTCATTACAATACTATTTTTGTCAGCTTGCTCAAAACCCTAAAAAACTTTTCAGGCTTTCTTTGCTTCATGACTGCAGCGGATTTGTCCATCTTTCTCTATATCCCTGGCCAGAGCATAGGTATTGCCCCACTCGCACATGATGTTCAATATGGGGACAAAGGATTGCCCCAGGTCTGTTAGACTATATTCTACTCTCGGCGGCACTTCCGGGAACAGTTCTCTTTGCACAAGACCATCTCTTTCCAGCTGTTTCAGCTGATCGGTCAACACTTTTTGTGTAATCCCCGGAATCAATGGATAAAAATCTTTGGTCCGGATGGATTGCTGGCTCAAGAAATAGAGGATCAGCCCTTTCCACTTTCCGCCTACCGTGTTGACAAAAATATTGATGCCGGTATTGTGACTAACCATGTATGTCCCTCCAACAGGCACCTAAAGGTGGCTATACCACATTAATGTGCGTTATTTTCACCTTAAGTATGGCCTACTATAATCAAAGCTGCAACCTAATCTAATTCATGGAGTGGATACTATGAGTGTAAAACATATTTTAGACCAGAGACGTTCTGTCAGACATTATGACCCCAACCACGAGATTTCTCCGGAGGTCCTCACTTCGTTAATCGAAAGTGCCAGCAAATCACCCAACGGAAATAATATACAAGCGACCCGGTATTTGATTGTGGATGAACCCCGGCTGCGGAAATCGCTTTTGCCTATCGCTTATAATCAAGCCCAGGTGGTAGAGGCTTCCGCGCTGATCGTGATGCTGGGTGATTATCAAGCCTTTGATGCCAATAATATTATGGATATCCACGAACAAGCCTTTCAAGCAGGTTATATGGACCAAGCCTTAAGAGACTATTTGGCGGATGCCGCCATAAATTACTACGCTCCTAAATCCAAAGAAGAGTTAAAGCTGGAATTGATCAGAGATATCAGTCTGGCTTCCATGTCCCTGATCCTGCTTGCGAATGAAGCGGGGTATGAAACCATTACGATGTCGGGGTATGATTCCGCTCAGCTAAAAGAGGCCTTACAAATTCCTAAGCGGTATGAGGACATCATGCTCATCGCGATTGGCAAAGGCCTGAAGCCAGGCCATGGAACAGTGCGGCATGAGGTGAGTAAGGTTATTTATAGAAACGAGATCGTGTAATCCATAAGTATGACCAATGGTGCAGGCTGCACACAAAGCTCAAATCGTAAATATTTGAATCTCAGAAACGGGAAACCATTGTTTGGAATCCATAGCTTTGAAATACACCTGCACAGTATAGGCCCCTTTGGTATTAAAGCTATAAGTGAAATCGGCCGATTTGAGCCAAAAATTTTCTTTTTGCTCTTTAATCTGCTGAATGTCCATGGTTTCTGTTTTGTTTTCAGCATTGGTGATCAGAATTTTTATCTCTGAAATATCTACTTTTAAATGATCTACCTGGACAAGGGCAGAAAAAGTAATACGGTCATCGATTTTTACCTTGCCAAAAATGCCCCCCTTATCATCAATCAACACCGTATTTACATTTGGCTTATAGATTCGAACCGTTTGACCCGACTTCTCCACAGACATTAACACATTCAAATCCTCAGACAGCTGCTCAGCAGACAGGTATACCTTCCCCTCCGAAGTTATTCCTGACTGCTTTTGCAGCACATGATTCAAGTAAACTGCAACTGCGGATTTGCCGGAAGCGGCATATAGCAAGGTCCCTTCGGATAGAATCAGTAAACCAAATATTAGAATGATCATTTTTTTCATTGCTTTCAAGTGATCGGCCTCCTTCTATAAAAGTTAATGACGTATATACCCTTCTTCCAGTAAAAGGTTGCTCTTGTTCTTACACAACACCTCCTCCCGGTGGCTGTTCTACGAGTAAGACAGGATCTCCCATATCAAAATAGAAGGAGGCTGTCTCGTAAGTAACTTTTCTATTGAATGCGACCGTCCTGTAAAATTTTAAAAAAGCAGAGCAGGGATTCTTCCGTAATTGGAGAATCCCTGCTCTGCTTTTTGGGTCATCGGGGATTGACAAAGCATACACTTTGACAGCGGCATAGACGACGCGAACGAAGTGATTTGGGGATCGTTTTCTTCTAAATCCATTGGCATGCAAATCCGACCCCTGGTTATTGAATGTAACAAGAAATACTCCCTTTTTGAGTGGCTCAACCTAAAAATAAGCGGTTGACAGATTTAACGGACTGGAGAAACGTTATTTCCCGAAATAAGCTCATTTGTCTGGTGAAACGGACTCAGAATCCGCTAAATGTTCCATGGACCCTTGTTTTGGGCTAGAGATCATACAATAAGAGCACCTGTGTCCGCATAAAAGGACAACACCCTTCGTTGCCTCAAATAAGATCCCCTGAGTCCGCTTCCTTGCACAGCCGGGCCCGGTGAAGAGTGGTTACCGGGACCAAGTCAACCGCTGATTATGGATTTGCTCAAACAGCGGGGAGAACGGAACGACCCGCGGAGAAGCGGCAGCGGTCGCCTTGGTCTCCGGAGTTTCACCACTAAGGAGAAGAAAAAAATTCTTACGATCACATCGATTGGAGCAACGGTCCGTTCGCGGAGCGTCCACCCAAGCAGCCAGCCGAAGAATCCCTTGGCCGCATCAAGTAAGAAATAAGTAAGGAATAAGAGATAAAAAAGAAAGACCCAGCTGTTAGACTGAAGTCAATCTCAAACAGAAGGAGACACACGAAAACAAATGAAAAAATTATGGTCCGCATTTATCTTATTGGCATTGTTGACGATCGGCCCACTTCAGTCCTACGCAGCGCCGTCTATTCCGGCCACCCCCAGCGGGATTCCGGTGGCAGAGCTTGAAGCGAAGACAGATCAGATTATGAAGAAATACATCGGAAAAGATGTCCCCGGTGCCTCTGTCTCGATTGTAAAAGACGGGGAGATTGTCTTTATGAAGGGCTACGGCTATTCCGATATCGCGAAGCAGACTCCCGTTGATGCCGGAACCACCTATCTGGAAGCCGGTTCTGTATCCAAACTGTTTACCTGGACGGCGGTGATGCAACTGGTTGAACAAGGCAAATTGGATCTGGAGGCCGACATCCGGAAATACCTGCCCGACGGATTCCTTGATCTTGCCTTTAAAGAACCTGTCACCCTGAATCATTTAATGAGCCATACGGCCGGGTTTGAAGAACGCACAGAGGGCCTGCTCGTTAGCGACCCTACCCAGATCAAACCGCTCGAAGAGCATATCGCCCCTGGGAATCAACCGAAACAGATTTATACGCCAGGAACTGTGATTGCTTATTCCAACTACGGAACCAACTTGGCCGGCTATATTGTAGAACGTGTGTCCGGGAAGTCTTTTGAAGATTATATTCAGCAAAATATCTTTGCACCGCTGGACATGAAGCAGTCCTTTTTTACCCCGCGCTATGATCTGATTCCGGAAATCATGGAGAATAAAGCCGTCGGTTATGCCAAAGCGGGCGGTGAATGGGCTGCACAGCCGAATTTTTATATCAATGACATGCCGGCCGGTTCCCTGAACATTACCGCAGAGAACATGGCACATTTTATGCTGGCTCATTTGAATACCACCGGTTCCGCGAAATACAAGCTCTTCCAGCAGCCGGAGACGCTTCAGCAGATGCACGAAGTATCTTATACCCATCATCCATTGCTGCCGGGTAATGCCCATGGCTTTTGGGAACATTTTGCAGGGCAGTATCGTGTGCTGGAGCACGGAGGAAATACTATTGCCTTCTCATCTCTCCTATCCATTGTTCCCGAAGAGAATTTCGGAATCAGCATCCTGACCAATGTTGCCAATGAAATGTCCGGCGCCAGAAGTGAGCTGATTAAGCTGTTTGTAGGAGATTCGCGGCTTGCCCCGGAAGCAACAAGCGAATTCAATCATAGCGAGCAGGTAGCCGGGAAATACCGTTCTGCCCGTGCTGTCGACTCCAATATATTGAAGGTCACTTCCGTTGTCCAGGATACGGATACCGTAATTACTGCCAATGCCAAAGGAGGCATAGATCTAAGCATTCCTTACATGAATATAAACGTTTCTTTCGTAGAAATTGAACCTTATCTTTACGAGCGTGTGACTCCCGGCAACACCCTTATGGATAACGCAGGGATAGATATCAGCCGTGTGTATTTCCAAACCGACGACAGCGGAAAGGTGACCCAATTGTCGTACGGTGTGATCGCTGACGAGAGACCGGTGTCTTTCACAGAAACCGTAATCTTCAATTATGTGCTGGTAGGAGGAGCCGCCTTATTGTTCACCGTCGGATTAGCCGTGGGTATCATCGGCTGGATTCGCAACTCCAGAAGAACAACAAGACCCCGCAACAAGCATAGACTTCCGCTGCGTGCAGGGGTAATCCTGATCTCCTTCCTGGGGCTGCTGAGCATCGGAAATCTGATCCTTTCAGTAAACCGGTTGTCGAGTGATCCTTTCCAGTCCATGGCTAATTTCAAGCTGAATATCCTCTTCTTCTGGGTGCTCGCCATAGCCTTTATTCCCGCTGTGTACCTTGTAGCCCGGAAATGGAAGGCCACGGGAAATACACTGCCAATGAAGCTGCTCACCGCCGTGCTGATGATTTCATTCCTGGCGATTACGTTTTTCCTGTATTCTTACAATTTCTATTCCCTCGCCTGATATTAACAGCAGGAAACAGGCTGCCGGGCGGCATTCATGAAGGGGCGACGGTCCGGCCCCTCTAGGCCATACCAAACAGCCGCAGGAATAAAGTCCCTGCGGCTGTTTAGCTTCCCGGTTTGTTCAATTTCTGGCACGAATCCCCTCAAACCCAGCCGTAACCAGATGTTCGACATACACATCGTCCAACAGTTCACCGGTCAATAACAATCTGTAAAAAATCGGCCCGTAAATAAGATCGATACTTAACCCGATATCAAGGCCTTCCTTCAGTTCTCCCCGCCTAACCCCTTGTTCCAGAAGCTGCCGGGCTTCAAGCCGCCGGGGCTGAAAGTACCTTGTCCGGTAGGCTTCAGCCAATCCGGCATCCAGTTGCCCTTCCCCGATAATCTCTTTGATGATCTGACCTTCACGGCTGGTCAGGAACCGGGTCAAATCAGTCGCATGACCCAGGATATCCTGATAGACGGAGCCTGTATCCGGCACCGGCACTCTTGCTGTCGTCGCAGACAAAAAAGCATCAATCACCACAGCGGCCTTGTTGGGCCACCATTTATAGATAGTGGCTTTGCTGACTCCCGCACGCTCGGCAATTTTCTCAACTGTGACTGCTCCAAAGCCGAGTTCAAAAAGCAAGTCATAGGCGGCGGCAAGGATCGACTTTTCCGTTTCCACATTCCGCGGACGTCCTCTTTTGGCGTTCATACCCATTTCCCCTTTACTGCTTGGTTAACCACATTCAATTTCAAAACTATACGTACATTATACTAATAATTCAATTGAAATGAAATCTCCTATTTACAAAACGATACGTTCAGTATATTATTTGTTTATGAATTAGTGAACTGAACGTTTAGTATTTAAAAAGAGTTGAGGAGGATTTTTATGCACACCGAACAAGTTAAAGCACGTCAACCCATTTCAGGCTGGATTACCTTTCTGCTCGCAGCCGCTTGCGGTCTCATCGTTGCCAATCTGTATTATGCACAAACCCTGATCGGTCCGATCAGCGCCGATACAGGTCTTTCTTCCGCCGCGGCAGGACTCATTGTCACCATCACTCAAATTGGCTATGTTATCGGGCTGCTGTTTATCGTGCCGCTCAGTGACATTATGGAGAACCGCCGCCTCGCAGCTCTGTCGTTATTGGTTGTAGTCGCCGCACTTCTTGTTGCAACCTTTGCCACCCAAGCGCCGCTGTTCCTTACCGCTTCCCTGTTCATCGGCCTTGGCTCTGTTGTAGCCCAAATCCTGGTTCCTTATGCTACCTTCCTGGCATCCGAAGAGCAGCGTGGCCGGGTGGTCGGGAATGTGATGAGCGGACTGCTGCTCGGCATTATGTTCGCCCGGCCGGTGGCCAGCTTTGTGGCCAGCCTGTGGGGCTGGCAATCCATCTTTGCTCTCTCGGCGGCAATAATCACTTTGCTCGCAGCAGCTCTATGGCGCATTCTTCCAGAGCGCCAGCCGGTACCTGCGATGAACTATGGCCAATTGATCGCCTCATTAGGCGTTCTTTTCAAACAAACCCCTATCCTGCGCCGCCGGGCTCTGTATCAAGCCAGTTTATTCGGGGCCTTCAGCCTCTTCTGGACTACGGTTCCCTTAAGATTAGCCGATGATTTCGGAATGTCCCAGCAAGGCATCGCCTGGTTTGCTCTGGCAGGCGTAGGCGGCGCAATCGCAGCTCCAATTGCAGGGAGACTGGCCGATAAAGGCTGGACCCGTATATTGACCGGCATAGCCATGATCATTGCCGTGTTGTCCTTTGTGCTGGCCTATCTTTTTGACGATAACTCCACTTGGACCCTGGCACTGCTTGTACTGGTTGCAATCATGCTGGATATGGCCGTATCGGGAAATCTGGTGCTTGGGCAACGGGCGATTTATACCTTGGGAAGCGAAGCCAGGGGCCGTTTGAACGGGCTGTTCATGGCCATCTTCTTCGTGGGCGGAGCCATCGGCTCCTCCCTGGGCGGCTGGGCTTATGCCCATGGCGGCTGGAGCCTCACCACTCTGATTGGGCTTGTGCTGCCCCTGCTGGCTTTGCTGTATTTTTTGACGGAGAAAAGAAGGGGTTGACGAAGTAAAGAACCCGAACGAAATGAGGTTGAGTCTTCAACCCGCTGCCCGGGCGTGCATCTCTGTAACAGGGATCTATCCCGTCTCTTGTTACGGTTTCCTGCAGATTAACATCTATATACGTAATGTAGAGAAGCCCCTCGCAGCAATGAACTTAAGTAGATTAGTTAGGAAGATTAGTTAAGGCAGGCGTTTGACTGTATTTTGTACATCAGGATGTGAGGAAATCCGGCTTTTTTCCGATTTGAATGCATTTAGTGCATCAGGAATAGTGAATAAGGCAGATACGGGCGCTTTTCTAAGATTACACTGCACTAAATGCATCAGAACTCATTTTCGAGCGATCAAAAAGCGGTTCTGCTGCACCAAATACATCAGAACTGCCCGCACCGGGAGATAGGATCGCGAAAGGTGGTTGGATATTAATAGTGGTAGGCTAATTGATGTAGTTGCATGGTGGTTAGCGAATGGTGGTTGGATTAGCAGATAGTAGTTGGGATGGAGGATGGATAGTTGTTTTAAGTAGATTAATTAGGCAGGCGTTTGACTGCATTTTGTACATCAGGATACGAGGAAATTCGGCTTTTTTCCGATTTGAATGCATTTAGTGCATCAGGAATAGCGAATAAGGCAGATACGGGCGCTTTTCTAAGATTACACTGCACTAAATGCATCAGAACTCATTTTCGAGCGATCAAAAAGCGATTCTGCTGCACCAAATACATCAGAACTGCCCGCACCGGGAGATAGGATCGCGAAAGTGTTCGGTGAAAATAAAGTATTAGACCAGAATCTTTGATTTAACGCGATTTTAATATTGAAAAATCGTCAGCTTTTGAAAAATAAGTTATAGAATGATGTGAATCTTGTTCATTGCCAAGCCAATTAGGAGTTTAAAACCGAGTATTTTCTTCAGAGCGGTTAGGTCTCGCGTACATCTCTTACACCTTCCGAACAGTGGACGAGTAAAATACGTCACTATGCATATGCTGAATTTTGTCCCAGTTGCCAGGATTGGTGGTGTCTGGAGATCGGTGGTCCAGAATGGCTTGATATAGGGCGGTTTTTTCTTCCAAATGGGCAACGTGCTGTTTGGCTTCTTCGAGCTTAGCAAGCGCCGCTTCTTTATGCTCCATCATGAGTGCGGAGCGTTGCGGAATGGTCGAATCTCCTTCGAGACAGAGATCGACGTACATTTTTATGACTTCAATCGGCATACCGGATTGCTTGAGGCATTTGATGCCATGTAGCCAGTTGATCGATTCTTCGTCAAATATCCGAATATTATTTTGATTGCGCTGTATGCTTGGCACCAGGCCTTTATCCGTGTAAAAACGTACAGCGTGCTCGGTTAGTCCCGTTATTAGGGCGGCTTCTTTGACCGTATGCATGTGAATCCTCCTTAGAAAATAAATTTTTGAAGACGCCTTGACTTCGTGTAACACGAAGGTCCTAAGCTTATTGTAATGCAAATGAGCCGTAAGTGGAATCCCCCTCTGCAGTACCCGATTCAGGGAATACGCGCCGTTTGCTATAAGACATTTAAACATTAGGAGGAATTACAATGCAAACCGTAACATTAAACAATGGTGTAAAAATGCCGATCATCGGCTTTGGTGTCTACCAAGTGCCGAATGCTGAAGAATGCGAGAACGCTGTATATGAAGCGCTGATGGCCGGTTACCGCCTGATCGACACCGCCGCCGGTTATCTGAACGAGGAAGCGGTCGGACGCGCGATCAAGCGCAGCGGTGTACCGCGTAAGGAGCTATTCATCACGACCAAGCTTTGGGTTCAGGATGCCGGTTACGAGAGTGCCAAGCTGGCGTTTGCCAAATCCTTGAATAAGCTACAGCTCGACTATCTCGATCTATACCTTATTCACCAGCCGTTCGGCGATTACTACGGCGCTTGGCGTGCGATGGAAGACCTGTACCACGAAGGCAAGATCAAGGCGATCGGTGTCAGCAACTTCCTGCCTGACCGGCTGATGGACCTCGTCGTGCATAACGAAATCGTGCCCGCGGTCAACCAGGTCGAAACGCACCCTTTCTACCACCAAATCGAGAGCGCCGCTTTTATGAAAGAGCAAGGAGTACAGCACCAGTCATGGGCCCCGTTTGCTGAAGGACTTAACAACTTGTTTGGCAACGATGTGCTGTCCTCGATCGCAGAAAAACACAACAAGTCCGTAGCCCAGGTCGTGCTTCGCTGGCTTGTTCAACGTGGAGTCGTTGCTATTCCAAAATCGGTGCGTAAAGAGCGGATCGCCGAAAACTTCAACATTTTCGATTTTGAGTTGAGCGCGGACGATATCGAACAAATTTCCACTCTCGATACGCGGGAAAGTCTTTTCTTATCGTACCGCGATCCGGAAGTCGCCAAGATGATGGGCAACTGGAGAGTCGAACTGTAAACCTTGATCGAACCGTAAACTCATCACGTATTTATCCTCATCTATTAAGAAAGGACAGGGCGGGTTCCCCTTGTCCTTTTTTCTGTACTTGATTGCACAATCCAAGAATAGTAAAACTGCTGCTAAGGGTGCAACGAAATCTATACTCCACCATTACAGGTAACACACAGAACCACCGAGACATCCATAACTATCTTGCCCGCTGAATAGAGCGTTGCCAGTCTAACACTTTATTTTTCAATCCAACACTTTATTTTCCTTGGACAGAAAGGAGTTTGGTTTCCGGTTCTTGGCAGTTCGTTGGGTTGGATAAGCGGATAGTGGTTAGGCTAGCAGATGGCAGTTGTATGGTGGTTAGTTGGTTGCTGGGATTAGTTGGTTACTGGTTGGATTCAGTCCACACATTTGACGCTCGCTCGGGAGTTGTAGAACGGACTCGCCTTCCGTACAGTATTGGCCCACAACATAAAGCAGCGACTCTCCCTTTACTGAAGAATCGCTGCTTTGTCCTGCTCCTGCTCCTGCTCTATTCCGGCCCGTAGACCTCAAATTCCCACAGGGAGTAGCCGTATTGAGTTGCCCGTTCGGTGCCGTACATCCGGACATACCGGGCTTGCACCGGATTAAAAGTTATCGTCTCCCATCCTCCTTGTCCGCTCGTTGTACTGTACACCGGGGTCCAGTTGGCCGCATCCCCGGATACCTGAATCTGATAGCTTTTGCCATAAGCGGCTTCCCAGAATAATTGAACTTCATTAAGGGTCCGGAGCCCACCGAGATCCACCTGAATCCAGCCCGGGTCCACCCCTCGTTTGGTGCCTGCACGGGTTGACAGATTCCCGTCAAAAGCAAGCGGTGCTGTCTCCACGGTACTGTCATTGGCCGATACCGCCGCCGCTTTCCCCAGTGCCAGATTATTCCGCGGCTGCGGTTCGGGATTCTGCACTGGCTTAATCGTTACGCCGCTGTAATACGCGCGGTCGGTAAAGTTCATCTCCTGCAGTGTTGTTGCTGGCATGGAACTCCCCGGCATATATACGTTCTCAAACGTTAGATCCGTAATTTCGGCCCCTTCCAGTCCCTTGATCTTCGCAAAGCTTTCACCGGCATCCCGCACCGTAATATTTTTGACCGTTACGCCGGTCACCGGACCGGCGCCATTGCCGCTGCTATTAACCGTGAACATCGTCATCCAGGCGCTGTTGTCATCATTTTTTCCGCTGATATCTTCAATATCCATATTCTCAAACTTTACATTACTTACGCTGCCCGTGCCGTATTTATGATGAACGGCAAAACCGACAGCCGCTTTGTAGACCACACCGTCCCGGAAAGTGATATTCTCCTGGTTCTGCATAACGCCCTGTCCTATTTTGTAACCGTAACACTTGGTCCAGGAAATACTGTCCTCGAACAGCACATCACTCACCGGCTCCGGACTGCCTGGCCAAGGCACTTTGCCCGAGGCGATATCCGTGTCCTCTTTCCATGCTTTGGTGGAATACGGATCGTCCAGGGCAATCCCGATGGAATGGCATACTTCCACATCCTGCGACTCCACCACGTCGATTCCGTCGTTTTCCCCCATGCCGAGACTGTTGAACATCTTGAGATTTGTAAATTTCAAGTCATTGGAACGGACAGGCATTACAGCCCAAGCCGCAGATTCACGGATCACGATCCCGTCCATCTTGAAATCCGACGTTGCAATCGGCACGACCAGATTATTAATCATTCCTTTATTGTTGGTGCTCTTGTCATCATGCAGCACCTTGCCGTTGCCGTCGATGGTCCCCCGTCCGTAAAGCTTAATATTCGTGGAATTAAACGCCGTGGAGATCCACCAGGTCGCGGGCCGCCCCATGGAATCCTTGAACCAGTGCTCGGTATAATCCGCCGTCCTGCCTGTACCCACAAAGGTCGCTCCCGGCGCCATGTAAAGTGCAGTATTGCTCTTCAGCACCAGGTTGCCGATATAGTAGGTTCCCGAGGGAACATATACAATCCCTTGTGTGCCATTCCCTTGGGCTGTGCCATAATTGCCCGCATCGTTGATGGCCTGCTGCAGTGCAGCCGTCCGCTGTGCCACGCCGCCAGTCCCCCCCGTACCGGTTACATTATAGGGAGCTGCAGTCACATTAAAAATACCGTTCCCCGCCGCAGCTGGCACATCTGTTTCTGCCGGATCAGCCGCAATCACCAGTTTTGTGGTTCTATTGTTCATCATCACGATCAGATACTCATCCTGCTGCGTAGTAAAAGTAATGGTGCGCCCTTCCACCTTGGAGGCGGTAATGCCCAATTTCTTGGGGCTGATGGAATACTCATGCACTTTATCCGTATTCAGAATAGTCAACTCATACGTGACCGGCCCCTCCGACATTGAAAAATGGGCATAGTCATAGTCGTTAAAAGCTTGGATAACAGGGATACTCACTCCGTTTGCCTTTAGCGTGTAATTCACGGACGCCGCATATTTAGCGGATGGCTGATAGGGAAAGATCGCTGCGGTCCCTGCCGCGGGATTCTCTGCGGTTACCTCTGCATGTGCCTGTGGAACCATAGCGAGCATGACACTCAGCATAAGCAGCAGCAAGCTGCTAACCCATCTTCCGGGGTTTGTCATTAAATCACCGCCTCCTTTGATAGTCCTGTCTGTGCCTTGCTTGTACCTGACCGAACCGGTAAGAAAGCCCTTTCATGATACCGTACAACAATGGACATTATCATCTTTGTTCCCTCCTTCGCTTGGAGTTTCGCTTTGCGAGTTCAGTGTATCAGAGCTTAAGGCCCGGCAACATGCGGGTAATCGGAGAAGAAGGGCAGGTATTTGCATGGATATCCAGTTTAGTGTAATGAACAACAAAACACCCACACCTCCCGGGATTCCTCCTGAACAGGTGTGGGTACTTGTATAACACAGCAATGTAAGCGAACACAATAGGAGAACAGGAATCCCGGACTCCGGAGGCTTCGGCAGTATCAATAGGCAGGTGCAGATACCTCAACAGGCGCACGGGATTCCTTCAAGTAAAAGGTGAAGCAGAAACCAATCCCGGCAATCGCGGTCAAGGCCCAGAATGCAGTCTGCATCCCATGCAGCATATTACCGGGAAATACTGCGGTGCTGTAATCAGCACTTGCTGTCATAATTGTGATAAGCAGGGCCCCGCCTGTCGAACTGCTTAAGGAGCGCAGGGAAATGGTCATCGGCGAAGCATGTGTAATCATATGTTTTGGGACACTGCCCATTGTGAAAGCGGTGATCGGTGTCATGATGAACCCAAACCCGGCCATAAGCAGTGTATTCATGACCACCAAAAGAACATAAGGCCCCTCAAAATACAGCGAAATTGTCAACAGAAACGTCACCGCAGTAATCAATATAAAGGCTCCGCGAACCAACAGGAGGACACCAAAACGGTCGTAGAGCTTGCCCGCAATCAAACCGGATACTCCCAGTAGCAGCGCCCCCGGCAGCAGCATAAGCCCCGACTCCCTTGGTGTCAGCCCTCTGACATTCTGGGCATAAAGTGGCAATAAAAGCTCTACGCCTACCATCACGATGAACATCAATACACCGATAATCGAGGAGTGTGTAAACATCCGGTAGCGGAACAAACGGAGATCAAGCAAGGGCTGAGTTAGCCCCAGTTGACGTGTGATGAACAGAACAATCATCAGGACCCCGCCAATAAGGAAAGCCCACGAAAGAACGGCGGAACTTCCCTGCTCACCGGCAGCGCTTAAGCCATATAACAAACCGGAAAAGCCAAATGAAGAATAGAGGATCGACCGATAGTCCAGCTTGGCCTCATGGGCCTCTCCGACATTTTTCAGACTGAAATAGGCCAGAACAAAATTGGCAAGCACCAAGGGGGCCATACCATAGAACAGGATGCGCCAGGAATGATGCTGAACGATCAAGCCGGACAACGTGGGCCCAAGAGCCGGAGCGAGTCCCATCACCAGACTGACCAGCCCCATTGCAGCACCGATCCTTTCCCGGGGGAATACTCGAAGAACCGTGGTCTGAAACAGGGGCATTAACAGACCAGCTCCGATTCCCTGAATGATTCTTCCGCTCAAAATAAACGCAAAGCCGGTAGCAAAGCCCGCAATTAAAGTTCCCGCTCCAAACGCAACAACCGATGTGAAAAACAGAGCTCTTGTCGTGAATCTTCCGATCAGAAAACCTGCAACCGGCACTATAATCCCGGCAATAAGGTAAAAAATGGTAATCAGCCACTGGGCCTTATTCTCATTGATCCCGATATCAAGCATCATTCGCGGCAGTGCCGTATTCAGCATGGTTTGCATGAGCTGGGCCAAAAAATTGGCGATGACCAGAGAGGCTACGATGAGACCGGGTTTACTTAGCGGCGCATTCTTCATAATTGTTCTGGAGATGCTGTGAGCTGCTGCAGGTTGCCTTTGGACAATATACCTGATTCTTTATATTGGGGTTGGCCATTCCTGAATATTAGGGTCGTCGGTATGCTCATAATCTGAAATTGTGCAGAGGTTACCGGGTTCTCGTCTATATTCACCTTCACCACTCTGACAGAATCGCCAGCTTCTCTTTCAAACTCCTCCAGAATAGGAGCAAACATTCTGCAGGGGCCACACCAGGGAGCCCAAAAGTTAACAACGGTTACCCCCTCCGCTTGTATCATTTCTTTAAAGTTTGAATCTGCTGCTTGTTGAATAGCCATCATAATCATCCTTTTCTTCTTTTATTCAAGTACATCAAAGTCATATTATGTCTTTAATACCCGTAAAAAAATGTCCTTATATGAGCAAATCTAAAATTGAGCTCCGCCGTATACAAGGGACAGTTTCTTAAGTCATGGTGCTAAAAACCTTAATTAGAGACTTAGTGTGTCTATAATATATTTAATATGTTTTTTTGTCAACAGCTATTCAAGAAGAGATGGAGGTCCCTACACACCAAACAGCGATCCCCCCCCTTTCAGAGCATCTCTGTTTATCGTATTGCACACATTTCCATTAGCTTATTGCGACCGCATTAATGTGATTTGTCTCGCAAGATAAAGCGGCGTATAAGGCATGTCATTTCGAAGCCAAGCAATAATCGTGCCTATTAAGGCTGAAGATCCATACCAGATAGCAATCTCACGTTGAATATTGGTTGTGGAAATATCATTGTCTTGATCTTTTTTCACCAGTCGTGTAGTAATGATATCCGAAAGCAGCTTAAACAGCCGATCCGTAAAAATCGTAATTTGTCTTGAGGTCAGAATAATCTTATAGAATCTCGAATGGTCCGCTATATGCTTTAGCAGATTCTCCAACATCGGCCATTCTCCATTTTCCTCCAAATGGGAGTGTTCGTTCACTACCTGAAGGATATCCTCAACCATGGCATCCGCCATCTTCTCCAGCATATCCGGGATATCGCGATAGTGCAGATAAAACGTAACACGATTGATTCCGGCCCGCTCTGCAATACGGTTGACCGAAATTTTCTCAATATCCATTTCCTCCAGCAGTTCAATCACAGCATTTCTGAGCAATTCACGTGTGCGGAGTACCCGGGGGTCTATACGAGGCGTTAAATGATTCATTCGATTTCCTCCATCCTGTTACGCTAATTGAGTAAACCACACTTTTTATGTAACTGTAGTTTTTTCTAAATATAAGCGACATTCATGCCAGAACTGTAAACTAATAAACACTTTTTCAGAGAACGTTGCTTGCTTACAATCTATTTTCATCTATAATCTAATTTGTACCCTGTAAACTATACTACACAGTGTATATTTAGTCCATAATCGACGATTGGAAAGGATGGAGTAGAGTGAAGAAAGAAACGGAACTAACAAACAGCCCCATAAAAAAGGGGCCCATCTTATTCATCATGATTTTGGGCGCCTTTCTTGCGACACTGAATCAGACGGTAATGAGTGTTGCGGTACCGGAATTAATGAAGGATTTTAGCATCTCGGCTGCAACGGCCCAGTGGCTGACAACAGGCTATATGCTGGTTAACGGGGTTCTGATTCCGATTACGGCCTATCTAATGCAGCGGTTCACTACGCGTGAGCTATTTCAAGCCTCTATGTTTATATTTTTGGCAGGAACGATTGTGTCCGCTGTTGCGGCAAGCTTCCCTGTCCTGTTGACCGGGCGGATGATTCAGGCAGCCGGTGCGGGGATTATTATGCCGCTGCTCATGACTGTCATTTTGACCCTCTTTCCTCCTGAGAAAAGAGGAGCAGCCATGGGTATGGTCGGGTTCGCCATAATATTCGCACCTGCGATAGGACCGACCCTGGCCGGATATATCTTGGAACATTACTCTTGGGAAACTATGTTTTACGGGATGATTCCGCTCACTCTTATTGTTATCGCCTGCGGATTTATTTATTTGAAAAATGTATCGGAACGCTCCTTTCCCAAGATCGATATGGTCAGCGTTGCGCTCTCCACCATCGGCTTCGGAGCTTTACTGTATGGCTTCAGCCGGGCCGGCAGCGCGGGGTGGTCGAGCGTGGAAGTACTTCTGTCTATTGGCGCGGGCGTCCTTTCCCTGGCCTTGTTTACTTGGCGGCAGCTGGTTTCCCGGAATCCGCTTCTTGATCTCCGGGCCTTCAAATACAACATGTTCTCCTTAACCACCATTATCAGTATCGCAGTTACAATAGTGATGTATGCGGATATGATGCTGCTTCCTCTATACCTGCAGAATGCCCGCGGCTTTACAGCGATGGAATCCGGCTTGCTGCTGCTTCCCGGCTCGCTGCTGATGGGGGTTCTGATGCCGGTCACCGGCAAGCTGTTCGACCGGTACGGGGCGAAATGGCTGTCCATTATCGGCCTGCTGATTACAATCGCCACAACGCTGAGTTTTATGAACTTGACAGACTCAACCAGCTATACCTATCTGGTTCTTATGTCCACAGGCCGCCGGGTCGGGATGGCAATGTTCCTGATGCCTATTCAAACGGCAGGCCTAAACCAATTGCCGAACAAGCTTAACGCACACGGCACAGCGATCTCCAATACGATCAGACAAGTGGCCGGCGCCATAGGCACTTCTCTGCTGGTTACCGTAATGACCAGCCGCACCACGGCTCACTTACAAGATATGATGGCAAGCGGTACACAAGGCGCTACACAGGAACATATGGTTATGGAAGCTTCCATCCAAGGCATCAATGATTCCTATCTCGTCATTGTGGCCATTGGCATCATCGGCTTATTGCTCTCCTTCTTTATCAAACGTGTAGGGCAAGCCTCCGATCCAGAGCCTGAATTGAAGCTCAAAAAGTTAGTTGCCGAAAAGGCCTAAAAAATAGGGCAGTCCCAAAAGCTGTAACGACAACTTGGGACAGCCCTTATTTTTATGTAGGATACACAGGTAAACACTTGGCGAGGAGGACCAGAGATACGTTATTTCGCGAAATTAGCTCATTTTGGGGGCCAAACGGACTCAGGAGCCGCTACATGAGCCATTGACCCTCGTTTTGGGCTAGAGATCAAAAATAAGAGCTCCTGTGTCCGTATAAATGAACAACACCCTCCATTGCCGCAAATAAGGTCAACTGAGTCCGCCTCCTTGCATAGCCGGTCCGCTGACGATTTGTTGCCCGGCCCCAAATCAACCGCTGATTATGGATTTGCTTGACACTGGATTAGTCGTGTCTATTCACTGAGGTAGTGTATTCGCAGGATGGCTTCTCCTTCAAGCGGTTCCACGCTCCGGATACACTCTTGCCCCGCTGGAACAACGACGGGAGTCAGTATGGAATAACCCGCCCGACTAATCGTTTCCATATCAAATTCAAGCAGAAGCTGCCCTTTCTTCACCTTGTCCCCACTGCGTACATGTGCTTTGAATCCCTCGCCTTTGAGCGCTACAGTATTCATACCGACATGAATTAAAACCTGGGCTCCGGAGGTGTGCTCGATCAAGATGGCATGTTTGCTTTTCTCCATGATGTGGGCAATGTTGCCGTCAAAAGGAGCCGTAACTTTACCGAGGTCGGGAAGAACGGCAAAGCCTTCACCCATTGCTTTACTGGAAAATGCTTCATCTTCAACTTCTTCCAGAGGTATAATTTTCCCGGATAAGGGTGAAATAAGGTCAAGATACGAAGGTGCTGCGTTTTTTTTCTTACGTCCAAACATTTGATGTTCCCTCCTGAAATAACAAATTAATCAGTGTTAAAATGAATAAATGAATAAGCAAACGAAACGGTATGTTACAATATCAACTGTATACCCGACTACCATTTTGGAGGTTCCGTTAATGAATAAAAAGGAATTTGTCATAAACGATTTGTTAAGCAAAATATACCAAAATCATTTTCGGGATGGGAAACTTCCAACAGAAAGAGAGCTCGCGGCACTATACAGAGTTTCAAGATATACAATACAAGAATCGATCAAAAAGCTGAAAAATATGGGTATGGTTAAAGTCGTGCAAGGTTCGGGCATTTTTATCAACAAAAATCTCCAAGCAAGCCCGTTGATCTATAATTCTTTAACTGAAAATCCCTACTCCAGTATCACATCCAAAGTAATCGAACTGCAAAAAGTCCCGGCCGGTACAGAAGACCAACAAATTTTTGGCGTAACAAGCCAGGATGAAGTATGGGTATATCAAAGATTAAGAATCGTAAATTATCAAACCACGCAGATTGAGTTGTCCAGGTTGCCGGTAACCCTTTTTCCAATTCTGACCTACCAGGATGCGGAACACTCTATACAGTCGTATGTGAAAAAACACAAGTATACCATCTCTCATTATCTGAATACCTATGAGGCCATTGCGCTTAATCAGCAGCAAGCCACACTTTTACAGCAAAAAAGGAAAAGCCCCGCAATGAAAATCTCAAGCCGTGGCATTCTAAATGATGGAACCATTTTTGAGACAAGCGAGATCATAGCCATCGACTACAGATGTACTTACTTGACGGCTTTTAATAATGAACATCATAAAAGAAGGATTCATTGAATCGTTCTTAACCTGTTAAGGGGTAATTAGTGTTCCGTCCGGTATTCTCGCTTGCGTCCATTCATGCATCCTGTAAGCAATAGGGTATCGGCCAGCCGCTTCTTCATCGAATGTTACCCCAATTCCCGGAAGATCAATAGGATAGATATAACCGTTTCTGGCATCCACAATTGGAGAAAAGACACTTCGGGTATTCTCTTGAATCGGGATATTCTCTTGAATAGCGGCACTGTGCAGGTGTATGTTGAGATGTGTATTGACAGCAATGCCGATAGGCGTTATATCCGATGGAGTATGCCAAGCGATTCGGACCCCGAAAGATTCACATAAAGCTCCAAGTTTTAGCGCAGGCGTGATTCCCCCGATTTGAGAAACATGGCAGCGAATAAAATCAACTTGTCTGTTAACAATAAGACTCTTCCATTCCAGCGGGTTATTAAATAATTCACCGGTGGCGAGGGCCGTTGACGTTTGGGAGCGAATTTGACTTAACCATTCATTCTGATCGGGCGGCAAAAGGTCCTCTATAAAATAAGGCTTGTAAGGCTCGACTTCTTTGGCGAATTGCACAGCCTGATTAGGAAAAAGCCGTTCATGCACATCATGCAGAATGTGAAACTGGTTGCCATATTTCTCTCTTAACATAGAAAACATCTTTATGGTTGTCTCCATATACTCGTCTTGATCGTAATAAGACCCTTCAGTGGATTGTTCCGGGGAGTGGAGATTTGAAGGATTCCCGCCATAAAAACCAAGCTGGCAACGGATATGTTTATATCCTTGTTCCAGAATAGAGTCTACCTCTTGATATAATCCCTCGATCGTGTCTGCGACCGCATGAGTATATGCGGGAATAGCGTCCCTTGATTTCCCCCCAAACAACTGGTACAAAGGCATACCGGCAATTTGCCCTTTAATATCCCACAAGGCCATATCCACCCCTGAAATCGCATTATTGATCACCGGCCCATTTCGCCAATAGGAATTGACCATCATCATATGCCATAAATCCTCAATATGGTTCGCGTCTTTTCCCACCAGTACGGGTCTGAGGTACTCCTCAACTATGACTTGAACCGCTTTGGGGCGTTGTTGAAAGGTCGCGCAACCATATCCGGTTATATTTCTATTTGTTGTTACCTTGACGACGACCAAATTATGCCGATCTGGTTTAAGTACAAAACACTCCACGTCTGTAATGATGGAAGGGATCATATTATTCCTCTTTTCTGTAAATTCTAAACCCATTTAAACATGTTTAATTCGGAGAATCAATTTGGTCGGCAAAACACACCCATACATAATAATTACCAGTCCAATTTCATGAGTTTTATTTGAAAAACCCTTTTAAATCAAGGATTTATTGAGGGTCTCGGTCAATTTTGGACTGCTTTTATTCAAAGTTGCTTTGTGATACTATTCAGCTTGTAAACGTAACCAACAATCATTACTTAGGATAGGAGAATTTCGTATGAGTAAAGAAATAATCGTACAAGACATTATTGCCGGGGTCGGCGGGGAGAACAACATTGATAATGCGTGGCATTGTATGACCCGGCTCAGATTTGATCTAAAAGACAAAAGCAAAGTGGACATGGAGAAAATAAAAGAATTGGACCCTGTTTTGGGAGCCCAATTCAGCAATGATCAATTTCAGATTATTCTCGGTCCCAAAGTCAATGAGTACTATAACGTCCTGGCTCGTGAATTAAAGATTTCCGATACCAATCCTGCATCGGATGGAGCCGAGGAGAAAAAAAGAGATTTTGTTACCGTATTTATGAATATTGTGTCCGGGGTTTTTGGCCCTATTGTTCCGGCTATTGCCGGGGCGGGTCTAATCAAAGGACTGATTGCCGGTTTGACCGCCCTTCATATCATTTCTGATCAGAGCCAGACCATTCAAATCATCAATATGATGGCAAGCGGCGTGTTCACCTTCTTACCCTTCTTCCTGGCCGCTTCTGCAGCTAAAATATTCAAAACGAATGAGTATCTGGCGATCGCTATTGCTGCTACGATTATGTTTCCAACGATGATTGATGCCGCCAAAGCCGGGGAAACATCGGCATTTCATTTCCTGGATCTTATTCCTATCCCTGTCTTTAACTATACGGGAACAGTAATTCCAATTATCTTTGCGGTATGGGCCATGAGCCATATTCACAGAATAGTGAACAAGTTCATTCCGGAAGTGCTAAAAACCGTAGTAACCCCTACATTGACGCTGTTTATTTCAGGTTTTCTTGCCCTTTCAGTGATCGGTCCAATCGGTATACACTTGGGTAATGGACTGGCTTGGATTGTTCAAGGATTGTTTGGGATCTCTCCTATTCTTGCAGGTATTATTGTTGGTGCCATCCGTCCGCTTGCAGTCTTGACCGGCATGCACCATGCGATGACACCGATCGCTCTGCAAAACTTCGCTACCCAAGGATATGACATGCTGATGCCAATGATGTGCATGGCTAACTTCTCTATTGTGGGTGCTACTTTCGCAGTATACTACAAGGTTAATACCCGGAAGGAAAGGTCAATTATTGTTTCAGCCGCAATTTCCGGTCTGTTGGGAATTACTGAGCCCGCTCTGTTTGGTGTCCTTGCCAAATACAAAAAAGCGTTTCTGGCAGCCACTATCGCTAGTTCAGTCGCTTCAGCATTTATCAGTTTCTTTGGTGTCAGACTGTACGGATATGTTCTATCAAGCATATTCAGCATCCCTGCGTATATCGGGCCTTACTTTGTGTACGCGACTCGGGAATGGTAATGGCTATAGTAGTATCCTTTGTCTTGTGTACTCTGTTCCTGGGCAAAGATGACATTACCGCAGCCGATAAAATGAACAAAAACCTTAAGTTAGCTTTAGATGAGAAGTAAGGATATCTTGCAGCAGTGAATGTAAACAGCGGCAGTCATGGACTATATTCCGTCCATGGCTGCCGCTGTTTCTTTTATTGGGGTCAGTCTAATATCTTAGCTACTTAGTTTTGGATGTAATCCATTTTCAGTTGTAAATATGTCCTTCGCCACTGTAAGAAACGCTTGAACCGCTGGAGAAGGACTCGATGGAAAAGCTAATGCCACACTACGCCAATTCAATTGCTTAAGGTTACCAATTCTTATATTCTGCTGGTCTTTGAGAAACAACTCAGGTCCGATTGTAATGCCAAGCCCTTCTTGTACCATACTTGTAATCGTGGAACAGTCCTGAACTTCAAAGCGAATAAACGGTTTTATCTTGGCTTGAGAAAAAATCTCATCAACATGAGTGCGATAAACTCCTTTGGGCATAATAAACGGTTCGTCTTGCAACTCTTGTATGTCAATTGTATTATATTTTTCGAACCGATGTCCTTCGGGAAAAGCAACAACCATTTTATCTTTGATTAATGGCAATACATTCAGATTCGTATTCATATATTGTTGAACAACAATGCCGATATCAATGACCCCCGTCTCAAACCACTCCATGATTTCTCCATAGGTCCCTTCAAAAAAAGTAAAATCAATGTTCGGATGTTTCTTATGAAACTTAGAAATTATTTTTGGTAATATGCAGGAAGTTGCGCTTGCGAAACTTCCGATTCGTATGGTACCAGCTTCAAGATTTGTGGCAAAAGCTACTTCTTGTCTGATCTTTTCCATCTGGTTTAATATTTCCCGTATATGAATTAGCATTTTTTGACCCATTTCTGTAAGCATAAACCCTTTTTTACGATCGCGAATTAAGAGAGTAATTCCCCATTCTGATTCTAACCCAGCTACAGCATGGCTTACGGCAGATTGAGTCATATTAAGCCTTTCCGCTGCTTTTGTGAAGCTGCCTAATTCAACTACTTTAGTAAAGATTTCAAATCTCGCTAAGCTCATGAGCAACCCCTCATATTAATCATTAAAATTATCAATTTGATTCATGCTAACACGGGGCATATACTTATGCAAGTAAATATCTTTGGAGGTAATTGCTATGAGTCATAAACTGTTTTCTTCGTATGATCTAAAAGGTTTGCACTTAAATAATCGCATCGTTATGGCGCCAATGTGTCAATATTCAGTAACAGCCAAAGACGGGAAACCAAACGAATGGCACTACGTTCACTATCTTAGCCGTGCTATTGGGGGTACAGGTCTCATTATTATGGAAATGACTGATATAGATCCCAATGGCCGAATCACTGATTTCGACCTAGGTCTGTGGTCAGATGAGCATATTCCGGCATTCGCGAAAATTATCGACGGCGTACACGCTCATAACGGCAAAATCGGGATTCAGATTGCTCATGCGGGACGAAAATCCGAAGATGTCCCCCTACCCATTGCTCCATCTGCGATAAAGTTTCCAGGAGCACTCTACAAAATGCCGCGTGCACTTACAACCGTAGAGGTTCAAGACGTCGTCCGAAAATTTGCCGATGCAGCCCGCCGTGCTGTAAAAGCCGGTGTAGATACGATCGAACTTCATGGAGCTCACGGCTATTTGATTCATCAGTTCCAATCACCACTAACCAATAAACGAGATGATGTATACGGCCAAGACCTTGCCCGCTTTGGCGTAGAAGTCATTCAAGCAGTCAAAAAAGAAATGCCTGCGGATATGCCTCTCATCTTCCGCATCTCGGCAGTGGAGTATGTCGATGGTGGCTACGATATTCAACACGCCATCGAATTATCTAAAGCCTACCAAGCTGCAGGTGTAGATGCTTTTCATGTGAGTACAGGAGGAGAAGGGCCTGCTGGTAAAAGAAAGCCGGGGAATTATCCCGGATATCAAGTTCCTTTTGCATATCAAATTCGTGAGGCGGTGAACTTGCCTGTTATTGCAGTAGGTATGCTTGAAGATCCCAATCTGACTGAATCCGTCATCAGCCGCCAAGAAGCAGATTTCGTTGCCATTGGCAGGGGTATGCTGCGTGATCCCTATTGGGCTACGCATGCAGCCATCACACTTCTAAATGAGCTAAATAATATTCCAAAACAATACAGAGATGCATACTAACTTTAGGAATTAGGGAAGGAGAGAGTGAACGATATGCTGCAGCGGCCAGAACCCAATGAGTATGACCCCTATTTCTCCATTTACATCAACTGTATCCCTTACGGTGATATCATTCAATTTCTTCAACAACAACGTAATCAGATAAATGCCTTATTCACTGAGCTTAGTGAAGAGCAAGGAAAACTGCGTTATGCTCCCGGGAAGTGGAACTCTAAGGAAGTGCTCGGTCATATAACCGATTCGGAGCGTGTAATGAGCTATTGGATGCTTAGTGTTGCGCGTGGAGATACAACGAACCTTCCGGGCTACGATCAGGATATGTTTGTTAACAACCGCTCTTTCGGAGATTGTACGCTAGCGGAGTTGATTACAGATTTCCAAGCTGTCAGACAAGCGACGTTATCCCTCCTGACCACGATTAAAGAGAGTGCTTGGTTACGGGCTGGCATGGTGGTCAATAAAGATGTGACAGCTCGTACACTACTTTATATTATTGCCGGTCATACGGAACATCATTTGAATCTAATTAAAATGCAGCCCTGTTGAGTTCGTGCAACAGGGGAACTGTTGACATCTCCTCAAGCCCGTCCGTCCGTCAGAGCTTGAAATGCAATTGAACAAAACCATACATCAAACGATCTGTCCGCGAAACTGGTGTAAGACCCCGATCATTGGCATCGTCAGGCAGTATATCGAAAAGTGTCCATGTGGTGAATGATCATACGGAAACAGACATAGTTTCAGATCAGGTCTCATGAAGATTAGATCACGACCCTGGCTGATCTTCCCCATACAGTTCGTTCAAATGCGCGATATGATCCACTCCCCAGTCATTCATGGCCTGCAATAAAGGGGTCATTCGTTGACCGTATGCTGTAATGGAATATTCGACTTTGGGCGGAATTTGCTGATAGACCTCGCGGTGGATGATATCGTGATACTCTAACTCCCTTAATTGTTGGGTGAGCATTTTTTTGGTGATGTCAGGGATCGTTTTTTGAAGTTCGCTAAATCTCATCGTGCCATTTGAAAAAAGACGAAGCAGGATTACAGGCTTCCATTTCCCAACAAGGATGTCCAACGCCGTTTCAAATTTACAGTAAGTAGTCATGATAAGCCCTCCGATCCTTTATCTTCCTATATAGATTGAACTTATAATTTTCTATTTGGGATTGGATCGTGACTACGGTGAATGTTTGGACTTCCGGCCGCTGCCCGTCTGCAGATTTCTTTATTTATACCGCTCTACACGGTTGAAATCTGCAGACAGTTTATGCTTACGATGCGAGCTTTCCTGCGGAAAGCTTTCGGGCGGTCGCTACCGCTCCTTCAGTTCCAAAATTCCCCTCCGTCTCGATTCCCTTATTCTTATATTTTGAGGTCAATCTATATAAGGTTTCTTTTTGTATACTATGTTTATTTCAAGTACCTACTTCCCATTAGTGATCCCATAAAATATTATAGGCCTATATAGAATAAACTTGAGATATTTCCAATATAGGTTGTGGTCGTAACTGCGGTGAATGTTTGGACTTCCGGCCGCTGTTGTCCCCAGATTTCTTGATTATACCACTATTCGCAGTGGAAATCTGGGGACAAAGGCGGACGCTATCGCTCCTACAGTTCCAAAATTCCCCTCCGTCACTCTCACCCTTGTTATTGCATTTTTCAGTTCATTCTATATAGGTGTTAAAGATGCACAAGGAGGAGCTAAGAAATCATGAATATCGCATTATGGATTGTACAAGGGATTTTAGGGTTAGGATTTATTTACTCCGGTTGGATGAAGGCGTTTCAGTATGAAAAAGCAAAAGTGTCCTGGCCTTGGGCAGGCGAAGTATCGAGAGGGTTGGTTGCCTTTATTGGGATAGCGGAGTTGGTTGGCGTACTTGGGATCATTGTGCCTCAAATGGCGAATATAGCACCTGTCTTAACGCCGATCGCCGCAATCGGGCTTGCCGTAATTGTTCTGTTCGGAGCCGCATTCCATATGATGCGTAAAGAATATAAACAAATTGGCGTGAACATCGTTTTCTTCGTGTTAGCCGTAATTGTTGCAGTGGGACGCATGTGAAAAAGACGCTTCCAGCCCCACTTATGCATTGGTTTTAGAGGCGTCTTTTTATATACTCCAAGTCATTCTATAGTGCAATTATTGGCTGACAGCTCAGCCTCCGAAATCAATTTGGCTGACGATTTCCGGCAGATCAATGAGCGGATTCCGGTTTCCCTGCAGTGCGTAAATAGCCTGGTTCCGGTGCTTCTCATGCAGAGTGACAGGATGGTTCTTATGCCAATCGAGCAGCAGATTGATATCAACACGACCTTGCTTCTGAATTTTGCCCGGGTAACGCAGCAGGAAGTACAGCACCGCTCTGGCGGCCTCACCTTTGCCGCTCTCCGGCTCGAAACGGATGGTTCCGCCCCGCTTGCCGCATTCATTGCGGATGGTTTCACGGTAGGCCTCAGGATTGTAATCGGCAAAATCATAATAAGGGATATTGCTTCTGTAGCTGTTGCACTCTTTTTCGCAAATATACAAATGGTGCAGATCGCCTTTCATGGGAGACGCTTTCTGAAACCAGGATTGGGGAACGACATGTTCCACATTATAGACAAACTTCTCCTCCAGCATCTCCTGGAACCCTTCTTCATTTGCTTGCCCATGAAGCGCCAGACTTGCCATAAACTCTTGTCTCAACTGCTCGGTACGGAAATCCTCCTGAATCAACTGTTCGGCATCCAGCGTTTTGCCCGAGTAGAGGCTATGAAGATTACCGTTCTCGCGCAGATCAACCCCTGAATACAATTGCGCCCTACTTGAAGCATATGAGAAGATACTCGTATGCGTATCCAGCAATAAACGATGAAGCTGTTGAAACAGTTGGCTACCTCCTCCCTGCAAGTTGATACTGCGATAGTAGTTCACCATATCGAACCTGTCCTTATCGGCATCATAATATTGCCGTTCTTCTTCCAGGTGGATGCGGCTCAGGTTGAGCTTCAGCAATGCCTTTTCCAATGTGCTCTCTTCAGCCCAAATGACATTTGGACCCGGAGCATGCGTCAACGTCCCAATTTCCGCAGGGCTGTCCTTATAGACGATCCGCAGTACCAAGGGAACATGATCCGATATATTTTTCAAATAATCGGCCATGGACTTATCATAACGGACAATGCCGGCATCATCCTTCTGACGCCCGTTAGTAATCACTCCTGTTTTAGTGTCTTTGGTAACAATGATATGATCAATTAAAGACTGATGATTGCCGATATAAGAGAGATAACCGGCCTGGGCATCGTCCAGGGTCAAAGTAATCACCGCAGGTGAATTCATAATCGGGCGGAGCGAGGCACTGCCCGCATCATCATTAAGATCTCCCCCCAGTATAATTGGCAGCTCCCGGAACTCATCCGTTTGCTTCAAATCCTCGATAATAACAGCCAAAGTCTCGGCGGCAACGGTTCGTCTGGACGTGCTGAGCGCATCCCGCATAGCTTTCAAGTGAACGACGATCATCAGAAATTGGATGTCCTGTCCTTCTTCATTCACAGTACACAAAGCAAACAGCGGTTCCCGATTGTCCGGAAAAGCCGGCTTACCATTCACCGTCGAAGCCAGCAACCGGCTGTACTTGCGATTGATGTCGTTCCTTAGCTCCACCTTGGTCGTAGTGGTATCGTACATGACCGCCAAATCCTGTCTGCTCCCGGCATCCAGATACACATAATCCATTGAGGCTCCCCTAACTTTTAGCTCTTTAACCAGCTGGTCCAGTGCCCCTCTCTCCACCTCAACCAGTCCCAGCGCATCCATGGACATCTCCGAGACGATACGTGCGATGTCTTTCACCCGCTGTTCCTTGACACTGCTGTTGAAATGCTCAATATTCCAGAATCCAATATCCGCAAATCGCTTGTCTCCCTTGAAGGACGGGATTTCAATTTCGGCAAGATCTCCAGAATCATCAATCAGTCCCTCAACATCATAGAAGCCCAGATAAGGCGAAGTTCCCTCCAGCTTCTGTGTCAACTGCACTGCCGCCGCATCTCCGCTCTGGGCAAGCGCAATCAATTTGGCTACAATGGCTGATATCCGAATACCTTCGTTAACAGCCTCTGTTTCAGCCTTATCGGTATACCAGCCTGCGTGATGCAAAGCAACCAACTGCCATTGATTGTTGAATACTGCCGCGCCGGACGTACCCGGCTCCGTGTCGGTGATATAATGAATTACTTTTTCATAGACATAGCTTACCGTATTATCCTGAAGGGCAATCTCCTTCTTCCTTCCTCTAGGATGCTGAATAATATTGGCATACTCTCCACGGGTAATGGTCGTCGGGCTTCTCAGCAGCTTTACCGGGACGATCTCTTCGATACCAGCTGTCTCACAGGCCACAATGGTAAAATCCAATTCTTCAAAGGGTGAGGTAATAAACAATTCTTCCGGCTTAAGCTTTAACTTGATGGTATTTCCATTCTCTTCATATCCGAATTCGGCATAGCTGTTGCCAGCCTCTTGCGCACTCTCCAATACATGATGATTAGTCATGATCATTCCCCGGTCGATCAGAAAGCCAGTTCCCAGCCCTGATGGTGCGAGAATGCGGCATACCGCCTTGGCACGTTCCACCCCTTTGCTCAGGAAATCAATCGGCAGCAGATTGCTGTCGCTGTGGATTTTCTCCATAATCTTCCATTCGGTTTCCCTTCTCAGTTCTTCATTGTCTGCCCACTCCTGCTCATCGGGGGTAATATGCAGAATGGAGATGGCACGGCGTTTGACCAAATCGCGGTAGTCATCGGGAGATAACGGCTTGGCATCAGCAACTGCATATTGGCTGCCTACCAATGAGAACGCTTTGTCACTTGTTGTTGTAATCATCTTCATTCTCCTCTCGTAACGGGATTGGCTGCACGGTCACCGGCTCCGGCTGGTACAAGCAAAGGTTCGGCCTCGCTTCTTCCCGGATACATTTGTCCGATAAAACGCTTGTCGTTCTCAGATAATTGGGTGTTGCTCTTTACTTCAAAATTGTCGATGGTTTGGTTGTTGGGGATGGGGTAAACCATAATGGATTTTGGATCAAATGGGGTCGCGAAGGCCTCCGACAAGGTGTATTTGAAAAACAAATTGGTATCAATTTCTTCTTTAGTCCAATTGTTAGGAGATCCCATATAATAATCGTAAACCTCCTTTTTATTCCATTTAATGTTTGCCATAGGACTTGAATGCTCATGAGGGCAGCCCAGCGCATGGCCGAATTCATGAATGACAGTACGCGAATATTCCTCTTGCTCTGTAGAACTGTCGAACCAGCCAAAGTTCATTGTCGGCTTATTCTTAGAGATGGCCAAGCAGTCCGTTCCGAGATAAGACCATGAGCCATTGTACTTAAAAGAAATTCGGATCTCTGCGTTAGGATCTTGAACAAAAAAGAAACGGATATTGGCATGTTTTTCCCACTCGTGGGCATATTTCTCCACATTGGACTGAACAACCGGGTCTCCGTCCATGAAGAACACCTTAATCGTTCTGCCTGGTCTCCATCTTTTTGCTTTCAACACAGCTAATTCCCGGTTGGAGGCACTACCCCCTTCACCAGGCATATTGTCCGGGTTCTCTTCCACAGCAAGACGGTTAGCCTCTGCCTGAAGCTCCAGCGGCAATATTCTCAGCATACACGAATTTTTTTCCTCAGCTTTGTTCATAGTTGCACCTTCCTTGGGTTTATTTTTCACTAATACCAGGGCATTCTGCTGGCCCTGAACTATTATGCGAATTTGATCACGTAATATTCCACTCCAAGAGATGCATAAAACACAAAAACCAGCTAATACTTGTCAAGGATTTTGTATTGGAGATTAACGTCCATCT
>NZ_BMKR01000018.1 GCF_014644435.1 Paenibacillus albidus | reverse complement strand
GCCAACATCCATGAGTTGCCCAAAACAGGCAAAGAAGTTGGCATCGATGTTGGCTTGAAAGATTTTGCCATTCTATCGAGCGGAGCAGTCATTGGCAACCCTAAATTCTTTCGCAGACTGGAAGAAAAATTGGCAAGGGCACAGCGTAAACTTTCACGCATGATGAAGGGCAGCAGCAATTGGAACAAGCAACGCATCAAGGTAGCGCGTATTCACGAGAAAATCACGAATGCTCGTACGGACTACTTGCAAAAGAATTCAACGCAACTTGTCAAAAACCACGACATCATTGCGATTGAAGATTTACAGGTAGCCAATATGGTCAAGAATCCTAAGTTAGCCAAGGCAATTAGCGAGGTTTCCTGGTCGATGTTTCGCTCCATGCTAGAGTACAAAGCGAAGTGGTATGGTCGCATAGTTGTGGCTGTGGGTAAAACATTCGCATCTTCACAGCTATGCTCCTGTTGTGGCTATAAGCATAAAGAGGTAAAAGACTTAAAGCTGCGTGAATGGGACTGCCCGGAATGTGGAGCACACCACGACCGAGACTTTAACGCAAGCCTGAACATTCTTGCCGAAGGCAAAAGACTGATTGGGGTGTAATCCTTACACGAACTGTCGGAACGACAGGGTTAGCTTGGTACATTTCTCTTCGTTAGAAGGGACTACCCAAGAATCTCGTGACTTTAGTCATGAGAGGTTCAAACTTTTCCTCCAAATAGATTTCAAATTGCTTTTTTAAAGCCATGGACTTCCACGGCAGCCCATAGAATACAAAGTATACTCCCATTATGGGTATCAAAAGAATTAAAATAAAGAGCGATTTTTTGCTGAAAAAAGTAGGTTTCATTCTCCACATATGACAATTGTGTTTAAATCATGTAATTGCAGTGCTTGACAAATTCGGAGAAAATAAGGGATTCCTGAAGGTTGTTCTAATGTATATCGTACATCAGAATGGTTTAAACGAGGCTCAAACATCCATAATGATGTATTTTGTACATTCAAAGGATAGTCATAAGGCACTTTTCGGCTAATGCTGTGGTTTCTGCTGCACCAAATACACTAAAATCCTAAAATGAGCTTATTTTTTCCCATCCTGATGTATAAAGTGCACTCTAGCGATCTCCGCCCTAGGCTTACGGCGTTCCTCCCAGGAGGTAGCTTTCGAATGAGCCCTCATTCCCACCTTTTAAAGGCTGATGCTGTATTAGCTTCTTGGTGCCCAGAGAATAACGGAGACGCCTACGATACAAATAGCGGCTCCGATCCAGTCATACATATCGGGTGTTTTCTTATCAACGAACCATCCCCATACAACAGCAAGAGCTACAAACACGCCACCATAAGCCGCATAGACCCGCCCAAACGAGGGGAAACTTTGCAGGGTTGGAATGATGCCGTACACAATAAGGATGAGGCTGCCAACAATGCCATACCAAAGAGGTCTCGATTCCCGCAACCACAACCAAACCATATAACCCCCGCCTATTTCAGCGAGTCCAGCAAGCACAAACAGGAATACGGTCAACAACACGAAAATCCACCCTTTCTGAGTCTTACAACACCCGGCTGAATGTATTCCAGTTGTTCGATGTCCATATAGGTTCACTCCAATAATCATGAGTTTATTATCATTATATAATCTCTAAGTGGAAAGCATAAAACTTTATACCTGGCCGGGACAGTCTTAAGGGAAAGGCACTCGAAGGTTTCCGCCTTGGGCAGAAGTCATATTCGTGATAAGATAAATCAATGAATATGCCAATTTTATCTACTAAACTATATATCCCTTTGCCAAGGACTACAATTGTACCCCGGCCGCGCTTGATCGAGCGGTTGAACGAGGGGCTGAACCGTAAGCTGACTCTGATCTCTGCCTCCGCAGGCTCCGGCAAAACAACGCTGGTCAGCGAATGGGTCGCTGCTTGCGGACGTTCTGTCGCATGGCTGTCGCTGGACGAAGGGGATAATGACTCAACACGCTTCCTGACTCATCTTGTCGCTGCTGTGCAGAGGATTGCGGAGAATATTGGAGAAAGTGCGGTTGGTGCACTTAACTCCCCGCAACCGCCGTCAACCGAATCGATTCTTACGATCCTGCTCAATGAAATTTCTGCCTTGCCATACCCATTCGTCCTCGTCCTTGACGATTACCATGTTATTGATGACAAACGGATCGACGATGTCCTCATCTTCCTGCTTGAGCATCTCCCGGCACAGTTGCACCTGGTCATCGCCACCCGTGAGGATCCACAGCTTCCCCTGGGCCGGTTGCGTGCCCGGGGGCACTTGAGCGAGCAACGTGCCGCGGCTCTGCGTTTTACTCCCGGCGAAGCGGCCACATTCCTTAACCAGGTGATGGGCCTCGGCCTAACGGCCGACGAAATTAGTGCGCTGGAGGCCCGTACCGAAGGCTGGATTGCGGGGCTTCAGCTGGCGGCACTCTCGATGCAGGGGCATGAGGACATTCCCGGGTTCATACGGGCATTCGCTGGAGACAACCGGTACATTGTAGACTATCTGATCGAAGAGGTCCTGCAGCGTCAGCCCGATCCTGTCCGTAGCTTCCTGCTGCAGACCTCCATTCTCGACCGGCTGCATGGCCCGCTGTGCGATGCGGTCACCGGACAGGCGGATGGCAGTGTGCGGCTGGAGGCCCTGGAGCGGGGCAACTTCTTTGTCGTTCCATTGGATGACAAGCGCTCCTGGTATCGCTATCATCACCTCTTTGCCGAGGTTCTCTCTGTGCACTTGAGGGCGGAGCAGCCCGATCAGGTGGCTACGCTGCATCGGCGCGCAAGCCGGTGGTACGAGCAGCAGGGCTCGGCGGCCAATGCGATCCGCCACGCGCTGGCCGCTGAGGATTTCGCACGAGCGGCGGACTTGGTTGAGCTGGCCTGGCCTGCCATACGCAGAAGCGGACAGGAAACTGCGCTGTTGGGCTGGCTGAAGGCGCTGCCTGAGGGTCTGATCCAATGCAGGCCGGTGCTCAGCGCTGGATATGCCTGGTCGTTGCTGGCTGGCGGCGAGTTAAAGGCCGTTGAGGAACGACTGAGGGATGCCGAGCGGTGGCTGGAGCCGGCGGCGGACATGCGTGAGCAACCCGAAGCCCTTTCGGCTGAAATGGTCGTCGTGGACGAGGAGGAATTTCGCCGTCTCCCGGTTTCGATCGCCGTGTACCGTGCCGCACATGCCCTGGCGCTGGGTGATCTGCAAGCTGCCATGAAATACGCCCGGCGGGTGCTGGAACTTGTGCCTGAGGACGATCATCTTCCGCGCGGAGCGGCAGTAGGGCTCTTGGGACTCGCCTCCTGGACGAATGGGGATCTGGAGGCAGCGTACTGCATTTTTGCCGATGGCATGGCTAATGTGCAGCTGGCCGGGAACATCTCGGACGTAATCGGGGGCACAATCGCTCTGGCCGATATTCGGCTTGCGCAAGGTCGCCTTCGCCAGGCGATGCGTACCTATAAGCGCGGATTGCAGCTTGCACAGGAGCACAGTGAGTCTGTACTGCGGGGAGCGGCAGACATTTACGTGGGAATGAGCGAGCTCCTCCTTCAGCATAACGATCTGCATGCCGCCACACAGCACCTCATGAGAAGTAAGGAGCAGGGTGAGTACACCGGGGCTCCGCAGAACAGGTATCGCTGGCACGTTGCAATGGCCCGAATACGGGAGGCCCAAGGAGATTTGGAGGGAGCGCTTGATCTGCTTGACGAGGCAGCACACCTGTATGTGGGTGGCTTTTTCCCAAATGTACGTCCGGTAGCGGCGTTGAAGACACGGGTGTGGATTGCACAGGGCCGTTTGAGTGAAGCTGTCGACTGGGCGCGGGAGGAGGGACTGTCCATCGAGGACGACCTTAGCTACTTGCGCGAATTTGAGCACATCACATTGGCCAGGGTGCTCCTTGCCCCGTATCAGAACAACCGTACAAACCGCTCTATTGTTGAGATAATGGAATTCCTGGAGCGACTCCTCCAAGCAGCAGAGGAAGGCGAGCGGACAGGAAGCGTAATTGAAATCCTGATCGTGCAGGCACTTGCTTATCACATGCAAGGCGATATTCCTGCAGCGCTGGTACCTCTGGAACGCGTCCTGACTCTGGCTGAGCCGGAAGGCTATGTCCGCATCTTTGTGGACGAAGGCCGACCCATGGCGACCCTGCTGGAAGCTGCCGCGAAACAGGGAATCGGCCTGAACTATGTCCGGGCCCTCCTGACAGGCTTTGGCACGGATGAACGCTGGACACCTGTCAGTCAGGTGATGAACGAGCCGCTGAGCGCGCGTGAACATGATGTGCTTCGGCTGCTTCGGACCGACTTGAGCGGCCCGGATATTGCCCGTGAACTTATGGTGTCTCTGAACACCTTGCGGACCCACACCAAAAATATTTACGACAAGCTTGAAGTGAACAACCGCCGGGCAGCAGTCCGGCGGGCTGAGGAACTTGATTTGTTCTAGCTGGCCCACAACCACCACCCCCGGCCCCGGCAGGTTTAGCAAACCACATGCCGGGGCTTTTTCTATCTCCTGCCCAACCTCCCGCTTGACAAATCACCCTATCAATCACCACATGTGATGATGCCGTCTCACCACATCAACGTGTATCTTATGTTTAAGCAGGAACGATAGCGAGTGGAAATGTATCCAATACAGGCATAAACGAGGTGTAAAAGGAGTGAAGCAAACGTATTTACAAAAGGAGAATCATGAGCCCGGACTGTACGAAATTCGCCTGAAGGGGCATCTTGATGCCCGGTGGGAAGAATGGTTTGAGGGGCTGAGCATCATCCTCGATAACGATGGAACAACGATTCTATGGGGTCCGGTGGTCGATCAGGCCGCATTATATGGCTTGCTGAGGAAAGTACGTGATCTGGGCCTGCCATTAGTCTCGGTCATTCAGGTTGACAAATAGGGGTCCGGTTCACAAAAATTTAGATCAAGGAGCGCAAAATGAAAACAACAGCCTCGAATCTCATCCGTTGGGCAGGTGTATCAGCTATGGTGGCAGGGATTCTTTTTGTGGTCGTTCAGATGATCCATCCACCTGATATTCTTTCGTCAGTCGCCACCGGTGCTTGGGCAATCGTCCACTACCTGACTATCACCATGTCTCTTCTCGGCCTGCTCGGCATAGCGGGGATCTACTTCAGACAAGTGGAAGAAGCCGGTTGGCTTGGGTTGGCCGGATTTCTCATGTTAAGCCTTTTTTGGTTAGCCACGATGGCCTTTACATTCGCCGAAGCCTTTATCTTGCCGCTATTGGCCACCGACGCGCCGGAATTTGTGGAGGGCTACTTGGGGATCTTCAGTGGGACCGCCAGCCAGATTAACCTCGGAGCCCTCCCGGCGGCTGCGCCGCTAGCAGGGGGACTGTATATTCTTGGTGGCCTGCTGCTTGGCATCGCTACGCTCCGCGCCAGCATCCTGCCGCGCCGGGCGGCCGCTCTGCTTGCTTTTGCTGCCGTGTCGACCCTCGCGTCTTCGCTGCTCCCGCACCCGCTCGACCGGATATTGGCGGTGCCGATGGGGTTAGCTCTGGTTTGGCTGGGATATGCACTCTGGTCTGAACGGCAGGGGGAAACCACAACACCCCTACCTGGCAGGGGAAGTGCCCAGCTCAGCCGAACCGGAACCAAGTAAATCCGTCCAAGGAGCTGAAAAGAAAATGAATGTCTACGATGAAGATCGGGCTCCCGATGTGCCTCAGCTCAATGAACTAGAGGGAGCTTCGTCTCGGAAAACCAAAGCACCAGCAAAAGCAGATTCGGCAGAGTGGCTTTTGCCTGCCGCATTGCTCCTGCTGAGCGCCGTTCCGCTCGCCGCCGGTGTTTTCCGCCTAACCGGGCTGGCCGGAGGCGCGGAAATCAGCCAGGCTAATGCCCGGTTTTTTGCTTCATCCTTGCCGGTGGTGCTGCACATTGTAAGCGCCAGCTTGTATGCCATTCTGGGTGCGTTCCAGTTCGCAGCCGGTTTCCGGCGACGCTATCCCGGATGGCATCGCTTGGCCGGGCGCCTCCTGGTTCTATGCGGCCTGCTGGTTGGGCTTTCCGGGCTGTGGATGACTCTGTTCTATCCCCGCCCGGCTGGCACCGGTGAGCTGCTTTATGCCTTACGGCTCCTGTTTGGGTCGCTTATGGTTGTGTCCATCGTCCTTGGTTTTGCCACGATCCTGCGCGGGGATGTGATCCGCCACCGCGCATGGATGATTCGCGGCTATGCGATCGGGCTTGGTGCGGGCACGCAGGTTCTGACCCAGTTGGCCGGAACATGGATTGTCGGCCCGCCGGGTGAACTCAGCGGAGCGCTGCTTATGGGCGCGGGGTGGGCGATTAATCTCGCCGTGGCCGAATGGGTCATCCGCAAGCGGCCCGCTGCTCCAGCCCAAGCAGTATAAGCCAGCGAAGGATAAATAGGTGAATGGGGGAGATAGATATGAAAGCGATCATATATGAGCGGTATGGGCCGCCGAATGTACTACAGCTGCGGGAGGTTGCTAAGCCCGTACCTAAAGAAGATGAAATATTGATTAAGGTTTATGCAACAACCGCTGCAACAGGAGATTGGCGCTTACGCAAGGCAGATCCTTTTCTGGCGCGGCTGTTCAATGGTTTGTGGAAACCACAACGTATCAGGATTCTCGGATTTGAGCTCTCGGGCGTGGTCGAATCGACGGGCAGCGGCGTTACCCGTTTCAAGCCCGGAGATTCTGTCTACGCCGCCTGTGGCAACAGTTTCGGCGCGTATGCCGAATACAAATGCCTGCCCGAGACCGGCGCCGTCGCACTTAAGCCGGTGAACATGACGTTTGAGGAAGCGGCCGCGGTTCCGGTCGGCGCCTATACTGCCCTGCAATTTCTCCGCAAAGGCAACATCATGCGCGGCAGGCGCGTTCTCGTCTATGGTGCTTCAGGCAGCGTTGGGACATATGCAGTGCAGCTCGCAAAGGATTTTGGCGCGGAAGTGACCGGTGTATGCAGCACATCAAATGTGGAGTTGGTGAGGTCGCTGGGTGCCGACCGGGTCATCGATTATACGAAAGAACAGTTAGCGGAGGGTGGACCGGCCTATGATATTATTTTCGATACGGTGGGGAAGAGTCCATTTAAGGTCTGCGTCAAGCGTCTGACACGCAGCGGCTTCTACCTCCATGCGCTCCATGTTAATCCTTTGCTGATCGTTCGCGGATTAATGGTCAACTTGATCAGCGGCAAGAAGGTGATCGGCGGAACGATGAAGGAAAACGCGGAGGACTTGACCTATCTTAAGGAACGGATCGAGGCGGGCAAATTACGTTCGATCATTGACCGCCGTTATCCGCTGGAGCAAGCCGCAGAGGCCCATCACTACACGGAGCAGGGCCATAAGAAAGGTAACGTCGTTTTAACTGTTCGGCAAGGATGAACTCCACCACCGCGTCATTCGTCATTCATCAATTCATCGATATAGCTGCTCTTCAATGAGTCTATTGTGGATTTTTTGTTTTTGGAGTAAGAGATTTTATAGATACATGAGTAAATCACGTTTAAGACATAATCAAAGGCAATTTGGGACGAAAATGTACCGATTTTGGCATGTTTCACTTCGTCATTAGGCACCTGGATACAGATAGGACTTAGTTTTGCCAATTCACTGGAATGGGTCGCTGTAATTGTGATAAAAGGGATCTTCTTACGTGTGAAATGCTGAGCAGCTTGTAAATAAATCGGTGACTTACCATGATAGGTCAAGAAAATAGCGCAATCCTCTTCGGTAAGATTAACTGTATGATAAGCCCATTCGTACAGCTCAGTCGCTATTACTACGTATTTGTTGATTTTAATCAACTTATTTTGAAAACTTTTTGCCCGGATTTGGGAATCCCCTAAGGCGTAAATAAAGATTCTTTTTGCCTGGTCCAGTCTATTGGCGGTTTGTGACAGCAACTCATCATCCATGAATGCAAAGTTTTTGTCGATCGTTTCCTTCATTAATGCTGCGATTTCTTTCGCCACTTGAAGTGGGGATTCATCCAGACCGAACGGATAATTGGGATCGATACTGGAAATATTCTGGGTGTTTTGCTGGAATTCCGTCGCGAGTTTTATGATGAACTCTTTAAATCCGGTTAGGCCAAGTTTATGCGTTAATCGATTAATCGCCGAATGTGAAGTATACGTTGCTTTGGCAAGTTCCTGAATATTCATTTGGAGCATATTTTCCTTTTGCATCAAAATATAGGCAGCAATGCTTTTTTCATTGGGTGTAAAGGTTTGCATCTCCGATAATTGCGTCAATATTCTCAACAGATTCACTCCTGTTTTGTTGAAAAGTCTTTAGTTCAAGATCTATAGCATAGAAATAAACATTTTGTCCAAAAATAAACCGTCATTTATACGATTCTTTGATGGATTGTACCATTTTGCCGGCGAATCCTTTACGCCTGTCTTGGTTCTTCTATAATAAATGAAAAAGAACCTGAGGAGGAATTAATATACTTACCATCGGATATATAGGAAATGGCAAAAGCACGAACCGCTATCATCTTCCTTTTTCATTGAACCGGAATCATTTGAAAGTGAAGACGATCTACGCCCGCAATCCGGATAAAGGGGAATGGGAGAAGGCGCCTGGCGTTCATTACACTGATGATCTTGAAGCATTAATGCATGATGAAGAGATTCAGTTAATCGTTGTGTGTACACATATAGACTCCCATTATTCTTATGCAATAATGGCGCTGGACCACGGTAAGCATGTGCTTGTTGAGAAACCTTTTATGTTAACGAAAGAAGAAGCCGTGTCGATCTTTCAATACGCCAAAGAGAAAAATTTGATCATTCAATGCTATCAGAATAGGCGTTACGATTCGGATTTCCTCACTACAAAGAAGGTTATAGAATCCGGCAAGCTAGGTGATTTGCTGGAGATGGAGATGCATTACGATTATTATCGCCCGGAGACCCCGAATTCCGTCAGCCATTTTTCCAAGTATAACAGTTATTTATACGGACATGGAGTTCACACCATTGACCAGGTACTTTCTTATTTTGGGAAACCGGACAAGATTCATTACGACGTTCGCCAATTGCTGGGTCCCGGCAGAATGAATGATTACTTTGATCTGGACTTTTATTATCCTTCACTGAAAGTATCCGTCAAATCGAGTTATTTTCGCTTAAAAGCGCGGCCGAGTTTTGCTGTATACGGTAAAAAGGGTACATTCATCAAACAAACGGAGGACCGCCAGGAAGAGCATCTTAAATTATTCTACATGCCCAAGGGTCATCCTGATTTTGGCGTTGATTTGCCAGAGCATTATGGCATCCTAACCTATCTGGATGATGAAGGCAAATATCATGAAGAAAAAGTGGTCTCTGAGAAAGGGGATTATGCCCGGGTATATGACGATATCTACCAATCCATCGTATATGGAAAAGAAAAAGTGATTCAAGACGAAGAAACAATAACTGCTATGGGCATTATTGAACAAGGCATAGAGGAGTGTACTTAATATGAAATTAGGGATTGTTGGAGCCGGAATGATCGTAGGGGATGTACTCAGCTTTATCCATGAGATCCCTGACATATCTCTTGCTGCTATCTGTTCCAGATCCGGCCACCGGGAGAAACTACTCGATTGGCAACATAGATATGGGATCTCTCAGATCTACTCGGAGTACAGCGAAATGCTGATGGACGATAATGTGGATACTGTCTATATCGGGCTGCCGAATCATCTTCATTTTTCTTATGCGAAAGAAGCCTTGCTCCGTGGCAAACATGTCATTTGTGAGAAACCCTTCACTTCCAATTTAAAGGAATTTCTGGAGCTGAAAGAAATTGCATTACAAAGAAAACGGGTATTATTGGAGGCTATTACGAATCAATATTCAAAAAATGTTCTAACGATGAAGGAATATCTGCCTAAGCTTGGTGACATCAAAATAGTGGAATGCAACTATTCCCAATATTCATCACGGTACGATGCTTTCCAAGCTGGAGAAACCCCGCCTGCATTCAACCCTGCAATGTCTGGAGGCGCTTTGATGGATATTAATATCTATAATATTCATTTGGTAATCGGTTTCTTCGGGAGTCCCGGGAAGGTGGAATATTATGCAAACATGGAGCGCGGAATTGATACTTCAGGTATGCTGATGCTGGATTATGGTACTTTCAAGTGTATCTGCATTGGTTCTAAAGACAGCACAGCCCGGAGCGCCATGAGCATCCAAGGCAATAAAGGATATATACACATGCCAAGTTCAGCGAATATTTGCGACTACTTTGAGTACACTCCCAATAAGGAAACGCCGATTCGGGTGGATCATAAAGATCATCCGCATCGTATGTTTGACGAATTCGCTGAATTTGACCGTATCATCAGAGAACAAGATCTGATAAAGGTCAAAGTTATGCTTGAACATAGCGGGAAGGTTATGAAGGTGATTGATCAAGCCAAGCAATCGGCCCAAATGGACAGTTGATAAAGGAGATATCACACGTCCGAATATGAAATGTACAAGGATTCCAAAGACGTCAAAGAAATTTTGGTTTGTACAGTGGGAAGACGAAACTTCACTACGACTGGCTGGTACGGTTAAAAGAAAGGTTTCCGCGGACGGTTCGGCATGTACGTATTGCCGAACTTGAACACAATCCGCGGAACAATCGGATTAGAGCGATCTGACAGACCTACGACTCTTCCAATTTCCCCGGCTCCCGGCGCCGCCAGCTCATAAATACCAGGCACAAGGCAATTATCGAAAGGATAACCCCAAGCAGCCGAAATCCCCCGGCACTGAACTGATCCCCCATTATGATCCCTATCAACAATGAAGAGAGAATGGTCCCCAGGTATCTCGATGTCATAAATAATCCCGAGGCTACACCGATAATTTGTTGGGGAGAGCTGTTGAACAAGGCCGCTTGCATACCGACATTATTCAAGCCGTTGCTAATACCGAATGCAACCAAAGCCACACACACACTGATAACCGGTGAAGATTGATTTAATGTCACTATCCACACTGAACCAAAAGCCATCAGCATTCCGGATACGAGCAACGCTGGTCGAGGTCCGGCTTGATCTATCCATCTTCCTGATATTGGAGAAACAACGAGCGAGCACAAGCCTAAGCTTAACATAAGGATTCCTGTATGAAACTCGCTGACATGACGTACCATTTGCAGGTAGGACGGGAGCCCGAAAAAAAGTGAGTAATAAAGTAAGTTAACGAGTATGAATTCGATATTGACCCAAGTCATCGCAGGATGTTTGGCGAAGGTGTGCAAGGGAATAAAGGGTGACGGCGCTTTTAACTCATGTCGTACGAAAGCCGCAAGTAGCAAGAGGCCTATCAGCCCGACAAGGACAGGTCCCGATGAGACATGCCCGGATGATTTTGCTGAGAGTAGTCCGACGAGAAGGGCAATCAGCCCCAATGTGAAGAGCAGAATACCTGACGCATCAATCAAATCTAACCATTTACGAAAGGACAGGTTGCGTAGAGCGGATGTTGACGGTTCGTCCTTAGGAATAGTCCTCCAAGCGAATAGAAAGCTCATCACCGCGAACGGAATATTGACGAAAAAGATAGCAGGCCAATCCCACCAGTGAATCAAGACGCCGCCAATAAAGGGTCCAATGGCTGCCGCTCCTGACAGGAATATGGACATCACTGACAGTGCAGCCGCTTGTTTCTCTGTGATATGAATCCGCACAATAGCTATTCCCACTGCAACCATCATGCTTGTTCCGATGGCGTGAATAATCCGGAACACAATGAGCCATCCAAAGCTTGGCGATAGTGGAGCTAAGACTGATGCAACAAAGGCTACAACAAGTCCGGTGAGAAATATCTTCTTGCGGCCAAATAAATCACTGGCTTTTCCCATGACAGGTTGAGCGATAGCACTCGCAATGTAGAAGGAAAAAATAATCCAGGAAACCATTCTAAAGTCAAGGTGAAATACATTTTGCAGCCTTGGAATTGCAACAGAAATCATTGAAGAATTTAATGGGTTCAACAGCACCCCCAGTCCGACGGAAATCAACAACCCCTTGTTTCGAGCATTCATTTTTGTTCCCCCCAACGTGTATTGAAGTCATCGTACTTGAAAATCATCATTTATTCCAACGCATTATATGTTATGATTTCATTGACTTGAAGGAATGAAGGGGGATACGAATTGGAACTTCTTCAGCTGCAATATTTTCTCGCGGTAGCTCGATTAGAACATGTGACCGAAGCAGCACGAAGTCTGCACGTTACTCAATCGTCACTAAGCAAAACGATTGGGCGCTTGGAGGAGGATCTGGGGGTTCCTCTTTTCGATCGGACAGGGAGGAAGCTGCGCTTAAATGAATTCGGAAACAGGTTCCTGCGCCGTGCGGAAAGGGCCTTGTTTGAATTGGATCAGGGTAAACAGGAGCTTAGCGACTTATCCAATCCGGAACATGGCACACTTGAATTGGCAGTAACCACCGCAAGCACGTTACCCAATATCCTTCGCGAGTTTCGGAAAAAGCGCCCCCATATCCAATTTCATGTGCAAATGCTGACCACGCAGGAAATGGTTACGCTTCTTCATAGAGGAGAGGTCGATTTCTGCTTGTCCTCACCTCCCATACAAGGGGATGACATTGAATGTCAAATCGTATTCATCGACCCGATCCTTGTAGCTGTCCCAAAGGGGCATCGGCTGGCTGACCGAAGCAGTGTATCCTTGTCAGAACTAAGGGATGAATGTTTTGTCGGTGTAAAGAGAGGTTACGGTACCCGCGATCTAGTGGACTCTATCTGCAAATCGGCCGGATTTGAACCTAAGTATGTGTACGAGGGAGATGAACCTGCAAGGCTAAGCACTCTTGTGGAAGCAGAAATTGGTATAGCCTTTATACCAAGCACGGCAAGGTTATCACGGGAAGAGCTCAAATATCTCCAGGTAGAGGATCATGGATTGGTACGGGAGATAGCTTTATTATGGCATAGGAGTCGGTACTTTTCGCAGGCTGCCCTGGAATTCCGTGAGGTTGTTGTAGAATATTTTGAGGCGTTATCCCAATATGAGTTCCTTAGCAATCCTGAGCTTTCAAAGAGGGTGTAAATTCAAATGAAAATTGAAATTAAAGATATCGTTTCCAAGAAAATTCTGAGCGAAGCGAAGGGTTACTTAGATATAGGTTTTACTCATTCCTTGAATCCGTACAGCGGCTGCGCATTTTCTTGCAGATATTGCTACGTAAGAGAAATGCCGATTCAAAAGTTCAAAGATATTCCTTGGGGAGAATGGGTAGATATCAAAACAAATGCAGCTGAAAATTACCGGGACGAAATAATCAAGCTGCGCCAAAAAAACAAAACGGTAAATATCTTTATGTCCTCGGCAACGGACCCCTATCAACCGATGGAACGAAAGGCAGCCGTTACACAACGAATATTGGAAGCAATGATTGAAAATCCGCCTAATCTGCTGCAAATCCAGACACGAAGCCCACTTATCACAAGGGATCTTGATTTGTTAGTCAAATTAAAAGAGAAATGTGAAGTCCTTGTATCCATGACGATCGAAACAGATCGAGAGGACATCAAGCGGATTTTTTCTCCGTACGCACCCGGGATCAAATTGCGCCTCAAAGCTTTAAGAGAAATACATGCGGCCGGAATAGCTACACAGGTGTCCATTTCTCCTGTGTTACCCTTTACCCCTGAGTTTCCTAAATTGGTAGAGGGAATCGTGGATCGTATTTGGATCGATACGCTGACTATCGGGGATGGTTCGATGGGGAGACGTTCAGAGCGGCTGGGAATGCCTCAATTGTTTGAAGGACATGGGCTATCGGAATGGTACCGGAGAGATATCCATGTCAGAGTTGAAAAATACTTTAAGAAAAGCTTCCCTCATAAGATGATACACGTTTCGAAAAATGAAGCTTTTCCAAAGCTTTAATTCTCAACGAGGTGATGATTAGTTACGATCGTTGTTGTTTATCGGATTTATTTTGCTACAGACAATCTGCTGGTCCCCGTAAATGATAAGAGCCGAATTCCCTTGAAGGAGTTCAGGCTCTTTGTTGTTTTACGGCCGTATATCCGCCTGTGGATTTTTGCGGAATTTCAAGGGAGAGAGACCGGTTATGCTTTTAAACGTCCGGCCGAAATGGGTTGAATTCTCGAAGCCGACGCTTTCGGCAATAGCTGAAACTTGCAGATTGGAGTCTTTCAACAAATGGCAGGCTTGTTTGATCCGAACATGGTTCACATACTCGATCAGGGTGAACCCCGTCGATTCTTTGAAAGTCCGGCTAAGATGGGAGGGGCTGACATGGAACCGGCCGGTGAGCTCTTCCAAGGTCAGACGCTGATCATAGTGGTGATTGATGAAATGGGCGATATGGGAGATGCGCTGATAAACCCGGTTGGTTGAGTAATTCATATATTGACGGCCGCTGTTTAACAAACGGTGTATGAAGACTAAAAGCTCGGACAACAGGATTTTGAGATAGAAATCCGACTCCGGAAATCCGTTTGCCGACTCGGCGGCCATCTTCGCAAAAATACCTTCGACACAACCCTGTTCCTGCCCCTTTAGCCGAAGAGAGCCGGAACCGGATTGGAATGCGGATAGTGGATGAAATGACAATTCCTCAGTCAACAACCCGCCTAAAAACTCTTCTTTAAAGAGCAGGGTTACTCTTTCAAATGCGGCACCGTTGGGATTGATCAGCCGGTGTCCGTCATTTTTCCGAATAAGCAGCATGGAGCCGCCCACAAGCTGAAACGGCTGGCTTTCGATACAATAATGAAGCTCACCCGAGACAATATACAGTATTTCATAAGCGTCATGATAGTGGAACGAAGGAATGCTGGAACGGGATTTGCTCTCTCGGCTGATATAAAAGGGATCAGAATGGAAAAAGTTCATGTTAATCACCTTTCCGGCACTCCGGCAGTTTAAGGTATCCTCGCTGTAGCCGAAGCCATTTGAATTGTTGATCAATATAACAGCATTATATGTTGAAAATGGCGATTTTTAAATAAGATTCCCTGAGAATCCTTAGGTGAACATGGGCTATATTCAAGAAAGCGGGATTCTTAATGAATCCTCAAGCTAATCCGTTCATTTGAACGGGAAAGGGGTTGCGAAACATGCGAATCAAGAAGAAGAGAGGAAGTAATCCGAAACGAATGTTCCTTGTGTTCTTAGCACTCCTGTTGATCCCCTGGTCATTCCCGGCAGATTCACAAGCCGGCTCCATGACAGGCAAGCCCGGGCAAAACTCCGTTGAACCAATGGAAGCAGCCGAGGCCGTAATCGCCGAATGGGTGTTCAAAAACAAGGGGGAAGATGGAGTCCATCCTGCAACCGGGGGACAATACCTGTCTTCCTCGTTTCTACAACAGATCGGAGGATCTTTTGAAAACTTCGATAGTAAAGCCAAAGACATCAGCTATCAGGGCTGGGACAAAGGCGAGGGCAAAAAGTATTGGTTGGCAACTATTTCAACGTCTGCCTACAAGAATATCAGATTATCCTCGGAACAAAGCTCTTCCGGTTCCGGGCCTAACGATTTCAAAGTACAGGTAAGTACCGACCGGACAGTCTGGACGGACGCCCCGGGGGGCACCATTCAGATGAATACCGTTTCAAGCTACAGTTGTCCGGGCCAATCCTGCAAGCTCAACAAGGTGTCCCTGCCGAATGCAGAGGATAAGGAACTGCTGTATATCCGCTGGCTGGTTAATTCCAATAAGGCAACCAACTCCAAAGATAATCCGAAAGGCATTGGCGAAGGAGGATCCAGCAAAATCCGGAATATTCGCGTGACCGGGGATTTGATTCCAGGTCAAACACCCATCCCGCCGGCAATCGATCTGTCGCATTCTCCTGGAGATGGCGCTGAAAAGGTAACCGTGACGGTGCCGGTTGAGGTCAAGTTCAACAAACCGGTCATCCTAAAGGATAAACAGGCCATCACAATACGGGATGACCAGAATCAGCCGGTTGCTAACCTTACCGCCGAAGTTATTAACCAAACGGCCTTACGCATCGGGCATGGCGGATTAGGTCATGGGAAATTATATAGAGTTACTATACCCAAAACCGCGCTCCAAGGAAAAGATGGGGCCCCCCTTATACGGAATGTCGAATGGAGCTTTACGACACAAGCCTCCGCGTCTCAGCCCAAACTTATTAATATGACTTTAAACGGCGATACCAAAACAAGCATGGCTTTCGCATGGTACACGGATAGCTCCGCGGAGACGAAAGTCCAGATTGCCGAAACAACAGGGAGAACCGGAAACGAGTTCCCGAATGAGGGGGTTCTCGAGTTCACCGGATCTTCCGAGGAAATCTCGACTTATATGACCAAGAGCGACAGATCGACCGGGAAGAAGAAAAAGTTCTTCAGCCATAAAGCTGCTGCGAATGGATTAAAGCCGGGAACCGAATATGTATTCAGGGTAGGCGACGGCTCCGCATGGAGCTCTACCGGATCGTTTAAGACTGATACTGCGGCCTCCCAGCCCTATCGCTTTATTGTAGGCTCTGACTCGCAGGCCTCGAGCAAATCGGGTTTTGAGCCATGGGCGGATACCTTCAGGAAAGCCTACGAACATATCGGCAACCCCAAATTCCTGATCAATGCCGGTGATTTGGTCGATAACGGTGACCTGGAGGAGCAGTGGCAGTGGATGCTCGGGCTCGCACAGGAGTATCTAATGAAGGTCCCATTTGTTCCCGTGCTGGGCGGACATGAGGTGTCAGATTGGGATGGCGATGAAACGACGCCGAATAACAACTTTTACAACCACTTCAATCTGCCCCGGAAAGTGGTGGATGCTACGCATGACGGTTCAGTATATTCTTTTGAATATGGCGACGCCCTTTACATGGTGTACAACTCGCAGTTTGACGGCAAGCTGAATGAGGACGGCTCCGTCAACTGGGATGACGATCAGCATGAGCAGTTTTGGAACCAGATCGCTTGGATGCGGAATACGGTGGCTAAAAGTGACAAGAAGTGGAAATTCGTCACCTTTCACAAGGCACCTTACGCATCCGGCGATAATTCCGCACAGTGGGAAGGGGATCGTGTTAAATTCTACAGGAAACATCTGATTCCTGTCTTTGACGAGCTTGGTATCGATATGGTATTTGAGGCTCATGATCATATGTATATGCGTTCTTTCCAGATGTATGGGGATAAGGTCATCGATCCGAAAAAGCTGGAGAAGGACGAGGCAGGCAACGTTGTCAATCCCCAGGGCACAGTGTATCTGATGTCCAATGCTTTTGGAAACAAGTTTTATTTCAAAAACGAACCGTATGACGACTTCTTCGCAGCAGTCAACAAGCAGCCGGAGAAAAAAATGTTTACGGATGTGTCGGTTTCAGATCAGATTCTGAAATTTGATGCCTATACGGCTGCTGTTGAAGATGAAGGAAAAACCGGATACGGAAAAAATGGGCTAAAGGTATACGACCATTACGGCATCAAACGAACGGACACCAAACCCGCTCCGGTGGAGGAGTTCAAGGTTAAACTTCAAGGGACCAAGGCTACTTTGACCTGGAAGATGCCTTCTTCCAGCCAAGAGCAGATCAGGGGATTCCGTATTTATGAAAAGGATGACAAAATCAGCAAGCATTGGAGCCTCTACGTGCCAATGAAGACGGGAACGTCCCAGTACAGCGCCGTTATCGATCACTTGAATCCGGAGATCCAATATAACCTGGTGATCAAGTCCGTCGGGAGAAGAGACAATTCCAGTCCAATCACGGTAAGCACTTCGGATCATCCCGAAGGGAATGAACCTCCATCTGCACCGGAGGGTCTGGCAGGCAAAGGAATTTCTCCTTTTCAAATCGATCTGACCTGGAGAGCGCCCTCCGGCAAGGCACCGGACCGTTATCACGTCTACCGCAACGGAACTCAACTTGGATCAACCAAGGAAATTACCTATATCGATACCGGCTTGAAGCCCGATACGGAATATCTGTACCAGGTGAAAGCTGTCAACATGGGGGGAACCGAATCGCTGCCGACTAAAGATATCCGTTTGAAAACGATGCCTTCTTCCCAAGGCGCCGCGCCTTATAAGCCGTTCCCGCAGCATACGGCCTACGCCTCCGGCTCGATCAAGCCGGATCATTTGGATCAAGCACATCTGGATGCAACCGTCACCCGGTTATACGATGAGTGGAAGCAGAAATACTTGAAAAAGAAGCCGTATCTTCAACCAGCAGAGCCGGACCAGTTCTATGTCTGGTATGCCGACGGGGATTGGTTCAAGGAGGAATATGACGAGGAGCTTAAGGTCAAGTATCAATCGATGACCGTTTCCGAAGCGCACGGATATGGGATGCTGATTACCGCTTACATGGCGGGTCATGATCCTACAGCCAAGGCATCTTTTGACGGACTATACCGTTATTTCAGAGCGCATCCGAGCAAGATCAACCCTGAACTTATGGCATGGAAGCAGGGCGATACGGGTAAGGCCGTCGTGAATGTCGGCGGGGCTGATTCGGCCACGGACGGAGATATGGATATCGCCTACGCGTTGCTCCTTGCCGACCGGCAGTGGGGAAGCGGCGATGAGATCAACTACCTGGCCGAAGCCAAGAAAGTAATCGGCGCCATTATGAGCAGCGATGTCAATCACTCCGAGTGGACTTTGAAGCTTGCCGATTGGGTAAGCGACAACGATGCTAAATACGGCAGCGGAACGCGCCCTTCCGATTTTATGCTGCAGCACATGAGGGACTTCCGGAACGTGAGTGGAGATGCTAATTGGGACCGGGTTATTGACAAAACCTATTCTGTCAGCGAAGGGATGTACAAAAAGTTCAGTCCGAAGGCGGGGCTGCTCCCCGATTTTGTGGTCAAGAAACATGGCAGCTATGCTCCGGCAGATGCGACATTCCTGGAGTCTGAAACGGACGGCGACTTCAGCTATAATTCGTCGCGAATTCCTTGGCGGATCGGTACTGATGCTCTCATGACAGGGGAACCCCGTGCCAAGGCGCAGTTAAACCAAATGACGTCCTGGATCCGCCAGGTATCCGGGAATGATCCAAGCAGAATCTATGGAGGTTACAAGCTGGACGGTTCGAAACCGCTTGTGGATTATACGGATATCGCATTCTCCTCGCCAATGATGGTCAGCGCGATGATCAATCCGGCCAATCAGGATTGGCTTAACCGTTTGTGGGATCACAATGCTTCAAGCTCTACAAAAGATGATGTCTATTTTGGGAATACCCTGCGTCTCTTAAGTATGATTGTTGTTTCGGGCAACTGGTGGTCACCGACCCTTGCCGATACGGAAGCACCGGTGCAGCCAACCATCGAACAAGCGACGGCGGTCACCGGTACATCCGTAGAGCTGAAATGGACTCCTTCTTTTGATAATGCGGGAATATCGGAGTATAAGGTTTATCGTAATAATTCCGTCATCGGAACAACAGAGACCACCGATTTCAAAGATAACGGCTTGACACCGGAAACAGCTTATCATTATTTTATCGTTGCGTACGATACTTCCGGCAACATGTCGAACATCAGCAATGTAAGGATTGTCTCAACCAAGAAGCAATGAATGAATAGTCAATGACGATCAAGCCATGCAGTTCTAATGCAGAAGTGATCGATTGATCTGGCGGCAATCATAACGAAAAGGATCAGAGCCTGGGGCACCCGGGCTCTTTTTTTCGCTCCATTTTGTTTAAGCCATTTTGACTATTCAGCTTGTAATTATTATAGTTGGAAATGAGGAACTTCTCTGAACGACATCATTTTTATTTTAGGAGGGAGCAACATGGAAGTCTTTGCAGAATATTTAGCGCAGATTGATCACCCGGAGCATCGGGCCCGAACGGAAGAAGTTTTGGCTTGGGTAGCTAAGAAGTTCCCGGATTTAATGCCAAAAATCGCCTGGAATCAGCCTATGTTTACCGATCACGGCACATTTATTATTGGCTTCAGCGTAGCCAAACCTCATTTGGCTGTTGCCCCTGAAAGGGCCGGGATTATTCATTTCTCCGATGAAATTGTGCAGGCTGGCTATGATCACACCAAGCAGCTGGTTCGTATCCGGTGGGATAGTCCAGTGGATTTCTCACTACTGGAGAAATTGATCGAGTTTAATATTTTGGATAAGGCAGATTGTTCAACTTTTTGGCGGCAATAAAATTGGAATGGAAAACAGGGAAGAGGGAACGGATGCCTACTATACTGGTTGCTGACGACGATGCGAACATTCGCGAACTCGTATGTTTATTTCTGCGCAACGACGGATTCGAAACAGCCGAAGCTGCGGACGGTAAGGAAGCACTGACCGTCTACGCCTCAACGCATATCGATCTTGTCGTGCTCGATATTATGATGCCGGTTATGGATGGTTGGACGTTATGCAAGGAGCTGCGACGAGCCAATCCTGATCTCCCGTTACTTATGCTGACTGCGAGAGGCGAAACCTGGGAGAAAGTGAAAGGGTTCGAACTGGGGACCGATGATTATTTGACAAAACCCTTCGATCCGCTCGAGTTGACGGCTCGTGTTAGGGCAGTGCTAAAACGATATCGCATTGGCTCCACACAGACGATCCAGTTCGGCAACGTCGTCCTTGACCGGCAGACCTACAAGGTGATGAGAGGAACGGAGTCGCTCACGCTGCCACTCAAGGAGTTCGAGTTGCTGTACAAGCTCGCTGGAACCCCTGGACAAGTCTATACACGCGAGCAGTTGATCGATCAAATCTGGGGGCTCGATTACGCTGGAGATGATCGAACGATAGACGTACATATTAAACGCCTGCGTGAACGGTTCGCGACTACACCGGATTTTCGTATCGAAACAGTGCGTGGGCTTGGCTACCGGCTTGAGGTGAATGAATGATCAAATCCATATACACACGTGTCGTCCTGACCTATCTAGGCTCTGTAATCGGGGGCACGATCATTGCTCTTTTGGTGACTACTTGGGTATATTTTGATCAGTTTAATGAAAACTTAAAAACCAACTTACTTTATTTTGGCCAGGATATCGTCCGGATTTACGAGTTATTTCCAGCAAGTGAAGCAGACACCTACTTAAGTGGAATGAAACAGCTCAATTATTATATCCGAATTTATGAAGAAACGGGGCAGTTCAAGTCTTACGGTACACTTAACGGAAGCCATCTTTCCACAGTCACTATGGAACAAGTTAAGGAGGTACTGGATGGAGAAGTTCTTCAAGTTACTGGTGTGGAAACGAACCTTTTAGGGCTGCTGCTCAAAACGGAAACGGGAAACAAAGCGATGTTTGTGAACGCGATTGCTCCACCTTCAGCTTTTTTTATCATCAAGTGGGTTTTGAGTTTTGTGACCTATTCTTTAATCGCAGGAAGTCTAATTATTCTGGTTGCTGCCATGTTCCTCGTCAGACCGATCAAAAAGCTGACAAAAGCGACCAGGCAGATAGCGACCGGAGATTTCAACGTCAAGCTCAATATTAAGCAGAAGGGTGAGCTGGGTACTTTGGCTCGCAGCTTTGAAGACATGATGTTTGAACTGCAGCAACTTGAGCAGATGCGCAGGGATTTTGTATCGAACGTCTCGCACGAAGTTCAGTCGCCGCTCACTTCAATATCAGGTTATGCTAAAGCGCTCAAGCAAGTAAACATCGCAGATCACGACCGAAGCCGTTATCTCGATATTATTATCGCTGAAGCAGAGCGGATGTCCAAGATGAGCGATAGCCTGCTCAAGCTAAGTTTGCTTGAATCGCAGTCACAGCAGCTACGGATGGTCACGTTTGGCCTTGATGAACAGATTAGACGAGTCATCGTCGCGATCCAGCCGCAATGGTCGGCCCGCAACATCCGTTTCGAGCTCAATTTGAAGGCCGTTCAACTAATGGCCGATTATGACCTATTAAATCAGGTATGGACCAATATACTCCGTAATAGCATCAAATTCTCCAAGGATAACAGTGTGATTGACGTCAGCATCAGACAAGATATCAAAAACGTGACCGTCCGAATTTCCGACACGGGCATTGGTATTTCCCCCGAGGACCAGAAACGTATATTTGAACGGTTTTTTAAAGCCGACCGTTCCCACAGTCGAAAGTATGGCGGCAGCGGTATGGGCCTTGCTATCGTTAAACAGATCGTATCGCTTCATCAAGGCGATATCCGGGTGGAAAGCGAACCCGGCCAAGGAACGACCCTTGTTGTCACTTTGCCCATCACAACGTCAACAGATTAGCTAGATTCATTCTCCAGGCTACGGTTCATGTGCAAGCTTTTTTGCATGTGACGCCGCAGCATTTTTTTTGCTTGTTCATACTCCGTTCATATTGCCGTCATCGGGAGTTCATCTTTCTCATATAAGCTTTCCTTAACGGCGTTGTTAACGCAGCCCAATCAACAGATGAAGACAGGAGAAGATGAACGTGGAACTAAAAAAAGAGGTAACAAAAAAGAGGATGGGTAAACTGCCTCGAATCATACTTAAATCCTTAGGAGTTATAGCTGGATTAATAGTACTTTTTCTAGCCGTTGTATTTATTGTAAATATTGTCTGCAACAAAATTGAGCAGGGGAAAATTGAACCCTATGGCCAGAAAGTATCTGTCGATGGAAAAAATATGAATGTTCTGATTCAAGGAAAAGGCGATGAAACCGTCGTACTCCTGACTGGTGCCGGAACCGCAGCGCCAGCTCTTGACTTTAAGCCGCTCATAGATGAACTATCTCCATTTTACAAAGTTGTCGTGGTTGAGCCTTTTGGTTACGGACTCAGTGATGAAACTGAAAAAGAGCGGACCACGGAGAATATTGTCAGTGAAGTTCATGAAGCTTTACAACAGCTAAATATCGACCGTTACATTTTAATGGGCCATTCCATTGCAGGCATTTACAGCTTGGATTATGTGAATAAATATCCAGACGAAGTGATTGCATTTGCCGGAATCGATAGCAGTGTTCCAACACAAGGGGGGATGGATGCTGAATTACCATTAGGAACATTAACCTTTCTCCAAAAATCAGGGTTTTTAAGATTAGCCAATAATTTGAATGACCCCTATGCTTCATCAACATTTGATGATCAAACCAAAGAACAAATGAAAATGATTTCGAATATAAGAGGAAATAATGCCACTTTGATGAATGAAATGAAGCATATTTCTTCTAATTTTAAAGAGGCCCAAAAGTTAAAATTCCCCAAAACGTTGCCTTTGATCTTGTTTGTACAAGCGAATAATCCAGCGCTTGAAGATTGGATCCAACTGCATGAAGAGCAAGCCAAAGATTCTGTACATGGAAAAGTGATGATTTTAGAAGGAGGACACTATTTACACCATACCCTAGCAAAAGAAATCGTTGAAAACTTCAGGAAATATATGGAGGAGACAAAATAGTTCAGAAAAAGGCCGCTCCCCTACGAATAAAATTTAAAGAGTCGGACGATTCACAAAACATTGTGAGTCGTTCGACTCTTTTTCATATGGAATTGTACCTACAAAATAACGCATCGTCTCGCTCTATAATGACAAGTTCATTCCTGTTCTGTAAATACCGCAAGTGTGCTACCGTCTCCCCAAGCGCGAAACTTAAGGAGGCAGAATCGACCACCTTGGGGAATAAACGGGTGCTGATCTCGTAAGGGGTGAACTCTCTGGTGTTGGAATGTCTCCACATGGACCGGATTTCCTGAAGCCGTTCAAGATGATGCTCAATCACGCGGTCGATGAAGGAATCAGACAATTGAAACAACGGTCCGTGCCCAGGGAGGACACTTTGTATATGTAATGTTCGCAGCATGTTAAGGGTATCAAAATAATCTTTTAAGGGGTCTGTGTCGGTGCTATAGTCATACGTAATATTAGGTGTGATTTTCTCTAGCAGAAGGTCACCGCCTATGAACATTCTGCTTGCTTGATGAAGAAAACCAATACTCCCTTCAGCATGACCACTACCAAGCTTAACTTGAAACCGCCATTGACCCAGTTGAATCTCCGCCTCTGGCTCCAGGATCACTTTGTCTCCCCCGACCGGCTTCACCCAAGTAAACAGTTCTTCAATGTGACCGCTCATCTCAGCGACGAGCGAAGCGGGAACGCCGCATTTTCGGCTAAATTGAGCTGTCTTCCTGATTGATTCGCTGTGGTAAGTGCGATCTGCCCATTCAAAAGTTTCCCTGCTGCTGTAAACAGCGGCACCTGACCACTGCTGAAACGAACCCGCAAGACCGTAATGGTCCGGGTGGTAATGAGTCACTATAATCCTCCTGATATCCCCGAAAGTCAGACGATAACGTTTCATAACGTCGGCCCAGACTGTCATGGTATCCTCTGTAGCTAAACCAGGATCAATCACGCTCCATCCCTCTTCATCCTCTATGAGATAACTATTCACATGATTGAGTCGCATCGGCAGAGGTAATCTCACTTGGTGTATTCGCTGCACGGTATGATTCATTTACATCTCCTTTTAAAACAATAGTAACTATCGGAATTATAAAAATTAGTATGAACTATAATCGAGAAATACGGCAGTGTCAACGCTTTTTTAATTAAAATTGTTTATTCAAAAAGCATATTGACAAATTAATCAGAGCGGTTTAGTATGATTAAAAATGTTTCGTTGGCAAACAAAAAGGGGGTGACACAGCATGAAAGATGCAATCAACCGGGAGCAGATTGAAGCCTTGCTGAGAAGCTCGGCATATCACCGCTTTTTGGATGTTCAAGTTGATGAATTAAGTGAAGAATCAATTACGATTTCACTCCCTGGCAATGCTCTGTTTGTTACAGGGGACGCTGAATATATCCATGGCGGGATCATTGCAACGCTGATCGACATCGCCGGATACTTTGCGGTACATCGCAAGGTGAATCTGCCTACACCTACCGTTGATCTGCAGATCAACTATTTGAGGCCAGCAGCGCCGGGTATTCTGCGTGCCAAGGCCTCTGTGGTTAAGTTGGGGAGATCGGTGAGTCTGGCCGATATTTTGGTAACAGACCACGCAGGAAAGGAAGTTGCTGTTGGCCGAGGCCTGTTCAGCTCGAAGCAGTAACCGTATATATTGGGATGCCAGCTCTAGAAGGGGAGGAGTTATGAGTACGTATAATTTTGCAAGCATCATACAAGAATCTGCTACACGTCATCCTGCAAAAATTGCAGTGATCACGCCCCAGAGGACATTGAATTATTCAGAGCTGGCCCGGCGTGTGAATCAAGCGGGGAATCTCTTCCTGAACCTTGGTGTTAATCCGGAAGACCGTGTCAGTATATTATTCAATAATGATTACCGGTTCCTGGAAATTTGTTTCGGTTTGATGTTGATCGGAGCTATTCCGGTGCCGATGAATGCCAAGCTGGGAGCTGAGACTTTGGCTTATGTCTACCGCAACAGCGGAAGCCGTGTACTGATCTTTCACGGTGAACTGAGGGAGAAGGCACTGGCTGTACAGCAGATCAGTGAAGCATCTATTCTGGTGCGTTGTGCCAGCGTGAATGAGCAAGAGGATCCTGCCGCTCTGTCCTACGACGAGTTGCTGCCTCTGCAGTCCTTAAGTCTGGAGTTGTACCCGTCAGAGGAGAGCGGGATCTGCTTCCTCCCATACACATCCGGTTCAACCGGGAATCCCAAAGGATGCAGGTTAACTCACCGCGGGCAGCTGTGGAACGTTAAGTCCACCTCGCAGCTAAGAGGCTTAACTGAAGAGACGCGGGTGATCATCTCTTTGCCTCTCTACCACAAGAATGCTATGACGACAATGAAGACCATTTTCTATCTTGGTGCTTCAGCCGTCATACTCCCTAAAGCAGATCCTGAGCAGATCCTGAAGTCCATTGAGACACACCGCTGTACATATATGACGGGTGTACCCGCTTTATATCGAATGATAATAAGTTATCTCAAAGAGCACCCGGAGTTCGATCTTACATCCTTGCGTTTTGGCATCTGCGGTTCCTCGGATACACCTAGCGAACTGCTCGAAGAGGTTCAACAGCTTATGGGGATTCCGATGTATGAAGGATATGGTCTTACCGAAGGGGGACCAGTTGTGCTGGAGTCCCGGGAGGGTATTCAGCGGACAGGCTCCGCAGGTATTCCAGTGCCGGGCTGTAAGATTCGAATCGTGGATGAGCAAGAGAACGAGGTCGGTCCGAATGTAACGGGTGAGCTTTGGGTTAACAACCCGGGTGTGGCTGACGGGTATTGGAATCTCCCGGACATCACTGCCCGCAAGATTACGCCGGACGGCTGGCTGAAGACAGGGGATGCCGCTTGCAGAGATGAGGATGGATTCATTTACATTGTTGGACGTAAGGACGACATGATGAATGTAGGAGGAGAGAATGTGTATCCCAAAGAGGTGGAGAACATTCTTTTGAAGCATCCTTTGATTAATGACGTCTGTGTCCTGCCTATTCCTCATGAAATGAAGGGCGAGGTTCCTGTAGCGGTCATTGTGACAGGCAAGGGACGGCAACTAAAGGAGGATGAAGTGAAGCAATTTTTTATCCAGAACGGTCCCGCTTACGCTCATCCCCGCAAAGTCATTTTTGTGGATGCCTTGCCGCTTACCGGACCGGGCAAGCTTGACCGAACGCTTTTAAAAAAGCAAATCACTCAAAATATGATTTAAGAGGAGAAGATATCTTATGAGAGCCGCACTTATTCTTAAACATGGAGATCGAAATAATGTTGTTGTCGGAGAGTATCCAAAGCCGGAAGCCGGGCCGAAGGAAGTTGTCGTTAAGGTTGAAGCGGTCTCCCTGAACCATCTTGATATTTTCGTACGCCGAGGGATTCCGGGAAGGAAGCTTCCTCTGCCGCATATCTCAGGCGGGGACATCTCTGGAATTGTGGAACAGGCAGGAGAAGGAGTTATAAATGCCAAGCCTGGTGACAGGGTTCTGATTGATCCATCCATCCCGGGCCACGGAGCACTGGGGGAAGACCTGACAGGAGGACTTGCCGAGTATGTGAAGGTTCCGGCGCAGAATCTGATACCGCTGCCGGATGAGATTTCCTTCGAGGAGGCCGCTGCCCTCCCTATTGCTTACGGAACAGCCTGGAGAATGCTTATAACACGAGGTAAGCTGCAGGCGAACGAAACAATCCTGATCCTCGGCGCTAGCGGCGGCGTAGGTAACGCAGCAGTGCTCATCGCCAAGCTGGCCGGTGCCAAAGTCATTGCTGCTGCCGGATCTGATGACAAACTGGAGAAGCTGAAGGAACTAGGGGCTGATCTGGTCATTAACTACAATAAAACAGATTTCTCGAAAGAAGTCTGGGACTACACCGGCAAAAAGGGGGCGGATGTCGTCGTTGACTATACGGGTAAGGCAACATGGCCTCAGAGTATCAAGTCGACTCGGGTCGGTGGACGAATTCTAACCTGCGGTGCAACAACTGGCTATGAAGCAGTGACGGATCTGAGATATGTATGGGTACGCGAAATCACAATTATTGGGTCCAACGGCTGGGAAGCGAGCGATCTGATCACTCTGCTTGACCTTGTGCAGAACCATAAGCTCAAGCCGATTATTGACAGAGTGTTGCCACTGGATGACATCAGGGAAGCTCACCGCATCATTGAAGAGCGTGAATTCTTCGGCAAGATCATTATAAAGCCATAAGGCATTAGGGAGGCGGACACCATCGGATTCACATTACAGTTCGATCATGTTGTTCATTATGTAAATCAGCCGGAGCAGGTAATTGAAGAGTTGAAGCCTTACGGCATCAGTGCCGTCCATGGCGGGAGACACGAGCTCATTGGGACTTATAATGCACTCAGCTACTTTGATCTCAGCTACATCGAGTGGATTGGTGTATTCGATCACAGTCAACTTCCACTTGGAGATCGGACCAGCCGTTATGGTCTGATCGAGACGTTGGCCATAGATTCATTCAAGGAAGGGCTGAGCAGGATCGCACTTCGTACCCATGATATTGAAGGACTTGCAGAGCATCTGCACAGTCAAGGTCTTGAGGTATCCGGGCCGGAGGAAGGCAGCCGCAGAAGACCGGACGGAACGCTGTTGAAGTGGAAGCTGTTGTTCGCAGGAGAAGCCGGCGTTCAAGACGGCCTTCCGCTGCCCTTCTTCATCCAGTGGGAAGGTGAAGAAGCTAACCGGAAGCAAGAATTGCAGGAGGCCGGAGTGATCCTTCCACATGAACGTGGACCTCTCCAGCTTCGAGAGGTCGGCTTTACTGTTAGCCGTCTGCAAGAGACAGTCGAAAAATGGGCGAAGTGGTTCCGCGTCTATGCGGGTGAAGTTGTCTATGATCCTAAATTGAAAGGCAAGCGGCAGACCCTGGATCTGCATGGGACTTTGCTCAGCTTTGTGGAGCCGGTGGAAGAGGGGCTGGCAGCTGAAGCCTTAAAGTCCCGTGGACAGCGACCGTTCCTTGTAGGATTAAGTTCCGGAGGACCCGGAAGTCAGCTGGAATATGTCGATTTTCATGGTTCACTGTACTACTTGAACTAAGGCTGCTGTCGGATATCATCTGACAAAACAGGCATAGAAGGGGAGGTTACTGTATGGCCAAAGAGAGGAAAGGCCGAACGGGGAAAAAACCTCTTTGGATTATCATTGTGCAGGTAGCATTTGTAATACTGCTGCTTGGGTGGATGGAGATTGCAGTGTCCAAAGGCTGGGTTAATCGTGTTTTCCTGGCTTCACCATCACAAATTTGGAATGAGCTCGTCTATACCATTCAAGAAAATACGCTGTGGCCGCATCTGATCCTTAGTCTGAAGGAGGTGACAGTAGGCTACTCGATATCTGTTGTTGCCGGAATCGGACTCGGTGTGCTCTTCGTGTCGTTCCCGACTTTGGAAAAGCTGATCGATCCGCTGGTAGCATCAGTAATGGCTATCCCGAAGACAGCGATAATGCCGCTGCTCATCGTCTGGTTTGGGATTGGGTTTACGAGCAAGGTAGTGTTGGTCATTCTCTTCTGTTTTTTCAATATTCTCTACAACACCGTTACAGGTGCCAAACAGACCCGGAATGATCATATCAAATTGGCCAGTGTTTTCAAGGCAAGCAGAGCTCAGACCGTATTCAAGGTACTTCTGCCATCGGCACTGCCAAGTATTTTCAACGGGCTGCGGATCACTGCGGCCACAGCGATTACCGGCGTTGTCTTTGCAGAGATGGCTGCCTCCAAGGGCGGATTAGGATTTATGTTGAATGAGTCTCAAGCCGTACTTAATACACCCAGGCTTTACCTCGTTATTATCATCGTGACGATCTTGTCCGTCTTATTCGTGAATATCGTCAATCTTGTCGAGCGGATTACTTGCCGCCGCTGGATGACGAGCCCTCATCAATCTAAATAAAGTAGGTGTGATCCACATGAACAAGCCTAATAAAACAATCAACCTTTTATCCATGATTCTCATCTTATCGCTCCTCTTGGCAGCGTGCGGATCTAACGCTGCTCCAAATACTGTGAGCAATAAATCCACTAACACTTCTAGTAATACCACTACAGATTCCTCTTCGAATACAGGCAATGAAGAGACTGTGTCTATGAGTCCGGCCGATGGTGTACCTCCCTGGCAGGGCCGCGACAATAAGCGCGTCCAAATCAATGCCGGTTTCGCCAAAGGGATGACCGGGATTGCAAATCAATATGCCATAGCGAAAGGCTGGTATTCCGATGCCGGCATAGATCTTGATATTGTTGATATTCCCAATCCTGTAGCTGCATTCGGCGCAGGCGAGGTGGACATTGCCGATGGCGACCCGGGTACATATATCCCGGCCATCGCTAATGGTGTTACGATGAAAATAGTCGGCAATATGTGGAGAAGCCGGGGCGCCTACTGGATTATTGCCAAACCGGAGATTAAGACTTGGGCAGATCTCAAAGGCAAGACCATTGGAACCGGTCAAGCCACAGGCGGGATGGCTTTGACCGTTATGGAGGTTCTTAGCCAGAACGGCATTGACTACAAGAAGGATGTAGAATACGCGGCGAACAACTTTTATCAGGAAGCCTACGCATCCTTTGTGAAGGGGGAAGTTGACGCCACGATCATTCACCAACCGTTCGCCACGCTGGCAGAGCAAGAAGGGACTGCCCACGTTCTCGCTAAAACTTGGGAGTATGTACCCGAATATCAGACGGGTGTGCTTGTAGCCAGCCAGAAGCTGATTGATGAACAGCCGGAAGTTGTTGAACGCCTGCTGGAAGTCTATTTCTATACGAATGAATATGCGAAGACTCATCTTGATGAATTCCTTCCTTGGGCAGCCGAATATCTGAATTTGGATGAAGCAACAGCTAAAAAAGCCATTAATTCCGAGATCATATTGTGGGAGAACAATCCAATCGTCGATACGAAGCGCCTTCAGGTTACAGAAGATCTGCTGACCAAGTATGGCATGCAGCGTGAAGCGATCTCTGTTGACGGGGTTGTCGATAATACATTTGCCGAGAAGGTCGCTAAGACACTGCTGCTTGGTAAATATGCAAAACAGAAATAATCACACAGGGAGGAGCGCATATGCCTACTATTGAACTCCGTAACATCAACAAGGAATACTCCAGTGTGGACGATGAGCAGACTTTAGCGCTCAAAAATATAAATCTTCAGGTGAGTGATGGTGAGTTCGTCTGCGTTCTTGGTCCAAGCGGATGCGGGAAGAGCACGCTGCTCGAAATCGTGGCCGGCCTGCTTAAACAATCCAGCGGTGAGATCATTTTGGACGGCAAGGTGCAGTTTGGAACGAGCAGAGATATCGGAGTTGTATTTCAGGATTCCGCTCTATTTCCTTGGCGCACGATCCGGCGAAATATTGAATTCGGTTTGGAGATTGCAGGGGTTCCGCGTCCAGAGCGGCGTGAGCGAGCAGAGCGCACGATTGATCTTGTGGGGCTAGGCGGCTTTGCCGATAAATATCCTCATCAATTATCCGGAGGTATGCGCCAGCGAGCCGGCTTAGCCCGGACGCTGGTAGCTGATCCGCAGGTAATCCTGATGGATGAACCCTTCAGTGCTGTCGATCACCTGACACGGCTAACACTACAGGATGAGATCATACGGATATGGCAGCAGGAGAAGAAAACGGTATTTTTCATTACTCATGATGTGGCTGAAGCGGTATACCTGGCTACACGTATTGTCCTGCTCAGCCCTCGTCCGGGGCGCATTCATCAGATATTCGAGGTTCCTTTTGAAAGACCGCGCAGCAGAAACGATGCCGAAATTCTGAATATTGTGGAGAAAATCTATATCAGTATCAATAACCCTCCCGCGGATCAGACGGAGTATTTCATTTAGTGTATCCCCTCTCAACAAATAGCCTCGGAGGTGACAGAATGAATATATTGATTACCGGGGGGAGCAGAGGAATTGGACTTGCAATCAGCCGGAAGCTTGGAGCAGGGGGGCATCGTCTGCTCATATCCGGGCGTGACAAACATCATCTCGAATCCGCTGCAGCATTACTTCCTAAGGATACGTTGTATTTGACTGCAGATGCTGGGGAACTGTCCTCGATCAACCAGCTGGCAGAATATGCCAAAGAGCATACATTCTCGCCGGATGTACTGGTGCTTAATGCTGCAGCATTCTACGATGCAAGCCGTTCGGTGATAGAGCCCGATGTGACAGAGCTTGAACGTATATTACGTGTAAATCTGCTTGCGAATGTGGCTCTGGTGAAGGCCTTTCTTCCGGCAATCAAGGCAGGAAGCTATCCACGTATCTTTTTTATCGGATCAACAGCGGCTCTTCGTTCGGACAGCTCTTTCTATGCTATATCTAAAGCAGCCTTGAGTAATTATGCCCATGGCCTAAGAGAAGAACTGAAAACATTTGGCGTAGGGGTGACCCTCATTCATCCTGGAGCGACATTTACTGAAAGAAGAGTACCAGGGGAAGGTATTGCTGAAGACAGATTCCTTGCCTCAAATGATATAGCCAAGATCGTCGAGACGATGCTTGACCTCAGCCCGCAGGCAGTGGTGGAAGAGATCAGTATTCGTCCTATGCTTGGCGATACTTACTAAATATACAAAAGTATATCGCGATCCGGCATTCAACATGAGATTACCTTCAAGTCACGGGTGCTTAGATGATGGAATTATTGTTTGACGAATCCTATGGCGTACGTATAGTATGAAATTGTTTCGTAAGAAAACAATATTTCAGAGGAGCGTTAAAGATTGGAGAAATTTCATGTTGAACTGGACCGTGCTTTGGTCCGTATGTTCGAGGTCTATAATACACTGAATAAGATGCCGAGAGAGTACAGTTCTGGAGTCGTCTTATATTTATCTGAAATTCATATGATTGAGGCAATTGGTCTCCATCCGGATTGTAAATTAACTGAAATCTCAAATGTTCTTAACATCACAAAAGGAACCGCTTCCAAATTGTTGTCCAAGCTAGAAGCCAAAGGCCTTGTTTCGAAATATCAGGTTGAAGGAAACAAAAAAGAGGTTTATTTCAGGCTGACTGAACTGGGACAAGGAGCCTTTGAGGGCCATTATAAGATACATGAGACGAGGAGTGCAGACATCGATAGAGAGTTTGACAACTACTCCCCTGAAGAGCAGAGGATCATCCTTAAGTTCATTCACAAGTACACGGAAGAATTGGGGCGTTATCTGGAGTAAAGCATATATCGTAGACATTAAGGAGGAATTGCATTGAAGAACTCAGAACAGAAATTGCAGGAAATTCGTCATTACTTGCACCAAAACCCAGAGCTATCCAATGAAGAATATTCCACCACACGCAAGCTAAGGGGCTGGTTAGATGAAGCAGGGATCCATGTCCTGGATCTGCCTCTATTGCGAACAGGACTGGTCGCTCAGATTGGCACTGGACAAGCGCCAATCCTTGCTATTCGTGCGGACATTGACGCTCTTCCGATACAAGAAGAGACGGGACTTCCCTATAGCTCCCAAGTAGAGGGCAAGATGCATGCATGCGGTCATGATTTACATACAGCAGTAATTCTGGGGGCCGCTTATAATCTTAAAGAGCGGGAGGAAGAATTGCCGGGAACTGTGCGCATCATCTTTCAGCCCGCTGAAGAGACGGGGCATGGAGCCAAACAGATCATAAATTCTGGAGGTCTCAAAGATGTTGAGGCGATCTTTGGCTTGCATAACTGGCCCGAACTTGCGGTAGGCGAATTGGGGACGAGGGCCGGCGCAATTACTGCAGGAGTAGACCGATTTGAAATTACAATCAAGGGAACGGGAGCTCATGCTGCGTCGCCGGAGAAAGGGACAGATTCGATTGTACTCGCCTCACAGATTGTGCTGGCTTTGCAGACCATTAGCAGCCGGTCTGTTAGTGCATTGGAATCTGTAGTAGTGAGCGTAACGCGGATTACCGGAGGCAATACATGGAATGTGCTTCCGGAAAACGTGGTACTGGAAGGGACGGTTCGAACTTTAAATACATCTATTCAGCAGGAGATCCCCCGCAGAATGGATCAAATCCTTCAGGGGTTGGCTGCTGCAGCCGGGGCCGAAGCGTTACTGCACTGGTATCCTGGGCCGCCTGCAACCATAAATGATTCCAGATGGTCTGAATTCATGAGCAAGGTGGCTGATGAGCAAGGCTATCGGGTTCTTGAGATAGGTCCCCAGATGGGAGGGGAGGATTTTTCTTTTTACCTGCAGACGATTCCCGGAGCCTTTGTGATGATCGGATCAGGTGCTGCGCATGCTCTTCATCATCCAAAGTTTGCGCCTGACGAGACCTTGCTGCTGCCTGCAGCAGAATATTTCTCCAACCTAACCGTGCAAGCTCTGAAAGAATTGAACAAATCAAATCTATCGATGGAGAATGTTGAATCTGACTTTTAAGAATAGATAGTTCCGGTCTTGATAAAAAGCTCTCAAGTGGGGGGCTTTTTTTTGATTTACGATGTGACCAGGATTGACATCTCGAGGATTCTACCTTAGAATTTCATTTGATGATATTGATAATAATTATCATTATCAGAATACCGATTATCCAGGGGGAGAATACTTAAACATGAAACACAAATCATACTTACTTATGGTTGTCCTGCTAATGCTCACCATCATTATGAGCGCTTGTGGCAACGATTCCGGGAGTAAAGAGTCGACTGCTGATTCTCAAGAGACGCCTGTAGCGGAGCAAACTGCCGGGGAACTCTCCCAAACCATTACTTATCAATCGGAAAGCGGCCCCGTAGAAATTCCGGCCAAGCCTGTAAGAATCGTTGCATTGACCAATGCGCCAAATGTGCTTTCGTTAGGAGAAACACTGGTCGGTGTTGATCAATGGACGGCGGCTAATCCTCTTTTTACTGACAAGTTAAAAGGAGTGGCTATTGTATCCGAGGAAGATCCGGAGAGTGTTGCCGCACAAAATCCTGATCTTATTATTGCCGGATCGCATATGAAAAATCTTGATCAATTTGCTAATATAGCCCCAACGGTCTCTTTCACATGGGGAAAGCTGGACTATCTGAACCAACAGTTGGAGATTGGCAAACTGGTGAACAAAGAAGCAGAAGCACAGCAGTGGATTGACGATTTCAAGCAGAGAACTGCAGCCATCGGTAAAGAGATCAAAGCCAAACATGGAGAAAATATTACGGTATCTGCAATCGAAATCAGTGACAAAAGTGTCTTCGTAATGGGTAATAACTGGGCACGAGGCACTGAAATTCTATATCAGGCCATGAACTTGGCCATGCCGGAGAAAGTCAAACAGGATACCCAGGAATCGGGAAGTTATTCCTTGTCACTGGAAGTGTTGCCGGAATACTCGGGTGATTTCCTCGTCGTCAGCAGGAACATGAACACCGATAATGAAATCATGAAATCGAACATCTGGAACAGTATTCCTGCAGTGCAGAATAAAAGGGTGATTGAATTTGAAACGAAAGCATCCACCTACAGCGATCCGACTACACTTGAGTACCTGCTCGACATCTTTCAGGAGGGATTTCTGGGTCAGCCATAACAAAAAGAAGAACAGGGCCTTGACGTATCAAACGTCAGGGCCCTGTTCTTTTCGGGGAACTTTTCTCTTGCTGCCATTCCTGAAATTCAGCCAAGCACATTGGAGCCCACGACTGATCCGCGAAGCTCCTGAATATCCAGCGTCGGCGGTCGTCCATACATACGGGCATACTCCCGGCTGAACTGGGACGGACTCTCATAACCTACGCGGAAGGCAGCATCAGAGGCTTGCACGGTTTCCGTCAACATTAAACGCCGGGCTTCCTGCAAACGCACCGTTTTCTGATATTGCAACGGGCTCATCGCTGTGACGCGCTTGAAATGTTTATGAAACGCCGATGTGCTCATGTTTACGGACTTTGCAAGCTGCTCAATTACGAGCGGACGGTCGTATTGCCGGTTAATCAACTGGATCGCTTGAGCGATGTTGTGTGCATGGCTGCCGATGACCGCGAATTGATGGATGAGCGCGCCTTGTTCACTTTGAAGCACCCGATACAGAATTTCACGGATGACAAGCGGCGCCAGAATCGGAACGTCCTCAGGCGTGTTAAGTAACTGCAGGAGCCGCACGATGGCTTCAAGCAATGTGGGAGACGTTCGGTTCACGGTTATGCCACGACTGGATTCCGCGGGAACGAAAGCGGGTCGATTCATCTCTTTTACAAGGTCCAGGATGATGTCGGCGTCGAAGCTCAGTTTTAAGCTTAAATACGGGATCTCGGGCGACGCTTCGATAATTCTGCCGATGATCGGCAATTCGACGGATGTGACCAGGTAAGTTGAAGGATCGTACCGGTAGATTTCGTCAGCCAGTGTGGCCATTTTTGCCCCTTGCGCTACTACGCAAATGGATGGTTTATACACAGATTCCAGCGGTTCTGACAACTGTGTGGTATGCATCAGCTTCAAAGAAGACACGGACGTCGGATGCGTGCCATTCGAAGGAGCATGGCGACGGATCAATAGCGCCAATTGTTGCAGGGCTTGTTCCATGCGCAGGGATTCGTCCATGTTTGCGGTTTCCTTTCCTGAAAGACTGTAGTTTACTACTATTATAGTGAGACAGAAGAGAATTAGGCAAGGAATGAACAGGTATGTTCTAACCGGTTAAGACAAACATTCAATATAATCAATTTACAAGGTCGAACACGGTGAAAGCCCGATCGGTCAAAAACAACATTAAAGGAGAGAATGGGAATGAATTTGAATGGAAAAGTCGCAATCGTCACTGGGGCATCACGGGGCATCGGACGGCAAGTAGCTATCCAATTGGCGCAATCCGGCGCGAAGGTGGTCGTCAATTATTCCTCGAATCAGATGAAAGCGGACGAGGTGGTAAAGACGATTGAGCGGTCCGGCGGCGAAGCGACGGCCATACGCGCCGATGTAAGCAAGGTGAGCGAAGTCGAAGTTTTGTTCACGGAGACGCTTGAGCGATTTGGACGCTTGGACATACTGATCAATAATGCCGGTATCATGGAATGTACGGCTATCGCGGATGTCACGGAAGAGATGTTTGACCGGCATTTCGCGATCAATGTGAAAGGGACTTATTTCGCTTGCCAACAAGCAATGAAGCATATGAAAAAAGGCGGGTCGATCATCAACTTCTCAACCTCCGTATCGGGAGCGATGCTCCCGACGTACAGCGTCTACGCTGCAACGAAAGGTGCTACCGAGCAGTTGACCCGTCATCTGGCAAAGGAATTTGGTCCGAAGGACATCATCATCAATTGCATAGCACCGGGACAAGTGTCGACCGAGTTATTCCTGAACGGGAAATCAGAGGAATTGATAGATTCCTACCGCCGAATGAACTCTTTTGGACGGCTTGGTGAACCGGAGGACATCGGAAATGCAATCGAGCTGCTCGTCAGCGACAAAGCCCGTTGGATAACGGGACAGACAATTCGTGTAAACGGCGGGTTCAACTGAATATTGTATCAAAGAACCGGCGAAAGGAGGCTGTCCCAAAAACCATGAAATGGCTGCTTGGGGCAGCCTCTGTTTAGTTAGTAGGATCAATTTCACAACGCCGGGTCATTGCTTATTTGTAATAATAGCTTTAGAATATAAGCATCGTCTTATATATATGGGGAGGAGATACTTGTATGGATGTACTTACTGATATGGCAGACGACTTAAAACTTCTGGGGGACAAAACACGCCTCACGATACTTTCACTTTTAAAAGAGCGGGAGTGGTGCGTATGTGAATTTGTGGATCTCTTTGACATTTCTCAGCCAGCCGTAAGCCAGCACTTACGTAAACTAAAAAGCAAAGGGATCGTAAAGGAACAAAAGAAGGGGCAATGGGTATACTATTCCCTAAATATCGAAGATAAGCCCCACATTAAGGCTGTTCTTAATCTTACACCGGATTCCCATACAGTCCTATCCTTTATGAACAAGGTGCCAACTTCTGTTTGCTGCGAGTGACAATTAGCTTATTGATTATATAAGAATATAGTTATATAATGATGCTCGGAGTCATTCTATTTGTGTTTGAAAGGAGTGTAGGGAGAGTGGAGATTAGACATAATTGGGAGGTAAAGACTTGGTAGTTCTTGCAAGCCTTATATTTATAATCACATTGGTATTTGTTATTTGGCAGCCCAAAAACCTGTCCATTGGATGGTCGGCTTGCGGCGGGGCGATACTTGCTCTACTTCTAGGCGTAGTCAGCTTTAACGATGTTCTTGATGTCACCTTGATTGTCTGGAATGCCACATTGGCATTTGTTGCGATCATTCTGATTTCCTTGATACTCGATAAAATTGGATTTTTCGAATGGGCAGCCCTACATATGGCGAGGGCTGCCCGGGGGAATGGAACGCGGATGTTTATCTATGTCACCATTCTTGGAGCAGTAGTAGCCGCGTTTTTTGCCAATGACGGTGCGGCGCTCATCTTAACTCCGATTGTGCTGGCGATGGTCCGGGCACTCCATTTTGATGAGAAAAAGCTATTTCCATTCATCATTGCCAGCGGGTTCATTGCGGATACTACGTCTTTGCCGCTGGTTGTGAGCAATCTGGTGAATATCGTATCGGCTGACTTTTTCGGACTTACCTTTATGGAGTATGCCGGGCGTATGTTAATGCCTACCTTGTTTTCCTTGGGGGCAAGTATTCTCGTGCTCTATCTCTTCTTCCGTAAAAGTATTCCAAGGAACTTTGACAGCTCACAGCTGAAAAACCCTGAAGAGGCCATTAAAGACAAGCAGATGTTCAAGCTGTCCTGGGTTGTGCTTGCTGTCCTGCTGGCAGGATATTTCGTCAGTGAATTCCTGAACATTCCGGTTTCTGTGGTGGCCGGGATCATAGCTATCTTTTTCCTGCTCATGGCAAGAAGAAGTCCTTCCGTACCCACCATGGAAGTAGTTAAAGGTGCACCATGGGCGATCGTATTCTTCTCCATCGGCATGTATGTCGTCGTCTATGGGCTGCGAAATGCCGGCCTTACGGATGTACTCGCCGATGTGATTCAGGCAGTTGCGGATCAAGGGCTGTTCGCAGCAACAATGGGGATGGGCTTTATTGCCGCTGTCATCTCCTCGGTGATGAATAACATGCCTACGGTTATGATTGATGCCCTGGCCATTGATGCTACGCATACCTCGGGACTGATTAAGGAAGCCTTGATTTATGCGAATGTTATTGGCTCTGATTTGGGACCAAAGATCACGCCAATTGGTTCACTGGCTACCTTACTGTGGCTGCATGTGCTTTCCGCCAAAGGCGTGAAAATATCTTGGGGAACGTATTTCAAAACAGGTATTATTCTTACGATCCCCACGTTGTTCATCACGCTGCTTGGCCTATATATAACGTTGATCCTATTTTAAAACTAAAGGAGATTATGAATCATGGATAAGAAAACCATTTACTTTTTGTGTACAGGTAACTCCTGCCGGAGCCAGATGGCAGAAGGCTGGGCGAAAAAATACCTGAGTGATGAGTGGAATGTTTACAGCGCCGGCATTGAAGCTCATGGCTTAAATCCAAAAGCCGTGCAGGCAATGAACGAAGCAGGTATTGATATTTCTGGTCAAACCTCAGATATTATTGATCCGCAGCTGCTGAATAACGCAGACCTCGTCATTACATTATGTGGAGATGCCGCTGATAAATGTCCAATTACCCCTCCTAAAGTAAAACGTGAACACTGGGGATTTGATGATCCGGCGAAAGCGCAAGGAACGGATGAAGAAAAATGGGCTGTCTTCCAGCGGGTTCGTGACCAGGTGGGGGAGCGCATTAAACAGTTTTCGGAAACTGGCAAATAAGAATTTCATTGAAACTTCACAGGGGAGAACTATAATGGCAAATTATCATGAACTGATTCAAGGCAAAGTATATATCGGCGGGGAGAAAGCACTACTTGATGCTCTTCAGGAGCAGGCGATTTCCGATGTGTTTGACTTAAGAGATACCGGTACTGAGGCAGCAGGCTTTCCTGCTAAGGTAACCCGTCATCATTTTCCGATTGTGGAGGATGAGAGCGGCCAGGAGGGTTCAGTACAAGCGGCTATCCAGGCGGTTACAGCAGCTGTGAATAGTGGTAAGACGGTATATTTCCATTGCGCGGGTGGACGGAATCGAACAGGGACGGTAGCCACTGGAGTACTCCTTGAACTGGGCCTTGCCACCACTGTAGAAGAGGCTGAAGCCTTGGCAAAAGAAAAGCGTCCAGATATTAACATCAAGCAGGAAATGCGGGATGTGCTGAAGGGCTTTTATCCGTCGAAATAAATAAATTCATATTTGCAAAAGGCTATTTCCTGCTGGAGATAGCCTTTTTGTTATGGAGTTGTTAAATGTAACCCTTATCCCAGGATTTTCCGAAACCTATTCCAATTATTGGCGTCTATAATTTGAACGTAGAATTTCATAATATTAGACGAAATGGATGAGGTGAAAGTTTGAAAAGGTTCAGTTTTATGCTCCTGTTCGTAACTCTGTTCTTATTACTACCAGTTAGCGGACAGGCTATGGCTGCCGTCAAGACAAGCACGATTCTGCTGGACGGACAAGTCATCCCTATGCAGCAGAAGGACAAGGTTGAGATTATCAATGGCAGTGTAATGGTTCCCCTGCGGATTATTGCCGAGAATCTGGGAATGGGCGTAATCTGGAACCAGCAGAGCAGTACCATAACCATTCCAAAGGCATTCGGCAGTGTGGAGCTGACAATCGGCCAAAAAACCGCGATGGTCGATGGAGCATCCCAGAAGCTGACTACGGCTCCGCTGAACCGGAGCGGAACCACGTTAGTGCCGCTGCGGTTCATTAGCGAAGCGATGGGTGTCGGTGTGACCTGGGACAACAGCAGCAAGGTCGTAGGCTTGACCTCGTCGCCTCTCCCGCAGCCGAGTGCCGGCCCAGGCGCAATTCCTTCCGTTACAGCAAGTCCGGGACCTTCAGCTACTGCAACCCCTGAAGGTACAGCTACGCCAGCGGCAACACCGACCCCGGCTGCAGGCACTTCAACAGTCAATGAGATCAGCTTCAGCGACAACCGCCTGATGATTGCCCTCGAAGGCAATGTTCAACCGCTGATACATACCGTCAACGAACCGCCCCAGATTGTGGTTGAGCTGCCGCATACTGATTTTGCCGCATACTTCACACAGGCGATGCTTTGGGATAACAACACAAAATCCGGGGAGCTGGATATTACCGGTTACCCGAATATCAGCAAAGTATATTACGAGGTCTCGGGAATCGACGCCTCCACCGTGCTGGTGACAATTGAGCTTACTGCCGGCACCAACTATACCAGCAATGTTGAAATAGATGCCAGTTCCACCCTTTTTGTGGTCGACCTGAACACATCTGCGCCTGAGCCAACCACGACGCCACCGGTCAATCCCGATAACGGGAAGAAGACCATTGTCATTGATGCGGGTCATGGCGACCACGATCCCGGCGGTGTCGGCGCCACTATGAAGCTGGAGAAGGTCTTCAACCTTAGCCTGGCTTTGAAGGTAGAGCAGCTACTGCTGAAGGAGCCTGCCTTCAACGTTGTAATGACACGCCGCGATGATTCCTATCCTAGCAATAGCAGACGTGCGGACATCGCCAACGAGCTTGGAGCGGATGCATTCCTCTCCATTCATGCTAACATCGCTGATGGCAAACCAAATGTACGGGGAACCGAAACTTATTACTACAGAAAAGACAGTAAAGAGCTGGCTGATGTTATGCATAAGCATCTTTTGGGTGCAACGGAGTTTAAAGACCGCAAGGTTAAGAATAACAACTATCTGGTATTGACCCGGTCAACCATGCCCGCCACGCTCCTGGAGGTCGGCTTCCTCTCCAATGCCACCGAGGAAGCCATCCTATTCTCGGATGAGTTTCAGAACAGGGTGGCGGCTGCCATTGTGGCAGGGATCAAGGAATATTTCGGGGTTCCTTGATCCCGCTCTCCTTGTATATTCTCGAAGCGGTATTGATTCCTTATATTTCTCCTTGGGTTTGTCGCCATGCCATTTATTGTGCATGGCGGCTTTTTTATTGTTTAGGAAATGATGCAATGCCCAAAAGTGTAGATATCCTGGAAGCTTCAGATCCATATAGCGGTGCAGGAGGATTGGGCCCCATTAGCGGAGTGAAGCGGACAGAGAAGACCCTATTTTGCGAAAAAGTCTGCTTTCCTGGCGAATTCGGACTCAGGAGCCGTTATTTCGTTCGATTGAGCCTAGATTGAGGGTAGATAGGACAATTAGCGGAATCTCTGTCCGTTTATCCTGCTAAATAGACGAATCCTCTCCAATCAACGGATTTCCTGTCCGCATCAGCCGCGGATAGATCGTGAAGGCCAAATGACGATAATCTTGCCTATTGTATAACAATCCGGGCCTCGTAAGCTCCGGGTTGTTATTCACTCGTAGGGTGATTTTGTTCTTATGAGAGTGTATTTACTTTTGGACGATTTCCTCCTCTAATTCGAATAATCACCAGCTTGTTCAGATATTGTATAGGTCGTTTCTATAATCTTACATCTATAGTTCGAATCATGTTTTTTCGTTTTTCACAACGGTAAAACGCACATTGAATTCGAATGAAGAGAATTCAAATTAGTTATAAAGGGAGGAAAAATTGTAATGAGGCAAGGGATAAGAATTACGTCATTATTTATTTCTATTTGTGTGCTTTTTTCGATAGTGCATCCGTTGACGCTTCCGGCTTATGCCGATGCTGTCAAGTGGGTCACTTATCAAAATGAAGATTTCTCTGATGCTAATCAGCTGGGGCTTTTTGCGCTGAACGGCCAAGCGAAGGCCCAGACAGACGGAAAGGGAAGGAAGGTCCTTCGTCTGACTGAAGCTGTGGGCAACAGGTTCGGAACAGCTTTTAACAAGAAACTGATTTCAACCGGCAACCATTATTCTTTCAGCACTTTCTTTAAATTCCGTATGAACGAATCCGGATCAGCTAATCCGGCAGATGGTATTACTTTCACGATTCAGGCACAGTCCAATGATGCCGGCAGTGTGGGCGTAGGGCTTGGGTACGGAGGGATCAAACCCAGCTTTGCGGTTAAATATGACACCTACGAGAATGGTTCTCCAGTAAATGATCCTTCGGACAATTATATCGGACTGGCACTTAACGGGAATGTAAACAATACCAATCCCAATTGGCAAACAACCAATTTGAATGGAATAAGACTGGCCGGCGGGGAGGACCTTTATTCCTGGATTGACTATGACGGGAACAGTAAAACCGTTAAGGTCTATCTTAGCAAAACTCTAGCACGGCCTGCGACTCCTGTACTGGAGACAAGCGGCATTGATCTGGATACTGTCTTTGCCGGTAAAGCCGGAGTGTATGCCGGATTTACCGCAGCTACAGGCGGGGCAATGGAGACCCATGATATCCTTTCATGGTATTTTGTGAATGAACTGGACCCTATCGACACGCAAAAACATACCTATAAGCAAGCACCTACTGATATTAGAATAGAAACGGTTCCAACCGGCCAGCCGGGACAATATCAGGTTAAGGCTACCGCATTGGATGTCAATGGTAATCCGGTGGAAGGTGCACCCATCACGTTCTCTTCCAAACAAGGTGATCTGACGGATACATTGCTGACCTCAGGCAGCAACGGTCAAGCTACAACACTTTTGAATTACGGCAATAACCCGCCTTCCGGTGAAATCTCCGTCTCCACTGTAGGCGGCGCGTATGCCACTGTGGAAGTTCCGCCGGCTCCAATCAAGCTGACTTCAGGAACAACTGCCGAGACGGCTAATCAGCTGAGCTGGAACAGCGTGACACAAGCTACTTATTACAACCTGTACAAAGACGGTATTTTGTATGCTTCCAATATTAATGATCCCTTCTTTAAGGTAACTGACATGACTCCCGGAGAGTTTGCTTCTTTTACGGTTACTGCTGTAACCAGTAATGATTCCGGAATCGTTGAGTCTGGTCCTTCGAATCAGGTAACCTTGCCTGTGACGCTGGGTCTTTCCATTGACAGCACGAAATATAACTTGCCAACAGGCGCAACCCATCAGACCGTTGTTTCTTCTGTATATTCGGATGGAACGGTTCTGGATGTGACTGGATATTCACACTTCAACAGCACTGACGGCAAGGTTGCCACAGTCGGTCCGGATGGTGTAGTAAAGGCTGTAGGAGCTGGAACTACGGTGGTTGAGGCTGTGTACAATGGCAAGATTGTAACAGCCAATGTTACTGTCAACATCGAAGCTCCGGCATCGGTGACTGCTGAGCAAGTCACTTCCAATGGTGCTAAGCTAAGCTGGTCTGCAGTGCCGTATGCCCAGTCTTACGAAATTTATGATAATGGCAAGCTGATTGCTTCCGGTATTACGGAACCTGGCTATGAAGTAACTGGTTTGCAGCCAGGAACTCCGCATAGCTTCACAGTAAAAGCTGTCAGCAATGGGATCTCATCACCAGCTTCCAAAGAGGTGAAGGCAACAACGACATCGCTTCGGGATCTGCTGATAGACCCGGCGAGTATCACTCTTGTACCCGGAGATATTCACCAGCCGAAAGTAACTGCTGTTAGACTGGATGAAAGTCTGCAGGATGTCACCGGCATAGCAGTGTATACCTCTTCCAATCCGAAAGTGGCCGTTGTAGACGCTGAGGGTAAAATAACTGCAGTAGCCCCGGGAACTGCTGTCATTACAGCAGCTTTTGAAGGCAGAACAGTTACTGAGACCGTAACAGTACAAAACAAACAATTGCCTTACACGCTGGAACTTAGCGTATCTCCAGCGAGTGCCATTGGAGACGGAAAGACTCCAGTTACAGTAACTGCCAAAGCCACAGCAGCAGATGGCAGTCCGGTAGCGGGTGTGCCGGTTGAGTTCACTCTTGAATCAGGCGAGGTATTGAAAGGTGTAACGAACGATCAAGGTATTGCTGTCGTTACTTATACACCGAAGCCTATTCAAGGAATTATACCCACACGTGAAGCTATTACCGCAACGGCAAAGGATCCGGCCAGCGGTCTTGTCAAAACCAGCAGCACACAGGTTGTTTACTATCCGGCTGCAGTCAAAGGTATCGTTTTTGATCAGATTACCGGCCAACCGGCAGCGGGCGCAAGCGTTACAGTTGAAGCCGATTTCGACGGAGACGGCGTCATTGATTTTTCTGCAGAGATCATTACAGGAGCAGATGGGTCTTATCAGATACCGGTGCCGCGTGGTAACTTTACGTATCAGTTGAGTATACAAACACCGGTACAGATTGATGGCCAGAAAGTTGTTCTAAAAGAAACACAGACAGCTGTCGTAGGTTCTTTGAACAATGCCGGTCTAATCATTGAGTCTGCACATAAACTGAGTGGACAGTTGTTTATCGCTGCTGCAGCTGGGCAAAGTGCTCCAGTACCGGCAGGAGGCTTCTTTGGAAAAGGACAAGCCTTCGTCGAAATTGAAGGTCTGGATGGTAATAAATTTAAGACCCTCTTGCCTTTGGATGCCGATGGACGTTTCGAATTGGATCAGATTTCCGCAGGGAAATATAAAATTACCTACCAGTTGAAAGCGCCGGATGGAACTGTATTGACTAGCCCGTCTGAAGTTGTGAATGTGAATGAAAACGGGCAACTCGGAGTGGTATATTCACTGGTCGATCCTTATGGTACAGTAACCGATGCTTTTACAGGCAGCACGCTGTCGGATGTAAAGGTTGAGCTGTACTGGGCAGATACAGCATTCAACAGGCAAAAAGGGCGCTTGCCAAATACCTTGGTTGACCTGCCTCTACTGCCGGATTTCCCGCTTAACCAAAATAAGAACCCTCAGTTGACAGATCTGGCTGGTCAGTACGCCTGGATGACGTTCCCTGAAGGAGACTATTATATTGTAGCAACCAGAAGCGGATACGCAGCTTACAGCACACTGAACAGCAAGGTTACGTTGCCTAAGACGGAAGGTTCAGACAGCTATATTGAGAATGGCATTATTCATATTGGAAAGGATATTCTGGCATTCAATTTTGCCATGCAGCCTGTTTCATCAGGCGGTCCTTCCAATCCAAGCGTCGTTCAAGCGCCTGCTGCCAATCTTGGCTTCAGTCTGATTGTGGATAACGATCAGGTCAAGGAAGGTGGACAATCGACGATCACTGTTGACTATAAGAATCTTGGAGCATCCACTTTGGGCGCAGCTGATCTTACGATTACACTTCCTGAAGGAGCAGAACTCGTAAGCGCTGATGGTGGAACGGTAAATGGAAGAACAATTACCTGGAAATTATCCAATGTACCTGCTTACGGTACCGGAAACTTCAAGGTGGTCGTAAAATGGGGGAACCTGAACAAGGCGAGTGAGCAATATGATATTCTTGGTCAATTTACTGTTGCGGGTAATGCAGCAGGCTCAGCCAAATCGTCTGTGAAGGTCAACGTGTACTCGGACCGTTTTGGTGAACTGAAGCATTACCGTTATATTCTGGGTTACCCTGATAAGCAATTCAAGCTTAACAGCTCCTTAACCCGTGCAGAGCTGGCAGCCATTGTAGCCAGACTGACTGAAAACGAAACGGTTAGCTACAAGCTTCCATTCAATGATATTCGTGCGGGACACTGGGCAACCAACTATATCCGCATTGCTACGAAACATGGCTACTTCACCGGCGATGCAAGCGGGGAATTCCGTCCGGATGCTCCGGTGACGAGAGGTGAATTGGCCACTGTAATGGCCCGTTTCCTTAAGCTTCAGGTTAGCATTCCATCTTCGGCCCATTTCGCAGACACTGCGGGCCACTGGTCCGGCAATGCCGTGGAAGCCTTGTTTAATGGGAAATTCCTGAGCGGCTACCCGGATGGCAGCTTCAAGCCGAATAGTGTCATTACCCGTGTTGAGGCGGTTACAATGATTAACCGGATGTTGTATCGCGGCCCTCTGCAGGGTCTTACACCACAATTTCCTGATGTCCCTGCGAACCATTGGGGCTTTGGGGATGTACAGGAAGCCACTTACTCGCATGAGGCTATCCGTAATGAAGATGGCAGCGAGCAATGGACCCGTGCTCTGAGCGATGGTGTCCAATAAGAAGACTGAAATGTAAATCCTGTGCAAAACTTATCGAGCTTTTCCGCAGGAAAACTAGAATTATACGCTGCATGTGAACCAGCTGATGATGAACAAAAAGAGCGGATTCGAGGGATGCCTCGAAAGCCGCTCTTTTTGTTTCAGTATTTCATTCCTGTGTTCCAGGCAAAGAGTCGATCGGCGCAATACCTTCCGCCTTCGATCTGTTCTAATGTATATCTTACATCAGAATGGTTAAAACGAGGCTCAAACATCCATCATGATGTATTTTGTACATTCAAAGGATAGCCATAAGGCACTTTTCGGCGAATGCAACGGTTCCTGCTGCACCAAATACACTGAAATCCTAAAATGAGCCTACTTTTGCCCATCCTGATGTATAAAGTGCACTGTAGCGATCTCCGTCCTAGGCGCAGGTCGAAACCCTATACCTTTCGCTTTAGAATCTCAGGACTGAGCAATCTTTCGGATGATGACTTCCGGAATGATCAGGAGGAGCACAATGGAGCCGTAAATACCAATGGTATAGCTGGTAGCGTAAACGAGATCGAATCCGTGATGAAAAAGGGAGGTGATGAGATGAATCAACAGATTCGTGAAACAAAAGGCGTAGCTTCGGATCATCCAGTTTCGGTGCCGGGTTATACGCTTCTTTTTAATTTGGACGAGCGCCGTGATGGTTATCACCGGCCATATAATATTCAGCAGGTTAAACCCCATGCTGCTGATCTTTCCTCCTGTGGCGTAAGGCGCCATATACCCGGAAGTCACCACGACAATAAGTACGGACACTAGATAAACATAACCATTGAAGCGATGGAATTTGCGGCTTTTTTCAAAGATCCGATTCGAAAAGTTGAGCAGCCCCGATGCCATGGCAATACAGGCAAATGCAACATGAACGTACATCACATTCAACCAGACCGGGAGATGAAGCTCGCGTTTCAGCCCGGTTTTTTGGCTTATAAAGCCCTTGGCTCCGGGATCGATCAGGTAATTGTTCACCAAGGCGTAAAGGATAAATAGAATGCTTACACAGGCCAGAAGTCCGTATAGTGTTTTCCGTATCTTCATGTGTGCTAAAACCTCCGCGGCTCCTTATTTATTTCCACTACATCACACCAGGTGAGGAAACCCGTCTGCCAGTTACTTTGGATGCCGGCAGCATACCGGCCTTGGCGCTTCCGCTCATGTGATCTCCGTCGACAACAACTTCGAATTTCAGATTTAAGCGCATAGGTTTTGTGATTTGAAGCAACCAGGTAAGCCTGTTGTCCTTTAGTACGGGAGTCAAGAACTCGACCGTCTCATGCCCTTGCGTCGCCTTGCCTTGAATCATTCCGTGACTTGTTGATATGGAGAGTCTCACCTGCAGCTTCCCTACTGGTGTAGCGATAGCCGTATCCCAGTCGCCGTCAAAAACAGAGGCCTGTGTGATGTTGCCACCCGGCGTACTATAATTCATTGGCGCTTTATCTGCCGCGATGTTCGGTTCATCAAGCGGCAAAACTTTTTGACTCTTAGCTGCCATTCCAGTTTCTCTCCAAACGGTTCCTCTACGTTCAAATTCAAACAGCTGCTCGACCGCGTGTGAAATACGCGGCCCAAGCTCGCGTTCCACCAGGTATAGAGCTACATCAAGTCCTGAAGTTACGCCGCCGCCGGTAACCAGGTTGCCGGCATCCACGACACGTGCCGGGACGGGAATGGCTCCGGTTGCTCCAAGCAATTCCATGCCAAGAATGTGCGTTACCGCCGGTCTGCCTTCCAAGAGCCCGCCCATGGCAAGCAATAGGGAGCCGCCGCATACGGTGGCCACTACGATGTCACTTCGTCCGAATGCCTGTCCAATCATACCGGTCAACTCCGTATTCATGGCCCGGCCCAATACAGCCGGGATCGAATCGGGGCCGTCACCATCGACACCACCGGCCGCGCCAGGCACAAGAATGATCCCCGCTTGTGCCGGGTTCAGCCGGCCGCTTGCTTCAAGGGTTAACCCGTTTATGCCGCTGGCCACGGACCGCGGTCCTTCAGCGGTGACGAATTCTACGCTTACTGCATTGTCGGCATTCATGGCCGCAGCACAGAAAACTTCATACGGTGCAATGGCATCCAGAAGGTCAAAGCCATCAAATAACACGATTTGAACCATTAGCATTCATAAATCCTCCCAGTCATTATTTGGTCAGAAGATCGTTCAACCTGTGATATTCCTTCTCGTCAAGTTCACCCTTAGCCATCCGGCTTTTTAATATCAAATCAATGTTTCGCTCCTTTTGATCGCGATCTGTGCAACGATGACGAATAGCGTAGATTCGAACGGCCACGAAACAAAACAGCGTAAGACAAAATAAAGCACCAAATGGAAAAAAAGAGAAGCTGTCATTTTCTAAGCCCATGAATATCCCTCCTTCATCCGTTTCTGCGCAGGACATGTTATAACTCGCAGTAGATGACGTCCATGTCCGCAAAAAGAATCGTAACAAACGAATATATCAAACCAAGCTGCGAAAAGGTCACAAAACTATAAACAATCCATCACAAAACACAGGGGGCTCATCTGTTTTTGCTGAAAAATGATAAACTATACAAGATGAACAAAAGAAAATAACAAAAGGCGAGAAGGAGGGGAGGGGAAGTTTGGAACTGTAGGAGCGATAGCGACCGCCTTTGTCTTCAGATTTCAACCACAGGTAGTGGTTTGAATTGAAGAAATATGAAGACAACAGCGGCCGGAGGTCCAAGCATTCACCGTAGTGACGAGCGAAGCTTGCGTTAGTCTCTTAAGTTCATCTTATATAGGATGAGAAGGTGGGAGATGCATGAGTGGAATACATACGATACTCGTTGTAGACGACGATCAAAGTATCGTTGAACTATTGAGGGACTTTCTTGAGAATGACAACTTTGAGGTTATGACCGCTTGTGATACGACCCAGGCGTGGGCCATATTTCAGCAAAATTCGATCCACTGCATCGTGCTGGATATTATGATGCCGGGACAAAACGGATTTGAGTTGTGCCGCCGGATTCGGGCGGAGAGCAACATTCCGGTCCTGTTCTTGAGTGCTCGCAGCGATGACGTGGACAAGATTCGCGGGCTGACGCTCGGCGGCGATGACTACATCGTCAAAACAGCTTCACCTGGAGAGATCGTTGCCAGGGTAAAAGCTGTAATGAGGCGTACAACTTCCCAGCAGCAAATGAATGGAAGGCTCTTGGAGTTTGGCCGCCTTAAGTTAAATTTGGACACTAGAGAAGTAGTCGTGGATGGGAGGGACGTCGTGCTCACACCGAAGGAATATGAGCTGCTGCGATTGTTTGCCGAGCACCCGCGACTTGTTTTTTCATATGATCAATTGCTTGCGAAATTTTGGGAAGGGGTGGGCGACAGGCATACGATTCGGGTTCATCTCAGCAGGCTTCGCGAGAAAATCGAATCCGATCCGAACCATCCGCAATACCTGGTCAACGTATGGGGAGTAGGGTATCGCTTCGAGGGAGGATAACATGAGGACAATGCGCATTCGTACGTTTACGCTGCTCTGCTTTTTTCTCATCCTTTTATTACCGTGGATCTTCTTTCTCGGCGCTCACTTTATGGAAACAAACACGCTTAGGTTCACACAAAGTCAGACCCAAAATGAGACTTTGCAAAGGGATTTGACCGGGACGATTCGTCTGATTGAAGCGGGTACGGAAGAATGGGCCGATCCGAATTGGCAGAACGAACTCTATACAAAATTGCAGAAAGCGAAGATGGATGTGGTTCTTCAATCGGCGTCAGATCTGGACATTTACCGGTCTAACCCGGAGCGCCGTGGCTCTTTGTCATCGACTGAACGGTTCTCCGTCATAGAGGACGGTGAGTTGATAGGAAGAGTTACGCTGTTTCTGCCCCAATCCAATTCAGTTCAAATGATTTCGGCCCTTGCCGGCCTACTGCTTGCTTTCTTTGTGGCCGGTGTTGAAATGAGAAGGTTTGTACTCAAACCCCTTGAGAAAATGAGTGCTACAGCCAGACAAATAGCAGCCGGAGATTGGGATATGCGGATGCCTTTGTCCAGAATCACCGAAATCGCTGAAGTACGCGACGGATTCGAAGTGATGGTGAAGGGGCTTCAGCAATCGTTTCAAAAACAAGCGGAACTGGAAGAAGAACGCCGATTCGTAATCGCTGCGGTCGCGCATGATTTGCGGACACCGTTGTTCGCCTTGCGGGGGTATTTGGATGGTTTGGAACAAGGGATTGCGCAGTCGCCGGAGAAAATAACAAAATATGTAGCAGTTTGTATGGAGAAATCGGCACAATTGGATCGGCTGGTAGAGGACCTGTTCACTTTTACCAAGATGGAGTATTTGGAGAAGGAACTGAAAAGCAAACCTGTTGATTTCACACGTATACTCGGGCAGTCGATGGACAGTCTAAGTCCACTGGCCCGGCAAAAAAACATCTCTATCGCCAACCATACTGCAGAGAATTGCATCATGAGCGGCGACGCGCATTTATTGGAGCGTGCCATGAGCAACCTGCTGGATAATGCGGTTAGACACACACCCGCGGGTGGTGAAATTGTTGTCCAATGTCAACAAGACGGCAATAAAGTAAAGTTTATGATACGCGATTCAGGGCCAGTTTCTTCTACGGAAGAACTAGCGCGTGCGTTTGAACCTTTATACCGCGGGGAAGTATCCAGAAGTCGTTCAACTGGAGGCAGCGGCTTAGGGTTAGCTATTTCACTACGAATTGTCAGGAGACACGGAGGTGAACTTACAGCAGGCAACCATCCGGAGGGTGGAGCGCTGCTCACAGGTTGGATGCCTATAACAATCCCCTAGAGACTTTGGAAGTCGCCATATTGGCGGCTTTTATTGTTATTTTCCGGGCTTTGACACTTTTTTTGAACGATCGGTCGTTAAAATATTGACATTTCATATCGATAATATTTATAATGAATTAAATTCTTAGGAAAGGAGCAAATGACCATTAAAAAAAGAGAGATAACTTCAAATCAAATCATTCAAGCAGCGTATGAGCTTTTTGCAGAATATGGGGTAGAGAGAACAAGCTTGGGTATGATTTCAAAAAAAGTAGGGATTACTAAATCATCCATTTATTATCATTTTGACTCGAAAGAAGAACTGATCAGCCGAACATTTGACCATATCTTTAAGGATCATTATTTTGCAACTTACTTTAATATTGCCTCTGTTCATAGAGATACTTTTGTGGAGACTTTATATGAGGGCGGTTTAAAAATGTTGCCGAGCGGCGACGAAGAACATCGTTCGACATTAAGAGTACTAAGTGAATTTATGATGCTGGCGGAGCGGGATGAACAATTTAGAACTCCATTACTAAAGGTTCAGCAGGATTTTGTGAGTGGTTTTTTTAATCTTTTAGCAAAGGGCTCTGAGTTGGGACTTATTTCACCATCAAATATTGAAAGTAAATCTAAAATCCTTGCCCTGCTCATTGATAATTTATCCAGATGTAAGATGATGAAATTCGAAATGGAGTATCCGGAGATTTGGAAGGAAGCAGTTTATAGCATGCTTATTCAAAAAGATTAAGTTGAAGTGGAGTGGAGTGATACATATGAAACACTTTATTATTACAGGTACATCAAGGGGAATCGGGGAATCACTGGCTGAACAATTGATTGATGAGAACCATCATCTCATATGCATATCCAGAAGCACTAATCAACGAATTGTCGGCCAAGCCAAAGTGAAAAATTGCAGACTTGATTATTTTAACCATGATTTAAATAATCTTAACGCTATCGATCAGCTTATGAAGGATATCTTTAGCGAGATCCTGGATTCAAAGTTCAACAACGAGGCAATCTACCTGATCAATAATGCCGCTATCTTAACGCCTGTAAGCCCCATTGAACTTATTGAAACGGAGAAAATAATAGAAAATATCCATATCAATTTATTAGCTCCAATGATAATAACCTCAAACTTTTTAAAACTGACTATGAATTTGAATGTGGATAAAAGAATCATGAATATATCTTCAGCTTCGGCTAAATATTTATTGCCCTCACAAAGTTGCTACAGTACTGCAAAAGCCGGTCTAGACTCATTTACAAAAAGTATAAAGATTGAACAGGAAAATGGTGAATTTCCTGCGAAAGTTGCTGCTGTATATCCAGGCATGATCGATACAAATTTACAATCTGAAATTCGTTCTCTAAGCAGTGATCATTTTCCTTATGTCAACGAATTTATACGTCTCTCTGAAGAGGGGAAACTCCAGACGCCGGAATACACAGCAAATAAACTAATTGAGATTTTATTAAGTGAAGATTATGGTAAAGCTGTTATTTTAGAATCAATCGATTAAAAAACTTGGAGGCATTTCAATGAATCAGCGTTTTCGTATAACACGATCGATGCAAGAAAACAATGCGGAGCAATCCATCTCTTTGGAAGAATGCAAACCTTACTTTGCATCCAAATCCGACTTTACGTATTCACAGGTTTTTACCGTTAAAGGACCAGATAGCAGCATGTCTATTGAGGGTGATTTTTTTATGTGGAAGCATGGGAACGTGGAAATTCCCTTCCGGCTTTACATGGGAGATTTATATGTAGCTATTTCAAACGAAGCTATAGTTCCCAAAATGATTGAAATTGCAACGGATCTGCGAGCTGATGTGGTTGAAGGGTAAAATACCACCAAGGATGCCCAGTGACACAAAGTTATCTACATTCCAGTGCATATGCTAAAATGGCATTAGTACTTTACGTTTCCACCCAATAAGGAGGCCACTATGCTGCCGCTACAACCACAAGACATCCAAACCCATATCGATCGCCTCGCCGGTCAGGATTTATACCTACACCTTGAACTCACGACAGGTGCATATGCCAGTCACTTGGACAGCACCCGACCCTCGGCGTCGGCGTTCATTACTAATGCGGCCGTCCGATATACGAATGGCTCCATTTCCGGTACGGGTCCATACCGAGTCGGCTTAAAAACAGAACAGGGCTGGGTTTATGCCGAGGGCCTTACACACGTTGACGAGAACGATACGGAACGGCTAATCCTGGCTGGACACGACAGTCAAGGCAAGCTAATTGTGGCTTTGCAACTGAGCCGGGAAAGGTTCTGATGAAAATGGAGGATCAAGAAGCCATGAATACTATACAAGCCGAACATCAACGCATCTTAGTTGTGTTCCCCCATCCCGACGACGAAGCGTTCGCTGCAGCAGGAACGTTGGCTATGTACATAGAAGGCGGAGCCCAAGTTACCTATGCCTGTCTGACACTAGGGGAGATGGGCCGCAACATGGGCATCCCGCCGTTTGCTAACCGGGTCACCTTGCCAACGATCCGCAAGGAGGAACTGGCAGATTCTTGCCTTGCGATTGGCATCCAGGACTTAAGGATGCTCGGCTTCCATGATAAAATGATTGAATTCGAAGACCAGCAACTGCTGGACTCTCTGATCCTGAAGCTGCTAAAGGAACTGACCCCGTCGCTGGTCATCACCTTTTATCCAGGATACAGTGTGCATCCAGATCACGATGCCACCGGAGCCGCCGTCACAAGAACGGTTGGTCGGCTCCCCGCAGCAGAGCGGCCGCTTGTGCATTGCGTCGCGTTCGCCAGCAATCACGAGCAGATGATCGGGAAAGCGGATGTGAAGCTGGACGTGACCGCATTCCTTACGAAAAAAATGGCGTCGATTCGGGCGCACCGTTCGCAATTTCAAGCGGCGGAGCTCGTTGGGAATCGGGAGCTGACGGATGAAGAAATCCGGAACCGGTTCGGAACAGAACAGTTCTGGACCTACCGGTTCGATTAACACTCTGCTATGTTATATAACAGAAAGCCGTGGCCCTAAGGATCTTTTCTTAGGGTTTTCGGAGTATACTTTTTGATTTAATTCAGCCTGGTGACGAATTTAATTTTCGGGGGGAACCATTATGAAAAAAGCTATTTTCCTGGATTTTTACGGAACAGTTGTACATGAAAATGGACCACAGTCCTATAAAGTGATTGAGAGAGTATTTAATAGCGGAAATGCAAATACCCCAGAAGAAGTAGTGCAACATTGGAGTCGTTCGTTTCAGAAAAGATTGGAGGGAGCTCAGGGGAAGAATCACCGCTTACAGTATGATCTGGCGCTCGAGAGTTTTGAAGAAGTCCTAGACCATTTTAATTCTAAGGAGAACGCCAAAGAACTGTGTGATATGATGGTTGACCACTGGTGCAACCCACCAATCTATGACGACGCCGTAAAGTTCATTAGACACTCAAATTTCCCCATTTATTTCGTAACCAACAGTGATGATTCATTCATAAATCAAGCTATACATAATCACGGATTACAAGCGAATGGAATTATTACTAGCGAGCAGGCCAAATATTCCAAACCAATGAAGGAAATTTTTTTGTATGCTCTCGAAAAAGCGGGCTTGAAGGCTGAAGAAGTCATTCATATTGGAGATTCATTGAGAAGTGATATTGAGTGTGCGAAAGCAGCAGGAATAGAAGCAATTTGGTTGAATCGGTACAACAAACCTGTGCCTAAAGGGATAACTGCAGCATCGAACTTTGAAGGAATCCCTAAATATATTAGCTAACTGAGCTTTATTTGTAACCTTCCTCCACTAAGCCGGCACTTAAGGTTGAGAACACGAAAGAAAAGAGGCTAGGGACGTATGAGGCAGTGGGTTGAAAAGGCGCAGCAAGGGGATACGGAAGCGTTCGGGCAGCTGATGCTGCATTTTCGCGGGATGGCGTACGCGGTGTCTTATGACATGCTGAAGGATGTTCATTTCGCGGAAGATGTCGTTCAGGATGCATTCATGGAGGCTTATCAGAACCTAGGGAAGCTGCAGGAGCCGTCCGCTTTTCCAGGTTGGTTCAAGACCATTGTCGTAAGACAATGCCAGCGGACGCTGCGGCGTAAGCGCCATTCAACGCTCCCTTTGGATGAAGCCGTACAGTTATCCGGAGGAGTGCCGGGGGTGGCGGAAATTGCAGAGCGCAGAGAAGAGAGCCGGGTTCTGCAACAGTCAGTAGAGGCGCTTTCTGCCAAGCTGCGCATACCTCTGCGGCTGTTTTATTTTTATGGCTACTCTCTTCATGAGATCTCCGATTATCTGGGCACTCCAGTCCCGACGCTCAAGAAGCGGCTGCACGATGCACGACAAAAGCTGAAAGGTACGCTCCCGGTAGCTGATCTCATTTCCGTGTTCAATCATTTATATGAGGGAGGCCAAAACATGCTGCATATTGTTAACGGTGATGTTGTGGGTGATATGCTGAAGCAGGGCGTTGTACAGGGTGACGTACTTGTATGGAGAGAGGTCTATCCGGCGGGGCCGATATTTGCAAATCCAGCAGAAGCTGAGGAACGTGCATTGCGGGCACGGGTTCTGGAGGAAACGATGGGTATTCCGGCCAGAGAATATATAACGGGCTGTGAGGAACAAGAGAGAACACTTCGTGAATATGCCAAGTACGATGAAGTCGTGTTGTGGTTTGAGCATGACCTGTTTGATCAGAGCATGCTCGCTTATCTGCTCCACTGGTTCAAAGGACAGAAACTGGGCCGTACGAAGCTGAGTTTGCTCTGTATCGGGGAGTTCCCGGGAATCGAACGGTTTCATGGTCTGGGACAGCTCACTCCGGCACAGCTTCAGACCTTATCAGGGACCTGGAGGACCATTGGACGGGAAGAAATGAAGCTCGGAAGCGAGCTTTGGCAGGCGTATGCTTCTCCTGATCCGGTTCAAATGGCTGAGCTGCTGGACAACAAAAAGGCAGAACTGGCAGCATCCGGCCTGCCTTTTGCCTATGAAGCCTTCACAGCGCATCTCATGCGGCTGCCTTCGGAGCAGAACGGCCTTGGCATTGTGGAACAGACCACGCTTCAGGCTGTTCGTGATGGAAGGGGTACCCCATTGGCATTGTTTCATCTGGTAACTGACGCCCTGCATGTGCTCGGCATGGGTGATCTCGAATATTGGAAAGTTCTTCGTGCTTTGGTGGAAGGCGATTCTCCTTTGCTGATTATTGACGGGGCTGAAGCTGGCCAGGATTTCAGGCAAATCCCGGAGTTTCTGAACCGCACAGTAAGTCTGACTGAATTGGGTAATGATGTACTGGCTGGATCAGCGGATCGTGTGGCAGTTCAGGGCATCGACGAGTGGTTTGGAGGGCTGCACCTTCACGGACATGAGGTTCCATGGCGCTGGGATAATCTAGGTGGAGGTCTGGTCCGGTATGGATGAAACCTGGCTGGAGGAAGCCCAAATTCAGGTCACCGATGACCGCGGAAAGTTTGGCGCAAGTCCTGAACCCACTCCTCGGGAATCTCCCAAGGGATGAAGTGTCCTCCCTGCTCGTGTGCAGTGATGTTGACATGGTTATACCAGGGAGCTCGGTCACTCTCCAGAAAATGCTGTACGCGATTGTTTGTCTGGATGCCCGGTGGATTTTCATAACCGACGAAAGTTATACCGGTTGGAGCCTCGACAACGGGCCAGCGGTCATGGTCGGGTGTCCACGGATAGCGGTTATTATTGGCATAGACACGCATGGAGGATTCAATGGTGCCCGTGATCCAGAAGATGGTGGCGTGTGTAAGGAGATCGTCTTTTGAAAAAACATTTTCGATATTCCCCTTATTGTCGCTCCATTTGACCCATCTTTCCAGTATCCATGCAAGCATTCCCACCGGTGAATCGCTTAAACCGTAGGCGAGCGTACCGGGATCAAGAGTATGCACAGCGAGATGCGAAGCGAAACGGCGGTCCAGCTCCAATGTTCTTGTTCGGATACTCTCTGGAAGGTTGTCGGGAAGTGGGCGGCCCTTGGCGAAATCCCAGGCGCGGTCCCCATTGAACATATTTAGTTTCTGCGCGGAACCGATATGGATGGCGTAAAGTTCATCTGGATACTTATGTCCAAGTTGACCGGTCACAAGCGCACCCACATCGCATCCCGCGGCAGCATATTTGGAATAGCCGAGGATTTCCATCATGAGCGTATGCCACAGATCGGCCATTTTCCAAAAGTTCATGTCCGGGTGGTGAAGTAATGGCGAGGAGAATCCAAAGCCCGGAAGCGAAGGTACGATTACGTCAAAGGCTTCGGCCGGATCGCCCCCGAATGCGGCAGGGTCCGCCAGCGGATCAATGACCTTAGACCAATGCCAGAAGGTCCAAGGCCAGCCATGGGACAGAATTATGGGGATCGGGTTAGGCCCCTTGCCAGGTTTACGCATAAAGTGGACAGGAACTCCTTCAACCTGAACGTTATAGTGTTCGTATGAGTTAATTGCTTTTTCGGCTTTACGCCAATCAAAACAGTTTATCCAGTAATCGACCAGACCTTCAAGGTAGTTGCGGTTTACGCCATAAAACCAGTCATCGTTACTGGAGTCGAGAGGCCATTTAGTAGACTTTAGCCGGTTGATAAGATCGGCGAGTAACTCCTCTGATACGTAGATTGGTTGGGGTTCATGCGGGAATGGAACGGTAGACATAGTAGTTCCTCCTTTGAAAGGTTCCTGACTAAATGTGGTTTCCAATTTCCACCAGATGCTGCAGCGAAGGTATTGCCAATGCAATTGCTGTTTTATCCTCAAGCGTAAGTCCTTCAAAGAATTTGGAGAGCTGCGCTATGCGCTCCGAGCGACGCGAATCAATAACTTCTGCCCCTTGTTCGGTAATATGCACTTGAACTACCCGGCCATCACTCGGATCCGAACGGCGCTGTACAAGTCCATCTCGCTCCAAACGGGTTACAAGCTGAGTGATCGCCGGTTGCGTTATTTGTTCAGTGGCAGCCAGCTCGGTTAGCCGCATAGGGCTTTTGCGAGATAATGTATGAAGGACGGAAAGGGTAGTGAAGCTTAGTTTTTCAATGGATGGCAAGCGAATAATGATCCGGGTTAGTTCCTCAAATACCATGGCGAAATCAGCGACGTTGAAATCATCAGAATCAGCATTAATTTTCATGTGATTATTATATCACAAACTTATATAAATTTATTATTTATAACATATAATTTCACTATCCCCACCTGACGACCTCTTCTCATGAGTGAAGCCTGTTTCACTTTTCATGAGTCTTCTTGTGCAGTTCCTAATCCGGCGAAGAAGCCGCCCTCCGGCTTCCCTCTCCCGGTATTCTTCCAGTTTCTCTATGATATATGGATGTTCCAACATTCTGTTCTCCTCCGTTTCCTTCTTTCGTTAAGGCTTATTATGCGCTGTCCAAAAGGGGATAAAAAGCGTATAATAACCACAATTGATTTCCCCTTTTAAGGAAACACACTGGAAGGAGGCAACAAAAGGTGATTACGGCTGAACGGTATTTGACGCTTTATGGACGTTTCGGAGGTGACCGGAGCAGGGGCTTGCCTGTTGAAGCCACATTGGAGGAGTTGTCAGAAGCATTGTTCTGCACGACCCGGAATGCGAAACTCATTCTGCGCAGGCTGGAGGAAGAAGGGCTGATCGACTGGCTGCCAGGCCGCGGGCGCGGCAACCGCTCACGGATAGCCTTCAAGACCGACAAGGAGACCTTCCTGTTGGAATTATCTCAAAACCGGGCTGAGAAAGGAGACTATAAACAAGCCTTTGAATTGCTGCAATCGTTCGGGGAGGGGACTCTTGCCAAGCCCAAGTTCCTCGAATGGCTGAACGGCCAGTTCGGCTATCGAAAAGAGGAAGCCCGTGACGGCATCTCTGCCAGTGACACACTCCGCTTTCCCGTATACCGTCCGGTCACGACCTTTGATCCTGCCCATGTGAACTACGCCTTTGACGCACATCTGGTGCGGCAGATTTATGGCCGTCTGCTGCAGTTCGATGATGCTGCGGGCAAGATTGCCCCCAGCATCGCCCATTACTGGACGTCCAATCCGGAAGCAACGGAGTGGACGTTCTACCTGCGCAAGGGTGTTCGCTTTCATGACGGTCAGGAGCTGACCACGGAAGATGTGGCATTTACACTGGAGCGTCTGCGCGGAGAAATGCATAACCGTTGGCTGCTGCGCGGTGTGCAGCAAATTGAAGTACTCGGGCCGCGTGTATTGCGGATACATTTGAACCGGCCGAACCGGATTTTTGACAGGTATATGTGCTCCTGCGCGGCCTCGATCCTGCCTGCGAATCTGGGCGGCATGGAGGAGACGGAGTTCTGGCGGCTGCCCATCGGCACCGGCCCATTCCGGATCGTCTCGCAGTCGCCTCACTGCATCGAATTGGCTGCCCACGCCACTTACCATGAGGGAAGACCCTATCTGGATGGTGTTGACGTGATTATTATGCCGGAGGATTGTTTGCAAACGGCGGTGGGGATGCCGGAGGTGCTGCATCACGAATTCGCCGAGAATCATCCGCTGGAAAAGCACAAAGAAAACTGGCAGACGATCAAGCAATTATGCCGTGGCTGCACACTGCTGACCTGGAATCTGCGGCGGCCGGGAGCACATCAGTCAGAAGCATTCCGCCGGGCTGTGCGCATGATTTTGAATACCCGCGATCTCGTGTCGGAACTTGGGGGCGACCGTGTAATGCCGGCTTTCGGCTTCCGTCCGGAAGCGAGTCAGTCCCGATCCGTGGAGCCGTTCCGGCCAGAGCGGGTAAAGACCGCTCTGCGTGAATCCCATTATGACGGTTCGGTCATCCGCTTTACTGCCCACGAAAAGTTCAGGGAGGATGCCCACTGGATTGTAGAGCGCCTGGGGCAGTGGGGTATCCATATAGAAATGAAGATTCTTACCTGGGCAGAAGCTCCAGGCTGCGGCTCTCCGGTCCACGATGAAGACCTGTTGATCCACGGATTTGTTCTGGCCGAAGACGAAGTGTGTGAGATTGAAGCTTATGAGCACGGAGACAGTGTCTTTAAGGAATATCTGGACGACGAGCTTCTAGACTGGATCAACGGACGGATCGACGACGCTTTAAGCGCCGATACCGTAGTGTGCAGACGCCAGCACTTGAAAGTGATCGAGGAGCATTTGCGGGACGAAGCTTCCGTTATTTTTCTCCACCATAAGGAGTTGCGGACGTCCCTGCATCCATCCATTAGAGGGGTCAGTCTGAATACACTGGGATGGATTGATTTTAAAGATATTTGGCTGGAAAAGCTGGTTTGATACTCTAGAGCCATTTTCTTGGCCATGAAACCCCACCATCACTAAAAGCCCAAGCGACCGGCGAAGCCCCTGCCGTTCCATTGGGCTTTTTTGCTGTGCGTACGCTTTGCAACTACGGGTACCCGGTGGTGCGGAAGAACAAGCCGCAAAGATCCGCAAAAGCAGGCCTTCCGGTAGGCCTGAGCCGCGCCAGGATGTCACTTGCCGTCCCCGGTATTTCTCTCATTATTTCCCTTAAATCATATTCCATTCCAGCTCATGTACCCTTTACCGCAGCAAAATTAGATTTGTTCACGTAGGACACAAGATTTGATGATTATTGCGGAAGGCAGCTTTTGTTAAGATTCAAGTTGAATCCAGGGGACGAACGGTTTGCCGCAAGATTTATGGAAAGCGCTTTATTTCCTGGCGGACAGTAATAGGGGGGAATCATTTGAAAATAATACGGAGGACAACGAACCTTAGTAAGTTGCTCGTTTGGGCAATGGTGATTACGCTGGTGTGGAGCCCGGCAACGGGCCGGGCTGCTGAGGCACCGGCAGAAGTATCCGCAGGAGGATTACCTGCGGCAGAAGTGGCAGGGCGGGAAGATTCGGAAGATGCAGCAATTGCGGAAGCTGTATGGTTGACGCCGCCAGAGGAAGCAACGGCAAGGACTGCCGGGGAAGCGGGAGCTGCGATAGCAGCGGAGCCGTATGTGTGGAGCAATGTTCCCATTGGCGGCGGAGGGTATGTGACCGGGCTGCTGGTGCATCCCGCCGAGAAGAATCTGGCCTACATACGGACTGATGTAGGCGGCATTTACCGCTGGGAGGAATCCGGCAAGCGCTGGAAGCAGCTTGTGGGCTTTGCCGATCGCAGCGAGGTGAATTTGTACGGCGGGGAGAGTATTGCCATTGACCCGTCCGACCCGGATATTGTATATGCCGCGCTCGGCAAATACGATTACTGGAAGCCAAGTGACATCTACAAATCAACTGACCGTGGAGAAACGTGGACCCGCACCAACCTGAAGGCTGATGGAGCTGATGTGCCGATGTTCGCCAACGGGCCGGCACGTACGGCTGAACGGCTTGCCGTGGACCCGAATGACGGCAATACGGTGTATTTCGGCTCCCGGACCAAGGGGCTGTTCCGCAGCAGCCGCGCGGCGGAGAGCGGCTCGTGGGCCAAGGTAAGCTCATTCCCGTCCTTCGCCGACACCAGCAAAAGCGGGATTACCTTCATCGCTTTTGATCAAGCCAGCGGACGCAAAGGATCTCCAAGCAAGACCCTTTATGCAGGCGCTTACAATTCAGGGGTGTACGTAAGCAGGGACGCCGGGGTTACCTGGTCACTGCTGAATGGCAGCCCCGCCAAGCCGCTTCGGGCTGCGCTAGATCCCGGCGGGCGACTGTATGTTACCTATGACGGCGGTTTGGCCAGGCTGACCGGAAGCGCCTGGGAGGATATTACGCCTGCGGCCGACAAAGGCAAGGCCTTTGGCCCGGTGGCTATCGATCCGGCCAATCCGGACGTTATAATGACCTCGCGCAAACTGGATGACCACAAGAATCCGATTTACCGTTCGGAGGATGGCGGAGCCACCTGGAAAACTTTTGGCCTGGATCAGGGGAACATCAAGCGGGAGATTACGACGCCTTGGATTCCGGCCTGGCACTGGTCTTCAGCTACCTCATCGCTGGTGATTGACCCGTTCAATCCGCAGCGCGTCTGGATGGCCGATTGGTATTATGTGTGGCGGACGGACAATATCGGAGCGGCGCCCTCCGTATGGACCAATTATGCTTCAGGACTGGAAACGACAGTGAACGTAGGCAATCTGGTCAGCCCGCCCGGCGGAAAAGCGGTTCTCCACAGCGGTATTGCCGATAACGGAGGTTTTGACCATTTTTCGTTGACGGAGTTTCCGGTGTCCACTTATTTTACCGGAAGCGGGGACATCCGTTTGCTGACCACTACAGGCATTGATGTGCAGGAGACGCAGCCGGATTTTACGGTCAGAGTGGGCACATATGGCTGGAACGGCGACTCTTTGCCCGATCCCGGGAACGGGGGATATTCTCTGGACGGCGGAATAACTTACAAAGCATTCCCGGCCTTGCCCTTCAAAGGCGTCCAAGGTGGCAAAGTGGCTGTGTCAGCAACAGACGGGAACAATATTGTGTGGATTCCGCAAAAAAGCGCCGCTTATTATTCGCGGGACCGCGGCACAAATTGGGTGAAAAGCAGCGGCCTGCCCTCGGAGCTGCAAGCCGGAAGCGATGTCTTCGGCAACTATTACCAGCCATTATCCTCCGATAAGGTCAATGGCCAATATTTTTACGCTTACGACAAATCGGGCAAGTTTTACCGCAGCACCAATGGGGGAGCCTCATGGACACAAGTGTCTTCGCTGCCCGGACAGTCTGTAGCCTGGCATACCGTGCAAGCCGCTCCCGGTGCCATGGGCGAGGTATGGGTCGGTCTGGGGGATCAGGGGCTGTACCGCTCCGGCGATGCCGGCGCTTCCTTCAGTAAAATCGCCAACGTAGAGCGGGCCTTCCTGTTTAGCTTTGGCAAAAACGCTCCCGGCCGTCTGAACCCCGCCGCCTTCGTATACGGCAAAGTAGCGGGATATGCCAAAGAGGCGATTTTCCGCTCGGACGATATGGGTGTAACCTGGATAAAGATAAGCGATGACGACTTTTTTCCCGGTAATGATCCGAATGCGATGGCAGGGGACCGGCAAGTGCACGGGAGAGTGTACATTGGCACCAACGGCACAGGGCTATTGTACGGCGCCAAATCGGCAGAGACAGAAGCACCCGTATATGAGAACGACAAAGAAGCGCCTTCCGCACCGGCAGGTTTTGAAGTTACGATTGAACGCCGCACCAGTGTGGATCTGCGCTGGAACCAGGCCACGGATGCCGGATCGGGCATCAAAGGATACCGGGTGTCGTATGCGGATGGTACCTTCATCGCTGATACGTATGGCACCTCCTATAGCATTTCCGGTTTAACACCGGAGACGGAGTATGCCTTTCAAGTGCAGGCGCTGGATTATGCCGGTAATATTTCCGCTGCCAGTGCCCAGGTCCGGTCGGTGACCAAAGGAGAGGACCGGGAGGCTCCGGCCCTCCCGCAGGGCCTCCGGGTGACCGATACCGCTGCATCTCGTATTATGCTGGAATGGCTAGCCAATACCGAACCCGATCTGATGGGATATAATCTGTACCGCGGCACTGCGGCCGATTTCACCCCTGGTATATCTAATAAAATCACCTCGCTGCTTACCTCCAATTCCTATGCGGACCGGTCAGGCATCGAGGAGAACCGCACTTATTATTACAAATTGGAGGCTGTGGACAGCTCGGGAAATTCCTCGGGCAGCACGGCACCAGTCGAAGCAGTTACCCCTGCGGACGAGCGGCTGGATATTATCGTGGACAACCGGGATAGCGGGTTTGCTTCGGATGGACAGTGGAGCAGCAGCAGCTGGTCGGCGTCGCGGTTTGGCGCAGATTATTTTCATGACGGCAACGTGGCCGGCAGATGGGCGAAGTGGACGCCATATGTCACGGTACCCGGGCAATACAACATCTATATGCTGTGGAACGCCAGCCCGAACCGGGGCTATAATATTCCGCTGGAGATTACTCATGAGGGAGGAATAGATACGGCTCCCAAAATTCACCAGACTAACAATGATAACATGTGGGTGCATATCGGAACCTATACGCTTGCCGCAGGCACTGGCAACTCTGTCAAATTGACAACTAACGGGACCAATACGACGGTTGCCGATGCTGTGAAATTTTCGCTGGCCGCCACCGATCCTTACGGAGCTACACATGCGAATACTGCCAAGACCGTATCGGATACACCACCTCCGGTGCTGCAGCTGGATCAGTCCGGCGGCGACACAACGGGGCCGGTCTATGAGATCACAGGGCGAACGGGCGAAGGCGTCATCCTAAAGGTAAAACATAACGGAATGGACCTGGAGACCCCGTACAGTGTTCATTATTTGAACGTTTTCCGGCTCGCCATTCCGCTCGCTGAAGGCATGAACCGGATTGACCTGACGGCGGAAGACCGTTTCGGCCGTCAGGTGCAGACCTCGGTTACGGTGCGGCTGGTTCCGCAGATGGAAGATGCAAGTGTCACAATGGACACCTATCAGCTACCTTCCGTGCTGTATCCCGGCGACTCTTTCCAGGTGACCGCTGCGGTTCATCCCGCGGAAGCCACGGCAGGTCCGATCCGCTTCATTGTCAGTGATCCTAAGGTCGCTACTGTGTCGGAAGCGGTATATCACCCGGAGAACGGATTATCCAGCGTGTGGCTGACCGCAGTGAGCCCGGGGACCGCCGAACTGCAAGCGCACAGCGAAGCAGCTAAGGAGGCTGCCGTGTACAGCTTCAGGGTGGAGGCTCGGGAGGAAGTGCCGGAACCTCCGGGCACGGATGTGGAGCTGCCTGAGGAAGAACAGCCGGGGGAGGATCCGAAGACGGGCGGAATGCCGTTCACCTGGCGCGATGCCATAGCCGCCTCGGCCTCAGGCGTTAAAGTGGAGCCGGGACGATTGAAGGCGATACCTGAGGTTAATGCAGAGGGAGAAGCGGTTACCCGCTTCACCGAAGAGGATATTGCTGCTGCGCTCAGCCCAAAGTCTGGCCGTATTCTTACGATAGAGGCCTCACTGCCGCCAGAAGCTATGGCAATCCGGCTGGAAATTCCGCTGCAGACACTGCGGGCTGCACTTCATGACAAGTTGAACGCCTTGGACGTCTTACGTCTTGCGGCAGGAGAAGCCGACATTTCGCTAACAGCAGATACGCTTCGAGAATTTGGAAACGCCTCCACGCTGGAGCTGATTTTTGGCAAGGCTTCGCTGGTGAAGCAGTCGGGGAGTGGGGATGCTGCTGCCGGATGGGAGTATAACCCGGCGTATCAGCTTCTGCTGAAGCTGGATGGCCAAACAGTAAGCATCGTGAAAAACGGTGTACTGCTGGAGCTTGGGTATACACTGAAGCCGGATCAGCAGCCCGGCAAAGTGGTGGCCTATACTCTCCGGGATGACGGAACCCCGCAGATTGTCCGGCACGGGCGGTATGAACCCTCTTCTGCCAAGCTGACCTTCCAATTGAAAACATTTCAGCCCTTCGGCGCGGCTTACCATGAACTGAGCTTTAGCGACATCGGTACGGTGCCATGGGCAATGGAGAGTATTGAAGAGCTGGCGGCCAAAGGCATGCTCCGCGGGCCGGGAAACGGGCGTTTTGAACCGGAGGCGGAAGTTACCAGGGCGGAATTTGCAATGTTGCTGATGAATATCTTTGACCTCGCGGACGCCATTCCTGGCGAACAGTTGGATCTGGCCGGCAGGGAAGCGGCGGATGAGAAAGGGAGCGGGAAACAGACCGGTGTAAAGCTAGGCGATGGCAAGCTGACCGATATGGACAGCAGTGCCTGGTATTATCAGGCAGTGACAGCCATGCAACTGCTGGACATTGCCAAAGGCCGGACAGACGGTTCGTTCGGGGTCAACGATCCAATCAGCAGGCAGGAAATGGCCGTGATGGTGCACCGGTTGATCCCGGTGGCCGGGCTGGACGGAATGGGCATACAGAAGGCGCCGGAGGAAATCTTCAGCGATGCAGGCTCAATTGCGGGTTACGCAAGGGAGAGCGTGATAAGCTTGCAGCGCGCCGGGCTTCTGCAAGGCACGGCTCAGGGCATGTTCAAGCCCCGGGCCGGTACGACCCGGGCCGAGGCGGCAGTGCTGCTGCACCGGTTGTATAAGCTGGGTTCAACGAGTACAACCGGCAAAGCGGCAGCCGACGATTTCAATATAGAGGAGTTGCTTTTCAATGATACAATAAGGTCATGAAAATCAATAGAAAGGAGGGGGAACGTGTCAAACTTGGACAACGATAATAAGACACTAGAGAAACCGAAAACGGTTTTTGAAACAACTGAGGTCATATCGGCAAAAGTGTACAAGGTTAACCCGGAACAGAAAGAGAAGCTGGATCGACTGGCAGAGGAGAGGTTGGAACAGACTCGAAAGGAGGCAATACCGAAGATCCGCGAGCGGTACGAGCAACTGATTAAGGAGAGGCGGCAGCTCCAGCAGCCGAAGGCCGACGGTGAAGGCAGGACTCCCCAGTGATCAATGGTGACGACGGATGATGCCGGTTAGAAACACCTCTACGATACTAGTTGTCCGATGACAAGAACATCATTAACTTTGAAAGCCGCAATTTATGCGGCTTTTTTGTCGATTAGGAAATTATGCGATGCCCAAAAATGTGGATATCTTGGAAGCTTAATATGAAATAAGCGGTGCAGGAGGATTGGGCTCCATCAGCGGAGTGAAGCGGACTGAGAAGATCTTATTTTGCGAAAAAGTGTGCTTTCCTGGCGAATTCGGACTCAGGAGTCTTTATATCGTTCATTTGTGCCTAGAATTAGGGGAGATGGGACAATTAGCGGAATCTCTGTCCGTTTGTCCTGCTGAATAGACGAATCCTCCCTAATTAACGGATTTCCTGTCCGCATCAGCCGCGGCTAGATCGTGAAGGGACCTCATCGTGTCCGCAGAGGGACCCACGCAAAATCGCACAATCAACCATTGTCTTAACCACGCTATAGGGGTGAGTGTTGTGCACGTTGTACAACAGTGTGAGTTCTATGCAAGCCAAAGGACGATAATCTTGCCTATTGTACAATAATCCGGGCCTTGTTAAGCTCCGAGTTGTTATTCACCCGCCAGGGTGATTTTGTTCTTTTAAATGCATATATTCTTGTCCTAGTGCTTTCGGAGAATTAGTTTATACAGTAATCAAAGCTCTGTTGTCGACGGGTTGACACCTGGCTGATTACGGTATTGCAAAGGGGTTAAAGAAGTGATCTTTTTGAACTGCTTGCAAAAGTAAGAAGAGTCGGTAAAGCCGACGAGGGAAGCGATTTGCCCGACGGAGTGGCGTTCTTCTTCCAGAAGCTTCATTGCTTTTTGAACCCTGATGGTGAGCAGTAATTGCAATGGACTCAGTCCGTATTTTTTCTTAACGGAGCGAATGATATGGGCCGGATGAAAGGAATACTGGGCGGCAAGTTGGTTCAAGTCGAAAGGGTTCTGATAATGTGAAGAAAAATAATCTAAAATTACCTCTGCCAGCTCTTTTTCTTTTTCATGTTCCCGTAAATCACGCAAAATAGTTAATATTTTCAGAAATAACTGCTGGTATTCGATCTGGGATTTGGTCGATGAATAAAACAGCTTTTCATTATGATATTTATCAATTTTGACCTGTGAAATACTATCCATATAATTCTTCATGATTTCATGCAGGCTGTCGTCAATCCTTCCGTATTGGGGAAGTGAAATATAAAACACATCTTTTTTATAGTATTTCGTTTTGTTCATTTTGGAATCGACCTGAGTGATGGGATTCTCGGAATAGAAGTAATGTCCCGTTGTATAGAAATGAACCCAGGAGAAGGTCGTGTCGGAAGTGCAGGCTTTGTAGCCTTTATGCAAATTCCCGGGCGGCAAAATTAAATATTGGTTGCGCTCAATCGTATATTTGCGTCCATCCTCCTCCAGATAAAGAGCACCCGAAAAAACGAAGATCAGGTCAAAGGTTTGGTCAAGTACACGGCGCTCGTGAAGATCTCCTTTCCGGAACAGCGATACTCCCCCGACGATAAGATGAGGCAAGGGAGGACAGCTGAAATGGATGTATAGCAATTCTGCCACCTCAAATCAATTTTATTATATAAATCATAGCATGGAAACGTCGGGATGATCAATGAATTCAGATTTAAGGCTGATAAAAAGGATAAATTCACCAATCCTAAAATATTATTATGATAATAATGTTATATTTTTAATGTTAATAATCTTATATTTTTGGTTTATTTTAATGATTTTAATCTACCTTGCCGGGTGTCATACTAATATCAGTAAGACGGTCCGCTTATAAAGTATAACGCTTTCATTCAGTCGACGGAATGAGCATGTCATTTCATTATTTACCTGGGGGGAAGAAGGATGCAAGTTCTAAAGAACTATAAATTTTCGATTATACTGCTGGCTGGTGTTTTAATAGGGGCGATTGCTGGCACGATTATGGGCGAAAAATCCGCTGTACTGCAGCCCTTTGCAGATGTTTTTCTGAACATGGTATTTGTGATCATTGTGCCGCTGGTGTTTGTGTCCATAGCCAGTTCTATTGCAAGCATGACTAATTTGAAAAAGCTCGGGAAAATTTTGGGCATATTCTTTTTGGTGGTGGTGGTTACTGGCATCATTACTGCTGTGCTGGCGTTGATCACCGGCTTGATCTTTAATCCGGCCCTGAACGCTAATGTTAGCTTTGGCGAAGCTGTACAGGACCAGGCGGCTGCGTCGCTGGACATTGTCGGTTTGATCACTGTAAGCGATTTCGTTGAATTATTGTCCTTAAAACATATGATGGCCTTAATTATTTTTGCAATTCTCTTTGGAATTTCCGTAAGCTCCATTGGAGAAGAGGGAACTCCGGTTTCCAAAATGCTAAGCAGTTTAACGTCCGTACTGAATAAATTCGTTTCTATTATTATGTATTACGCTCCGGTGGGTATCGCCTGCTACTTCGCGACACTGATCGGTAAGGTAGGCAATCAAATTGTCTGGTCCGTTGCCCGGGCGTCCGTTATCTATGTGGTTTTTTGTATACTGTTTTTCATTCTGTTTTCCTTTTTGGCTACGTATTATGGGGGAGGTAAAACCGGGGTCAAGCGTTTTTGGAAAAATATATGGCTGCCGCTGACCACAGCGATGGGAACTTGCAGCAGTACAGCTTGTATTCCTGTGAACAGACTGGCCGTGAAGCAAATGGACATTCCCGATGAAATCGGTGACATTATCATACCGCTTGGCGCAAGTATGCACAAAAATGGCGTAGTAGCCGTCCAAATGATTAAAATTCTTTTCTTGTTCGGGATTTTTAATATGACAATGGGCACGGGAGATATGGTCAAGGCCGTTCTGGTTGCCTTAATCAGCGGAATTATTGTAGGCACAATTCCCAGCGGCGGGTTTATTGGGGAACTGTTTATATGTACCGCCTTCGGGTTTCCGATGGAAGCGGTTCCGATCCTGGTGATTCTGGGAACGATTACAGACCCGCTGTGCACTATGGTGAATGTAACCGGCGATCCGGCCATTAGTATGGTGATTTCACGGATCATCGAAGGCAAGAACTGGATCAAACAAAAAATAGGCGCTGCAGCGCAGGCGTAGAGTACAGAAAGGCGGATTGGAGATGGAACTGAGACAAAATGCCGTCAGAACGGCAAACGCGAAAGAAATAACGGAACTGGACGGTAATGCAATTTATCTGGGAAACTTAAATACAGTAGAAGCTGATTTGAAACTTCCGCTGAAGGGGAAGTATGGCTCTTCCATTCAATGGGAATCGAAAGAGACTCTGTTTATAAGTCATACAGGCAAGGTTACCAGACCTACCTTTGGGGTAGGCAATCGGAAAGTTATCCTTGTCGCGACGTTGACATATGAAGGAGCAGAAACCCGCAAGACATTTGAAGCAACGGTTCTCCAGGAAGAATATAAAGCAAAGATCGTTGCGGTTAATCCGCTGACCGTGCGCACGAATGTTGGGGAACAGCCGGAACTGCCAACCGTCGTCATTGTAAAAAATGATACCGGAAGTTATACGGTAAGCCCGGTTTCCTGGGACCTGGTCAAAGAGGAGACTTACCGGCAACCTGGATTTTTTCCGATCCACGGTACAGTAGAAGGAAGTCCTTTGAAAGTCTTAGCCACCATTCAAGTGGTGGAGAAGGCTCTGGAAACAACCGATCATACCAAGCGGTTAAAAGAATTTAAGGGGCAAAAGGTACACCTGGAAAGGAAAAGTGAATTCGGAGCGGCTATGAACCGCTTTCTGCAGTATGTGCGCTCAACGGATGATGACCAGATGCTGTATAATTTCAGAGCAGCAGCCACCGGAGATACCAAAGGAGCACAGCCGATGACGGGATGGGACGCTCCCGAATGCAATCTGAAAGGGCATACCACTGGACATTACCTATCTGCACTGGCTCTGGCTTATGATGCCACGGGGGATTCCGTGCTGCTGGGGAAAATTCAATACATGGTTGCAGAATTGGGCAAATGTCAAACAGCCATGTCAGAACTGGCGGGCTATGGCCAGGGTTTCCTGAGTGCATATTCGGAAGAACAGTTCAATCTGCTGGAGCAGTACACAACTTATCCGGAAATATGGGCTCCTTACTATACGCTGCACAAGATTATGGCCGGTCTGCTGGATTGTTACGAATTGGCGGGTCAGAGGGAAGCTTTGGAAATTTGCGATAAGCTGGGCCATTGGCTCTACAACCGGCTAAGCCGGCTTCCAAGAGAGCAACTGCATAAAATGTGGTCACTTTATATTGCCGGGGAATTTGGGGGCATGAATGAGGTATTGGCCAAATTATCTGCGATCACCGGCAATGAACAATATTTGATGACCGCAAAATATTTTGACAATGAAAAGCTCTTCCTTCCGATGAAGGAAAATATAGACACTCTGGGAAATATGCATGCCAACCAACACATTCCGCAGGTGATTGGAGCCTTGAAGCTGTTTGAGGTTGCGGGGGACGAGGCTTATTTCAATATCGCAGATAACTTCTGGACGATGGTGACACAAAGTCATATTTATTCCATCGGAGGCACCGGAGAGACAGAAATGTTCAGGGAGCCAGACGCCATTGCCGGTTTTCTCACCGATAAAACGGCGGAAACCTGTGCGAGCTATAATATGTTGAAGTTGACCAAAGAGCTTTTTCAGTTTAATCCGCGCAAAACGTATATGGACTATTATGAGAAGGCGCTGTATAACCATATTCTTGCCTCAGAGAATAGTCAAAAAGCAGAAGGCGGCAGCACTTACTTTATGCCACTGGCGCCCGGATCGATCAAGAAATTCGACACACATGAGAATACCTGCTGTCATGGAACCGGTCTGGAAAATCATTTTAAATACCAGGAAGCCATCTATTTTCATAATGAAGACAGGTTGTATGTGAACTTGTATATTCCTTCTCAACTGGATTGGAGCGAGCAGGGGCTCAGCCTGATCCAGAACCGGGACGGCTTGGAGACGGTCCGCTTTGAGATCGGGGGCGGTTCCGAAACGACCCTGATGTTCAGAATTCCCGATTGGGTATCAGCGCCCCTTCAAGTAAAGATTAACGGAGAGCCTTGCCGTGATCTGGAGTATGAAGACGGATATTTAAAACTGCGCAAAGAATGGAAAAAGGATGAAATCGAGCTGACGTTGCCCTGCTCCGTGAGACTGGTTGGTGCGCCCGATGACGATACCCTTAAAACACTAGCTTATGGACCTTATGTCCTGGCGGCAATAAGCGGGGAACAGGATTATCTCACCTGGACATGCAGTGAGCAAGAACTTCTGGATCAAATCATTCAGCAAAAGGATAACCCGTTGATGTTTATGCTGGATGCCGTCAAGTTTGTTCCCCTGTATCTAATTCAAGATGAACGTTATCATGTATATTTTAAACTTGCCCGCTGATTCCTTTTGGGCAAAAGGCCGCTTGGTCCTTTTTAGAAGGCAAGCGGCCTTTTATCCTTTACCGGCTGCCTGTCCGCAGAAGAAAAGCCTGCATAAACGCGGAATTATTATTTTTCTCATGCTGGCTCCGCTCTTGATGCTGTCACAAGAATCTCAAGCCGTCTTGGTTACATACGGTCTCGTTGCGATGCTAAGTTCCCTCTACTACCGTTTGCTTAACACCAACATAAGCAGAATTGCTGACCTCAAAGAGGACATAGAAAATAAGACATGATCACATCCAGCAGCAGACAGCCTTTCTGCGGCGGCGAATGCTACGTTGTTAAATGTCGGCTTTTCGGTCGTCTTGCTTGGTATCGCAATAACCATGATGCGCAGAAGGGAGGGGCTATAAGGATGATAGACACATTATGGCTGGTTCGGAAGACATTCTTATCTACCTTTAAGAATCCCATAAACCTCTTGTTATATTCGGTAGGCAGACTAGATTCGATGCTTGTAAGAGAGATTGAGGAGCCCGAGGTAAAGGATCTGATCGCCTCAGGAGAGCTGGATGCAGCGATCATCCTTCCTGCCGGTTTCACACAGAGCTTGATTGACAGTAAGCCCGCAGAGGTGCAGATCGTATCCATCAAGGGCGCACAGGTTACCGGACAGGTAGCTAATGGGGATGAGGTTAAGTTTAATGACCTTTATGAGGATTTCCAAAAGTCAGGCTTCCATTTATCAGCTGAGAAAGTAGAGAATCAATCCGTTAATCACAACAAGACTAATCAGTCGATAGGCTACCTGCTAATCCTTATGCTGGTGTCCTCCTCGAGCTTGTCGGGAATCCCTTTCTGGAGCATGTTCCTGATTCTTATGCTATTTGCTCTGGTGGCGATAAGTCTATCCCTGGCAATTGTGGCCTTCTCAAGCCGCTCCTCCATAGCCAGTGGAATGCAGAATATGATTCTTATTCCTATTCCTACCAGCCTGATGGCGGGGTGTATGTTCCCGATTGCTTTAATGCCGGCAGCGATGCAGCAGCTTGCGCACTTTCTGCCCCAGTATTGGCTGCTTGATACCTTCAGCAATTTACAGCAAGGGGTTTCGATGGGAGACCTATCTTTGAACCTTTTGATTCTAGCTGCTTTTGCCGGAGTTCTGTCTCTAATCGCCGTCTACAAGTTTGGCAGGAACAACGATACTCGAAGCTATATTTAAGAAAAACTCAACATAGCAAACGATAAGAAATATCAAATATTCCAGTATGCTATAATTGACAAAAAAAGCAAACAAAATGTGGATTCGCCATTAAGATAATTGTTGATTATTATTGGTACATTGGACACCCGGACTGTTATTTTTGGAGATGCACTCTGTAATTTCAGTCTTTAGTAGGAGGTGAACGATGATGAGTTCCGTATAATTAGGAATGGAAAGGAGAGTCATTCCATTAATCAAGATGGGCATCCTTATAGACGAATTGGAGGTTGAAAGGATTGAATGGGCACGAAAAAAGCACCAATGCACCAAGCCTGCTTCGCAATCGGTTCCTGCAGACGATTTTATTATCAAGCGTACTCCTGCAGATCGGCATCTGGGTACGGAATTTCGCTATTCTCCTGTATGTTGCGGATAGAACAAACAATGATCCATACGCCATTTCACTAATCAGTGTAGCTGAATTCGCGCCTATTTTTGTATTTTCGTTCATCGGAGGTACATTTGCCGACCGCTGGCGGCCGAAGCTAACGATGATCTGGTGCGATTTATTATCCGCGGTATCGGTATTCGTAGTACTTCTGACCATACATTACGGTTCTTGGCAATCCGTCTACCTGGTCGCATTCATCTCGGCTATTCTTTCGCAGTTCTCGCAGCCTTCAAGCATGCGATTGTTTAAGTATCATGTGTCGGAAGAACAGCTGCAGCAAGGAATGGCTCTATTCCAATCGCTGATGGCCATCTTTATGGTGCTTGGCCCTATGCTGGGTACCTTTATTTATAGTACGTTTGGCCTTGAAACATCAATCGCTGTAATGGGCGTGGTTTTTCTGCTTTCCGCACTCGTCCTTATTCGCCTGCCCGAGGATAAGATGGAGTCTCAAAAGGTCGCTGTAAAAGGGCAGTTCCGTAAAGATTTCATTGAAGGCTTCAGCTATGTCTGGCAAAGCCAAGTGCTGCGTATGCTCGGACTCGCGTTTATTCTGGCGGGACTCGCTGTTGGCGTAGCCCAAGCTCTCAACCTGTTCATCGTAACGGAGCGGCTGGGCAGGAGTGAGGAGTTCCTGCAATATCTGCTGATGGTGAATGGCGCAGCCATGCTGATCGGGGGCGGGATCGTAGCCGTCTTCGCGAAGCGGGTTCCGCCGCAGCTTCTTCTGGCGATAGGCATGCTGGCAGGCGCGGTCTGCACAGTCATTGTCGGGAATTCGACGAGCGTTCCGGTTACACTGACCGTTCAATTTCTGAATGGGCTTGCTTTCCCATGCATTCATATCGGGATCAGCACAATGATTCTGAAATGGTCACATTCTTCCATTGTGGGCCGGGTGAATGGGGTTCTGAATCCAATGTTCGTTGGTATGATGGTGGTTTCCATGTCTTTCGCTGGTGCGTTAAAGGATGCCTTTTCACTGGGTACGATCTATAGCGGAGCAGGATTATTGTTTCTTCTGGGCGCACTGGTCATGGTGCCGATCATGAACCAAAAAGCTCCGGATCACACACCTGCTGCACAAGAGACATAATATCGCGTTATCTATAAGATCTTAATGAAGAAGAGCCGGCCATGAAAAAATGGCCGGTTTTTTTTCATTTCCGGGTTGAAGCGGCAGTCAAATCCCTCTCAATCATTATGCTTTAAGGTTGCCATCGTATGCTTCAACATACGATTCAGGAGATTTCGCCGTCCCGTTTTTAGATCAAAAACGCTCGTCTTTAACGCATCACGAATAGGGAGGACCTCTGTAATTCTGCTGCCGTTTCTCATTCTTCGATCTACGCAAGTCGGGATGTAATCGATGTTAGTTATACTTGTATTTCCTTTTTGATCCTTTTTGATGTTAAGAGTAAGGATGATTCCGCTTTGTGTATAAGGATTATTCTTTAGTTTAGTCGAAACAAAATTACCCAACGAATAAATAACGAATTGTTTTTTCCCCCGAACTTCCATCGGTTGAAGAACATGCGGGTGTGATCCCAGTATGATATTAGCGCCATTTTTAAAGAAGAGGTTTACCAGCTGCTTTTGCCTTTTGTTTGGAGTGTACCGATATTCATTACCGAAATGCATATACAGCAAGACCAGATCGACTTTCTTTTTTAACTCTCGAATCTCCCGAATGATTTTGCCGGTTTCTATCCGATTGACCAGCCATGGCCGATTCGCCGGTACGGGAATCCTGTTGGTTCCTGACGTGTAGGAAAGGATCCCGATCGTAATCCCTTTTACGTTTTTGATCAGAGCGTTATTGGATTCCTGTAATGACCTAGCTGTACCGGTATGCTCGATTCCATTACGGTCCAGGACATGTAACGTCCGAATCAGGCCCGGGGCACCATAATCCATGCAGTGATTATTCGCCGTTACTAGTACGTCGAATCCGGTTTTTTTAAGCGCCGGAGCCAGTTCGTCCGGACACTTGAATATCGGACCCCCAGATCGTGGACTTTTCCGGGATTCTGGCCCGCTTCCGGCAAAGGTAGTTTCAAGATTACCGATCGTCAAATCTGCCTGTTTCAGATAAGGGGCCACTTTCGCGAACAGGGTGCCGAACGCATAGGTTCCGTTAGACTGTTTAGCATCCGAAATAATATAACGTTTGACCATAAGATCTCCGACAGCAGCTATTTGTATTTCCGTCATCGTTATCCACCTTTTTGCCGTTTTCATTAGAATATGGCAGAAAGGTGATATGGGTTATTGTTTATTGAAGACTAATTTCCTGGATTCCTATCGTGAGTGCGACGCAATCTACTTCAAGCAGGTTGAAATAGTTAAAAATGTAGTTGAAATTGTTTGTTTTTTTTCATACTGAAACCTGTATTATTAGAAATAAATAGACTATCAGAAAATGGCATTAAAGAAATAAAAAGCAAGAAAATGGCCGGCCTACAATTTTAGCAATCCCTATCCAGATGTCTCTTTTCAGGCGGCAACAGGATATATAAATAGGGACAAGTCAAAAGAAAGGGGCGTGAGTTAACGTATTGGCCGAAAAGTTCAAGAGAGTTAGATAGAAGAAATCATACTGAATAATCCGCTTCACAAGGAGGCTAATCCATGTCGGGAAATATTCAAGTTTTCTTCAAAAAAAGAACTCTATTAAGCACGGCGATAATAGCCACTGCCTTAGGCTTTTTATCGTTTGCTCAGCCAGTATCCGCCTACACCTTGTCAAACAACACGTTTAATATCAGTACCGGAGCAAATGGCGATATTTCCAGTCTGAAACTGACCGGCGACAATTTTCCGACGAACTATGTCATGAACAGCAGCAATGCCCCTAACCAGAATACGAGCGATCATCAGTGGCTGGGTGAATTGATGTTTACGTACCGCCTGAATAATGGGGCCTGGACTAAAGCCTGGACAAGCAAATCCGCCGATGCCCGCACACAAAGCCAGTCCGGTAATACCGTCAATATCACCTACCAGAACTCAGCAAACAGTGAGGGCATCCGCAATTTTCGGGTGAATGAGTCGTATTCTCTTGTAAGCGATTACTTGCTGTGGAGTATTCAGGTGACTAATACAAGCAATCAAACGCTGGAAATTGGCGATTTCGGACTTCCGCTTCCCTTTAATGAATTCTGGACCGGAGGAGGTGACGAGCAAATCTACGAAACGCGTGTGGTTACCCAATCCTTCATTGGTAACAACAGCTCTTATGTAACTGCCCAGAGACCAAGCGGCATTGGACCTTCTCTGCTTCTGGTGCCAGATGCTTCCACTGGAGCCGGGTTTGAATATATGGACAACTGGCGTACTCAAGATCATCCCGGAAGCAAATGGGCAGGGGATCAGGGCGGCTGGGTGGAAGGACTCTCTGTCTATTACATTCACTCCAACGTAATCAAAAGCACGGGTAGAGGTTATCTGCCCAGCAGCAGTCTGACGCTGGCTCCGGGAGCAAGCAAGACTTATGCTTTCAAGTTCTTCAAGTCACCCAATGAACAAGCCCTCCAAGACAAGCTGTACTCTGAAGGTTTGGTTGATGTTTCTGTCGTGCCTGGCATGATTGTCCCAACCGACCAGACAGCCAAATTCGATCTCCGCACCTCCAAAGAAGTCACCTCTGTAACGGCGCAATATCCAAATGAAACAACCCTTACTTCGCTTGGCAACACAGCCGGGGACCACAACCTCTATTCTTTAAAAATGAACCGCCTGGGTCCGAATAATATCACCGTCAATTATGGAGACAACGAGAAAACAGTACTCCAGTTTTACGCGATCGAGCCAGTGGATGCCGCACTTCAGCGTCATGCTACATTTATGGTAAATCATCAGCAATGGAATGTACCCGGTGATATCCGTGACAAGGTGTTTGATGATTGGATGATGCAGAACAACGCCAAACGGAATAATTTTGCCGGCTACTGGGGCTGGGGCGATGACTGGGGATATACGCATGGTCAATTCCTGGCCGAAAAAAATGTGCAGAAGCCGGTGGCTTCAGAAATCACGGCTGTCGACAAGTATTTGGAAACCGCAATTTGGGGGACTCTGATGGCTGACCATCATACCGATTATCTAATTCCCGATTTCCTTATGGCCCCACCCAATACGACTCCTACCTACCGGGGTTATGCTTATCCTCATATTTACAACACGTATTTCAGCATGTACAAGATTTCCAAACTGTATCCCGGTCTGGTAACCTACAGCCAGCCGAGCTCAACGTATCTGCTGCGGGCTTACAATATTATGAAGGCGCTTTACGACGGTCCGGTGGCTTATAACTGGAACACAGGGCTGATGGGTGAAGTGACCACGCCGGAGATTATCAAAGCCCTGCAAGATGAAGGATTCACCTCTCAGGCGAATGATATCATTGCCAAGATGAACACCAAATACAATAATTTCTCCAATACAACCTATCCTTACGGCTCGGAATACAACTATGACAACACCGGTGAGGAAGCCGTATATATGCTCGCTAAAATGAAAAACAATACAACCATCAAGAGCAAAATCAACACCAAAACCCGGGCCGTCCGGGGGAAAATGCCGGTCTGGTATTACCACTCCGACCCGGTCACCATCAATGGGGAGCCTTGGTGGCAGTTCCAGTACACCGCTTCACTAGCTGGAACGGCAATGGATGATTGGGTACGCAACCACTCCGCATCGCCGGAATACGAACAGCGTCTGACTTATGCTGCAAAGCTTGCGAACCTGAGTGCTATCAATTCCGGACAGATCAGCCCGGACCCCGCCGATATCGGTGCTGTGTCCTGGACCTACCAGGCTATGAAGGGTAATCATGGAGCCCTTGGTCTGGATAACGGCCCCCTGTTCAATGGCTGGAGAGGCATGTCCGGTGAAGCAGATTTAGGATTGTTTGGGGCCATTAAACTGCTTAGTTCCGATGTGGCGGTGGATCCGATTTTTGGAGTTTATGGCTATGGCTGCGACGTTACCGACAATGGCACCAGCTATGTGGTCACTCCTAAGGATGGTGTGTTCCAGCGCCTGAACCTGATTACGGAGAAATGGGGTATGGAGCTCGGCCGGGACAGATACACCTCGGCAACGGTAGCCAAAGCGAAGAACAGCGCCAACTTTACGCTCAGCAATGCTACACCGGGCACAGCTCATTCGACAATGGTGACCTTTACAGGAATGGCTCCCGGCACATATAACGTAACTGTCAACAATGTGGCTTCAGGAAGCTTCACAGTGGTCAGTGGTCAGCCGGCAAAGGCAAACCTGAACATTGGCACTGCTGCGAGCTATGCAATTAAGGTGCAGCAAGGCACAGTCGCTCCCTCGCCCAGCATAATTGTGAAATACAACATGAATCAGTCTTCCGGAGCCACTGTGTCCGACTCATCCGGCAGCAACAACCATGCCGCTCTGACAGGGACCACTTCCTGGGGGGGCGGACGCTCCGGAGCCGGCAATGCGCTGAATCTGAGCGGTACCAGTGCTTACGCTTCGCTTCCGGCCGGTGTGGTCAGCCAACTTAATGATTTTACGGTTTCTGCCTGGGTACGTATTACCGCCAACAGCGACTGGTCCCGGATCTTTGATTTTGGAACGGGAACCGATAGCTATATGTTCCTGGCCCCGCAGAGCGGCGATGGCGGGGGGATGAGGTTTGCGATTACGAGTGAAGGTAATGGCAGTGAGCAGCAGCTTACATCATCCTCACCGCTGGTAACGGGACAATGGAAGCATGTGGCTGTGACAATGTCAGGCAATACGGGTCGGATGTATGTCGACGGGGTACAAGTCGCGGTCAACACAGGCATGACCCTGAAACCGTCCAGTCTGGGATCCACCAGTCAAAATTATATCGGGAAATCCCAGTACGACGATCCGAATCTGGATGGAGCCGTGGATGATTTTATCATATACAGCCGTGCACTGAGCGCCTCTGAAATCACCGCTCTGTTCGGAGGAAACCAGCCGCTGGACATTCCCTCCGAGGAAGACTCGTTGATACAGCCTGAATCATCTGAAACAACTGAAGCTCCTGAAACTCCTGAAACTCCTGAAACTCCCCAAGATTCAATTGACCATCCATAAAAAGGGAGCTGCAGGAAAACTGTGCAGTATCAGTCTGTTCAAGAAACGGAGGTAATCTGAATGCGAAGAGGAGTCAGCTTGCTGTTGTGCTCTACCATGGTATTGGGTTTAACATTCTTGAATGGAGAGACAGGAAGTAAAGTCAGCGCTGCTGCTGCCAACGAGCTGTCAGTGATAGATATATTCGAACGTGAGGTGAACGGATATGGGGTTGATCTGGTAGACTGGCAGGGTTATCTGGCGAATCCCTATATCAAACTTACTGTTAAGCCACCGGCGAATGCTGTATATCCCCTTACGGTAACACTGCAGGCCGAAGGCTCTTCCCGGCTGATGATGGATTTGCCCAGTACCCTGTCTGCAAACGGTGCGACCAAGACGCTGAGGTTCGCAAACGCTGCGGAGTCCAAAAGCTTTCTGCTCGAAATTGCTCCTGACCGGGTTGGCGATGCAGGTAGTGTGGAGAACTATACGCTTTCAATGCAAATCCGTGAAAACAACGGCAACACGAGAACCCAGACGATGCCGATTCGGGTTCTCGATCAGGACGACAACACAGACAGCACTTTTCCGCTAGTGTTTGATTACCGTTATGACACCGTTAATCATTATTTTGACGATCCCGGAATCCGAACCGCCGCAGAGCGGGCGATCAAGGATTATTTCTACTTTCTGGATCTTCCGTCCTTTGATACGGTTCCTGCCGGAGACGAGGTCAATATTGTACCCAACGACAATTTTAACGGCAACACAACGGTAACTAACAATGCCCCTTTTAAGGGAGAGTGGATTTTCCTGCGGGGAATCAATGGTCCTTACTCCACAGGCTGGTCCTCCAACAACGGAAAATATCACAAAATTAATGGGGGCAATGCCCCTGGGAATTTGCACCGTTCACTTGGGGCGGCACTTGATTTCTATGAGAATACCAACGTCTTTACTTCGATCAACGATGATGATTGGTATAAGACGGACCTCAGCCAGGTCACCGATGTCTATGGCCTGATCATGCATGAATTTGGTCACGGCTTCGCATACAGCGACAGTTGGCCCGGGATGGTTGCTTATTATAACAGCAACGGTACCAATGATCCGGAAGTGATTGCTTACCAGGGCCATGCAGTGAAACTGGATAACAGCTATCACATTCCTGGTGATCAGGCCAGCTGGGATCGGATTAGTGGGCAGAGCGGAGGCTGGAACCATTTCTTTCCTACCCGAAGATGGCTGCAGACCAAGCTTTCCCTGCTGATAGCGGAGAATGCAGGCTGGAAGCTAAACAAGAATCTGACTCCATTCCTGGCGCCATCGATTACTACGAGCGTTATCCCGAATGGAACTCAAGGGAAAAGCTATACGGCACAGCTGATAGCCAAGGGAGGGGTGCCGTTCTATGACTGGACGCTTGAGAGCGGAAGCCTGCCGCCCGGCCTTTCGCTAAACCGCTTTACCGGAGCGATCAGCGGTACGGTGGCGTCTGGGGCACCGCAGTCCACCTATAACTTCACAGTCAAGCTGAGAGACTATGATGAGGCGAGTGAACCTGTTCTCAAGTCCTTTTCACTTAAACTGGGAGATGTGTCGAGTCCAGCTGCCATTTATGAAGCGGAAGGCGCGACAGTGAATAATGCTAACGTCAATGAAGCGGCTGGAGCTTCGGCCGGCAAATATATAGGTCAGATTGATTATGCGGACAGCTACGTTCAATTCACTGTTCAGGCAGCGGGGGCAGGTCCTTATAAGCTGGAGGTCCGCTATGCAAACGGGACTGGAACCGAGTCGACCCAAAGTATGAACGTTAATAATGGATCGACGTTGACCCTCAGTTATCCAGCCACGGCGGGATGGGGGCAATTCGGCACTGTGTCAACGACAGTCAATTTGAACAACGGTGCCAACACTATCCGCCTGTCCAAAGGAAGCGCAGGTTATGCCGAACTGGATTACATCCGTCTCATCCCGGTTTCACAGTAAATGTAGACCGGCTGCTCAGGTTGAATGAAATGTTTGTGACTGAAAACAGGTCGCTGGAATAAGTAAGGTGTTATACAAACATCCCATCAGAAATTTACTGGCGGGATGTTTGTGTTTGAAAGGAAGCAGCCTAGTACAGCAGCAGATTAAAAATACCAGCCTTCAATTTGTTCTAATGTATATAGTACATCAGAATGGTTTAAACGAGACTCAAACATTCATCATGATGTATTTTGTACATTCAAAGGATAGCCATAAAGCACTTTTCGGCTCATGCTGCGGTTCCTGCTGCACCAAATACACTGAAATCCTAAAACGAGCCTCCTTTTCCTCATACTGATGTATAAAGTGCACTCTAGCGATCTTCGCTCTAGGTTTACAGCGTGCCTCCCGGGAGGTAGCTTTCGAATGCGCCGTCTATTCCCATCTTTTAAAGGCTGATGGAGTACTAGTGCAAATCGATACTCATCCTAAGGTGATTCAGGTACTGCATTTCAATATCTGAACCATTTATTCTGTGATATAATTATCCAAATATAATGGTTTGTGGGGATGGTGCAGATGTCAGAGCAGCGAGTGTACGTCCGGTTCCCGGAGGATGCGGACGCCGAAGAATTGACAGCTATGTACAAGCACAATCGGGAGTTTTTTGAGAAATTTTCGCCAAGCAACCTGGAGGTCTATACGGAGGAGCACCAGCTCCAAATGATTATTAAGAGTAAGGCCGACAGAGCGGAGGACCGGAAATATGACTTCATGGTATGCCACACAGAGGACGACCGGATTATTGGTAACATAGGACTTTCCTTTGTGGCGCGGGGCCCGCTTCAGAGCTGTATGATCGGATACAGCCTAGATCAGGACTATAACGGGAAGGGCTATATGACGGAGGCTGTGAAGCAGGTGGTACGCTATGCCTTCGTCGAGCTGAAGTTTCACCGGATCATAGGGGAAGCCTCTCCCCGGAATCCCGGATCGATCCGAGTGCTTGAGAATGCCGGGTTCCACAAAGAAGGCATCTCCCGAAGCAATGTGAAAATCAACGGGGTGTGGGAGGATCATCAGGTTCTGGCCATAATTAATCCCGCCGATCTGTAGTGAGTAAGTAGGACGTTTGAGCAATAGCCAGTATTTTGGAGGTAAGCCCAACAAGGTAACTATCACGGGAGATTCTGTTGGGGCAACATCCGACGCGGATGGGAGTTGAAGCGATCAGATTGTTGACGGTGTTATCTCTTGAAGGCCGCCATATTGGCGGCTTTTTTTATTGTTGTTTGCGTGCCCAGAGGCACGCAATATCTAGTTGGTGCTGAATTCCTGTTATTTAGACTTTTTATTACAAAATATGTCATAGTTTAATATACAAATTATGTTACTTATTAACTATTTACATATTTTTTAGCTAAAGTTATCCTGTTAATAGGAAATGATTTCCTTTCTGTAAATTACAACTTTTTTTCGAAGTGTTAAAGGAGGGATGAAAGAAAAATAAAGCGTACCAATGTATGTCTTCCTCGTCGACTCAGAGTCAGGTGTGAAAAATTTAAAAATAGAGGAGCGAGAACTGTGAAAGTAATGAAAAAACTATTTGCTGGATTGATGATGTTTACTCTGATTTTTGGTGTATCTTTTGCTGGATCAGCATTTGCCAGCGGTGATGAGGTAAAGCTCATTGACTCGGATGTCAGCGTTATTTATAAACCTGGATATGTCGGATTCAGCGGAAATATTGATGTTGCTAATCTGGGACCCTCGAAGAATGTAACTGTCCATTACACGACAGATAACACAAACTGGTATGATACGAGTGCGTCTTATGTAGGGTCGGCGGATGTAAACCGTGAGAAATGGCATTTTGGCATTTCCAGAACTGATTCCTCAATAGATCATTTAGAGTTGAAGAATCTGAGCTTCATAAAATTCGCAATTAAATACGAAGTGAATAACCAGACCTATTGGGATAACAACGGGGGAGCGAATTATTACAATGAAGTGAATCATACAGTTCCCCTAAGTTCTGTGATTTTGGGAACACCAAATGTGCTTAACGCCAATAGTACCCTGAGCAATGGTGAATTTAGCGGAAATATCTATGTGAAAAACCTAAATCCGGCGAAAACAGTAAAAGTACTGTACACAACGGACGACTGGGCAACGACTCATGAGGGCTACGCCACTTTTAATGGCTCCGTGAATAATTTCGATAGTGTTGAAAGATGGAGCTACAGTTTCAATGTTCCGGATGCTACAAATGTTAAATATACGATTTCGTATACAACTGGCGGGCAAACGTATTGGGATAATAATTATGGCCATAATTACGAGGTATTCTAATTCATTTTAATATACAATCAATAGCAGGATCACAGGCGGCTTATTATTCCGCTCTGTGATCCTTTTCTCTGTAGAGACCGTTTTCAATATATATTCATTTTGTTTACTGATTATGTAAAAGTAGAGGAATATAGTCTTTTATGTGGAATATTTGTACCAGGAGAAAAAGTTCGAATTATGGGCAACTCAAATCGCTCCAAATCTAGAACAAGCACCTGAATTAAAGATTAAAGTCCAACAAATCGCTTATACAAAGCCCTTGGAACCGTTGACAATCTTTTGGGCAAAAGCAAATGAGGGGCTGTACAAGACGGTTGCCAGTCCTGACAAGACGAAGACTTATCCGGTCCTGAACGGTAATTACAGCAATATCCTTTTTGAGAATTACGAGACATCAAATTATTCGTAAAATAATCGGTTGGGAACTTGAGCTGTTGGACATCCAGCATGAATGGGTGTATTTCACCGCAAGTGCTGAAAACATGGAAATGGGAGGAACATTCGCCATTCGTCTGGACGGTTCAGGACTGCACCAGATCGGCAACAACGAATTTTTGCTATCCGACTACATAGGTAGCATTAAGCAGCATCTTGTATTCCAGAACCGAAACGACGGCTCATTTACGATTATGAAAGAGCAAACTCATTGAAAATGTTGAGTCAGGAGTAGTACTTACAGGTTTATCATCCGTGACATCTTGTTAAGTACTGTTTGATTGTAGTAAGCCAATTCTTTAATTATTGTAAGTCGATCAAGGTGGGCTCGAAGGCTTTGTCCACAAGTGTAATCTCTACTAAGAACTTCCAGCACAGCTTCAGACCTTACCCGGGACCTGAGATCGGGTAACAAGAAATGGAGCTCGGAAGCGAACTCTGGCAGGCGTATGCTTCTCCTGATCCGGTTCAAATGGCTGATCTGCTGGCAAACAAGAAGGCAGAACAGGCAGCCTCCGGCCCGCCTTTTGCCTATGAGCCTTCACAGCGCATCTCATGCGGCTGCCTTCGGAGCGGAACGGTCTTGGCATTATGGAACAGACTACGCTTCAGGCCGTTCATGATCGAGTACTGGATGGGTCAGCGGGCCGCATGGCTGTACAGGGGGCATCGACGAGTGGTTTGGAGGGCTGCATCTCAAGGGACATGAGGTTCTATGGCGTTGGGATGGTTTGGGTGGAGGTTTGTCCGGCATTGATGAAACTCGCCACCTATGGACTCGATTTTTCAATCCGAATAATAGATGTGATTTACCCTTTTGATTCTGTTCTTTTCTTTGACAATAGTTTTCGTATCACATGAATACAGAGCAGCAGTAAAGGCAAAAGAAGCCCTATAGATAACGTATAAGATAACCATACTGTCCCATCCCACATTTGTTGGTAAGGAACATTCGGATATATGACGACCGACATGACAACCAAGATCATTCCGAGAGGTAAAATTAGAGGGCGATAATCTTTCAAATTAAAAATTTGAGCTATGGCCAACACAATTCCATATATGTATATAGTGGCCCTAAAATAGAGCGAAATAAACCACATGACGGCCATGATGGCTTCAATGCGCTGCAGAAAATTGCCGATGCTGATTTTTTGGGCTAAGAAGTAGCTTGGAAATATACTTCTTGCCGTTAAATCAGGTCCTAAAACCAAAATCGCCAATGCAACAATCAGGACCATCATCAGCCCGCCAAACATGCTTCCGTTGAAAAAAGCTTTACGGGCGTTATCGATACGATTCACAGCCGGAAAAATCATTAACAAAACGATATGGGGTAGAAACAAAACACTAATAAAGGATAGTGCAGCAGGCCAGATCGGTCCTATTCCTGCCTCCAGCACAGGCTCGACATTTTCCAGTTTGATCTCAGGCGCAATTAAAATAACCAAAGAAATATAAAGAAGGATAAATAAGGGGAACAATAGTTCGGCAGAACGGGCGAACGTTTCAATTCCAAGCCGTGCCCCCATGACTACAATGACGGCAAAAAGAATATTCACGGATAGAGCCGGCGTTTCCGGCATGATTTGGGTGGTTAGAAAATTTCCTACATCATACAACACTGCGGTAGGACCACTCAAGAATAGAGTAACGATAAACAGAAGAGAAATGGTTTTGCCCAACCATTTTCCTAGAAGGGTTTCAATGATCTCAACCAATGTCATCCGTGGATAAAGGGTCGCTATTGTGTTGTAAATCCATACAAGTAAAAAACCGGATCCCACGCCAACGAGCGCGGCGATCCACGCATCCTGTTTGGCCAGGAAGGCCATACCTGAGGGGATGATCAGGATTGCGCTGCCGATTGTAAATAAAGTCGTTAAGACCATAAACTGACGTCCGGAGATTTTGACTTGCTTAGACACCACTTTCACCTCGTCTTTATTTTATTAGACCGATATGGGTTAGAAAATCGGTGAATGGTTTATACACGGCTGTAATCCAATCCAAAGGGGTGGGAATATCCCGTTGCAGTGCCTTGGCGCTGCTGATCCCCACCGCAAGGAGGAGCAGGATGGAAAACACCCATAGCTCCTTTTTTAACCTTTTTCTCAACATGTAGGGAACTTCTAGAAATATGATCGCAACAGCGAACAGCATTATTCCCAGTATGACCGTCATATGGGTTAGCATCGTTAATCACCTTCTTTCGCATGAGAAAATGATACCAATTGGCAGCCTACTTCTTAATTTCATTCAGGAATGAGCTTCCAGTCGTACCCAAGCGTCGAATCCTGAAATCAACTTTGATGTTCACCTGCAGTTCTGGAAATTGCTCTTTATCCCAATTTTGTTTCAGTGACTTCCAAGCCTTCGGGTTACTGCGGTGAATGGCTTCACCGAATCCGAAAATGTCAGCTTTGTACGATTTTTGAGCCTTCTTGATGGCAGACTCTATCACTCCTGCTATCTTTTCTTCGCTTCTCTTCTGAAGGTCATAAATCGTGCTCACCTTAGTCAGATCCAGATCGCTACACTCGACTTCCCCCACGTTGGCCTCAATCTGGAGGTTAATATTAATCCGGGGCTCGCCCCTATTAACGCTCCCTTTTATGGCGGATTGGGTCCGGATGATTTCCAAGGCAACTTTCCCACCTTTGGGACAGGATACAAATCCCACAGAGCTTTGGACTTTGCCGAGGATGAAGTTGTAACCCTTACTTTCAATTTCATTTAACCAGCCGATCAATCTGTCTTTTTTGAATACAGCAAGCCCAGAAAATTGTAGGCTAGTAGGGGGGGAGATCTTTTCGACATTCTTTTTTGTTTCTCCAGAGTCTTGATCTCCAGCGATTTGAAGTCCAGTCAAGATAGGCTGCTTTCCTTCACTTATGAGATCGGCCATTAATTGGTCTAAGGTTACCGTTGTACTGGGGGACCAGTTTTTTTCCGAAGATTCCAGGGATGAGAATAGCTTGTCTGCTGGAATAGGATCAAAGGGCGTCATGATTTTGAGCGTATCCTCCGCACTTGCGCCTTTCGATATTACAAGGTAAAAATCGGAGCGAAATTCATGGTCCCTGGATAGGAAGTCCAGGGCTTTTGCTATTCCTTCCATGGCCATCGACTCGCTGATCACGCATATGCGAAGGTGGGGAAAATAGATTTTTCTAGGGCTTAGCGTTGTTATTTTTCGGACCGCTTCAAATACGGTATCGGCTTCCGATGTATACAATATGGCGGGGGCCCGCCCGCTTGCCCCTTTTTGGGTAGATACTTCTCCAGGATCTACGACTTGGACAGAAACCCGGAATTGATCTCCCTGTTTATCGATTCCCAAACCGACGGCGATTGCAAGCTCATTCAATTCTTTGCGGTTCCAACAGCCAGTCAGAAGCGTGCCCAGTGTAAGAATTAGAAAAAGAAAGGCCTTCTGTTTCAAGCTTGTCCACTCCTTTCCATCCGCATCTGCCTCCTCTGGTTTATTCCCGTGATTTTCGGGATGAAGCGTTGTTTTGGCGATTCACGTTCTTCTGATTAAGTAACCGGGGACGGGAGACCATCATCCAGTGCGGGAGCCGTATTAACGTATCCTTGTTGTCTGCCGGAATCAGGGGCGCAAGCGGACTCATATACGGAACCCCAAACGAACGAAGGCTGCACAGATGCAGGATGAGGGCAATGCCTCCGACAATGATTCCGTACAGCCCAAATGAAGCGGCAAGTCCCATCAAGGGGAACCGCAGCATACGAAAAGCGATGGCCATATTATAGGCAGGAAGAACAAAGCTGGAAATCGCGGTAATAGATACGACAATAACCATTGCCGCAGATATGATGCCCGCCTCGACGGCTGCTTGCCCGATGACGAGTGTGCCTACGATAGAGACGGCTGCCCCGATGTACTTCGGCATGCGAACACCAGCTTCCCGCAATATTTCAAAAGTCATCTCCATCATGAGTGCTTCGATAAAGGCCGGGAAGGGAACAGCCTCCCGCTGTGCCGCCAAACCGATCAGCAGTGAGGTCGGCAGCATTTCTTGGTGGAATGTAGTGATGGCAACATATAGGGATGGGCCGAGCAGGGAGATAAAAACCCCCGCGTAACGAATAATCCGGATGAAGCTGCTGATGTCTGCACGCTGATAATAATCCTCTGCCGAATGCAGGAAGGATACAAACAGCGCAGGTACGACAAGCACAAACGGGGTTCCATCAATTACGATAGCGATCTTTCCTTCCAACAGTTCGGCGGCGATGACGTCCGGACGTTCGGAGTTGTACACTGTTGGAAAAGGGGTGAAAGTTTCGTCCTGGATTAACTCCTCGATATACCCGCTTTCGAGAATACCGTCTATATCAATACGATTCAATCGCTCATGCACTTCCTCGACCAATTTATGGTTCGCGATCCCCTTGATATACATGACAGCTACATCGGTCTTGGTCACGCGACCGATTTGTTTCGTTTCCAGCCACAGATTCGGATCTTTAATCTTGCGCCGGATCAAGGCCGTATTCGTGCCCAGTGTTTCCGAAAATCCTTCCCGCGGTCCACGGATGACATTTTCTGAGGCGGGTTCGGTGACACCGCGATCCTTCCATCCACGTGCGCTGACCACTATTCCCTTCGTCTCGCCGTCAATCAGGATGATTGCATCCCCGGATAACAGCGCGTTATATAAGGTTTCAAAGTCGGTAATATCCCGGATGTCACCGATGGTCAGAGCGTAATCTTTCAAAATCTGCAAGACATTGGAGGAGATTTGAATCCTGCGGTTCACGTCCTCGGACAGGCTGCTATCGAGCATCATCGACTTCATGATGAAATCGGAGACTATATTTTTATCCACCAAACCGTCGGTATAGAGGATCGCGATGATTTGGCCCCCGTCCTTGCCAATGCGAACTTCCCTGATGATAATGTCGGTGCTGTTACCGACGGTTTGTCTGATCTGCTGAAGGTTTTGTCCAAGACTTGCACTGATCGATTCCTCTGAATCTGCAGGTTGACTCTTGCTGTGCTGGACCTGGGACTTTTTAACTTTGTTAAGGGGGCTTCTTTTACGAAAACGCATGAACGTTCTCCCTCTCCTTAAGGATTCTTTTAATCCAGTATGGACGTAGAGGACTCCTGATAAACTTATTGTTGGCGATAATCATATAAAACCATATTTTTGCTGTTGTGGTTGATACGAACATGTAGTTTGGGGAATTGTCAGAAGGGAGGTGACTTGACTTTTTGATCACACTGTTTAGGAGGTTAAGTTATGAAAATTATTGATCATTTTATTAGGCGATAAGTGATGTGGGACTGAACTTTATTACGCTCGGGCAGCCACTCAGCACGCTTTCGGGCGGAGAATACAAGTGCATCAAGCTGGCAAACGAACTGCATAAGAAGGGCAGCATCTACGTGATGGACGAGCCGATCGTCATCGAGCACAACCTCGATGTGATCAGCCAAGCGAATTGGATCATCGATATGGGACCGGATGGAGGCAGCAAGCATATTTGTACTAATGGTAAGCCATCCACTTTGGATGACGGCTATTCTGGCTCCTGTTGATTATAACAAAAGCTCTCTTCATAAGAATTGAAGAGAGCTTTTGTTTATAGGAAAATTGCACCTGCTATGCCATTAAGTAAACCTAGAACTACCACTGCTCAGCAGAAAGAATGTGCCACGCAGATTTGGATTGAGATGCCGCTGCACTCCAGGGTACAGCAAATTCTTGAGGATTATCGGCCGGAGCAATATAAGGAAGAATACATTTCTGCATTTCGAAGCATTAAATCCCGGATTCACATTCCCGTGGCTTTAGAAATTGAACGTAATTTACAAGCGGATCTGTTCGCAGAGGCTGTAGCGCTGCTGTTGGAACACTATTATGATCCCAAATATGATCATTCCTCCCACCAATATGACCAAACCGAGAAAATAACCTTTTCGGTTAATAACCTGGAGGAAGCCGAAATGGCTTTGAATTCCTTTCTGGCTAAGAAGGAGGCTTGAGTTATATTCCGTATAAGATCAACAAAAAGGCTCCTTTCATTTACATGAAGGGAGCCTTTTTCTACACAGATTTTCGATTGCTGAGCGACCATAGTATAACGGGTATGAGCAGAAGGGAAAGGAAGGCACCCGTATATGAAAGTATAGCAAAGCTGGAGTGGGCCACAACCAAACCGGATAAGATGCCTCCAACTGCACCTCCCAAAGCAATTAACACATCGACAGAACCTTGGGTCTTTGCCCGGTTAGATAAAGTAGTGGAATCGACGAGAATCGCTGTTCCACTGATTAGGCCAAAATTCCAACCCAGGCCAAGCAAAGCGAGCGCGATGATAAGAAGCGTCATAGAATCAGAAGGAGCAATAGCAGCCACAACACCCGCTGAGAGCAGTGTAACACCAGTTACTACCGCCATTGCCATACGCCCGATTTTATCGACCAGAATTCCCGTAAAGAGAGAGGGGAGATACATGGCGCCGATATGAATGCCAATAACTAGACCGACTTCACTTAAGGCGTGCCCATGGTGCCTCATGTGTATAGGCGTCATTGTCATAATTGCAACCATGACAATTTGCGTTAGAATCATGATTGTAGCTCCGAGAATAACCCCACGTTTTCCCATTTTTGAATGGGCCAAACTTTCTTCTGTGTCTTTGCCGATGCTGCTTTGCTCCTCACTTGCTATTGCACGTGCAACTAAGAGGGGGTCAGGATGAAGAAACATAATCAGCACTAGTCCTGCAAGAATGTAAGCAGCGGCTCCAAGAATAAATGGACCGGCCAGTGCCGGAACGCCGAGTGCGGTGGCGAATCGCCCCATTGGACCGACTAGATTGGGTCCAGCCACTGCGCCAAGAGTTGTGGATACCAGAGCTATGCTAATGGCGGTAGCCCGCTTAGTGGATATTGCCAGGTCAGTGCCTGCATAACGGGCCTGCAGGTTGGTGGCAGTTCCAGCACCATAGATTAACAATGAAATAAAAAGAAGTACAATGTTACTAGTGAAAGCTGCAAGGACTACGCCTACGGCGCCGATCCCCCCAGTCAAAAATCCGGTTGCAAGCCCTAAACGCCGTCCATAACGTTGGGAAAGTCGCCCTACTAATAATGCCGCTCCTGCTGAACCCAAAGTGAATAGGGCAGTAGGTACACCCGCATAACTATCTGTTCCAAGCATTTCTTGAGCCAATAGAGCGCCCACAGTTACCCCGGCAGCAAGCCCAGCTCCGCCAAAGATTTGAGAGATCACAACGATTAGTAACGTTCGGCGATATAACTGTTTTTGTTTTTCTGGAGAATCCACATAACTTTTTAACTCTGTGGTTCGATTCACTTTGACTTCATGCCCCCTCGTTATTCTCGATCATCAAATTAGAATTAGTGAACTACTGAACTACCGGAATGATCTGAGAAAGTCGCTTTAACACTTCTTCAATTTCATCAGGGGTCGTATATCTGCCAAGGCTAAACCGAATAGCCCCTTGTCCTACGGAGTCATTAACTCCCATGGCTTTCAATACAGGTGAAACCGAAGACAATCCGGAGTGGCATGCAGAGCCGGTAGAAGCAGCGACATGATCTAATGCGTCTAAAATATCATGTCCGTTTGAACCAATAAAGCTAATGTTGAGTGTATTGGGAAGTCTTTTTTCCGGATGACCGTTAAGCTTTATAATGTCGCCGTAAGCAGCTTTCAAACGTGTGTAGAAGTAGCGAGTCAATTCTCTGGTCTGTTCAATGTCCATTGCCGAGGCTAATTTGCATGCAGTCCCCAAGGCGACGGCAAACATGACATTTTCCGTTCCGGCTCTTCTGCCGCGCTCGTGGCTTGCCCCATGGATCAGAGGTTCCAAATGAATCCCTTTCTTTGTATAAAGGGCCCCAATTCCTTTCGGGGCATACATTTTATGTCCAGCCAAAGTAAGAAGATCAACGCCTAAATCACTTACATTCAGAGGTGTTTTACCAGCAGATTGAGAAGCGTCCGTATGAAAAAGAATATGATGTTGCCGGCAAATAGTTCATGGATACCTTCTTCCAGGCGCCATGCTTGCCACAGTGTGTGGTTTCGCGCTAAATCCCCCTTCCATTAAGATATTAAGCTTAACATAAATTGACGTTAACGTATGGCTTCCCGTTCTTTCATTCATACTAAGATGGAAATTACAGAAGGGATGGAACAAACAACCATGAGGTCAATTCTTCGCATTTATTCGGACGATATAAGTCGGATCGCTCGCAACTGGCCGGCCGCTGTCATCGTGCTCGGACTCGCCGTGCTACCATCCTTATACGCCTGGTTTAACATTTTGGCCTCTTGGGATCCGTACAGTCAGACCGGCGGCTTGCCTGTCGCTGTTGCCAATCTCGATCAAGGAGCCTCGCTGCGTGGAACGGCGATTAACCTTGGCAACGAAATCGTTGATTCGCTGAAGGAAAATCACAATATTGGCTGGACCTTTACGGACGAGGAGCAGGCGATTTCAGGCGTAAAACAAGGGGACTACTATGCGTGTATCATTATTCCGCAACAATTCTCTGCCCGCATTGCTACCGTATTATCGAACGAGCCGCAAAAAGCCGAGCTCGTATACTATGTCAATGAAAAAATAAACGCTGTAGCGCCAAAGATTACCGCCAAAGGGGCCAGCGGCATTATTGAGCAGGTGGACCGCAGCTTTACCGAAGCGGCGAACGGCGCCATTTTTCGTATTTTTAACGAAATCGGCGTTGAGCTTCAAGCTAATTTACCAGCTTTACTTGCGTTGCGCGATTACATATTCAAGCTGGAAGCGATGACACCGGAAATCGGACAGGCACTCACTATGGCTGCGGACAATGTCGAAACGTCAGAACACATCGTCGCGGGCGTTCAGGCGCGAATGCCGCAAATGGCCCAAATGGTCCGTGACGGCGAGCAGCTTGCCCTGGGGCTGTCTACGGTGTTGGACAGTGTCACGAAGGAGGCGGATACCGCCGGACCGTTTATCAAGCAAAACATGCAGTTGCTAAAAACAACTGCGGACGCGAGCGCCCAGCTGGCATACGTTCTGCATGATAATAATACCGGTCCCGCTGTTGTGGAGGCGGCGCTGGATTTAATGTCCCGACGGCTGACCGCAGCATCAAACGCCAGCGTCACATTGATTGGCCTGTTTGAACGTTTGAATAATTTGACCAGCGAGAATAAGCTACAGCCGGCGATCTCCGGGCTCAAGCTTATCCAGACGAAATTTGAACGGCAGAACACGCTGGTCGAAACGGCACGAACCACGATCTTAAACGGCGGAAAGTTAACCGAATCGCTACTCGCCGAGTTCGAGCAACTGTCCCGGGACGGTTCGGCTTTACTCGGCGAACTTATTGAACGATACGATGCCGGGATCCAACCGGAAATTGCGCAGGGCTTTGCCAAGGCGCTGAAAACCACGCAAACTGCTGCAGATGTGCTGCATGAGGCAACTGCAAGTATCCCGGATGTGCAGCAGATCATAGAGGATGCGGCGCAAGGCCTGGCCGCAGGCGATAAAGCCTTGCAGGAGGCAGTCACCCGTTTTCCGGACGCTGTGTCAAGGCTGCAAGGGCTGGCGCAGCGAATACGTACGTTGGAGCAGCAGGGTAGTCTGGAGGATCTGATCGCGCTGCTGAGGAGAGATGCCACTAAGGAAAGCGAGTTTTTCGCCGAACCGGTCATACTGAAAGAAAACCGGCTGTTCCCGATCCCAAACTATGGTTCCGCGATGTCGCCTTTCTTCAGTACATTGTCGCTTTGGGTTGGAGCATTGCTGCTCGTCTCACTGCTGTCGGTCGACATCCATAAATACTCAGCTATCGTTTACAAAAGCCACCAAGTCTATTTCGGCCGCTTCCTCACGTTCTGGACGATTGCAATTGTACAGTCCTTGTTCGTAACCATCGGAGATATGGCGCTGCTCGGCACATACGTCACTAATCCAGGCTGGTTTATCTTCTTTGGGGTGTTAATTAGCTCCTTGTTTATGCTGATCGTCTACACGCTCGTTTCCGTATTCGGCAATGTCGGCAAGGCCCTTGCAATTGTGCTTCTGGTTTTGCAGCTTTCCGGTTCCGGCGGGACGTTTCCAATTCAAGTGACTCCCGCTTTTTTTCAGGCGTTACATCCATTTCTCCCTTTCACCTACGCGATCAGTGCAATGCGTGAAGCTGTCGGCGGCATCGTATGGGAGGTCGTTGTACGCGACGTGTGTCTGCTGGGGGTGTACGCTGCGCTGGCTCTTATACTTGGCCTGACGTTAAAAGCATGGATAAACCGTATCAGCTCGAAGATCGTCCGAAAAGCAAAGGAAAGCGAGCTTCTTCATTAACCGATAATACGTTAAATTTAAATTATAGAGCAAATGATACATTGTTGAATGGTACAATGTGAATATAAGTAGAAAGTAACACTACCCGGGAGGATGTTGGCATGAGCGAATCTAATCAGGAGTATATCGTAATCTCGGGTGCGAGGGAAAACAATCTCAAGAACGTTTCCTTGCGTATTCCCAAGCGGCAGATCACGATCTTCACCGGGGTATCCGGATCCGGCAAGTCATCGATCGTCTTTGATACGATCGCCGCAGAATCCACGCGATTGCTGAATGAGAACTTCAGCTTGTTCGTGCGTAATTTCCTGCCCCGCTATCCGCAGCCGGATACGGACGCGATCGAGAACCTAAGCATGGCTGTAATTGTGGATCAGAAGCGGCTGGGAGGCGGTTCCCATTCCACGATGGGCACGATTACCGATATCTCTCCCATTCTCCGTCTTCTCTTTTCCCGAGTGGGTCAGCCCTACGTTGGACAAGTTAACCTGTTCTCGTTTAATGATCCGCAAGGCATGTGTCCTGAGTGCAACGGGATCGGTCGCAGGCTGGGTATCGACATGAGTAAGGCGGTGGATATGTCAAAGTCGCTCCATGAAGGGGCAATTATACTGCCGGACTATTCGGTGAACGGCTGGGATTGGAACATGATCGTGCAGTCAGGGTCTTTTGATCCCGATAAGAAGCTAAGCGAATATTCCGAGGAGGACCTGGAACAACTGCTGTACGGCAAGGCAAGGAAAGTTAAGATGGATTTCGCCGGGAAGGCAACGAATATTACAGTGGAAGGCGTCATCGAGAAGTTCACCAACAAATACATCAAGCAGGATGTGAAGATGAAGTCTGAGCGTACACAGCGGGCTGTTGCGCCGTTCATCTCCGAGGGTCCCTGCTCCAGCTGCCACGGTGCGAGACTGAGTCAGGCCGCGCTCAACTGCAGGATCAATGGTCTCAACATTGCGGACCTGTCCTCCATGGAGGTCGGGCAGCTCATCCGCGCCATTCGGGAGATTGACGATCCTGTCGCCGCGCCGGTCGTCAAGTCGCTGACGGAGCGGTTGCAGCATCTGGTGGATATCGGACTTGACTACTTGACCCTGGACCGTGAGACGGATACATTGTCCGGCGGCGAGTCGCAGCGCGTCAAGATGGTGAAACACCTGAGCGGCAGTCTGGTAGATGTCACTTACATCTTCGATGAGCCAAGTGTAGGCTTGCACCCCCGTGATGTGCACCGGTTAAATGAATTGCTTCAGAAGCTGCGCGACAAGGGCAATACCGTGATTGTCGTTGAGCATGATCCCGATGTGATCAAGTTGGCGGATCATATCGTCGACGTCGGGCCTCACGCCGGCAGCCGCGGCGGTACCATCGTGTATGAAGGAAGCTTTCAAGGCCTCCTGGAGGCAGGAACGCTGACAGGCACCCATATGAAGCGGCCGCTCCAGCTGAAGCACGATTGCAGGCAGCCGTCCGGCAAGCTATCCATCAAGGATGCCACTCTGCACAATCTGCGGAACGTGAGTGTAGATATTCCAACCGGAGTGCTGACAGCAGTTACGGGTGTCGCCGGTTCGGGCAAAAGTACGCTGATTAACGAAGTATTCCTCAGCCATCATCCGGATGCGATCGTTATCGACCAATCGGCAGTAGGAGTGTCAACACGCTCGAATCCCGCGACCTACACGGGCATTATGGATGATGTGCGCAAGGCGTTTGCTTCCGCGAACAAGGTGGGCCAAGGCTTGTTCAGCTTCAACTCCAAGGGGGCTTGCGAGAATTGCCAAGGGCTGGGTGTTGTGTATACAGACCTTGCATTCCTCGACAGCGTGAAACTGCCATGCGAAGTATGCGGGGGGAGACGGTTCAAGGACGAGGTGCTCGCGTACAAGCTGAACGGCAAGTCAATTGCAGAAGTGCTGGAGATGACTGTAGAGCAGGCATTGGATTTTTTCCAGCTAAAAGAGGTTGTGCGCAAGCTCCAGGCCATGAGTGATGTGGGGCTGAACTATATTACACTCGGCCAGCCGCTCAGCACGCTCTCGGGAGGGGAATGCCAGCGCATTAAGCTGGCAAGCGAGCTGCATAAGAAGGGCAGCATCTATGTAATGGACGAGCCGACGACGGGCCTTCATATGTCAGATATCGGTCACCTTCTGGAGATCATGAACCGCCTCGTGGATGCCGGCAATACGGTGATCGTCATCGAGCACAACCTCGATGTGATCAGCCAAGCGGATTGGATCATCGATATCGGGCCAGACGGAGGCAGCAAGGGCGGCCAGGTGGTGTTCGAAGGCACACCGGTGCAGATCATCCATGCGGAGCAGTCGATCACGGGAAGATACTTGAAGTAATACATCAAAATCAACTTACGTATGCTCAACCAGGGCTGCGCTTCACCTCACCCAAACAAAAAGAGCCGTATCGTAACACGGCTCTAACTATTATATTCCTATTGCCCACCTGTATTTGAAGCCCAGACAGGATACCAGCCTATACCCACGTTTTTTGTGTTGTAAAGAACTAAATTCCCGTCATTTTGAACTATTAAAAGATCACCCACGAGGTTCACCGGGACATTACCTTGTCCGTACCATGCATTAGCCCACGCACTATTGTCTGACGTCCAATACGGAGTATTATAAGCATCCATTAACTTAAGCTTTCCACTATATTGATCAATTCTGAGTTGTGATATTCTAAGGTCGGAGGTTTTGGTGTTCCATAACATGGTGCGTGTGCGGTTGTTCCATAGCTGAAGATCTCCGGCAGCACTAAATTGTAGGGAATAAGTAATGTTGTTTGATACTAGCGGAATTGCATTGTTATACATTGTTTCAGAAGTCGTAAGACGTTCACCGGCTGCAAATGTTGCAGGGGCAATAGGGAGCTGGAGCATGAAGACCGCAAATATAAGTAAAATAATCTTTTTCATAATAGCCTCTTTTCTCGATTATTTTTTAATTGCTCATCAACTATATCATATATTTTGGTAAAATGTATAAATTTTAAAATAAATGTATGAGGATGAATTTTCGGAGGATAAGAAGACCAGCCACTGAATAATACTCCCCATTCACACTTGAGAGGGGAGTATCATCTCTGTATTTGTCTATAAATCATTAGCGCTCGTTCAATCTTCGCAACCGATATGCGTTTGTTGCGGCTTCACCAAGCTCCTCGAGAATGGTGTGATTCGCCCAGGCGCCCGCCACGGCTCCAATCCCGGGCACCATCTGCAGCATTTTCCGAAAGTCGATTGCGTCGCGGTATTCCTTCTGGAACGTCTCCCAGTCCATGTTTTTGTAGTAATCGGTATCCGAGATCCACAGCTCCTTTTCAATATCCCAATGTTTAATCGAATCTAACAGCTTGGCACGCTGTTCGGACCCCGAAAACGCCATTTGGAACACCTTAAGAATGAATACACGCTCGGAAAAATGCTTCGTGTCATACCCATAAAGATGAGCCAGTTCAAACAAAAATTTCATCTTGATCGCGATTAACGCAGGGAAGTCCACGATGTTAAGCATAATACCGCCTGCTCCAGTGCCTGCGCCTTCGGCAGCCGCGATTTTTTGGTATAAGGATAACAAACGTTTGGCCTCCTGATCGGTGAGTTCTAGATGGAGAGTGCCCTGCACCGGTTTTTGAGGAGAGTACTCCGCCCCGAACAGCGCTGTACGTACGATCGACTTTATGGTGGTCGTAATGACGTTGTGCACCTTGGCTGGAATCAAGTTGTTAATTCGCTTACCGATCGTCTTAGAGGTTCTCTCCAGCCATCCGGGCGGATTGAAAAACTGGCGCTCCCAAGCGGCGATTTCGTTGCGCACTTTCTGTTCGTAATTCATTATCAAATGCTCCTCCAAAAGATTTGGATATATTGTACCAGAGAACGGCCCGATTCGGAACAGACTACAGCAGGTGGCGGAACTGGACGAAAGTCGTGGACGCCCCTAGCCACTGCTGCCATTTCCTCGAAAATGAATAAATTAATTGAAAGTCACTATCTTATTTGATATCAACCATTTAGTCTGAATTTAAATTAAAACAAAGAAACCCCTTTTTTACCCGATTAATGGGTGAAATAGGGGTTTCTTTATTCAAACGCGTCATCTTATATATTTTTAAAATACGTAGGATTCTCCGTCCTCCGGTACTGCAACATTCCCTGATATTCCTTTTTCAGACAAAAAGTTATTTAATTCTTCTCTCGACAGAGCCCAGTGGTTTACAGCTTCCATATGGACAACGATAATTTTTGCGTCAGTGGCGGCTTTATATACTTCATAAATATCGTCTTTCCCCATCATAAGAGAACCGCCTTGAAGGAACTGATTATCTCCACCGTTTACAATGATAACCTCTGGTTTGTGGGTGTTAATCACTTCCTGGACAGGCTCATACCACACGGTGTCACCAGCTACATATAAGGTTTTCTCACTGGTGTGTTTGAAGACTACCCCGCACACTTGACCCGCAAGCTTCAATATTTCTCCTCTTCCATGTTCACCTTTGGTTTTAACCAGATGGATCCCCTTAAAGACGGTATCTTTTTGAAGAACCTCAACATTGACAAAGCCGGCATTGTTAACCTCAGTGGCATCTTCCTCATTCTGTACAAACATTTTGATGTCTTTAGGTAATGCCTCTTTCGCAGCATCATCAAAATGGTCTATATGCAGATGAGTAACGATTACTGCATCTATATTACTAATTATATTTTCAATAGTTGTCGGGAGACTAATTAAAGGATTCATCTGATCTTGCCTTGCAGAATTAGGAAATGGGGGATAGGTGCCTTTGTCAGCTAAAAATGGATCAATCAAGAATTTATATCCTGCATATTCAACTATAATAGTAGCATTGCGAATTTGATTTATTTTCATTGTGCTTCTCCTTTGATAATGTATTTATAAATAGCTTACACTTTGAGGAATTTACAGTACATGGATTCGATCAAGTCTTTTTTATGATTCACTTGAATTATGAAAGTATTTTAAGTTAGTATTCACAACAGAGTGAAAGTTCACTCATTTGATGTATTGCTTTTTTATTTATGAGAATAATAATTTAAGGGGTTTGATCACGTATGCTTGATAATATAGATAAACTAATCATTGAAGAGTTATCCAAAAATAGTCGCATTACTATGAAGAAGCTGGGAGAGAGGGTTCATCTCACAGGACAAGCAGCTGCATCGAGAGTGTTAAAGTTAGAGGAGAGCGGCATAATTGAGAAATATACGGTTACAATAAATCAGGCAAAATTAAACTGTTTAATTCATGCTTTTATTACGATTAGACTGAATAATCCGTATCATCAATCTTTTCTCTCTTTTATAAAAACGCAAGAGCATTACATATTGAATACTTACAAAGTGAGTGGGGATGGATGCTATATTCTTGAGAGCAGATTTCCATCCAACGAAGTTTTAGATCAATTCCTTGTAAGTTTAAATGAATATGCAAACTACAATTTGTCGATTGTAATAAACAAGCAAAATTGAAGTTTAGAAGAACGACAAACTACCGGGACTAAAGCTTTCCACTCGAGTGGAATTTATAGTATGCTAAACCATAAGAAAGGAGAGGATTTTATTGGTAAAACAACTGATCGTCGGCGACGTAACACATGAACTGGCTACTACGCGCCGCATTCTGGAACGCTTGCCCGAGGAGCATATGTCGTGGAAGCCGCACGAGAAATCGATGACGCTTGGAGGGTTGGCCACGCACCTGATCAACCTGCTGAACTGGAAAATCGCGATTTTCCAGTACCCGGAGCTCGATCTTTCGACAGTGCCGCTACGGCGGGAGCCTTTGGAAAAACGCGCCGATATTCTGGAGGAGTTCGACACGAACCTCGGTAAGTTTGAACAGCTGCTCGCCGAATGCGACGAGAAAACGCTTGGCGAGGAATGGACGCTGCGCCACGGCAGCCATATCATCCTCCGCAAGCCGCGGGCGATTGCTCTCCGCACCTTCGGAATAAGCCACATGATCCACCACCGGGCGCAGCTCGGGGTATATTTGCGGCTTCTCGATATTCCGGTGCCGGGCATGTACGGCCCCTCGGCCGATGAGGAAGCCCAATGAACTAAGTTTCTCGATCTAATACGCGTCAAACAGTCGCAGGGCACCGGCATGACCGCCGGTTCTCTGCGACTGTTTTAGTTAAAGGGACATAATTTTCCATGAATTTGCAACTTTATCCTCTATCTAGCGTCCAAGAGAATAAGAAGGGGGGGCTCTAGATGAAGAAGATAAATCTTCTAGTCCTTTTAACGGTCATTTCAGCGCTCCTTGTTGGATGTGTCGATTCGGACTACAAGGACAAGAAGAAGGATCAAACTCTGATCGACCTGAACGCTGTTGATTCCATTACAATCCGGAACGATAGCGGCGGATTGATGGCCATAACAGACGACAAGTTATTGGAACGTTTCGATGAAGTTATACATACTGCTGAATACGACAGCGCAAAGCTTGATATCACAGGACCGGATTATGTGGCTTCCGTAAAATTGGGGGATAGCGAAGGCGAAAAGTTCTCATTCTGGATTAAGGGAGAGAATGACGGCCTATTCACCAAATCCGGGAAGAATGGGCATTACAGGCTGCCGGGAACCGGGAAGGAAGCTTTACTTCACTTGTTTCAACCGGATGAACAACAAAACGAACTCCATAATCTAAAGATAGAGGAGGACATCAGGCAAATCACACTCGCGAAATCTCTTACCCATGGCTCAGTGAATCCTGAAATTAAGGTTGAATACGCAGATAATGAAACAATAGGAATTTTCGTCCGAGCCATCCATACCGCAGTCCAAACGCCAGGAATATTAAACACGGCGATTCCTGACTACGATATCGTTCTTGCTTCGGAAAACAAGGAATACGCTTATCATCTATGGATCAACGAAACCAGTGAACAAGCCATGCTTATGGATGTGAGAGAAACGCATATTGGCTATACACTTACTAAAGAATCAACTGCTGAGATGAAAAAGATCATGTTCAAGGAATCAAGCTTCACAGGTTTGGAATTTAGAGCAGAGCGGAACTCAAATGGAGAGCTTGTTGCTAGGCCAGTAGGCCTACCGGAAAATAACTATTCGATAAGCGGCGGACCTGTGGTTGAGCTGCAGGGGATCTTGTATCACACCATTCATCTCTTCTATGGGGACCATAACGCAATCAACGCTTTGTTAGCCCATGATCCTTCTACGGACGAGGTGCATGTGAAATGGAGCGATGAGCTGAGCAATTCCGATAATCGTTGGAACAATACATTCATGAGCAGCTACAATATGCTGATTCCGTTGGATGAAGATCATCTATTATTTCTGGAATCGGAACTCACGGAAGAAGCTGGGCAATATCATTTGTCCTCTTATAATGTGGTCACAGGGACCATCGAACGGCTTCGGGAAGACTTCTGGCCGCTTACAGACGAGTATGATTACATCTATAAACACCAATGGAAAACCAATGAGCAAAAATTATTCATGCAGAGTTACCTCGGGAATGTATGGATCTTTGATCTGAATACAGGAGAGGACGATGTCCATCTTCTGAAATATCGCGTAATCCCTCATTCGACGACCGGGGCGCCATCCCTGTTCCTCTCACCAACCTTTAAGAGGTTTGTACATGATGATGAGAGCGGCCAATTGACCTTTTACAATAATAAAGGATTTCCGCTTCGTACTGTACCGCTGCCACCGGATCAATATGTGCCCTCTGAGAAAATAAAGTGGAATCCGGCAGGCACGATTGCCTGGATGGATCGGGCAGAGGACACACGGAACCGGATCCTTGACATCGATATCGATTATTTGAGAATAGCCCCTCAAGAAATCAATTTCTATAACCCTGACGGGCTTCCCATTGGATCTGTTCAGGCTGAAGGCGGGCGTGAGGGGGCGGCGGTAGAAGTTGCTGGATGGATTGACGCTAATGTTGCTGTGATGAAATCCTATACTGTAGAGCTTAAGGACACAGAAAATGTAGGGTTGAAGGTGACGGATGTTTCTTATTATCTCTATGATGTAAAGAAAAAGAAGAAAGGGGATACCTCTGAGTCCATGCCGCCCAGTGCAACTGTTACAACGAATCGCCAAGTGGGCGATGCCGGTGATAAGGGGAAGATCATTGTAAGTAATAAAGAAATAACCTATAAAAAAGGGAAATAAATAGGCTCTCGCGAATACCAGCTCAAAGACCAACACGGATCTATATCGTTTAAGAAGCCGCCAATTTGGCGGCTCTTTTTTTTACGATAATACTGATCAATGTATGGAGGAGTGATCAACGGTGGGCTTCGGTTGTTTCCGAAAAGCCTAATGATTGAATCAAGCGATAGAGAAAGTAGATACCTCGCATCTGGAGTTTGATCGTTTTATGCAGGTGAATTCGGATACTTTCCGCAAGCTTTATCGCATGCTCGATGTTTTGGAATTCTAAAAGTGCAATCGATTGCTTTAAGTTTACGGTCTCCTCGGAATAAACAGAGCTCTGCAACACCTGAATCATCTTAATTATAAGAAGATGTGCTTCATTATATAGACGGTATTCGTTATCAGGGTCCCGCTCAGTAGTGAATAGGCCGCTTTTCTCCCAGTAACGGATCGCTGATTTAGGAACCCCCGTCCGTCTAGAGACCTCGTGGATGCTGAAGCGTTGGTTTAAGTCGTAAGCTAAACTTCCATCGGCATACGAATTCAGCTCCCTTACCAGCTGATCCAAACTTGCTTTTTCCCGAAGCAGCATGACCTCCCTTTCCCTAACGATCCACAATGCATCGTCCAACTGATTTCTTTGGAGACCTTGCAGCACCTCGGTCGTCACTTCCATTCCAAATCCAGGGGTCATGGCTTGAATACATGCCAGATAGGCCTCATGCCGTTCCGTATACATGCGATATCCATTGGCAGAACGCTCAGCAGGAGGGATTACCCCCTTCGCTTCGTAGTTTCGCAAAGTGTTGGCGCTTATCATAAATGTATTCGCAAGTTTTTTTGGTCGTAAGCCCATGTTATCCCCCCTATCTAATGAATAGAAAAACATTAAAACTATTGTAACGTTTTTCCGGTATTTATATTGTTTTATTTGGGGATTTCCGAAAAACCTTCTAATTGGCTTATATGTTATATGATGAAGTTAGTTCAAATCAAGGAGGAATAAGAATGACCTTTAATGCAATATTTCGTTACGATATGACAATCGAAGAGATTGCCCAGATAGGTAATCGGTATATCGGATCGGCATGGAAGCCCTTGTACGATTCGATGCATGATCAACTAACGGTCGCTTTTCGTGAGATCGAGGATGCTGCCTATGGACTGTATTTGGACCAGTTTATGCCTGCACTATTTGATGGCCTTGAGGACGCCGGATTCGAAGTAACGGAACCCCTCGAGGACCATGATTTCGTTATTGGCAAATGTTTATTATTCCGAAATTCGCTTGAAAAATGGGGAACCGTGGAAAATAGATCCAGGATATTTTGGAATGTTGTGCGTAGTAAAAAAAGCCAACAACCTGTTGGAACTTTATTGACAGAAATTCCTCATTCTCATCTGAAGTTTGAGATTCCTACGGCACCTGTAATCTATTCGTTGAGGGAGAGTGAGAGAGAAAAGATCGTGCAAGGAGTCCGACGTATCAAGGGATAAGTAAAATGGTGAAGAAGAGAAACGCCAATCGGTGCCGGGGTGCATCCGTCTTGCAGACGCGGATCCGATCCGCGTCTTCTTTTGTTGAGTCAGATCCCGCTAAAATGATGGGAAAGACAGGGAGAATTACGGATAAACCGAGTCAGCATCAACGCAATCTCGTCCGGTGGAAGCGTTCGACCGGTCATGAACCAATGCTGGATCAACCCGAACTGGCCAGAGCCCAGATAAGCGATGATATAACCGGCGGGCTGAACGGACCAACTCGAACCGGGTTGCTCCTGCTTCAGACTTTCGTATAAACGGGTACCGACCAGGTGCTGCAGCCGCTCTCTGAATTCGACGGGGGCGGAGGGATGAAAGACGGCCTTGAAAAAAGAAGCATGACGGTGCAAATATCGAAAGGCTTCCGCGATCGCCGGGAAAGACGATTTCTCATCCGAATGCTTCATCAGATCGCTCAGCATAATGGGCTCGAATATGTCCAGCAAACCCCGCATCCACTCCGTTTGCTCAATCAGGTCGAACATATCTTTGTAATGCAAATAAAAGGTGCCGCGGTTAATGCCGGCTTTTTGCGACAGATTTTTAACGGTTAACTCCTTGATCCCTTGATTACTCAGGATGTCTGTCAGCGCCTGCTCGATGAGCTTGCGGCTCCGAACCGCCCGCAGATCCGTACTACCCTCCATCATCCGTACTCCTTTCGATAGCCAAACGTAATGGACAGTATTACTCTTCTGTTTATTATTGAACAGTTCGGCTGTATTGTTGATTGTTTCGAACGATTGGCCTTATTATAATGGATCCCATGAAGCGTATCAACACGTGTTCATTAAAAGGAGATGGATATTCATGCAATATCGAGATTTGGCGCGTACGGGCGTTAGGGTGAGTCAATATGCCCTGGGAGGGGGCGTTTTTGGATCGCTTACCGGCAAACAAGAGGGGATCCGAATCATTCACAGGGCGCTGGACGCCGGTATTAATCTGATCGATACTTCCAACCGTTACGGGGATGGGGAATCGGAAAAAATTATCGGCGAGGCGATCAAGGGCAGAAGGGACGAGGTTATTCTGGCAACGAAATTCGGGGCCGAGCCGAATGGCGAGCGGAATCAAGGCGGCGCTTCCCGTCGCTGGGTTCGGCAAGCGGTCGAACAAAGCTTGCAGCGGCTGCAGACGGATTTTATCGATCTTTATCAGCTGCATCGCCCGTTCGGGGACGTTGCTTTCGAAGAAATTCTGGGCGTGCTGAGCGATCTGATCCAAGAAGGCAAGATCCATTATATCGGAACTTCCAATCATCAAGCCTGGCAGCTGGCAGAGGCGCAGGCGGCGAGCGAGCGTCGCCACTTGCAGCAGTTTGTCAGCGAGCAATCTCCATACTCGATTCTTAACCGAAGCATCGAGATGGATACTGCCGAAGTCGCTCGGCACCACGATCTCGCTTTGTTGACTTACAGCCCGCTGGCCGGAGGTCTACTGACGGGCAAGTATGCATCTGGCAGGGCAGCGGACAGCGGATCGCGCGCGGCGCTTTTAACGGGGCCAGCCGCCCGCATGCTCGATCCGGAATTGCCGGAAAATGCGCAAAAGTTCGCGCTCATCGAACAGCTGCAGCAAGTTGCCGATCAGGTGGGGATGACACTGGCGCATATGGCTGTCGCGTTTGCCCAGAGCCACCCGGCGGTCACTTCGATCATTGTGGGGCCGCGCACACCGGAGCAATTGAAACAATATTTAGCCGGAACGGATTTGACGCTTAGCCCCGATCTGCTGGACGCCATAGATGCGATCGTTCCTCCCGGGAGAAGAATGGACGATCAAGATCCTGCTTGGACGCCGGAATGGCTGGATGCTTCCCGGCGCAGGCGCTAAAGATAAGATCTGATCAAGCAGCGCCTGGTGAACGCCGGGTGCTGCTTCATATAATCAGCAATCTATAACTTTTAGCTTCAGCGAATTTAGCCCCATGTAACGATATACTTCGATTTATCGGGAATAATAATGTCGGGCGATAAGAACATATAGACATTGAAAGCCGCATAAATTCGGCTTTTTTTGATATACTTGGCCGAAATTGACAAGACCTTGGATACATAACCGATTAGAAGTCCGCGTAAGTTTAAAAACTTTATTGACAGGACTCCAAATGGTGTCCTATAATTGAATTGTCACCAAATGGTGTCCTATGAAGGAATCGACGAAATGCATAGGAGAGGGTGTTGTGAGCGAGAACAACCAGTTGCGGGATGTTTTTGATGCGATTGCAGATCCAACTAGGCGCCGACTGATTCGTTTGTTAGCAGAGGAAAAGGAGATACCGCTTCATGAATTAACGGCACAGTTTCAAATGGGCCGTACGGCGGTATCCAAGCATTTGACCATACTTAAAGAGGCTGGACTGGTACTTGACCGAAAAGTCGGCAGAGAAACGCGATTTAGGCTAAACGCCTCACCACTCAGAGAAATTCAAGATTGGTTAGCTTTCTACAGCAAGTTCTGGAGTGAGAATATGTTGCGCTTGAACCAACTATTAGAGGAGGAAGAAGAATGAGTTTAACATTATCTATGGATTTTCAGTTCACGTCATCGATTAAGAAGCTTTGGTCCGCCTTAACTGATTCAAGTAAGCTAGCCAAGTGGGTGGCCAACATCCAGACCGGTGAAGCGATGGATAATGATTTTGAACCCGTCGTAGGACACCGTTTTCAATTTCGAACTCAACCGACCGAATATTGGAATGGAATTATTGAAGGCGAAGTACTGGTCGTGGAGGAACCGCACCGGTTGTCCTATACTTGGGAGAGCGGTGAGAAGCACACGGTCACCTGGACGCTACAAGATTTAGGAAACGGAAAGGTTAACCTTCATCTCGAACAAACCGGAATCTCAAATGCTCAAGCACTGGGTGGTGCTAAGTATGGCTGGAGTAAATGGTGCGGCGAGCTTGAAAAGGTATTGGATAAATTGTAAAACATTTGAGAATCAAGCATCCTTCCGGACAAGCGATGCCATCCATAATCATTACTTTGATTGCCGCATCCTTTTTAGTTCATAGAAGTGTCGGTTGAACAAGAACAGGGGCCGTACGAAGCCCGTGAAAACCGCGGGCTTTTTATTTATCGGAACGAATTGAGCAAGTTAAATCAAAAAACAGAAGGGGGTACCTTGATGATTAAAGGTGAAAAGAATACTAAGATTGATCCCTATTTTAACAAACTTAAGAAGTGGAAGGAAGAATTTGAGCTGTTGAGAGATATTGTTCTTGACTGCGAGTTGACCGAGGATTTTAAGTGGATGCATCCTTGTTACACGTTTGACAATCAAAACATCGTTTTGATTCATGGGTTTAAGGATTATTGTGCGCTTCTGTTTCACAAAGGCGCGTTGTTAAAAGATCCCCATGGGATCCTAATCCAACAAACGGAGAACGTTCAGGCAGCACGCCAGATTCGCTTCACCAATGTTAAAGAAATCGATGAAATGCAACTTATCTTGAAAACATATATTGATGAAGCCATTGAAGTTGAGAAAGCCGGCTTGCAAGTGAACTATAAAAAGAATACGGAATACATCATGCCTGAAGAATTAGAAAATAAATTCGTTGAAATCCCCGACTTAAAAACGGCTTTTGAAGCATTGACGCCAGGACGGCAAAGAGCATACATTCTGCATTTTTCTACCCCAAAGCAATCCAAAACCCGAGAGTCAAGGGTTGAAAAATATATCGCGCATATCCTCAATGGAAAGGGATTAAATGATTAGTAACTCCGCGCTTAGCGCGGAGTTTTTAGTTTTATGGCTTTAGCCAGTTGAGTGAGTGAAACGCGCGAAACAAAAAACCACCCGCTATGCGGGTGGAGGGAACGAGGGTTTGACCACCAAGACCGTTCCGATAAAATTGAGATGTTCAGGCTCAACAGAAAGGAATGGTCAAAGATGGCAAACAAGAGCTACAGCCTAGCTCACACAAAGTGGATGTGCAAATACCACATTGTATTCACCCCGAAGTATAGACGGAAAGAGATCTATAATCAAGTGAGAAGAGACTTAATAGAAATTTTCAAACGCTTATGTAAATACAAGGGAGTAGAGATCATAGAAGGCCACATGATGCCCGATCATAAATACGGGAATCGGAAATTCTGGGCAGAAGGATATGATGTGAGTACAGTGGGCTTAAATGAAGCAACGGTAGCAAAATATATTCGAGAACAAGAAGCACATGACCAAGCCATAGATAAGCTGAGTGTAAAAGAGTATGAAGATCCATTCAGCAGCGACAGGAGCAAAAAGAAATAAACCAGTTTAACTGGTAAGTGAAAGTGACAAATAACACTGAGCCTGAACAGATTTGTGGTCAGGCTAGCGTCTTTAGGCGCAGTTTGGCAACAGGGGGTTATACCCCAGGAGCAAACCACCCGTTGGACGGGTGGTTCTGATTTAACTGAAGCACGCTAATCTAACGGGCACTAGAACTCAAAATTGCTCAACATAGCAAACAAAAAGAAATTTAAAATACTCAACCTATTCTAGAATAGAAATAAGTTGATTTGACGATATGTTAAGGTGAGGCAATTTAACATGATGGCTTTGGGTGGCTCAACGCACGGGATTGGTTCGATATTTTTTACGTGAAGGGGTGTACTGTATGAAGACTTTAGGGTCGTTGAATGTTGATGTTATTACGTTGTTTGTGGAGGATTTGCAAAGGGTGAGGGCGTTCTATCAAGAAGTATTTGGATTTTCCGCTGTATATGAAGACGATGTTTCTGCGGTATTCAACTTCGGAAATATGAGCATTAACCTTCTGAATATTTCCGAAGCATATGATCTGATCCATCCAGGAACTGTCGCAATCCCAGAATCCGGATCTAGCTTTCAGTTTACCATCCGAGTGGATAATGTAGATGCAGTATGGAACGAATTAAAAACACGTGGAGTTGCTCTACTTAACGGTCCAGTAGACCGGCCATGGGGAGTACGCACGGCTGCCTTCACAGATCCGGCAGGCCATGTCTGGGAGATTGCAGAGCAATTAACTTAGAGATAGTGTTAACTCATTCAATTAAAGTGACGGAGTTCGTCTAGAACCATGGTTTGATGATACTAATATAGCGGGAAATCAAAAAAGAACCTGGATAGTTTATCAGGTTCTTTATATTGCATATAAACAGGCACGATGATATAATCAGCTTACAACTTTTGTGGCATACATGGACAAAAATATCGTATTCTACATTTTAAATTTACCATGCCAGAAAGCTCTTGTCAACAGTTTTTTTCAATTTAAGGGTTAGGGGAGATCATGAATGAGTGCTTTGGTTCTCGGTTTTCAGGAAGTGGAACATTCGCAGCTATTGCTTGTTGGCGGAAAAGGTTTGAACTTGGGGAAGTTATCAAAAATTGAAGGAATTCAAGTGCCAGAAGGGTTTTGTGTTACAACAGCGGGATATCAAAAAGCCATCGAACAAAACGAAACGTATCATGGTTTGCTCAATCAACTAACCACGCTAAAAGCAGAAGATCGAGATCAAATTGGTGAAATCAGCAGGAAGATTCGCCAACTCATCATGGAAGCAGCAGTTCCTTCCGATGTTGTGAAGGCAGTTACTCACTATCTCTCCCAGCTTGGTGATGATCATGCTTATGCAGTGCGTTCTAGTGCGACTGCTGAAGATTTGCCGCATGCCTCTTTTGCCGGTCAACAAGACACCTTTTTAAATATCATCGGCGTCGATGCAATCCTGCAGCATATCAGCAAATGCTGGGCTTCCCTATTTACGGATCGCGCGGTAATCTACCGTATGCATAATGGATTTGACCACAGTCAAGTTTATTTATCTGTTATCGTGCAAAGGATGGTTTTCCCGCAGGCTTCAGGGATTTTATTCACCGCCGATCCGATTACTTCAAACCGGAAGCTGCTATCGATCGATGCCAGTTTTGGACTTGGAGAAGCACTGGTCTCAGGCTTGGTATCTGCCGATTGTTATAAGGTACAGGAAGAGGAAATCGTCGATAAGAGGATTGCAACCAAAAAACTGGCTATTTATGGACTAAAAGAAGGCGGAACAGATACCCGGCAGCTCGATCCCGATCAGCAAACCGCTCAAACACTTACTGAACCACAAATTTTACAGCTGGCACGCATCGGAAGGCAAATCGAAGCTCATTTTGGCTGCCCGCAAGATATCGAATGGTGTTTGGCCAATGGTACTTTTTATATTGTCCAAAGCCGGCCAATTACTACTTTATATCCGATTCCTGAAGCGAATGATCAAGAGAATCACGTTTATGTGTCTGTCGGTCACCAACAAATGATGACAGATCCCATGAAACCACTGGGCTTGTCTTTTTACCTGTTACTAACTCCAGCGCCCATGCGTAAAGCAGGCGGAAGGCTGTTTGTTGATGTTTCGCTTATGCTGGCTTCACCTTCCGGCAGGGAAACTTTAATAAATGTCCTGGGAAAAAACGATCCGCTCATTAAAGATGCATTGACGACCGTCATAGAGCGGGGGGATTTTATAAAACCGACACCGGATGATAAGACAGAACAGAGTGACGGTAAAAGCAATCAAGGTCCGGCGCCTGCGAATTATGAAACACTTAACGATTATGATCCGGCCATCGTTTCTGATTTGATTCAGCGAAGTGAAACATCGATCGAAGAGTTAAAATATAAGATCCAAACGAAATCAGGAGCGGATCTATTTGATTTTATTCAAGAAGATATCCAGGAACTAAGGACGAGGAAGAACGTATCTGATCCACGAAGCTTTGGTGTGATTATGACTGCTATGAATGCTTCAGCATGGATCAATGAAAAAATGATGGAGTGGTTGGGTGAAAAAAACGCAGCAGATACGCTGTCTCAATCTGTACCTAACAATATCACTTCGGAAATGGGCTTGGCTCTAATGGATGTCGCAGATGTGATACGCCCTTATCCGGATGTCATTACTTATTTACAACATGTAAAAAATGATCGCTTTTTGGATGAACTGGTTAAGTTTGAGGGCGGGCAAGAATCCCAAGACGCGATCTATGCTTATCTAGGCAAATACGGAATGCGATGCACCGGAGAGATCGATATTACCAGAACCCGTTGGAGTGAAAAGCCAATTACCCTTGTCCCCATGATTCTGGGTAACATCAAAAACTTTGAGCCTAATGCCGGAAAGCGGAAATTTGAGCAAGGGCGACAGGAAGCTTTGAATAAAGAACAAGAGTTATTAGAGCGGTTGAAGCGATTGCCGGATGGCGAACAAAAAGCCAAAGAGACAAAACGAATGATCGACCTAGTCCGAAATCTCATTGGATATCGGGAATATCCAAAATATGCATATATTAATCGCTTCTTTGTTTATAAGCAGACTTTACTGAAAGAAGCCGGACAACTCGTAGAAGCAGGCGTTATTCTTGAAAAAGAAGATATCTATTATCTTACTTTTGAAGAACTTCACGAAGTCGTACGCACCAATAAACTGGATTATCAGATCATCAATAAACGAAAAGAAGAGTATAAATTTTATGACAAACTAACTCCACCGCGTGTGATCACATCTGATGGTGAAATCATTGCAGGTAAGTACAAACGGGAAAATCTACCAGCCGAAGCTATTGTAGGTCTGCCTGTTTCTTCCGGAGTTATAGAGGGACGGGCGCGGGTCATTTTAAATATGGAGGATGCTGATCTAGAAGATGGAGATATCTTAGTCACCTGCTTTACTGACCCCAGCTGGACACCATTGTTTGTATCCATAAAAGGCCTAGTCACCGAAGTTGGTGGACTGATGACCCATGGAGCCGTTATCGCACGTGAATATGGCTTACCGGCAGTTGTCGGAGTGGAGAATGCTACCAAACTGATAAAAGACGGGCAACGAATTCGCGTGCATGGAACAGAAGGGTATATCGAAATATTGAAAAGCGTTAAGTATACGGAATCGCATGAATAGGATGGGATCGTTAAGAAATAATAAGTCAATGCATAACAGCCCATCAAATGCACCGGATAGTATCAAATACCTGTGATTTACAAATAGAATAGTAGAGTTACTATGTAAAAACCTTGAGAAAAATAAGCTATACCGGTAACTGCTATTAGCATACAAGGGGGAGATTTCTTTGTTTCGTTGGATGATTCGCAAAATGACGAACGGTGTCATGGACACGATGGCGGACCATTATATGAAGCGTATGATGCAAGATCCATATACGGAAAATGTGTTTTCCATGTTTGCAATCATGCAAAAGCTGACGCCGCGGGCGATCATTGAAGCCGGAATACGGGCGGAAAGCGGAAAAGTAATCGAACGTACTTTGGGGAGTACGATTGTGTTGTCGGACTGGCATAAAATTTTGCTTAACCCCGTGCATATGTTCCGCCTGCCCACACAAGACGACGTGCCAATCCAAACAGGCGTCACCATTGGACCTCAAGCGAAAAAGCCACTAAATCTCGAAATTCCTATTCTCATTAGCGGTATGTCTTATGGTGGAGCAATAAGTTTGAAGGCGAAGGCCGCTTTGGCTCGTGGTGCCAGTATAGCCGGTACGGCTACCAATTCAGGAGAAGCGCTTTTCATTAATGAAGAACGAAGGGAAGCCAAGTTTTTCATCGGCCAGTATCATCGTGGCGGATGGATGAACATCGATGAATCACTCCGCCAATTGGACGCTATAGAAATCCAGCTCGGTCAAGGAGCTCGGGCGGCCGCTCCGTCGATGGGGTCGCACCAGATTGGGGAGGATTTGCGGATCACCAAAAAACTGAAACCTGGCGAAAATTCCGTCATTCATTCCCGCATCCCGGGAGTAAACAAAACGGAGGACATTATTTCACTGGTACAGAACTTGAAAAACAAATACGGTGTACCAGTGGGTATTAAAATCTGTGCGACTCATTTTATGGAACGGGAGTTGGATGTCGCCGTTCAAGCGGGAGTCGATTATTTTGTCGTGGACGGGGCGGAAGCAGGAACGCAGGGAGGTCCGACGACACTTCAGGATGATGTCGGACTGCCAACGTTATTTGCGTTGGCAAGAACCGTTCAGTATTTGGAAGAACACGGAGTCAAACAAAGCATTTCCGTCATCGCTAGTGGGGGATTAACGACGCCGGGGCATTTCCTCAAAGCTATGGCATTAGGGGCGGACGCGGTCTATATCGGTTCAATCGCCCTGATCGCCCTGCTTCAGACGCAAATAGCGGAGGCGCTTCCGACTGAACCCCCGCCGCAAATCCCTTTATATTTGGGAAAGCTCAAAGAAGATTTGGACGTTGAAAAGGGCGCTGAACATTTAGCTAATTTCCTCAAGTCGTCCGTCGAAGAAATGAAATTAGTTGCGTATGCCCTTGGGAAAACGGATTTGGCACAAATCAACAAAATGGATCTGGTTACAGTCGACCGGGATTTAGCCCAAGTATTGCAGATCGATTATGCCGGTTTCCCTCCGGGCAAACAAAAACCTTCCCCAGGAGCCAACGTTACTCCGGGTGCAACGGAAATGATGGATCCTGATGAATCTCTGCATTTACAGTAAACCCCCTTCTTTGTCGGGGCATTCAGGATGTCCGTAAAGCTGACGGCGATTAATTTGGTTAGCTTCTTGGCTTCTGGGGGAGAGTATCTCATAGCGATTGCGCTTTCGAAGGTGGGAAGTAGTTTGACGCTTATTATCTTTTGTGCATCAAAGAAAAATGAGCTCAGACGTCGTTACCTGAGCTCATTTTTTTATGAAGAGACGGATTTTGGACATAATGTTTCTTTTATTCTTTGATCTGATTATTATATGTTTGTTGCCGATAAAGCAAGTTGATCTTCGGGCAGCGCCTTCGATGAACCATCGTTATGAAGAACATTCCGCCATGAATAACTCGGTTCATATCCAAGAATATTCCTGGCTTTATCTATTGCCATCAGCGTCTCGTGTCCCTGCACCTCTCTCTTCAAGGACACATTGGGAAAAAATCGTTTGACCAAATCCTGGCTAAGATCCGGCATGATGGTGTCCGGGGCAGTGATATGGAAGACCTGATTACCTAAATTGTCCTTCTCTATTGCAAGAAGACATGCCTTTGCTGCATCTCTAACATCACAGTAGGCCCAGGCGTTTTTCTTTTGAATATCCTTTTCTTTATCATTCCAATGCATCGTAGGGATTTTTCCATACTCATCAGGTTCATACATATTCGCAAAGCGAAGAGTGACGAGCTGTTGATTCGTAAGTTTGTAATACATCCCTGTTAGGTGTTCAGTCAGCAGCTTTGCCATGGCATAGGATGACTTTGCTGTAGTTGGATGCTCTTCATCAACAGGAAGGTAATCAAGCTCTTCCGGAACAAAAGGATAGCCCAAAACAGTTTCGCTTGAAGCCCATACCAGCTTGGGGATTTTAAAATCCTTACAAGCTTCAAGAATGTTAAAATTAACTAGCATGTTGTTCTCGAATATCGCCTGAGGGGTATTCCTTACATCGGTTGGGATATTCCCAAGATGGACAACGGCATCACTTCCCATCAAAAGCTGACAGACTTGACCATAATCACGTAACTCCGCTTGAATAAAATTTTCTGATGCAGATTCCTCCCTTAATAATCGATCTGTGGCTATAACTTCATAACCGGCTTCCAATAGGGTTCTTACCGTCCATCGGCCGATTTTTCCGGCTGCTCCTGTCACCACTACTTTCATCGTTCTCCACCCCTTATTAAAATTTCTGATAAAGCAAGTTGACCTTATATCCATATTAGAATTCCCGTTACTTTCTGGTTTTATTACTGAGGCAGCTTGGTGAATAGCCATGGAAGGTATTGCCGCTTGATGGTTCTTTATCGTTATGCAAAATAAAAAACTAAATTTTCCTATGTAGTTGAGCGGACTTGTATTACCACGTATGAGCTAAATGAATCAATAGCTCGATCGGGTGATTTTTTTGTTTTTCACCAAGTTGTCAGAAAGAGTTGATCCTTTCATGAACGTTTAAACCTAAGATATATTAATTTTAATTATTAGGTCTATACTAATACTTTGAATGCAGTCACCTGATATTGAATGTAGTCTAATGGGTAGCAGGCCTAGAGTTTGAAAGGAGGCAATAAAGAATGGCAATTGATACGGTGCTGTGGAGCAGGCTGGTGACAGGCATGACTCTTGGGTTTCACGTTATTTTTGCGACGTTCGGCGTCGGTATACCGCTGATGATCGCTATCGCAGAGCTCATCGGGATCCGCAAGAAGGATCCCCATTACACACTTATGGCGAAGAGGTGGTCACGAGGGTTTGTTATATCTGTGGCGGTTGGTGTCGTGACAGGCACAGCGATATCACTGCAACTGGCTCTGGTGTGGCCGAACTTTATGAAACTGGCTGGGAATGTCATTGCACTTCCGTTATTTATGGAAGTGTTCGCGTTCTTTTTTGAAGCCATCTTCCTGGGCATTTATTTGTATACGTGGGACCGGTTCAAAAATCCGTATATCCATTGGTTGCTGACAATTCCAATTGTCGCCGGGGCAGGCATGTCTGCTGTTTTCATTACGACGGTGAACGGATTCATGAACCAGCCTGGCGGCTTTGTAATGGAAGCAGGCCAATTCATAGCGGTTAACCCTGTGCAAGCAATGCTGAATACGGCGACGTTCTCCAAGGTGTTCCATGTATTAAGCTCGGCCTATCTGACAGGAGCTGCCCTGTTAGCTGGAATTGCAGCCTTTACGATGCTGAGAAAAGGCGTGTCTGCATACCACAAAAAAGCCTTGAACCTCATGATGGCAGTTGTTTTGCTGTTCAGCTTGCTTAACACGTTAGCCGGAGATGTATCCGCCAAGTTTTTGGCCGAGCATCAGCCGGAGAAGCTTGCAGCGGCAGAATGGCATTTTGAGACTGAAAGCGGTGCGGATTTGATTTTATTGGGATGGCTTAATGCAGAGCATGAAATTATAGGGGCTCTACACCTGCCGAAAGTTCTCAGTTTCCTGGCCTTTGGAGACTTTAATGCAGAGGTAACGGGGCTGGAGGAATTCCCTCTGGATGAGCGTCCGCCACTTCTTGTTCATTATTTGTTTGATTTAATGGCCGGAATCGGATTCGTTCTGTTGGCTATTTCATTCCTGTATTTCCTGTTTGTGTTCTGGAAGAAGCGCAATGAGCTTAACAAGTGGCTGCTTCGTGTCATTGCACTGAGCGCACCGCTTGCTTTTCTGGCTGTTGAGATGGGCTGGTTTTATGCAGAAATAGGGCGGCAGCCGTGGATTATCCGAGGATATATGCGTGTAGAGGAAGCCGCTACTTCTTCACCGAATGTGAGAATTTTATTTTTCCTCTTCTTGCTACTGTACATCGTATTGGGCATCATGTGTGTTCTCGTGCTAAGACGCCTGTTCCATAATAATCCCGCTGAACTCGAGATGGAGAAATGGATGAAGGAGAAGCCTAATCAATCTACGGAGAAGGGTGAGCCTGCACGATGAGTTATGAATTGATTGGCATCTCGGTACTCTGGTTGTTCTTGTACGGCTATTTAATTGTAGCTTCCATTGATTTTGGGGCGGGCTTCCTCGCCTTCTATGCACGCCTGACGAAGCAGGACCACCTGATAAATCGTCTGATCTCCCGTTATTTATCACCGGTCTGGGAGATCACCAATGTGTTTTTTGTCTTTTTCTACATCGGCATTGTCGGATTTTTTCCGGATACGGCCTATTATTATGGCTCCGCACTGCTTGTTCCAGGAAGCATTGCAGTTATTCTACTTGCCATTCGCGGTTCGTTTTATGCCTTTGAAAATTACGGTTCCAAAAATAACATCGTGTATCTGTTTTTATATGGAGCTACGGGTTTGCTTATTCCGGCTTCCTTGTCAGTGGCGCTGACGCTGTCTGAAGGTGGCTTTATCGTGAAGCAGGGTGAGACGGTTTCTCTGGATTACTGGGCGCTGTTTACAAATCCGTTATCGTGGAGCATCGTTGGACTGGCGATCGTGTCAGTTTTGTTCATTAGCGGTTCATTTCTGGCATTTTATGCTTCTCGGGCAGAGGATCACTCCGCGTTGAAGCTGATGCGGAACTATGCCTTGTTCTGGAGCACACCGACAATTATTCTCGCACTGACAGCATTTATTTATTTGGGCCAACACAATGAGCGGCATTTTCAAAATATGATGGATTTATGGTGGCTGCTTGCACTTTCCGTTGCTTTCTTCATGATCGCGATGTGGCTGTTATATAATGGACGCCGTTACGGATTAGCTTTTATATCCATCATGCTGCAATTTTTCTGCGCCTTTTTCGCTTACGGGATTGGGCAATACCCTTATATTCTCGATCCATATATCACGATTCAGAGCAGCGCCACTTCACCATCGATGGGCTTCGCGCTAGTTGTTGTATTTATCGGTGGTCTGTGCCTATTGATCCCTTCCCTTATTCTGGTCTTCAAACTTTTCCTGTTTGATGCGGATTATGTAAAAGGGAAAAAATAAGGCTGATTGATCATAAAGCCATGTGAGTGGTTCCCTTACAGGCTTTTATATAGAGGAGGAGAGTTCTGTGAAGCGGAAGTCCAGTCTGATCTCTCATCAAATGTCTTCGCAAAGGAAAAACATAGTTATACTTGCCATCATTTCACTGGCACTTGGTGTAGCTATTACAAGCCAGGCCGCATTGCTTGCTGAAGCAGTCCAGCGGATTTTTGTGGAGAAAGCTTCTTTTTCATCGGTTGTCATGTTGCTCGGCATACTGTTGGCTGTTATGGCTGTACGCACACTGTTGTCGTATGGAAACGGGAAAGTTGGCTTGCAGATGGCTGCCAGTGCCAAGACGAATATGCGAGCAGTCGTGCTGCAAAACCTGACCCATGCGTCCATGCCTTCAACCCTTCGTGGACAGACGGGAGGAAAGGTCAGCATTGCCCTGGATGCTGTGGATGAGGCTGACAGTTATTTCAGTCAGTACATGCCGCGTATGATGGAAGCTGCTATTATCCCGATTCTGATTTTGGCCGTTACGTTTATCCAACATGCCAATACAGGCTTCATTATGCTGTTTACGGCGCCGTTTATCCCGATGTTCATGATTTTGGTGGGTCTGAAAACGAAGAACAAATCAGAAGAGAAATATGCGCAACTGGCCGAGTTTTCCGGTACGTTTCTGGATTCTCTACAAGGGCTGGTTACGTTGAAAATATTTGGACGGGCTCACCGTCAACAGCAGGAAATTGAACGCAGCAGCTTAGGTTATCGTGATGCCACGATGGGCATTTTGAAAATCGCATTTACGAACACCTTCATGCTGGAATCGATCGTTATGCTAAGCATCGGCATTGTTGCCCTCGAACTGGCCATTCAGTTGCTTGTTTTCAAATCTATGACGTTCCACACCGCCTTTCTCGTTTTGCTGCTCGTTCCCGAGTTTTACAGCCTGTTAAAGAATACGGGAACAGCTTTTCACAGTGGTCGAACAAGTATGGGAGCGGTTCGTAAGGTGGAACAGATGCTTGCGGAAACGAGCAGCAGAAGCGCGCAAACCGAGGGTGAAGAGGGAGAGTACACAAGCGATAGAAACGATCGGATGGCGCAGCCGGAAGGGAGCCGCACAGCCTATACGGAAGTGATTCCAATGCCACCATCCATTGAACTGGACAATGTCCGGTTTCGGTACGCACCCGATTCATTTGAGCTTGTGGCTGGCCGGATCTCGCTTGGACCGGGAGAACACATCGCCATTGTCGGAAAAAGCGGCTCAGGTAAAACGACTTTGCTTCATCTCATTGCCGGGTTGCTGAAACCAGCATCGGGAGCGGTTCTGGTGAACGGAAGTTTACTCTCGCAATACGATGAGACTGCATGGTTCGAACGTGTTAGCTACATAACACAGCATCCGTATATTTTTGCAGGCACATTTGCTGAAAATATTGCGATTGGCGCGGGTCGTAAGGTCTCCAGGGCTGAAATTGAACAGGCGGCGGAGGAAGCCGGACTTGCTGCGGTTGCCGCCCAATTGGAGCAGGGCTTTGATACCTTTGTTGGTGAAGGCGGCAGGGGACTGTCTGGTGGGGAAAAGCAACGGCTTGCCTTGGCACGCGCTTTTTTGAAGCGACCTGCTATCATTTTGTTTGATGAACCCACAGTGGGACTGGATTTGCACACCGAGCGGGTACTGCAACGTTCCATTGCTACACTGGCAAAAACGGCGACGATGATTACGGTGGCTCACCGATTATATACGATTCAACATGCCGACAACATTTTGTTTATGGACAATGGAGTGTTAGTGGATTCGGGACGTCATGATGAGCTTCTGGAGCGCCTGCCTCAGTATGCCGAGATGGTTGATGTTCAACGAAAAGGGGGGTTAGCATGAATGAGCTAGCTATTCTGTCAAAGGCGATGATGCAGGAGCGCAAGGATATCGTCCTTTCGATTGTGGGCGGATTTATCGCCGGTATAGCAGGTGTGGCTCTCTTTTCCGCGAGCGGGTATTTGATTTCGCAAACGGTATTTGCGCCACCGCTATACACATTAATTGTACTCACCTCGATGGTCAAACTGCTGGGCCTGCTTCGGGCGGCGAGTCGTTACGGAGAACGCTTGTATTCCCACCGGGCGACGTTCTCCATGCTTAGCCGTTTACGGACCTCCTTTTTTGCCAAGCTTATTCCTTTAACGCCTGGTATATTGAACAAAAATCGAAGCGGGGATCTGCTTGCGAGGATCGTTGGGGATGTGGAAAGCTTACAAAATTATTTTTTGCGCGTCGCCTATCCACCGATCATTGTCGTCATGGTCTTTTTAGCTACGATACTGTTTACTTCTGCCTTTTCGTTCTGGATTGCGTGCTTGTTTGTACTAGGAATGCTGGTAACGGCATTGGTTGTTCCGGGAATTGTTTTACTAGGGCAGCGGAAAATACATGGACGTGTTCGCCAGCAACGGGCTATGCTTTCTACGGAAGTAACCGAAGTGTTGTATGGTTTCCGGGATTTGAAAGTATACGGCCAATTGGCACAGCGGGAGCAGCAGCTTCAGCAGGCTTCCGCTAGATTGGCAGCCGAGCAGCAACGAGCAGCCGGGCACTTGCTGCGCGGGCAATCCATGCATGCTTTTGTTACACTCTTCATTTCTTGGGGTGTGCTGTCGCTTGGAGCCTACTTAATCATGGACGGAGCACTTGCTGGCGTGTTTCTTGCTATGCTGGTCATGGCCTCACTTACGGTATTCGAAGAAGCTGCAGCAATGTCCACATTACCCGCGTATAAGCAGGATAGCGAACACGCAGCCAAACGGCTGACGGAAACGGTATTGACCTCCGATGTACAGTCTGCGCAACCAGACGGCGTGTTGTCTGCCGATCATGCCGTTTCGGTAGAGCTATCCAGTGTTACCTTTCAATATGAAGGAGAGTGGAGACCGGCGCTGAAGGATATGTCCCTGCATATTTTACCAGGCTCCAAAACGGCGATTGTCGGGCCGAGCGGGTCCGGAAAATCAACGATTATCGAATTGCTGCTCAAGCTGCGTACACCAACGGCTGGCGATATACGATTAAACGACGAGTCGGTGAAAGAACTGGATGAGGCGAGCATTTGGCAAACCGTTAATGTGGTGTTGCAGCAAAGTCATTTCTTCCGGGGAACGATCCGGGACAACCTGCTGCTGAATGAAGAAGGACATTCTAACGAACAATTGTCGGATGTGCTGGCTAAAGTGCAACTGCCGAACACATCGTTGACCGATATGGTGTATGAAAAAGGGGAGAATCTATCGGATGGCGAGAAGCAGCGGCTGGCTCTGGCGCGGGCAATGTTACGCAAAGGACGGTTATGGCTTCTGGACGAACCGACGTCTTCGCTGGATTACGTGACAGAGCAGCGCGTATTGCAGCATCTTTTTGCACAGGCGGCTGAAGATACGCTTCTCCTGATTTGTCATCGCCTTACCGGATTGGAAGAGATGGATCGGATCGTGGTCATGGAACAAGGCAGGGTAGTGGAAACGGGTTCCTACTCCGAGTTGATGAAGCAAAAAGGCTATTTTTATGAGATGAAGAAAATCGAACGGCAAATGATTGGAGAAGCTTGAGCGTAAAAGAACAAAATATGCCTTGAACCTGCCCGGTTTCTTGATTAGATAATTTTCAGCGAGAAGCCCTTTGGTCTACAAATGGAGATTTTGATTCAAATTCTGGCTACTTCATGACGAAGTTTGAAGCGCTGATTTTTGCGTTTCATGGATATCAGGTTAGCCAGAATCTTCTGGTTGGCCTTTTTTTGTGGCCGTTTTATGATTGGGTAAGCCAAAGACACCTGGCTCAAGAACGGCTTGGATAAATTTCCAGTGATAAAGTGATTGTCAAATCGAAAAAAATATGATAATTTAATATCTGTAACCGGTTACACATAGAGGTGAACAGTACATGACAACAACAATCAAAGACGTAGCTAATCTGGCTGGCGTATCGGTAGCCACCGTATCAAGGGTCATTAATGACAGGGGTTATGTTCATGCGGACACGCGCAAGAAAGTGGAAGATGCCGTGAAGGCGCTTAACTTCTCCCCCAATGAAGTGGCCCGCTCATTATATACACGTAAATCCAAACTGATAGGCCTGCTGCTGCCGGATATTGCAAACCCTTACTTCCCGCAGTTGGCCCGCGGCGTAGAGGACGGGATGCAGGAGCAGGATTTCAGGCTGATATTCGGAAATAGTGATGAGGATGAACGGAAGGAGCAGGATTACATCCAGACGTTTATCCAGAATAACGTGATGGGTGTGATCTCTTCAACGAACTACCCCCATTCTCCAATATACGAGAACTTGAAGATCCCCGTTGTGTTTCTTGACAGGACTTCACTCGATAGTCCATCCGTGTATGCGGACGGCAGAGAGGGCGGACGACTGGCTGCCAGGGAGATCATCAAGCGCGGAAGCTGCAGGATTACAGTCATGCAGGGACCGTCACATATCAGGCCTGCGCAGGATCGTTTCGAAGGAGCCATCGAAATCATTCGGGACGCCGGTTTGGATTACCGCGTAATTCAGACCACCTCCTTTTCTTTTAACGAGGCCGGATTATGGGCGGAAGAGCTGTTCAGCAAACATTCCGATACAGACGGGGTCATTGCGAGCAATGACATCGCAGCCATGGCGGTATTGCATGAGGCATTGCGAATCGGTAGAAAGGTTCCCGATGACGTGCAAATTATCGGTTTTGACGATATCCCGATGAGCAGCATTTTATCGCCGGGATTGTCCACCATCCGCCAACCGGCATACGAGATGGGAAGGAAAGCGGCGGGATTACTTATCGGACTTGTGGAACAGGCTCCAATCGAGAATAAAAACATACAGCTGCCCGTCGAGTTCATTGAACGGGGCACAACGAGAAAGGTGAGTACAAATGGCTAAAATATGCGTAATCGGCAGCAGCTCCATGGATCTGGTTGTTACCTCTTCAAAGAGACCTGGGGCGGGTGAAACCGTCCTTGGCGACAGCTTCAAAACCGTTCCCGGCGGCAAGGGAGCCAATCAGGCTGTTGCCGCTGCACGGCTGGGTGCCGAAGTTGCGATGATCGGCCGGGTAGGCGACGACGCTTTCGGCACGGCCATTTTAAATAATTTCAAAGCAAATACTGTAAATACGCAATATGTGAAACCGGTTACACATATGGAAAGCGGCACGGCTCATATCGTACTTGCGGAAGGCGATAATAGTATCGTGGTCGTCGAGGCGGCGAATCGCGAGGTCACTCCTGCATATGTTGATCAGGCGGCTGAGTTGATTCGCAGTGCCGATATCGTGCTGATTCAGCAGGAAATTCCGGAGGAAACCGTGGTTCATGTCAGCGCGATGTGCGCCGGGTCCGGAACGCCTCTGCTGCTCAATCCGGCTCCGGCGAGAAAATTGCCGCAAGAAGTTATCGACAATGCCGCATATCTCACGCCGAACGAGCATGAAGCCGAGATCTTGTTTCAAGGCATAAGTCCGGCGGAAGCATTGCGCCAATATCCCAACAAGCTGTTCATAACGGAGGGCAGCAAAGGCGTACGTTATTTTGACGGGGAACAGGAAATTGTTGTACCGGCTTACAAGGTGGAGGCATTGGATACCACCGGGGCAGGGGACACGTTCAACGCCGCTTTCGCGGTCGCTTTGGCTGAAGGCAAACCGTTGCAGGAGAGCATACGATTCGCCAATCGGGCTGCATCGTTGTCCGTGACCAAATTCGGAGCTCAGGGTGGCATGCCGACGAGAGATGAAGTAGAGGAGAGTTTGTAATGAAAAGAAACGGCATATTGAATAGTCACATTTCCAAGGTACTGTCTGATTTGGGCCATACGGACATGATTGCCATCGGGGATGCTGGCCTTCCCGTTCCTGAAGGGGTACTCAAAATCGATGTGGCTCTGAAATTGGGAACGCCAAGCTTTCGGGAAGTGGTGGAACTGATCGCGGACGATATGGTCGTTGAGAGAGTGATTGTTGCAGAAGAGACCCGGGAAGGCAATCCCGTGGCTTTGCAGTTCATTACGGAGAAATTCGGAAAGGATGCAATTGATGCTTCCGTCAGCCACGAACAATTCAAAGCGCTAACCCGGCAGGTCAAAGCGGTCATTCGCACGGGTGAAGCCACGCCGTATGCCAATTGCATTTTACAATCGGGTGTCCATTTCGGATAAAAGGGGGTTACTTCATTATGCATATTCAGATGCAAGATATTCATAAAGCGTTCGGCACCAATCAGGTGCTGAGCGGAGTGGATTTCGAACTGAAGGAAGGTGAGGTTCATGCCCTGATGGGCGAGAACGGAGCCGGCAAATCCACGCTGATGAACATTTTGATCGGACTCCATCAGCGGGATCAGGGAACCATCTCCATTGACGGGAAGGAAACCTATTTCGGCAGTCCGAAGGAAGCAGAGAAACTGGGCATTGCTTTTATCCATCAGGAGCTGAATGTTTGGCCTGAAATGACGGTGCTTGATAATCTCTTCATCGGTAAGGAAGTGACGTCTTCCTTCGGGTTGCTTAATACGAGACAAATGAAAGCGCTTGCCACGGAGCAATTCGCCAAGCTGTCCGTGCAAGTTCCGCTGGAACGGCCTGCGGGAGAATGCTCCGTCGGCCAGCAGCAGATGATCGAAATCGCCAAGGCGCTGATGACCGATGCCAAGGTCATCATTATGGATGAACCAACCGCAGCGCTTACGGAGCGCGAGATACAGAAGCTGTTTGGCGTAATCACCTCACTGAAGAAGAACGGGGTATCCATCGTATATATTTCTCACCGGATGGAGGAGATTTTTACGATCTGTGACCGGATTACCGTGATGCGTGACGGCAAAACGGTAGATACCAAACCAATCTCACAGACAAGTTTTGATGAAGTAGTGCGGAAAATGGTTGGTCGGGAGCTTACGGAACGATATCCGGCCCGGAATCCTTCTTATGGTGAAGTGGTTCTGGAAGTACGGGACGCAAGCAGCAAAGGGTTGTTTCGGAATGTCAGTTTCACTGTAAGAGCGGGTGAAATTCTCGGCTTCTCAGGGTTGATGGGTTCGGGACGGACAGAGATCATGAGAGCGATCTTTGGTTTGGATGCGATGGACAGCGGCGACGTCATGATCCGTGGCAAAAAGGCGAACATCCGAAAGCCGGCAGATGCGGTCAGACATGGCATCGGTTTCATTACGGAAGACCGCAAGGATGAAGGCCTTGTGCTTGATTTCTCCATTCGCGAGAACATGGCGCTGCCAAATCTGTTCAGTTTCTCAAGCAAAGGGTTCATCTCGGCTGCAAAAGAACAAGATTTCGTCGATACGCTGATCAAACGTTTGCAGATTAAGACGCAATCTTCAGAAACGGCGGCCCGGAATCTGTCAGGGGGCAACCAGCAGAAGGTAGTTATCGCCAAATGGGTCGGCATCGGTCCAAGCGTGCTCATCCTTGATGAACCGACGCGCGGGGTGGATGTCGGAGCGAAGCGCGAAATCTACCAGTTGATGAATGAACTGACAGACCGCGGGGTCGCGATCATTATGGTATCTTCGGAACTTCCCGAAGTGCTCGGCATGAGCGACCGGATCGCGGTCGTGCATGAGGGGCGCATCAGCGGCGAGCTGGCGAGGGAAGAAGCAACGCAGGAAAACATTATGACATTGGCCACAGGGGGACAGTGAAATGACAACAATGCAGCAAAACAAAACTGCCAAAAGCGGCTTCCGCTTGTCAAACGTGACACAAAAATTAGGACCACTGCTCGGTTTGATCATTCTTATTGTAATCGTATCGGTATTGAATCCAAGCTTCTTGGAACCGTTGAACATCTTGAATCTATTGCGCCAGGTCTCGATTAATGCGCTGATTGCCTTCGGTATGACGTTTGTTATCCTGACAGGCGGAATCGATTTGTCGGTTGGCTCCATTCTGGCTTTATCCAGTGCCTTTGTAGCCAATATGATGTTATCCGGCCTGGACCCGATATTATCGATCATTATCGGGGTAGTACTCGGCGGTGTCATGGGTATGGTGAACGGTTTGATGATTACCAAAGGCAGAATGGCTCCGTTCATCGCCACCTTGGCGACCATGACGATATTCAGAGGATTAACGCTTGTATACACGAATGGCAACCCGATTACGGGGCTCGGCGACAGCCTGCTGTTCCAACTGTTTGGACGCGGTTACCTGCTGGGCATTCCGGTACCTGCCATAACAATGCTGATTACCTTCATGATTCTGTGGACTATTCTGCATAAAACGGCCTTTGGCCGCAAAACGTATGCCGTCGGCGGCAATGAGAAAGCCTCCATTATCTCGGGGATCAAAGTAACGCGCGTGAAAATCATGATCTACTCCCTGGCGGGCATGCTTGCGGCGCTGGCAGGCGCGATTCTAACATCGCGTCTGAACTCCGCACAGCCAACGGCCGGAACGTCCTATGAGCTAGATGCTATCGCGGCCGTCGTTCTGGGAGGAACAAGCCTTTCGGGCGGACGCGGACGAATCGTCGGCACATTGATCGGTGTTCTGATTATCGGCGTGCTGAATAATGGATTGAACCTGCTCGGGGTGAATTCCTTTTATCAAATGGTTGTGAAAGGTATCGTGATTGCCATTGCTGTCCTGCTGGACCGCAAAAAAACGGCTTAAGGAGGAAAGCAAACATGAAAAAATGGACTTTAACGCTCGTAAGCATGCTGATAATCATCGTTCTGGCCGGGTGCTCTCTCGAGCCGCCGGGATGGGCTAAGCCTGACCCGGTTGGAAGTAAGGAACAGAAGAAAATCGGTCTGTCGATTTCTACTCTAAACAATCCATTCTTTGTGTCACTGAAGGACGGGGTAGTTGCAGAAGCAGAAAAGCAGGGGATTCAGGTCATCGTGGTTGATGCGCAGAACGATTCGGCCAAGCAGACCAATGATGTGGATGATCTTATTCAGCAGGGAGTCGATGCCCTCCTGATTAATCCTGCGGACTCCGCGGCGATCTCCACGGCGGTTCAATCCGCCAACAGTGTGGGCATTCCCGTTATTACGCTGGATCGCTCCGCTGACAAAGGCGAGGTGGCGGCCTTGGTCGCATCCGATAACGTCAAAGGCGGGCGAATGGCAGCGGAACACTTTGTTGAACAGCTTGGTGAGGGAGCGAAGGTGATTGAGCTTGAAGGCGTGCCCGGTGCTTCCGCAACGAGAGAGCGGGGGAAAGGCTTCCATGAAGTTGCCGACCAGAAACTGGATGTGGTTGCCAAACAGTCTGCCGATTTTGATCGCTCCAAAGGTTTGAATGTGATGGAGAACCTGCTGCAGGGCAATCCTGATGTGCAGGCGGTATTTGCCCATAACGACGAGATGGCACTGGGAGCCATCGAAGCGATCCAAAGCTCAGGCAAAGACATTCCCGTGATCGGATTTGACGGCAACGACGATGCGATCCAATCCATTCAAGACGGAAAGTTGACGGCCACGGTTGCTCAGCAGCCGGTACTGATTGGCCAGTTGGCGGTGCAAGCTTCTCTAGATGTGCTGGAAGGCAAGCAGGTAGAGAAATCGATTCCGGCTGAATTGAAGCTGGTGACCAAGGAAAACGCAAATAACTAAATAAGCACTTGCATCCCGTTTTGGACGAAAGCGCCAGGGCGGGATATTTTCTTTTTCGTCCGTTCCGGTGGTGACGACCACGCCGAGATTTCTTAAATCATGTAACTTTGAAGAGGAATTGAGCGATCTGACTTACCATGACCTGACTGCATGATTATTGGTAGAGTGGTATGGTGTCAGCTGTGACGTCTTTTCTATAGAGACTGGAATATTCTGATTGTTGTTCTTCTTCTTACGAGAATGTTATATTATTAGTCCAGTCGCCAACACTGACTGGTGAATAACGATTTGGAATTTATTACAACTTGTTAGACTATAACAAACATGATATATTAATTATCCGGCCAATTGAGAAGGCTGCTTGATCTTTGAAAACTGAACAACGAGTGAGTGGGAATTCACGAAAGTGAAATCCAAACAAAGAGGATTCTTACAGCATGCAAATGCTGGAGATGAATCGGTAGAGAATGCAAATTCTCGTCAGATGTTTCAAAATGAGCAATCGCTCTTTTCAATATCTTTATGGAGGGTTATTTTCTCGGAGTGATTCGGGGAAGCAGCTGCTCGATAAAACCTAATTGGAGAGTTTGATCCTGGCTCAGGACGAACGCTGGCGGCGTGCCTAATACATGCA
>NZ_BMKR01000017.1 GCF_014644435.1 Paenibacillus albidus | reverse complement strand
CGGAATGCTATTGCGCAAGCGGTACAAGCAGGCATTATTAAAGGCTATGAGGACGGCACTATCCGTCCGAATGCTGCAATTACACGTGCTGAGATGGCAACAATGATCGCAAAATCACTTAAGCTGTCCATCGAAGGGAATGCGGTCCCCGGCTTTGCAGACGACAAGAACATCCCGTCTTGGGCGAAAGGTGTAGCAGCGGCATTAAAGAAGGCTGGTATAATGGAAGGTACAGGGGCAAACCAATTTAATTCCGATGCCAAAGCGACCAGAGCGGAAGCAGTAACCATCCTATTGAGAATGTTGGAGCAACAGAGTAAGTAGGTTAACTAACGGGTTCAGGGTTACCCTGATGGCGGTTCACCAAACTGCCTGAGGGTAACCCTTGATTTACCTAAAAAATAGAAGTGAAGGGGTGGAGTTTAGATGAATGCAACGGATTTAATCATTTTTAATTTTGAAGAAGTTAGACGCAGAAGTATAAAAATATGGAAAGCTATACCCGAAGAGAAGTTAAATTGGAAACCTGATGAAGACGCTCTTACTTGTGGTGAAATCATTAGACATTTATTGCAAGGTGAGTTTCTTTTTCACCAAGTGCTTATAGGGAGAGGCGGTAAAGCACTATCTAATTTGTTTAATCCCTTTGAAGCCAAACCATTCATATCAGTAGATGATGAACTTGAATTTGCACAGCCTTATCGTGAGGAATTCCTGAAATACATAACAACAATTAGTATAAAGGACTTAGAAAATATAGAAATAGACCTTTATGATGCAGGTGGTTATATTCGAACACTTGGGGATATGTTATTACGCATTGCTTACCACGAAGCTGTCCACACAGGTCAGTTGTTAGACTATATGAGGACAATGGGAATCAACCGCCCTAAGATCTGGGATTGATAGACTCTCTATCCAAGCCGTCACAACCCGTGGCGGCTTTTCCTGTGTGCCTATTCTATTCATTGCGCAAATTTAATGAACGGTGATACACTGAGTGGAAAATTGGCTCCGCAGGAGGTGGTCAGGCGCGAATGTCAAAGATACGAACCTTTTATCAAAATCACCTGAAGAAAAAGATGTTTAACAAAATCCTCCTTTTGTACTCCATGGTCATGGTCCTCTTGTTTATCAGTATCTCAATACTGGCCTACCGCTACTATGAGCAGCGGGTGGTGCGGGAGCAGATGGATGCGAGTCTTCAGGAACTGGATATCATCAGTATTAGTCTGAATCAGCAGAATGAACGGATGTATGCTGCGGTGCAGCAAATTTATACGGATGCGATGATCGGAGACGATCTGAAGTATTTTTTGACTCATGAATATGAGAACTTCCTCAAGTGGCGTTTGAACCAATACGCAAACAGCTACCGGACGGAGCGCAACAGCTTTGATTATCATTTACGCCTGCTGCTGAAGGCCGAGGCCTCTATCGCTAATATTGTACTGTACAGCTCGGACCAGGATTTTTATTACGTTCTGAACCGGGAAACGCAGCATTTTTACGAGCAACCGAGGTTATCGGCCGCACATCAGGATTGGTTTGAACGATCCCAGATCGAACCTTGGCAGTATATGGGCAACGAACCGCTGTTCAAGGGGAAAACCTCCGGGGAATCAACGCCTTACAGCTATGTGAATGTACTCAAAGACCCTGTATCGCTGAAAAAATACGGTGCCATTCTGTTCGAGCTCAATACAGACCTTCTTAGAGGGCTGCTGCGGGATAAATTGAACAATTCGAGCAGCCGGATTATGCTGATAACGTCGCAGGGTCAAGTGATTTTTGACTCGGAGGGGCGTTACGATAATACAATCTATCCGTATTGGAAGCAGATGTCGCAGCAGGAAGATTGGGTGGATCTGGAGGAACGCTCCAAAGTACAATTGCTGAATATCGGGAATACAGGGATGGTCGCCGCCGCTATTATTCCGGAGTCCCAAATTGAACAAAGCCTGCAAACGTTACGATTTAGTCTCATAGGGATCGTGATCTTATGTATCCTCATCAGTATTACGGTGACGTTCACCGTTATCCGGCGCTACTCTAAGAAAATCCACAGGATCGTCTTCTACATGCGGCGCTGGCAGGAAGGCGATCTGAGCAAGCGGATCCGAATGGAAGGGGAGGACGAACTGCAGCAGATCTCGCAAAGCTTTAATTATATGTGTGACCGGCTGGAGTCTTATATCCAGACTGTCTACGTATCGGAGATCAAGCAGAAGAACGCACAGCTCGTGGCTCTGCAGGCACAGATCAATCCGCATTTCCTGTACAATACGCTCGAAAGCATCCGCATGAAAGCCATCAGTTCAGGGGCCAGGGACGTCGGTCAAATGATCTATATTCTGGCGACAATGTTCAGGCATTTAATCAAAAAACAGACGTTTGTCACTTTGGCCGAAGAAATCGAGCTGTGCGGGATGTATTTGGCCCTGATCCAATACCGGTACGAGAACAAGCTGCAGGTGGAAACAAACATCGAGATGTCGGTCGCCGGAAGCATCGTCGTTAAACTGCTGATCCAGCCGATTATTGAAAATTACATTGTTCACGGCTTTCGGACGGACGATGAGGATAACCGGATTTCCATAACGGCTGCAGAACAGGAGGGACATATTCTTATTCGTGTTAAGGATAACGGGAAAGGCATTGCGCAAGAGAAATTGCTTGAGCTTCGCAAAGCGCTGCAAATGGAGGCGGGAGCCGCTTCGTTATCAAGCGATTCCTTGGGGCTGAAGAATGTTCAGGAACGTATCCGTTTGAATTATGGAGGCGAGTATGGAATAAATGTGATAAGTGAGCAGGGTAAAGGCTGTGAGGTTACTATCGAAATTCCGTCCACAAAGGAGGACTGGCCGCATGAGGAACGTATTGTTGGTGGATGATGAGCCGCTCATTGTCCAAGGAATGCAGTCGATCATCGATTGGAACGCAAATAATATGCAGATTGCAGATACAGCCCGCAATGGTGTGGAAGCGCTATCGAAGCTGGAAGACTCACCCGTCGATCTTGTCATCACGGACATTATGATGCCCCAGATGTCGGGACTTGAGCTGATCCGGGAGGTCAAAGCACGTAGTCCCTTCACCAAGTTCATCATTCTGAGCGGCTATGAGGAATTCAATTACGTCCGGGAAGGCATCACGCTTGGCGTCGAGAACTATTTGCTCAAGCCGGTGAATATCGACGAATTGGAAGCGACGATTAAGCACATGCAGCATGATTGGGAGCGTGAGGAAATCAGGCAAATTCAAATGGATCAGAGCTGGAGGATTCTGCGGAATAATATTTTGCAGCGGTGGGCCAACGAAACCATTGATGCCAAGGAGTTCCGGGAGCGGGCGTTGCTGCTGGAAATCCCCATGACCAAGTCCAGTTACAACGCTGCTGCGCTGCGAATCGTGGCCGAGCCTGATCACGGGGTAAATGATCCGCAGTTGTACAGACCCAAAATCGCCGAGCAGTGTGAAAACATAGGGAACGAGCAGTTACCGGACGGCTGTGAAATCATCTGCTTTCCTGACCAGGAAGGGGATATCATAGTACTGTTCGCTTCCTCCAGCCTGGAGGGAGAAGAATGGCAACACAAGGCACTTCACGGCATGAAGCAGTGGATCGCCGCAGATACAGGCGCCTGCGTATGGGGCGTGATAGGGCAGGCCGAGCAGACCTATCTCGGGTTCCCGTTAAGCTGCAGCAAAGTAAAGCAGTGGCTGCAGAATCATTTGTTTATCGGCTCAGAGACCTCTATTGTGACAACCGGCAGCGATGGAGAGCCAGTCTCATTCCTGGAGAAACGGGAGCCCGCGATGGAGCAATTTCATAAGCTGCTCCGGGACGGAGAGAGCCTTGAGGTCAACCGCTTCATCGACCAATTTTTTGATGTTCAGATGGATAGCCACGTAGCCAGAAAGCCGTTCTTCAACTCGGCAATCCAGCTTATGCTGGCCGCCAAGGATTTGGAGAAGACTCCGGATTACGGAGGGGTATTCGGTGCTTTATCCAGAATCCATACCCTTAGCGGGCTGAAACAACTGGTCAAAAGGGTGATCCACCAAACGTTGGATACGTACCATACGATCGAAAAGGACTATAGTCCGCATGTGCTGGCTGTACTGGATTTGGTTAAGAACCATTACAAAGAAGAGCTTTCGCTGAAGACGCTCAGCCAGAAACTGGACCTTCACCCCAACTATCTCGGGCAGCTGTTTCAGCAGGAAGCCGGCACAAGCTTCTCCGATTATGTGAACCAGTACCGGATCGAACGTGCCACCCATCTACTGCTGTACTCGGACAAAAGGGCGGGGGAGGTTGGAGCAGAGGTAGGTTATGGGGATACGTCTTACTTTTACAGGCAGTTCAAAAAATATGCCGGCGTCTCACCAACAGAGCTGCGTTTGATGTATATGAAAAAGTAGGCCGGGACAGGCCGTTTCTAAGAAACACACCTTGCGGAGGTGTGTTTTTTAGTGTGTTGAAGACGCTATCTTTAATAAATCCACCTTTTTATAGCATTTTTCAACTATCAGGACGGCTGCCCGCCTTGCATAATAAAGACAGGGATGAACCGGGGAAGCCAATACACATGTGAATCAAAGGAGGGAAAGACGTGCTGGGCATCTTGAAAAGCCTGATGAAGAATAGGGCGTTTCTTCTGCTGGTCCTGCCGGGAGCAGCGTGGTTTATTATTTTTGCTTATTTGCCGATGTTTGGGACGATTATTGCCTTTAAGGATTTCCGGATTCATCCGGGGGGATTTTTTGAAAGCGTTTTTAAAAGTGATTGGGTCGGGTTCAAAAATTTTGAGTTTCTGTTCTCGACCAATGACGCCTATATCATCACGCGCAACACGATTCTTTATAATGTCGGCTTGATTATACTCGGGCTGGTGCTTGCGGTTACGCTGGCCATCATAATGAATGAGCTGTTAAATAAACGGTTGGCGAAGTTTTACCAAACCGCAATGTTTATGCCGTATTTCCTCTCCTGGGTTATTATCAGCTATTTTGTATTCTCGTTCCTGAATGTAGAGAAAGGCGTGTTCAATCAGATTCTGGTCTTCTTTGGTGCGGATCCGGTTAGCTGGTATAGTGAGACGAAATTTTGGCCGTATTTTATTATCTTTCTCGGTCTCTGGAAAAATGCCGGATACGGCAGCGTCGTTTATCTGGCGGCAATCGCCGGCATCGATCGCTCTTATTATGAGGCCGCTATGATCGACGGTGCCACCAAGTGGAACCAGATCAAATTTATCACGCTGCCGATGCTGAGGCCGCTTATGATCATCTTGACGGTTCTGGCACTCGGCGGTATCTTCCGCTCCGATTTCGGCTTGTTCTACCAGGTCCCGCGGGATTCCGGTGCACTGTATCCGGTCACCAACGTCATCGACACCTTCGTGTATCGGGGGTTGACGATCATGGGCGATACGGGGATGAGTACGGCTACGGGCCTTTATCAATCCGTTGTCGGTTTGATTCTCGTTCTGCTCGCGAATTACGCTGTACGCAAAATTGAAAAGGATTACGCCGTATTCTAGGGTGTGTTCCAGGAATTGGCAAGGGGGTGCCCTGTAATGAGTAACTTAAGCGAATCGCTCGAACGAACATTGGCCCATGCTCCCAGGAAGAAGTCCAGGGACATCAATGCGATTTCCCCATTGTGGAATTTTATATTTAATCTTGGTGTGTGCCTATTCGCCCTGTCCTGCATCTTTCCATTTATATTTATCATTATCATTTCCTTTACGGACGAGAAGTCGCTTGCCATCAACGGCTTCAGCCTCCTGCCCGAAGTGTTAAGCCTGGATGCTTACCGGTTTCTGATGCGGTCCGGCCAGCAGATGGCCCAATCCCTGGGTGTGACCCTGGCCGTAACGGTTATTGGAACCGTTCTGACGCTGTATCTCGTCTCTACCTATGCGTATGCAATTTCACGCAAAAACTTTGACCAGCGCCGGTTCTTCAGCTTTCTCGCTTTCTTCACCATGTTGTTCTCCGGTGGTCTGGTCCCGGGATATATCGTCGTTACGCAGGTGCTGCATTTGCGGGATTCGATATGGGCGCTGATCTTTCCATCCATTCTGAACGCTTTTTATATTATCGTCATGCGCACCTTCTTTACGACAACTGTGCCGGATGCGATCATCGAATCGGCCAAAATCGACGGAGCAACCGAATTCGGCATCTACACCCGTATTGTGCTGCCGATCTCGCTGCCTGGTATCGCGACTATCGGGTTATTCAGTACACTCGGCTTCTGGAATGATTGGTTCAATGCGCTTCTTTATATTGATAATCCGAATTTGATTCCGTTGCAAACCCTGCTGATCCGGATTCAGAACAATATGGACTTCATCGTGCAGAACAGCAGCCAGGTGGTATCCTACGACATTGCTGCGACGCTGCCGACGGAGACGGTCCGCATGGCCATGGTTGTGCTGGCTACGCTGCCCATCGCGCTGGCGTATCCATTTTTCCAGAAGTATTTTATACAAGGACTTACGATTGGTTCGGTTAAAGAATAAGGCGGGAGATATTAATATTTATTAGGGGGAGACTTATGAAGAACAAGAAAATGACTCTGCTGATGGTTGTGTTTATACTTACTTTTGCTTCTGTGTTGGCTGGCTGCGGCGGCAACAATACGAAGGAGAGCAGTAACGGGAATACGACGTCCGGGACCCAATCGGCCAAGCCGACCGAATCCGGCGGCCAGACGGGAGATAAGCTGGATCCGGTGAAGCTCAAGGTATATCTGATCGGTGGTCCGCAGCGTGATCTGCCGGCCGTTCAAGCTGAAATGAATAAATATTTGACGGAGCAAATCAATACCACCGTCGATATCACAATGATTGACTGGGGGGACTACTCCAAGAGACTGCCGGTTATAACTGCTGCCGGGGAGAATTATGATATCGCTTTCACTTCATCCTGGGCTTTTGACTACCTGCCGAATGCGACAAGAGGGGCGTTTATGCCAATCAATGATTTACTGGAAAAATACGGCCAGGATATCATCAAGGAGCTTGATCCGCGTTTCCTGACAGGCTCACAGGTGAATGGCAAGAATTACGCCGTGCCGGTAAACAAGGAATTGGCTTCGCAGTGGGTATGGCGTTTCAATAAGCAGTATGTCGACAAATACAAGATGGATATTACAAAAATCCGCACGCTTGAGGATCTCGAACCTTATCTGAAGCAAATCAAAGACGGCGAGCCGGCTGATATTACGCCACTGGCCGTACCGAAAGGCTTCAAGCCCTATATCCCGTTTGACCTTTTGCTTGGTGACGAATTCCCGGTTGGCATGAATATGAATTCAACGGATGGCAAATATGTCAATATCCTTGAATCCGACGAACTGAAAAGCTCGCTCCAAACTATTCGGAAATACTATCAAGCCGGATATCTGCGCAAAGACGTTGCTACCCTGGAAGGCATAGATAACATCAAGACAGGCAAATGGTTCGCTGACCGCGAGCAAACACAGCCTTATGCGGAATTGGGCTGGTCCAGAAGTGCGGGCTACGATATCGTGACCTCGCCGATGCAGGACCCGGTTATTTTCACAGGCTCTGCTACCGGCTCGATGCACGCCATCTCCGCCAATTCCAAAAATCCGGAACGCGCAATGATGTTCTTGAACCTGCTTAATACGGATAAATATTTGCGCAACCTGATCAACTACGGTATCGAAGGCACCCATTACAAGAAGATCTCGGATGAGGTTATTGAAGATCTGCCGGCGATGAAAGACGGGTACCAAATGCCGGGCTTTGCACTGGGCAATCTGTTCCTGACATACAGCCACGCGGAAGATCCGGCCGATAAATGGGAAGCGTTTAAAAAATTCAACAATTCCGCCAAGGTTTCTCCAAGCTTTGGCTTCAACTTCAACCCGGATCCGGTGAAGACGGAAGTAGCGTCCATCTCGGCGATCGTGAAGGAATTCTATCCGCCAATTATGACCGGTGCGGTCGACCCGGATGAACATTTGCCAAAGGCAATTGCCAAGATGAAGGCGGCTGGGCTGGATAAGGTCATTGCGGAAGCACAGCGGCAATTCGATGAGTGGAAAGCTTCCAAGTAAGCGATATCATAAATTCGATTGGAGGAGTATGGCATGAAAAAGATTGGAGCAGGTCTCATATTCTTATTTGTTGTGTGTGCTACATTCTCCACAGCTGCGTTGGCAAAGCAGCCATATTCATCCTATTGGTTTCCAGAGCAATTGCTTCAGTGGAGTCCGGCAACCGATCCGGATGCAGCATTCAACCGGAGCACAATCCTGCTGCAGGACCGCTTTGCGGGAGAAGGCATCAACCCGCATGCGACTAAGGCGCCAAAGGTGATGGCTTTATCTGCGCTGAATCCGGGAACAAGCGGAGTACCCTCGCAGGGCTCGGACAAATTCGGGGCCAACACGTTCAGCTATTGGCAGTATGTTGACAAGCTTGTCTATTGGGGCGGCTCAGCGGGCGAAGGTATCATCGTACCTCCAAGCGCCGATACGATCGATGCGGCTCACAAGAATGGCGTACCGATCATCGGAACCGTGTTCTTCCCGCCAACCGTGTACGGCGGGAAATATGAATGGGTGAAGCAGATGCTTCAGCAGAACAGCGACGGCTCTTTTCCTGCCGCAGATAAGCTCCTCCAAGTTGCGGATTATTACGGATTTGACGGCTGGTTCATTAATCAGGAGACTGAAGGTGGAACGGCGGCTGACGCACAGCAAATGAAAGCTTTTCTAAGTTATCTTGAATCGAAGAAACCTTCCTCTATGCACATCGTATGGTACGATTCCATGACCAAGGAAGGCAGGATCAGTTGGCAGAATGCACTCAATGACAAAAATGCGATGTTCCTGCAGGAGAATGGGAAGCAAATAACAGGCAGCATGTTCCTGAACTTCTGGTGGAATGACCTGAAAAGCTCGGCGGAGAAGGCCAAAAGCTTGGGCAGAAGTCCGTTTGACCTGTACGCGGGCATCGATGTCGAGGCTAAGGGATATGACACGAAGGTGAAGTGGAATCTGTTGTTCCCGGATGGAGAATCTGCGGTCACTTCTCTGGGTATTTATCGCCCGGATTGGGCGTTCAACAGCGCGGAGAGCATGGAGGATTTCTTCATCCGCGAGAACAAATTTTGGGTGGGGCCAAACGGAAATCCGGGCAACACCGCGAGCGATCAGGCTTGGAAAGGAATCGCGAATGACGTGGTCGAATCGTCCCCGGTAAATGAGCTGCCTTTCATCACCAACTTCAACACAGGCAGCGGACAGAAATATTATGTTCAAGGGAAGCAGGTGCGGGATAAGGGCTGGAACAACCGGAGCCTGCAGGATATCCTGCCGACATGGCGCTGGATCGCAGACAGCAAAGGAACACCGCTTACTCCCGTGCTCGATTGGTCCGATGCGTACTACGGTGGCAGCTCGCTGAAAGTATCGGGCGAGCTTAGCCATGACAATGCTACACATCTGAAGCTTTACAAGACAGACCTTAAGATAGAAGCAAGTACAAAGCTGTCGGTTACGTACAAAACACAAAACAAGCCAAGCCTGAAGGTGGGCCTTGCTTTCGAAGACCGTCCGGACCAATTTGTCTTCCTTGACGTCAAGGATAAGGCATCGCAAGGCTGGACTACGGAAACATTGAATCTGACCCCTTACAAAGGAAAACGGATTGTGGCGTTGTCACTATATTTTGACACGAAGGATACGATTACTGATTATGCCATTCACATTGGCCAGCTCGCCATCCATAATTCCAATGAACCCACTAAACCACTGCCGGCGGTTCGTGAGCTTAAAGCCACTTCATCCGATTTCCGGGACGGAATCTATGGAGATGCCAGACTGCAGTGGATGCAGACTGATCAGCAGACCAAGCAGTACGAGATTTACCGTGTGCTGCCGGACGGCAGTGAGGTGCTGGTTGGCGCGACACCAAATCATGTGTTCTACGTCCCTGAGATGAGAAGAATAGACAAGGAAGCGGCCACGGTATTGAAGGTCGTTCCGGTCAATGGAAGATATGAGCAAGGCCAGGCCTCCAGCGTGACGATTCATTGGCCAGCTTATCCGCAGCCGGTTGCGGAGTTTAAGGCCGACCGGACGCTGGTGGCTCCAGGTGAGAGCGTAACCTTCACCGATCTGTCGACCGAAGTGACGGAAGGATGGTCGTGGACTTTTGAAGGCGGCAGCCCGGCTGTCAGCACAGAGAAGAACCCGGTTGTGACGTTCAATCAGGAAGGGACGTATAATGTGACACTCACTGCAACCAACAGCTCGGGTCAAGACACGCTTACGAAGAAGACGCTCATCACCGTGAGTAAGCAAGCGGGAGTAGTGAAGAACCTGGCGCTTGGCCAATCCACATCGGCCGACCATGAATGTGGGACAGCGGAAGGTTCATCTAATGCCGTAGACGGCAAAGTGACGAACAACAGCAAATGGTGCGCGCTTGGCAATCTGCCGCATTGGCTCCAGGTCGATCTGGGCGCCGAACATCAGATCAGCGCTTTTGTGATCAAGCATGCTGAGAGCGGAGGGGAATCGCCCGGGTTTAATACCAGCGATTATACCATTCAGGTGAGCAGCGATGGCACGACCTGGACCGATGTTGTCAGCGTCCAAGGAAACCCGGCAGCCGAGACAACAGACGCGATTGCGTTAGTAAAAGCACGATATGTAAAATTAATTGTGCTTAAGCCCTCGCAGGGAGCCGATACGGCAGCGCGGATCTATGAGTTTGAAGTCAAAGGGCTGTAGCCTTTAGAGTGATGGACAATAAGTCTGAGCGGTGGATACCCTGTCATCTAGAGCAGGTATCCATCGATCAGCAAAGTTATATTCTTGACTCGCTACGCGTAACTCTCCTGAACTTTGGGGGAGTTTTTTCTGTTATGATTTAGTTAATAGTTGGAGTAGAAGGTCTACTTAAATCCTCGTCTCCTTATACATTTCAGGTTTAACCTCGTTCTTCTTCAACTGAGGATGATCAGAAAGGGGAGTGTATTAAGCGAAGATCTGGTTAGGTTGTAATTCAACTACGTAAGGAGGCATCCATTTGGATAAGCTTTACGAGAGGTTAAGCGAATTTGGAGAAAGAGAGCATTCGGTGTTGCTTCGTAATCTTCTAAATACGGCTATACGCGATGCTACAACAGGGAATCGTGAAGAGAAAAGGGTTGCAGAGAAAGTGTATCAGTTGCTTGAAGCCCATATGGAGACAGTTTACAACGATCGGCTGCAAGCGGAGAAACTTCAAACTCACGTCCATATCGTGTTCAGTCTCTCTGATGCCGGTTCATTAAAAGTGACTCTCAGTAAACTTGGTAAAAGGCAGGAATGTAACGTATTAGCATTTAATGAACACTTTTCGGCCGGCCCAATCACTGATTTGATCACAATGAAAGGGCAGCAACATAGGCAATTATGGTTGATGGATCATGACCAAGATTACTATTCTGAAAGCATTGTAAACCGTGAGCACCAAATCGAGTGCATGATGGACAGGTTACGAAAAATACCCGAGAGCAAGACTGTTGTGATTTGGTGCGGGGATAATGCCCACGATCAAACGGGGTTTCGTTTTGCATTGTACCTGTTGCGGGAACGCAAAGGTCCAGTCCATGTTGTCAATGTGACGCAAATTCACAAAAATATGGGGCTTCATCTGGAGAAAGGAGTTATTCCTTACGCACAAGCCTTAATTGAGAGAGAGAATTATATTGAACTTGTTAGAAACTATGGTGAAGGGTATCCGCTAGATCCTGATCAAAGGAAGCTATATGAGTCAGAATGGACGGAGCTTTCTAGCCAAGATCATATAATTCGCTTGTGGGAAGGAGGAAAAGTCATAGGCTGCGAAGAGGATATACTTGACGCGGTTATTGTAAATTCCGTCAATGAACTCCAAAAAGAGCGGATGCATGATGATTTTATTAAGGCTGGTGAAGTTGTGACCAAAGTGCTGGAAATCTCACAGCAATACGTAGGTTATTCCTTTATCGTGTACAGAATCTGGAGATTAGTCAGTGATGGTGTTCTGACGTTCCAGGGGATACCGGGAATGCTTCATAAATTTTCGATACGTTTGTCTAATAGCATAAAAGTTGAATCTGACTAAAATAGAAATAATATAATGATTTAACTATGGTAGGTGAGATAGATTTGGCTTATGTAAAATTGGTTCCTCATGACTTATCTTATGCTGAACGTATATTTGAGCTCATTTCCGTTCCGCAAGTAAAGGATGCACTTGGAATAAAAGATGAATCTGTGGAAGATACCATAAGATTTATTCATTGGATCATCGAGGAAGAACATACGGGAAACCAAGTTTCAAGAATAATACTGAATGAACATAAAGAATTGGTTGGAATAACAACTCTAATGTTTATCAAACCAGTAGAAAAACAATGTCATATTGGGACATGGATTGGACAAAAGTATTGGGGTCGGGGTTATAACCAGGCATCAAAATTAGAGATATTAAAAATTGCATTTTTAGAGCTTGGTATGAAATTTGTCTTTGCTGGAGCAAGAAAAATAAATATCCGTTCTCAGAAAGCACAGGAAAAGCTATCGTTCATACGTCTTAACGTAGAGACTCTGTTCCCTAAGGAACTTGAGTTTCTTGAAAAAAGGGAAAAACAATCTTGCGTTCTGCATGCTTTTTACAAAGAGGATTTTATAAATTATCTTAATATAACTTAATAGGTAGATTCATAACTCTATCCGTGATATCCGCACTGGGCATGTAGAACGGTTTGATCCTTGGTGTATAAGGGTTGGTGAGTAGTGAGAGGGTATGTTGGGGACGTGGTATATTAACGTCCCTATTTTAGTTGCGATTAGAGTGTGCCGGTACATTTCCATCTGATGCAGGTCGAGGCCGTTAATACGGTATGATACATTGCAGTTCAGTAACACTCTAGTGGCTTCGTTAGGGTCTAGAATGGCTCGAACTAAAGCAACGTCATCTACGGATTGATTGTTATCCTTGGTATGAAAATCCAGAATTTCAAGCAAGATATATTGATCGGGATAAATTGTACGGACCTCTTGCCGTTGCAGCTTTATCACACCCCTATATTAAACTTCACTTAGATAATTCCACCTTTTTTATTTCCTCAGAATGATTGTATTTTGTGTTTTAATGGTTTATTATTCAAAATAGATGTATCTTAAAGATATATATGATATGCAAGGAGATAAATATGAAAAGAATCAACACCACCTATTTTGCCATTCTCGGCTTACTTCGAATAAAACCAATGAGCGCCTATGAACTGGTTAAATTTTCGAAGGAAAGTATCGGCCTTTTTTGGAATGAATCCTATGGACATATTCATAAGAGCATTAAGCAGCTGGAGCTGGAGGGATCTGTATCGGTTGTAGAAGAGACAAAGACTGGCAGGCATAAGAAAGTCTACGGCGTTACTCCGCAGGGCTGTCAACAGCTTGATTCCTGGTTGGCCCAGGCACCCGGGGAATCTGTGATGAGGAATGAATTACTAATGAAAGTTTTTGTTTCCGATGAACGCAATGTCCCACAATTAGTATCTTACATAGAAGAAGAATTAGAAACGAGCAAAGGTTTTTCAGAAATTCTTGAAGGAATTAAAGCGGTTGTAAATAATATGGAAGGTAATCAGGCGCAACTCTGGTTGTTGACTCTTGAATACGGAGAAAGATACATCCAAATGACCATCGAATGGTGTCAGCATGCTTTAAACATTTTAAACAATCAAGACAGGGGCCATGAGAATGAATAAAAAAAAATTTAGAGCGTTTCCCATCATTTTTATCACCATGATCGTGATCGCGATTGCGCCAACCCTTTTATGGATTAGAAGGAGTCAGCCTTTTGCCTTCGAAATGTTTGAAAGAGAAGTATACAATCAAGAAATGAGTTATCAAGTAGCGGTATTATTACTGGTAGTTATCCTTATCGGAATTGTGTATGGGCTGACAGGTAGAGAGGGACTTGCGTATTTAAGCCTGAAAAAGAGGGATGGGAAAATTCGATCCGAACCATGGATTGGAATCAAACCAAAAGAGACTGAAACATGGAAAAACCTAGGCTTAAACTTTGCGATAATTATTACTTTGGTAACGGTTGTTGTGATTTATTTTCAAGTGGCTCGTGAGGGGGAAATGAGCCTGGATTTGTATCCGGGGATTTTATTGGTCATCGTATTTGCACTCATAAATGCTTTTTCAGAAGAAATCATATTTCGGTTTTCATTTGTTGCAGTTGTCAATAAATTTGGATACTCACCGTATGTAGCCCAAGGATTAGCCGCAGCTACTTTTGGTGTGATTCATTACTTTGGAACACCAAGCGGGATTCCAGGTGTATTGATGGCTGGTTTTATAGGCTGGTTATTGGCTAAATCCATGCTTGAAACCAAAGGTTTTTTCTGGGCGCTACTTATACATTTCTTGCAAGATGTGGTTATATTCTTTGCCGTGTTTATGAAATAGTTTTGTTTCGGTGTTGAAAGAAATGGGGTGCTCAAGAATGGAAACCTATAATGATTTATTGAAGCTCATTAAGTTAACGGGAGAGCGTGCAAAGCTGGACGCGAAGGCAAATGGAACTTGTGTAGTCTACAAAGATAAGGCGGGCAAATTAGTAAAAGAACATTCTGATGGAATGAAAGAAATTCTCGCGGAGGGTTCAGTTTTTTTTCTTCATTGAGAACCATAGGCTCCCTGACCAACGATAGAACCATTGATTAGGTATACAAAGAAAAAGTCATTTCACTCGCGCAATCACACGTGCAATCGAAGAATCCGACTTTATATGTAGTGGCAGTGCTATGATTTCAAAAGACTTTACATTTTGCAGTTGTTCTACATTCGTTAAGTTTTCAATAATCAGAATGTTATTTTGAAACAGACACTTATGTACCTCAAATGGATACTTATCTGGTGAAGGTGTATCCAAGCCAATCATTTTCACTTGTTTCCTTACTAATAACTCCGCAAATTCTAAGGTCAATACGGGATAATCGGTAAAATACTTTGATTGGCCGAAGTATTTACAGTGACCGGTATATAAAATAAGGATTTGTTTCTGTTTGATTAAATGCTCATACTCTTCCTTGTAATGAATTGTGGTTTCTTTAGATACATCCAGCAAACAACCCTCACCTATAAAGGTTTCAAGAGGAAATTCGTTAAGGTACAAATTGCAGTCCAATAGATGCATTGGGCCATCGATATGAGTACCAGCATGCATGTTAATAGTCATCTGATGATTGTTGTAATAGTCCTTTTGAATGTACTTGGATTGTAGTAGTACTGTCTCTGTATCTCCAGGAAACACGGGCATTCCATCTTGGATGATATGAGAAAGGTCGATTAACATATCTTTTTTTCCTCCCGTATTAAAAGTGAAATGAAAACACACAAACCTGCTATTAGGAAACTCTATAAAATATTCGAATGTATCTTCACATAGTGAGAATTATACATGATACCTAGCACGTTACCAAATGGATCTGTAACGGAAGCCGTGATGAATCCCTCTCCCCGGTGGACGAGGGGTTCATACTCTTGCGCGCCCATGGCCATCAAATGCTTAAGTGTGGCTTCTATATCATCAACATGCCAGTACATGATGGCCCCACCGGGACCAGCAACTGCATGCGCAGGAGCGAAACGTCGATCGATCAGACCCAGTTCGTGCTGGTAGTCTCCAAGGCGAAACTCTGCATAGACCAGTTGACCATCGGGTCCTGAGGTTTCGAAGTAAGGCGCAATGCCCAGCAGCTCCGAGTACCAAGCCTTTGCCGCCTCCATATCATCCGCCCAATAACTGATTGTCGCAAATCCTCGTAATGTTTGTGTTTTGCTCATACTCCATTCCTCCTAAGATAATTAGTGTGGGTGTTTATTCCGATTATAAGCCACCCTCACTGACACCTGCTGTCAGTGGTTCTAATTAAATTCCGCTCGAATTCATGCTTGAAAGCTTAAGGTATCAAGTTTGATGAAATCGCATGCTTCCCGCTGCTTTCTCTTGAATAACCCAAAAAGATTGACCTTAGGCCTGACCTAAGGTGTATGGTAAAGGTATTCCACACCGGGAGCGATAGCAATGAAAAAGGAAATAACGATTAGTGAACTGGCCCGCATTATGAATGTATCTGTACATCAAATCCGTTATTTTGAAGAGAAGGGAATTCTCGAGCCCGCCTATACAGATGACAATCTGTACAGAATGTACGATATGGATCAAATTTACAATTTGGCACATATTCTGTTGCTTCGGAAGCTTGGTGTGTCGGTGCCGTCGATTAAGCAATCTTTCGATTCATTTACGCCTGGGCAATTTGAGCAAGTGCTTCAACATTCTTTACTGGAAACAACAACCCAGATTGAACAACTTCAAGAGCTGCAACAGTTCATCCGTAAGGTTCTGCAGGAGCAGCTCAGCTTTGTCAGTCAGACCACGCAATATCAAGTGAGGCAACGGAAGATTATTCATTTGACGCGTTGGGTAGAGATAAAGTCACACACTACACTTCATGCCCGCCTGCTGGCCGAACAAGCCGCTCCAGTACCAAATCTGTTCGAACTAGACATTCATTATTTGTATGACAGTTCTGATGCAATTACGATATGTCTGGAAGCTCAACAGTCCAGCGATTTCACCTTGCCTGCCGGGGAGTACCTTTCCTCAGATTTTTTGATTCAGCAGGACCATGAGCTTGATCAAAGGATCGAGCAGTTTAACGAACATGCTGCCGTGCATGCTTATGCCCTAGCGGAAGAGCCTTTAATCTTAATTGAGAAATCTTATTTATCCCTGTTTAGCCATGGCAAACTGCATTTCGAGATATTGAAACGAATCCAATCGACAGATGTTTTGAAAGAAGGAGAATAAGATGACAAGCACACCAATTACGATTGAACCTATGCACTCCAGGTATAATCCAGCGGTTAGCCGGTTGCTTGTACATGGATTTCGCGGAAAGTTTCTAACCCTGGCAAAGTTAAGCGAGGATCAGCTGGCTTTTTTTTTCGAGAAGTTGTTAAATCAGCTTCCTGACGAAGGGGCGGGCCTGCGGGTGGTGGCGATGCAGAATGGAGAAGTTATTGGTACCTTGGCGCTCAAGTGGAAGCCGGAACACCCCATAGACCCACAAGGGCAACATCGCCCTTCTTGGCAGGACTTCGACGGGCTTGGGAAGTGGAGCCTGCTCAAATTGCTGCTCGGACTGTACTATTTGGACCATAAGCCCAAAGACCGGGAATGTTATATTGCCGATCTATCGGTTCACCGTGATCATCGAGGCAAGGGTATTGGCAAACAACTGCTGCAGTGGGCGCGGCAATATATGCAGACACAACCGTTTGTTGATCACCTTAGTCTCCACGTTTCCGAAAGAAACCAACGTGCGAAACAATTGTATGAGCAATTATTCTTTCGTTCTTATTCGAAGAAAAATAGCTTTATCCGTTATCTCTTGTTCAAAGAGTATGACTGGGATTACATGGTCTTAGATCATAACACCCCTTATAAGGAGTGTAGTTATGCGGAACAAAGGGATTAGTCTTGTTTATTCATAGGGACGGTGGACCAAAGTATGGATGACCGTGTAGAAAAGGCGCGGCAAGCTTTGGCTTGGGCTAGAGCACAACCAGCTTTTGAAAGACAAAGCAACTGAAGAGAACAAAAAAGCAGGGACCCGAAGGTCTCCTGCTTGTGTATCATTTTCTAGGTATGAATCACGAATTCCTTGCCTTCTTTACGTTTTTTGGCATATTCAGCTGTTGCTGTGAAAAGTAGGTCGGAGGATGAATTAAGAGCTGTTTCAAAAGAGTCCTGCAACACACCGATTATGAAACCAACACCCACGACCTGAATTGCAACATCATTCGGAATGCCGAAAATACTGCATGCCAGAGGAATCAGTAGAAGTGAACCGCCAGCAACACCCGAGGCACCGGCAGCCGCTACAGCGGACAGGACGCTAAGAATAAGCGCCGTACCAAAGTCCACCTCAATGCCAACCGTATGAACAGCAGCGAGAGTCAAGACAGAAATCGTAACCGCTGCACCCGCCATATTAATCGTAGCACCTAATGGAATGGACACCGAATACGTATCTGCGTCGAGTTCCATTTTTTCACATAATCTCAGGTTAATTGGAATGTTAGCAGCTGAGCTGCGGGTGAAAAATGCGGTAATCCCGCTTCCCTTCAGGCAATGAAACACAAGAGGGTAAGGATTTCTGCGTATATTCAGATATACAATCAATGGATTAATAACTAATGCCATAAATAACATACATCCAATAAGAACAAGCAGCAGTTTGCCGTAATCGAGCAAGGATGAAAGTCCATTGGCTGTAATGGTATCAAATACAAGTCCCATGATGCCTAAGGGTGCCAAGCTGATGACCCATTTGACGATTTGTGAGACGGCATCTGAAAAATTAGCAAGCGAGTCTTTTGTACTATCATTGGCATTTCTTAAAGCAGTTCCAAGAAGGATTGCCCATGCCAGGATACCGATATAGTTGCCATTCATTAGGGCATTTACCGGGTTGTCGACGACCTGGAATAGCAAAGTCTTAAGGACTTCTACGATCCCATCGGGTGGAGTCAGGTCATTGGTACCCGTTACAAGAGACAAGCTTACCGGAAATATAAAACTCGCAATAACGGCTATGAGTCCTGCCAAAAATGTACTTAACCCATATAGAGCAAGGATCGCTTTCATATTCGTTTGGTGGCCCTTTTTATGTTTGGAGATGGCCGACATTACCAGAAGCAAGACCAATACAGGCGCAACCGCCTTTAATGCGGATACAAACAAGGAACCGAAAATGGTAACTCCTGTTGCATCAGGGATCGATAAAGCCAAGACTATACCAGCTATAATCCCCACAAGTATTCGTTGTACCAGGCTCACTTGATTCCACTTGAGTATTAATGTTTGCAATGATTTCCCTCCGCTGTCAATATGGAAATATAACTAAGCCCAGCCACATACTTCATTGAGGCAAGTTTATATTTAGCGTTAGTTTATCATGAAAAAAGCCGGTTGTCTGCGACTGTAAAAATCTGTGTATGTTGTTACGTAGGAGACCACCCGGTAAACGATGTGCAAGCAGACTTTATCATTGATGATTTGATAAGAATTGGAAGTAATCGCCACAATATAAGGAGCAGAATGGAGGACAATATGATAACAATCGATACCGATGGTGAAGCCTACTGGAGTGGAACGGTTGATTTAGGGGTGATGGGGGAATTCAATACGATCATTATTAACTTGGATACTTGCGACATAGCAGGGGTAAGTGATGATATGTCCCAAGAAGAGAAGCTGGACCGGGCAACCCAATATTATGGGGAACGGTTCAAGACGCTGGAAGCAGATGTGGATGTTATCAATGAGCAATTTCTAATATGGATGATTACGCACTTATGTGATATCGAATATCCTTTTTGGCAGTTTAGTGATGAAGATCCAGGCGGCGGAGATTATCCGGATTATATCGTTAAGGAAGAAATGGGGAAATTCGAAGATGAGAATGGACACTTCATACATGACCCCTATGGTCCCAGTCCGATTTATAAAGATATTCAGGAATATAATCCATATACGAATAAAGATAATCTATCAAGCTATGAAATTGTAGCGAAGTATTTACCGGTTCTTAATTTCAACAAACTTATAGATACCATTACAGCGGATAGCATAGATACCTATGAAGATAACATACATTTTCAAGTGAGCAGCGAGGTTTGTGGGGGGATGCTGCTTTGTGCTACTTACGGAACCATCGATGCCAATAATGAGCTGGAAGTTACACATAATTGTTAATAGTAAGTGAATGGCATAAAGAAGTGATCCAATCGGGGTGAGAATATTTTGAAGTTTTTCATGACAGATATACATGGCGAGTACCAGGGCATGGAGCTTTTGCTGAAACATGCAGAGGTAGATTTTGAAGCGGACCAGCTTGTTTTTGGCGGGGATATGATTGATCGGGGGGAGCATAGCGGGAGCGTAATTAAGAGGATAAAAGAGCTTGCCGATACCTATCCGAATGTACAAGCCGTTATCGGCAATCATGAGGAGATGCTGAGGGATTATTACCGGAGCGGAGACAAGCTTTGGTTGAGTCATGGCGGAAGGGCAACACTGAAGGATTTCGAGAAGACGTTCTCCAAAGCGGAAATGGATGAACACATAGAATGGATTATTCGTTTGCCGCTGGTTTATGCGGATGAGGAATATGTGTATACCCATGCGGGCTTAAATCCTCATGAACCGCTGGATCAGCAGAGCAGGGATATCCTCTGGATGTCGGAATACGATTTTTACAACACTCCGCTGACCAAACTCTTAGGCTTAACTCATAATAAACCGGTCATTTATGGTCATACGCCTGTGGAAAGGATCTATTTTGATGGAGCAAGGCTCAATTGCGATATGGGCAGCCATACTTACCCAATCGAAAGAGGACTGGGATTGGTGAATTTGACGGAGATGATCTACTGGGTGTATAAGCCTTCATCGAAGAAGATAGAGCAGCGGAAGGTAACGCGAATATAAGGAATGTTCTGGATGGAGTGTATAGTAACTGTATTACATTATTAATTTATCTTGGTATAGTGGAATATGACCGCTACCTTTGACCGGGGCGGTCTGTTTCTTTTTGAGGTAATTCACCTGAGGTTCAGCATTTTGTGTACAGGCAGCAATGAGTTCCGTCCATCAGGATATGCGCAGAACTGGAGTTAGAATTCCGCAAATCATAGGCATTAGTGTAGTTTTCCCCGCGTCATTTGCTCCCTCCATAGACTCCATGGTTTAAAGTAAAAGAAATTTTATCCACAGCTTTTTTTGGAGAACTCTTTGCTGATTCCATCAATAGTCGCTCTGGTCTATGCGAACGAGGACAATGCCAGTCAATTCCGCTGAATTTTCTCTACAGCAGGGATGTCAGCAGGGGCCCAATCCAGAGACATCAGTTCATGTGCGGGCAGCCAACGGATCGCCACATGTTCAGTCAGGGTAGGTTTACCGCTGATCAGATGACAATAGTAAGTAGACAAATGGACAAAACCAAAATCGTATTCGTGTACGGTAGTTTCAATGGCTTCGCCAATCTCGATCGTGCAGTTCATTTCTTCGTTGATCTCACGTTTCAGTGCAGCCTGAGGTGTCTCGCCGTCCTCAATCTTCCCGCCAGGGAATTCCCACTTATAGGCTAATGCTTTAGTAGCTCCGCGCTGCGCACAGAGGATCTTTTCATTTTCGATGATGACAGCGCCAACTACATAAATATGTTTTTTCATAAGTCCCTCCGGTTAGGCATTATAACTCTATTCTATTATAGTCTTGGGGATTTTTATAGCCGATTGTTAATGCTTCGGCCCATTCTGCGTATTAACATATGTGAGTTTCATATCATAACAAATTGCGCAATTTGTATGGCTCTCGCAAACCGGGCATTAGATGAAGGTAAGGTGGAAGGAGGGTGGGGATGGAGGTTATCCAGGGTAAGGTGGACCGTTACAAGCCTACAGAAGGATCAAATGAAGCCATGATGTCAAAAGAGGAGTTTACACAGATGTACGATACGTATTACCAACGTGTCGAGGGAGCGGAATGATCTATTTTAATTTATTGTACGGTTCTTAGTATCACCTATAGAGCGAAAAATAAAGGGCACTCAGCCGGGTGCCCTTCTTTAAACGGCTGTCCGCTACTTTAATACGAAGACCATCAAGTCGCGACCGACCGAGATCGGACCGTCGTAAATTCCGGCCATCCCCTCGATATACGCTTGCTCCGCCGCCGTATTCGCCGCAGGCGCGGGAATGTGATGCGTGAGCACGAGATGCTTGACTCCTGCCCGCTGCGCGATGTCCGCCGCTTCCAGCGTCGTCGTATGATACTTCGCGGGGTTCGACAGCGCCTTCTCGTGCTTCGGATATTGCGCGATCAGGGCGTCAAGCCATGGCTTGTTGTACGCTTCGTGAACGAGCAGATCCGCCCCGGTCGCGTGTTTCTCCATGTTGGCCACCGGAATCGTATCGCCCGAGATAACGACCGTCTTGCCGTTATACTCGAACTTGTAAGCGATAGCCGGATAGACAGGGCGATGGTCCACCTCGAAGGCGGTTATCCGGATGCCGTCCTTGTCATAGACAACGCCCTCGTTGCATTCCGTATATTCGATTCGCGAGCCTACTTCGTCCGACAGGTTATAGCTGATTCGGAGTTTGACATCGAACTCGAAGGATTCCTGCATTTTGCCGATGATCGCCTTCGTCGTCTCTGGTCCGTATACTTGCATGGGCACCGAACGGCCTTCGAAGACACGCTCCGCGGTAATATGCGTGCGCCAGCTCGTGATGAACACGTCGAAGAATCCGCCGTTATGATCGTAATGGTGATGGGTGAACAGGACATCGGATATCCGCTGAGGCATGATGCCCGCTTTGATCAATTGGTCCACCGTAGCGCCTCCGCAATCGACGAGGAACGCCTTGTCTGCCGCGAGCACCACGGCTCCGGGCTTCGCTCGCCCATAAAAGGCACGGGGAGAACCCGTTCCGAGCAGAACGACGGTCAGATCCGGGTGGTAGTCTGGCCGCAAATTCTCTTGTGGTTGGATATACATCGCTATCGTCCCTCTCATCTTCGGTTTATTTGCCTTCCTGCGTCTCCTTAAGCAGCGACAGATCGTACAGGCCTGCCAGATCCAAGCCATCTGCTCCAACTCCCTTGACGTAGCCGGCATCGACCGCTACCTGAGCCATTGTCTCCAAGGCGTCTTGGTCGATGTTCGTCGTCAGGCTTAGATGCGACAGCGTGGCCTTGATCAATTCGACGTCCAAGCCCTTACCCGTCAGTTCCTTCAACTCGTCGCTGACAAGAGAATACGTGTCGTCCGGGCTATCCTTGATGAACTTGATTGCGTCCTCGTTGGCGAGAAGAACGGATTTGGCCAGGTTCCGATAATTCTTCAGGAAGTCGTCGTTAGACACGATGATCGTTAGTGGATAATTCCCCCTGTTCGGCGGAATCTGATCCCACTCGACGATGATATCGCCAATGCCTTCGTTCGCGATCTGCGTACCCCACGGCTCCGGCAGTAGCACCGCGTCTATTTGGCCTTGCTTCATGGCTGTCAGCGTATCCGCCGGAGCCATCGCGATGAGCTGAGCCCCGTTCTTGTCCGTCGTCACCTTTAAGCCCTGCTCCTGAAGCAGCAGACGGAGAGAGATCTCGTTCGTGCTCCCCTTGGTCGGGATGGCGATCAGCTTGCCCGCCAAATCTTTTACGCTTGTCACGCCAGAGCCCTTCCTCGCCACCAGCACTGCGCCGCCGTTGTTCGCTCCGGACAGAATCTTGATGTTCTTGCTCCTTACGTATTGGTTAATGACTGGGCTTGGCCCGACGTAGCCGATGTCGATCTGGCCTGTCGCCATCGCGGTCGAGAAGTCGGAGCCGTTGTTGAAGCCCTTAACTTCGATCTTCACGTTAGCACCCAGACGGTCTTGGAGGTAGCCCTTTTTGATCGCTACGAAAGCCGGAGCATGGGTCACGTTCTTGAGCAAGCCGATCTTCACCGTAATTGGGTCGGCAGACTTGAAGCTCCCGTTGCTCCCTGAACCAGAGGAGCCGCAGCCGGACAGCAGCGTAAGAAATAAGACGATTGCAAGACTCGAATAACCCGCTTTTTTCCACATGGTGCATTCCCCTCTTTCTAATTAAGCTTACGTTTTGGCAGCATGCAGACCGTATTGGGTCCAGATCCGTTCCTCTATACGTTTGAAGACGAGGTGGTCGGAGATTGTACCGAGAATCGCGATTACGAGCACGATGCAGAGCATGAGGGAGGTGTCGCCGAGGCTCCGCCCCTCCTCCAGCAGTTGCCCTAGCCCGATGCCGCGCGCGATGAGCTCGCCGGAGACGAGCGCCCGCCAGGCGAACGCCCAGGCCATGCGCATACCCGTAATAAGCTGAGGGATGGCGGCGGGGACCATCACTTGGTAGAAGAGCCGGAACCTGCGGCCCGTTCCGAACATCTGCGCCGACTTCAGATAGATCGAAGGAATGTTCCTAATCCCGCTCCGGCTCGCAATCGTCATCGTCCATGTCGCCCCGATTGTAGTGATGAACACAACGGCGAAGTCGTTCAGCCCGAACCAGATGATGGCGAACGGTAGCCAAGCGATGCTCGGCACCGTTTGCAGAGCGACGATGACAAAGCCGAACGTCTCGTCCAGCAGCCGGCTCCGGGCGAACAGGACGCCGAGTGTCATGCCGATGACGCACGAGAGGACGAACGCGATTAGGATTCGCCTCAAGCTGCTAAACGTCGCTTCGAGCAGTTGCCCATTCGCGATCCCGTCGTAGAACGTCTGCATCGTCTGCAGCGCCGATGGGAAACGCCAGCCCCAATGCATCGTCCTATATGCCGTCTCCCAGATTACTAGCAGCAGAATGAGAAAGATGGTTTTTCTCCAGAGTTTAGTCATTGCCGTATTCCTCCTTCGCCACCTTCTCTAGTTCAGCGGCCAACGTATCCATGATCTGACTCTCGATATGGTGCAGAACGGAATCGCCGGGCTCCCGCGGCCGGGCCGCCCGTACGTGGAACTCCTTCTTGATCCGTCCCGGCCGAGTGGACATAACGAGCACCCTTTCCGACAATGTGACCGCCTCCCGGATGTTATGCGTGATAAACAGAATGGTCTTTCGGGTGTTCAGCCATATCTGCTCCAATTCTTTGTGCAGCAGAAGCCTCGTCTGTTCATCCAGCGCAGCGAACGGCTCATCCATGAGCAGAATTTCCGGGTCCATGACGAGCGCCCGCGCGATGGCTACCCGCTGCTTCATCCCGCCCGACAGCTCATGGGGATAGCGGTCCGCGAACTTGCCCAGATGGACTGCCCGGATCTGCTCCATGGACCGCTCGCGGCGTTCCTTCTTTTTGATTCCCTTTTGCTTGAGACCGAAAGCGACGTTTTCCAGCACGGTGAGCCAAGGGTACAACGCATGGTCCTGGAACACAACGATCCGGTCGGGCCCCGGGGCCGTGACTTCCTTGCCGTTCGCTTCGACGCGCCCGCGATCCGCCCGCTCCAGCCCCGCCACCAAATTAAGCAGTGTGGACTTGCCGCAGCCGGAAGGGCCGAGGATGGAAACGAACTCTCCCTTACCTATCTCGAAGGCGATGTCTTCCAGCGCGGTGTAGCCCGCTCCGCCCCGTTGCGCGAACGTCTTGCCGACTCCTTCTACTCGAATCATACTCCGCCCCCCTATATCCTTCCATATCGTTACAAGTGCTGTTGGAACTCGTCGGTATCGAGAATGACAACCATCTTCTTCTCATAGAGAATGCTGCCTTCGTCCCGCCACCGGCCCAACGTCTCCGTAACCGTCTGCCTGCTGCAGCCGATGACATAGGAGATCTCCTCATGGCTAAGCGGAAGCGTGACAACAGTCTCCTTCCCCACACGAACTCCGAGCTGCATTAATAGCTGAGCCAGCCTCCAGGCAACCGGCCGCGAAATGAGCGTCTCCACGTACCGCTGTGTCTGCAAAAGACGGCGGGCGTTGACCACCGTTAGCGCGTAAAGGGTATCCGGATGTCTCTTCAGCAAGCCGGTGAATTGGGAAGCCGGAATCGAGAGGATGCGGCTGTCCGTGATACATCGCGCATAGCGTTGCCTCTTCTGCCCCGTCAGCACCTCGGCCGCGCCGAACATCTCGCCCTTGTGGCGCAGGAACAAGGTGATGCTCTGGCCCTCTTGCGCAAACTGGGATATCTTTACCAGCCCGTCCCGGACGAAATAGATCTCCTGACTCTCCTCCTCACCCCTGAAGATAAAGGCGTTCTTCTTCATATCGTGTGAAGTGCCGAATTCCTCGAAGAGCTTCGCTAACACGAGTTGCTCGGCTTCGCCGTTATCTGTTGCGCTTCCTTCTGAATAGGAGGACATGCCCTCTTGACCCATCACCGTTGTGCTCCTCTCTAGCTGTTTATGAGTAATTCAAAGTTTACTTATCGGTATTTATGATTATAGTTCATGGTTTAAAACAAAAACAGTCGGATATCCGACAAAAATATAGGCGTATCATTGAATTTATTTGGCGGAATCGGTAGTAGGGGCAAAAAATAAGGTTGTCCCGAAGGCCGGCAAGCCCTAGAGACAACCAATATTGGGTCCAATAGAATAACCGGACGCGGTTAATACCGAAAATTCCGCCTCACTTATGGTACGGTTCAGTCCTTAGGGGCGGATGAGGTGAAGGAGAATTTGCAGAATAGTGGAGCTGCAGTTGCCGCCCCGGCCCCGGCTGAAGAGTAAAGTGCAGCCGCTGAAGAGTATGCTGGAGAATGAGAAGTGACTGCTGGAAGAACCACAAAAGAGAGGGAGAACCTCTCTTTTTTTTGCCTATTTTAGATGCAGGATTTAGTGATACTATAGTATAGTTACTTGGTCTATGAAACTTTTGAACTAATGGAGGAAATGTACGATGAAAAAGATTGTGACTATGCTGCTGGTCCTGGCACTGGTTATCCCGTCACTGGGCAACCTTGCTTCTGCCGGCACGGCTACAAAGGCAAAGGTGAGCGAAAGCAAGGTGTCTATTAATGGAGTCGAAGGGGATTTATACGGATTCAATATATCCGGCAGCAATTACTTCAGACTGCGTGATATCGCCAGGAATTTCTCGGGAACATCCAGTCAATTTGATATATCCTGGAACCCGTCAACAAGCGCCATTGAAATCATCAGAGGGCAAGCCTATACCCCGGAAGAAACAGAAGAGAGTACATATTATAGCCGCAGTAAAGAATACATAGCTACACGTTCCGCTGCAAAAGTGCTGATCGACGGGCAGCCGCTGCTTATTACAGCATACAATATTGGCGACAGCAATTATGTGCAATTAAGGGATTTGGGCAGCCAGATTCCGTTTGAGATCGAATATGACAATGCGTCCAATCAAATTGCGTTGTTCTCAAAAACCCCTGATCATGCGTACCGGGTGAAGACAGCGTTTGCGGCCAAAGATAACAAAGAATCTTCTTCTTTTCCCAGATGGAAAAGTCCTGTAACGTCTTACCTGGTCCATAATACGGATCAGACCACAAGTGTCATTGAGGCCAATCAGGAGCTTACGATCGAAACGTACAATGCTCAATATGAATTGGTGAATAGTCACAAGCTGGCTCTTGAACTTCCGCTTTTTGGAGGGTTTTATAGTGGAGAGAAGTATAACTATGTGGCTTATGGCCAAGAGAATCCTGAACAAAATGATGCGAAGGAAGTCATTCGTATTGTCCGTTATGATAAAAGCTTCAATAGGGTCGACAGTGTTTCTGTCAAGGGCGGAGAAAGCTACACGGTTATTCCCTTTGACGCAGGCTCGGGCAGAATGGCGGAGTATGGGGATACGCTTGTGTTCCATACCTCACGGGAAAGATACCTGACACCCGACGGTCTGAATCACCAATCCCAGCTTACGATTATGGTGAATACCTCGACGATGCAGGTCACCAATGATATGGGCAGATTTCAAAAAAACCATGTCAGCCATTCCTTCGACCAATATGTGTTATTTGATGGCGGCACTCAAGTCCTCGTGGATCATGGGGATGCCTATCCCCGTTCGATTGTATTGCATAAAGGGGATGGCGCCAGCTATAACGAAATCGATTTGTTTACCATTCCGGGTGCCATTGGCGCGAACAGCACGGGCGTTTCTATCGGCGGCTTTGAAATGTCTGCAGGTAACTATATGGTAGCCATGAATAGCATTGACCACTCGAAAGTGACTGAATATACCTCTTTTGAAATGACTGGACTGAAAACAGACCAGCGCGATATCATCCTTAGTGTATTGCCGAAGAACGATTTGAATGCGGCTGCTGTGAAGCACATCACTTTGGCCAAATATGTGGGGAGCGATCTTATCGCCTCTATCCCCAAATTAGTGAAGATCTCGGACAACAAGCTGGCGGTGTTGTGGCAGGAATTCGATAAGGAGAATCACCCGGGCAAGCTGAAATATGTTTTTGTGGATGGAAATGGACAAGCAGCGGGGGAGATCCAGACGCTTGAACATTTTGTTTTATCGGAGTGTTCCCCCATCATTAAGGGTGACCAAATCGTGTGGTACGCCAACCATAATGGCTATCGAATGTTCTATTCGATCCCCTTACAATAGGTAATAGTTATATAGAAGACGAAGGGGGCGTGAAGATCACGTCCCCTTTGCCTATCATTAAACATAAATAGCCCGAAGCATGGAATGCTTCATGGTATCCAGGAAGGCAAGCCAATACCTAGAGTTTGGTATAACCTGACTTGCCGGCAGAAGCTTTCATGAAATTTTCAGTTTAGCTCCTTATAATGCTGCTATAACATTGCCATAAGGGAGGATTTCAATGGTAAAGGCAGCTCAGCGAATATTGTATGTCATGCTTGCTTTTTGTATAGGTCTGTTTATCGCTTCCTCCTTCTTTATTCGAGCGGAGTATAATTACTTCAAATCCGGGGATATACCGGTTCTGGAGAAGCAGCAGCTGGGTCTTTTTCTGGTGATCCTCGGGGTGGTTCTAGCACTGGGCGCCTTGCTGTATAAAATGTGCCTGAAGCTGAATAAATACAGTCGGAAAATAGTCATTCCGGCCACGCTGCTATTGTCCGCTGCGATTCAGATTGCGATCCTGTTCCTGTTCCCGCGGCTCCCTACAGATGATTCCGAAACGGTGCTGACCCTGGCTAGGAATATGCTGTATCAGCAGGATTATTCCTCCTTTCAAACCGGTGGATATCTTCATATGTTTCCGTTTAATTTCTCGATCGTGTTGTACTTAAAAACGTTGTTGGATGTGTTTCCGGATAATTATCTGGTCATCAAAGGGTTTAATATTCTATTTTCACTGGTTACGACGTTAATGGTCTACCTGCTCTATAAAGAGATTAACGCCAAGTCCACAGAGCAGGATTATGGTGTTTTGGTGTTTGCTGCCACGTATATTCCTTCTTTGTTTATGAGCAATTTTATTTATAATGATGTGATTGCTACCGCTTTTCTGACCAGCGCTTTATATTGTGCCATCAGGTTCATTCGAACCAGATCGCTGCAGGATATCCTGTTTGCTGCAATTCTGCTCTCAATCGGCAATTATTTCAGGAGCATCGGCGTTATCTTTCTGATCGCTATTATGCTTAGCCTGGTGTTCAATATGAGGACCCTAGGTGTGAGGAAACTTCTGCTCTCTTTGTGCCTAATGGCCGTGCTGTTCAATGTTCCGGGCTGGACCCAAAATGCTGTGCTGCAGGCTACACAGGTCGTGGATGAACCGGTGAACGACAATGCTGCACCTGTCTACATGTGGCTGAATATGGGGATCAATCTGGAGACGTTTGGGTTCTGGGACAATCGGGAGAGCTACAATATCTACCAGAGAGAGGCGAATTATAATCAGGCAGAAAGTGTGGAGTTATTCAAAGAGTCCATCAGCAACAAGCTTTCCGAGGCGACCGCAGGCGAATTGGTGAAAATGTATTATAACAAGCTGGTATGGACCTGGACAGAAGGAACCTATCAGGTGGAAAGGTACGGCATTGGAAATGATAGTTCTTCCGATTCAGGGGGGGGAATGGGTTTTATAATGGATCGTTATAGCTATACTACATGGGCTACGGATTGGCTTAAAGCAGATTCCAAGTATAGAAGCGGGCTGCTCCGGGTGTTGTATGTCATGAATATTCTGATGTATGGCTTCCTTCTGGTTAGACTGATTAGTGGCATCAGAGCCAAAAGGTTCGAAGAAACCTCCTTGATTCTAGTGGTTCTCGGGTTCATCGGATTCTATCTGTTATGGGAGATTAAGTCCCGGTATATCTACCCTGTATATCCGCTATTGATCGTGTTGTCGTACATGGGATTCAAGGATGTTTATGATGTTATGGTACTAAGAAGGGAGTATCGGACAGATGCGGAAACGGACCAAAGGTAACTACATCTCTGTGATTCTGGTAGTGCTGAGTTGTGCCATAGTACTCGCCTCTTGCGAGGCCATTACCGCTCAGACCATAACGAATACGGACTCCGGTTCACGGACGAATGGGGGACCAGGGATGAACGGCGGCTTTGACACAAACGGAGGCCGGGGCGTAAACGGTGGCGGTCCCGGGAGGAATGGCGGCAGCGGTACGACGGGAAGAAACGGCAGCCAGGGGATGGATGGCGGGTCAGGCAGCAGACCCTAAGGCGATTTGTGGTATATTGAGGGTACATTGCAAAGAGAGCCGTGCGTCAACACGACTCCCTGTTTGCAATAGCCGCTTTTAAAGGCGGAGGCTTTAAAGGATTATGCAACGAAATAGGCCGCTACCTTTGACCGGGGCGGTCTATTTCTTTTTGTGGCGCTCCACATAGGCTGCAGCTGCTTCAAGGATAAGTGTCCTTTTAGTTAATGTCCTAGTGAAGCGCAGCACGCTTTGTACTTTTTCCCGCTGCCGCAAGCACAAGGTTCGTTTCGCCCCGGTGTTTTGCCGTTCAAATAACGCTGCATATTGTGAGAGAACAAGCTTTTGCGAAGCTGGTGACCCAGTGCCTGCATTCTCTCATATGCATAGGTATAAATCTGCGTATAGCTCTGACAGAAGTAGTCTTGATCCCCCTCGTTCCTTTCAGGGTTCCACGTACGGTTCCGGGGGCAGCCCCCGGAACATAATTGTTGCCATTCACAGGATTGGCATTTCACGGAGAGTGAAGGTTTCATCTGGCGGAACCGCTCATAGTTCGGGTGCGCCAGTAGACTATCAATCGAATCCGTACCTACATTGCCAACCTTCCACTTATCATTGATGAAGAAATCGCAGGGATAAGCATCACCGTTCTGCTCAAGGACCAGGGTAGTTGGACAATGGGCTTGATGAATGCATAACTCCGCTTCCCGGTTCAGATAGACACTAAGCATGTTGTCAAAGAACCCTACGGAAGTGTTAGGGTTGCCATCTTGGTACCATTCATCGAAAGCTTCACAGAGAAAGTCTCCATATTCCTGAGGGGTAATCTCATAAACCCCTGGCTGGTCAACCTGCTGGGACCGGAAATCCATACAAGGGATGAACTGGACATAAGCGAAATGATTCTCCCGGCAGAATGCCATAAGCTCCTTGGCCTTACCCACATTGCCTTTATGGATGACAGTTAAAATATTAAAATCGACCTGATGCCGTCTGAGATGCTCGATGCCGCCCATCACGCGCTCAAAGCTGCCCTGGCCAGAAGAGTACACCCGGAGGGAATCATGGATTTCCTGCGGACCGTCCAAACTTATGCCGATGAGAAATTGATAGGTCTTAAAGAACGCTGCCCATCTGTCATTGATTAATGTCCCATTCGTCTGTAAGGAGTTGCTAATAACCGTATGAGGCGGGGCATACAGGGCCTGAAGATGGACAACCTCTTCGAAAAAGTCATAGCCGGCTAACAAGGGTTCGCCACCCTGCCATGCGAAGGTAGCAGCACCTTGGCTATAAGCCATGTACTCCTTAATAAATCTGTCTAATATAGCGGAATTGATCCGGTTAATCGTTGGCCCCGGCTTCCCTCCACAGGTGCTGGAAAAAGTATAATCCCAAAACAACCCTAACTGGATGAAGAAGCCGCCGCAGCGGACGAAGCCGCAGCCACAGCAATAGCTGTCTGCTGTGCGATGACAATGTTGGTAATGCTGGTAGAGACTGTTGTGGTTAATATGCCGCTGCGGATCTCCTCCACATGCCAGAAGGCCACCAGTGCAGCCGATAGGAGCAGCAATTCCTGCTTGGTAATGGACCAATTGCCGAAGCCTTTTTGTGTACGTAAATATTCGTAGGTCTCGGAGACCTCATCGACGAGGGTCTCTTGACCGCAAGGGAGCAAGGAGAGCACGCCAAGTGAAGAGAGGGTATATTGTTTGTCCAGCCGGATGTCCCGTGTCCGAAAAGCATCGCGTAATGCCAGCACATTTGCCGACGTCCCGGAGGTTTCTTCTCCGAGCACCAGCACCTGGGTCAGGGCTTGCACACTGTTGCCTGATGGAAACTCGGGCTTCAGCTCGGCATAAAGCTGCTCCATACGTGACAAACCGCGTTCCATATCCAGATCCGAAAGGCCAAGCATAGCGGCGAAGATATAGTCGTCCTGTCCCGTAAGAAAACGGTGATTGGCTTTCATGCCATCGTAAAAAACCTTGGCTCGTTCTACAGTCTGCTCATATTGACTGGATGCCGTGTTCGCGGCAATTTGATAAGCGGCTACGACAAGATAGTCGGAAGCTCTGAACTTGGCCGCCTTCATGAGGTCATAGACGGCAAGGGTGTCAGTCAGCCGCGTTTTTTTGTCAGGAGACAGTGAGAGCAAGGCCGCAATGCTGATGGCCGAATTCCCCCGGAAGGCGGAGAAACGTTTGGTATTGTCCTTGATCATCTCATAACTCTCGCGAATGGCCTCGTCGTCCACAATTTTATCCTCCACCGCATAGAGCAAGGCTGCCAAGCGGTTGATCATTGCATTTTGCCAGATAAAAGTCTTCTTGGTCTTCTGCGCGTTCGCAGCAAACAATTCAAGTCTAGCGGGATACTGCTCTCTCATGAACACACCTCTTTAGTTTTTGGATATATTTATTATATTACGATAAACAGAGAAAATATTTCCTTAGGTGGAGGATTAGAACTCGACACCCCGTACCTTGGAGTAGACCCTGGTGTCCCTTAATGAACCATCTATGCCGCGGGTATCGTTACGCAGAATTCCTTCTAATAGAAAGCCGGAACGCTCAGCCACCGCCGCACTTTGCAGATTTCGTGCATCGCATCGAATCTCCACCCGATTAGCCGCCAGCTCATGAATAGCATACTTCGTAATCGCTTTTACTGCTTCTGTAATATATCCTTGTCTGCTGCAGGAGGTTCGCACCCAATAGCCGATTTCGAATGTTCGCGCCTGCCAGTCGAACCGGTGCAGGCCGCTGCCGCCCACTAATTCGCCCGTTTCTTTTTGGAACAGCAGCAGCCGTAAATCCGTACGTTCCAGGAATTGCAGCCGGGATCTTCTGATGCTGGCTTCGGATTCTTCAAGGGTAGGGAGGCTCTTCGCCCATGGCATCCACGGACGCAGTTCTTCAATACTTTCGGTAACAGCCTGGTTCACAGCCGCACCATCTCCCCATAACGGAGCACGAATCAGCAGTCGTTTACTCTCAAAGCGCTCAGGTATGGACATCATAATCGGGGATATAGAATCAGTGCTCATAGGATCAACTCCTGGAAATATTTCCAACAACATAACATAGGGGGATTATTTGTTCAAGGTTGTGTGAGTCTAAGCGGGGAGCAACGAAAGCAAGTAGAATTGACAGGCTCCTCGTCAGACATAGTAGAGGTAAAAATTATGAAGGTTTGAGCAAGATAATGTATTTTGTGCATTAGAACCGTCTTTTTTTGGCTCAAATCTGCATTCTGATGTATATGGTACATTGGAAAGTTGTATTAAATGCATTCAAACACTTCTCCGCGAAAGAGTGAACCAGCTAAAAACCCAAAATAGCCAGCCTCCCGCCATCCCTATACACACTACAGGTGCTCAGGTACGCTGCCTGGAGCGTCTTTATTTTATGCCGGAGCGGGCTTGTGGAAATTCTGGTGGAAACGCTACTGCAATATGACATAAGCACCGATATATAAGTGTGGTGAAAGGAAATGAATGAATTACATTTACATTCCAAGCCGACAACAACGATTAAAAAAAACACAAGAGGAGTGTAGGGAGAGTTCATGAAATCATGGATAGGGAAATTCAAAAAAGGTTCAGAGTCATTAAAGTTTAAGTTTATGGTGTTTCTGTTATTGCTCACGGTAATTCCCGTGGTGTTGGTGGCCGGAATAACGACCCGGTTGTTCTCCGGCATTGTGGAAAAGGAGCTCAAAGAACAGCAGTTGATTATAGCTTCTGTGAATGCGGAGGGTCTGAACGGGTTGCTCGAAGCCAAAGTCAAATCCTTGGAGAGCATGGTGGACAGCTACCGGGCGGATCTGCTCCAAGGGGATAGCGACAAGATTGTGGGCTATTTGAAGATGATGAAGGCGATGAGTCCGGATGTCACTTCCTTTGCCTATTCCTCCGAATCCGGTCAATTGATCAATGAGTCTTCGGGTACATTTGATATTTCGGCACTGGATAATTTCAAAAGGGCTCAACAAGAGAAGACCGTCGGCATCTCCGATGTGATCCAGGATCTTCAGACGAAAGAAAACATCATTATTATCGATATTCCAATTCTGGGGGACAGCAATGAATTTCGGGGAATTCTGCAGGGGGTAGTCAGTCCGGGTAATATTTTGGAGGAATTGAATAAGAACAAGATGAGTGAATCCAGCTCGGCATTTCTGCTCTCCAAAGACGGCAAGTATCTTGCCCATACCTCGGAACAGCTGGTCGGAAAAGAGCTCAAGGACTATGTGAATGAAGAAACAGCCGGCATTTTTGCGGGTGAAGTATTGAAGCTGAAGCAGGGCAATACCACCTATAGGGATAAGGCGGGAGTAGCCAAGATATCTTCCTTTGCCGAGGTGGGATTGACAGGTTGGCGTGTCGTTGTTTCGGGGAATGAAGCCGATCTGATGAGTGGTGTGGATCATTCCAAAAAAGTAGGGTACTACGTAATCCTCATCTGTGCACTGCTAGTGGCCGTATTATCCACGGTGGCTTCCGGCTTTATCCTGCGGCCTATTTATGCCGTCACCCATCTTATGAAAAGAGCAGCGAAGGGTGATCTCACCGGCCGGTTGCCTGTAAAAGGCAAGGACGAGATACAGCAGTTGAAGCATCATATCAATGTCATGCTGGATTCATTCACACTTACGCTTCGGAAATTGGACGAAGCTGTTCAGCATACAGCCGCCTCTTCCGAACAATTGACGGCTATAGCGGTCAACTCGGTGAGTGCTTCACAGCATACGGCTCAATCGGTAGAACGTATTACCAAAGGGGCTCAGGAGCAATACGAGGGATCGGAGCAATCGGCTTACGCCATGGAAGAAATGGCCATAGGGATTCAGAAGATTGCCGAATCCTCCGGTATTGTCAATGAACGGTCTCAGCACGTAAATGAGCAAGTTACATATGGAGATCAAGCCGTGCAGGGGGCGGTACAGCAAATTACCAGCGTCAATCAGGCAGTAGAACGTACGGCAGCCATGATTCATGCCCTGGAAGCCAAAACGGCTGAGATCAATCAGGTCGTCCGGTATATCTCGGAGATTGCGGCCCAGACCAATCTGCTGTCGCTAAATGCTTCTATAGAAGCTGCACGTGCGGGCGAGCATGGACGAGGTTTTGCTGTCGTTGCGGGAGAAGTAAAGAAGCTGGCTGAACAGACCACGAACGCTACCGGCACGATAGCGGGAATTCTGTCGGAGATCCAGGATTCAGCCGCAATGACCTCTACATCAATATCGGAAGAGATAGAAGAAGTACATAAAAGCGTAGCGCAGATCAGACGTGTCAGAGAAGTATTCGGCACCATCGTCCACGCCGTCACTGAAGTCTCGCATGAGATCAACGAGGTGTCTGCTGCCACTCAGCAGCTTTCTGCCAGCACAGAAGAGGTCTCTGCATCCATGAATGAAATCGTTGGGATCTCCCGCAACTCCCTGCAGGAATTAACCGCAATATCCGCAGCTGTCTCCGAACAGCACCGTTCGATGGAGGAGATTTCCTCTTCGTCCGAATCGCTGAGCCATATGGCGACGGAGCTGCAGGAGATGGTGACCAAGTTTCAGCTGGATTAGGAATAGCAAAGGAGCAGGGCATAATGCCAGTCTACTGCAAACTTGTAAGGGGCAACATTCCACAACCCGTCTGCAGCGTTGATTTTGTCTCATAACTTTTGTGCCTTTGAGCAATAGAATGTATTTGGTGTAGCAGAATTGTCCAGTGCTGGGTCAAAACGACTTTTTGATGTATTTAGTGCATTAGAAAGTTAGAAAATAAGTGTTTTTGGGCCATTTCTGCTTTTCCTGCTGTATCAAATACACTCTAATCTAAAAGTAGCATGATTTGCCCGCAGACTGATGTATAAAATGCAGTTAAACACTCTAAGATGGATGATACACTACTTCAAGTGGTGGCCACTTATAGCAATCTAAAAGAAATCGAAGCATTATTTATTTGCTATGATTGAAAAAAAAGGAGCTGATCAATGATGTCAGTAAAACTTACCCCTTATTTAAATATGGAAGGGAACGCAAGGGAAGCTATTGAGTTTTATGAACAAGCGATTGGTGCCGAAGTTCTATTCATTAGCACTTACGGAGAGATGCCGGATATGCCTGAAACTTTCACTGATGATCTAAAGAATCTTGTGGCGCATGCAATGTTACGAGTTGGTGAATCGGAACTCATGTTTTCGGATGCTCCAAGTGGTTCGCCTATTCCAAAGGGGAAACAGGTAACAATTTGCATTACAACTAACGACGTAGAAAAGTCAAAACTTTTTTTTGAAGCCTTACGACAAAACGGTCAAGTTAATATGCCGTTTGAAGCCACTCCCTTTAGCCCAGGTTTTGGGGATGTAACTGACCAATTCGGCGTGACCTTTCAAATATATACTGAAAGCCAAAGCTAAAATAGTTTTTCTGAAGCTCGTCCGCAGTGAGAAGTTCATTGGACCTGCTGTATACCAAACGGCCTCCACTCCTTACCAGGAGTAGAGGCCGTTTGGTTATTTTTCCCGGGCAATTAACTCGTTATGGCGTTTGGCAATGTTTTGAACGGTCTCGTCCAGTGTCCGGCCTTTTAGGAAGTAATGCTCAATCTCTTCCATCCGCAGGTCATTCAGCTGAACCGGTACTGTGTTGATGTAGGTTTCCTGGTCGCCGAACAGCACCTTTTTCATGGAGTCCAGATCATAGAGGTCTTCGAAGCCCGCAATCAGCTTGGCCTGAGTTTCTGTAGCATCGATCTTCTTCGAGGCGGGAATCCGCCCGCCTTTGGTCATATATACGACCCCTTCATCCGCATACCACTTCAGGAATTTCCAGGCCTCTTCCTTATAGGCGGACTTGGGATTGATAGCAATGACGTCGCTGAGCCCGCCTTCCACGCGGAAGTCGTCTCTGGCCCCATCCGGACGCGGGATGGTCGCAAAGGCGATTTTGAAGTCACGCGGGTAATCGGTCAGGTTGTTGGCATTGCGGAAGATAAAGTTGCCCGAGCCGAGCATGGCCGCTTCACCTTTCAGGAACGAGGCATCGACCGGCAGCTTGGTGGCGATCTGCTCGCCGTAGGCCGGCATGCTTTTATCCTCATGCATCATCTTGTACCAGGCTTCCAGCGAGCTGCGCGTCACAGGATTATCCAGATTGGATTTCCCGTCCTTGACGAATTCATTCTGCAATTGCCCATCCATGTTGAAGACAAACATATTGGTGCTCTGAACATATCCGTAAGTGGAATCCTTGCTCAAGACCTTGGCGTATTCGGCCAAGTCGGACTGTGTCCAATTCGTCTCCGGCAGCCCCAGTCCGGCTGCATCCAGCTTGTTCTTGTTCAGCCAGATAAAAGATTGGGACGACACGGTCGGAAGGCCGTAATAGCTGCCATCGAACTGCCAGGCCTTGGCTTGCTCGCCCATAACGCCCTCTATATCATATCCGTCCAATTCGCTCAGGTTTAACGCGCCGCCGGACTGCACTCTTTTTTCCAGTTGGAATTTCGCATAGTTCGTATACAAATCAATGCTCTCGCCGGCTACAAGAGCTGTATCCAGCTTCAGATTGCCGCTGTCATCATTAACATAACGCACATATTCTACCTGCACATCCGGATTGGCCTCATTCCAGGCTTTGACCATATCCGTTGGCCCCGCTTCTTCGGGTACACCGCCCCAGAACGTCAGCTTAATGACTTTGCTGTTCCCACCTGCGGAACCGGCACCTCCCGCTGCCGGGCTTGCTCCATTATTGCCACTGCAACCGCTTGCAAATATTAGCAGAGCTGTAAGTCCCGCGAACCATGCATAACTGGCTTTCTTCATTTCTTGTTACCCCCTTGGCATATGTTCAGCAGCCCGCTGCGGTGCAGCAGAGATCCGCTTGCTTTTCATCATATCAGCTCAGGCCCAGCAGCCAAATGAACGCTGTTGTGATCTAATGATACGGATTTGGGGGAAGCGCGGCAAGCAGGGAGCTTTGTGGCAGCATGGCCCCAGATGGGGGAGATTACAGCAAGAAATCTATGGGAGCTGACGAATCTGTATCTCTTGCAGCCGGCTGTCGGCTTTATACGTCAGCAGCCCCGCCCTTCCAGAAGGATGGGACGTATCGGTGGCCGAGGTCTGAAGGGTATAACCGCTGCCGCTGTCCACATACAGCTTCAATTGTGTGCCGAGCACTTCCGTTTTGATTCGGTAGGTCTGCCCGGCAGTTAGCTGGGTGTTAGGCCCGGTAGCGATGACGGTCCATGTGCCCGCTGCGCGTTTGTATATTTTCCATTGGCCATTGCCGGTGCTGTCGGTGCTGCCGAAGCCGAACCGGTAATAGTTCTGGGCATTGACGTAGCGGGCAATCAGATTCGGAGCGCTGCTGCCTGCCGCCAGGGACGAAACCTGCATCCTGGCCTCAATGGCGTAGTCGGTCCAGCCCGGGCCCTTGATCAGACTGCGGCATTCACCTGCCGGCTGGTTAGGTCCGTAAGTAAAACCACCGGAGCTGTTGTGCACGACATGCCACTGAGCCGGTCCGCAGGCAGGAACTGTTCCAGAAGCGGCCACGGTTTCAGGCTGCCACTTCTCGGAAGTCCCATATTTAAAAGAATCATAGAATAGTCTTCCGCTGCTATCAGGCACGGCATCGAGTCCTGTTCCAGGTCCGGAAGGCGGCGCCGTCAGACTGAGCTTCGCCTCGAAGCTTTCGCCCTTGGCGCCGCGCACATCAACGTACAGCCGGGCAGTCGGGGCAAAGCGGGTAACGAAAACGCCCGGACTTGCGGACAGCTTGCTGGTGACAGGCTGATCAAGATCGATGATCAGGAAATCCGCAGCTGACATTGTAGGATCGGACACGGCGATGTTCAGCTCGTCTAGGGAAGCCTTCAGCAGGACGGAAGCCTGTCCGCTGCTGGTGATCCCGCCTGCGCTGCCCCCGGAGGCTGTCCAGAAGTTGGCTCCGGTAAGCTGCAGGGAGTGGTCCCTGACCGCATGTACAGCGCCAGTCCGGGACAGCACGGTGAAGCCGGGATTGGCGGCGTAGTCCGCCGCCTGCGTGCTGGTTGCACCCGGCAGCAGAGCATAAGCGTAAGTTCCGTTCGTCGGACTTACGCCGTGGTTCACGCGCATGGAGAGATAGCTGCGCGTAATGGGGGCGTTTGGCCCGGACTGGTTGATGTCCTGCCAGCTACCGGTTCTTGTACTCCGCTGGCTTTCAATCGCGGCTCCGCCCGGGAAATAGTAACCGATATCAGCGCCTGCGACGCTCCCGGCCAGGTGGGCCCACTGCACATTGGCATGGCTGTGGGCTGCACCTGCCGCCGAAGGCTGCACGACTCCGTTAACGCTGAACGTATTGCTGCCGCTGACATTCAGCTTGCGGTTCTCCACATTGGTTACAATGGGGCGGTTATCCGTGCTGGTAATGCCTGAGCCCAGCGCAATGATTTCATTATCGAACATGAACCAGGATTTACGTGCGGTCAGGCTGCTGCCCCAGGCATCAAGCTCCATACCGGCAGCTCCATAAACCCCGCCCAGACTGGCTCCGCCTGTCCAGCTTGTTGTTCCCAAATAACCGTAACCGGATGAATTCAGCCGGGGGTTGGTATCAAGGGTTGTACCAGCAAGGCGGTAAGGATCAACGGTTGCCCAGTAGTCATTGCTGTAATGGGACAGGTCGTTGTTATACAAATAAGTTCCGCCGTCCCCGGTGAACCAGCCCTTCAGATTCTCTCCATTAATCGACTCGAAGTTGTATACACGGCTGGAGGACATGCTGATTCCGAACCCAAAGCTGCCGCCAAGATGAACCGTACGGTCCATGCCGGCAAACGTATGGTTCAGGGACAGGGCACCCCGGGCTGCAACGCCCGGGTCGTTCATAAGCTCCTTGGCCATCAGAATCCTGAACATGCTGCTGTGGATATAAAAGGGGTAATAGGTGTCGGCCGCGATCATCTCTTTGGCCAGACTTTTAAGCGTAGCCGCTTGCGTAGCGGGCGCAGTCTCGGCCAGCATAAGGATCGCCTGCACCGCACGGTTCCCGGCGTAATGGTCCTGATAGGCAGCACGCGATATTTCTCTGCCCCGTGTCATGTCCATAAAAGCTCCCTTATAGAGAAAAGGCTCAACCGCCTCATGCACCCAGCGGTAGACGTGCTCAAGCTTCGGATCGGACGGCTCCCAGCTGGAATCTCCAAGCAGATACAGGATATTCGCAATATCGCTGATTAAAGACAGTCCATAACCTCCGGTATAAGCATACTTGTCATGCTGGATAAAAGAGCCGTCCGCATAAAAGCCGTCCCCTGCGACGACATAAGAGAATACTTCGCTTAACCCGCCGCTGGCTGCAGCCAGCTTGGCTGCGTCCTTGACGACCACGCCCCGTACGGCCACAATCGTGACCTTCCAGACCCGGTTCGCACCGGTCATCTCTACCACCGGGGAGAACTGTTCAATGGCTGCTGCATAATTTGTCCTCCGTGCCGAACCAAGCTCGTCATAGAGCAGGACCATAATATCGTTCAGCCGCAGCGGCGTCCCGATCTCCCAGTCCCACCAGTTGTTGTAAGTGGCAGCAGTCTGGTTGTAACGGTTCGTATGCAGCCAATCCAGTGCCGAGAGCATATCGGTGAGCAGCGCGGGATTTCCCTCCAAAGACGTGCCCGGGGTTTCATAAGCAATGGCCATATCTTTAATTCGGGTGTAGCTGTCTGTGATATGGCTGGAGTTATTGGTGCTGCACAGGTCGCTCCACAGGCAGGTGCGGTCTGCTTCCTTGGATAGGTCTGTCCAGTAATTCTGGGCCTTTGTATTGACCTCCAGCCGTTTGGCGGCAATATCGGAATCGTCCGCAGCGGCACCGGGACCTCCGGTCAGGACCAGATGCCATTTGTCCCGCAGCTGGTCGAATTCATCCGGACTTTCTGCCGAAGCTCCTCCCGCCGGCAGCAGTGCAGTTAGCCAGATTAAGGCTGCAAACAGGGTGACACCCGTCTTTCGGATCGTTCCATTCTTCAAGTACATAAGCAATCCCTCCTTTTTATGTAAGCGCTATCAGAAAGTATAAAGGGGGAGCTGTTACCTGAACAGGAACATAATTGTGTATTTTCAGCACGGTATTGGGTACAGTTAGTTGCAACCCCCGATTGCTGATTGAGCTGCCTAATGCCTAATTCCGGTGACGCAGTGGGAGGGGACTCCGTGCAGCGGCTCAGCGCAGCGGACAGGAGATACCTTATTTGCTGCCCGGTGTACCTTTTTGCTGGGGACTCGGACTGAGAAGATCCTATTTACTCGATTGGAACCGCAGGGTAGTACATTTCCTTGCAATAGTGGATCGTCAGTCCGTAAAAGAGCGAAAAGGGCTATTTTCAGCAAAATAGCGTCTCCTGAGTCCGCTGGTTCATCATTCAAGTGGATTCCGCTAGGTTGTTCCTCATAGGAGTGAACGATGGTCTGGTTACAGAAGTAGAGCTCGGCCCCGTCGATTGCTAATTGAGCTGCCTGATTCCGGTGACGCAGTGGGAGGGGGGCTCAGTGTAGCTGACCGGAGGGACCTTATTAGCTTCAAGAACGGCGGAAATCGCTGGGTGTCTTGCCCGTCCAGCGCTTAAAAACCTTGTTGAAATAGTTGTCATTGGAGAAGCCGCACTCAAAAGCTATGGCTGAGACCGGCAGGCTGGTATGGAGCAGCTGATGCACAGCCGCCTCGATCCGGACCTTTTGCGTGAAATTCGTGAGAGTGAGTCCGGTTTTTTTCTTGAACAGGTTGCTGACATAGGTCTGTTCCATGTTGACAAGCCGGGCAAGCTCACCGAGCGTGAGGTCCCGTCTGTAGTGCTCGGAGATATAGTCCACAATGCGGTCGATCTGCGGATGGCCGGTCCGTCCTCCGGCTGTCCGGTCTGCGGCCAGCAGGGCGGTATCGCTTATCGTGCTGAGCTTCCTCCATTTGTCGCGCTGTTCCAGTTCGCCCCTCGCTTTGTCGAGTAGGGCAATCAGGCGCTCCGGCCGCAGGGAGAGCTTCAGGACATAGCCGATCGCTCCAAGCTCCAGCGCCTGCTGGGCATAGGTAAACTCCGACATGCAGGTCAACATGATGAACTGGCTGTCCCAGCCTGCTTCACGGCTCCGGCGCAGCAGCTCGACTCCGTCCAGAACAGGCATCACAATGTCGGTAATCACGATGTCAGGAAGTTGTTTGTCCATGGCGTTCTCCGCTTCCGCACCGTTGGCAAATTCTCCGCTGATGGTAAAACCATATTTCTCCCAGGCAATCAGGTGTTTCACCATATCGCGTGCAAAAATTTCATCTTCAACCAAATAGACACTATACATGTTTTGTTTCCCCCTTTCGGTAGGGTTCGGATACAAGCAGCGGAGTCCTTATTTCAACAATCGTCCGGCTGTTGTCAGGCGTGCGGTACAGGGATAAGGAGGCCTTGCCTTTGTACAGCAGTTCAAGCCTTTCCCGGATATTGCTCAGCCCAATGCCTTTGCGGCTCCGCCGGATGGTGGCTGAAGCTGCGGCTTGGCGCGCGGCCTCGGGACCTATGCCGTCATCCATAACCTGGATCACCAGCTCCTGTCCGTTTTTATTGATGTTCACCTTGATATGGCCTTCAGAGGCTGTCTCGGCAAACCCGTGTGTAATGGCATTTTCGACCAGCGGCTGCAGCGTAAACTTGGGAACCAGCGCGTAGAACAAGGAAGCGTCATATTCGATATCCAGATGATAGCGGTTTCCGAAACGGGTATTCTGAATGTGCATATACGCCTCTGTGAAGCTGAGTTCCTGATCCAGCGGGATAAGATCCAGCTCGGTATTAAGGCTCGTCTCGAGGAGCAGTCCGAGGGAGACACAAATCTCAAAGGTGGTCTGATCTTGATTCTTAAGCGCCTGGCTTTTAATCATATTCAGTGTATTCAACAGAAAATGAGGGTCCATTTGCGAGACGAGAATCTGGAAGCGGACCGATTCCTTCTGGCGTTCCTCTACCTTAAGCCGGTAAATCAGCGTCCCTATGTCTGCAATCATTCGGTTAAAGCTGGTCAGAAGCTGCAGAATTTCCCCTTTGTAGTTGCTGGTCGGGATCGTGACACGCAATTCCTGATCGGCGGCCCGGCTCATTTGATCCCGGAGCTTGTGCAGCGGCTTGGTGACATTGGATGAAATCAGCAATGTAGCGGCAATGAATACCACCGTAAGAGCAACCAGTGCGATCAGGGCCGTACGTTTGATGGCATTGGTACCCGCGAACACTTCCTCCAGTGAGATTTTTTTCACCAGTGTCCACTCCAGCGAAGGCATATAGCTGGCCAGGTACAAAGCCTGCTCGTCCTCATTGGTAAGGTAGAGCAGCTTATCCGGGTAGGCGCGGAAGTCCTCCTGGAACCGGTGAGTCACCGCTTCCGGCATTTGCGCGTCGGCCGTGCTGCGGTAGATGAGGTCGCCTGTCTTTCCGATCACGAGATATTGCGCTTTGGGGTCTGCCGCCCGTGTCCACTGCTTCAGCCATTGCTGGTGGTCCATACTGATTCTCAGGGCTCCGTAAGGCTCAAGCCGGGTTCCCAGCAGCAGGGAGTCAATCGTCAGCATCGTCTCGCCGGATACAATGTCCCTGAACACATAGTTGTCCGCAACTTTCCAGTAGTAGGAGGCATGGGGTTTCAGATGGTCCAGCTTGCCGGAAATTTCCTGATACATCGCTTCACCCTGTATGGGGTATTTTGGTGTGTAATTAAAATAGGCATGGCCTGCCCGGTCTGTGACTGTCATAAAGACGGACGGAGTGGACAGGAAAAAGGAATTGGCAAGCGAATCCAGATTGCGGTTGATTTCGCGCATGGCGGTGTAAGGAGAATGGGGCGTGTCCGGGCTTAAATACTGCTCAAAAGAAGGGTTCTGATTGATAAGAATTAGCGATTTGGTCATCAGTCCGGTCAGATCCAGCAGATCTCCGCGAAAGCCGTCCATTTCCCGCGTGTTTTGTTCAATTTGCTGCTGCTTGAGAATCTGCTCAATCTGCTGGAACCCAATGAGGCAGAGCAGGGAGAAGGGGATAATGACCACTAGGAGATATGCGGTAAAAATCCGGTATTTCAGCCCTCCCGGCCACCTTAACAGCTTTCGCATCTGCATCACGCCTTTCTGTCCGCTATGTGTCTTTTGCCAAGTATAGCAAAGGATTCTTGATTTGAGATCAGGATTGTTGAAGATCATTCCTGTATGGACAGCCGAAAAGCAGGCCGCAATTGCGGCCTGCCCGATTCAGTTATAGCAGCGAACCTCGTAAATGGCGGCTGAAGGGTCCCCATTGGTTTCATGAATAACAATCCGCAGTCTGTCCGTGGTGACGCTGCCGGATTCCGCTAAGGGGACTACATTTCTCCGTTGATAATTGTCCCGCACCCTGGCGGCTTCCAGCCAGCTTCCGTTCTGCCGGATTTGGATGCTGTAGGTTTTGGCGCACTGCGGATCACGGTACAGCGGCGGATAGTTATGGTATTCATGGAACAGATGTCCCGGAAAACTCAGTTCCACCGTCCGTAATTGCTGCGGCTGCTCCCAGCTCAGCTCCAGCCACTGCTCCTGCGGGTTTGCGCGCCACAGATTGGCCGCACGGTATGGGCGTGTAACGCCGTTTGTAACCTGCCGGGCGGCATAGCAGTTCTGCGGCGGTTCCATCCGAAAGCTGCGGTTCTCCTTGAGGCTGCGCATCTTCCCGCCGCCGATCTCGTAAGCCGAGGTATGCCCCGGTATGACGGTGCCTGCTTTGATCCAGGCCACATGGTTATGTGCAAGCAGGTCGAGCCGGAGGTAAGAGAACGCCGGAAAGTCGCGTCCGGGTTCAAGCCCGAGCTGCACAGAGACCCACTGTGCTTCCCCGGCAGGGACACGGAGATTCAGCTCTGCCAGCGGCTCTCCCGGTTCAGTACGGTAATCCCAGATGCTGTCGGCTGCATAAAGATAACCTTGGACCTGCTGCTCAGCGCCCGACAGATTGCTAAGGCAGAGTTCTATACGTCTCACTGGACGATCTCCTACCGCGATCCATTGGCCCACCCGTCTGTTCAGCCGGTCCCGGTCATAAGGCTGTGGCCTTGGCTCTGGCAGCTGCGGCTTCGTCTCCGTCCAATCCACCAGAAACTCGGCTGTTCCCGCGGAAGACGGGCCCACGCCGTACATCAGCGCTTCGCTGCTTGCAGTAACGGTGGCGAGCCGCGCCAAATCAAGCGGATCTTCGTTGCTCACATTCGGCAGGAAGCAGCCATCCCGAAGCAGCTGCTGCTGAATGTGAGGGATGCGGGTCCGCAGCAATTCATCGGCGCTGAGGTTATCCTTCACCGCTGCGGCTACCGCCACGCCTACGGCTTGCCCGATCAGCGCGGTTGTGCTCATTACACGCACCGTGCCAAGCGCAGCATGGGTGACGCTCACGTTGCGGCCGGCCATCATTAGATTGTCCACATCCTTGGACATACAGATACGCAGCGGAATGCCATAAGGGCCGCAGTAGCTTTTCACCGCATAGTCGGTAGTCTGGTCGTAATGCTCCGCGCTGCTGGGCTCACTGGTCGGTGCCAGCAGGCCCCCGGGTGTATGCAGATCAAGGAACCAGCCGCCAAAGGCAATCTCATCCTCAAAGACAGTGCGGCCTGCCGGATCATGCTCAGTCATTAAATATTTGCCCATAACACGCCGGCTCTCCCGCTTGCCGGGCACCTGCCCGATCCAGTCCAGCGCATAATGGGCTGCAAGCTCCCTGGTCTGCGGATCACGGTTCTTGATCCAGTCCCATACCCCCAGCGTGTGGCGGGTCAGCTCATGGCGGATACGCTCCGCGTCGTGAATGGTATGCCAGGGCACCCCAATTTCGAGCCACCAGTATCCGCTGCGGATGTCGTAAGGCTTGCGGCCCTGGTCATAGAAAAAGCTGGCGTCCTCATAGCGGATCGCCCAATCCGGCAGGACAAACGGAACGGGCCGCCCCATATCCTTTGCTTTGAAGTGGATCGAGTTGCCCATCACCTCCGAGTTTGCCTGTTCGGGGGCGTGCGGCTCATCAAATTCGTCCTTGCCCTCGCTGCCCATGCGCCATTCGCAGCCTGCCAGGTCGGCGAGTACGCCGTCCCCGGTACAGTCAATGAACTGCTTCGCTTCGAGCAGCAGTTCAGTTTCACTGCCCGCCGTCCGGCACAGCACCGAGCGGATCTTACGGTCATGTTCCATCTGAACCGTAAGCAGGGCCGTGTTCAAGTGGAAGGTAAGACCGGGTGTGCTCATGGCCATATCGTACATCGTCATATCCCACACGCTGTTCGTCCAGCCGTTCTCAGTGACCAGCTCATGATTAATCGCCCGTTCCTCAATCAGCAGCTCGGAGATGATGCCGGTCTCCCGTCCATAAGCGTGGAAGCAGGCTGCTCCATGCGGCGATACGCGAATTTCGGATGAAGAATTGCCGCCGAATACAGGGCGGTCCTGTACAAGACACACCGGCACGCCTTGGCGTGCGGCAGCCACAGCGGCAGAGAAGCCGGCGAGACCGCCCCCCACGACAACAACATCATAACTTTCCTTAATTTGAATACTCAATTTGCAGTGCCCCCCCTTGGATGACATCAGCCCTTGACTGCTCCGCTGGCGATGCCTTGAATTATGAATTTTTGACCGGCCAGAAAGACCACGATCATCGGAATCATAGCGGATGTAGCCGCAGCCATCATCCCGTTGTAATCAACTGAATTTTCCAATACGAAATTTTGCAGCCCAAGCGGCACAGTATACAGATCTTTATCTACCAGAAAAATCAGGGCATTCTCATAATCGTTCCAGTGCCAGGAGAAATCCAGAATGGTCAGAGTGGCCAGCGGAGCTTTGGCCAGCGGCAAGATGATCCGTGCGAAAATCCGGAAATGTCCGGCTCCGTCTACAAAAGCGGCTTCACTGATCTCCTGGGGCACGGTGATAAAAAACTGGCGCAGCAGAAAGACGCCGAAAATCGTGAACATCCCCGGTAAAATCAGCGCCCAATGCGAATTGTAAATGCCCATCCAGTTGAACAGGACGAACTTGGGCACGAACAGAATTTGCGGCGGGATCATCATCATCGATAAATAAAGAAGGAACAGCGGCTCGCGCCCGCGGAATTTGACACGCGAGAAGCCATAGGCGGCAAAAGCGGCAAACGTGACGGCGCCGAGGGTAGAGAATATGGATATTTTCAGGGAATTTGCATAATACAGAGTGAAGCTGCCCGTACCGGTCCAGACATTCGCATGGTGCTTAAAGACTGGATGCTCCGGGATCCACTGAATCGGGAATTCGAACACCTCAAGCGGTGTTTTGAATGAGGTGGAGATCATCCAGACAAACGGCAGCAGCAGCAGCAGGCCGAGGGCCGTCATGACAAAAGTAAGCAGCCATTTCCCTACTTGCGGAGCGCGCCTGGCCGTCTGCCGTCCCGGACTCAATACGGGGGGTGTAGTGGTTTCCATTAGCGGTTCTCCTTGCTTTGGTTTAGTAATGAACCCAGCGGCGCTGGCCTGCCCAGTTGAGCAGCATGACGAGCATGACGATGGCGAACAGCATCCAGGATATAGCCGAAGCGTAACCCATTTCGTAATAGCGGAAGGCTGTTTTGTAAATGTACAGCGACAGCACGTTTGTTGCTTCTCCCGGTCCGCCGGCGGTGGTCGCCTGGATGATCCCGAAGGTTTTGATCGCCGAGATAAATCCGGTAATCAGCAGCAGAAAGGTAGTCGGCGACACCAGCGGTACCGTGATATAACGGATTGAATGCCACAGCCGGGCTCCATCGATGGTGGCTGCTTCCAGCAGCTCTTTGGGCACCTCCTGAAGACTGGCCAGATAGATAATCATGTTGTAGCCGACCATGATCCAGATTTGAATAATGCAGACCGCATAGATTGCCGTGTCGGTCCCGGACAGCCAGCCTGGCGGGCTCTCGATGCCGATCATCTTGAGCGCTCCGTTAATCGGCCCCATGCTCGGATGAAAGAGCAGCATCCAGACAAACGCAATGGCGACCCCGTTCATGATGTAAGGCAGGAAGAAGAGGGTGCGCAGCAGCTTGGTCCAATACACACTCTGATTCAGAATGTAGGCGATGGGAAAAGCCACGATCAGCGAGACCGGAACAGTCAACAGAAAAATCAGCGTCATCAGGACCGAGTTATGAAAAGAAGCATCTCCGGCCAGCCGCCTGAAATTGTCCAGCCCGATAAACTGAATGTCCCCCTTACTCATAAAGGAATAGTCCGTAAACATCATGACCAGCGACATCAGCGCAGGCACCAGATAAAACAGGGTAATGCCCAGAATGCTGGGGGCGATAAACAAATAACCGACAGGATGGTTGTCATGGATGCCGGTTCTTCTAAGCTTCTTCAAGATATTCCTCCTTTGCCATGAATTCATAAGGTAATTCTAGCAAAGGGGAGGGCCGCTTATAATGAACGCAATTGTGGCGTAGGGGTACGGATTTTGGGAGTGGCAGGAATGATCCTGGACACTGGGCCTTCCCGCCTAAGCGTCTGTCTGCATATTCAGCGGCTGCTTTACGCCGGAAGCACTAAAAATGTCGATACTACTTCTTTTTAGCAATACTTTGTAATATCCTTACCCTATTCCAATTTATAGGAGGTATATTATGAAAGCTTTAATAAGGAAAGTGAGCCGTTTGTGTGCGGGTCTGCTGTTGATCGGTGTTGTGTCTCAGGTACAGGTGCAGCAGGTGACCGCGCAGCAGCTGGCTGCCGCGCCGGATGTCAGTTCCAATATGACAGTCCTGGGCAGTCCATTTAAAAAAGCGTCTTATGCCCGTAACGTCTGGGATATGCAGCTGTTTGACGGGAAAATATATCTGGGGCACGGTAACAGCAGCAATTATGCGCCTTCGCCTAATGCAGGCCCCGTCCCGATCTATTATTGGGACCCTGCCCAGAACAAGTTCTCTGTTCAGGATGTTACGTATACCAACCCTGCAACCGGTAGAGTAACCACCAATGTGTATGTGATGGATGAGCAGATCGACAACTTCAAGGTACTGAATGGAGAGCTGTACATACCGGGGAATGACTCCAGGGTGCCCGGCTGGGCCTATGGGAATTTCTATCGGCTGAACGGGGATCATTGGGATCAATATATGAACATTCCGGGCGGCATCCATGTCTATGATATGGAATATTATCAAGGCAAGCTGTACGCCGCACTCGGGGCTATCGAAGGCCCGTTGGTCTACGTGTCGTCTGATCACGGCAACAGCTGGAGCAAATTTACTTCCGTCTCCAAGTATGGGATTATGCGCACCTACAATCTGTTCAAACTGGGCGATGCGCTCTATGCTTCATCGGCCACCGCCGGCAAGACACAGGGGATTGCCAATGAGAAAGGATATATGGCTTCCATCCGGCAGAATAGCAGCGGTGCCATCCAGACCTCCAAGCTGACCTTTACCAGCACTCAGCTGTTCCCCGGACTTAGCTGGGTGGTGAACAAGAACGAACCGAGCGTTCCGGGTGTCAGCGGCCAGCCTTGGCTGAAGCTGCTGCGTACGACGCCGGTGAACGACCGGCTGCTCTATATTCCGGGGATCATTTATAATGACCATCAAGCCATTCCGCAAGGTCTGTTCTCGGCGGGGGCGGATTTCCAGAATGTGCGCAAGGAACAGCTTCCGAACACTGCCGTATTGCCTATCGATATTCTGGAGCGCGGTGAGAAGGTGTACGTGCTGGGTTATGTTAAAGAGGCCACGGGCCAATATACGAATTATGTCTACAGCAAAAACACCGGCAGCTTTCCAAGCACCGGTCAGGGCTGGAGTGAGGTGTTCCATTTCCAGCGGGATACCTTCGCCCGTTCGTTTGAAGAGCTGAACGGCGACTTCTATTTTGGTCTCGGCAGCTATGCCGACGTGATTCCGCAATCCACCGGCACCATTTTGAAGCTGAACGCCGGGTCGTACTGACACTATTAACCAATTATCCTCCGTTTCATTTATATTGTGTTTCCGAAGATATTCCCTTACAATTTTGTGGAGCAATTCTGCATTGCGTTAATGTATGTCACAGCATATAGGGGTACTTGCCTATTATGATAGCTGTACATAATAAAGCTGGGGACGGTCTTCCGTATCCTTACAGATGAAGCTGAACATACACGAAGGGGAGCGTTCTTGTGGAAGAGAAGCAATTAACCAGGGGGCTGAAGACACGGCATATTGAGCTGATCGCACTTGGGGGGACAATTGGCGTAGGTTTATTTATGGGCTCGGCAAGCACAATCAAGTGGGCGGGGCCCTCGGTGCTGCTGGCGTATTTGCTGGCGGGGATCATTATGTTTTTTGTGATGCGGATTATGGGGGAAATGCTGATTTTGGAACCGGTGACCGGTTCCTTTGCGACTTTTGCCCATAAATATATTCATCCGCTCGCCGGTTTCCTGACCGCTTGGAGCTATTGGTTCTTGTGGGTGACGGTAGGGATGGCGGAAGTGACGGCGATTGGGATTTATGTGGGGTATTGGTTCCCCGAAATTCCGCAATGGCTGCCGGCACTGGCGGGTGTAGGGATAATAGCGGCAGCCAATTTGGCGGCGGTGAAGTTCTATGGAGAATTCGAATTTTGGTTCGCCATGATCAAGGTGGTCGCGATAGGGGTAATGCTGGTGGTTGGAACGGGCATGATCTTTTTTGGTCTCGGGAACGGAGGCGAGCCGATTGGGCTCTCGAATCTGTACAGCCATGGCGGTTTTTTTGCAGGGGGCTTGAAAGGGTTTCTGTTTGCGCTCTGTATCGTTACGGCCGCCTACCAAGGGATTGAGCTGGTCGGCATTACAGCCGGTGAGGCGGAGAATCCCAAGGTTACGCTGCGAAAAGCGATCAAAAACATCATCTGGCGCATTCTGGTCTTTTATGTAGGTGCAATCTTTGTGATCGTTACGATTTACCCGTGGAACGAAGTGGGAGAGATCGGCAGTCCCTTTGTGATGACCTTTGCCAAGGTGGGGATTGTGGCCGCTGCGGGAATTATCAACTTCGTAGTGTTGACGGCAGCCATGTCCGGCTGCAACAGCGGGATTTACAGTGCCGGCCGGATGCTGTATACGCTGGCGAGGAATGGACAAGCGCCCCGTTTTTTTGGGAAAGTCTCAAAGAGCGGTGTTCCCAGAAACAGCATTATTACGACAATCTCCCTGCTGCTGATTGGTGTGCTGTTTAATTACCTCATGCCAGACTCCAAGCTGTTCCTGTATATTTACAGTGCCAGTATTTTGCCGGGGATGGTGCCATGGTTTGCCTTGGCCTTCAGCCAGTTCAAGTTCAGGAGGAAATGGAAGGGAGAACTGAAGGAACATCCCTTCAAGTCACTGTTCTTCCCGGTCAGCAACTATATTACGATCATCTTCCTGTCGCTGGTGCTGGTCGGGATGGGCTTCAACCCGGATACACAGACTTCATTAATCGTTGGGGCCACCTTCATTATGATTGTCATTGCGGGATATTATATTTTTGGAATGGGAACAAGGCAGCGGGCCAAAAAGACAGAAGAGCAGTAAGTCGCCGCCGCTGAGTATCCGGTATGCCGGGCGGGAACGGACTTGTTCCCGCCCGGCTTTTTCTTTTGGGATTCTAATGCAAACAAGCACCTTTGATGGTAATCTGAAACTAGATGTCTACACTCAATTCGGAGGCGCAAATGAACAAGCACGACAAGTTATTATCGTTTATTTATATGGGGGTTATGCTTGCAGCGGCGCTGTACTGGGCGATTTCAGCCGACAGCTGGACGGTTCCGGGAACGGTTGCCGCTGTTGCCTGTTGGGTATTGTTCACAGGTCTGGGCCTAAGGGCCATTCCGCCTTTCACCTCGTACCTTGTGTCCCCTGGAGATCCTCAGAAAGTTGCTCCAACCGGCCCGGAGAACGGCCGGCAGCAGACCTGGATCCGAATTGTGGCCTGGGTGCTGGCGAGCCGGATACTGCTCCTTCTGCTGGCTTATGCGTTTCTGATTATCAATAACGGTTACACCGGCGGACTGTTCGAGACCCTGACAGAAACCTGGCATCTTCAGGGGATCGATGCGGCCTCCTATTTGGGGATCGCAGAACGTGGTTATGTGACGGAAGGGGACGCCAGATTCCACCTTGTATTTCTGCCGTTTTTTCCGCTGGTGATGAAGATGGTGCAGGTATTCGTCGGCGACTATCTGGTTGCCGGATTCATCGTCTCCAATGTGTGTGCGGTAGCCGCCGCCTTATTCGCCTATGAACTGGCGCGGCTGGATCTGCGCAGGGAAGAAGCGCTGCGGGTGGTGAAGTATATCTTTGTATTTCCTTCGGCGTTCTTTTTCTTCATTCCGATGACCGAGTCGCTGTTCCTGCTGCTCTCACTGATGTGCCTCTATTATGTGCGCCGCAAGAACTGGCTGCTGGGATGTCTATGCGGGGCACTGGCCGGGTTCACGCGTTCACCGGGGATTCTGCTGGCTGTGCCGGTAGCCGTTGAAATGGCCCGGGATTTGATCACAAGTTACCGCCTTCTGGATAAAAAAGCGTTCGTGCGCAGATTCGCCGCGGCGTTCATTTGTCTCGCCACAATATCGCTGGGGCTGCTGGCCTACCTCTATGTGAATTACCTCGTGAGCGGCAATGCGTTCCAGTTCAGCATTTATCAAAGAGAGCATTGGTTCCAGCGGCTGTATCTCTTTTTTGACACCGTAAGATACCAGACGGAATATGCGGTAAGGACCTTCAGGGAGGGAGACACCCGGTCCTTGCTTGGTCTTTGGCTGCCGAATCTGGTCTGCATCTTTGCCGTGCTCATCCTGATGTTCCAAAGCGCCAAAAAGCTCCATCCCTCATACACCCTATATTTTATTGTATATTTTGCGTATGTCGTCGGTCCTACGTGGCTGTTGTCAGCGCCGCGCTATTTTGCCGTGGCTTTTCCGCTGGCCTTTGCCGCCGTGCTGCTGACCCCGGACAAAAGGAAAGATGTGGTGCTGACCTCCCTGGCGATTCTAGGCAGTGTTGTGTATCTTGCCGTATTTGTGGCAGGGTATCCGGTGTATTAACTTAAAAATTACAGAAATGAGGGTGGCCATGCAGATTGAGCTGGAAGGACAACGGATTCATTTTGATATCCAATACGGCAAACGGAAGAAGCTTTCCCTTCATATGGATGTGATCGGACGGATAACGGTGAAGGCCCCCAAGGGAACAAGTGAAGAGGTGATTCTGAGAGCGGTGGAAGGGCAGGGGCCCTGGATACTGGACAAGCTGCGCAGCCGCTCGGAGGTTAGAGATACATCCGGGGTGAGAGCCTATGAGGATCAGGGGAAGTTCCTGTATCTGGGCCGGGAGCATGAGCTGCAGGAGCTGATCCCGACTGCCGGGCGGAGTGAGGAAGAGCTGAAGCATGCACTTAAGAAGTTTTATTTTGTCAGCTGTAAAAAAATCGTAGAAGACCGCCTGCCCGCCTATCAGGCACAGCTGAGAGTGAAACCGAAGACGATTGAAATCGTCGAATCCAGCACCAAATGGGGAAGCTGCAGCGCAGATAAAAAGCTGACCTTTAACTACCGGCTCGCCATGGCTCCCGTGGAAGTTATCGACTATGTGATTATCCATGAGCTGTGCCATCTGCTCCACATGAACCATGACCGTTCGTTCTGGCGGAGGCTGGGAAGCCTCATGCCCGATTATAAGGAGAAAGAGGCCTATCTGGCCCGCTATGGGCAGGCTATGACGTTTTAGGGGCCCAAATGCCCCTCTTCCATGAACTAGAAAATTCCCCAGTATGCGAAATTAACCCCTTATACCCCCATTACCTTATGAAAAGACCTATTTTTCATATCATAATTCACAATTTCTGTCAATACGCTAAAGGATACTGAAATATACTCTTTGGGAGAATTCGTAAATTTCAGAAAAACATTATCTTATATATAGAGATATTGTTCTTTATTGAGAACTCAAGACAAACCGCGGCGGGCATCTTCCCTGGTGAAGAGCCGTCAGGGCGGTTTTGTATAGAGTAAGTGGAGGTCCTGACATGAGCGCGATCACCGGTATCTATCATTTACAGCAGCAGCCCCTTGATCCCGGACTGGGCCGGCATCTTATGCAGGAGTTGCAGCGTTATCCGGCCGATGAGAGCAGAAGTTGGGAGGACAGCGGCGTCTACTTCGGCTGCCATGCCCAGTGGATTACTCCCGAGTCCCTGAATGAGACGCTTCCTTACTATGATGCCAAGCGAAGGCTGGCGATTACGGCAGATGCCATTATCGATAACCGGGAAGAATTGTTCGGACAACTTCAGGTGCCTTATGAGGATCGGACTACGATACCGGATAGCCTGCTCATACTTCTTGCCTATGCCAAATGGGGAGAGCAGACACCGGTCCATCTGGTTGGGGACTTTGCGTTCATGATTTGGGATGAGCAGCGGCGTATTCTTTTCGGAGCCCGGGATTTCTCCGGGAACCGTACGCTATATTTTCACCGTTCCGGCGAAGTGTTCTCATTCTGCACAGTGATTCATCCCTTGCTGGGTATGCCGGGAGCAGGCCGGAAGCTGAACGAGCAATGGACTTCCGAATTCCTGGCCATTCAGGTACGGACGGATGTTACGGATGCTTTCTCCACGGTATATCAAGCGATTGAGCAGCTTCCGCCGGCTCATTCCATCTCCGTCAGCGGAGAGAGGGTTACGTTCTCCCGGTATTGCACCCTGCAAGCTCCGCGGGCTCTGCGCTTGGGATCTAACGCGGAATATGAGGAGGCCTTCCGGGAAATCTTTGGCCAAGCCGTACGGGACCGGCTGCGGACCCATTTGGCCGCCGGAGCCAATTTAAGCGGGGGCCTGGATTCCGGCTCAGTGGTCAGCTTTGCGGCCGGGGAGCTCCGCCGCCGCGGGAAGCCGCTGCATACCTTCAGTTCCTATCCGGTGGATGGCTTCACCGATTTCAATATCGGCCGGCGCGTTGCGGATGAACGTCCGTATATCCGGGAGACCATCAAGCATGTGGGCAATATTGAGCCAAGCTTTCTGAATTTCCCGGAGCGCAGCTTTTATACGGAGCTGGATGAATGGCTGGATATTCTGGAGATGCCTTATAAGTTCATCGAGAACTCTTATTGGCTCAAAGGCATCTTTGAGCAGGCACAGCAGCAGGATATCGGCGTTCTGCTCAGCGGGCAAAGAGGCAACTGGAGCGTCTCCTGGGGACCGGCGCTGGATTATCAGGCGAAGCTGATCCGTGATTTTCGCTGGATAACTTTTTACCATGAGAACAAGCAGTATAACCGGACGATGGAGGCGGACCGCCGCAAGGTGCTGCAGATTGTTGGCAGGAAGGCATTTCCTTCCCTTGCCGCTCTGCTTCCTGCGGGGAAAACGGAGCCGTTGCCCGAACTGATCAATCCGGGTTTTGCCCAGCGGACAGAAGTGCAGCAGAGGCTGCGGGCGTTTCAGCTGGATCGGCCGCCTTCCGCGCAGACCATCTACGATATCCGCCGAAATCATTTTGAGCAGCCAAATATCTGGAACGTCAACGGAACGGTGGCTACCAAGCTGTCGCTGAAGTACCGGGTATGGGACCGTGATCCTACCAATGATCTGCGCGTGATCCGTTTCTGCTTGTCTGTGCCGGAAGGCCAATATGTGCAGAACGGCGTGGACCGTTCCCTCATTCGCAGAGCCATGAAGGGGCTGCTCCCGGACGAGGTGCGAATGAACCGGAAAAGGCGCGGAGTGCAGGGGGCGGATGGCGTCTACCGCATGATTCCGCATTGGGCAACGTTCCAGAATGAGCTGCGGGAAATGATCAAGGACCCGCAGACCTCATCGTATCTGAACAGTGCGGAGCTTGCCGGCTGTCTGGAAAGGATCGGCAGCGAACCTGCGCCGAACCTGATGTTCAGCACGGACTTCCGCCTGCTGACACGGGGGCTGGTTTTTCACCGCTTTCTGAAACGGTTGACCTGACAGCTCTGCTAAATCTGCTTGAAAGGAGGTGAAAACAATGAAAAAAGAATACAGCACACCAGCTCTGGAAGTACTTGATATCAAAATGACTATGGCTGGCCCAGGGGTTGCCCTTGCCGACTCTTTCCAAGATGATCCGGAAGAAGTAGTTCACTACTCTTAAGTTTGTCTTTATAACATGGTTTTCGCGTTGCCCTCATCCCCCCCTGTGCACAGCGGAAGGGGATTAGGGCTATCTTTTTAAAATACAGGATCTATAGGAGTGAGCCGTATGGCCAAAACAGCGGAATGTCTTGCCTATAAAGCTTTCGGGCTGCAAATTCACAGTGAAATCCCCTTGCCGGAGCTGGCCCGCTCCGAGGAGCAGGAGCTGCTTGGCAGCATATCGGTTGTTCAGGCAGATCTGTCGGAGCGCTGGCGTTCCATCCCCAAGGTTTCTTCAAGCATGGGTGTTGCGGACAATGAGGTCCTGTTCGAGGTTAAGGAAATGGCAATTTTCTCGATTCAGTCGGGTAGTCTGATCACCGTATCTCCGGCCGCCGAGGCGGATGAGGACTGTGTCCGTCTGTTCATTCTGGGCAGCTGTATGGGCATTCTCCTGATGCAGCGCGGGGTTCTTCCGTTACATGGCAGTGCGCTTGTAATCAATAACCGGGCCTATGCGCTGGTAGGACGTTCAGGAGCAGGCAAGTCAACACTCGCCTCCTATCTGATGGATCAGGGTTGTCCAATGATCAGCGACGACGTTATTCCCGTTATAGTGCAGAATGGGCATCCGCTTGCAATTCCAGGTTATCCGCAGCAGAAGTTATGGCAGCAGAGCCTGGACTATTTGGGAATGAATTCGTCCTCCTACCGTCCGTTGTTCCAAAGAGAGACTAAATTTGCGGTTCCGGTACATGACCGTTTTCATGCGGAGCCTTTGCCGCTTGCCGGGATCTTTGAGCTTGGAGTCTCGCCAGACGGGCCGGTCGCCATCCAGCCGGTTCTGGGAATGGAGCGGTTCCCTGTTTTGTTTAGTCATACCTATCAGAAGCAGGTTGTAGACCGGCTGGGGCTCAGGGAATGGCATTTTGGCCTGCTCGCTTCCTTTGTGAACCGCCTGCCGCTGTACCGGCTGAACCGTCCGGCGGAAGGCTTCAGCGCCCCGGCACAGGCCGGGCTTATCTTTGAGACTATCCATAATTCATTGAAGGAGGGGTAACCCATGAGTACTACAAATATTCTTTCCCTGGATACCGTACTTACGCAGCAGCCAGGCAATATTGCAAGTGATATGGATGGCGAGAAAGTGATGTTGAATGTGAAGAACGGCAAATATTACAACCTCGGCGAAGTAGGCGGGGAGATTTGGACCGCGATCGCAACTCCAGCTCCTGTCAGATCCGTCGTTGCGGCCATCATGCAATTATTCGAAGTCCCTGCCGAGCTTGCAGAGCGGGATGTGCTGAGCTTTCTGCAGCATTTGCTGGATGAGGATCTCGCGGCCATCGCCGATCAGCCATGACGGCCATCCGGCGCATGCGGCTGCTGCTGACGGAGGACAAGGCCACAGTGGCGCTTTTTCCGGAAGCGCTGCTTCGGTTGTGCCGGGCGCGTATTCAGTTGCTGTTCCCCTTTGCAAGAACCGCCCCGCAGCTTGGCCTCAAGTCCCTGGAGACCGCCCAGGTCACGAGAGACAGGGATCTTCCCCGCATTCAGCAGATTACCCGTGCAATTCGTATCATCAGCCGGTATACGCCCTGGAAAAGCACATGTATGGTCCGCGCCGTAGCCGGGCTGAAAATGCTCGAAAAACGCGGCATTGAGTGCACGCTCTACCTGGGAGTCGCCAAGGACAAACACGGCAAAATGGTTGCCCATGCCTGGCTGCGCAGCGGAAGCTGTTATGTATCCGGCGATGATGCCATGCAGGGATTTGTCGTTGTGGAAAAATTCGCAAACGTGTTACCAGCCGAGTAAGCGAGGTGTGCCATCATGCAAGCGATTATTTATTACATCAGGCAGCTGCATCACTTATCCGGTGTGAAGCTCTACCTGAATTTATTCGGCATGGTCATCAGCGGTCTGCTGGAGAGCTCTGCCATTCTGCTGTTAGTGCCCATGCTTGGGATGGCCGGCATTCAGATCAGCGGGGCCGGAGCGGGAATCAACCTGCCTGTGTTCAGCTTTCTGACGGATCTGCCGCAGTCCACAGTGCTGGTTATGGTGCTGGGAGCCTATGTCCTGATCATCCTGTCCCAGAATTTGATTTCGCGTTCGGTGGCCATCCGCAACGTGGACATTCAGCAGAGCTACAGCCGGGAGCTGCGTTATGAGGTGTACAGCGAATTGCTGCGGTCCGAGTGGTCTTTTTTTCTGAAAAAGCGCACCTCCGATCTGATTAATATCATGACTACGGAGCTGGCCAGAGTGCTGGCCGGAATCAGCAGCTTCCTGCAGTTTCTTACCTCGCTGCTCTTCACCCTGGTTCAGATCGGCTTCGCCTTTTGGCTGTCCCCTTCGATGACCCTGGGCGTGCTTGTCTGCGCGGTGCTGCTGTCTGTCTTCTCCCGCCGCTTCATCCGCAAGGCCAAAAAGCTGGGCAGCCGCAGCTCGCTGCTGGGCAAAATGTATCTGGCCGGGATCACGGACCAATTGAATGGAATCAAGGATATCAAAAGCAACACTCTGGAGTCTTCCCGGCTGGCATGGCTGCATGAATTTACCGCTGAGGTCAAAAATGAGCAGCTGGATTATACCCGGCTGCGTTCCAATTCCCAGCTGCTGTACAAAATGTCCTCCGCGCTGCTGATCGCCGGATTCATCTTTGTATCGTTCCGGTTTCTGCACGCGGAAGGTCCGCATCTGCTGCTGGTCATTCTGGTCTTTGCCCGTTTGTGGCCAACCTTTGCCACTCTGCAGTCATTGATGGAGCAGTTGGCTGCTGTCCTGCCCTCCTTCAGGCAGCTGCAGCAGCTGCAGGCCGAATGCCGTGAGGCTGCGGAACGCGGACAGACAGAAGGGGCGGAGACTGTTGCTCCCCTGAAACTCCGGCAAGGTCTGGAAGCCCGGAATGTCAATTTCCGCTACCAGCCGGATCATCCGGAATATTCACTGCAGCAGGTGAATGTCTTCATCCCGGCCAACCGGATGACGGCGGTTGTCGGGCGGTCGGGGGCGGGGAAAAGCACGCTTGTTGACTTGCTTATGGGGCTGATGCAGCCGGAGTCGGGCGAGATTCTGGCCGATGGCCGGCCCATATCGGGGGAACGGCTGCTTCCGTTCAGAAGGTCTATAGGTTATGTGGCCCAGGACCCGTTCCTGTACAACGCCACCATCCGGGACAACCTGACCATGATCAAGCCGGATGCCAGCGAAGAGGAGCTGTGGGAGGCGCTGGAATTTGCTTCTTCGGCGGATTTCGTCCGTGCGCTGCCGGAAGGGCTGGATACGCTGATCGGAGACCGCGGCGTCAGGCTGTCGGGCGGAGAACGCCAGCGGCTGGTGCTGGCCCGGGCGATTATCCGCAAGCCGTCCATTCTGGTGCTGGACGAGGCTACCAGTGCGCTGGATACGGAGAATGAGAAGAAGATTCAGGAGGCGCTGGAGCGGCTGAAGCACTCGGTGACGCTTATTATCATTGCCCACCGCCTGTCTACCATCCGGGGAGCGGACCAGATCCTGGTGATCGATCAAGGCCGTGTAGTCCAGCAGGGTGTGTATGGCGGATTGGCTTCCGAGAAAGGCGGCATGTTCAGCCGCTTACTTGGCAGCCAGGAGGAGGCCATGTAGCAGCTTGGTTGCGGGGGCGCCCTCCAGCTAACCTAGTGAAAAGCCCTTCCCCGAGACAATCGGCGGGGAAGGGCTTTTCAGCATGCATTTATAGGGAGGCGGCAGCTCCGGCAATTCCCGGCCAGTTTCATCGGGATGAATCTGGCCGGTCAAACGTTGCTGTATAAGGCGCCTGTGCTCTATTCCTTGCCCGTGACTTTTCTCCAGCTCCACAGGAAGGGGCGGAGCGGGAAATACAGCGCATGCAGCGCCTTGGGCAGAGGGAGCGTCTTGGCATCTGCGGCGTAGGGGTAGAGAAAACCAAGCATATATAAGAGCTGCTGCCGCCGCGACAGAATGGCGGGCTTATAATATTTATAATGCTTTTCGACTTCCGGGCCGAGCGGCGGGTTATGCAGATTGACCTGGCGCTCGACATAGAACATAGCCAGGTCCGCAAGGCGGCGGGCCTTAGGCTTCGCTGTTAACCCGGCGAGACCGGAGTCATCCACAGGGGCGTTGAGCAGCCCGGAAGCCAGGATAAGTGCTTGTCCGGCGGCGTGTTCATAATGATACTGGTGCAGCAGCCGCAGCAGCAGCACAGGATCAGGCGTTTGCAGGAGCAGCTGCTTGATATCATGCAGCCAGCGCAGCCGGGACCAGCCATGTCTGGCGCCGTGGGCGGCGAGGAACATGAACAGATCTTCTTTGCCAAGATAATGAACATCCGGGCCGAAATTTTTACTGGTCCGGGCTCTCCGCCACAGCTCATCAAACGCCGGTTCCTTGGAAGGGCCCGGACTTAGACGCCAATGGACCTCCACCTTGATATGTTGACTGGGATGGTGGAAGGTCAGATGATGCTCCCGCCATTTCCAGTCGCCCAGGATAGGCTCAAATACTTCTTCCTGCAAGTAGCCAAGCTCTCTGAGCAGGGCTTCCGCTGCGGCCAGATCATGCATAGGCACCAGAAAGTCAAGATCACGCGAGGTGCGCAGTGAAATGTCCCCGTACAGATCCTGGGCCAGCACGGGCCCCTTTAGAAACAGGGAGCGGATATTCAGTTGGGCCAGCTTATCGCTGAGCCGCCCCATCTCTCCGCCCAGTTGAAGCATCTGCAGGGTATTGCGGCGGTATTCCTGCTTGAGCCGCTGAATGGCCGTTGCCGGAACCCGTTCTTCCCCTATCATGCTGAGCCTGGGGAATAAAAAGGGGTAGACCCGGTGATGCAAGGCCAGCCGGACGAACAATTCCCAGTCCACCTCAGCGAACAGCGCTGCCTTCTCTTCTGCGATGCTTGCAGGAGCATCTGTAGCCAGCAGCTCCAGCAGCAGCAATAATTCATTGGATAAGTTGCCCTTGTTCAGGGCGTACCGTCGGTCAGTCATAAGGGCTCTCCTTCTGGCGATACAACCAATTGGTGCAGGAATCGTTCGGTTTAGCGAACGCCTGAATATAGTGTGAGCGTACCATCCCCCAATGAATAAAGTCAATTCAAATCTGTATTTATCTTCCATCCCTACCCATCATCGATATTGCAGCCACGGTACATCAGCTAGGGGAGGCGGATCTATTCCTTAAACCTCTTGGGGCGGGTATGAATATGTGTCCAAAACAGACTTCCCGGGGCGCCGTTTCTTTCGGAGAACAATGTGTTCTAATTTCTGTTTTGAATGTATTTTGCGCAGCCAAATCGCTCTGGGAGCGCTTGATAGTTCGTTCTGATGTATTTTGTACATTGCATATTTTAGTAAAGAGGTGTTTTTTACCCTTTTCGGCTGTTTCTAATGCATCAAATGCAGTCAAATCGTCCAACGAGCCGTATTTATGTGCCAGCTGCTGTACAGAATGCAGTGAAAAAGCCTCCTCGCCAGCAGCTTCCATGGCGCAAGCAGAAATATACTGTCCGGCCACGATACCTTACACCGGTGATCATCACGAACACAGGCAGCTACCCTGAAGTGAGTTTCATAAAAAAGGCGTTCCCCAAGTCCAAGTGGAGAACGCCTTTTCCTGCTATAGATACAGTTAAAGATTACAGTGCCGTACCCACAACACTTGTTCCATTCTTAACGATCTTGTACTGAATCTTATCGCCGTTCCAGAAATGGAAGGTAAGCTTCACTTCACCGTCCTTGACATCCTTGAAGAAATCCGGAAGCAGCTTGATTCCTCCAGTGTCATAAGCCGGAGAAAAGGTGTAGCCGAACTCTTTGTAGGACGTCCAATCCTGTGGACCTGCATTGCCGCCGGCAGCATAAACTGCTTCCATAGTAGCAAGCTGGTTGCCGTTGAAGACTGCAGGGATGGTAAAAGCTTCAGTAGTGCCCTGTGTGCTGCTCAGCTTGGCGGTATCGGACAAAATGACATTAAAGTTCCAGTTGGCGCCTTTGTTGAATTTGGCGGTAATGACTGCATTTACGCCGTATTTATTGGCAGCGGTGAGCTTCTTGAGCAGGCTGGCCTTAAGGGTCAAGGTCTCGCCGTTCAGGCTGTAGTCCTTGCCTTTGTCCAGCTTCTTGTCATTCACGCTGAGCGAGGTCAGCTTGTTGCCGTTCAGATTCAGAAGGACGGCAGTATCTTGAGGAGCCGCTCCCTTCTTCAGGTAGATCAGATCGCTGGCCGCATTGGACGAGCGTGATTTCAGACCTTCCTTCATGACATTGAACAGCTCGGGATCCGACCACTTGTAGGTCGTGCGGTTGAAATGCTGGCCGTTGTCCCAGAGCATGGTGGTGATTTTTTTCTCCTTGAGATAGTAGGTCAGGAATTCAAAAAATTTCAGCTTCTCGCCCTGCTCGATAACGCCTGTATTCTTATCGAAGCCGAGCAGTCCGTATTCGCCGACAATGACGGGGATACCTTTGGCTACAAAGGTATTGTATACGTTATCAAAAGTCTGGACGATATCGTTTTTCGTATCTTTTTCAAAGGTGGTGTAGCCGGCGATGTTCACACTGAACGGCCAGAACCCGTAATAATGCACGGTGGCGATCAGATTGGGGTCGTTCAGCTCAGTGATCGTTTTGTAGAGCTCATTGATTCTCTCCTGGGTAGGGGAGGTTTCCACTCCAGGCAGAACCAGTGGACGAGAATCATTTTTTCCCCCGGAAGAGCGGATGATAGTATGGAAGGAAGTATTAAGCTCCTTGAGCATTTCAGTCATTTTCGCTTCATCAGTGGTGCCGCCTTCGGAGAAGCGGGGTTCATTGATGCTCTCGAACATCAGTTTGGCGGATTTATCTTTGAAGCGGTCGGCAATTTGCGTCCAGGCCGCATTGTAGCGGGCCAACACTTCATCATGTTTGGGTTCCATGGAGCTCACCCACAGCCAGGAGTCATGGTGCACATTTATCATCACGTACAACTTGGCATCCAGGGCCCAGCCCACAACCTCTTCCACACGGTCAAGGTAAGCTTTGTCGATGGTATAGTCCGGTGCTGCTCCCATGTGCTGATCCCAGGTGACGGGAATGCGGATGCTTTTGTAGCCTTGTCCGGCAATTTGCTGAATCAGCTTTTTCGTTACACGGGGATTTCCCCAGGAGGTCTCGTCTGCACCGGTAGCATCCAGCGTATTGCCCAGGTTCCAGCCTGGCTGCATGTCTTCTACATAGGCTTGCATTTTGCTCTTGGAGGCTGCTGAGGCAGACAACGTTGGATCGGCAGCTGCGGCAGCTGCAGGGGAGAACAGGGAGAGCAGAAGGGAAGTAACCAGGGCCAGTGACCAGAAAGATTTGTGGACTCGCATTGTTTTTGTCATTGAGGTCTCCTTTGGATTTAATTTTGTAAACGTTTTCTTAATATAGGCTAACATAGAAGCGGTTTGAGGAATACCTTACTAATTTGTGGTAAAATCAGATAAGAATTAGTGATTTTACCGCTGAAGGGACACTCTCTGAAATCATCTGAAATCCGTTCAGCGCCGAAATGGGCCTCCGGTTACAAATTAAATTTAACAACTCGCCCCGTCCTTGGTATAATAGAACAAGTTTAGAAGTACAATGCGAAGAGAGCGCACGGGACCGTGTGTACGGGGTAACCGGCTTTCAGAATATGTGCCAGGGTTATAGGCCGTATCCTGCTTGAGGACGGTCTTTTCTTCTTGTAAATCACACAACAATTATAGGAGTGGTAATTTGAGAAAACAAAAACCGATGTCATTTGAGGATTTGCTGAAGGATTTGCAGGGGCAAAACGAGGTCCCGGAGGATCCGAATTTCGTACCTCTGGACAAGCTGTTCAACGAGTCATTTATGCGCAAGTATTCCGCCTTCGGCAGTTTCGATGAGTTTCTGGAGAAGGGGAATTTCCAGGCCAAGACGCGTGAGGATATTCAGAATATCCCGGATGAACTGTTTGACCGCCATGTGCAAAGAGAAACCTCCTTTGCCGACTGGGAAGCGATGCTGGCCGCATCGAATCAGGAATATAAGCCCAAGGAGTAATCCTCTAAGCTTAAGCTAGTGAACGTCAAAAACTACCCTCATCATTTCGGAGGGTAGTTTTTTGACGTGGATACGAAAGTGTCATTATGTATGTGATGCTATCGATTGAACCCATGCGGAATAAAGGCGGCCCATTACTTTCAGGAACTTTGGCACCAGCAGAACCAGCACCAGCCCGATGCCTCCGGCAGCCCAAGCCCGTTCGGATGCATCCAGGTCCGTGAACAGAAATGAAAGTACCGGATCATAGCTATACAGATCAAAGGACAACGGGAGCTCGGTGCTGAGCCTATAGGCCAAGGGCGTTAACATCACGGCAAAAGCCGTAACCGGCACCACGACTGCAATGGTAAAACAAGCAATCCCTATAGGAAGCTGTGCCAAGCTGTAGATTATCGCCCGGTGAGTCCGCGCCTGCCCAAGCGTGGAGATTAGCGCTGACCATCCGTTCCAGCGCAGTGCTGCTGAATGATCCGGGTGAGGTTGATCCTCTCCGCCATTACCCAGCCATGCTTCCACCTGGGCCTCTTCATTGGACATCATCCGTTGACTGACTGCAAGTGTCAGCGCCAGCAAAGGCAAGCCAACCCATATTATGATGAGCGGCAAACTAACACAGATACCCGTCACTACGATCACAAAGGTCAAGATACCTTTAGGCAAAGCCAGCATGAGCATGGACCAGCTTTGTAACGCACTTTGTTTCTTCATACTGTATAAATCCCCTCTCCTGCCATTACTTTCCTCATTATAATGGGGAAATCCAGCTTAAGCATCTATCCGCAGTCGGGTGCGATGCCCCGACTTTGGTCCAGTATGATTCTAAATGAGCGACAGCCACTTCATCGATCGTCGGCTGCTCCCGTTACTTGATCCCGGTAGATGCCAGGCGCAACACCGTAAGCTTTTTTGAACGCGCGGACGAAATAGTTGGGTTCCAGACCCAATCGTCCGGCGATTTCCTTGATCGAGAGGCCGGGTTCCCCCTCCAGCCACAGGCTGGCCTGCCGCAGGCGGATGCGCTGGAGATAGGCATGTGGAGTCACCCCGTAAGCCTCTCTGAATATGCGCTGGAAGTGCTGAACGGAGTACCCGACGGCATGGGCAATATTCGACATGAGCAAAGGCTCGGAGTAGTGCTCCTGCATATATCCGGCCGCTTGGCGCAGCGCTTCCTCTGCTGGAGTTCCATGCGGCACCGCAGATGTGGCAGCAGCGGTCTCTGCTTGTTCGGACAGCTGAAGCATAAATTCATACAGCTTGGTGGAGGTTACGGCCGCCTGCAACGGATCAGGCTGATCCGCCATTTCCCATAGCGCCTCCAGTTGAATGCGCAATAATCGGGTATCCTTCAGGCGGATCACTGTGCAGAGCGGCAAACCGCAGCCGCTGACAATTTCGTCAGCTGCGGTACCCTTGAACCCAATATATCCAACCAGCCAAGGCGAGTCGGATAAGGGATAATACTCATGCGCCAGACCCTTGGGCAGAAGCAGCGCATCCCTGGCTCCCAGGAGAAGATGGCTTCCGTCCTTGAAATCGACCCGTCCGGTCCCTTCAAAGACGACAAAGCATTGCGGCACCAGATAACCGGAGGGCCGCAGGACATGATGCTGGCCGTGACAGCCGATATTGTACAGGGTCAGCGGCCGGCGCTCATTCTGCGGATAGGAGGATAGACGAAATGGAAGCAACATGACTGTACCCCCTTGGTGTTCATATTGTGCTGTTCTATCCTAGCATTGTGCTAACTCTATGGGCACATCTTATTCTAGAATATGAATATAGTCCAGTATAGGGGTGGTTACATATGAAGCAGCAGCCGGCAAGGGAACAGCGTTTATTTGATCAGGATTGGCATTTCTACAAAGGGGACATCAGTATCCCCTATGCCGTCAAGGGGGGCATGACCGGCGGCATTACAGACTGCGGCTCTCTTCAGGAGGGCGAGTGGCTGGATATTGCTTTTAATGATAAAGGCATGGAACATCAGCAGCTCGAGTGGGCAAGCGTTGGGCTGCCGCATGACTGGTGTATCGAGCAGCAATATGTGCATGATGACCTGCTGGGGTCGAGGGATGGCAGTCATGGGTATTTACCCGGAGGCACAGGTTTTTACCGCAAGACCTTTGAAATTCCGGCCGAAGGCCTGGGGCGCAAATGGAACATCCGTTTTGATGGTGTGTCGGGCGTCAGCACAGTGTGGGTGAACGGTCATTTGATCGGGGAGCACCGGGGCGGGTACATCGGGTTCAGTTATGATCTGTCGGATGTGCTGCGTTACGGGGATGAGGGCAAAAACGTCATACTGGTCAAGGTGGACGCGACTGAACCTGAAGGCTGGTGGTACGAAGGCTGCGGCATCTACCGCCATGTATGGCTTGAACAGACCCATCTCCTGCATGTAGGCGAATTCGGCACCGTTATCACGACTCCGGAAGTGAGCCGGGAACAGGCCGTGGTGAATGTCAGAACCATCCTTTGCAATGAAGGGACACAGAGCGAAACGCTGGAACTTGTGACGGAAATTTATGATGCGGACGGACAGGCCGTGGGCAGCGCAGTGGACCGGATTTTTGCCGGGAGTTATGGGGAACGGAAGCAGGAGCAGCAGATTGTCGTGGAACAACCTAAGCTTTGGTCTACAGATACCCCTTACTTGTACCGGGCGGTGTCTTTGGTGAAGCTGGATGGGGAGACGGTGGACCGGTATGAGACGGTATTTGGCATCCGCACCATCCGTTTTGATGCGAATGAAGGTTTTTTCCTGAATGGAGAACCCCTTCTCATCAAAGGGACGTGCAATCATCAGGATTTCGCCGGTGTCGGTGTAGCCCTGCCGGACAGTCTGATCGAATATAAGCTGAAGCTGCTGCAGGAGATGGGTTCCAACGCCTACCGCAGCGCCCACCATCCGCCGACCCCGGAACTGCTGGCGGCTTGCGACCGGATCGGCATGCTGGTGATGGATGAGAACCGCAAGCTCGACAGCAGTCCGAATGGCCTGTCCCAACTGAAACGGATGCTCTACCGGGACCGCAACCATCCCAGTGTCATCATCTGGAATCTGGAGAATGAAGAGGTGCTTGAAGGGACCGTGATGGGGGCGCGGATTCTCAAGACATTGGCAGACACCACCCGGAAGATAGATCCCACCCGGCCAGTCTCCGCCGCCCTGAATCATGGCTGGAACGAGGGCGGCTACAGCGAGGTGGTGGATATTGTAGGCTATAACTACGGGCAGCGCAACAACCTGGATATCAGGGATCATGAGCAGTACCCGGAACGGGTGATGATTGGCAGCGAATCGGCCAGCTATACGACGACCCGTGGTATCTATGAGGATGATCCGGTACGGGGCTACTGTTCGGAATACGGTACGAATGTTCCTTCATGGGGATGCAGCCCGGAGAGAGCGTGGAGCGATGTGGCCCAGAACCGCTTTCTGACCGGAGTGTTCCTGTGGACAGGATTCGATTACCGGGGAGAGCCGACTCCGTATCGGTGGCCATGCATCAACTCGCATTTTGGAATCATGGATACCTGCGGTTTTCCAAAGGACAGCTACTATTACATGCAGGCTGTATGGACCGATGAACCGATGGTGCATCTATTCCCGCACTGGACGTGGAACGGCGCCGAAGGCCGGGTGATTGAAGTCCGCGTATTCTCCAATACGGAGACGGTCGAGCTGATCCTGAATGGCAGAAGCCTTGGCGAACAGCAGGTGAACCGGACGGCACATCTGTCCTGGGACGTTGGATATGAGCCTGGAGAGCTGATAGCAGTCGGCAAAATCGGCGGGAAGCCCGTTACCCGCAAAGTGGCGGTCACCGCAGGCCAGGCCGCCGGGATCCGGTTGTACCCCGATCGTTCACGCGCAGTGGCGGATGGTGCGGACACGGTGCCTGTCCGCGTGGCTGTCGTGGACGGGCAGGGGAATATCGTGCCAACGGCAGATAATGAAGTCCGGTTCGAAGTGGAAGGTGCCGGAATTCTCCTCGGCGTAGGCAATGGCAATCCCAGCAGCCATGAGCCGGACAAGGCTACGGTGCGCAGAGCTTTTAACGGCTGGTGCCTGGCGCTTGTCCAGGCTTCGGCCGAAGCGGGGCCGGTTACAGTGCGGGCAGTTTCGACTGGACTTGCATCGGCAGAGGTGGTACTGCAGATCTCTAAGCCTTCAATATAGCGAAAAGGGCCCAGAGGGTGTCTGGACGCCTCTTTTGTCGCTGACTATTTATTTCTCGGCAAGGGGACGTTAATATAGACATACCTAAATCCATACAGAAGGATGTTCTGCAAGTGATGCCCAAGCTGAAGAAATATATGCCTTTCACCTACAAAATGATGATTCCCTATCTGCTGCTGGTGCTCCTGACCGATGTAATTATCGGCTATATCTCCTATTCCATGCTGACCGATTCGCGGACAGAGATGGCGGAGTCGAACATCCGGACGGGAATGGAGCAGGCCAGGAACAATATCCGCTACCAAATGGATGAAATTCAGCGGATGTCGGATAATCTGTTTAGCAGCCAGCCCTTTCAGCGCGCCCTTGAGCTGAAGGGGACGCCGTTTGAAATTTATCTGGTCATGCTGGATGAGATCGTTCCCCAGATTACCGCGCCGCTGCAGCTGTTCGGGAACAAGATCCGCTTCATGCTCTATACGCCTAACAGTGACCTTAACATTGTATCCGGTGACAATCTGAATGAGCCGATTCATGACAGTGATTATTACATTCTGCCGCTTACGGATATCACGGGCAGCGAATGGTATCAGTCTCTCAAGGATTCGAAACGGGACAACCTCTGGCTGCAGATTGACACGGACCAGAAGCTGGACAACATTTCGCATGTCCGCAGACTGGTCAACTTCAGCGATTACAAAACCGTGATCGGCTATGTCCGTATTACCGTAACCCTTGAGGATCTGTTTGGCGGCTTTGACACCTTCCCTCTCGAAGAGGGGATTACGCTCCGGCTTGTCGAAGAGACTACCGGCGATATTCTGTTCCAGCGCGGCATGGTGAATGATGATGATGCAGGCAGGGATTTTCTCAGTCTGCATGAAAAGATTCCCGGGAGCAGCTTCGTCATCGAATCTCTGGTTCCCTATACGTATCTGACGAAGGATGCCGGCAGGCTGCGCCGTGTGATTTTTGCGGTATGTGCACTGAGCTTTCTGGTGATGACGGTGATCGGATATGTGGTGGCGCGGCTGTCCGGACGCAAGATGAGCCGGATCGTGGGGCTGGTGCGTTCCTTCCAGGAAGGGAACTTCCAGAAGCGTATCCGCTTCTCCGGGAATGATGAATTCGTGCAGATTGCGGATTCGTTCAATGTGATGGCAACCAATATTCAGGAACTGATCAACAGCGTGTATGTGCAGGGCATCCAAAAGAAGCAGGCGGAGCTGGAAGCGCTGCAGGCGCAGATTAATCCGCATTTCCTGTATAATACACTTTCAACGATAAGCAGCCTGGCCAATCTCGGGGAGATTGAGAAGGTCACCGACATGGTGCAGGGACTCGCGCGCTTCTACCGGTTGACCCTGAATCAGGGCAATGTCTACATTGAACTGGAGAAGGAACTGGAGCAGGTCGCCACGTACCTTGAAATCCAGCGGGTCAAATATGCGGATGCGTTCACGGTATATGTGGATGTAGACAAGGAAATTCTGCACATGCAGGTCATCAAGCTGGTCCTTCAGCCTTTTGTGGAAAATGTTTTCAAGCATGCATGGTTTGGTGAGACGATTGCCATCCGTCTCACCGGCAAGCGGGTAGGCGGCAATATTGAGCTGAAAGTCATCGACAACGGAATTGGAATGCGTCCTGAGGAGATTACACGAATGATGCAAGGACCGAGCCAGGCCGGCGGCTACGGGGTTAAGAACGTGAACGAGCGGATCAAGCTCAGATACGGGGGCGACTACGGAGTGACCATTGCGAGCATTTTTGGGGCAGGCACAACCGTACAACTTCTGCTTCCCGCCGGGATTAAGGACAACGAAGAAAAGGATGAAGGGTTTGCCCCGTAATCTGCAACCCGCACGAACACAGGAGGAACATTACTATTATGAGTATTAACTTATTGCTGGTAGACGATGAAGCAGTTGACCTGGAGTGGATGCGCCGAAGAATGCTGGCCAGCGGACTAAATATTAATGTAGTGGGCACGGCGAGCAGTGGCTTTGGTGCGCTCAAAATTATGGAGGAAACACAGGTTGATATTATTTTATCCGACATCCGGATGCCGATCATGACCGGGACTGAATTTGCACGCAAGGCGAAGGCGCTGAGCCCGAAGACCAAAATTGTGTTCATCAGCGGCCATGAGGATTTCAGTTACGCCAAGGAGGCGATTGAGATCAATGCCTCCGGATATCTGCTGAAGCCCGTTCAGGATAAGGACTTATATGAAATGATGGGCACACTTTGCGCCAAAATGGAGCAGGAAAGGGAGCAGGACCGCTCCTTCAGTGAAGCCCTTTCTTTGGTGAACAAGGAGTTGCTGCTGCGCTGGTTCGATGAGGGATCGCCGGATTCAGCTGAGCCGCATCTGCACAGCATATTGACTCCCTTTTTGCAGAAAGGCGCGGCGGCAGCGATCGTGGAGATCGATGATCTGGAGTGGAAAATGCGCGATTTGTCCGAGGAGGACACCCACGGTATCACTCGTCAAATTGTCGCTGTGATTAAAACCTTTGTCGAGGAGGCCAAGCTGGGCACTTGGATTGCTGTCCACCATACCCGGTTTGTGATCCTGTCTTCCCTCCCTCAGGACAGCTTTCTGAGTCTGCTGGAGGAGCTGATCCGCAAAGTGGCGGATTCTTCTCCCTGCACGGTAACCGTAGGTGTCGGACGGTACGCAGCTGAAGAGGCAGGACTACACGAGTCCTACCGGCAAGCACAGGCTGCGCTCAGTGCCAAGTGGCTGCTCGGCAAGAACCGTCTGATCCGGGATACTACACAGTCGTCACCGCGGGGAACATCCGGGCCGCAGATTGAACTAACGGTGGACCGGCTGCTCGAGGCCATCATCCAGTATGATCTCGTATCAATAGACGACCATTTACTTGAGCTGTTTACGAAAGATCTTCCGGCCACCGGAAGGAAAGAGGTCTATGAGCTGATCGTCCGCATCACTTCGAAGCTTCATGCTGATCTTCAGCAGCAGAACGAGAACCTGTATGAGCTGCTCCAATGGGAATCCCATCAGCCGGATATCCTGTTCCAGTTCGAGACCATCCATGACATCCTATCCTGGATGCGGCGCAGGTTCTTCGAGCTGTCGGAGCTGCTGTATGTGAAGCGGCAGCGGCAGAAGCGCAAGCTGATCGATGAGATCATACGTTATGTGGAGGAGAATCTGGAGAAGAAGATTACCTTAAAAGAGGTGGCGGCCCACTTCGACTTCACACCGAATTACCTGGGCTATCTGTTCAAGGAGGAATATGGGCAGCCTTTCAGTGAATACGTGAATGAGCGCAAGACAAGCCGGGTATCCGAGCTGCTGAGTGATCCAACCCTCAAAATCTATGAGATTGCCGAGCGTATGGGTTATAAGAATATTATTTATTTCAACCGGCAGTTCAAGCAGACTACAGGAATGACTCCGGGAGAATACCGTAAAAAACATAAAATTTAGCCGCAAGCGCTTCATTATAATAAGGCTACAGAGAAATAGTGTCATGGAAATAGGGAGTGCATAAATTATAGCTAGTCAAACGTTGTCCGGCCGATTTTCAGGCCGCAGGCAGCGTTTTTTTTGCCTTTTGGAAAAGTAAATGTTTGAACCGATCGTTGAAAAAGTATTACTTTTAGTTGATGGGCTGAATCCACACCAGTTAAGCGCTTCTTTATAATAAGGCTATAGAGAAATAGTGAGATGGAAAGGGGATTCGAGATGAAACTGAAACAACATGGGTTCTGGGATGATATCAAGAAGTATAGAACCTTACTCCTCATGCTGACTCCAGCAGTACTGTTTTTCCTGCTGTTTGCTTACGTGCCTATGGCGGGTATTGTGCTGGCGTTTAAGGAATACAACTACACAGACGGTATCTTCGGCAGTCCATGGAATGGACTGGACAACTTCAAATTTTTCTTTGGTTCCGGTGATGCCTGGCGCGTAACTCGAAACACCGCGCTGTACAACATTGCATTTATTGTTGTGAACAACGTACTTCAAATCTTTGCGGGCATCCTGCTGTTCGAGGTTGCCGGCAAATGGTTCCGTAAGATTACACAAACGATACTATTCCTGCCATACTTCATTTCCTGGGTTGTGGTTGGAGCCATCGCCTACAACCTGTTCAACTTCGATGTTGGTACCGTTAATGTATTGCTGAAGGGGCTTGGCATGCAGCCAGTCGATATCTATAATACTGCAGCCTATTGGCCGGTTATTCTCGTGGTTGTGTCTGCCTGGAAGGCATTGGGCTACGGAACGATCATGTATCTGGCGGCAATCACCAGCATCGATACGGAAATGTATGAAGCAGCCGAAATTGACGGTGCGAATATTTTCCAGCGCATTATGAAGATTACAATTCCGAACCTGATCCCTACGGTGATCATCCTGGTTCTGCTGGCCATCGGCAACATCTTCCGCGGAGATTTCGGGATGTTCTACAACATGGTCGGCAACAACGGCCTGCTGTTCTCGTCCACCGACGTTATTGATACCTTCGTATTCCGCTCGCTCACAACCTCGAATGAAATCGGGATGTCCGCTGCGGCCGGATTCTATCAATCGCTGCTGGGCTTTGTAACCATCATGCTCGCCAACTACGCGGTACGCAAATACGATAAAGACCGTGCTCTATTCTAGAAAAAGGAGGTAGCCCAATGAGTTCAACTACTGCAAAAATCCAAACTACAAAGGTGCGCAAGCGTGTCAACACGGACCGGCTGATGTTGTCAATCATCGGATACGTGACGCTTACAGTGCTCGCTATATTCTGCATTGTTCCCTTTTTACTGGTGGTGTCCGCCTCTCTAAGTGAGGAGAGCTCTATTATCGAGAAAGGATTCCAGCTTATCCCGTCTACCTTTTCCACGGAAGCCTACAGCTTGCTGTTCAAGTATCCGGCTGATATGCTCAGAGCTTACGGTGTGACGATCTCCGTTACGTTAATCGGCACCGTGCTCGGATTGTTTCTGACTTCCATGACAGCTTACGTACTGTCCCGGAGTGATTTTAAATGGCGCAGCCGCTTCTCTTTCTACTTCTTCTTTACTACTTTGTTCAGCGGTGGCCTGGTTCCCTCGTATCTGTTGATCATCAACTTCCTGCATCTCAAAGATACACTGATGGTGTTGATTCTGCCGATGCTGATGAATGTGTTCTACATTATCGTCATGAAGTCGTTCATGAGCAGTATCCCGGATGCGATTACGGAATCTGCTAAAATTGACGGAGCTGGCGACTTCCGGATTTTCCTGCAGCTGATTGTGCCTTTGTCCAAGCCTGCACTGGCTACGATCGGTTTGTTCATAGCCCTGGGTTACTGGAACGATTGGTACAACGCGCTGCTCTATATTTCCAAGTCCGAATTAATGCCCCTTCAATACTATCTCTACAAAATGCTGGGCAACATGGATGGCATGCGCAAGGCGATGATGGCCTCGGGTGTGGTAGTGAATTCCAATCTGCCTACTGAAAGCTTGAAGATGGCCATGACCATTGTGGCTACTGGACCTATCCTGCTTGCTTATCCTTTCATCCAAAAGTATTTTGTGCAAGGTCTCACGATTGGTGCTGTCAAAGGATAGTCCCGGGGCAACCCGGTTATCAATATATAACCCAACCAACTATTCGATTAGGGGGAAATACCGGTCATGACAAACAAGAAAAAGAAACTCACCATTACGCTGGCAACGATGATGACACTGGGGACAATTCTCAGTGCATGCGGAGGCGGAAACAACAACAATACAGCTGCGGAAGCAACGAACAATGGAGCAACCGCTACTGAAGGAGCAGCCACAAATTCTGGCGCTCCTGACACATCCAAAGAGGTCAAACTGAAAATGCTGCTTGTCGGCGGTCAGCCTGGTGATTACGACAAGGTATTCGGAGAACTGAACACCAAATTAAAGGAAAAAATCAATGCTACTGTGGAAACAGAGTTCCTTGACTGGTCGGACTGGACACAGAAGTATCCGCTGAAATTTGCAGCCAATGAGGATTTTGACCTGGTATACACAGCTAACTGGGCATTTTATAACGATCAGGCACTCAAAGGCGGATTCCTGGAGCTGACGGATGATATGCTGTCCAAGTATATGCCGCAAACCTGGGAAGCCATGCCTAAAGTGAACTGGGAACAAGCAAAAGTGGATGGCAAGCTCTATATGGTGCCAAACAACAACGTTGAGGTTACCGACAAGGTTGTACTGTACCGCGAAGACCTGCGCAAGAAATACAATCTTCCGGAAATCAACAGTCCTGAAACTTATGCCAATTACTTGAAAACGGTTGCTAAAGAAGAAAAAGGCGTATCCGCTTTCGGAGCTAAGCCTGCTGATGGCTGGAAGTTTCATGAGTTAGACCAAACTCTGCTGGAGCAGAACAACAACTTCAACCTGGTGGATGCGAACCTGCTGCCGCTTGCGTACAAGCTGGATGATGCTTCCGGTAAAATATTCAACATCTATGATACTCCAGAATTCACATCATTGCTTAAATACTATAAAGATCTGGCCGACAATGGCGCATGGTCCAAAAACGTAGTCAGCAACAAAAATGATGTATGGCAGGATATCAAAGCCGGGAAGGTTTCCTCTTATGCCCATAACCTGGGTACTGTAGCCGCCAACCTTGCTGAAATGCGCCGCGACAAACCGGATGTAGAGCTTGGAATTGCCGACCTCACTCCGGACAAGAAGAAAATCGCTGCCATCGCGACACAGAATGGTATGTCCGTCCATGCAACCTCGAAGAACGCTGAACGTTCCCTGATGCTGATTGATCTGCTGCAGAATGACAAGGAAATTCACGACTTGACCATGTACGGTATTGCCGGAACCAACTATATTCCTCAAGGCGATGACAAGTACACTGCAGGTCCTGCGGCTGCGAATTACACCGGCTTCTCGAACTGGGGCTGGAACTCCCCGTTGAACCGCCAAGATGCGGCTTATCCAAAGGAAGCTGACGATATGTTCAACACCTGGCAGTCCAGCGTCTATCACTTCCCGCTGGAAACCTTTGTCTTCGACTCGGCTAAAGTAAAGAACGAAGTGGCAAATATCGGGAACGTCATGCTGCGTTACGCTATTCCGCTGGAATACGGATTGATTGATGATATCGAAAAAGGTCAGGCTGACCTGATCAAGCAGCTGAAATCAGCCGGCATTGACAAGGTCCAGACTGAAATGCAATCTCAAATTGATGCCTTCCTGGCAGCGCAAAAAATAGCTGAATAAGAGTGAAGTTTATGTAATGGCTTCCGGGCTGCTCTCAAAGCATGGGCTTTGGGGCAGCCCTTTTTACTCTATATGTTTACAAAATTGATTATGGAGGCTCTAATATGAAAAACAGAAAAAGAGTTTTTGCAATCTTTCTTACATTTGCAATGATTCTATCCATGACATCATTCGGTTTACCCGCAAAGGCAAAAGCTTCATCTGCTCCTGGCTCATTCTCCAAAGGCGCAGATATTAGCTGGCTGCCCCAATTAGAGGCTTTAGGGTATAAATTTTATAATGATCATGGGGAAGAACAGGATCTTCTCCAGATTTTAAAGGATCACGGAATTGATTCCATAAGAATACGGGCTTGGGTTAATCCCTCAGATGACCCTTCCAATGGTCATAACAGTACAGAAGAAGTGGTTGCATTAGCGTCTCGTGTAAGCGCTCTCGGTTTCAGGGTTATGATTGATTTACACTACAGCGATACTTGGGCTGATCCCGGGAAACAGATCACACCTAAAGCATGGGCTAATGATAATTTAGATCAATTAAAAGTACATGTATCGGAATATACTTCTGAGGTGATGAATGCTCTAAAAGAAGCCGGCGTAACACCAGAGTGGGTACAAATAGGAAATGAAATTAATAATGGCATGCTGCATCCGTTGGGGAGTTATAGCAATACGTCCAACCTCGTTCAACTGATTCAAGCCGGATCAAGCGCAGCCAAAGCAGTTTTTCCCGGGATTAAGGTTATCATCCATAGAGCAAATGGAGCAGAAGCTGGCGTTGATTCGTATTATGCCGGTCTCGTAGCTGCCGGCCTCAAAGATAGCGATTACGATATCATAGGCTTGTCCTATTATCCGGATTCAGTCTTTACATCCTCAATTAATGAATTAAGCGAAAACATGAATAAACTGGAAGCGAAATATGGGAAGGAAGTTATGGTAGTTGAAGTCGGGGGGGACGTTTCCAAGGATGTCGATAGCGTTTATAACATGCTTGTAGCCGTTCAAAATAAACTGCATGCCGTTCCAAACAATATGGGAACCGGTATATTTTACTGGGAACCCACAGGAATCATGTTTGGCTATCCCTTATCCGCATGGAACATAGATGGCACACCGACATTCGCTATGGATGCATTCATTAATGGCGCTGCCGAAATCAACCGGAATCCGGTTGTATCGGTGGCTCTTGATAAGCATACGGCTATTATTGAAGTTGGTGGGACGGATAAATTATCAGCACTCATCAATCCTATGAATGCAACCTATAAAGGAGTTGCATTTACAAGTTCCAAGCCGGAAGTTGTCAAAGTAGACCCTTATAATGGGACTATTTCTGGGATTTCCACTGGAGCTGCAACTGTATCGGCTGTTACCTATGACGGAGGTTTTACTGCCTCTACCGAAGTTACCGTAGTCCCTAGTACAAGTTTGATACAGAACCCTGGTTTTGAAGACGGGTTGAATTCGTGGACCATTTCAGGGGATGCAAGCGCGGTTAGCACAGATATTGACGTACACTCCGGTACATTGGCATTACACTACTATAGTGCAAATCCTGCTGAATTCACTGCTTCTCAAACCATCACGGGGCTGGAAAATGGAACATATTCATTATCGGCTTGGGTCTCCGGCGGCGGTGGTGAAGAAGTTTCGGAGATTTTTGCCGGTAGCGCAACTCAGAGCTTTACTAATACAGGTTGGAGACAATGGAGCAAGCCAACTCTAGATAATATTGAAGTTACGGATGGAAAGCTAACCGTAGGTGCCCATTTTAAACTTTCTGGCGAGCAGTGGGGAAACATTGACGATTTCGAGCTGATCAAGAAAGATAACACCCGATTGGCAGATTTAAAAGTGAATGATGCTACGGTTCCGGGATTTGATCCAAACATTCAGGACTATGATGTGGTTCTGCCGTATGGTACGACTACCATACCTTCAGTTGCGGCAACAGCAGCAGACGGCGGAGTGGCAGTGATTACACAAGCAACGGCTTTGCCTGGCAGCGCAAAGGTTATTGTAACGGGGGAAGGGACAAGAACGTATACCCTTCATTTCACTGTGGACCCGAACCCTGTTATAAATCCCGGCTTTGAAAAGGTCAATGGAGAGGGTTCTCCTGAAGGGTGGACCATTCCTGATTCTACGCCATTAGCATCGAATTCCGCCTATACAGGTACAAAGTCACTTGGGTTTTGGAAGAAAACGGCATATACATTTGAAGCATTTCAGACGATTACCGGCTTGACGAATGGAACCTATACTTTGTCGGCTTGGTCGCAGGGCGCTGGCGAAGAAATGAAGAATCAGTTGTATGCAATTAGTGGTGATCAGGCCCAATTAACTTCCAGCTTTGCGAATAAGGGTTGGAATGTGTGGAACAAAGCAGCCATTGAAAATATTAAGGTCATTGACGGAACGCTGAAAATAGGGGTTTCTCTGGATGCGAAGCCTGGGGACTGGGGTTCTTATGACGATTTTGTTCTAGTTAAAACCAGTGATGCCCCGGGGACGCAAGTTCCCCCAACTAGTGGAGATACCGGCAATAATCCTTCCGGCAGCGGTACCGGGGGAGTTAGTACGCCAAAAACAGAGCCTGTTCCTCTTATCACTGGCAACACAACATTTTATACCGTTATGATCAAGGCATTAAAGGATACGGCAACAAATATAGCCACTGCCAAGCTTGATTCGAGCGTGATCACCGACCTGGTCCAAAAGGTCAAAGAGTCTGAAGCCGCCGGACAAAAAGTAGTGATTGTTATCAAGATTGATGCTGCAGCAAATGAAAAGTCTGTCCATTTAGTAATTCCGAAGGAAGCTCTCAAACCGTTAGCCGACACGACAAAAGCAGATCTAAGAGTGGATGCAGGCATTGCTGTGATCACCTTTGATCCAAAAGCAGCAGCTGCCATTGGTGGTAGTACAGGTGCGGAAAGCATAATAAGCATCAAGAAGCTTGCTAAATCCGACCTGCCAGAAAATGTTCAGAATAAAGTAGGGGACAGATCGGTTTTTGATTTCTCTGTAAAAGCAGGTGATGCTGAAATTACAGACTTCAACGGAGGAAAGTTAAAGATTAGCATACCTTATATTCCGATGACGAGTGAAAAGAAGAATGCCATTGTTGCATATTACATCGACAAAGCAGGAAACCTCAAACCGGTTAGGGGAGGTTATGATGCGTCAACAGGGAAAGTTAACTTTCAGACAACCCATTTCTCAAATTATGCAGTGGGATATAACGAAGTGAAATTCAATGATGTCAGCTCGGAGAACTGGTATAGCGATGCCGTTGGGTATCTGGCGGCAAGAGGGATTGCGAATGGCGTTGGAGGCAGTACATTTGCACCTGACAAAAACGTGACGCGGGCAGACTTCCTGATGATGGTCATGAAAGCTTACGGGATCGGGACAGATGCCATAATAACCGATAATTTCTTAGATGCAGGCAATAAGTACTATACCGAGTATCTGGGCACTGCGCGTAAATTAGGGTTGGTTTCTGGTGTGGACGGCAATAAATTTATGCCGGAAGCAACGATAAGCCGACAAGATATGTCTGTTATTCTTTACAACATTCTGAAGCAGCTGGACGAGCTGCCAACCGGTAAAAATGGTAAGGGCTATGAAAACTATGTTGATGCAGCTGCTGTAGCTGGTTATGCCAAAGATTCGATGAAGTTATTAGTGGATACGGGATGGATTACAGGAAACGGGAATGAACTTGATCCTAAGGCCTCTGCTACCCGAGCACAAGTTGCACAGATAATTTACAACTGTATTCAATAAATAATATGGTTTTCCTCCCACCGTGGAATCCAAATCCAGAAGTGCGGACAGTGTCCACCGAGAAGGCGGCGGAGAAGCGAATCGAAAAGCATTCTTCTAAAAGGGAGCTACAAAAAAATGGAATATAACATTCAGGCGGGCGTTGCCCCAAAAGATATCTATCCCGCATCCTTGCGGTTAGGCGGAACCAATCCGCAAGGGGATAAGATCAGCTTCACCAATTATTATATGGAATGGAACGGTAAGCCTTATTTCGCGATTTGCGGCGAGTTCCATTATTCCCGCTACCCGGAAACAGAGTGGGAAGCGGAAATCCGCAAGATGAAGATGTCAGGCATCAACGTCCTGGCCACTTATATCTTCTGGAATCACCATGAAGAGACCGAAGGGGCATTCGATTGGGAAGGGAACCGGAACTTGCGCCAATTTGTGGAGCTGTGCGGACGCGTTGGCCTGCATGTGATCTTGCGTATTGGACCTTTTTGCCATGGGGAGGTGCGCAATGGCGGGTTGCCGGACTGGCTGTTCGGGCGGTCCTTTGATGTCCGCTCCAATGATGAGGGGTATCTGCATTACGTGCGGATTCTGGTAAATGAGATTGGCCGTCAGGCCAAAGGGCTGATGTTCAAGGACGGCGGTCCGGTGATCGGGGTTCAGCTTGAGAATGAGTTCAATGCTGCGGCGGCTTTATGGGAGATGACGGCCAAGCAGGGCGACGAATATCTGAGAGGCGGAATGGGCGGCGAAGCCGGAGCGGAGCATATGCGCTTACTCAAACAGTATGCCGTTGAAGCCGGGATGGTAACGCCAATCTATACCAGCACGGGCTGGGGAGATGCCCCTTTCCTTGAAGATGAAGTGCTTCCGCTCTATGGCGGTTACGCTTATACACCCTGGAGTGTCAGCGAGCAGCACCCGGATCAGCAGGCGACGCAAGAGTATCTGTTCATGAATTATCATGATGAGCAGGCCGAGACCGGGGAGTTCCATCCGCCTTATGCCCGGACCAAATATCCTTTCGCCTGCTGTGAGATGGGGGGCGGGATGCAGACCTGGTATCTGTCGCGCTTTCAGGTAGAGCCGGAGAGCGTGATGGCGATGAGCCTGATGAAAATCGCCGGCGGCTGCAACTTTGTCGGCTATTACATGTTCCATGGGGGGACGAATCCTGTCGGCCAGACGGGTTATCTGAACGAGAGTACGACACCAAGAATCACCTATGACTTCCAGGCGCCGATTGGTGAGTTCGGACAGGTCCGCGCGTCGAATCATTTGTTGCGTCCGCTGCATTATTTCCTGCACCAGTTCGCGGAACGTCTCGCGCCTATGGCAACGGTTCTGCCCGAAGGTTCTGCAGACATCACTCCGGATGATGCGCATACGCTGCGCTACGCTGTCCGCACGGACGGGAAGTCGGGCTTCCTGTTCGTCAATAATTATCAGGATCACATCGAGATGGATACCCATGAAGAGGTCCAGTTCGCGGTTGAACTGGCAGGGGAGACCCTTAGATTCCCGCAGAAGACCTCGCTGACGATTCGGCAAAAGGCTTCATTGATGTTTCCGTTCAACTTCGCACTGGACGGTCTGAATCTGATGTATGCGACCGCCCAGCCCGTAACGGCTGTAGCCTCGGAGGCAGCCATCACTTATTTCTTCGCCATGCCTGAAGGCGTGGATGGTGAATTTAAGTTGGCCGGACAAGAGATCATTAGCGTGGATATGGATGCAGGCACAGCGGCGGTTGAGGCTGATGGTGCATACAGTGTAGTCATCCCGCATGACCGTTCAGCGATGATCCGCATTGCGCGGAATGGGGCCAAGGAAGTCCGCATCTACGCGATGAATGCCCAGGACGCCTCTGCGCTGTGGGTAATGAACAATGACGGACATACACGGATTTTGTTCTCGGAAACTCCGCTTGTGGAGACGGCGGAAGGAATCGAGTTCTTCAGCACCGGACAGGGGAGTTTCACCTTCCGTGAATATAGAGGACAAGGGCAGGCGGCACCGCGGTGGAGTACTGCACAGACCGGCTGCTCCATCTCCGAGCGGCACGACGAGTGGTTCTACAGCTATGATATCGAGATTCCGGTGAAGGAGATCGAGCTGACGATCCGGCGGATTCATGATCATAAGATGGCTGTGCAGGTTCCCGCCGATCTGTTAAAAGGTGTAGAGGAGGTCCTCCTGAAGATTGATTACACGGGCAACGTGGGTTATGCCTTTTCCAAAGGCCGGTTGTTCCACGACCACTTCTATAACGGCCAGCCGTGGGAAATAGGTCTGTCCCGGTTCCGGCATGTCGTCCGCGGGGGCGAGATCATTCTGGAGACCACTCCGCTGCGTAAAGGCATCATGACCATCGTCGCCGATGCGGCCATGGCGGTCGAGAAGCAGTTCACCGGAGAGTCGACGGCAGTATTTCATAAGGTCACGGCTGAACCGGTGTACCGGGTGTGTTTAGTGAGCGGATGAATGGGGGAGCAGAGCGATTGGAACAACGGTCCGTTCCGGAGCATCCACACGCGTGCTAGTGTTTATCCCACTTGTGCTTGCGGTAGATGAAGCGTCATGAGACAATCCTGGGTAGAGCGGCAGAACGGCGGCGGAACAGACTCTAAGGATGGAGGGGACGCTGAGTGGATACCATCACCGGCATACCAGGAAGTGAAGCCTGGACTGTGATTCAGCCTATATTGAAAGGCTGGTCCAGCGACCGCAAATATTTCATTGAGGATAAAGAGGGGCAGAAACGGCTGCTGAGGCTGTCGGACCGGGAAACCTATGACCGTAAGCGGGAGGAATATGAGATGATTCAGCGGGTCAATCCGCTGGATTTTCCAATGTCACGGGCAGTAGATTTTGGCATCACTACTCAGGGAGAGAACATCTATATGCTGCTTACCTGGGTGGAGGGGCGTCCGCTCGAAGAATGTCTCCTATCCTTTACCGAACAAGAACAGTATCGGCTTGGTACGGAAGCAGGCGGTATTCTTAAGCGCATTCACTCCATTCCGAATTATGAGGACCTCTCGGGTTGGGAGGACCGGATGAAGCAGAAGATTTTGGACAAAATTAAAGAATATGAGCACTGCCCTTACCGCATTCCGGGTGACGAAGCCGCGCTTGCCTATGTGAGAGGCAATATTGGCCTCATTGTAGACACCCACAAAGTCTATCAGCACAGGGACTTTCATATCGGCAATCTGATCTACACGTCAGAGGGACGGATCGGTGTCATTGATTTCAACCGCTCCGGCAGCGGCGATTACGTGGAAGAGTTCTACAAATTGCAGTCTTTTGACCGGGAGAGAAGCCTGGCTTTTGCCCAAGGAAAGCTCGACGGCTACTTTGGGGGTCCCCCTCCGGAATCCTTCTGGAAGAGACTTGCAGTGTACGTTGCTTTCGCTTCCCTCAGCTCGATCCAATGGGCCATCCCGTACGGTCAGGAAGATATTGAGGGCATGCAGGCCCGTTGTGAGCTGGCTTTGGCGGATTATGAGCAGTTTACACGAGTGATCCCGGGCTGGTACCGCCCTTTTTGGCGAAAAGATTGATATTATGGAGAACAGTACGGTAAAATTGCAGTATCTCACATTAGATTGAACATAGAAGGGAATTGTGTCGTTTGAATAATGAAGAACTGAATCAGGAATTGCCTGAGAATTACGAGGTATTGAAGAAAGAGGCTAACCGCTCTGCGGATTGGAAAGCGCGCCTTGCCGCAGTGGAAGAGCTGGGCCAGACGCATCATAAACAAATCGTTGATATCCTGACACGCCTTATGGACAGTGATCCTGTATATACCGTGCAAGAAGCGGCTTATCTGAAGCTGAAGGCTTTTGGTGAAGATGTGAAGGCCCCTTCCAAGAACAAGCCGGAGCTGGTAAAGGGCGTCTCCAAGATTCTGCTGAGAATCAAGAAGAGCTTGCCGCGGGACCATTCCTACGAAGAATTCAAAGAGAAGCTTAAGAAGATGAGAATCGACGTATACGATACGTACGAAGGCGAAAAAGGCGCAGACTTTGATGCTTGGCTGAACAAAATGTGGACATCGGCGAAATAAGCCGCTTCCCGTGTTACCCGGGACTGGTTGCCGCCTGTAGAGGCGAATGCAGCCGGTCTTTTTGAACTTCAATGTGAAAGCGCTTAATATACCAAGAGGAGGTACACCATGCAAAAGGTGCTGCTCGTGGATGATGAATTTATTATTCTGGACGGAATTTCGTCGGTGATGAATTGGGCGTCCCTTGGCGCTGAGCTGACTGGAACGGCACAGAACGGCTTCGAGGCGCTTGCGCTGGTGGACAAGGACCCGCCCGATATTGTAATTACGGATATTCGCATGCCAGGAATGGACGGACTTGCGCTGGTGGCGAAGGTTGCCGCGCTCTATCCGGATATCTCTTTTATTATGTTGACCGGTTTCTCCGAATTCGATTACGCCAAGGCGGCGATGCAGTATGGCGTCAGACACTATTTGCTGAAGCCTTGCAGCGAGGAGAGCCTGGGGGAAGCTTTAAGGGAGCTGATAGTCGAACGAGAGGAACAGGCGGGCCGTGAAGCTTTTTTTGAATCCGTCAAATACGGTCTGGAGCGTGTGCTGCCGCATGCCAAGGAACAGTTCCTGAAGGAGCTGGTCACGAACAAAACCTATGGCCAGCAGGAATGGCGGTATTTCGGGGACTTGTTCGGACTGCATTTCCAGAACCGGCGTGTCCGGCTGCTGCTCGTGGAAATGGAAGGCGAACATGAATATGAGCATCTCTTTGCTGTGCGGAATCTGGCTGCCGATATTCTGCAGTCACTGCTTCTGAGCACAACGGTGGGCGGACGGGTGCTGCTGATGATGGAAGACGAGCTTGCGGAAGCGGAATTGTTTGAGCGGATCAATACACTCCGCGGCACGTTCATCGATTATTATCATACCGACATCACTGCTGCGCTCAGCGATGCCGGGGAGCTTGCCCAGGTGCGGCGGCTTTATGCACAGACGGTTGACTGCCTGAATCACCGCTTTTACCTGGGCGAAGGCAGCCTGATTACGGAGAAAGATATCTCCGTTGCGGGCGAAGATATGGACATGGGCCTCCAATACGACCAGGAACGGCTGGTGCTGCTGATCAAGGCCGGGCACTGGGATGAAGTGGAACGTGAACTTGCGGCACTGCTTGGGCTGCTGCTGGCGCTGAAATACGATATCGCCAAGACCAAATCCCATCTCATCCAGCTGTTCATGGAGATGATCCGCTTATGCGGGGAGGAGCAGATGCGGGCCTATATGGATCAGCTGCCGAGCATCCTTGAGCTGAAGACGCTGCAGTCGGTGCAGCAGGCCATCCTCACCATTGCCAGAGAGATCACGCTGGAACGCTACGAACGCAACCGCAGCAAGCAGTCGCAGATGGTCCTGGAGGTAAAACACATTGTGCACCGCAAATATGGGGATGAGACACTGACTCTCCAGACGGTGGCCAACGAAATCTATATGAATCCCGATTATATCAGCAAGATGTTCAAGAAGGAGACCGGTGAGAAATTCACCAATTATGTCATGAACTACCGGATGCAGAAGGCGCTGGAGCATATGGAACGAGGAGCGTGCAGCACGGTATCGGCACTGGCCGAAGAGACCGGATTTGGCGATAATGTCTCCTATTTCAGCAAAATGTTCAAGAAACACACCGGATGCTCCCCCTCCGAGTACAACAAAGCACCGTAGCTATTGTAGAGCTACCGCAGCACCCTAAGCAGCCGGCATTTCGCCGGCGCGGGGTGCTTTTTACTGTGGTTACGCTTACAAAAAGTCATCGGTTTTAGACCAATGAAGAGCGGATATGAACATGGGAAAACCCTCTTAAGCCTTGTAAAGTAAGGACATAGCTGAATACATGATTTGAAAATAACAGGAACGGGGGTACAACCATGGAGCTGAAGCATCAGCTGCCCGCAGAGCACACCCGCAGGAAGACCGGCAAGCTGTTTTTCCTGAAGAAGGAGCTGCTGCGGAATAAATATGTCTATCTCATGCTGATCCCGGTCGTGGCTTATTATTTGATTTTTAGCTACGGGCCGATGTACGGTCTGGTGATGGCTTTTCAGAAGTCCTACAGTCCGATTAAGGGCATATGGGCAGGGGAATGGATTGGACTGGATAATTTCAAGATGTTTTTTGACAGCTATTATTTCTGGCGGATCATTAAGAATACCTTGATACTCAGCTTTTACAGCATTCTCTTCGGGTTCCCGGCCCCGATTATTCTGGCCCTCCTGCTGCACGAGGTGCGGAAGAAATGGTTCAGAAGCACGGTGCAGACGGTCAGCTATATGCCGCATTTTATTTCTGTTGTGGTTGTGGTCGGTATGCTCAAGACGTTCTCCGCGTTGGATGGCGGGCTGTTTAATGTGGTCCGCAGCTTCTTCGATATGCAGCCGGTCATGTTCCTGGCGGAAAAGGATATGTTCAGGCCCTTATACATACTCTCCAACATTTGGCAGGGCGCGGGCTGGGCATCCATTATCTTTTTGGCGGCGCTGAGCGGGATTGATCCCCAACTGTATGAGGCTTCAAAGATCGACGGCGCGGGCCGATGGAAGCAGCTGCTGCATGTGACTTTGCCGGGCATTATGCCAACGGTTGTAGTTATGCTGATCCTCCGTTTGGGTGCGGTGATGAACTCTGATTTTCAAAAAATCCTGCTGATGCAGACAGCTCCTACCTATGAGACATCCGATGTGATCTCCACCTTTGTCTATCGCTCAGGGATTCTGGAAGGCAATTATACCTATTCGACAGCGATTGGGCTTATTAATGGAGTGATTAATTTCTCACTGTTATTGATGGCTAACTCTATCAGCAAAAAAGTGAATTCGACCAGTCTATGGTAAACAGGAGGGAGTTTACATGAAACGTTCGGCCGGTGAGTATCTCTTCGATGGGTTCAATGTCCTGCTGCTCTGCTGCATTATGGCCATTTCGATCTATCCGCTGCTCTATGTGTTCAATTCCTCCATCAGCGACCCGGATGCATTAATGCGTTCCCGCTCGCTTATGCTGCTGCCGGAAGGTTTTCAGCTGGAGGCTTACAAGGTTGTCTTTCAGAATCCGAAGATTTACACCGGATATTTGAATACGCTTTTTTATGTAATTGTAGGAACTCTTGTTAATCTGCTGATGACATCCCTGGCTGCCTACGGCTTGTCCAGAATGGATCTCTATGGGCGCAAGACGCTGATGAAGCTGATCACGTTCACGATGTTTTTTGGCGGGGGTATGATTCCGACGTTCCTGCTCGTGCAGAATTTGGGGCTGGTGGATACCCGCTGGGCGATTATTATCCCCGGGGCGATCAGCACCTTTTACTTCCTGATTATGAAAACAAGCTTCGAGAGTATCCCGGAGAGTCTGATTGAATCGGCCAAGCTGGACGGGGCGAACGACTTCCTGATCCTGTTCCGCATCGTGCTGCCGCTCTCCAAATCGATACTGGCGGTAATGACGCTTTATTATGCCGTTGACCACTGGAATGATTTCGTGGGCCCGATGCTGTATCTGCGCAGCCAGGACCTGTATCCGATCCAGATTATTATGCGCGATATCCTGATCAGCAGCAGTACGGAATCCATGGGCGCGGGAGCGGACACGGGGTTTGCGATTGGAGAGAACATTAAATACGCTACGATCATTATTTCAACGCTGCCCATTATGCTGGTGTATCCGTTTATTCAGAAATATTTTGTTCAAGGCGCCTTAATCGGTGCCGTGAAACAATAAATATCACTTACTTATGGAGGGATTTATCGGTGAAAAAGAACATAGGGGCCATGATGGCATGCTCGGCACTTTTTGCAGGACTGCTGAGCGGATGCTCGGGAAAAGAAACGGAGAATGGGCCGGCGAACAGTGCTGCTACAGACCCTGCGGCAAAACCCGCTGAAGTGCTGACGGAAATCCCGCTGCCGATCGTAAAGGAACCGTTCACCATTAATTACTGGCGTGCCAATGACGCGAAGCTGACGGCTTCGATGGAAGGTTTTGCCGACAATAAGGCATACCAGAAAAAAGCGGAGCTGACCGGTATTGAGGCCAAGTTCACACATCCGCCGCTCGGGCAGCAGAAAGATCAATTCAATCTGCTCATTGCTACCAAAGAGTTGCCAGATGTGATCTATTATAACTGGGCGGATGCCGTAGGCGGCCCGGAGAAGATGATTGAGGACGGCCGGATTATCCGCCTCAATGAGCTGATCGATCAATATGCCCCCAATCTCAAAAAAATCATCGACTCCGATCCGGAGGTGCGCAAGCAGATTACACTCGATGACGGAACCATCTACATGTTCCCGCTGCTCAAACTGGATGCGCTTAAACTGAATGCAACCTCGGGCCTGATCATGCGCAAGGATTGGCTGGACCAGTTGGGTCTTTCCGTGCCGACTAACATTGATGAATGGTACACTGTACTAAAGGCGTTTAAAGAAAAGGACCCGAACGGAAACGGCAAGCAAGATGAACTGCCCTTTACCGGCAATTGGGGCCCCGGCAATTTAACCAAGCTGCATGATTTAGCACCTGCTTTTGGCGTGATCGGCGGGTTCCAGATAACAGGCGATAAGGTGGAGTTTGGCCCTATTCAGCCGGGATACAAGGATTTCCTCGAAACCATGTCCAAGTGGTATGCCGAAGGGCTGATTGATCCTGAGATCATGACCAATGACGGCAAGGCGTTTGACTACAAGGTCACGAATAATTTGGCGGGCGCCTATCAGGGCGGCGTATTCAGTGGAATGGGTAAATACTTCAACCTGATGCGTGAAGACAACCCGGATTTCAACCTCACGGGAGTACCTTCGCCGGTTGCGCCGGATGGCACAGCCTATGCCGCTTTTAATATGAACAACAAAGTATTGACCTACGGTGAAGCGATTACTTCGGGTGCCGATGAAGACAAGCTGAAGTATATCGTTCAGTGGATGGATTTCAACTACAGTCCTGAAGGGCATGATCTGTTCAATTTCGGGATTGAAGGGGAGAGTTATGTCAAGGAAGGCGATGTCGTCAAGTTCACTGATACGATCTTTAAGAATCCGCAGGGATTGACTTATGATCAGGCGCTTGCTTCGTACGCGTTATCCATTATGGACGGGCCGATCGATCAGGACAGCAAGTACCTGGATGCCCTGTTGATCGATGAAGGGCAGAAGCAGGCCAATGTCTCCTGGATGACACAAAGCTCGGACCTGACCTTGCCGCCGATCCGCCTGACAACGGACGAAGCCAGCCAGGTGACCTCTATTATGAGCCAGATCAATACTTACCTGAATGAGACAATGACCGCCATCATCAACGGCCAGAAGCCGATTAGTGAATTCGACAAGATGGTGGATACCATCAAGGGAATGGGGATCGAAGAGGCCGTGAAAGCCCATCAGGCAGCCTACGAAAGATACCAGGCTAAATAGAAACGGGCTAAAGCCGGAGCATGACGGATACAAAGGAGTCGCTGCCGGATGAAGGCATACCGGAATTTAAGCATTAAGCTGAAGGTGTTTCTCACGATTATACTGCTCATGATTATCATCATAACCTTGGCTTTTGGCTCTTTGTATTACGTCTATTCCATCTATGACAAACAGCTGTATGACAAATCCTACCGGCTGCTTAATCTCTCCTCCACCACGGTGGATATGGAGCTGAAGAAGCTTGAAGCCATGACCCTGACAATCATAGCCGACAGGCAGATTCAGCAGAGCCTGTGGGATTTGCGCCACAATGATGCCGACTATTCGGGATATATCACCCGGAGTACTATCACGGACCGGCTCTGGACCCATATCAGCACCGCCGAGCGTTACGTCCAGTCGGTGCATCTGATTGATCCTACGGGCCGGATCAGCAATTATGGCGAGACGCTGACCTTCCCGCAGGATAAATACAAGCGTATGATCGCCGAGGCCGCCAGCGGCAAAGGAGCTGTCCGCTGGCTCTATCCCGACGATACGGACCGGATGCTGATGATGGTCAGGGAAGTCCGTGCCTTCGATCCCATGACCCTGGAGAAGATCGGCACTTTATTCCTGCGGATCAATATTGAGCGGCTGGTCGAGGATTATGCCGGAATGGCTTCCGGCCATAGCGATATTGTCCTGAAATCAGGCGATGATCTGGTCTATCCGTACCGTGGAATTCCATCCGGCGTGACCGGGGTTATGCAAGCTCAGAATTCCCGCGAGGGGTATGAAATCAAGGAGGTTGACGGCGATATCCTCTTCCTGTCCCAGAAAAAATCCGCTTATACCGGATGGACCTACTATAATTATGTGCCTTACAAGGATATTTTCGAGAAAATCCTGTGGGTGAAACGTGCCATGATTATCGTCTTTGGGCTGGCGGTTCTGCTTGTAATTGCGCTGGGAATCAGGTTTGCCCGCAATTTGACCCGGCCGATCCGGCTGCTCATCAGCCAGATGAAAGAGGTGCAGTATGGGGATCTGGACAGCAGCGGCATTCCCGTGGCCCCGGCGGCATTTCCGCAGATGGATGAGGTGGGGCTGCTGCAGCGTACCTTCCGGCTGATGATCACCCGCATCAATACCTTAATCAAGGAGAATTATGCCAACCAGCTGGTGATTAAAGAGACGGAATTCAAGGCACTGCAGGCACAGATTAATCCGCATTTTCTCTACAATTCACTGGATTCCATTCACTGGCTGGCCAAGAAAAGCGGACATGGGCAAATTTCAAGCATGGTGGTTTCCCTCGCCTATTTGCTGCGCTCCTCCATCAGCTTGAAGCAGAATGTGATTACAGTCGCCCAGGAACTGGAGATCGTAAGCCACTACATTACCATCCAGACGCACCGGTTTCAGCATCGGCTTGATTTCCGAATGGAGGTCCCGGAGGTGTATTATTCCGCAGCCATTCCCAAGCTGACACTTCAGCCTTTACTGGAGAATGCCATTCAGTATGGTGTGGAGACGATGATTGAGCCGTGCAGTATCCGCCTGTATGCCGGGCAGCAGGAAGGGATGCTGGCCATTACCGTGGAAGACCGCGGTCCCGGAATGGAAGAAGAGTTCGTAAGCCGGGTCCTCAGCGGCGAGGTTCAGACCCGGGGCACAGGCATCGGACTGCTCAATATCCGTGACCGGGTCCGGCTTGCCTTCGGTGACAGCTATGGAATTAAAGTGGAAAGCACGCCGGGATTCGGGACAAAGGTCAGTGTGCTGCTTCCGTTACCGCAGGAGGAATAAACGATGGGTAAACACATATCGAGGTTCATGATCATCGTACTGCTGACGGTTCTGACTGGCTGCACTGGGCAGCCTGCCGCGGAAGGGGGACATACGGAGGCTGAGAACATTACACTGCGTATCGCCTGGTGGGGCGGCGAGTTCAGGAATGAGGCCACGATAGGGGTCATCAAGATGTATGAGCAGCAGCATCCCAATGTGCATATTGAATTCGAGTACAGCGGTTTCAACGAATATTGGAAAAAGCTTGCGCCAAGCGCAGCCGGAAATGTACTGCCGGATATCCTCCAGATGGATGTCTCCTATCTAACCCAATACAGCAGCCTGGATCTGTTGGAGGATCTGTCGCCTTATCTCCATCAAGGCGGGATTGATCCCACTTTTATTAGTGAGTCCAATCTGTCCGGAGGCAGACTGGACGGCAAACTGTATGGGATCAGCCTGGGCGTCAATGCGCTCAGCACCTTTTACGACCCCGAAGTGTTCAAGGCGAACGGAATTGCTCCGCCTGCAGAATCCTGGACCTGGGCAGATCTGGATACGATGGGGGAAGCGCTTAAGGGAAAAGGAACATACCTCGGCACCTATCTGACGCCGGAGCAGTTCTTCTCTTATTATTTGCGGCAGCAGGGTGCATCCTTGTTCTCCAAGGATGGTGAGGGCCTTGGATACGAAGAGGACAGGCTGTTCACGGATTACTTCGGGCGGATGCAGCGTCTGGCCAGAGATAAGCTTATTTTTGCCCCGGATATCTGGATGTTCAATATCAAGAACCCGGCAGAAGACCCCTTTTATAAAGGCGAGGCTTTGCTGGGTTGGGGATATTCCAACCAGTTCATCAGCACAGTTGAGCGCTACGGCAAACCATTGGCGATTGCTCCCATGCCGGGTCCGGATCAAGCACGGGGAATGTTCCTTAAGCCCAGCATGTTCTTTTCCATGGCCAAAAGCTCCAGGCACAAGGAGGAAGCCGCAAAGTTTCTGGACTTCTTCGTCAATGATGTGGAAGCCAATAAGCTGCTGAAAGGCGAACGGGGCGTACCGGTATCCTCCAAAGTAAAAGAAGAGCTGAAGCCGTTCCTGGAGCCGGAAATGGTTCAGGTTGTGGAATATATCGACTGGGTGGAGCAGAACAGCAGCCCGATGGACCCGCCGGAGCCTGTGTTGACCTCGAAGGTGGTAAGCGAACTGCGCAGTCTGTATGATCTGCTGCTGTTCGGCCAGATCACGCCGGAGGCTGCAGCGGCCGAGTTCCGGCTGAAGGCGGTGGGAATACTGAAAGGCAACTACAAATAAATGAATGAGAGAGGTAAGGTTGCCCGAAGAGTAGAATCCGATCTAATGGTTGACAATTGCTGGATTTCTATGTACCGTATAACTAATTGAACAAGAACCCACTAGGGGAGCCTGAATAGGCTGAGACGGGAAAATTGCATTTCCGGACCCTTGAACCTGATCTGGATCATACCAGCGTAGGAAAGTGGAGTCGGACCTTTATTTGTAATTGGCATGATCTGTTCCCTGATCATTCACTGATAAAGCCGCTCCATGTGGAGCGGCTTTTTGATGCGCATTCTTGCTCATGAATTCCACTAAGCATTAAGGGAGGAATCAAGATGCCAAATGAAGTGAAGAACGGGTCAAACGAGGAACTGAAGAAGATTGCAAACGCGGCTGCTGACCGCAAAGGAGAGGTGGATTTGTCCGCTTTTCCGGGGAGCCGCAAGGTGTATGTGGAAGGTACCAGCCCGGATATCCGGGTACCGATGCGGGAGATCAGTCTGAGCAAGACCTCTGGCGCGGCCGGTGAAGAGGACAATGCTCCTGTGCGCGTCTACGACACAAGCGGATTGTACACCGATATCGAAGCGTCGACCGATATCCGCCAGGGGCTTCCGCCGCACCGGCTGCGGTGGATTGAAGCCCGCGGTGATGCCGAAAGCTATGTTGGCAGAGCAATTAGGCCGGAGGATAACGGGAATGCTTCAGGCCAATCGGGGGTGGAGGTATTTCCGGGCTTGCAGCGGCAGCCGCTGAGAGCGAAGGCGGGGCGCAATGTCAGCCAGCTGCATTATGCACGCCGGGGCATCATCACGGCAGAGATGGAATTCATTGCGATCCGCGAGCAGGTGAAGCCCGAGTTCGTGCGGGATGAGGTCGCCAGCGGACGTGCAATTATTCCGGCGAACATCAACCACCCGGAGAGCGAACCGATGATTATCGGGCGGAACTTTCTGGTCAAGATCAACGCGAACATCGGGAACTCGGCGGTATCCTCCTCTATTGAAGAAGAGGTGGAGAAGATGCGCTGGGCTACGCGCTGGGGTGCGGACAACATCATGGACCTCTCCACCGGCACAAACATTCATACAACCCGGGAATGGATTATCCGCAATTCTCCGGTACCCATCGGGACTGTTCCGATCTATCAGGCTCTGGAAAAGGTCAAAGGCAAAGCAGAGGAGCTCACGTGGGAAGTCTATCGCGACACACTGATTGAGCAGGCCGAGCAAGGCGTGGATTACTTCACCATCCATGCCGGGGTGCTGCTGCGTTATATCCCGCTGACGGCAAGGCGGATGACCGGGATTGTCTCGCGGGGCGGATCGATTATGGCAGCCTGGTGCCTGGCGCATCATGAGGAGAACTTCCTGTACACGCATTTTGAGGAGATCTGCGAGATTATGAAGACCTATGATGTAGCCTTCTCGCTTGGTGACGGACTGCGCCCCGGCTCCATCGCCGATGCGAACGACGAAGCCCAGTTCGCGGAACTGGAGACCTTGGGCGAGCTGACGGCGCTGGCCTGGAAGCATGATGTGCAGGTAATGGTTGAAGGCCCGGGACATGTGCCGATGCATCAGATCAAGGAGAATATGGATAAGCAGCTGGAACTATGCCATGGTGCGCCTTTTTACACTTTGGGGCCGCTCACGACAGATATTGCTCCCGGTTATGACCATATTACTTCGGCCATCGGCGCAGCAATGATCGGCTGGTTCGGCACAGCGATGTTGTGTTACGTAACGCCGAAGGAGCATCTGGGGCTGCCGAACAAAAACGATGTGCGGGAAGGGGTCATCACCTACAAAATCGCCGCCCATGCTGCCGATCTTGCCAAAGGCCATCCGGGTGCCCGGGAGCGGGACGATGCCTTGTCCAAAGCGCGGTTCGAGTTCCGCTGGCGCGACCAGTTCCATCTGTCGCTTGATCCCGAGCGGGCGCTCGAATACCACGACGAGACGCTGCCGGCCGAAGGGGCCAAGACGGCCCACTTCTGCTCAATGTGCGGGCCGAAATTTTGCAGCATGCGCATTTCTCACGATATCCGTGACTCCGCCCGGCAGCGGGAGGAAACGGCAGAGCAAGAGGCCATCGCCGCCGGAATGCGCGAGAAGGCCGAAGCCTTTAAAGAAGGCGGCAGCGTGATTTATAAATAAGCCGATAGTTATCCGGCGGGGGTGTTCCAGCAGTCATGAATGGCTGGAGCATCCCTTTTTTTTTTGGCGGATATTTATACTTAACGTTGAACTGCCCGCTGCCGGTGTGTTTAAACAGGAGGTCAGGAAGTTTAATAGTTTATTTGGAGCCATTTATACATAAGAATGACTGGGGGAAACGGGACACATGAACACATTAATGAAACAGGAGTCTTTTAAGGTGTATACGGGGAAGCGGAATCTGTGGCTGATGGCTTTGGCCGGACTGGCTTTTGTCGCTGCAGGGGTGTGGATGATCAGCCTTTATCTGGAGGGCGGAGAGTCGATCCTTATTGCGTTGGTGGGATTGGTTTGTACCGTTTTCTTCGGCGCTTGTCTGTTGTACATTATCAAGATGATGTTTGACCGCGGGCCGGCGGTGATTCTGGATGAGCAGGGCGTTACCGATCATTCTTCATTCACCTCCGGCGGCACCATCCGCTGGGACGAGATCGAGAATCTGGAGCTGTTTCATCTTTCCGGGCAAAAAATGATCGGCATTCAGCTCAAGGACCCGCAGGCATATCTGGCGAACCAGCGGGGTTTCAAGGGCTGGCTGATGCGGGTGAATCACCGCATGGTGGACGCCCCGGTCAATATTGCCCAGGCTGCTCTGCCGATTCCGCTGGAGCAGCTGTATGAGGAGATGCTCCGGCGCTGGGAGTTGCATCGCCAGGATCATTGAGGATAATAGAGAGTAAGCAACTATTTAACCATGCAAAGGATGACAACATGCCAACTCAACCATTAACACAACTATTCCAGGAATACCTCCGCCTGTCCGCAGAGCAACGTCCCAATTACATTGCCAGTCTGGGTGCGGGCGATGAGGCTTGCACTACGAGCCTTGCCGAATTGGTGCCGCAGGTTCCGGAACTGCTGGAGGCCGTATACAGCACTGTTGCCGGCACCGGCAGTGATGAAGAAGACCCCAGCCTTGTTGAATTTATACCCGGATACCGGTTGATTCACAGGGAGGAGTATGCCCAGGAGATGCAGGTGCTGGCCGGGGTTCTGCAAGAGAAGGGCCAGGAGACAGAGGGAGTGATTCTTCCGCTGCTGACGAACTATGGAAGTGACTTCATTTGCTACCATCGTTCCGTGGAGGGTGTTGAACGGATATGCGACCTGCTGCATGATTACGGCGATTTGGTCGTTATGTATGATTCGCCTGCCCTATTCCTGGAGACACTATGCGAATTCTACAAGCAGGAGGTTTATTTCCTGGACGAAGAAGGCTACCTGGATTGCGATCTTGTCAAAGAAGGCGAAGTGGCCGCAGCGCTAAATCCGGAAGCGAACTATTGGTCCGAGTAACTCTGCTGAATACTGAAGCCGGCGGAGTGGAAACCAATCTTGTGCCGCGATAACAAAGGAGATCGGTCCTATGGGGATGTTTGACAGATTGCGCCGAAAAAAACAAGCAGCCGCCGAAGAACCTATACGGGCGGAGGAACAAGCGGAGCTGATTCTGGGGTTCGCGCTGCTGGAGAGCGGTGAATGTGATTTTGACCGCTTCATCGCTAACATGAAAAAGGAATGGGATATAGACGTAGAAGACAGGCCCGACCAAGATAACCTGATGTTCAGTGTGGACGGGATGCAGGTGGTCTGCGCTTATATTCCTGCTCGGATTCCCGACAATGAGGCCGAGGACTGCTGCAAATATAATCTGCTGTGGCCCGATGCGGAGCAGGTCGTTTCCAGACATCAGGCGCAGATCATCATTACGGTGCTGAACTATGACGATGTGCTGGATGGCTACCAGCTGTTCACCAAGACGGCGAGCGCATGGCTGCAGCTGGACAATGCCCTGGCCCTGTATATGGCCCCGCTGGTAGTGGAAGCGGGCAAATATGTGGAGACGGCGCAGATGCTGCATGAGGAGGGGCTTCCGGTGTCTCTCTGGGTATTTATCGGGCTGTACCGGACGGAGCAAAAAGCCTCCGCTTATACGCGGGGGCTGCGGACATTCGGCAAGGAGGAACTGGAGATTATCAGCTCCGGGGAGTCGCTGGAAGACGTTTTTGAGCTTATGTTCATGGTCACCGACTATATTGTAGGGGATGATGTGACCTTGAGACATGGGGAGACTATCGGCTTCACTGCGGAGCAAAAGCTGCCCATCACCCTGTCGCAGGGGGGAGCCGTCGAAGGCCAGACCTTGAAGATCGGCTACTGACAAGCCGGGACCGGTGCTATATTTAGAAAAAGGGGCTGCCCCCAAGCCATGTGAATGGTTTGGGAGGCAGCCCCTGCGCTTGGAAAATGACGCCTTGGACCGCGATAGGGAATTCTACCCGCTAAAAGAGACGAATGTCCGATTCCAACCGGTATAGCGGGAATTTTGCCCACTAATATCGTCAAAAACACCCTCACTCGGGAGTTCCTGCAATATTAGCGGGCGTTATTCCCTGTAAGTCATCCAGACAGCTTGTAATCCCTGAATTAGCGGGTGAAATTCCCGCTAGCAGGTAAGGTTCCACGTTGCTGCTGTCCATGCCAGCTGCCCCGCCCGCGGCGTTCAGCAGCCGCTGTCCACGCGTTCAGCTCTCGTCTGCGGCGTTCACGTTGCCGCTGTCCATGCAGCAGCTTCTAAGCTGCGGCTATTCCCGCGCTGTCCGCAACTCCTGCTCCCGCAGCTCGATTCTGCGGATCTTGCCGGAGGAGGTCTTCGGCAGATCCGTGATGAATTCGATCTTGCGCGGATATTTGTAAGGCGCGGTCCATTCCTTCACATGGTTCTGCAGCTCTTTGGCCAGCTCCGGTGAACCGGTTACCTCATCCTTTAGCACAATGAATGCTTTTACGATATGGCCGCGAATCTCATCGGGGCTGGCTACGACGGCGCATTCTTTGACCGAGTTATGCTTCATCAGCGCTTCCTCTACTTCAAAGGGGCCAATGGTATAACCTGAGCTGATGATGATATCGTCGCCGCGGCCTTCAAACCAGAAGTAGCCGTCCTCATCCCTGCGGGCACGGTCTCCTGTCACAAAATAGTCCCCTTGCGAGCTTTTGCCTTTACGTTCAGGGTCCTTGTAATAGGTATGGAACAACGCCGGCATGCTCAAATGGACCGCAATATCGCCAACGACTCCCGGAGCGACCGGAATTCCGTGCTCATCGACTACTTCCACAATCCCCGGTTCAATCGCCTGGCCCATGGAGCCCATGCGGATCGGGGTGTCCTTGAGGGTTCCGATAATCAGCGTGCTTTCGGTCTGCCCGTAGCCGTCGCGGATCGTAATATCGAAATGGCGCTGGAAGGTGTCTATGACCTCCTGATTCAAAGGTTCTCCTGCAGAAACCGCACAGCGCAGTTTAGACAAGTCGTATTGCCCCAGCCCTTCTGTTTTGGCCATCAGGCGGTATTCCGTAGGTGTGCAGCACAAGACCTGGATGCCATGATCCTGCAGCAGCTGCAGATACCGTTTGGGCTGGAACGCGCCGTTATAGACGAAGCCCGTTGCCCCGTTGCCGAGCACGGTCAGGAAGGGGCTCCAGATCCATTTTTGCCAGCCGGGTGCGGCGGTTGCCCAGACGGTATCCGATTCGCGGATATCCAGCCACTGGGAAGATACGATACGAAGATGGGCATAGGCCCAGCCGTGGCTGTGAACGACAGCCTTGGGATTGCCGGTCGTCCCGGAAGTGTAGGCCAGAATGGCAATATCATCCCGTCGGGTTGCTACCGTGGTGAAATCCTCCTGCTGTCCGTCCATCAGTGCGTCCAGGTCCAGCCAGCCCCCGCTTAAGGCGCTGTCTTCAGTGACGGCAATGCGGAAATCCAAAGCCGGCAGATCCTCGCTGATTTTGTCCACCTCTCCCAAGATCTTCGACCAGGCGATGACGGCTCGGGCTTCGGAATGGCGCAGACGGTATGACAGGTCTTTGGCGCGGAGCATCTCGGAGGAAGGAATGATCGCCAGTCCTAGCTTGAGACAGGCCATATAAATGGCATAGGTAATAATTCTGCGCGGTACCATAACCAGAACCTTGTCCCCTTTGCGCAGCCCCAGCTGGCTGAGCCCGCCCGCCAGCCGGTTGGCCTGCTGCAACAGCTTCCCATAGGTAATCTCCTCGCACTGCTGGTGTTCATTCAAGAATTTTAGAGCAACTTTATCGGCCGGGTGCTGTTCCATTTCCGATGTAAGGTTGTAGATTTCAGGTGCAATTAGGTGCGGATGTTCCAAATGAATCTCTCCTAACTAAAGCTAAGATGGTATAACTGCTGTCCTCAGTATAGCATGTTATCCTAGTACCAGGTACTAGTACCTCGGCGGGGTATTCAAGAATGTTCTGTGTCTATTTCTTTTTTTATATATTATAATGTCGATAAATGGGAGATTTTGAAACAACTCTAGTGGGGGAAAGCAACATGTACTGTCATGAATGTGGAACCAAAAATACAGCAGGCACAGCCATTTGTATCCGTTGCGGCACAAAGCTGCATCTTGGAGAAGAGGCGCTCAGCGAGCCGGCAGGCGGCGAGATTGCTGCAGGACTTGAGCGGCGTACGGCGCGGGGAGTCCAGACCGGGAAAACTGCGGCTAATCTGCAATCCGGACAAACGGGCAGTGTGTTCGCCTGGGTCATCCCTCTACTGCTGCTAGGCGTGGTTGGGCTTGGTCTGGGCCTTTATTACAAATATGAAGCGGGAATTAATCGGCAGGTGCTGGCACTGCAGCAGCAGGCTGAAGCGGAAGCGCTGGAAGGCCGCTACGGAGCAGCCGTTGAGCTGCTGGATACGGCGGCCGGGAAGCGGCCCCGGTATCAGGCGCTGGCCCTGGACAGGGAGATTGCTGCGGAAGCTGCGGAATTGCAGCAGCAGCTTGCGGCGGCAGCGGAAGGGCTGAAGACACAGCAGCTGCAGACCAGTGAAGCTGCCATGAAGGCCATAACGCAGGCTGTGGCGGGACGGCAGGAGCCGGTCTTTGCTGCGCTCCAGAAAGAGCTGGCTACCAGCCAAGTGAAGCTGGCAGTTATGAAGGTGAAGAGTGAGCTGGACAAACTGAATACTGTAGACGCCTTGGCTGTGAAGCTGGGGGCCGTAGTGAATCTGGAAGGTGAAGAAGCGGAGGCGGTCAAGAAGCAAATCATCAGCAAGCTGGCAGGACTCAGCTATACCGCAGCCGAGAAGCTGCTGAAGCTCAAAGATTTTGCAGGCGCCTTGCAGGCCGTAGACAAAGGGCTCTCCTATGCGCCGGAGGACGAGCAATTAAGTGCCTACCGCAAACGGATTCAGAGTGAGAAGCTGGCTTTTGAACAAGCGGAGCAGGAACGTATTGAGCGCGCGCAGCAGCAGGCTGCCGAAGAGGATTTGACCAACCGGACGGCGGCTGTTGATGTGACCGGAATTCAGGTGATTCTGGACGAATACGGCGACCTGGAAATCCGCGGGACCGTGAACAACAAAGCGACACGCCCGATCTATTCCATTGATGTGAGTCTGGGCATTTATAACGAGTCCGGTTCTTATCTGGGGGAAACGTATGCCAGTGTGTACCCGTACCGTCTGGAACCGGGCGAGTCCGGCGAGTTCACAGTTTCGTATTACGGTGTCTACGAAGAAGCGCAGGCATCTGTAGTTAACGTAACATGGTATTTGGAATAGGGGGCCGCAATTGATGTCTAAGAGAATATGGGCAAGTGTCATTACGAGTGTTGTTATTTTGGGTGCGGGAACAGTGGGTGCCCTTTGGATTCATAAATCGCTTGAGCAGGAGCTGCAAAGCGGGCCCCTGCTGGCAGCAGCTCCGGCAGATTCTGCACAGGTACAGGCTGCGGCTGCCAAGACAGAGGTTCCCAAAACGCGGAAAGAAATCATCGAGGATAGCCAGAAGCGGGTCGTTACCATTATAAGCGGAGATTCGCAGGGTTCAGGATTTGTATACAACAGTCAGGGGGATCTGCTGACCAATGCGCATGTGGTCGAAGGCTCAAGCGTGGTGACCATCCGCACCTTAAGTCATGAGGAGTATCAAGGAACAGTCATCGGAATAGGTGTAGATACCGATGTGGCTGTCGTCCGTGTCCCCAAGCTCAAAGGGATGGTTCCGCTGACCATTGCGCGTACGCAGAGGGCAGAGACCGGAGATGAGATTCTGGCGCTCGGCAGCCCGCTGGGGCTGGAGAATACGGTAACAACCGGAATTATTAGCGGCATTGGCCGGAGCTTCGAGATTGAACCGTATCTTTACAGCAATATGATTCAGATCTCTGCGCCTATTACACATGGGAACAGCGGGGGGCCGCTCGTGAGCGCCACAACCGGAGAAGTGCTCGGCATCAACTCGGCCTCCATCGACCAGGAATCCGGTATCGGGTTCAGCATCCCCATATCCAGTGTGCTCAAACAGGTGGAGGAATGGTCAAAGAAGCCGATGACGGAATTGCCCGGCGCAAGCGGCGGGGTCACGGATGAAGATTCCGATGAATATTACTCTGCCGGCGAGGATTTGGTCCTCTATTTCTATGAGAGTCTGGACGCCGGCGATTATGTGACCGCCTATTCGCTGATCGGCAGTGATTGGCAGAGCAGCACGAATTACGAGGACTTCCGCAAAGGTTATCTGATGACCACCCATGTGACCGTAGATGAAGTGAAGGCTACCACAGAGGACAACGCCGGTGCACAGGTCAGCGCACTCATTACAGCGGAGGAACGCCGCAACGGTGAAACCGTGTTTCAGCGGTACCAGCTAAACTATACGCTGGGGCTTGAGAACGGGCAATTAAAGATTTTGCACGGGAAGGGCAAGAAGGCAGAGTAATAATAATCTGAAAGTGAGAACAAAATGAGCAACTTCACAACATTTGACGAAATATTCGCTATTATGGAGGTTTCCTTTCCCCCTAGTGAGATTAGAACCTATGAAGATCAGCGGGCGCTGCTCGCTCTCCCGCAATACCGGCTGCTTACCGAGCAGGATGCGGATGGACGAACGATTGCATTTTTGGCCGCGTGGGAATTTGCAGCTTTTCGTTTCGTGGAGCATATTGCGGTCGACCCGCAGATCAGGGGTGGCGGTCTTGGCCGCAAGCTGATGACCCGCTATATCGGCCAGTCGCCTAAACCGGTTCTGCTGGAGGTGGAGCCGCCCGTGGGTGAACTGGAGCAGCGAAGGGTAGGATTCTATGAACGGCTGGGGTTTCATTTAAATTCATATGATTATGTGCAGCCGCCTTTACGCAAGGGTCAAGCGGACCTGCCGCTGCAGATTATGACATACCCGGGGCCCCTGACGGCAGAGGACTTCCGCAGCTTCAGAGCTGTGCTGTACACGGAGGTATATAAGGTTATTCCGCGGTAAACCTGCGCTCAGAGCTGCTTCTGATGTATTTAGTGCAGCGTAATCGCGCTGGTACGGCTTAAAAGTCCATTTGGATGTATTTCGTACATTGGAAACTTAGAAAACAGCCGTTTTCCAGCTGTTTCCGCTGTACCGAATGCATCAAATGCAGTCAAATCGAAAATGTGCCTAATTTACGCGCAGCCTGATGTATAAAATGCAGTGAACAGACTCCATCCCTTAACAAGGGCATTCCAGCGAGCCACCATCCCCAAAAAACTAACCGCCAGCGTCTGCCTTTACATCTTACGCAAAACCGCAAAGGATGCCCCGTTGCCATCGGCTCGGGGCATCCTGTTTGCTTATGTCGCTGTATCCCTTTCAGGTCACGTTTGCGTCAGGCTTCCGCCGCGCTGCACTGGCTATTTTCGGAGCTGCCTTTTTCCGTCCGAATAGATTGGCTCCAAGAACCCCCGCGATAATCAGCACCGAGCCGATTAGATGATACACGGTTACTTCTTCACCCAGGAACAACGCCCCGGCCGCAATGGAGACGATGGTCGCCAGATTGGTGAACACGCTCATTTTGGAGGCTTCAATCTTGGACAAGATATAAGTAGAAGTCAGCGTCGTAACCAGCGAAGAAATCACGCCCAGGTACAGGGCCGAGATGACAAAGGTTCCGCTGGCGAGCGGGGTGAAGAAATTACCGAGTGTTCCGGCAGCCGTGTGGTTGATCAACGAAATCGCCAGAAATACAATGAATCCGATCGCCATCATCAGATAACTGATTTCCGCCGGACTGAACTGCTTCGACAGCGAGCGGGCAAGCACGCTATATCCGGCAAAAGCGACACAAGTCAGGAACAGCATCAGAATCCCGGCCATATTGGAGAGGTCAATGCTGCTCCCCTTCATGATGAAAATAAACACCACGCCGAAGACCGACAGGAAGATCGAGAGCTTTTGCAGCACAGTGGTCGCTTCTTTGAGAAATATCGCTGCAATAATCATCGTCACTACCGGTGTGAAAGAGTACAGAATCCCTCCCTCGGCAGAAGTGGCGTGCTGGAGTCCGAAGACCTGGAGGGTGAAAAAGCCAAGCGGGTACATTGTGGCCAAAAGCAGCACTTTATACAGCGGCTTCCCGCGGTAACGGAGCTTGACCCAGCCAAACGCGACCGGCACAGACATCACCAGAAACGATGCGGCAAAACGGAAGGTCAGCGTATCGAGCGGGCCGGAGTACTCCAGGGCCATTTTGGTAAACAGGAACGAAAAGCCGATAATCGCCGCATTCAGCACGGCAAAGATATAGGCAAGCTTTACACCGGTTTGTTGTTTCATGATGGGTTCTTCCTCTCTTTTTTGGATGATTGTGTGTGTAAGCACGCCAGATCCGATATCTCTAAATTAAGGGGATTTGTCTGTTCAAACAATGATGATTTGAGAGGATTGTACCGGTACAGTTAAGCGGGATGGGGTATAATAGTTATATAAAGGGGGGACAAGATGAAAAAGTATGATGGGGTTATAACCGACCTGGAGCGCAAAATAAAAGAAGGCCAATACCGTTCCGGACAAAAGCTTCCATCGGTACGTAGTGCCGCAGCATCCTATGGGTGCAGTATCAGTACGATCCTTCGGGCCTATGGCGAATTGGAAAATAAACATGCCATCTACTCGATCCCGCAAAGCGGCTATTATGTAGTGGAACAGCCGGGAGAAGGGCAAGCGGTATCCGACAGCGAAAGGATTGATTTCAGCTCGGCTTCGCCGGATTTGAATGTGTTCCCTTATCTTGATTTCCAGCACTGTCTCAATAAAGCGATCGACACCTACAAGTATCACTTGTTTACCTACGGAGAAACGCAAGGCCTCGCATCCCTGCGGCAGACGCTTGTCTCCCATCTCGCGAACGATCAGGTGTTCACCGGAGCAGAGCGGATTTTTATTACCTCCGGCGTTCAGCAGGCGCTGGGCATTCTGGCCAAAATGCCGTTTCCGAACGGGAACCGGACCGTTCTCGTCGAACAGCCGAGTTATGATATTTACCTGCGTTATCTGGAGACGGAGGGCATACCGGTCTGCGGCATTCCCCGCTCGGCGGACGGAATTGACCTGGGGCGGCTGGAGGAGTTATTCCGTACCGGCGGCATTAAATTTTTCTACACCATGTCCAGATATCAGAATCCGCTGGGGACCTCTTACCGCCCTGAGGAACGGAAGGCCATTGCCGCCCTGGCCGGCAAATATGATGTCTACATCGTGGAGGATGACTATATGGCTGATCTCGGGTTCAGCCAGCGGTTTGAGCCGATAGCCGCTTTTGACCGGACCGGGCATGTCATCTATTTAAAAAGCTTCTCCAAGATCATTTTCCCGGGCCTCAGCCTGGGAGCCGCCGTCCTGCCGGGCCCGCTGCCTGCGGTCTTCCAGGCCTACAAAAGCTACATGGATACCTCGCTGTTATCTCAGGCAGCCCTTGATGTGTACATTAAAAACGGCATGTATGAACGCCATAAGCATAAGATACGCGAGCTGTATGCGGCGCGGATGATGGCTTTTAACGAAGCGCTTAAGCGTTATAACGAGGCTGGTCTGATTGCGGCTCCGCAGATCACTTCAGGGATCTACATCCCCCTGCTGCTTCCGCAGACCGTCAATCTGGAGCAGCTGTTGAAACGCCTGGAGCAGCGCAACATTCGGGTGGTATCCGGGAAGGGCTTCTATTTATCCGATTATCTGGAGCGCGAGAAATTTCTGAAGATCAGCATCTCACGGGCCCGTCCCGGGCAGATTGATGCCGGTGTCAAAGCTATCGTGCAGGAGGTGGCCGCCGGAGGCTGGTGGTAGATTACTGCTGTTCACCGGACTTTGTTTGTTCGCACTTCTTTACATTCCCGATACAAGTTGGAAACAAGTTCATGATTAAATGATTGTATCAGCAAGCAGTAATCAAATAATCAATGACACCACTTGAAGGAGACGATAAGAATGAAAAGCAAAAAGATGATCATAGCAACGATGGTATGCGGAATGGCGATTACAGGCTCAGCGGGTGTGTATGCCGGAACAAATATGGAGAAGATCAGCGCGTTCCTTAACCATAGCATCGGATTCAAAGTGAATGGAGCAGCCTACAGTCCGGTGGACAACAAAGGAAATAAGCTGGCGGCGATTACTTACAAAGATATTACCTACCTGCCGGTAAGAGCGCTGGCCGATGCACTGAAGGTTCCGGTTACCTTTGATGCAGCCGCTAATCAAGTCGTACTGGGCACAAGCTCGGGCAGCACCACTCCGGGCAGCGGTTCGGCTGTTACTATGGTTGCTGTTCCATACACTGCTGCACAGAAAGCAGAAATCACCAAGGCTTTTGCCAACTTCCAGGGTTTTGAAACAGCTTATGCTCCGGGACAAATGGTGAAAGGCGATGTTCTGCAGAAGATATCGGGCCTCAGTGACGGTGTGAACTTTCAGTTCAAGCACATGACCGTAAATGTATCCCCGCGCGATTATTCTTTTGATTACGAAGGCAACAATGTGAAGCTCTCCAACGGTACCGAAGGTAAATGGTACAGCCCGTCCGGGGACACCGAGATGTTAACCTTTGGGCTGGCAGACCGTTTCGTGACCCTCAGTTCACCGGACAAAAGCCTTAGCAAAGAACAACTGGAGCAAGTGGCCGTAAGTGTAGCGAAAGTAAATAAATGAGCCTAAAGTTTAATCCCTTGAATAGTTAACAGGCTAAACAGCCCGGGTAGTCCATCAGCGGACCCCGGGCTGTTTTATGTTGCGACATAGATACATGACCTGCCTGTAATTTCAAATCCTATTTATTTGTGCCGTGCTGCTTGGTGGGCAGCTTTTCATTGGGCGTACCTTTTCCGCGGCGTTTGTTCTTCTCAGCCTTTTGCTGGGTGTCATGCAGCTTCTCTACGAACTCATGTGTATCCATGGGTACCCTCCTTGTTATGTCAGCTGCTGTTACTGTAACCAGTTTTGCAGGCTGGCATACATCCATCAGTCCGGTGTGTTCATCCCATACTGGCGCAGTGCTTTCAGGCTGGACTCACGCATCCGGCCAATCAGATAACCGCCTTCGGTCACACGGACCCGTTTGCCTAAGAAACGCAGCTTGGACAATACATATTCACTCTCATTTCCGAGAAAAGTAAGGGTGATGGAATAGGTTTGCAGCTCCGGGTCGTAAGCGACTTCTTTCTCAAAGCAGGAGAACGCGTATAATATCCGGGACAGCTCCTTGTTATACTCTGGCAGAACCGTAATCACGGCGCTGCGCTTGCGGCTCTCCAGCAGTCGCCCGATTTCAGCCAGAGTGGACGCAACAAGTTCCGCGGTGAGCGGTTCCGTGGAGAGGAGCTTCAGCTTTCTGAGCCGGGTACTGACATAGGCCCGGGTTCGGAAATTGTACCACAGCAAATACCATTCCCGTTTGACCATGGAATATTCCAGCCGGTAGGGAAACCCGGATTGTTCTGCACCGCAGCTCCCGTCCTTGTGAAGGAAACACATGGTAATCCCTTGCTTATGCCAGATCGCCCGGCGCAGGGGGCGCAGCAGCGGGTGATAGACCTGTGCTTCCAGGCTGCCGGCCTTCTGTACAAAATGGCCATGCAGATCGAGCGCTTCATCCTGCTGCAACAGCGTGGTGAGCTTCGCAAGCGTGACCGCCGAGAAGGCTTCCGCAGCGGAAGGGTGTGTGAGCATCAGCTTCAGCCAGGAGCGTTCATGGGCTGTGGCGAGGAAGGTGCCGGAGTCCTGCAGGCGGGCGAGCAGCTGGTAGTTGAATATTTTCTCAAAAGGATTCATAGTAAGCGGCAATCTCCTTCCACTCCTGGATCATCTCCTGCCGGAGCTTCGCTGGCGACAGCACTTCACAGCTGGACCCGAAGCTGCGCAGCCACGGCCTGATCTCCGTGGTCCCATTCACTGTGATTTCAAAGACGAAGGAACACTCATCTTCCTCCACGATCCGTCCCCACTGCCCCTGCAGCAGCACCCGTTCCTTCACGAAGTTATGCGCAGCCCCATCCGCCTGAGGGTTTATGAATCTGCACTGAATAGTCACCGGCCGGCCCGTATCAATCAACCAGCTGTAACGGATTCTGTCCTCAAGCAACTGTCTTTTCTTTTCAAAAAAATCCTCAGACACGACCTCCGCTTCTTCAAGCTGCGTCATCCCTTCCAAGCGGTACTTGCGGATATCACTCCGGCTGTGCCAAGCGAGCAGATACCATCTCCCATACTGATGGTCGTAGACCACTTTGAGCGGAAGCGCCGTTTCCTGCTTGCCTTCCGTCTCGCGGGCGAACAGCGGATTCGTGTTCTGGGAAGCATAGCTTTGATCCATCCGGGGCGAGAAATAGAGAAACTCCACCTTGCGCCGATAGCGGATGGCGGACAGCAGCGGGAAGAGATGGGCTTCGTCCAGAATCCGCGAGTAGTAATGGTATTTGTAGAGAAAAGGTTCAAGGCTCTCATTGCCCTCGGCTTTGCGGCTCAGCTGTTTGCGCAGGCCATCCCGCAGCAGGTATCCCTGGATGGACGGGAGCTGCGTATTGGACATTACGTCCACGAAGTCAAACAGATCCAGCAGCTCATCATCCGACAAGGCATGGACAAGGTCATTTTCCAGCCGATAGCGGAAGGGCCGGGGACCGGGTTCTTTGCGGATCACGCCTACCTCAGCCAAGTATTTCAGATCGCCGCGGATCGTTTTTTCGTCGGGAAAAGAAACGTCAGCGATTTCATCGGTGCAGCAGATATCAAGCAGTTCCTTGGCCGTCAGCGGCTGTTCGTGCAGCGCGGACAGGAGCCTCGCAATCCGCTGGCTCTCCGAGTCCTTCAGGGATTTGGCCCGGAACAAGAACAGCAGCATCGGTTCGGCGGAACCGTAGTAATTGAAGCGGAGCGATTCGGCGAATTCCTGGCCCTGTTCTTCCGGCAGCTGCTGGTAGACAGTGCTTACGACCTCTTTCAATTTCTTCAGTGTCTTGTCAAAAGTATGTACGGAAATGCCCAGCCGTTCGGCAAATTGTTTGCGGTTATACGCTCCGCTCGTCAATACAAGCATGCGCAGGAATTGAATCTCCTTGTCAAAGCTTTCTTTAGCCATCTTGTCCTCCGATTTTCTCTATAGCAGTTATACCTATTGTAACAGCTATGGTGACGGCGACAACTGGACAAATTGGAGAAGTTTCTCAGGAAGTCGTAATACTTGCGCCATGTTCGGATGCCTGAATATAAGCGACAATAGGTTCAAGAAAGTCGAGGCGCCTGAACGGGGTACTTCGAATTGGGATCGACGGGTCGCTGGTTCGACTCCAGCTTCCTCCAAGAGGAGGAATAGCTCAGTGGTAGAGCAGTTTGTACCTGTTCAATCTTCATCTTCCTCGGCAGCTTTTTTAATCTATATCCTTTTTGCAACATGATGAAGCGAGGCGCATGAAAGGGTTTCTTCGACTATTACCAGTATGAATGCCGGTGTCCTTTTGGAACACTGCATGAACCTTTTCGCCTTTTTTTCTTCGCTTCGTTCCGTACATAACCGCCGGTGAGGCGCTGGGATGGGTTACTTCACCTTCCAAGTGGCCAAAGATTACCCTGGGCAATACGGCAGGTTCGACTCCTGCATGAACCTATCCCGCTTTTTCCTCACCGTGTTCTATGAAGGAGGTTACACTAATGAGCTTTGCATCCAAATTGTTCGGTTCACTCAGACCGGCAACTGTCAACAAAGACGGCTATCCTGCCTATACGCGTTCGCCCGAGGAGCAGTATGTTCAGATGCTTTTGACCAATACGATGAATCAAACCTTTTATGCCGACCAGCATGAACTGCTCGATAACGCGGCAGAGCTTCACCAGAGCATGGCTGCCGGGAACCCTGTGTTCATGGCCAAAGCGCTCGTGTATGCCCGCAGCGAAGGCTTCATGCGCTTGCAGCCGTTGTTCGGTCTGGCGGTACTTTCTTCCGCCCGTCCGGACCTGTTCTCTCAAGTCTTCCAGCAGGTGGTACGGATTCCTTCGGACCTGTCCGACTTTCTGACCATCCTGAACGGACTGGGCCGGGGCGAAGGCGGCCGGGCCGTGAAGCGGCAGGTCAAGCTGTTCCTGGCCGGGGTCAGCGAATACTGGGCCCTGAAATACAACGGCCGCGGACGTGGCTACAGTCTGGGCGATGCCATCGCCACGGCGCATCCGAAGCCGGAGGATCTGAAGCAACAGGCCTTGTTCCGTTATCTGCGCGGACAGGAAGCAAATCTTGCCCTTCTGCCGCAGGTGGAAGCGATGGAGAAGCTGAAGACGGCTGCTACCGAAGAGGAACAGCTGGCGTGGATTGAGGCGGGTAAGTTGCCTTACGCTACCGTTACCGGCGTGATCAAACCGACACTCGCGGTATGGAATTCCATCCTGTACCAGATGCCTACCTTTGCGCTACTCCGTCACCTGAATGCCTTGCAGCGGGCCGGGGTACTCGAAGACAAACGGAACCTGGATTACGTAAGTGGAACGTCTGACGGATCAGCAGGCCCTGCGCAAAGCCCGGATTCTGCCGTTCCGCTTCGCGACAGCCTTCCGTCAGGTAGAGCAGCCGGAGCTGCGGGATGCCTTGCGGGAAGCGGTGGACCTCACGTTCGATAACCTGCCGGATATCGGTGGCCGCAGCGCGATCTTCCTGGATATCTCCGGCTCGATGAACAGCGGGGAGTACTTGCAGATCGGTTCGGTGTTTGCGCTGGCCTTGTACAAAAAAACCGCAGGCCAATCGCTGTTCTGGCTATTCGACACCGAGGTCTTCGATGCCAAGCCGTCGCGGCGTGACAGCATCCTCGGCCAGGCTGAGCAGATTCGGGCCCGGGGAGGCACGGATACGGGAGCGCCTGTGCGCAGGCTGCTGGCGGAGCGCAAGAAAGTCGACCAGATCATCATGATCACCGATGAGCAGCAGAACAGCGGCAGCCCATTTTATGAGGCGTTGCGGATGTACCGCGCCAAGGTGAATAAGGACGTCAAAGCGTTCATCGTCGATATTGCCCCTTACCGTAACGCGATGGTACCCACGCAGGACGACAAGACCTTTTACATCTACGGTTGGAGCGACACGGTCTTGAACTTTATCGCCCAGTCTGCTGCCGGATATGGAACTATGACGGAGCGGATTTCCGCGATGGAGCTGCAATGATGATAGGCAGTAGAACTGAATAACAAGCACCGGGTGGGCCAAGCGGCTCCGAACCGGTGCTTGTTTTGCTATTGGTTTTTACATAAACCTGAATTGATGTGAATATTAGGAGAACATTCCCTTGGTATTATGAACCGGTGCGTAAATAGTTCATATTACGAATAAGGGAGACCACGGATGAATAAGTTATTTAGACAGGCAGTATCGATGGTGTTGGCCCTGGTGATGGTACTCGGGCTTGCTACCGGCGGATTTACCGCTTACGCGGAAGAGAACAGCGGGGGCACGGATCAGCAATTGCAGGCCGAACCGCCTTTGATCCTTCTGGAGGGGAACTCCAGCTGGAGATATGCAGATGACGGCACGGATCAAGGCACTGCATGGCAAGCCGTCTATAATGATACCGGTTGGAAAACCGGCCAGGCCCCTTTGGGGTATAAGGATAACGGATCAGGGGTCAGCACCTCGCAGTTCGGGGCGCTTAAAACCAATATCAGCTATGGCCCGGATAAAAGTCATAAATACCGCACTTCTTATTTCCGTACGAACTTAAATGTAGATACGGCACAACTCGGTGGTTACGGCAAGATTGAGGCGACCCTTGCTTTTGATGACGGGATCGTTCTGTACCTCAATGGCGCAGAAATCTATCGTGAGGGCATGCCTGCGGGACAGATCGACTATTTAACCAAGAGCACTTTTTCTAATAGTAATCCTAATGTATCTACGGTGGATCTCACGGCCCTGGTCATGGGCAATCTGAAAGATGGCAGCAACGAGCTGTCGGCTGAAGTTCACCAAGCGAATGACAGCAGCTCAGATTTATATTTTGATATGAAGCTGGTTGCAGGACCTGCGGACGAGCCTGCGGTTCCGGGTGTAGGCAAGCCAGAATCCATCGCGCTGACGTTTAATGGTAATCCACAGACAAGTCTGGGTTTTGCATGGTATGCACCGGAGACGGTGACTGGAACGAAGCTGGAAGTTGTGGAAGCCTCACGGCTCGTGAACGGTGAGTTTCCGGCCGAAGGTGTGCTGACATATGAAGGAACGTCTGTTACAGCCAGTGTCTATAGGACCAAAGCGGATAAATCCGCCAAGAAGGGAACGCTGATCACCAGCCATAAGGTGGTTGCTGACCAATTGCAGCCGGGTACAGAATATGCCTACCGTGCAGGCGACGGACAAGCTGGAAATTGGAGCGGGATTGGGACATTTACTACAGAGACCTCGTCTAACAATGCCTACCGCTTCTTATATACAACCGACTCACAGGGAACTTCCGAAGAGGATTTTGAGATTTGGAATCATACGCTGGAAGAAGGTCTCGCCAAATTTCCGGATAGCCAATTCATCCTGAACTCCGGCGATCTGGTGGATAACGGGGATATTGAAGAGCAATGGTCCTGGTTCTTCGACAAGCCGAAGGCCATCCTCGCGAATACTCCGCTCGTTCCATTAGTGGGTAACCATGAGAGTAAGAACTATAGCAATTATGCCGGACATTTTAATCTGCCGAACGAATCGAATACAGGGGCGAAGCCGGAGGGTTCGGTGTATTCTCTGGATTATGGCTCCGCGCATTTTATGGTAATCAATACCGAGTATTATGGTACAAGCTCCAATGCGGAGAATAATGAGATTTACAATAAACAAGTAGAATGGCTGCGCAGTGAAGTTGCCAAGACGGATAAGAAATGGAAAGTGGTGTTCCTGCACAAATCTCCATACTCCGTCGCCAATCATACCAAAGATACAGATGTGCTGTTCTACAGAGCACAGCTGACGAAAGTGTTCGACGAGCTTGGAATCGACATGGTTCTGGGCGGTCATGACCACACTTTCGCCAGAAGTTATCAAATGTACAACAATGAGCCGCTGACGGATATTATGCCGGATGCGGGCGGAGTGGTTACGGACCCTAAGGGGACGTTGTACCTGATCACCAATGCAGCGGGGAACAAGAAATACAATGTGGCCGCGGGGACATTCCCTTTTGCCGCCAAATACGGCCAGCCCGGCAAGGAAATGTTCACAGGTGTAACGGTGACGGACGAGGAACTGTCCTACCAGTCTTATACCACGACTACCGGGGGAGCAACAGACCTCTATGATCAATACAGCATCCACAAGTCTGATGAGATCGCCTCACCTGTTCAGCAGGCCAAAGCCGCGAGGGGAGAAGACGGTACGATCACATTGACCTGGAATGCTCCGGCAACGGGTGAGGTGTCCGGGTACAGGATCTATGAGCTGAATGATCAGGTTACGGCGAACTGGAATGCGAGTGTTGCTCATGCACAAGGGACAACGGCTTACAGCTACACAGTCAGTAATTTGGACCCTGGCAAGACCTATCAATTCGTCATCAAAGCCGTAAACGGCAGAACGAACTCGGAAGGCGTAATTGCGTCTACGGCTTCGGTCAGTAAAGTAACCGTTACGTTTAACGGAGATCCTGTGACGTCAAAAGGTTTTGCCTGGTACACGCCGCTGGCTTCTGTGGGCAACGATCTGCAAGTCGTGAAGAAGACGGATGCTGTGCCGGACTTCAGCAAGGCTATCCGGTTCAGTGGACGTTCTTCCATCTCAACAAACGCCAAGGAAGAACGCGTGCATAAGGCTGAGGCTACTGGACTTAGCGCAGATACTGCCTATGCTTACCGTGTCGGCGATGAAGCGCTCGGCATCTGGAGCAAGACAGGAAGCTTCCGTACTGCTCCTGCTTCCGGTGCGTTTACCTTCATCGATCTGGCCGATACCCAGGCCAAGTCGGAAGACGAAGCGATGCTCTCAGCGGAGACGCTGGAGAAGGCATTGACGACGGTCCCGGACGCTGACTTCGTGGTGCACAATGGAGATATCGTCGATACCGGCACGAATGAGAAGCAATGGGATTGGCTGCTCGGCCATTCACAGGACAGCCTGCTTAACACGACGATTGTGCCGTCAGCCGGGAATCATGAGGACGAAGCGAACGCTTTTTATGAACACTTCAATATTAAGGAAGCACCAGGTTCGGCAACGGAAACCGGCGCTTATTATTCCTACGATTACAGCAACGCCCACTTTGTTGTGCTGAACAGCAATGAAAATTCCGACCTGTATGCCAACTTCTCTACCGATCAGGTGGAATGGCTGAAGGCGGATGTGACCGCGGCCAAAGCGGCAGGGGCCCAGTGGATTATTGTAAATATCCATAAAGGACCCTACACCACATCCAACCATGCTACGGATAAAGACATTATCGGAGACAATGGGGTCAGAAACAAAATCGCACCGATCATGGCTGAACTGGGCATCGATTTTGTCGTCCAAGGCCATGACCATATTTATGCCCGCACCAAACCGATCCAAGCGGACGGTACAGCTGCAGCCACAGACAAGATTACCGAATCGCTCAATGGCCAGACGGTAGAATATACTGTAAACCCGGATGGTTCGATCTATCTGATCCCGGCTACAGCGGGGGCAAAAGTATATTACAAGAACCAGAAGCCAGAGCTCGGCGAGGCTTATTATAATCTTTTTGAAGTGGCTGATGAGAATCACGCAGCCCCTTACGGTCCAGACCCAAGCAACAGCTCGCGTCCGAAGCGCGGCTTGGTGCAGAACTTCGTAGGCATCACCGTGGACGGCAACAAGCTGACTGCGGTCTCATACGAGATTGATCAGAACAAAAATGGGGCGCAGCCGTTTATCATTGAACAATTCGGGATCATGAAGAAGAGCGGATCCGACAATGGCGGGGGAACGACGCCGACCCCGACACCAGAAACACCAGAAACGCCGGAAGTACCAGAAACGCCGGGAACTCCTGCTCCGGCGACGCCAACGCCAAGTCCAGGCACTCCGGCTACAGCAACCCCGGCTCCTGCCGGCGGCAGTAACAACGGAGGAAGCACGGGCAATGCTGGTGGCACCGGCGGGAACTCGACGACCGGCAGCATCGTAGACAGTACGGGCAACGCAGGCGGCAATGGGACAAACACAGGCAATACCGGAGGCAGTGGGAATAGCGGCAGTGACGGTGGCTCAACTCCGGTAACCCTCGCTGATATCAGTACTCACTGGGCTGCGGCGGCGATTCAAAAGGCCGTACAAGCCGGTTTCGTCAATGGATATACGGACAATACCTTCCGTCCGAATCAAGAGGTGAACCGTGCCGAATTTATAACGATACTGGCCCGCGCCCTGCAATTGCCGGATAGCGGAGCTACGCCAAACTTTAAGGATTTGAGCAAGATTCCGGCATGGGCCCAAGCTTTTGTGACTCAGGCGGCCGAGCTTGGAATTATCGGCGGGTATGATGACGGTACTTTCCGTCCGGCCCAAAAGCTGACCCGTACAGAATTGTCCGTGATGATTGTCCGCTCGCTGGGCATCACGGTGGACAAACAAGCTAAGCTATCGTTTGCCGATGCGAAGGATGTTCCCAAGTGGGCGGTGCCTTACATCGCCGCAGCAGCAGATGTTGGCCTGGTGAACGGCGTCGGCCAGAACCGCTTCGCTCCTAACCAGATAGCGACCCGGGCCGAAGCTGTAGCAATCATTCTGAATTTGCTGGAGAAACAAGGGAAGTAAACCACATCGGATATTTTTTGAAAAAGGTTGCCTCAAGGTCATCAGGATGACTGAGAGGTGGCCTTTTTTGTTGTATAGGAAATTATGCAATGTTAGAAGCTTCAGATGAAATAAGCGGTGCAGGAGGATTGGGCTCCATCAGCGGAGTGAAGCGGACAGAGAAGACCCTATTTTGCGAAAAAGTCATCTTTCCTGGCGAACTCGGACTCAGGAGCCGTTATATCGTTCGTTTGAGCCTAGAATGCGGGGAGAAGGGACAATTAGCGGAATCTCTGTCCGTTTGTCGTGCTGAATAGACGAATCCTCCCCAATAAAGGATTTCCTGTCCGCATCAGCGGCGGATAGATCGTGAAGGGACCTCATCGTGAGCTCTAAGCAAGCCAAATGACGATAATCTTGCCTATTGTACAACAATCCGGGCCTCGTTAAGCTCCAAGTTGTTATTCACCTGCCAGGGTGATTTTGTTCCGTAACTGGAATGTGCGGGGGATGCGTCCGCCCCTGCTATTTCAACTAGCTTTTGTATAGCCGCCTACTTATTACCAGACCACTGGGTCTTGATGGCCTGACAATCTTTAAATAGTCCAGCTTATCTTTAATTTTGCGACTATTTGTAAGCTCGGTTCTGGGTTAGATTAGGGGGGACCAAAAAAAGCCAAGGCGGGGTGATCGATGTTACATATGAAGGCGCTTGCAGAAGAGAACAACCGAAATCACTAGAAGACGAGGAGAATGGAAGAATGAACATTCACACCGGTAAAAAAGCACTTCCCAAGCTGACATCAACATTGTTGGCTGTTGCTTTGCTAGTTTCAGGTCTTCCCTTAACGGCTTATGCCGGTGACACATGGCCTTTCAAAGGAGACAGTGCTCCTGGTGCCAACCAGCCTAATGTTCATGGATATACCAGCAGCCATATTGCGAACTGGAGTCCAGGCACCGATCCGGATGCGGAGCTGCTTAGATCGCGTGTGCCGCTGCAGCCGCGGATTGCTCCTTTTGCCGCTACCCAGGCCAACCCGGCGCTCAGCCCGCAGACACAAATGATGAATGTGGCAGGCGACTACGGCAACGCCTTTATCGAGAATGCGCCGTATACCAACAAGTTTGCGCAGTACCACTTTAACTTTTGGCAATATATCGATTATTACTCCTACTGGCACGGCACAGCAACTGCCTATACCCCGCCGGAATATTATGATGAGCTGGCCCAGAAGGACTGGCAGCAAAAATGGTTCGAATTCGGCATGCTGAATATCCCGAATCCTACCTATACAGACGCGGCGCATAAGAATGGCGTGATGTCCTTGGCCGGCATTTTCTTTTCCAACAATGACCGCGGCCAGCAAACCTACAAGCAAATGATCGTCCGGGATGAGCACGGCAATTTTCCGGTAGCGGATAAGCTGATTGAAATGGCCGATTATTTTGGCTTTGACGGTTATTTTGTCAATCAGGAGGAAATGAGTCCGAATGTCGCAGTACAGGACATCCCTGATTACATCGCATTTATGAAAACGCTGCAAAAGGGCGGATTGTACGTACAGTGGTACGATTCTCTGAATACCAATACCGGCTCGAACACGTTCGCTCGGACGCTGAACGATACCAACATCTCTTTTTTAGTGGACAAAAGCACGAAGGAACCGGTGTCCAATTCGTTTTTCTTCGATTACGGGGCCGGGAATACACAGATTACGAATGCTGCGGCTTATCTGAGCAATCTTAATGCCAGCCTGGGCACCAGCTACAACTTGTATGATGTGGCCTATGCAGGGCTGGAAGCGGGCCGTGACCGCTTCAAATCCATCAATGGTTCTGCGCTTGCCAGCAAGCTGGACGCGAACGGTCTGCCGAGACTCAGCCTGGCTACGCTTGGCGCCGATTTTGTACACGCCGGGCTAGATGAAGATATGGGACTGTCCTATCCCGTCTCCCACAGATCGGAGAATGACTACCAGTGGATGACTCATCTGCGTGAGCAGCTGTGGTGGTCCGGTCCGAACGTGAATCCCAAGAATACTGCCAAGTCCGCCACCAACACGGTCTCCGATGTTTATGCCGACAACCGTTATTGGCCGGGGATGGCTTCTGTCATTGCAGAGCGTTCAGTCATTAAGGACAATCACTTTTATACGAGCTTCAATACTGGACACGGGTTGTCCTATTATGTGAATGGTGCAGTCTCAAACAACGATGAATGGTCCAACATGAGCTTGCAGGACATTCCTGTTACGTGGCAATGGTGGCAGGACACGACAGGCAATCAGCTTACAGTGGACTTCGACTATGGGCCCGAATATAACATCTCGGCCACGGAACGTTATAACTATGAGCAGCTCGGCGGGTTTAACGGCGGCAGCTCGCTTACCGTGAACGGCAATCTGAATGCAGAGAACTTCCTGCGTTTATACAAAACAGATCTGGATGTGTTGGCCGGCTCCAAGCTGTCCATCAGCTACAATAAGCCGTCAGCCACGGATACATCGGCGATGTCGGTGGGGCTTATCCTGGCTGACGATCCGGATACCGTGGTCAAAGTCGCTGTTCCGGACAGCGGCCGGAAGACCAATGGCTGGGCAACGAAGGAGCTGGATCTGAGCGCTTATGCAGGCAAGACGATTGCCGCGTTTGGACTTGTCTTTGATCCCGGCCAAGGGGCTGTAGCCAATTATCAGATGAATATCGGACACCTCCGGATTTCTGACGGTACGGCCGTGAAGCCTGCTGCTCCAGAGGGCCTTGCGATTGCAGAGGCTTACGCCGATACCAATGAAATGGTTGTTCAGTGGAAGCTGGACCCTGATTACAACAAGGTGAAGCAATATAATGTCTATGTAAACAATGTATTTATGGGCGGAAAATATGATGAGGTATTCTACCTCAAGCACCTTCCGGCTAAATCCGGGACGCTTAAAGTCGTGGCCGTTGGTGCAGACGGCCGGGAGGGCGATGCGGCAACCCTGGATTTTGACCTGAATGCGGCAGTCTTAAATGTTAAGGTAAACTCCCAAGAAGATGGAGAGTTGGCCGTGAACTGGACGAATACCGGCAACACAGCGGGAGACGTCACCGTCCGCGTGCAGTCGGTAAACTGGATTACAACTGCGGAGCCGGTGCAGCAGCAGACCGTTGTTCCGGCAGGCTCCACCTCTGCGGTATTCACCGGGATGCCGGTGAACGGCGATGATTACATCGTTACAGTCACGGCAGGAAGTTCCGATCCGGTATCGGTGAGCGGGCGTTTTATCGACACAATCGCTGAGCCGTATGCGGAAGCCTGGTCCTGGGAGCAAGACATGCTGAAGTTGCCGATGCCGAACACCAGAGACTGGCGGTACCTGTACGTCTACGAGGATGGGGTGGCCAAATCCTTTGCAACCACCTACAGCTCCGGCAATAAGCCCATGATTATCCGGGGGCGGACAACCAAAGCAAGCTTAAGCTTCCGCTCTACGGCGAAAGTGGTGCATGTCGTGATGGAGGACTATGCGGGCAACCAGTCCGAGCCGGTGTATCTGAAGGGAAGCCACAAGGTATCCTTTGATGCCAATGGCGGTGAACCGGCGGCTACGGTCGCTCAGGCCGTATATGGGACCTTGCTGGCGTTGCCTTCAGGTATTGCCAGAGAAGGTTATGAGCTGGAGGGCTGGTATACGGGAGAGCGGAAGTGGGATTTTGCCGAAGACAAGGTGGATGGCGATCTTACATTAAAGGCCAAGTGGGCCCTGCAGGCACCGGTGGTGCACATTGTGGGTGAAGGTACTTTCCGTGAAGGAACGGCTGGAACCCTAAGAGCTGTTGCTGCCGGAGCAGGCCAGTTGACCTATGCCTGGTATGCGGACACGGGCAGCGGTTATGGCGATTTGCTCGGAACCGAAGCCCAGTATACGCTGCCGGTTTTGACTGCGGAAATGAACGGCTATAAATACAAGGTTGCCGTAACCAATGCTGTCGGTGCCAAGGTAGAAGCCGAATTTGTCCTGGACGTTACTCCGGCCGGGGCTCCTGGAGTGGCTCCGGACTTCACGGCCGATCTGGCTTCTGCGCTTGAGGTCATTTCCGGTGAGGAAGTGCAGCTGTTCGTACAGACCAGCGGGGATGTCGAATCGATCCGCTGGGAGACCAAGGCAACGGGAGCAGAAGACTGGAGCACGGCGGAGAGTGTGACTTCTGCGGTGTACAGCTTTATTGCCACTGAAGCTGATAACGGAACACGGTTCCGTGTCGTTTTGACCGGCAAGCCGGGCACGGAACCGGCAACCAAAACCGGCAACGAGCTGACCCTGACGGTTCATCCGGCTACGGCTGCACCGGTTATCGCCTCTTACAGCGTTTCCCGGAATCCTGCGGTTGCCGGCGAGTCGGCCGTCTTTACCGTAGTGGCTTCGTCGGTATACGGCGATCTGAGCTATCAATGGTTTAAGGACGGGCAAGCCCTTGAGTATGCCGGGGACAGCACCTATACCCTTACAGCGGTAAAAGCGGCAGACGCCGGCCAATACAAAGTGGCAGTCACCAACACCCAAAAGCTGAACGGACGCGAATACAAGGCTGTGCAAGAGAGCGGAGCAATCGACTTCACGGTCAATCCTGCTCCTGCAGCAACGCCGCAGCCGACTTCAGCTCCAGAGACGGGTGGCTCCGCTCCGGCAGCTTCGGGGGCCCCGGCTGCGACAGTAGCTCCAAGCCCGGCAGCCGCGGTAAAGACTGTTACGGCAGCTGAGCTCAGTACTACGGCTGCGAATGGCTCCGTAACCGTGAGCATTCCGGCAGGCGTAACCGTTGTTGAGCTGCCTGTGAATGCAGGCGAGCTGCTTGGCACCCGCCAGCTTGAGCTGGTTACCGAAAGTGCCACGCTGGGCATCGCACCGGAGCTGCTGGTGCAATTAAAGGCACTGGTTAATGAAACTGAGGCTGCAGGCAGTAAGATTCAGGGGATCATCCGTCCGGAAACCTTGAATCTGGCCGCTCTGAAGACAAAGAGCGGCGTAACTCTACGCGGCACGGGAATGAATTTTGAACTGGGCCTGCTGACAGGCAGTGGTACGGTCCGCCCTCTGACAGCCTTTAGTCCGCCGGTTGCCCTGAAATGGGAGGCGGGCTCCGATTACAGCACCGGTCTGCTTGGACTGTATGCGATAGCGGAGAATGGCACACTTACTTATTTGGGCGGAGATTATGCGGACGGATTCCTGAAAGGGCAGCTTAACGGTGCAGGAAAGGTTGCTCTCCTGGAATACAGCAAATCCTTTGCCGATGTTCCGGCGGCCCACTGGGCTGCGGATACGATCCGTCTGCTGTCGGCCAAACATCTGGTGCAGGGAACCTCCGAGACTGGATATGAACCTGCCCGCAGCATTACGAGAGCCGAGTTTGTGAAGCTGATGGCCGGTGTGCTGAAGCTGGAGAACCAGGCGGTCTTGACGTTCAGCGATGTGTCCTCCGGCGTATGGTATGAGCAGGAGCTTTCCGCCCTGGTGCAGGCAGGAATCGTCTCCGGACGTACGGCGGACCGCTTCGATCCCGGCGCGGATATCAGCCGCCAGGAGATTGTGACCCTCATGATGCGTGCCTATGCACATCAGCATGGAGCCTTGTTGCCAGCGGCACCGGCAGCATTCGCCGATTCCGGTGACATTGCAGCTTGGGCGGCGGACAGTGTGAACGCGGCAGCTTCGCTTGGACTGGTCAAAGGCCGCACGGGCGGGGAGTTTGTTCCCGCCGGTCTGGCCACCCGGGCCGAAGCGGCACAGTTTATTTTGAACTATATAAGATGAACATTACAGTTTGATCCTACGGTCTGCCCAAGGAGCGGGTGCTCCCTGGGCAGGCTGTATTTTCGTAGGATTCATGTAAGGTTTTACCGTCCGCAGGCGTTCTTAACTCATGCTATACTTTATTTTACGGGCCATAATGGCAAGCGGCGAAGCAGAAGCTTCACCTTACTATAGGAGGTTCCTGATGCTCCCGGGGAAACTGTACAGAAAGTATTTGAAGAACAATCTTTTTATGAAAATCATTCTGACCTTCGCAGTAATTGCCGTCGTTACGATCATCACGTTCTCTTATTTAATGTTCCTGCTGATGTCCCAGGCAGCGGTGCAAAGGCAGTTGGAAATTCAGAAGCGTACGGTGGAGAGCGTCAACAGCTATATCGAACGGAAGTATGAGTCCGTCCAGACGATGATGAGAGATGTATACCGCGACAGTGAACTCACGGCCAACACCTCTTATTTGCTGGAGCATCCTTATGAGGAGTATGTCAGATATAGGCTGGACCGCTATTTCAGCGAGAGTAACTCAACAACGGATACCGTGCAGTTTTTTCGTAATCAAGTGGAAGATGACCCGGATATCCGCAGTCTGATGTTGTACAGTTCGGCTGAGCAGCATATGTATGTGTACAACGACCATAAGCAATTCGAGATTATCTCGACCAATGCGGCGCATTCCTATATCCCCGACGCTCTGTATTTGGAAGAGGAGGGCAGTGTGTCCATTCCTAACATTTGGGTCAGCAAGGCGATTGAGCCACCCGCTGGACCGGTGTTCTCTGTCCGCGCGCCGATTAACAACAAGCTCTCTTTAAGCAATATTGGCCAGTTGCTAGTTTATTTTGATGCAGCCAAGGTTTGGGAGAGCATGGGCAATTATAAAAATGACTTCAAGGGTACGATACTGGTGCTTTCGGCCGACGGAGATGTGCTCTTCGATTCTTCAGGTACATTTTACGGACGGAAATATCCCTATTTGGAACAAGTCACCTCTGCCTATACGGATGGCGAGGAGGTCGGCGGGATGATGATTACGAAGCTGACGCACACCCAGGGCGGGTTCACCGTGCTCAGCGCCGTGCCGAAGCAGGAGCTTGCCGCCACTTACGCGGGTCTGCGCAATATGATTGTTGTGATCTGCCTGATTTGTCTTTTGTTTGCGATTATTACGCCTACGTTATTTATCAATAATTTTGCCAAGCGGACGCATGGCATTATCAAGTTCACCCGCAAGGTGAAGAACGGTGATCTGGACGCGCGGATTGCCGATGTGAGAGAAGATGAGCTGGGGCAAATCTCCAAAAGCTTCAACGATATGCTGGACGAGCTGAATCTCCATATCGACAGGGTATTCAAAGCCGAAATCAAGCAAAAGCATACTGAAATTGCCGCGCTTGAGGCGAGGGTGAATCCGCATTTTTTGTACAATACGCTGGAGGTCATCCGGATGCGGGCGATTTCCCAAGGCGCCTCGGATGTAGGCGAGATGATCTACAGCTTGTCGGTTCTGTTCAAAAGTTATGTGCAGCAGAAGCCCAAACATACGCTCAAGGACGAGCTGGAGGCCTGCCGGCTGTATCTGGAGCTGTTCCGCATCCGCTACAAGGATAAATTCTCTTATGAGCTGGATTGCAGCAAAGAGCTGGAGGGAAGGGTTGTACTGAAGATGTCTCTGCAGCCCATTATCGAGAATTACATTCTGCACGGGATGCGGGTGGATAAGAACGATAACCGGATTCATATTGCCGTGAAGCGTGAAGGCACATTTCTGCGTGCCGTGGTGACGGACAACGGGCGGGGGATTTCCCCGGAAAGGCTGGAGCAGCTGAAGCAGGGTCTGATGAATCCGGAGGAGCAATCGGAATCCTTTGGCCTGCGGAGCATCCATGACAGGCTGAAGCTTCTGTACGGGGGCGAGCATGGGATACAGCTGGAAAGTGAAGCGGGCGTCGGGACAACAGTGACTGTGTATTTCCCCGATTTGGGAGAGGATGAGCCAAAATATGTATAAAGTATTCATTGTGGATGACGAGCCTTTTATTATCGAAGGTTTATATGATATTGTCGACTGGTCCGCTCTGGACATGGAGATTGTCGGCCAGGCCGGGAATGGCCAGGAAGCGCTGGAGGCGCTGCAGAACGTGCGGGCCGATGTGCTGATTACCGATATTTCCATGCCGCTTATGAATGGTCTGGATCTGATCCGTGCTATCCGTGATTCGCAGCCGGAGATCAAAGTCATTATCCTCAGCGGTTATGATGAATTCGGCTATCTGAAGGAAGGGATGGCGCTCGGCATTGAGAATTATCTGCTGAAACCCATTAATCTGGAAGAGTTCAGGGCTACGCTGAATACTACCCGGGAGAAACTTGATGTGTCCAGAAATGAATACAAGCTTAATGCCCACAGCATTTCCATTCTGCGGGACAACGTGATGCACCGCTGGCTGCATAACCAGATCGGACCCCAGGAGTTCCGGGAGCGGGCGGAATTTCTGGGGATTGTGATGGACAAGCCGCTGGTGCAGGCTGCACTGCTGAGGCCGGAGGCTGACCATGCAGAGCTGTTCCGGCTCTGTACACAGGCCCTGAACGGGAATCCCTCCGTCATTGCCTTTCAGGATATGGACGGGGATATTGTGCTGCTGCACCTGCTAAGTGAATATCAGCGGGGCAAAGAGGCGGTGGAGCAGCTTCACGCACAGCTGCTGTTGTCCTTATCCGCAGGCCGGCCGCTGCATTTATCTGTGGGAACGGTGGAGGAAGCTGAAGGCGGGGCTGCGGTTAGCTACCGGCATGCCAAAAGAGCCCAGGAATACTTTATGCTTTTCCCCGAGCTTGAGCTGCTCCGGTACGAGGAGCTTCAGCGCAGGCATGAGGCTGCTGTGGCCGAAGGCATGCCGATCCAGTGGGAGGAAGATCTCAAGCTGATTATGGCCAGGGACAAGGAAACGCTGCTTGAGCGGATTGCGGCACATTTTGAGCAGCTGCGCCAGATGGAGGGCATCACTCCGGATCTTCTTCAGGGCTTCGCCATGGAGTGGCTGATCCGCTTCAAGATGAAGCTGAAGGAAATTCGGCATGTCGAGGAGCCGGAGCTGTTCGCAGACGGTTTTGGACGCATCCGCACCACTGCCTCCATTGGCGAGCTGACCCGTATTATTCAGGAAGCGGCGGCGGTAACAGTGGATGCGCTGATCCGCGATGTGAAGAGTCCGGTGGTGCAGCAGGTGCTGAATTATATTCATGAGTCCTATTTCGAGGATGTGTCGCTCAAGACACTCGGTGTCCAGTACAACATTCACCCGGTGTACCTGGGGCAGCTGTTTCATAAGGAAGTCAATGAATCCTTTACGGATTACATCAATAAATACCGGATTGAGAAGGCGAAGGAACAACTGCGGAGCTCTGCGCTTAAAGTGCATGAAATCGCCAGGAATGTGGGCTACTGGGAGACCGGCTATTTCTACAAGCAGTTCAAAAAGCATGTGGGCATTTCCCCGACCGAATATAAAGGGCTTGTCTAGCGGAACATTTCGCAGCAAGCTTTTTTCTTTATTTTCTACATGATTTATTTACTTTAGCTTCTGTCTGAAAATGCTTTCATAAATTACAGTAAAGGTAGTCCTTGAAGGCAATAACGGCTGGCTGAATTCCGGAATATCCCAGCTATTTTGAGGTAAACAAAGGGGAGGTTTTATAGAAATGGGCAAGAAGAGAAAAAGGTTTTCCCTGTTACTGACATCACTGATGGCTTTCTCGCTGGCACTTACCGCGTGCGGCGGCGGTTCCAACAACGCTGCGACGGGCACGGGCACCAATACCGGGTCATCCGGCAACGGTGCAGCTTCAGAAAAGCCGGTTGAGCTGATCTGGTACACGATAGGCGGACCGCAAAAGGATCTGGACAAAGTCATGGAGGAAGTCAACAAATACACCAAAGAGAAAATTAATGTCACCGTGAAGATGAATATGATTGATTTTGGCGACTATACGCAAAAAATGCAGGTGAAGGTAGCCTCCGGCGAACCGATGGACATTCTGTTTACAAGTTCCTGGGCGTTCGATTATGTGCAAAATGCCCGCAAGGGAGCATTCATGGAACTGGACAGCCTGCTTAATGAATATGGAAAAGGGGTTGTGGATACCATTGACCCTGCGTTCCTGGAAGGCTCCAAGGTGGACGGCCACAATTATGCCGTGCCGGCCAACAAAGAGCTGCCTGCCCAGGAAGTCTGGCGCTTTAACAAAGAGCTTCTGGACAAATACAAGCTTGATATTTCCGGTGTAAAAACCATGGAAAGCCTCGAGCCGCTGTTGAAGACCATCAAGGAGAATGAGCCGGGAATCACGCCGTATGCCATGGTTAAGGATTTCATGCCGATACTGCCTTTCGACTACATTATTGAGAAAATGCCTATGGCGGTCTACATGGACACCAAGGATTACAAGATCGTCAACATCCTGGAAAGTCCGGAGCTGAAAAGCAGTCTTGAAACCGTTCGCAAATATTACAAGGCGGGTTACATTTCGCCGGAAGTAGCGACTACCACTTCGGTAGACGATCTGTACAAATCGTCCAACTGGTTCATGGACCGCGCGGCTACCCAGCCAATGGCGGACAACCTGTGGTCGGCAAGCTACGGTTATCCTGTAGTTTCGACACCTGCCGGTGAGCCGTACATCTACAACTGGTCTGTAATGGGCTCGATGCAAGCGATCTCTGCGAACTCCGAGTATCCGGAGAAAGCAATGGAATTCCTCAACCTGCTCAACACCGATCCGGTTCTGCGCAATATGATTGACTCCGGTATCGAAGGCGTGCACTACGAGAAGACCGGTGAGAACACAATGAAGAACCTGCCGGAATCCAAGAACTATGACATGCCTACCTTCTCGCTGGGCAATATCATGATCAACTATTTGAACGAGGGAGATCCCGAGAACAAATGGGAAGAATTCAAGAAATTCAACGAATCCGGTGTGAATGCACCACTGCTCGGCTTTAACTTCGACACCTCGAAGGTGACCAATGAAATCGCTGCTGTCCAGAACGTGAAGGAAGAATTCTGGGCGCCGCTGATGACGGGTACGGTAGATCCTGAAGAATATCTGCCAAAAGCCATTGAGAAATTCAAGGCAGCCGGTCTGGATGCGATCATCGCCGAAGCCCAAACGCAAATTGACGCCTGGAAAGCGGAAAACAACAAATAAATACACATTGGATAAGAAGATCGGGGCAGGGGCGCGGCCCCTTACCCGGTCTTTTTTACCATTCATATGAGTTATCAGGAGGGATATAAGCGTGAAAAAAACCAGCGGTTTTATCAAAAATATCATCAATAACAAGGTCATGCTGCTCATGGTCCTGCCCGGTGCGCTTTGGTTTCTCTTCTTTTCCTATCTGCCTATGATGGGAGCCGTCATTGCTTTTAAAGAGTACCGTTTCAGCCGGGATGGCTTCTGGGCCAGCATTATCGACAGCAAATGGGTAGGCATGGACAACTTTAAATTTCTGTTCACCACCAATGATGCTTACATCATCACCCGCAACACCCTGCTCTACAACGGGGCATTTATCGTGCTTGGTTTGATCCTGTCCGTGCTGATGGCGATTGTGCTGTCCGAGATTGTGAACAAAAAGCTGGCCAAGGTCTATCAGACCGGGATGTTCCTGCCATACTTCCTGTCCTGGGTAGTTGTCGGCTATTTCGCATTCAGCTTCCTGAGCTCGGAGCGCGGAATGCTGAATCAGGTGATGGAATTCATGGGCATGGAATCGGTTCAGTGGTATTCGGAGAAAAAATACTGGCCGTTCATTTTGATCTTCGTCTATCTATGGAAAGCAGTCGGCTACAACAGCGTGGTTTATCTCGCAGCCATTATGGGGATCGACAAATCGCTTTATGAAGCGGCGATGATCGACGGGGCCAGCAAGTTCCAGCAGATCCGCAACATCACACTGCCGCTGCTGAATCCGATCATCACGATTATGACGCTGCTTGCGATCGGCAAGATTTTTTATGCCGACTTCGGCCTCTTTTACCAGGTGCCCCGAAATTCCGGGACGCTCTACAGTGTCACCAACGTTATTGATACCTACGTCTATCAAGGACTCAAAACTACGGGTGAGATTGGGATGAGTACCGCCGCAGGGTTGTATCAATCGGTTGTCGGCTTTGTGCTTGTCATGACATCCAACTATATTGTACGCAAATACAACAAGGACAGCGCCTTGTTCTAAACTTACCTGAAGGGAGTGAGCCCATATGTCTTCCATTACTAAAAAAGAACGTGATTTCCATCATCTCTCCAAACCGTGGAATGTGGTGTTTAATCTGATTGCCGGGATTTTCGCGTTCCTCTGCGTGTTCCCGTTTCTCTTTGTCGTGATTATCTCGTTCACGGATGAAGGAGTGCTGGCCAGAGACGGCTACAAGCTGATTCCCGAGAAATGGAGCCTCGGCGCGTACCGTTACGTGTTTGAATCCGGAGATATGCTGCTGCGTTCGTATGGCGTAACGATTTTTGTAACGGTCATCGGGACGATCGTCAGCTTGCTGTTTATTGCCTTTTACGCTTATGCCATTTCACGGAAAAGCTTCCGTTACCGCAATTTCTTTGCTTTTTTCGCTTTCTTCACCATGCTGTTCAACGGGGGACTTGTTCCGACCTACATTATCGTTACGCAGTTTTTGGGACTTAAGGATTCGATCTGGGCACTGATTCTGCCGCTGGCAGTGAACGCCTTTTACATTATGATTCTGCGCACTTTCTACAGCACGAGTGTGCCTGATGCCATTATTGAATCGGGCAAAATCGACGGGGCCGGCGAGTTCCGCATTTTCCTGACGCTGGTGCTGCCTTTGTCTCTGCCCGGTCTGGCGACGATTGCGCTGTTCAGCACCCTGGGCTACTGGAACGACTGGTTCAATGCGCTGCTGTACATCGATAATCCGAACCTCGTGCCGCTGCAATCCATGCTGATGCGGATCGAGACGAGCATGCAGTTTATTTTGCAGAATTCACAGAACAGCTCGCTCAGTCTGGAAGCTCTGCGGTCGATGCCGCAGGATACCTCGCGGATGGCGATGGTGGTGCTGGCAACGGGGCCGATTATATTTGCTTATCCGTTTTTCCAGCGTTATTTCATTCAAGGGCTTACGGTAGGGGCCGTTAAAGAATAAAAAAACAATAAGCTCATCAGGGCAGAGGAGAGAGTGGAGAATATGAGCTATAAAGACCCGAATAAACCTGCTGGAGAACGGGCGGAGGATCTGCTCGGACTGATGACTTTGGAAGAGAAGGTCGGCCAGCTGATTCAGCCTTTTGGCTGGCAGACCTATGAACATAGAGATGGTAAAATTACACTGACAGAAGACTTTAAGACTCAAGTGCAGCAAAGCGGCGTGGGCTCGCTCTACGGGATGCTGCGTGCAGACCCGTGGACCGGCGTCTCGCTGGAGAGTGGCCTGTCGCCCCGTGAGGGAGCGGAGGCGGTCAATACGCTCCAGCGTTATGTGCTGGAGCATTCACGGCTGGGTATTCCGGTGCTGATCGGCGAGGAATGCTCGCATGGCCATATGGCGATCGGGGCCACCGTGTTCCCGGTGCCTCTGTCGCTCGGCAGCTCCTGGAACGTGGAGCTGTACAGAGAAGTCTGCCGCGCCGTTGCGCTGGAGACACGTAGTCAGGGCGGCGCGGTGACCTACTCGCCGGTGCTGGATGTGGTGCGCGATCCCCGCTGGGGACGCACCGAGGAGTGCTTCGGGGAAGATGCCTATCTGATCGGCGAGATGGCGGTTGCCGCGGTTGAAGGGCTGCAGGGGGAATCGCTGCAAAGCCCCGGCAGCGTAGGCGCCACGCTGAAGCATTTCGTAGGGTATGGCAGCTCCGAAGGCGGCAGGAACGCCGGGCCTGTACATATGGGCTGGCGTGAGCTGCTCGAAGTGGATCTGCTGCCGTTTAAGAAAGCGGTGGAAGCCGGAGCGGTGTCGATTATGCCCGCATACAACGAGATTGACGGAGTGCCTTGCACCACCAACAGCGTTTTGCTGGAGGATATTCTCCGCAAGGCCTGGGGTTTCGAAGGTCTCGTGATTACCGACTGCGGGGCCATTGATATGCTGGCAGCCGGCCATGATGTAGCCGAAGACGGCATGGATGCGGCGGTACAGGCCTTGAAGGCCGGAATCGACATGGAAATGTCGGGGGAAATATACGGCAGCTACCTGCTGGAGGCCGTTAGACAAGGCCGCCTGGATATGGAGCTGCTGGACCGCGCGGCCTTGCGGGTGCTGACCCTCAAATTCAGGCTGGGCCTGTTTGAGCAGCCTTTTGCCGATCCTGAGGCCGCCGAGCGGGTAATCGGCAGTGAGCAGCACCGGCTGCTAGCCCGGCAGGTTGCGGGTGAGAGCATTATTCTGCTCAAGAATGAAGCGGATGTACTGCCGCTCTCCAAGGCCTCCGGTACGATTGCCGTCATTGGCCCGAATGCCGACGCCGGATATAACCAGCTTGGCGACTATACTTCACCGCAGCCGCCGGACAGAGTAACGACGGTGCTGCGGGGGATTCGCAGCAAGCTGGCTGCAGAGCCCCAGCGGGTCCTGTATGCGCCCGGCTGCCGGATTAAAGGGGATTCGCGGGAAGGTTTTGAAGCGGCAATGGCCTGTGCGGAGCAGGCGGATACCATCGTAATGGTAGTCGGAGGCTCCAGTGCACGCGATTTCGGAGAAGGCAGCATTGATCTGAAGACCGGCGCCTCGAAGGTGACGGAGAATGCCTGGAATGACATGGACTGCGGAGAAGGGATCGACCGGATGTCGCTGGCGCTGTCAGGCGTCCAGCTGGAGCTGATCCAGCAGATCCATCAGCTTGGAAAACCGGTGATTGTGGTGTATATCAACGGCCGGCCGGTGAGCGAGCCCTGGATCGACGAGCATGCCGATGCGATTCTCGAGGCCTGGTATCCGGGACAGGAAGGCGGCCAGGCGGTGGCGGATATTCTGTTCGGCGATGTGAATCCGTCCGGCAAGCTGACGCTTTCGGTGCCTAAGGATGTCGGCCAGCTTCCGGTGTACTACAACGGCAAACGCTCGCGTGGCAAACGATATCTGGAGGCGGATTCACAGCCTCAATATCCGTTCGGCTACGGACTCAGCTATACCAGCTACGCCTACTCGGCGCTCAAAGTAGAGCCTGAAGTGATTGCAGCAGATGAGACGGCCACAGTTACCGTAGACATTCAGAATACGGGAGAACGTGAAGGGGCCGAAGTGGTCCAGTTGTATATTTCCGATGTGGCCAGCAAGGTGACCCGTCCGGCCAGAGAATTGAAGGCTTTCCGCAAAATCCGGCTGGCCCCGGGCGAGAAACGGACCGTGCAGTTCACTGTAGGTCCGGAGCAGCTGCAGTATATCGGACCGGATCTGCAGCCGGTGGTTGAACCCGGCAGCTTCAAAGTGCTTGTTGGCAGACATGTGAATGATACACTCAGCGCTGACTTAACCGTGAGGGGGTAAAGTTATGGAACGTATTAGACGCTTCATCCGCGAGCTCTCCGAGCAGCAATGGCTTGAGGTGCAGGAGCTTCGCGATTGGAAGATCGACTCGTCCGTGTACCGGCTGCCGGGGCAATACGACAAGCCGCAGCCGTATACGGAAGGCAGCAATTACGACCTGTTCCCGAGTGTGCAGGGAACCACTTATTTCTTCCGCCGTACCTTTGCAATTCCGGCTGCGTGGTCAACCGGCCACGTTGGACTGGTGTTTGAATCCGGCGGAGAAGGGCTGCTGCGTGTGAATGGGGAATCGCGGCAAGGACTGGACCGTAACCACACCTTTGTAACGCTGGCGGGTGATGCGTCCGGACATCCGCTTGAACTTGAGATTGAACTGTTCGATCCGATACCCGAGCCGGTCGATCCCCTGAATCAGCAGGCTGTCATCCAGCCGCCGATCCGCGCTATCCGCAGTCAGCTGGTCCTGGTCAATGGACCGGTGCAGAGCCTGATGTACACGGTGGTAGTCATCCGTGATTCAGCGGTTCTGCTGCCGGAGCAGGACCAGCGCCGTACCCGGATGCTGGAAGCGTTATATGTGGCGATGGATGAGTTTCTGGGCCTTGACGTGCAAGTTATCCGCGAAGGCAGCGTAATCTCCTTGATTGAGCAGAAACTGCGGGACAGAATCAAGGAGATCGGCGGCTCTGCCGAAGGCACGATGCATATGGTTGGCCAGTCGCATATTGACATCGCCTGGCTCTGGCCTGCACGTGAGACTGTGCGCAAGACCAGCCGGACCTTTTCAACCGTCAATGCGTTAATGGATGAATATCCGGATTATCAATATGCCCAGAGCCAGCCGCTTTTGTTCGAATACCTGAAGAACAACGACCCGGTTCTGTACGAGAAGGTCAAAGCCAGAATCCGTGAAGGCCGCTGGGAGCTTGTAGGCGGAATGTGGATTGAGCCGGATCTCAACATTCCGAGCGGGGAGTCGCTGATGCGGCAAATGCTGTATGGCCAGCGCTTTTATCAGGAGGAATTTGGCCAGACCTCGCAGATTGAATGGCTGCCGGACACATTTGGCTACTGCGCCTCCTTGCCGCAGATCCTGAAGCACGGCGGGATCGAATATTTCATGACCACCAAGCTGGGCTGGAATGATACCAATGTTTTTCCTTATGATCTGTTTCATTGGGTCGGCATTGACGGAACGCCCATGCTGTCTTACCTGAACCACGGCGTTAATGAGAACACGCTGCCGAAGGATATTCATGAACATTATCAGTCCTTCCGCGAGAAGGACAAGCACAATGAGCAGATGCTGCTTTACGGGCACGGCGATGGCGGAGGCGGTGTCACCCGCGAGATGCTGGAATATATCCAGCGCGCGGAGCTGATGGTCGGCCAGCCGGCCAGCAAGTACAGCAATGCCGCTGATTTCTTCGCGGGCATTACGCGGTCTCAGCCGCAGCTGCCGCAGTGGCGGGGCGATCTGTATCTGGAGCTGCACCGCGGCACCTATACCACGCATGCCCGGAACAAGCGGAATAACCGGCAGGCGGAGATATTGTACCGTGAAGCGGAGCTGTGGCAGACCCTGGCTTCAACGGAGCTGGATGCAGAGCAGCGGGCGGCAAATGCCCAGCGCCTGCATCAGGGCTGGAAGCTGATTCTGCTGAACCAGTTCCATGACATTATTCCGGGCTCGGCGATTACGGAAGCCTACGAGACCTCAAAGAAGGAATATAAAGAGATTTTTGATTATGGCCATGCGGCGCTGCAGCCGGGCCTATCCGCTTTGGCCGGCAGCATTGCTGCTGCCGGCGAGGGCAGCGCCTTCGTTATCTTCAACAGTCTAGGCTGGACAAGGGATGCCGTTGTCGAGCTTGAGCTGAACGAACCAACACACGGCAGACACCTGGCTGCGTATGACGAGCAGGGTCTGCCGCTGAAGGCGGACCTGCCAGCCGGCAATGGATCGGGCAGCGGTGACGGCGGGGCAGGTACCCCGCGGATCTCCGTGTTCGTTCCCGGTATTCCGGCGTTTGGTTATAAGACGATCTGGATCAGAAGCAAGTCCGGCGATCAGGCTTCGGAGGTTGCTGAGGTTAGCGCTAAAGCTGCCTCTGGTGCGGAAGCGAAGACTGCGGAAGCTGGGCTGTCTGGACTATCGCCTGCTATACCCCTGGAACCCGTCCCGCTGGGAGACGGCTGGGAGACGGAATATTACCGGCTTGCTTTTAATGAGCGGGGAGAAATCAGCAGTCTGTTCGACAAACAAGCGGGCCGGGAGATTGTGAAGCCTGGTGAACGCGCCAACCGCCTGCACTTTTTCCATGACCGTCCGACGCTTTGGGATGCCTGGGATATTGACAGCCGTTATGAGGCGCAGCCCGCAGGGGAAGCCGAGCTGATTGAGAAAACGGTGCTGCAGTCCGGTACAGTTCAGGATGTGCTGCGCTTCCGCTGGAGGCTGGGCCAATCCGGCATCATCCAGGATCTGATCCTGTATCATCAGGACCGGCGGATCGATTTCAAGACCCATGTGAGCTGGCATGAAGCCCATAAGCTGCTCAAAGTAGGCTTTCCGCTGGACCTGGTGGCGGAGAAAGCAACGTACGAGATTCCTTTTGGCGCTCTGGAACGCCCAACGCACCGTAACACGAGCTGGGAGCAGGCGCAATATGAAGTATGCGGACACCGTTTCGCCGATGTATCCGAACGCGGCTATGGCGTCAGCCTGCTGAACGACTGCAAATACGGCTATGACATTCAGGGCAGCACGATTCGCCTGTCGCTATTGCGTGCACCGAAATGGCCGGATGCTACCGCCGATCTGGGCGAGCATGACTTCACCTATTCGCTATACCCGCATGAGGGAGACTGGCGGGAGGCCCATACCCTGCGCCGTGCTGCAGAGCTGAATCACGGGCTGTATACAGTCGCTGCTGACTCGGCTGAAGGCAAGCTTCCGGCTTCCGGTTCTTTCATCGGGTTCTCCGGGGAGCATGTAGTGCTGGATACCATCAAGCCGTCCGAAGATGGCGGGGGCACTGTACTGCGCCTCTATGAATCCTCAGGCGGGCGGGAGCGGCTTCGCCTGCAATGGAAACGCCCGGTTCAGGCGATTTACCTGTCCAATGCTCTGGAAGAGCAGCTGGAACAGATCGCCCATGCCGAAGGGGAAGTGGAGCTCCAGTTTGCCCCTTATGAGATTAAAACGCTCTATATTAAAGGCTCAAATCCATAATCAGCGGTTGACTTAGGCCCGGCTGTGCAAGGAAGCGGACTCAGTGTACTTCTGTCAATAGAGTGGACACAGTAAAAAGGTCAATTCGCAAGCTT
>NZ_BMKR01000016.1 GCF_014644435.1 Paenibacillus albidus | reverse complement strand
GCTCCGCTTTAGGGACCTGCTCTATCGCAGCGTAGATGCCTACTTCGGATGCACGGATCAGGGTAGCCATTTCGCTCAATATTGGAGCTTTAAATACATCACCGAGGGAGAGATTCACCTGAAGCTCCTTGCTGACTCTCGACACGAGGGTAACCGCCTTTAGCGAGTGACCTCCGAGCCCAAAGAAATGGTCCCGTAACCCTACCCTTGGAACGCCCAGTATTTCTTGCCAAATCTCAGCCAATTTCTTCTCGGTGGAATGCTGCGGTGCAACATAACCCTCTTCTGTATTGAATCCAGACTCCGGCTCGGGAAGAGCCTTCCTGTCTACTTTGCCATTTTGATTTAACGGTATTTTATCCATATGAACAAAGCTGGACGGAATCATGTAATCTGGTAGGAACTCACTCAGATATTTTCTGATATCCTGTGCATTAAGGCTTTCGCCGGATATATAGTACGCGCATAGATAAGGCAATTGATTTTGATCGTAGCTGGCCATAACAATTGCTTCTTCAATGTGTTCATGTCTTGCAAGAACCTTCTCAATTTCACCTAATTCGATCCTATAGCCTCTTATCTTCACCTGATGGTCTATTCGCCCCAAGTATTCAAGGTTTCCATCAGGCAACCACCTGGCCAAATCCCCGGTCCGGTACATCTTGGTACCTGATTCAAACGGATTTTCTACGAAACGCTCATCAGTCATTTGAGGATTATTCATGTACCCTCTTGCTAGGCCTGCCCCGGATATATAAAGTTCACCCGCTACACCTATTGGCAACAAGTTTCCCCCACTGCCTAGTATGAAGCTCTTCAATGTCAAAAGAGGTCTCCCGATGTTACTCACGTTCATATCCGTCTCAATTTCTCCAATTTCCTTGTAGGTCACATGCACCGTAGTTTCCGTTATTCCATACATGTTCACCAGTTTGGTTGAAGGATATCTCTTCTTCCATTCGTTTAACATGATAGGGTTCAGTGCTTCGCCGCCAAAAATGACATACCGCAATCCAATCTCCGAACTACCTTCTTCCATCGCTTCGCGTATGAATTGATAAAAGGCGGTCGGCGTTTGATTCAATACCGTCACCCCATGCGAACGTACCAATTCCAAAAAAGTTCTTGTGTCTTGCGCAGTAATTTTCGGCACAATGACTAATTCCCCGCCGTGTAACAGCGCCCCGTACATTTCCCATACCGAAAAATCAAAGCAGTAAGAGTGAAACATCGTCCATACGTCCCGCTCACTAAAGTCGAAAGGCGAATTGGTATGTTTCATCAACTGTACGACATTCCGGTGTTCAATCATGACTCCCTTCGGTTTCCCTGTTGAGCCGGAGGTAAAGATCACGTAAGCCAAATCACTTGGCCTTATCACGAGCTCGAGATTATTCATCTCCCATGCATTCAGTCCAGGATCGTTCAGGTTAATTTGTTCCCCCGCAAATAACTTCTGATCGATGAGCGGCTCTTGAATCAGAAGGAAGCGGCACCCACTCTCATCCAACATGTAACGAATACGTTCATCCGGATACGACGGATCAATCGGCAAATAGGCTGCCCCTGATTTAAGAATTGCTAATATACTTATAATCATCTCTATGGACCGATCCATAACGATGCCTACCAGTTCGTCCGTTTTGACCCCCTTGAACTGCAGCACTCTTGCAAGCTGATTCGCTCTGCAGTTCAATTGCTCGTAGTTCATTTGGCTGTCTTCGAAGGTTACTGCGATATTGTTCGGTGTCTTCAACGTCTGTTCCTCGAATAATTGGTGCAGTGTCTTGTCCATCGGATAAGAGGTTGCCTCATGATTAAAGTCATGTAACATTTGTGCTCGTTCTTGTTCGGTAATGACGTCAATATCTTTAACTAGAATGTCACTGTTGTACAGCACTTGCTGAATAATCTGTTTAAGGTGACCTTCAATGCGCATGAAAAGCGCTTTATCATAAAGAAGCCCGTTATATCGGAACACAATTTCCATCTCTTTAGCTGGGAACACGACCACTTCAAGATCATAATTCGTATGCTCCGAAACTTCGCTGTCCAGAATCGTGAGGTTAACATTAGCGTCAGACTTACCCACAATCTCTTCTATCGGGTAGTTCTCGAACGCAATGATATGTTGAATAAGGCCATTCTTTAATGATGTTCTTGACTGTATATCCGCAAGAGGTAAGTAACTGATTCTGTTCGCATTTACCACCGAATGATGAACTTCTTCCAGAAGTTCTACAAAAGATTGTTGTTCGTTGCTTGTTATACGTATTGGTACCGTGTTAATAAAAAGCCCGATCATATTTTCTATCCCCCTAACCTCTGGGACTCTTCCCGACACAACCGAACCGAATACAACGTCATTCGTTCTGTTATACCTCTGCAGAACAATTCCCCATACTGCTTGAAAGACGTTGTTCAAGGTTGTCCGTTGATCCGCCGCCAGCCTTTCCAGCTGTCTAGTTAAACCCTCATCTAACTTGAATGAATAATTCTGACAATCATACTCTCCATTCGTGATAGGACCTCTGCTTGTCGGAAAATTCGCTTGTTGATCATAGTCGATAAGGACATTCTCCCAATATTGAAAACCATCATCCCCTTGCTTTTCGAGCCATGTGAAATAATCACTATATGGATAAACTTCGGGAAGAACAGTTGTGGTGTCTTCTTTCAAACCAAAATAGATGCGGAACAGTTCGCTTGCCAGTAAGCTAAGGCACCAGCCGTCCATAATAATGTGATGGAAACTCCAAACGACTTTATACTGCTCATTTCCCAGTTTGAAAAGAGCCATTCGAATTAATATATCGCGCTCAAGATTGAACCCTTTTGTTTCGTCAGCTTTCATGTAATCGGCAATAATCGAATTTTGCTCTTCACCACCCAATTGCGAAAGGTCTTTATGCAAAATGGACGTCTTTCGCTCATCCAATACAATTTGCAAAGGCTGTTCTGTTTCTTTGTACAGAAACACCGTTCTTAACACATCATGTCGTTCAATTAGATGGTTAAAGCTCTTCTCGAACAGAGCTTCATCAATTTCGCCCCCTAAGGTTAACAATACCCGCTCATAATAGGCACTTGAATTAGGGTTTAGCAACGAATGGAATAACATTCCTTCCTGCATCGGAGTTAATCTATAAATATTAATAATCTGGGCATCCATTGAGACATCTCCTCACTTTTCGTTTTTCCATACTATGTAGGATTGAAAAATATGGGCTTCCGAAGTTTTCGTATAGATCAACTTCGGAAGCCACATTAGAATATCAAGTTATTGCTTTAAATAAATTTGCAATCTTACTGAGCTGTTCTGTGGAAAGTTTGTTATAGTGATAATCCGTCGATGTGAACTCTCTCGCTTCTTTCTCGCTACAATGATCAATTAGTTTCTCTAAGTTTCTCTTATAGGCTTCCGTTAAATCGCATATCGTTCCGGTGTCATATAGCTGCGGATTATATTGGAACACCATAATGAATCGTTCCTCCATGATCATTCCGTTCGTTTCAATCGTATAACCACTATCGATCGCGGGTCCTATTTCTTTCCCCGATGAAATGTCAGAAACAATGAATTCATCGGTTCCCGTTTTGCTTTCAAACTGCCCTAAGTAATTGAACAGGATTTCAGGATAGAGGTTGGGAATTATCGGATCGTCGATGTTTCCACCTGCTGCCGTTAAATACTTTAAAATCCCGTAACCTATACCTTTATTTGGCACCCGTCTCAGATTATCTTTAGTACTTTTAACAACATTTGAGAGGTCGGTAATATCAGCTACTTCCAACATGAAAGGTGAAATAGAAGTGAACCAACCTACTGTCCGAGATATATCGACTTGTTCGATAACACCTTCTCTCCCATGCCCTTCTAAATCAATAAGAATGCGGTCCAAGCCGCACCATTCCCTCACAGCCATTCCCAGGGCAGCCAGAAGAATATCATTGATTTCAGTGCCGTATGCATGATGAATACCCTTTAACAACCTCTCGGTATAAGCAAAGTCTAGTTCCATTTGTTCCGTAACACGCAGTGCGTCCAGAGTTGCTGGAGTATGGTCCTTCGGCAACGGGCTCACTTGGGCTCCCTCAAATGACTTCCAATAAGGTAATTCGCTTTGTAACTTTGCACTAACAGCATAGCTTTTCAAACGTTCCGACCATGTTTGGAAAGAGTCTGTCTTCAGAGGGAGCACTACTTTCTCCCCTTCTGAAAGCTTTTTATAAGCTGTTGAGAAGTCCTCTATTATAAATCTCCAAGACACACCATCGATGACTAAGTGATGAATAACAAGAAGTAGATGATCTCCCTTTCTCGTCCTAAACAGTGCTAGCTTAAACATAGGCCCTTGTTCAATGTCTATGGACGCTTGAAGATTATTGGCTTCCCGTTCAATTGCGCTAGACGGGTCCCTCTCCTCTGTGTAATGAAACACTTTCAAATCAACAGCGAAATGTGAAATATCATGATTGAACTGAGTAACCGTTTGATCTTCATGGGTGAAAGTCATTCTTAAAGCATCGTGATGTTGTAGAATCTTCTCAAAAGATTGTCTAACGATAGACTCATCGATTCCATCTTTTTGATAAAGCATGACGGACTGATTGTAGTGGTGAACCGCCTTCCACTCATGCTCGAACAGATGTCTTTGAATGGGTGCCAGTTCAACCCCCCCTATTACCGGACCTTGATCAATGACTCTAGTAGATAATGTTATATATTTGCTGAGCGCCTTGATCGTAGGATATTGAAATAAATCTCCAATCTCCATCTTAAGTTCATACTTACTCATCAGCCTTGAAGAAATCTGAATAGCTTTTATTGAATCTCCACCGAATTCAAAAAAGTTATGTTCGATCCCTAAAGCTGAGATTCCTAACGTTTCTTCCCATACCTGAATCAATGATTCTTGGATATGATTTTCCGGTTTTACAAAATTCGTCTGTGTATCCAAAACAGGTTCCGGTAATTTGATACGATCAACCTTGCCATTGGCATTCATAGGCAGTACATCCATTTGGACGAATTGGGCGGGAATCATGTAATCCGGCAGGAATCCGCTCAAATATTGTCTTAGGTTCTGCACACCAATTCGCTCGTCAGATATATAATAGGCGCATAAATAAGCAGTTTGTGTGTGATCGTACCGAGCCATAACGAACGCTTCTTTAATGCTGTTATGCTCAGCTAGATGCTTCTCAATTTCACCCAATTCAATCCGATAGCCCCTTATCTTCACCTGATGGTCGATTCGGCCCAAATACTCCAAATCTCCGTCCGGCAACCACTTGGCTAGATCTCCACTTCGATACATCTTAGTACCTGTTTCAAATGGATTATCCACATACCGATCTTCTGTCAGTTGAAGGTTATTTAAATATCCTCTGCCAACACCGAATCCAGCTACATACAATTCCCCTACTACACCGATCGGCACCAAGTTACCTTCACTGTTTAAGATATAGCTCTTTAATGTACGTAGCGGTTTCCCAATATTACTCACGTTCATACCCGTCTCAATTTCTCCAATTTCCTTGTAGGTCACATGCACCGTAGTTTCCGTTATTCCATACATATTCACCAACTTGGTTGACGTGTATCTCTTCTTCCACTCCTTTAGCAGCATCGGATTTAAAGCTTCTCCGGCGAATATGACATATCTAAGAGTATTCTTAAATTTACTACCTTCCATCGTTTCGCGAATGAATTGGTAAAAAGCCGTTGGTGTTTGACACAACACTGTCACACTATGCGTATTTACCAATTCAACAAATGCCCTTGTATCTCGTGTCGTTCCCTTAGGTACGACGACCAACTTACTTCCATTTAACAAAGCCCCATACATTTCCCATACCGATACGTCAAAACAATAGGAGTGGAACATTGTCCATACATCCTGCTCACCAAAATTGTATGGAAAACCACCATGTTTAATTAGCTGAACGACGTTAAGGTGTTCGATCATGACGCCCTTTGGCTTCCCGGTCGAGCCAGAAGTAAATATAACGTAGGCCAAATCACTTGGCTTCGTTATTGACTTGAGATTGCTGGAATCTCCCGTATACAAATTGGAATCATTCAGGTTTATTTGTTCCCCTACATATAATGAAGGGTCCATTAGTGACTCTTGGATTAGAAGAAAACGGCAACCACTCTCTTCTAGCATGTAACGAATGCGTTCTTCCGGAAACGTAGGATCGATTGGAAGATAGGCTCCACCCGATTTCAAAACAGCGAGTAGACTAACAATCATCTCAATAGAACGGTCAGACATAATACCCACCAGTTCATCCGTTTGAACTCCCTTGTTCCGTAGTACACCTGCAAGTTGATTTGCCCTTTCGTTCAGTTGCCGATAAGTTAACTGTTGGTCCTCGAATATGACAGCGACATTTTCCGGTGTCATTACCACCTGTTCCTCAAACAACTGGTGAATCGTTTTGTCCTGCGGGTAAGAAGCATATGCCGGGTTAAAATCAATTAATATTTGCTCCCTTTCCTTTGCCGAGAGAATATCAATCGTCTCCAGCGGAACACTGCGTTTTTCCATAATAGATTGAAGAATGGTGGAATAATGCCCGGCCATCCTTATTACAGTTTCTCTACTAAATAACTTCGTGCAATATTCAAACTCAAAACGAATATCGCCACTTACCTCTTTAGCAGCAAGAGATAAGTCGAATTTAGCTATATTGTGGTTTAACACATACGGCTGTACCTGTATACCATCCATCTCCATCTTGTTGTTGTCACTAGTTTCCATATTGAACATGACATTAAACAATGGATTTCCACTTAAATCCCGTTTTAACTTCAATTGCTCTACTAGCTCTTCGAAAGGATACTGCTGGTTATCATAAGCCTCCACACACTTCTCTTTCACTTCATTAAGAAAGGATATAAAGGTCTTCTTTCTTGAAGGTCGATTTCGTAATGCTAACGTGTTAACGAACATTCCAATAAGATCTTGAACATCCGCGTGATTCCGACCAACAACTGGTGTTCCCACTACGATATCTTCTTGCCCTGAATATTTTGCCAATAGGATGTAATACGCTGACAACAGCACCATGAAGAGTGTCGTTCCTGCTTCATTAGCAATCTTTTGCAATTCTGCTGTCCAGCGCTGGTCAAGGTTGAACACATAATGATCCCCTTCAAAACTTTGCCTACGTGGGCGGGGGTAGTCAGTCATTAGTGTAAGCACTGGAATATCATTCTGAAATTGCTCGATCCAATAACGTTTCTGGTCCTCATAGGTACCTTTACTCATCAACGACTGCTGCCACTCGGCATAGTCTTTGAATTGAATCTTCAGAGGTGGAAGCAATTGACCCTTATACAAAATATTCAATTCTTTCATCATAATATCAATTGAAGTCCCATCGGCGATCATATGATGCATATTCATACATAATACATGCTTCTCATCCGATACTTGAATAAGGGTGACTTTCAATAACGGAAATTGCGTTAAATCGAAAGGTTCGTCCAACTCATTCAAGATACTCTCCAAAGATTGATCCCCTTGCAGTACATCCAGATGCTTGATGTTGAAATCGAATTGTTCATGTACAATCTGAACAGGTTTACCGTCATGAATTTGGAATGAGGTCCTTAAGGATTCATGACGGGCAATTAGATTCCTAAACGCCTGTTCAAGTCTGACGTTATCTACAACTCCGTCTAGCTCTAATGCCCCGATCATGTTGTATGCAGTACTTAACTTATTGATTTGTTGGAAGAGATACAACCTTTGTTGAGAAGGTGACAGTGCATAATATTCTTTGTCCATAGCTTCCGGAATGGCATCATATCCACCGCTATCCGTTCCTGAGATAAACTCTGCTAAACTGCTTATTGTCGTATGCTGGAATATAGCTAGAACAGGAATATTTATCCTGAAGGATTTATTAATTTCAGAAACCAGCAGGGTTGCCTTTAAGGAATGCCCTCCTAATTCAAAGAAGTTGTCATGAACGCCAACACGCTCTAACGACAGCATCTCCTGCCAAATAATACTCAACTGCCGTTCACAGCTGTTACGAGGAGCGATGTAATCTTCAGATTCGTTGAACGTATTGATCGGTTCAGGCAAACTCTTTTTGTCGATTTTCCCGTTAGGTGTCAATGGCATCGTTTCTAGTGAAAGAAAATAGGACGGAACCATATATTCTGGGAGCTCTCTTAACAACGTCTTTCGTAAATGTTCGATTGGGAGATGCTCTTCTGTCACATAATACGCGATCAGATATTGATTCCCTGTTGCATCGACTTTGGCCATAACCACTGCTTCTTTCACCGAACGATCCTTCAGAATGGCTCTCTCAATCTCCTGTAACTCAATTCGATAGCCTCGAATTTTGACTTGGAAATCCATCCGTCCCAAATATTCGATCTCCCCATCTTCACTCCATCTTGCCAGATCACCCGTACGATACATGCTCTTCCCAGGAAGGAAAGGGCAAGGTACGAACTTTTCCTCAGTAAGCTGTTCATTATTCCAATACCCCTTGGCAAGTCCATCCCCAGAAATACAGAGCTCGCCAGGCACACCAATCGGATGAAGTTGATCTTGGCCATCAACAATATAGATTTGAGTGTTTGCTATCGGTCTTCCAATAGTCACTTTATCCTGTTCGGTAAGTTCGCCCCCGCATGAATATACCGTCGTTTCCGTAGGGCCGTACAAATTGTAAATACGGAGTCCGGGCGATCGCTGTAAACGATGAAGCAGCTGTATAGGTAAGGCTTCACCACCGACCATAATCTCGGTGATAGGCTTCAAGAAGGTCTCTTCCGTATCACCAGCTAAAAGCATCTTCAATCTTGAAGGTGTAATTTGAAGCATGTTCACACCATGATCAACTATCAGACGATTTAATTCTAACGGATCAAGCTGCTGGCTTTCATCGGCAATGACGACCTTCATCCCTCTTAATAGAGGTAGTAGCGTCTCGGTTACAAAAATATCGAAAGAAATGGTAGTTAACGCTAATATCACCTTATCTTGTACAAATTGAATTTTCTCGCACATCGCTTCAATAAGATTATAAGTAGCTCCGTGAGAAATCATGACCCCTTTGGGATTCCCTGTAGATCCCGAAGTATAAATCGTGTAAGCCAAATCATCCGATTTGTTAATGAGACATAGATTCTCTTGACTTCCAGTGTACAAGCTCTCATCGAATATCATCGGAACGGTTTCATCTACGCTAATATTTCCTACTAAGTGCGGATGCATAAGCAATATCCGTACCTGAGCATCGTTCAATATATACTCCACGCGTGCTACCGGGTAGTCAGGATCAATCGGCAAATACGCAGCTCCCGATTTCAAAACACCGAGTATCGCGACCATCATATCCATTGAACGGTTAAGCATGATCCCGACTAATTGTCCTGGTTTCACTCCGCTTTCCCGCAGTTTATGAGCAAGCTGATTCGATTTTTCATTTAATTCTTTATAAGACATCTGATTGGGACCAAAAACTAGTGCCACAGCATCAGGAGTACGTTCTACCTGCTCCTCGAAACATTCGGGCACCGTTCTCTTCTCGCCGTAGAAATGCTTGGTCCGATTGAAATCGAATAACAGTTGATTTCTCTCCTCGCGCGATATCATTTCGATATCTGCTATAACAATATCCTCATTACCCGTAATGTTGCACAGCACATTTATATAGTGTGAAATCAAGCGGTTAATCGTACTCTTCTTAAACAACGCCGTATTATAATCCAGGTTCAATTCCAAGTACGTATCGTGGTCTTCGATGCTCATCATCATGTCATATTGTGACGTCCCTGGATTTAATTCCGTTGGGGAGAACTTCAATTGACCCGATATTACTTCACGGATATCCATATTCTGCATGACAAACATCGTATCAAAAATCGGATTTCTGCTGGAATCCCTTTGCAGATTGAGTTTCTCAACTAGCCGCTCGAATGGGTAGGCCTGATTCTCGAATGCTTGCAGTGATGATTCCTTAACTTCTTGCAGAAACTCCCTGAACTTCTTATTTATCGAAGGGTAGTTGCGAATGGCTACCGTATTGATGAACACACCGATGGAACGTTCGATATCCGGATGATTTCTTCCAGATATTGCAGTCCCGATGATAATGTCTTCTTGATCCGTATACTTGGAAAGTAGAATATTATAGGCTGACAACATGAGCATGAACATCGTCGTTTTCGTATCTTCTCCAAGTTTACTCAATCGCTCGGTTAACTTTTCATCGATTCTGTAGGTTATTCGCTCCCCCGCCGTTTTTAAGCTTTGAGGTCTAGGGTAATCGGAAGGCAAGTTTAGTACAGGGAGTTCTCCCTCAAAGCGATTCAGCCAGTATTGTTCCTGACCTATCATATTATCTTCTTGGATATTCTCTTCTTTCCACACGATATAATCTTTATATTGTATGTTGAGATCAGGCAAGGTTCTGCCTTCATACAGAGCAATCAATTCTTCCATAAGAAGCATCATGGAATAACCATCAGAAATAATATGGTGCATATCCAGAAGCAGGACATGCTCTTGATCGCTTAATTTCACGAGTATCGCCCTAAATAAGGGAGCCTTAGTCAGGTCAAACGGCTTTACAGACTGTTGAATGACTAGATTCAACCCGGAACGATCTGCTTCAACTACATTCAGATAAATATCATCTACATCTATCAACTTCTGTACGATTTCGCCCTTCTCGATAGTAAAAGTTGTCCTAAAGACCTCATGCCTTTGCATCATTTTTACGAGAGCCTCTGTAAGTCTAGCTACCTCTAAATGCCCTTCGATTTCCAATTTTCCTGGAATATTATGCACAAGATTCATTTCGTGCATTTGCTCTAGGATATAGATACGTTTCTGGGCTGGGGATGCAGAATAGTATTCCTTTTGATCAACAACTGTTATGGGTATGAATTGCTCCCTAGCCTCATCGCGTATATATCGTGACAGCTCTCGTACTGTTGAATATTTAAACAACTGACCAATTTGTATTTTCTTATCAATTTTCTTCAACACTTTAGATAACATAATCGTCGCTTTTAGGGAATTTCCGCCTAGTGAGAAAAAATCATCGTCTAGACCGATCCACCTTACATTCAAAATATCCCGCCATATATCGATTAGCGCTTGCTCCGTTTCATTAGCAGGCAACTCAAAATCCATATCTGTAATCAAATTTGGAAGAGAATCCAGATCAACTGAACCATCAGCCAATAAAGGCAAGATATCTGTACCAACCACATAGGTCGGAACCATATAATCGGGAAGCAATGTCACCAACGACTGTTTAATTTCAGCAGTATCGACTATACCATCCTTGCCTACTACGTAAGCAGCAAGCCCACGAATAGAATTGGGCTCCAATTCTACAACTATAACGATACATTCGGAGACTGTAGGATGCTGAGCAATCAAACGTTCTAACAGGTACAAATTGACCGAATAACCGCGAATCTGAGTTATTTTCTGAGCCTTCCCAACGACTTCAACACACCCTTCTGGAGTGCTCATCGCCAATATTCCGGTAGGTTGAAACTGTTCACAATGTTGAAGATAGACTTCGCCTATCGTTCCAATTATCGCTGGTTCCATGTACGGATCCAATATTTGAAATCCTTCAACCAGTAAACGCGTACCCATAAGATTACGATCCGATAACTGATCTTGAATGCGGTCGCGATTTTGTTTCCAAATTCCTACCAGATCGCTATGTTCATCTGGTGTAAGCAGCGACAATTGAGCAATTTCCAAAGAACTCTCTTCCGAAAGAGCATGAAGAATATGAACAAATCCATCCATCCAGCGCTGTATGACTTCATGTTGAATTAGGTCTGTATTAAAGTCTAAATCCAGAGATAACTCTCTATTGATCTCGGTAACGTTCAAAAATAAATCATAGTATGAATATTGAGCCGGATAAGAAACCCATTCCGTGTCCAATCCGGAGAAGGACAATTTATTTAACGGTCTATCCATATTAAATAGGACATTAATTACCGGCATATGCTGAATACTTTCCGCTAGCTGAGCGAAGGAGTAATTACGATAGGCATCCAGTTCTCGGATCTGTACTTTTAACCGAGCCATGTAGTTTGAGAAAGATTCGCGTCCTTCCAGTTCACTGAGTATGGGCAGGATGTTAACACAATTTCCAATCAAACAATTTTCGCCCATTTGAGCCTGTCCAGCTGTTGGAATCCCTACAACGATCTGTCGTTGTCCAGTAAGCCTATGGAGAAACAACTTATACCCGGACAACAGTGTAACGAATAAACTATTCTGTTGCTTAATACTTAATGCTTTGAGCTTTTCTGTTAGTTTCTTATCCAAAACGGTTGTGTACCGACTGCTCTTGAATGTCTTTTTCCGTAATTGTCCTGTCTGAGAAGGAAGTTGCAGTACAGGAAGCGGTTGATTGAACTTATTTGACCAGTAGGTTACAGCATCTCCATACCCCGCACTGTTTTGTTGATTCTCTTCCCACTCTAGATAGGCTCTGAAGGGTACAGAGGGGGGCAGGTCATTCACACGCTTCTCACAAAGGGACGTATAAGTCTTCTCTAACTCGGTCACGAACACAGCAATAGACCACCCATCGGCTATGATATGGTGGAAGGTCAGCACCATCATATTAGTATCAGCCAATAGTTTTAGAATACTAACCCTAAACAATGGGGAGGGAGAATTTAAAATAAAAGGTCTCCCTGCATCTTCTTCTAACCACTGAGTCAATTTAGCCTGTCCTGCTTCTTCCCCGTCGTTGGAGAAGTCCACAATTTCTATGTTTACTTCCATATGAGGTTTTACGATTTGATTGTTCCCACTCGGTTCAATAATTGTTCTTAATGCTTCATGCCTAGCTACAACGACGGACATCGCTTCTTTCATCAATTCTACTTCCAACGAACCTGTGAATTTCAAAAGTATGGATTGGTTCGCAGCAGCTGATTCTGAACTTCCGATTATCGATGCTAGCCAAAGCTGTTTCTGTTCGTTAGATAAATTAACGGAAACCTCCTCAGAAGCTGCAACTCCAGCTCCCTTGCCAGGTCCCCCGCCTTGAGGAAGAGTTGGCTGCTGAGGCAAGAAACCTCCTTTTCTGAGATCCTCTACGGTGTCCTTGACCGCGCGAATAATCGTCTCAATGTCATCCGAGGTATGAACAGTTGATAGGAAACAGTTGCGGCCTTCCCAAATATAGATGCCCTTTTGAATAAGATGATAGAAAAACAATTCGATATCTCCATATGAAACAAATCTGAACAGGCTGCCGAAATTCACCATATGAATCGGGACACCTGATGTTTTGAAATATACATTCAGCTCATTTACAAGATCATTTGTTTTCGCATTCAGATCCTTGAAAAGTTGTGTTCCGCTCGATTGTAAATGCCGAAGTACCTTTGCTGCCACTCTCATCGTGATAGGATGCGTACAGAAAGTACCTCCGACAAAGGTTTTGGTTGCAGTTTGGAGCGGGTAGGATGAATCTCCGAATCTCCATGTTCCACCGTCCACCGAATTCATAAATTCAGCTTTGCCGCATACAATCCCAATTGGCATACCGCCGCCAACCACTTTACCGTATACAACAAGGTCTGCATCAACCTTAAAATATTCCTGCGCTCCACCGAGCCCGATACGAAAACCGGTAATCACTTCGTCAAAGATAAGCGCTGAACCCGATTGTTTCGTTATTCCCCTTAGCTCCTTCAGAAATTTCTCCGGCTGTAAATCAGGTCTACGGCTCTGTACAGGCTCTACCAAAACTGCAGCTAATTCATGCGCGTACTCTCGAATGATTACAAGAGCCTCCGGATTGTTATAGTTCAATATCATGATGTCATTAACAAAATTAGGGGCAATACCCGGTGCCATTGGAAGAGTGGATAAGGTATCAGAGTCAGGATTGGCAACGCCAAGCACTCCGTCAAATGTCCCATGGTAAGAGCCGGAGAAGATGACGACTTTATTGCGTCTTGTTGTCGCTCTGGCTAACCTTAATGCAACCATGACAGCTTCCGTACCGGAATTGTAGAAGGCTACACGCTCAACGCCTGTTAACTCACATATCAATGAAGCAACCTCGCCAGCGACATCCGACATCGGACCTAAAGGCGGTAGAACCGGCGTTACGCTGTTCTCAAGCTCATCCAGAATAAAATCAGGATTATGACCGAACAAATTCACGCCGAAGCCCATTGTTAAATCAATATATTCATTACCATCGACATCCCACATTCTCGCCCCGGAAGAGCGCTCAGCGACGATAGGATATACGAGTTCCTTCCAGTAACCGCGGAAACCTGATACATTTCGATTATTAGCATGCATAAACCGAGTGTCATCCGCAACCATTTTAGAAGTTTTTGTCTTCTTGTTATATTGGGTAATAAAATTTCTCAAATACTCACTCTGCTGCCTGGTGAAGGAATCCTCTTGATCAATTAATATCTGTTGATAGGGGATGAATGGTTTGGAATCGCTCTTGTTATTACCGGAGGTAGCTCTTAGAATCGGTTTCACCGCTAGAACAGGATCCACCCGGTTTTCCGCTTGGTTTTCTATCTGGCTATGGTGGGTACCTGCCTGGAGACCCATAACTTGTAGTTGCTGCATAAGAACTTGCGAGAAATTCTGTTGCTGATTATTCATTAATTCGATTTGTTTCGTAATGACATTCGTCAGCGAATCGGCACTACTACTCGAGCCTTCATCAGAACTAAAGCAAGATGGATTCACGAGTTTACTTGAAGAAGACTTGTCCTCATTTAAAGTCTGGTATACAACCGCTTCCTCCTCATGCTGGGCGGGTGCGTTTTCCGAAATAAATACGCATAAAGTATGCATATTAATAATGGATTCAAAGAAATCATTCATCGGTATATCAATGTTAAAGGATTGATGAATCTCTTTTCTAATTTGCATTAACATAATCGAATCAAGTCCCATCTCTAGAAAGTGGGCATATTCATCAATTTCCTCAAATGCAAGTCCAGATACTTTGCCTATAATCTCCTTTAAAGCCGACGAAATATCAGAAAGCGGAACCATGGTTGGGATAGCTTTTGTAATACTATGGGTCTGATCCATCTTTATCTCACCTTTCGGTTCAACTTTAACCCAGCATCTTTTTTTCTCAAAAGCGTACAGAGGCAGCGGTGTTTTCCTAACAACTTGTTTAGTATATAAATTTTTCCATTTAATGTTCGCGCCGCTTACATATAGCTGGCAGATCTGACCTAAACCGTGCGCATCCCACGCATCTTTATTATATTGGCTAATGAGTTCATCCGCTTTTTTAGTTAAAATGCTAAGCTGGCTCTCAGTCACCATTCCCGCTGCATGCTCCGAATCGGAATTTATGATGGGCTTGTGCACCCCTTTATAAATACCATCCGTTAACTCTTTTGAACTGTCCGCCAAAGATTCTAATTGATGAAGCAACTCCTCTTTGCTTGAAGAAACGATAGCCACCCTGTGATTCAAATGTGCCCTTCCTGTACTGGCGGTATAACATATCGAGTCTAAACTTGCTGTGGGGTGATTGGCCAAATAGTTTGTATACTCTAAGACTAGTTGTCTCAGAGACCAATCGCTTTTCGCGGACAGAGTAAAAATATGCGGTTCACCAGAGCCAACGGGGAGATCACCATCTGGCCCAATATATTGTTCTAGAACTATATGTGCATTCGTTCCGCTAAAACCAAATGCATTGATTCCACATCTTAGCGGTGTTGCCGATTCATCCAGATTCGTTAATTTCGTATCAATATAAAATGGCGTCGTCTCAAAGCGGATGTGTTTATTTGGCGATTTAAAGTGTACGAGCGCTGGATTCTGCTTCTTGTTAAGAACGAGTACTGCCTTAATAAGGCTAGCAATTCCGGCAGCTTCGAAAAGATGCCCGATATTTGCTTTAAGTGATCCGATTGCGCAGAACTGTTTTCGATCCGTATATCTAGCAAACGCCTTGGTCAACCCTTCAATTTCAACAGGGTCGCCCAGTTTCGTTCCAGTCCCGTGTGCTTCTATGAACGTCAAAGTATCAGGTGTAATCCCTGCATCTTTCCAAGCAGCATCAATTACATTCGTTTGTGAAAAAGGATTAGGCGCAGTTACCCCCGCGGTCGCCCCATCCTGGTTAATAGCACTTCCTTTTACCACCGCATAGATATGGTCCCCATCTTCCAGTGCCTTACTAAGCGGTTTCAGTAAAACAGAAGCGACACCTTCTCCCATTCCGGTACCATCAGAGTTCGAGTCGAACGTCCTTGTTTTGCAATCCTTGGACTCCATATCTAGGCCAATGGCAGTCGGGAGTAATATCGTTCTAATTCCACCAGCGATGGCCATCTCGCACTCCTCGTTTTGCATGGCCTTGCATGCCAAATGGACTGCCACAAGAGATGAAGAACAAGCAGTATCAACAGTTATTGCAGGTCCTTTCAAGTTAAGGAAGTATGCGATTCGTCCTGCCAATACAGATGGAAGATTTCCAACAACATAATTGGAAAGCGCTATCGGGCTATTCGAAGAAACCAAACGTTCGTAATCGTAGCCTACCTTGGAGTACCCGACATATACACCTACATTATGTCCATGCAGTTTTTCACCAGCATAGCCTGCATCTTCAATCGTATGCCAACAAGATGCTAAGAACAGTCGTTGGTTAGGGTCCATCAAGCTCGCTTCTGCAGGATTCAATTTAAAGAATGAATAATCGAACTTATCGATCTCGTCAAGATATCCTCCCTCAACGAATTCACTTTCGCTCTTTTTCCAATTTAATAAGGATATATATTCTTTCGCGTCCTGTTTTCTTTCCGAATTGTAATCCTTAATAGAATCCTTGCCCCTCGCCAGGTTGTCCCACAATTGTTCCGATGTAGATGCACCTGGTAGATTCATCGACATGCCTATTATAGCTATATCGTTTTCCCGGACATCCGCAGCTTGAACATTCGTCTTTTCATAGTCTGATTGTTGCGAATAATCCTTGAGCGCGTCCTTTGGTTCTATCTCATTTTGTTCCAGTAAATACGTAGACAAATCAGCAATTGTCGGATAAGCAAAAAGGTCTGTGACAGTTAAAGAAATTCCTAAGTCTCTTTCAATGGTCTCGGTAAGCTGGGCTAGCTGTATTGAAGTCGCCCCGATGTCAAAGAAACTGTCACTCCGGTCTATTTGTTTTTTTCTTAGCAGGTCCGTAAATATGTTATGCAATTTCTTTTCCATACCATTTTGTCTTAACAAAATCTCGTCAGGAATCACATCCAAAGCTTCAGCAGCATGGGTCAGTTCGGCAAGCTTTGAACATATTTCAATAAACTCACCCTTTCTAAACTGTTCTCCCAGTTTGTACCTTTGCACTTTACCACTTGTAGTTTTGGGCATTTTTCTTATCGGAATGACTTCAGCGACCTCCCAACTGCCTTTGCGCAACAGATGACTCTTCAGCTTGGCTGCAATTGGCACGAAGTTTTCTATCGACTTTTTCGTAACGACAAATATGATGATCTGTTCTTTACTTCCATCAGGACTTTTCACTCCGCAGCAAGCCGCTCGATTTACCTCGATGCCTTCGACTTCTTCTGCTATTCTTTCAATATCATGTGGATATATGTTCATTCCATTAATAAAAATAATATCTTTTTCCCTGCCTGTAACAACTAACTGTCCATTTCGATAAAATCCTAAGTCACCCGTTTGAACCCATCCATCAGCGGTAATAACTTTTAAGGTTGCTTCCTGATTGTTGTAGTAACCTGTAGTAACGTTTCTTCCTCTAATATGTATTTGACCGATGGCTTGGTCGCCCAGTGTTAAGCCTTTCTCATCACAAATTCTAACCTCACAATAATCAATTGGTTTCCCTACTTCGACGAAAGAGACGGCATTCAGGTTCTCCTTCTCGACTTCTACCACTCCATCACCTGTATTTAAGTGGTTGCGATCCAAATACAGGGTTACGAACTCTTCACTAGGACTAGGAAAAGCTACTGCTACGGAGGCCTCCGCTAGTCCGTAAACCGTCAACAGGGCGCTTCTCTTTAAATGGCAGAAACTTAAAGTATTAAGAAAGGCTTCACATATTGCGGTTGATATCGGTTCTGCGCCATTATAGATCACACGAACATGCGATAACTCCCAAAGGGCTGCCTTTTCTGGTTTGAAAAATCTCAAGAAATACTCATAACCAAAGTTTGGGGAAGAAAGTAGAGTTGCTTTATACTCATTCGTCTTGGAAATCCATAGCAGAGGTTGTCTAATGAAAAGCGGAGTAGGTATCAAATATTGATTGATGCCGGATATTAATGAAGTTAAATGGCATCCAATTAGGCCCATATCGTGGGTTAGCGGGACCCAGCATAAGTAGGAGTCTTCTTCACTGATTTGGGTACTATTTACGATACCCGAGCAGTTATGGATCAGGTTATCATGGCTTAATGTAACCCCTTTAGGATCACCAGTTGATCCTGAAGAAAATTGAATAAATGCGATATCAGAGGGTTTCGATTCAAAAACAATACCATCGTTCGGACTTAGGGTATCCGGCATAAACATTGTGTTCTCTCGAATTTCTCTAGAAAAATCAAGATTGTCATTCACATCTTTGACCTTCAACAATGCATTCAAATACTTCTCTGACGTAACCATATACGGGTTATTCAGTAGGCCCCAAATCTTAAACACTTTCATTCTATGCTCATCATTATTTCCAACACTTATGGGGATAACGATCATGCCTCCCAAAATACATGCCCAAAATGCAATGACAAACGCTTTGTTATCATCTATCTGGATAACGATTTCTTGTTGTGGCTGTATGCCCTTGCTTTGCAAATCATGAAGAAATCGTAACGATTGCTTATACAGTTCTTTGTACGTTATCGTCGTTTCGTTATGCTCGCCTTCAATAAACGTAATGCCTTTATCGTCCATATGCCCTCTTGCTTCGACTGCATCCTTTAACGTATTGAATGAATTGGTGAACATCATTATCCTCCTCGTATAATCATACTTACTTCCCATTGCTGGTTCGCCCGCTGCTTCATTCGTTGGGACCTGCTTTACTGTTTCATTTGGAGTCTGCCCTCTTGTTTTTGGTATACAGAATCGTGTCAATCCATTCCATCGCTGTCTTCATTTGCACCATAGTTAATTCTCCCACCGTATGTTCTAGAAGGCCTCTCAATTGCTCATACGGTTGAATAACCCCTGTCAAATGTTCATTAGGATTAACATTTCTGTTTTTTGAGATAATAGCTGCGGTAAGGTATTGGCCTATGAGTTCCCTATTTCCTGTTCTCGGTTCACAGTTAAAGATCTCCCTTAAATCGAGTAGATCCTTCGAATTACCTAAATGACGGGAAATACCTTTGAAATGAAAACTCTTCATCATATTAGTCAGCACTCTGCCAGGGCCCATCTCAATCGTATGGGTAATACCTTGTTCCATCAGATATTGGACCGTATCGAACCATCTCACAGTTTTAATCATTTGCATGTGTAACTTATCCACCACATGATTAATGCTGTCGTGTGGCAAAGCTGTGACGTTCGAAATAACGGGCCACTTAGGGGCGCTAAGGCAGTATTTCTGCAGTTGCTCAGCCAATATGTCTGCTGCGTCTCTCATCATGGGGCTGTGAAAAGGACCACTAACTGTTAAAGGTGAGCAGTGTACGGACATTTGCTGCAACCTTACAAGCGCCTGATCCACAGAAGCCCTGTGACCGGATATCACGTTTTGATTGGCTGTATTGCTGCATGCGACGACAACAGATTGCCCGCCCTGGGAAATTTCCCGGCATAATTCCTCAAGTTCCTTTCGCTCCAAGCCAACAACGGCTGCCATGGACCCGCTATTAGCGGGTACTGCATTTTGCATCAATATACCTCTTTGCCTTACGATGGTAAGCCCATCTGCAAACGATAGGACACCACTGCATATCAGAGCACTATACTCGCCTAAGCTATGTCCTGCCAGAAACATAGGTTCAATTCCCAATTCTTGCATGAACAACTCGAAGATGATCACACTTAAAGTTACGATAGCAGGTTGGGCATTTAATGTTTGCGTCAAATCGGCTTCTGGACCTTCAAAGCATAGTCTTTTCAAATCCAGACTGAGTAAATCACTCGCTTCTTCAAATCTCCGTTTAGCTAATAAGTTTCCATCGTATAGGTCTTTGCCCATCCCCAAGTATTGAGCGCCTTGCCCGGGGAAAAGAAATGCATATTTATTCATAATTCACCATCTATTCTTATATTTAATAGACTGTCGTGTACCTAGGAGAATTAGCGATAACGCACTTAACAGACCACTATTTCCCAGGGAAAATGATAAACTTTTAGATAGTTTTTACTTATAAATGCATAAGTAAACCCTTTATTTGTATATGGCTACCTAGATCTATACAATTATGTTTTAAAGAAATACCCTCCTAGCATTTTATTTCCCACTTATAATATATTTTTATACATAAATATCCAAATAACCTTTAAATATATTTTATGTAAAATAAAAATCAAAAGAGATAATAATATCATTCTTTTACAGGGTTCTTTTGTAATTATATACATTATTATTCCATAAAACAACAGGTTTTTACCGACATAAAGAGTGGTTTTTCGACTCCACGGAAGGATTTTTATGCAAAGTCACCTTAAAAGCGACTTCAATTGGAGATCTATAAAACGGGAAATTTGGTAAAGGGTGTTTTTTGAGAAAGTCCCCCTTTACATCGCATAATCTTCCATGCTAGTGTATATGGAAGAAATTAATAACATTTCCTAAAATTCCAATAATAAAAATCAAGACAACATGTCTCTCTATTGAGAATTGTTCACATTCTCTATGCCCTGCTCGGCAGGTACAAGTTTATGAAAGGAGGTGATACTTATGAAATGGAAAAATCAAGCGGAAAATCTCAAGCCAGATACGTGTAATCCAGTAGGTAGTGTACTGTCTGAATTGACAGATACTGAAATGGAGACTGTGGCTGGCGGCGACTATCCGCATCTTCCTAGCCTTACGAAGAACTGTAGTATATGGACGATTATATCGGGTTGTAGTTGGTAGTTTTTTTATAATGCTGGAATTAAGATATCAGTGCAACCATCAGGAATGATATTATTTTTAGTCAGTTTGCCTTTACATGGATTCAATTAGGAGGGTATTTCTTGTACTTAGGAGCGTTATAGATAATGCTTGCCTAGTGCATCAGTATGAAATACCTTCCACTCCATGTAGGGAATTCTGTAATCCGCTTCCAGTTTCGTTTCAGTAAGTCACTTATATTATTGAAAGGGTGCAATTATACAGTGATAAATACTAGTGAAAAGGTAGATTACTGGACGAAATTTTTCTATGGCAAAGAAGAGTATTTAAAAAGGAGCCTTAAAGAAGTATCCAGTCTTGAAGTTGAGACCCTTTTTAATTTGCAGAAAAATGACTCCACGTGGAAATGTGAGTGGGAAGAGTTACTGAATCGTTCAACAGAAAACTCCTTTTTCAAACCACCTTTTTTTTCGGGATTTATTGAACGTTTCTTTTTACTGGCTTTTGATTTATTGGAAAAAAACGGGATGATTAGTGATGCAGATTTATATATAAATGTTACTGTTTTCAAAAGTGCACTACCGTCTTTATTCGAAAGAATCATGGATTATAGTTATAAAACTCTGATTTTGGAAATCAATGTATTAAGAGATCGAGGGCTACTACACGGAGATAATTCAGAAGAAAGATATCAGTACTTTGAAAGTCTGCTGCATGATAAAGGGTATTTAAACCAATTGGCATTGGAGTACCCGGTGTTAATTCGTTCATTGCTTCGTACAACTGAAAAATGGGCAGTTCATATTACTGAAGTGCTAAATAGGTTTGAACATGACTATTCGAAGATTGTTTCACATATGCCTGAAGTCAAGCAGTTCGGCAAGCTTGTTCGGCTTCATATTGGTGCAGGGGACACACATGCTGGACGGAGTGTGACGATTTTAGAGTTTATGACGGGAGATAAATTGGTATATAAACCCCGTTCATTAAAGGTTGATGAGGGTTATTATCGAATTTTGTCGCAGATGATAGAGTTTGGTGTTCCACATATTAAAATGATAGAAATTATAGATTGTGAAAGTTACGGCTGGACAGAGTTTATAAATTTCTCTGAGTGCATATCAATGGAGCAAGTTAACCAATTTTATCATAATATGGGAATACAATTAGCCATCATGTACATGTTTAACGCTACAGATTTCCATTACGAGAATATTATTGCACATGGGTCTAGCCCTGTTGTCATTGATCTAGAATCACTGTTTCATCGTTCTATAAGTATGGAAATATTTGAAAACAACGCAAAAGGTCGTGCCTGTGAAATGCTGGCGAGTTCTGTTATGTCTTCCGGCATGTTACCACAGTATATTTTCAAAACAAAGACGTACTCTGGGTTAGAAGTTAGCGGTATTTTTGGATACGGTGGACAAGAAATACCCAATGTTATGCGTGTTGCCCATAGAGGAACGGACCGAATGAGATTAGAAAGAGGAGTGGGGCAAGTGGGAGAAAGTAATAATCTTCCACGTTATAATGACGAAGTTATCGATAGTTATCGATATGTTAATGACATTGAACAAGGTTTTTCTCAAGCTTACAGGATCATAATGGAGAACAAGAACAGACTGAATGAAATGATTCGGGAGTTTGATAACGTTATAGTTAGAGTGATTGTGCGAAGTACTGAATCGTATGGTGAATTAATGCGCACACTCTATCATCCTGACTTATTGCGAGATGAATTAGATCGTAAAGTTGTTGTACATCGAGTATGGTTGAAATGCCTAGCCGATCCTAAGCAATTACAATTGGTTCCTCACGAGATGCGCGATATTGAAGACGGGGACATCCCTATCTTTTATACCGGTCCTTCTGAAATAGATGTTTGGGCATCGAATGGTGAGCGAATTCCCCAGTTATTCGAACAATCAGGGATAGATGTTGTAATAAACAAAATCGAAAAAATGGACGAAAATGATCTAAGGAAACAGTTACAATTATTACATATGTCTGTCTTGGCGTCTAAGCCTGACCTTTACTCCTACCGTATTCCTGAACTTCGATTAAATGACTCAAACGATGCCTTAGAATCTAACTGGAAAGCAGAGTATGTACGGCTAGCTACTTCCATTGGAGAAAGTCTGGTTCAATCGGCAGTTGCCTCTTCGAATACTGCAGTTGATGATATTACATGGATTGGTTTAGTATCCAGTCATGAAGAGAGGAATCTCAGATTATCTCCAGTAGGATATGACCTATACAGTGGAAATAGTGGAATTGCTTTGTTCTTAGGTTATCTAGCTGAACTGACTGCAAATAACCCATACAAATGTATGGCTCGAAGAGCATTGCAGCCGTTGATAGAAATCATGAGAGATAAGGGCAGGTCAAGTAAAGTATCGTTAAGTGTTGGAGCATTTGAAAATGGCAACGTCGGTGGTGGCTTATTTGTTGCCTATCAATTATCACGTTTATGGAATGATGAACAGTTACTACAAATGGTTAAGGAATATCTTCCTTACTATTGTCAACTCGTTGATAAAGACACTGAATTCGATTATATAGGTGGTGCAGCTGGAGCAATTGATATACTCCTGCATATGTATCACGGAACGGGCTGGTTAGAAGCGTTGCAAGGCGCAGAGAAATGCGCGGAACATGTGCTTCAGAATGCTCAAACCCTGCCAGATGGCAGCATAGCATGGTTGACGAAAACGAGTGATGAGCCCTTTGTGGGATATTCTCATGGTGTTTCTGGAATTATTGCTCCATTATCGGCGTTATACAGGGTAACTCAGCGTGCAGTGTACATTGAATATATCGAAAAAGGATTACAGTATGAGCGTGCAAACTATCATGCTGAATTGAAAAATTGGATTACTCCTAACGATACAGCAAAGGTGACATGGTGTCATGGAGCACCCGGCATATTGTTATCTCGACTCCGCCTGGTAGAAAACGGATATTGGGACGCATATATTGATCAAGAAATTAATATTGCTCTTGAAACAACTCTCAAATTAGGTTTTGGGACAGAGCCTGTGTATTGTCACGGTGATTTTGGGCAATTGGAAATATTACTTTTTGCTAATACAGTTCTTGATCGCAATGATGATACTGTCAATTTAGTCAGAGCACATCTGCTTAGACTTCTAAAAGATCAACCATGGACTACTACGGGTGTCCATCGTGCCTTTGATATCAAAGGACTAATGGCCGGTTTGGCGGGGATTGGATTTGGTCTATTAAAGCAGGCATTTCCGGATAAAGTTCCTAACGTGTTGAATTTGGAGAATGATAAATTCTTCTCTTCCATTTCCGGGTAAATGATGTGATCTAAAGTCAAAGTAGAAGGGAGAGAATGTAATGGCTCGTCGGCGTGTGCCTTATGTCGCTCAGATCCATCAGTCGGAGTGTGGACTTTGTTGCCTTGCTATGATATCAGCCTACTATCAAAAGGAAGTTTCATTATATAGTTTACGTGAACGGGCAGATGTCAGACGGGATGGTATAACGTTATTGCAGCTAAAGAGAATTGCGGAAAGTATCGGCTTTGATGTTAAAGCTTACCGCATTGAGAGTATTCATCAATTTAAGCAGGTTACCCTACCAGCAATTTTACATTGGAACCAAGGACATTATGTGGTTCTTGAAAAGATTGAAAGGAACCATGCCCGGATTGTTGACCCGCCCTTCGGGAGGATTAAGCTGTCATTAAAAAACTTCAGCAAGCAATTTACAGGATTTTTGATGACAGTAGATGTAACAGAATAACTTGACGCCCAGAAGAGTCCTAATATGTAATAACTCAACTTTCGCAGAGCAAAAATCGTCTTGAGTCCTTGCAGCTGTACGGTTTCTACGCCTATAGATGCATCTAAGCGTTTCCTTGTTCAAGGGCAGACGCTGTCGCTGAAAGAATTATTGTACCCGGCAGCGTCTCCTGTAGCGAGCAATAAGCGTGATATCCTACGTTCGATTCGGACAGAATTGGATCCAGGCATTCCAGTTCTTCGCCGATCCCCATATTTTACGCCATCCACCCAACCTTTTTTCATAGATAAATCGGTCAATTAGTGACGAAATACATACTCTATTCTGAGATGAGGAGCCGTAAAGATGTCTTTTGTATCATTTTTGAAGCAATCCAGGATCCCCAGACGACAGCAATAACCATTACAAACAGAGTGAAAAAAAGCATACTGAAGTCATAATTTATTGGAAACTGCACTATACCATAATTAGATAATATGGTATTTAATAACACAGGGAAAATATATATTCCGATAGGTACTCCGATGATTACACCAATAGCTACAAGAATTAACGTACTGAAAGCTATTGAGACTCGAATCCGGTTGGATGACATCCCTATCGTCTTATAAATCCCATATGTCTTACTTTCTTTTTTTACATATATCCGGTTTATGCTAAAAGTAATACTGAACACAACGATGATGATAAACAATCCCATAGTTAACATTGGCATAATTAATACGGCTACCGCCTGAGAAAATGTTTCCTTAATCAACGTTTCTTGTGAAGCAATATAAATAGCAGTGCCATACTTTTTACTGAAATCCTGAATAAATTGGTCTTTAGAAACATTGGAATTAAGATTCAATAAAACTAAGGGGTTTCCAGGGTTACTATCAAGCTGGAGTTTGTCCATGGCCTCCAAGGTCATTCTTGCAGAGATCGACGAATTTGTAATTGCTTGATAAACACCAGATATCGTGTAAGTCCCCTTGCGTCCTTGAACATAAACATCTATACTTTCGCCTACACCCTTATTTAAAGCTTTTGAGACCCGGGTACCAATTGATATTTCATTTTTACCCTGAGGGTTGCGCCCAGCAATATTTGTCAGCCCAAGCTCGTCAAGATTACCGCCAATGGAATTAATATAAACCCCGGCCGTATTATTTTCTGATTTCATCTCCAGATCTATTGGAATAACGCCATACAACCCTTTACTAAAACTAATATTACCAACGCGCTGATCTTCAGATAGGACCTGCTTTAGCTCGTCTGCACCTAACTCAGATTGATTGAGAATCTCCAGACTGATATCTGCATTGTCAAAACCCCATTGCGGGGGGGCTAAGGAGGAGATACTTGACATAAAAATAACACCCGTAACCAGAACAGCAGTCGTTAGAGCAGTAATAAGTGCCATTAGGAAGGATCCCCCCCTATTTTTCACCAGCCCCCTGATCGCAACGGCTACTGTAACGGGTATGCGATCAAGCCATTTATGGCTGAGGCGAGAACCGATAAGCCGTTTAGCTGATTTTGCTAGCTGTGTCTCTGACATCCCATACCGAATGGCTTGCGCGGGTTGTATGGTACGTGATTTCAAAGAGAACAGCAGAGAGATGAACCCGATTAATGTAAGTACTGAAATCCCCACTAATATACCATAGATAGTGAAATTTATGCTTAACAAGTAATCATTGGTTTTCAAATATGACAAAGACATAGTAATAATCTTCTTTGAGAAAGGATAACTCAGAAGCACCCCTGGTATTATGGAAATAAAGGCTAATAAAAAGTATTGCAATACATATACAGAAATGACCTTTTTGGCTGAAAGCCCTGATGAACGAACAATGCCTATTGTTTTGTAACTCGATAGAATCGCATCAGAAATTGTAAATCCGATCGTATAGAGGGCAATCATGATCATAATCGTGGCAAGTAATATCATAATGAAGCTTAATATTTTTCCCGTTATTAAATAAAACGAAGATATTCCTTGAAAATCTGTTAACGATTCTAGAAAAGGGGCGCCAAAAGCAGCCTCAAACCGAGTCCAATACACCCCCTGATCGTTAAGGTTATCGAATCTTAAGCCCATAATGGCCTTATCCACTTGTCCATTAACGGCCATACTGTGTGCATAATCATTAGTATTTAACCATATTCTGGCCGTGATTGAGAAGGGTTGGCTGAAGGGGATATCCACGACAAGGGCAGAAACTTTGAGCTTTAATTGGCCCGTATCCGTCTTGACTCCAATTTCATCCCCTACGGATATCGCTTTAGAGTAGGCCAATGAGGTCGGTATCCAAGTCGTGCCTTCTGAAGGCACTTCTGTTTTAGTTCCCTGTGCAAATATCAATTGATCTACTTTTGTCTGATTTGGGGCAGTTCCCGAATCCATCATATAGAGGTTAATATTCGATACTTCTTTTCCCTGATAGGTAAACGTCGATAAGCTTCGGTAATGGAATAGTGAAGATGCAGTGACGCCTTTTTGCTCCGCCCACCAATCATGTACCCGATCTGGATCGTACAAGCCATTCTCAAAATATAAAATTTCATGAGAGCCGTTCACTTTATTATGCACGTCCGTGAATACCTCTCCCGTATTGTTCATAACTACAACTGCAGTAGATAAAAGCAGCGTAGACAGCATAATGATAATCGCAATAATCCCGTTCTGAATTTTTCTTTTCTTTAAATTGGACAAGCACAAGAGAAATACTGGATACATGTTCTTATGACTCCTTTCCGAATACAAACGAATACACTTTCCGTTCTCTCTCTACCATTGTTTCAGGTTTATACTTCGAGAGCTCCAGAATGGAGTCTATCATGCCATCCTTAATGAGAATTAGACGATCCGCCCGACACGCAGCTTTCATGTCATGGGTAACCATGACTATGGATTGCCCCTTTTTGTTCAGCTCCGTTAGAATATCCAGTATAATCTCGCCTTGCTGTACATTTAGTGCACCGGTTGGTTCATCGGCAAACACGACCTCCGGTGAATTGATTAATGCCCTGGCAATCGCCGCCCTTTGCTGTTGCCCGCCCGACACTTGTGAAGGAAGACGATTTTTTTGTTTATCGATGTCCAGACTACTCATTAACGATAGGGCCTTGCTTCTAACCTCTCCTTTGGTTCTTCCTGAGATATATCCCGGAAACGCAATGTTCTCAAACAGCGAAAGATCAGGCAACAAATTGATTGACTGATACACGTATCCGATTTTTGTTGCTCTGAATTGCGCCATTGCTCTTTCATCATTCGTATCAATTCGCTCGTTTTTGAAATAAATATCCCCTTCCGTCGGACTGTCGAGGCCACTTAACAAGTACAGAAGAGTTGATTTCCCAGAACCAGAACTCCCCATAATGACGGTAAAGTCACCATCGTATATTTCCAAGTTGATATTTTTAGTGGCGTGGAAGCTGTCCTCTCCACTGTTGTAGACCTTAGAGAGATTTTCAACCCGTAATACATTTTTTTTAGTTTGTTTTTGCTGAATAGATAAGCTAATCATAGTGCAGCCTCCTCTTTAATGGGAATTATTCCGCTATCTTAAAGGTGTTGCTAATTATTTGCCATTAACAGTGCCAGATCACCCACTTCCGACGTTAGTTTAACATTGGGTCCTCCAGTCCCTATTGAACCATCTTTTACGTTTGGCAAAAGAATGGATTCTTTCCCTAGCCCACTTCTTAAATTCGTTTGGATAGCTTCAGGTGCAACCTGTGTTATTATAGTTATATTTCCATACTTTGTATTTGCTTCAATATCATTGTCAATCGTTTGTAGCTGCACATTAATATCCCCTGCTCCCGTTACACCGTTGATTATCCCTTGCAATTCGCCTGCCGTTATATTGCCGTTGCTTGCCTCCAAAAACGATTGCTTGACCTGTATCCCCTCAACGTTTATATTAGCTGTTTTGGTCTGAACCTGAAGCCGTTCAAAAACTTTTTGCGGTAATTGAACCTGAAGTTCATAACCACCAGAGTAAATCGCAAATATATGTTTTTTTTCTAATTGCTTCGCTTCTATTGTGACCTGGTTTCCATTCTCCTCAACCATTAGTTGGTAGTCATCTGCCCATCGATGTTCAGACGTCCCTTTCATATGAACTAGAACTTTTGTTCCGTCATACGGAATGATATTAACATCACCTGTATTAGACATAACGCGAATGTCAGATATGTTCGCAGCAGATACGGATTTCGTATAATTGATCACCGTTAAATTAAACGGAGATTTATTAAAGATATAGAGCAGGATATTCCCAAATATAGCAACCGCAATCAAAACGAAAGCAAATGTAATGATCTTTTTTGTTTTGCTTTTCACAGCGATTTCCTCCTTACAATTTTTAGATTAAAATTCAAATAGGTAATCACGAGCTTATAGTATGAAGTCGTCGTTTTCAGCGCCCCTAGAAGCAGGAGAAGTCCAACACCGACAAGGCCGAGTATCAACATGAATTCTTTCAAATACGTCAATGTGAAGCCATCCTGGATGAGTAATAGAATAGGAGAGGCTAATAAAAATGCGGAGAAAGCGAATAACGCCACAAGGGCTGTCAAACCCAAAATAAATGGAACCAAAACAACCAATAAGTTGAGCATCCCTAGCCCTAATGCGGCAAAGACTGCTCTTGTCACGCTTTTTAATGATGGATTCACTTGTGCCTTTGTAATTTCGTATTCAAGCAAGATTTCCTTCGCAATCATATGAGGTTCGCCGAATTTTTTGATAATGTCACTTTCCGAGCGGCCTCTTAAATGTCCTTGTTCAAAATGTTCTTCATAGTCTGTTAATATTTCGGTCCGTTCCTGTTTGGGCAGCCTCTTCAAGTATTGGCTAAGTTCAGCTAAATAGGTCTCTTTGTTCACCCCGTTACTCCTCCTCAAGCATTTTTTCTACACCTTTAGCAAAGTGCCTCCATTCAGCAACCATTTCTTCTTTTAGATCCAAACCTTTTGGCATTAATTTATAGTACTTCCTCGGAGGGCCCTCTGTTGATTCCATTAGATACGTGGAAAATAACCCTTCTTGAGTAAGTCTTCTTAATAACGGATAGATCGTCCCTTCTGAGATCTCAAAGTTCTTTGAAATTTCTTCAACCAACTCGTATCCATACCGATCTTTCTTGGCCGTCAAGCTTAAAACACACAATTCTAAAACACCCTTTTTAAACTGGACGTTCATGGATCTTCATCCCTCCTTTGCCCAGTACCGTTCTTTGCAAGGTACCTTTAGGAAGATGTTACATTTTTTTCTCAAATAATGCAAGCTAAATTCCAAGAAATGTTTAAATAATATATAATATTGTTATTCCATGAATTTATTTCATTTTTAATAAAGAGATCCCACCTGTTTCTTTTATCCTCTTGATAAAAACGGCCAACATACTATAGTATGTATATTATGTTAGTATATTCCTTATAAATAAGAAGCATTGATCTACTTTGTCCAATATTATTGTCATGTGTGTACCTCCACTATGCAATCCATTGATTTCAATTGGCCAATAAGTTTAGTCTCGACTGAGAAGCGGGCGCGCATCAACCGATTCCATCGTCTGGAAGACGCTTGTCATTCTTTGTTAGGAAATTCCCTCGTCCGTGCGGCAGCGTTAAGAATATTAGATATTACAAATGATCAGATTGTTTTTACAGTAAACTCTTTTGGAAAACCTGCCTTGTTGGGATTTGATGAGTTTCATTTTAATATATCTCATTCAGGCTGCTGGGTAGCCGTATCTAGATCTCCTGAAGAAACCCGAAACAGATCAAAAAACTTTTTTTTCGATCTTGTGGACATTAAAAGAAAGCTATATCAAAGCAAAAGGAATGGGCTTATCCCTCCCTCTCAATTCATTCTCATTTACCTTCCACTCCGATCAATCGATCGCCCTCAGCCCGATAGAAGAAGGTTACTTCTTCAGACAATATGAGTTAGATTATGGCTATAAATTATCTGCATGCTCCTCTGCGGACGAGTTTCTGATACGATAATCTTTTGGAGTATGAATGATCTGCGTAACTGTGGGCCCAACTGAAACGGATCATTTTCGCATAATATAACCTGCTTCACCTTCACAAACTAATGGACCCAATAAAGCTCATGAACATCCCAACCGACCAATCCGATTTCCCTCCAAAATCAGGATGTTGTCCTAAAGTGTGATGAATGCCAAAAAAATCCCTTCAGTTATAAAAGGACTTGGTACCCATTCATTTCAAATATAGGTTCAATTAAAGTTTATTGAATTTCGGAATGGATTTCCTTATCCCACGTCGAATAGATAAGGAAACGAACGAGAAGAGTGGTGAGAATGGAAATCCAACCCTCAGAACAAGAGGATCTGGAAAACGGTTAAGCAAGAGAAAAACCGCCGGATGTATGAACATTATCATACGATTTACTTACATATGGTGAAACAGATGTCGGTAACCGAAATTTCGGAGATCATCCGCAGGCCCCCTGTAACGTTGAGCGCTTACATTCAATCCTATCAAAATCAAGGATTAGTGGCTTAGTGATGGGTGTTTCTATTGGGTGCTCCTGAACAGTTGACCCCCGAGTAGCAACAGCAACTCAAGCAAACGATCTTCCCAGACTGCCGCATGAAGTTGGCTTTCCGGTCAAGCACAATTGGACGCTGGCTCTAGCAGCCGCTTATGTGAAGCGTGAGTTTGAACGAAGCTACCCCTCGCAAGCATGGCCAATTACTGCACCGACTGGATCTACGCTTGAAGCTGCGGATAAAGCCCAGCAGAAAGAGTTTGTGCAAGAACGGTCTCCCCAGTTAAAAAAAATTAATGAACGATGAGATCGATCATCTCTTTTTTGAAGACGAGAGTATGATTCGCGATTATCAGACATTGCAACTAATCTGGTTCGAGAAAGTTAAACAACGGATCATCCCGACAACGGGCAAAACCGCGGCGTGAAGCTGCTTGCGACGGTGGATTACGTAACAGGTAAAATCGTAGGCAGGAAGATGAGCAGTACATGGCTGAGACATTTTTAGCTTTTTTTGAATACGCTCCTCACCCACTATCCCACAAGAAAGATTGCAATCGTGCTAAACAATGCCCGTATTCATCATGCGAAACCCCTGCAGCCCTTCCTGAAAGATCAAAAGGACCGGTTGAAATTCATCTTTTTGCCTCCCTACAGTCCCCAATTTACATCGTGGAAGGTCTATGGAAATAGCTGAAAGCCGATGTGATTAACATTGTGTTTTACCATACAGTGGCAGAAATTCGTAACAATATGAAGGTCTTTATGGAAGATATATTCAAAGACAAATGGACCCTTATGATCGTTTTTGTATACGCATGTAATCTTCACTTCAGAAACTTATTGAGTCTAAAATCATTATTTGAACCTATATGGTACTACTAAACGTAGATAATCCATTATTTAAAAACAAAAACCTTTCCCCTTCTAGGTCCACTTGATAGGCTTTTCCATGGTTGCATTGAAATAGGAAATAAACGTAAACACTGGCTTCTGTAAATCAAGCGTGTTTTTGAAACTGCTCCGTTTTAACAAGCGGCGAACCAGGATACTAAACCAAATCTCTATTTAGTTTAGCCAGGAACAATATTTGGGGGTAAAAACAAATCGAATACGATGAGACGAATCCGCCAAAAACGCGGTACGACTGGGTTGATTGACTAGAACTCCGCTCTTTCCTTTCTTGCCCAGAGGCTCCTCCAGCCCGCAATGGCTAGCCACGAGCCGAACCAGGCCTTCGGATTGATGCGTGTTCAACCCATCGGGGCGACAAAAAACAATCGGCCTCTGGATCCGTTTCGATCAGGTGCCGGATATGTGCAGCAAAATCGTTCTCATTCCGAGTAAGATCCATCGTGGAGGTGACCATTTTTCCGGTCGCGACCTCCACGCTAGCAATGAGACTGAGCGTACTATGACGCACATATTCAAACTCACATCGTTCGATTCATCCTGGTTTCAGCACCTGGATATCGGTCATTTCATCCAAAGAAACCACATGCACGACCAACGTGTACTGCAAAGGAGCCAAACGATAGATGCCCTACAAGACTTATGTACAAGCTCCTGCGAGTTTTTTGCCCCTACTTATGATAAGGTTCACCGCGCTGTCTGTAATGGCAAGTTTTATGGCCATCCTTTTGCGGGATGGCCCTTTCTTTGATCTTGCTTTGTTCAATTATCGTTTCCCGTTAGTGGAGACATAGTGAATCTTTTTTTCAGTATAATATCTTCAATATCATTGCTATCAATATCTGAAACTTTCCGGAAATCAATATTATTAAATTTCAACTTATAATCTTCATCAAAATCTATATTCGATCCATCCATTGGCTTGTTTTTATCTTTAATATAAGCAGGCACAAGATAGCAATATCCCACCTTCTCATAGAAATGTTTAAACGTTTCTAAGTTCTTAGAGTCCGGATCTGGATACATTGTATTGTATCTGCTAATTGTGGCTATATAATTTCCGGCTCAACCTAAAAATTAGCGGTTGACATTTTCATCCTAACAAACGGTGCCGATTACACTCGATTAAAATACCCGCTGTGTAACAACGACGATTGCGCGTGAATTTGTGTCGGCGTTGATACGATTTAATACGATTGTGCCGTCCTTCTACTGTCGCGTTCGTCCACCGGCAGTGATGGTAGTTCAAGATTTCCTCTTCTCAGTTCCGCATCGTTTTCAAAGCGTTTTGCACAGCTCCATGTCCAATTTCTTCCCCTTGCTTGCACCAACGGGTAAAACCAAGCTGGGCCACATCGAAATTCGGCGAATACTCATACCAACAGGAGAAGGATTCTTTCCATTCCCATACCTCGCGGAGGAGCGGAGAGAACGCCAGTAGCTGTTCTAACTGAATGCGGCTCATGTCCGGTAGCGAATCTACCGGCGGATTTAGCAGTCGGTGATGACTTTTTAAGATCCCTTTGGCCCGGGGGGAAAGGGTAGATTGAACGGATTTCCGGACAGTTTGGACACTTTCAATGACATAACCATGAACGTGAAAGCGGTCAGCAATTCGAATCGCCTTTGGAAAACACTCGCTGATCCAGGTGCGAAACGCTTGAGCCAGATCCATGACGACGGCCTTGGGATTCAGGTTTGAAAATTCCGGATGCTGCTCGGCATACGCGCGTAGCGCGTCCAGCTTTCGCCCCGAAAGCAGGTCTAGCATGGTTTCACCTCGAAGATCGTGAATACCGGTGTTATACGTATGTCCCTTTTTAATCGCAAAGTCATCGATGCCGAGTACTAGATTCGTCTGGTCTTCCGCTTGGTCCCATGCTTGCTTTAGCAAACGTTCGTTTTCTGCAGGAAGGGCCTCCTGATGCATGCGCTGAACCGTGCTGGCGAGTGCGTATTGCATTCTTGCACTATGCGCTGCCGTAGAGCCCAGTGCCTGGTTAACCGTTTGAGAGCGAAAAAGACGGCTGTATTGTTCCTTGGGACCACTCACGAATACGACCAAACAAATCCAATATTGCAGTGCGAGCAGGCTAGGCGCAGCGAGGGAATGTGCAAAAAGCACTTTTTACCAAAAACGCTGATATGACGAATCTGACGCGACCTATTGCGGCCATCTCGCTTCACGGATTGTTCGGAGTTGCAGATGGGACAAGGCTGCTAATACGCCACCGGCAAAGCTTCCAAATGCACTTCCGCTGCAATAATGGAGAGAACACTATGAAGTTGTAGCTCTGGTAATCCGAGCATTTCGTTGATATACTGGAGTAGCATCTGTCATATCCTTTTCATGTTGTTTGGTAGGACTTACAACATTACAGGATTTACAGATGTTTTTCCATTTCTATCCACGTTTTTTCTCCGTTTCAGTTTTCAACCGCTAATTTTGGTTTTGAGCCAACATTCCACCCTCTTATCTAAAAAAATAAAACAGTCCCCACGAGGACATAACCATCTTCGGGACTGTTTCTGAGGAAGTTTATCTTCTGAAATTATAAAGTTGTTTACTATTAAATCTCTGCTTTCCAACATCCTTTACTAATATCCGACTTTGTTTACTACTTTCCAATATTCCTTACTACTTTCCAACATTTTTACAGAAGGACACCCAGGCAGATCAGTGGTTGGTTAGAAAGTTAATAGGATGGATTAGACATAATCTGTTTCAGCTTCTCGGTGGCGCGTTTCTGGATCCGGGAAACGCTCATTTGCGAAACACCTAACTTCTGGGCGATTGCCCGTTGCGATTGTCCGTCCTGAAAGGCCAGCAGCAATACTTGCTGTTCCTGCTCCTTCAGCTGGCTCAGCGCTTGCTGCAGATCCATGCGTTTCTCTACCGTCTCGTAGTCGTTGGCATCAGAGCTGATCAGCTCACCCAGCGTAGCCCCCGTCTCCTCCTGGGAAAGAGGGGAATCCAGGGAAACATAATGGTAACATTCGCGTCCAGCCAGTACTTCAACAGTTTCTTCAACGGAAAGATCCAGGTAGCGGGCAATTTCGTCCACTCCAGGAGAGCGCTCCAGCCGGATCGTTAGCTCATCGATCGCTTGCTGCACAAGTGCGCCTTTTTCTTTAATCCGTCTGGGAACCTGTATGTACCAGGATTTATCACGCAGAAAGTTTTTCATATGTCCAATCATGCTTTTCATAGCATAGGGTTCGAATGGAATACCCAGGCTAATATCATATTGCTGCAGTAAACGGATAAGCGCCATCTGGCCTACCTGATACAAATCTTCATACAAGTCCGGTCTATTGCGGGCAATCTTGCCGGCAGCCATTTTGACCATAGGCTCATATTTCTTGATCAGCACGGTAGCAATTTCGTTATCTTTACTCTGCTGGTATTCCCAGATCAGGCTCACTGCTTCATTCATGGACTCGGGGGGAGTCACTTTTTCATTCATACTTTCTCCTCGCTGAAATTAAGTCGCTTGGTTAAGGTAACAACCGTCCCTCTCCCCGCTTCGCTTACCACGCTGACGTCATCCATTAGAGCCTGCATCAAATAAAAGCCCAAACCACCCACTTGAACGTCGCTAAGCTCCTTTTCATGCAGCGTCAGACGCTCACCGGATGACTCCAAACCGTCAAAGCTCTCCCCCTCATCTTTGACCGTAATGGATAAGGCACTGGCTCCCACTTCAAAGATTACATCCACCAATCCGTCTTCCTGCCCGTACGCATAGAGCACGGAATTGTTACAGGCTTCCGATACAGCCACCTTCATATCTTCAATATCCTCATACGTGAACCCCATTTTTGAGGCAATACCATATAAATTCAATCTTACAATATCGACATATTCTGCGCTGGCAGGTAACCGAAGAACTACTTTTTGCACATCTTCACTCATTCTTAGTTCGATCCTTTCCTAGTGGGAGTTCTCTTGGGGGGCAAAAAACTTGGAGATACCAGTCATATCAAACAGCTTCTGAATCTGCGGCGGAACTTCCTCAACCGTAAACTTAACGTCCATTCCGTGTCTTGCTTTCAGAATCGAAAGCAGAATTCCGATCCCTGTACTGTCAATATACTTCAGTTCTTTGAGATTAATCACCAGATCCAATCCGGTGTCACCCACAAGCGGCTCCATAACCAAACGGAAATCGGGAGCAACGGATAAATCCAGCTCTCCGGTTAGGAACACTGTGCATACACTGCCTTGTGTCTCGGTTCTTGCATGGAACTTTTCGCTTTTATGTGTATTCATATACAATCTCTCCTGAACATCGTTTTCTTTACCAATAACCCTAAAGGCGCACTTTTGAAACAAAAAAATAGTAATCAAGACACTGGAACTTGCTGGATTATGCATTATGAAGGGATGTTCCCCTGTCTATAAACAACGGATCCGGCCGCGAATACCGGGAAATAATATGCTTGATGCTGCTCAGTTTGAGCGGCTTGCTGATATAATCATCCATTCCCGATGCGATACAGCGGTTCTGAATGCCCTCCATCACATTGGCGGTCATGGCAATAATCACAGCATCAGCGGCATTAAGGCTGCCCTCCTGGCGGATCTGGGCTGTAGCTTCCAATCCGTCCATTACCGGCATTTGTAAATCCATGAAGATAAAATCATAGCGCTGCTTGGAAGCCATCTGCACTGCCTGCCTGCCGTCTTCAGCGATATCCGCATCGAAACCAAGCTTATCCAGCATGCTGACCATCAGCCGCTGATTAATGGGATGGTCATCGACAATAAGCACCCGGCTGCGCTCCTCCTCGGTTGCCGCCGGCCCTTCCGGTTCATCTTCCTGAAAACCTCTGGCGAGTTCATCCTCGGGCAATGCAGCCTGGATGGTGAAGACAAAGGTTGCGCCCCTCTCCTCCATGGATTCCACCCGAATATCGCCGCCCATCATCCCGACAAGCGATTTACAGATCGCAAGTCCTAAGCCGGTCCCTCCATATTTGCGCGTCATGGACGAATCAAGCTGGGAGAACGGCTTAAACAGCCGGTCACACTTCTCCGGAGATATCCCGATCCCCGTGTCTTTCACTGTAAATTCCACTACCAGTTTATTATCAGCGGATTGGATATTAGAAGCAACCAAATAAACTCCGCCCTGGTTGGTAAACTTAACTGCATTGGCCACCAGATTAATTAAGACCTGCCGCAGACGCGCCATATCCCCATATAAAAGCCTGGGGAGCTTCTGGTCAATGAAATAAGCGAGCTCCAGGTTCTTCTTGCCTGCCTCCACAGAGAACAGGCTGAAGACTTCTTGAATGCAGGAGCGGAGGTCAAACAACTGTTCTTCCATTTCCATTTTGCCTGACTCCATTTTGGTGAAATCAAGGATATCGTTAATGACGGTGATCAGTGTATCGGCACTTTTACGGATAATTTCCGTATATTCCTTCTGCTCCGCAGCCAGTTCAGTCTCCATCAGCAGATCAATCATGCCCACGACCCCGTTCATCGGTGTGCGGATCTCATGGCTCATCATGGCTAGAAATTCCGTCTTGGCCTTGGCGGCGCTTTCCGCCTCTTCCTTCGCCTTGACCAGCTCTCCGTTGATTCTTTCAAGCTCTTGCGTTTTTTGCTGAAGCAGCATGGATTGCATCTGGTGTTTCTTGCTCGTCAAATACATATCGACAAAGCCTTCGATTTTGGATTTCAAAATTTGGGGAATAAACGGTTTGACCATATAATCAATGGCTCCGGCAGAATAACCGGCAAACAAATGCTCTGCTTCACGGTTGTTGGCCGAAATAAAAATAATCGGAATATCCTTGGTCTTGTCCCTGGACTTGATCATTTTGGCGGTTTCGATCCCATCCATACCCGGCATCTGAACATCCAGAACAATCACTGCAAACTCATATTTCAACAAACAACGCAGTGCTTCTTCACCGGAGTTAGCTTTAATAAGTTCATAATGCTGACTCTCAAGCACAGCTTCCAGTGCCAGCAAGTTTTCAGGACGGTCGTCAACCAGTAGTATATGAATCGGTTCTTGAAACCCCATAGGACCCTCCTAACCCGCTACTTATTTTTGCGGTAAATTTTTTCCACTCTGTCCAGGGGTTCATAGCTATCGCTGTACCTGGTGAAATGGATCGATTCTTTCGATCCGAGAACAAGGACTCCGAAACGGCTTAGACTCTCATGGAACAGGCCATGAACATGGTCCCGGAGCTCATCATTGAAATAGATCATCACATTGCGGCAAAAGATCACATTAAATTCATTAAAGGAGGTGTCTGTAGCCAGGTTATGCTCGGCAAAAATAATATTTTTGCGTAAATACGGCTGCAGAATCACCGAATTGTATTTCGCTGTATAATATTCCGAGAACGCGCGGGTCCCGCCCGCCTCCAGATAATTTTTGGTGTATTGTTTCATCTTTCCAATCTCGTACACGCCTTCCTTGGCCTGCTGCAGGGACCGGTCATTCATATCAGTGGCATAGATGCGGGCCTTGTCATACAGCCCTTCCTCATGCAACAGAATGGCCATGGAATAGACCTCTTCCCCTGTAGAGCAGCCGGCATGCCAGATCCGGATATACGGATAGGTACGCAGCAAGGGAATAACCTTTTGGCGGAATGTTAAAAATAATCCGGGGTCTCTGAACATTTCGGTAACCGGTATAGAAAGACTGTAGATAAAACGTTCAAAGCAGGCACGGTCGTGCAGCACCTTCTCCTGCAGCGCAGATATGGTTGGAACATTCTCCGCATGAACATGATGCCAAATCCGCCGTTTTAGAGATGGCAGCGCATAATTCCGGAAATCATATCCATACAATCGATGTACCCCGTCAAGCAGCAGTTCAATTTCAATCTGCTCCAGTTCGTTTTTGCCACTCAAATTTAAAGGCGGCTCATCATATCTGCGATCCATTGCTGTCATATTAACCGGCTCCCTTGCCGCCCTTTCCTACATCTGGATTGGCTGTTTGTTCGATCTGTAAAAGTATTACCCCAAAATCGGGGTTACGAATACAACCACACCCGCATTAACGAAAGAAGTTGATCAGTCCCGATCGGTTTTTTCATATAATCCGAGGCTCCGGCCTCAATACACTTGGCACGATCCTCTTTCATAGCCTTGGCTGTAAGCGCGATAATCGGCAGCTTCTGGTACTGCGGCATCTGGCGGATGCGGCGCATCGCCTCGTATCCATCCATCTCCGGCATCATCATATCCATCAGTACGAGATCAAAATCCTCCTGATTCACAAGGATATCAAGGGCCTCGCGGCCATTCTCCGCAAATTTGACCTCCATGTTATACCCTTCCAGCACACTGGAGAGGGCAAAGACATTGCGGATATCATCATCCACAAGCAATATTTTTTTGCCGTCGAATAATTCCTCTTTATTATGGAGCTTTTGCAGAATTTTACGCTTATCTTCAGGAAGATTGGCTTCCACCCGGTGCAGGAACAAGGTCGTCTCGTCCAGCAGTCTTTCCGGGGAACGCACATCTTTAATAATAATGGATTCTGCATATTTCCGCAGCCTTGTCTCTTCCTTGCTGTCGAGATCCTTGCCGGTATAGATAATGATCGGCAGATCATTCAGTTCCTCATCATCCCGAATCTGGTCCAGCAGTTCAAAGCCGTTCATATCCCCCAGCATCAAATCCAGTACCATACAATCATATCTTTGCTTCCGCAGTTCCGTCAAAGCCTCCTGTCCCGTGGAGACGGCCGTGATCGCAACATCATCATGTCCAATCAGCTCCATAATGGAGCGGCGCTGGATATCGTCATCCTCCACGATAAGCAGATGCTTAAGCGCGCTGGCCGTATAATTCTCAATTTGCGAGAACGCCCGCTCCAGCGCTTCTTTGGAGGATGGTTTTCTTAAGTAGGCCATCGCCCCCATCATCAGGCCCTGTTTGACCTCATCATTGACAGAAATAACATGGACAGGAATGTGGCGGGTCTGCGACGAGCCCTTGAGTTCCCTGAGAATTGACCACCCGTCCATCACCGGCAGCTGAATGTCCAGGATAATGGCATCCGGCAAGTAAGTCTTGGCCATGTGCAGGCCGGTATCTCCCTGAAGTGCCACCAGTCCCTTAAAGCCGCGGCTGCGGGCCATACCCAGCAATATACTGGCAAATTTCTCATCATCTTCAATAATCAACAATACTTTATCATTGGAGGATAACTCCTCACGGTCATCTTCGATCACTGCCTGTACCTGTGGAGCCGGGGGTTCCGTGCCCGCTGAAGTGCGGGAAGGCAGCAGATCCTCCACAAATTCGCTCAGAGCAGCGGCTTCCCGGGTTGCTGCTGCTACCGCTCCGCCAGGCAAGAGGTTTTGATTGCCTTTAACGGGCAAATAGAGGGTAAAGATGCTTCCCTGCCCCTCACGCGATTCCAGCACGATTGCCCCGCCCATAAGACGGGCCAGTTCACGGCTGATGGACAACCCAAGTCCTGTGCCACCGTATTTGCGGCTGGTTGTTCCGTCCACCTGCTGGAAGGCCTCGAACACCAGATCCATTTTGTCAGCCGGAATTCCAATCCCGCTGTCTTTTACCGCAATGGCGATATATTCAGTCTCCTGTGGCAGATATTTTGGCAAATGGGCATGATCTGCACGGCTTACTATGAAATCTACAGCACCTTCACTTGTAAATTTAAAGGCATTGGACAATAAATTGCGCAGCACCTGCTTCAGCCGGTGGCTGTCCGTATACAGGCTGTCCGGCAGCGGTTCATTGAAGGTAAGACGCAGGGACAATCCCTTCTTGGAGGCCAGGGGTGCAAAATTCTGCTTCACGAAGGTCTTCAGCTCGCCCATCATAACCTCTTCATAGCTAAGCTCCATCTTGCCGGCATCCACTTTGGATAGATCGAGAATTTCATCAATCATCTTAAGCAAATCTGCACCCGACATATAAATCGTGTGGGCAAACTCCACCTGCTTCTCGCTTAAATTGCCCTCCTTGTTCTCGGTCAGCAATTGGGAGAGAATCAGCAGACTGTTCAGCGGCGTCCGCAGCTCATGCGACATATTGGCCAGGAACTCCGATTTGTACTTGCTGGTAACGGCCAGCTGCATCGCCTGCTTCTCCAGCTGGCTGCGGGCATGTTCAATTTCATCCTTTTTCTCCTCAACCTCCTGCACCTGTTCTTCCAATGCACGGGTTTTGGAGATCAGCTCGGTATTATAATGCTCCAGCTCTTCCTGCTGGCGCTGCAGCAGCTCTTCGGAACGTTTGAGCGCCTCTGTCTGTTCCTCCAGGTTCTCGTTGGAGCGGCGGAGTTCCTCCTGCTGGGTCTGCAGCTCTTCCGACTGGCATTGCAGCTCTTCGGTAAGGGCCTGGGATTCCCGCAGCAGTTCTTCAACAGTAAGTCGGCGGTTGATATTGTTCAGGATCACACCCAGATTTCTGGCCAGCTGATTCAGAAGATCATTGTGCAGAGAGCTGAACGGAGTAAATGAGGCAAATTCAATCACTCCCAGAACTTCATCATCGAACAAAATGGGATAAATGGATATGTTGTTCGGCTGAGCATCTCCGAAGCCGGAAACCACCGAAACATAACCGTCCGGCGCCTTCTCCAGACGGATCGGTGTTTTGTCCAGCGCACTTTGCCCGATCAGTCCCTCGCCGATTTCAAAGCTCTGCTTCGGTTTGTGCTCCGTATCGCTTGCATAGTAACCATAGCTGCTAAGCAGGTCAGGGCTCTGGCTGTCCTTCAGATATACAACACCATAATGGGCGCCCAGCACCGGCGTGAACTCGCTGATGAAGGTCTGCGATACCTGATCCAGTGAATTAACACCCCGCAGCAGCTCGGTAATCCGGGCCACGTTGGCATTCAGCCAGGACTGGTCGCTTTGGGCCTGTGTATAGGCCTTCTCCAGCTCCTGCTTCTCTTGAATGTCCTCGGCCATCTCCTTAAAGACGCGGGCCACCTCGCCGATCTCATCTTTGGAAGTCACCTTAATCCTGCGGATGGCTCTGAGTTTGCCGTTGCCGAAGCTTGAGATCATCATAGATACAACATTCAGACCCCGGGTGATGCTCGGAATGATCCACAGGACGACTCCCAGCCCCAGCAGCAGCCCCAGAACCATCATTAAAGTTACCATCTGGATAGAGCTTTCATAGGCCTCTCTGGACTTTGTGCTCTCCTCATCCATCACAAAAGCATTGTAATCGGACAAGGCATTCAAGCTGTTCAGCACCTCATCCTGAACTACTTGCCCCGTACTGTCGCGGAGGGTATTCGCGTTCTGGAAATACCCCTCCGCAACTAGGGCAAGGGCTTTGTTCTGATAGTCCAGATAGCCGGTATAAGCACTGGATATTCTGGAGACCAGCTGCTGCTCATTGGCCGAGACCATCATTTCCTTGATATTCTCAAAATGTGTATTAGCAGCAGTGATTTTCTTCTCAATTTCAGCCTTCTGGGCTTCAACGACCGTAGTATCGGCATTTAACATAGATGTCGTCAGAATCCGCGCCATATCATTCACTTCTCCGCGCATGCCTGAAGCAGAACGCCCCTTGGAATATCTTTCCTGAAAGCCGTCCAACTGAGAATTCATATAATCCAGACGGTCATATCCAATCAAGGTAAGTGCAAGCATAAGGGCCAGCATCGCACTAAAGCCGATCAGCAGCTTGGCTTTAATCTTCATTCCTTATCTGTTCCCTTCTTAAGTGATATCCACACCAGACATTTGTCATCATCGCGCTCCACATCGGCATCATCATTGAAAAAAGCAGTACGCATAACCTCTTCCTGCCAGTCATGACCACCGCTGAGGTGCTCCACCAGGAAATCCAGCTGTTCTTCCTGCTCACCCTTGACCAGCTCGAGCAACCCGTCTGTGAAGAGCGCCAGATGACCTTCTTCTTCATAACTCAGGCTCTGCGGCTGCACATCCATACGGTCAAACAATCCGACAGGGTGGCAATTGCTCTCAAGCAGCACCGGCTTCGTGGCGTCCCCTTCAAAGAACAGCCCCGGGGGATGACCGGCATTGATATAATCAATCCGCTTCATGCGGGTATCTATAACCAGATAAATGGCTGTAAAATAATACTGGACCAGCTGCTTCTCAATATAAAGCTGGTTAAAGCGCCGGTTCAGCTCCTGAATCACTTTTTCCGGCTCCACATACGTAGTTACTGTATCTTTCAGCACCGAAGCGATAAACATGCAAAACAGCGAGGACGAAATACCGTGCCCCATCATATCCAGCAGAATGACGCCGTAACGTCCATCGCCAAGGGGATACCAGGCATACAAATCGCCGGCCAGCTCAAAAGAAGGTTGATACAGCGCATGCACTACAAAAGTGTCCTCCACCAGCGGCAAGCTGAGTACGGCATTCTGCACCAAAGCCGCGAGCTTCAATTCATCCTGCATCCGCTGATCCCGTTCCTTGTGCCAGTCTTTTTCCCGCTTCAGGCGGAGCGCCAGCCGGATTCTGGCCATCAGCTCCACTTTATTAATGGGCTTCGTGACATAGTCTACGGCGCCGGCATCCAGGGCTTCCGCCAATTTCTTGGAATCTCCGACAGCCGTAACCATAATAATCGGGATATCTTTCAGCTGCTCATACTGCTGGACTACCCGGCAGGCCTCAATCCCATCCATTTCCGGCATCATCATATCGAGCAGAATTAAATCTATATTGGACTGCTTGGGCTGTTCCTCTCCTTTTTCGGAGCCGATACCCAGCAGTGACAGCATCTCTTTGGCAGAAGATGCTGTAATGAAATTCCGGTAATCTTCTTTTTTCAGGATTTCACGGATAATGATTACGTTAGTGGGATTGTCATCTACGATTAAAATTCTCATCCTCTTCACCTCACACAAATAATTTTTTTCTCCGAAAACCCTGCAAGCTCTATATTTATATCATACGATATTGGACGGATCTGTGCTATTAGTGAGCCGGGCCGGCATAGACATTCCTGTTTCTTCAACAAAGTAACCTCCAGCCCCACTACACCTAGTGGTTCTGGAGGTTACGCTATTGGACTATGAGCTCTCCCGCGCAAACGACCCGTTCTAACTCGAGGTTCGGCTGGCAATGACGAGAACCTTGCCCATATCAAGTTCTTTTTCATAAAAGTCCGCTTCCGCTTCGCTAAATCCCAAAGAAACAATCTTGGAACGGAGCTCATCGCCCCGCGAACGGAAAAGATTGGCAATGGTGCCGAACAACCCTTCCTCATGCATGCCTACCTCATTGGTATCGGCTGCATCGACGATACGGTCTTCGCGTTCCTGATTATGGCTGATAACGTAGATATCTTCCTTGGTGTAGCCGCTCCCGCGCAGCCGGTTTACTTCTTCAATCGCCTGAACGCCATTCTCCACAATCTTTGCATAGGACTGTGCATGGATTGAATCCATAGTGTGTTCACTCTCCTTCTGAAGGATAAAGGGTCCACTGTGACAAACGACAACTGATGTTAACTTAAACGCAATTCACGGAAATGAAACGGACTAGGAGGAATTACCATCGAACAAATCAATCCCTTCCCACTCCCCTGTCTGCATATTGCGGTAGATTTTGAGGGCCACATTCCCTCGCATGTAGACATCTCCATCTTCCGCTACAAAATCGGGGCTGCCGAGCAGCTCGTGCAGATTATTCCTGGCAGGGTCCAGCTTCACCCCGTTTAGATCCAGTCCATACTGCAAGGCTTGCGAAGGAGTCACATGTACATACAGCACAACTCCGCCACAAACTCCCGCCGACATGTCCGCATATTGGTATTCCAGACATTCCTGCCAAGGATCAGGAGCAATCCGAAGCGGCTCCCCCTTAGTAAGCACCAGGTCTTCCTGCGTTGTATAAAGCGCCACTCCCGCCAAAGACTCAAAGCTGTTTAGATAAGCAGCGGAAGGCACGTTGTCCTGGTAAGCCAAAACGACGGAGGGCTGCATGAAGATGACAGCTTCCGGCAGGGGCTCCTTCTGTGTGGAGGCATCAAAATAGGGAGAAAGGAGACTAAGCAAAAGGATGACAATGGTCATGTTGTTGTCCCGCCTTTCTTTTCTTCAATCCGCCATCACAGCAGTACCTGCTTCATCTTCAAATACTAATGGCGGTATTTCTTCCAAAGAGTAGCAGCTACATCTACGCCTTTGAGAACTGCACTTAATTTTCCCGATCCTTTTTTGTCGTATACAGCATCATAAGATTGTATGGTCCGTTCTTCGGAAGGAGTAAGCGGCGCACTGTCTACCGAGACAGCCTTAGCTTTGTCCTTTAATTCCCGCGATTTACGGAATTTCTCAATCACTGTGACAGACACCTCTTTAACCGTTAGGGATAACTCGCTCAGGACATCGCCCAGGTTTTTGACGGAATCCATAATAGGATCAATCTTCTGAATCTTGTTCTGCACATCCGCTGTTATATCATTGGCGTGTCTGACGGTTGTCTTCACCTCATAGGTAAGTTCATCAATGGTCTTCTGGACCTCTTGCAGCGTTTGGCTGACTTTGTCGAGCGAATCCTTCGCCGACTTCAGGGTCTTAATTAAAAAGAAGACAAGTACTGCGAATGCGACAGCTGCCAGGGCTACGCTAAGTTCAATAATCATATCCGAATCCCCTTCCAAATCTTAAATTGAGCGGCGGCTGTGTCTGCCGGATTACTGCATAGTTACCCCCCTCCAATGGCGCCGAAACAACTTGCTGTATGCCCGCAAACCGCCGTTTGCAACTGTGTTTCAAATCCTGGATGACCGTTTAAACTAAGACTACAACAGCACGAGGAAAGGATGATCCCACATGTTACGTTGGTCTGTAATCCTGCTTGTTATTGCTCTAATCGCCGGTATCTTCGGGTTCTTTAATTTGGTGGCTGCCGCTGCAGGCATTGCCAAAGTACTCTTTTTTATCTTTCTGGTGCTTTTTGTGGTTTCGCTCTTCATGGGGCGCAAAGGCAGGTCTATGTAACTTTCAAGTACAATTAAGCAGCACATTCGCTTGCTAAAGACAGCCCGTTTTCCATATTCCTGGATAAGCGGGCTATTAATATGTAATTAGATAAAAAAGAACATCCCAAACAACGCGTGCAGCAGCTCCAAATCCCCCTCCTCCTGAACCTCCTCTCTATGCAGTATCCTATGCATTATGCTGAAAGTATAGGCCTTTCCCATAAGGTTGTCACTTTCGAAAATAAAAAATTTTAAAGGGATTGGTTCATAGTGCCCATTTTATGTTTACTAGGATATTAGCAATCAATGAGCTTGGTAATATTCGCTAAGCCGCAAACCACTATTAGGAGGAACACAAATGAAAAAAATAGCAAGTTTTACAGTAGCAGTTGGCCTTATGGCTTCCATCGCAGCATCCGCATCCGCAGCAGAGGTAACAACAGGAACTGCTACACCCACTCCTGCACCAGGAACTACTGCTACAGAAGCACCGGCAACTGTAACAAAAACCACTTATGCTGAGTTCGAAACTGTGATCACACCTGAAGACCTCAAACCGGCTACACCGCAAATCATTATTACCAAATTGGCAGCGTTCCACTTCTCCATGAACAGCACTGCTGCTCCAGCCGGCTGGCTTAGTGCGCAAACTATCGATACTACAGGTGTAGTAATGACTGACACATGGGGCAACGAATGGAGAGAAATCTACACCTGGCTTGGAAAAGCATGGATCAAGGTTCCAGCCTCTGCTTATGTAATCAACCCATAAGATTTCTTATACCTCGTTCTAAGCAAAGCTACGTCCTCCAGTGAGGCGTACATAATCCAAAGGCTGGACCCGACGATTCATTTCGTCAGGTTCAGCCTTTTTTCAGATTCCCTAACGCAGGAAAGGCTATCCCTTCAGTAGACATTTCTACTGAAGGGATAGCCCCACGATAAAGCCCGCCCTATTCACCCGTCACAAACTTGTGCTGCTGTCGCTTCTTAAAACAAAATTTTGTATATGTTAGCGGATGACCGAACCCCCGTAAAGGAATCGATTCATCCAAGAAGCGCTTAGTTTATCTACCCTTACCCCACCGGAAGACGCGGAATAAGTATGCAGAATCTGTCCATCTCCCAGATACATCGCTACATGCGTGATTCTGGCCGTAGACTTGTTCACGCCCGCATAAGCGGATGCCGAGCTGCCTCTGTAGCTCATGAAGAACATCAGATCTCCGCGTTTCAGACCGGAAATATCCTGAATCGCTGCACTGTTCTGCTTCACCCAATCTCCTTGCTGCCGTGAATCGGCAGGCAGCTTCAGATTCGCTGCATCAAGAAAAATTTGCCTGATAAAATCCGAGCAGTCAAAGGTGCTTGTGCTGCTGCGGCTTGAACCGAATTCATACGGTGTGCCAAGATACCCCATGCCAGCGGTAATGACACGTTCAATAACTGCGGATTGGGAAGGTGCCGAAGGCGCTGGTGCCGGGACCGATGGCGCCGGTGCCGGACTTCCACTGCCGGTTTGAAGCGAAATATACCGGTCTCCGGAGCTTGTAAATCCGATATCCCCATTCGAAGTTTTTACTTTATACCAATAACTATTCGTCTTCTCAAGAATAGTCACTATCTCGCCTTTTTTCAAGTACTTCATGAATTCTCCGCTGGTGGACGGTGCCCCGCGAAGCCGCACTGATGACTCAATGATGGCTGTTTGTGCAGATGTCGCTGCTGTATTGGAAGGGGCCGAATCGGCAAAGGCCGACGGCTGATTGAACATTCCAAAGTTAACGGCAATTGCGGCTGAGACCAATAGTGCTCTGGTAAGTTGCTTATGTGAGTTGATCATTCCGTTCCCCCGAACAAGCTTATTGAGAAATCCAACAAAGGTGCGCGCAACGCTTGTTGCTTTCTGCCCTCATTATAGGCCTGCCCGGGATATGGAACATGCCCCAAATTTCATAAAAAAGCTTGCCAACTTATGGGAAAATACAGGTCTATAGTCTTGATTTCTCCTTGCATTTGGTTTTAAATTCAATAAATTGGAAATACAGTCCGGTGTCTTACGACTTAGGTTCGATATGAACCTGTACATTCATCGTATTATGCAGGGTGCGCATCCGTTCTTCAATCGACTCGCTGATGTCATGTCCTTCCATTACAGTAAGATCGGCATCCACCTCCACAATGACATCCACCAGAACATGATTACCATGTACACGTGCCTTCATATCTTTAATATTCTCCACACCGGGTGTACGGGCGATGGTACTGCGCAAATCCAGCAGCCGGTCCTCATCAAACCCGTCGGTCAGCCGGTAGGTGGAATCCCGGAAAATATCCCAGGCCGTTTTGAGAATCAGCAAACCCACCAGCACCGCAGCCGCAGAGTCGACCCACGGCAGACCAAACTGGGCCCCTATAATCCCGATGGCAGCCCCTATGCTCACCATGGCATCGGAGAAGTTATCCTTGGCCGCAGCCATCAGCGCACTGTTGTTAATCTGCCGGGCCAGTCTTTTGTTATACCCATAGACACCCAGCATAGCTACGGCACAGATCAAGGCTACGCCGGCGGACCAGATCTGCGGAATTCCCTTGCTCTCCTCGAACATGGAACGGACGGCCTCAATAATTACCTGAATTCCCACCATGGCCATAATAAAAGATGCGAGCAGCGCCGCCACCGTCTCGGCACGAAAATGCCCGTAAGCATGATCGGCGTCAGGCGGTTTCCGCGAAATGCGCAGGCCGATCAATACAGCCACCGAAGCCACAATATCTGTCAGATTGTTGAAGCCATCGGCCAGCAGCGCACTCGAAGCAAACCAATAGCCGCACACCAGCTTAAAAGAAGACAGGATCAGATAAGCTCCAATGCTGATCCAGGCCCCTCTTTCGCCTTTTCGTATATCTTCGTAAATATCCGCCATAACCAGCCACTCCCCCTGTTGTTGCCATTACTTATGATTACCACCCCCGCACAGTCCGGCAAACATTGCTTTCATTTATTCTTGCCCTTGTAGCCGCATTTAAAAACCTTTAGAATAAAGCCAAGGACTTGCTTCAAAGGAGGTAACATGATGACCGAGAACAACGAAAAACCAAAAGTTAATTTGGCCGATGCCATCCGCAAAAAGCTGGAGCAGAAGAAACAGCAGTCTTCAGCCAAACCCGGCTCTACATTTCAGGCCGGTTCCGCCAAACCGTTAAAAAGCCAAAACAACAAAAAGCCCAATAATCAGCGCCGCCGTACCGGCGGGTCCTAAATCAGCTAATTTTGAAGCCCCACACCAAAGAACGGCTGCGTTATTCCTTAGGGAAGACGCAGCCGTTTCTTATTTATATTCAGATGTCGGTTATACTTCTACAGGATACATACGCTGGCGCAATTCCTTGATTTCGGGATTCTCCAGGTATTCATCATAGCTCATCGAACGGTCGATCAAGCCGTTTGGAGTAATCTCGATAATCCGGTTGGCAATCGTCTGAATGAACTGATGGTCATGCGAAGTGAACAAAATGGTGCCGTCGAAATCGATCAGCCCGTTGTTCAGCGCCGTGATGGATTCCAGATCCAAGTGATTGGTCGGTTCATCGAACACAAGCACGTTTGCGCCGTTCAGCATCATTTTGGCCAGCATGCAGCGAACTTTCTCGCCCCCTGACAAAACACTAGCCTTCTTCAAGGCTTCCTCCCCGGCAAACAGCATCCGGCCCAGGAATCCGCGCAGGAAGGTCTCATCCTGGTCCTTGGAATACTGGCGCAGCCATTCCACCAGATTCATTTCCACACCGTCAAAATATTTGGAGTTGTCTTTCGGGAAATACGCCTGGGTAGTGGTTACCCCCCATGCATATTCTCCGGCATCCGCTTCCTTCTCCCCCATAATCACGTCAAACAACAGAGATTTCGGCTGGGAGTATGGTCCCACAAAAGCAATCTTGTCGCCTTTGTTCACCACAAAGCTGATTTCATCCAGCATCTTCTCGCCGTCAACCGCTTTGCTGAGGCCGCTAATGGTCAGCAATTGCTTACCGGCTTCGCGCTCAGGCTTAAAGTTGAGGAACGGATATTTCCGGTTGGACGGACGGATGTCCTCCAGTGTAATTTTCTCCAGCTGCTTCTTACGTGAAGTCGCCTGTTTGGATTTGGACGCATTGGCCGAGAAACGCTGGATAAAGGCCTGCAATTCCTTGATCTTGTCTTCCTTTTTCTTATTCGAATCCCGCTGCAGGGCTTGGGCCAGCTGACTGGACTCGTACCAGAAATCGTAGTTGCCGACATACATCTGAATTTTGCCAAAATCAATGTCTGCGATATGCGTACATACTTTGTTCAGGAAGTGACGGTCATGGGATACGACAATAACAGTGCCTTCATAGTCCATAAGGAAGTTCTCCAGCCAGCCAATGGATTCAAGATCCAAGTGGTTGGTAGGCTCATCGAGCAGCAGGTTGTTTGGACGCCCGAACAGGGCTTGGGCCAGGAGCACCCTCACCTTTTCATTGCCGCTGAGTTCAGACATGGTCTTGTCATGCAGCTCGCGCATAATCCCGAGGCCAATCAGCATCGCCGCAGCATCCGGCTCGGCATCCCAGCCGTTCAGCTCGGCGAATTCGCCCTCCAGCTCACCGGCACGCAGGCCGTCGGCTTCGGAGAAGTCGCTTTTGGCATACAAGGCATCTTTTTCTTTCATGATTTCATAGAGGCGGGTATGCCCCATAATCACTGTCTCCAGCACCGGGAACTCGTCGTATTCAAAGTGATTCTGCTTAAGGACAGCGAGCCGTTCTCCCGGTGTGATATGAACATCACCGGAGTTCGATTCAATCTCTCCCGACAGAATTTTTAGAAAGGTTGATTTGCCGGCACCATTGGCACCAATCAGACCGTAACAGTTACCTGGTGTGAATTTTATGTTTACGTCCTCAAAAAGTGCGCGTTTTCCGTAGCGGAGTGTTACGCCGCTTGTACTAATCATTAAGCATTACCATCCTTTTCACTTAGGGTTCCGGCTCATTATAGCATAAAATCACGGCCAATAGCCCGTAAAATAGCCTATTCCAACAGGTATGCGCAGTTTCTTCCTCATTGCCCCTCCGATCTAGCCTCAGGATGGACAATCAGTGTTTCGCCATAATCCAGCGTACGAATCTGTTCTTGCGCCAGCCCGTGCCCGGCCCGGGCGATCTCCATCCGGTCCAAAGCTTCCCGCGCCGTATCGTCGGCCAGCCTGAAGGTTCCGAAATGCATCGGGATCATCAGCTCTGCGCCAACATCGATGAAGGCCTGCACCGCCTCCTCGGGGTTCACATGCTGTGAGGTCATGAACCATTCCGGCTCGTAAGCGCCAATCGGCATCAGGGCAACGTGGACCTTAAAGCGGCTTCCAATCTCTTTGAAGCCGGGAAAATAACCGCTGTCCCCGGCAAAATACAGATTAGGCGGCAGCTTGTGCTTCTCACCGCCGCCGTCAGCCGCCGGATGGTTCTGCGGCAGCGCCGGTTCCAGCACATACCCGCCCCAATGCGAAGTGTTAGTATCGAAAGGCGTGCGGCGTGACCAGTGCTGGGTCGGCACAAAGGACAGCTTGATGTTCGAGAGCGTCAGCTCCTCCCACCACTGCATTTCCTCGCAGTTGCGGAAGCCTTTGCGGAGCATTTTTCGCTTCAGCCCGACCGGGACAATAATTCGGGTCTCCGCCCGGTACAATTTGCGGATGGAGGCGATGTGCAGGTGATCGTAGTGCGAATGCGAGATCAGGATCAGATCAATCGGCGGCATTTCTGCCAGCGGGATTCCCGGCGGTCCGATTCTTTTCTCCACCCCCAGCCTTCCGGCCCAGATCGGGTCGGTAATAATATTCATCCCTTCATATTGGAGAAAAAACGTCGAGTGTCCAATCCAGGTAATGGTAGTTTCCAGCCGGTTATCGGCCAAATAGGAAAGTCTGGGCGGAACATTGGGTACTCTATATGAATAATCCTTGCGCTTGCGGCGGCGTTCCTCCCGCCACTGACGAATTTGTTTTAACGTTTTATCGGTACTGACATTATCTATATTATTGTAACGGATCTTGGGCATGACAATCTCTCTCCTTTAAAAAGGTTTCCGGCCGGTATCCATCTGCTATTCCTTATCCTTGTCTTATTCACGGCAACGGATACCTGTGGTCAGTGATGCCATCCTTATCATACAACTTTTACCCGTTTAAAATTCGAATTAAGCGCAGCATTCCCCCGCACTGCTTTGTGTTCGGGACAGGATATGAGGTAAAATGCGGATAAAGACAGCGGTGCACAGCCGTAAATGAGGGGGAGCACGTATGAAGATTACATTTATAGAACCGACGCCAAGTCCAAATACGATGAAGCTTCATCTAGACGAAAGTCTGGAGCCGGGCATCCGCCGTACCTACACGCCTGAGAGCCAGCGTTCCGCCCCTGCCTGGGCGCGGGATATGCTGAGCATTCCGGGCGTCACCAGCATCTACCATGCCGCCGATTTCGCGGCGCTGGAACGCAAGGGCAGCGCCGACTGGGCGGCCATTCTGCGCGAGGTCCAAAGCCGTTTCGGCAGCGGAGAAGGACTGGCCGACGACCTCAACCTGACCGATGAGCATGCGGGAGCGCATTTCGGCGAAGCCCAGGTGTTCGTGCAGATGTTCCGCGGCATTCCGATTCAGATCCGGGTCAAGACCGGCGCAAAGGAAGAGCGTATTGCACTTGCGAGCCGCTTCACCAAAGCGGTGACCGATGTGGCCAGCGCCGTGATGATCAAGGAGCGCAAGCTCACCGACTACGGCGTGCGCTACGGCGAGCCCGCGGAGATCGCCCGCGAGGTGGAGCAGGAGCTGGAAGCGGCGTATCCGCAGGAACGCCTCGACTCCCTCGTGCAGCAAGCCATTGCGCACGGAACCGCCGGCGAGTTCGTCGAGCAGCGGCACAAGCGGTCCCAGGAAGAGCTGCTGCGAGACCTGAAGAGCGCGGACTGGCGCATGCGCTACGCTGCGCTGGAGGATCTTGCACCAACGGCAGAGCTGCTGCCGGAGCTTGCTGCCGCGCTGCATGATGCCAAGCTGCAGATCCGCAGGCTGGCTGTGGTCTACCTGGGCGATCTGCGCACCCCTGAAGCGATGGAGCTGCTCTACGAAGCGATGGCGGACAGCGCCCCCGCCGTGCGGCGGACTGCGGGCGATACTCTCTCCGACATCGGCGACCCTGCCGCCACCCCGGTGATGACAGCGGCGCTCGGCGACAGCAGCAAGCTGGTCCGCTGGCGGGCAGCCCGCTTCCTGTATGAGGTCGGCACAGCCGAAGCTCAGGATGCGCTGACGCTGGCAGCAGATGATCCTGAATTCGAGGTTGGCCTGCAGGCCAGAATGGCTTTGGAGCGGATTGCTTCCGGTGAAGAGGCTGCGGGCACCGTCTGGCAGCAAATGTCTGAACGCCGCCGCAATTAATATAAGCCTTCCGTTATTTGTCATTGCCTGGGTACACAAGTTGCTTTATACTAATTTCTGTTGTGTTTATAAACGAATGAAGCAAGTTTCAAAGATAGCCTCATCACATCCGGTGAGGTAGAGGTCGCGGATATGAAGAGTAAGCGCGTGGAGACGTTCAAGAGCCGTCTGTGAATCGCTGCCGAAAGGGATATCCGCCGAAACCCGCACCGCCGCTCTCACAGCGGTGCGGGTTGGGGCCGTTGCCGAACAGGCACGGAACTGTCACACTGCTTTTTTGGCACAAGCCGGGAAGCAGCGTGTTGCGCTATCTTTTCAGGGAGGTTGAGGCGGAGCTGTAGCTACCAAACCGCAGATACCGTCTGCGGTTTTTTGTGCATTTTTGAAGGTGAACCTCGTCAGAAATCGCTCAGCATTCCCTATTCACGTTCATGAACTCAAACACATATTAAGGGGAGCTATTTGTATGAACAGCAAGCAGCAAGGAGTAAAGGGCAGCCAGGCCGGCAGCCCCGGCCTCAAAAAAACATTCAAGGCCAGACATTTAACCATGATCGCGCTCGGCGGTTCCATCGGAACCGGCCTGTTCCTCGCCAGCGGCGGAGCCATTGCTTCTTCGGGCCCGGGAGGCGCACTATTGGCCTATACGGCTGTCGGGATTATGGTCTATTTCCTTATGACCAGTCTTGGAGAGCTGGCGACTTATTTGCCGGATTCCGGCTCTTTCAGCACCTACGGCACGCGTTTCGTCAGCCCGGCCTTCGGCTTCGCCATTGGCTGGAACTTCTGGTACAACTGGGCGGTTACCATCGCAGCCGAGCTGTCTGCCGCAACGGTCATCATTAAATACTGGTTCCCGGACAGCCCGTCCTTCCTCTGGAGCCTGGTCTTCCTGCTCTTGATGTTCGGCCTGAACTTCCTGTCCTCGCGGGGATACGGTGAATCGGAATACTGGTTCGCCATTATCAAGATCATTACTGTTATTGTATTCCTCGTTGTCGGAGTTCTGATGATCTTCGGGATCATGGGCGGCGAGGCCACAGGCTTCAGCAACTTCACGCTGGGCGGCACAGCTTTCCACGGCGGCTTCTTCGCCTTCGTCGGGGTCTTCATGGCAGCAGGATTTTCTTTCCAGGGAACCGAGCTGGTTGGCGTCGCTGCCGGGGAAAGCGAGAACCCGCGCCGCAATGTGCCGCTGGCCATCCGTCAGGTCTTCTGGCGCATCCTTATCTTCTATATTCTGGCCATCCTGGTCATCGGGCTGCTGATTCCTTATACCAATCCCGACCTGCTGCGCGGCGGCATTGATGATATCGGTGTCAGCCCGTTCACGATTGTGTTCAACAAAGCCGGACTTGCCATTGCAGCTTCCGTGATGAATGCGGTCATCCTTAGCTCCGTCCTCTCTGCCGGCAACTCCGGAATGTACGCTTCTACCCGGGTGCTGTATGCCATGGCCAAGGACGGCATGGCCCCTCGCGCACTGGGCAAGCTCAACCGCCGCGGGGTTCCCGTCGGCGCGCTGCTCGTCACCACAGCCGTCGGCATGCTGGCCTTTCTGGCCTCCTTCTTCGGGGATGGCGCGGTGTACAACTGGCTGCTCAACGCCTCAGGGATGTGCGGCTTCATCAACTGGCTGGGCATTGCCGTCTGCCATTATCGTTTCCGCCGCGCGTTCGTCGCACAGGGACACTCGCTGGATGAACTGCCTTACCGGGCTAGATGGTTCCCGTTTGGTCCGCTGTTTGCCCTTGTGCTGTGCATCGTTGCCATCCTGGGTCAGAATCTCGGCGCCTTCACCGGAGGCCGTATCGATTGGTACGGGATTCTTGTCTCCTATGTGAGCCTTCCGCTGTTCGCATTGATCTGGCTCGGCTATGGCTGGTTCAGAAAAAGCAGCATTGTCCCGCTGGATAAGTGTGATCTGAGCACACACGAGGGCTAGCAGTAGTCAAGTATTCTTAAAGCAGTTCTAATGTATTTAGTGCAGTAGAATCGCTCTGGAATGGTTCAAAATTCCATTCTGATGTATTTTATACAGTGGAAATTCAGACAACCGGCGTTTATCGGCCCTTTCTGCAATTCCTGATGCAGCAAATGCAGTCAAAGTGAAAATGAGCCGGGTTGACGCTGTGCCTGATGTATAAAGTGCAGTGAAGTGACTCATTAAGATCGAAGCCGCAATCCACCCTACAAACAAAACAAAGCAGCGATCCTCCATTGAACCGGAGAATCGCTGCTTCTTTTGTGTAGTCCTCGAGGGACTACTATTCTACTTAAGGGATAATCTCATATATCGATTATCATCGTGCCCGATGACCCGGGGGTTCTACCCGCTGCCAGGACCGGAGTCCCTTTGGCATTACGGTGTCAGACCAAGCAGCCGGTAGATGATGGCCGCGGCCTGTGCCCGTGTTGCCACACCATTTGGCTCGAACTTGCCTTCGGCCATGCCGTTAATCAATCCGCCGCGGGCCATCGCTGTCACCGCTTCGGCTGCATAAGACGGCAGCTGGCTCACATCCTGAAACGCTATAGCCGGCTGTTGACCGGCTGTACCCTCCAGCGGAAGCTTGGCAAGCTGCGCCAGCCGGTAGGTCATCACGGCCATCTCCTGGCGTGTGATGCGCTCATTCCCGCCAAAGGTTCCGTCTGTCTTTCCCTGCACGATACCCAGCTTCTGCGCACTGGCAGCCGCTGCACTGTACCACGCAGCTTCCTTAACATCCCCGAAAGAGCTGACGGCCGTCTCATCCAGCAGATCAAAGGTTTTCATCAGAATGCTGATATACTCCGCCCGTGTTACACTGCCGCCGGGGTGGAAGCGGCCATCAGGCGTTCCCTGTATAGCACCGCGGGCCGCAAGTGCCTCGATGCTCTCTACCGCCCAGGCTGCCGGAGCAATGTCCGGGAAGGATACCTGCGCATAAAGGGCAACGTAGATTCCGTTCTGATTCAAAGTGGTGGCCAGTGCTGCAGAATCGGAATCATAACGGCTGCTGCCGGACACCTCTGCTTGTCCGGAACTGCCTACCTGATAAGCAACCACCTGATGCGCCTTCTCACCTGCTTTGAGGGGATATGGAAGCAAGGCTTTCGGTCCTTGCCCGGCCAGTGAATCAGCAGGCAATGCCACGCCGTCCACACTAAGCTGGATGCTGACAGCTGCCTCAGCTCCCGGCTGACTGCCCAGCTGCAGGGGCAGCTTGGCCCGTTCCACAGGAGCAAAGGTCAGCTGAAGGCTCCGGCCTCCCTGATCGGCCAGCGCCTTCAGGAAGCTCTGCGGCATTGCCGCTGTGGCCGCCCCTGCTTCCAGCCGGACGATCTGTACGCCCTGCGCTGCGGCCAGCGCCTGCAGCGGAAGTTCCACAGCGGTCTGCTTCGCGCCTGCCGCTGCCTTGATCACAACCGACAGCGTGCCGCCGGTTGCGCCCTTGACTGCCGCCTCAATGTCGGCGGCGGCCAGCACCACCTTGACCGTGCCATCCGCACCGGTCACCGGCTGCAGTACGATGCTGCCTGAACTTACGGCAGCAGGCACCGCTGTCGCCGCTGCGCTTGGCTTAGGCGTGGCTACTGGCGTATACCCACCGTCACCGCTGCCGCCGGTTGCGGGGGTCGGTACGGACGACGGCTGCGGCGTCGCAGTAGGCACCGGGCTTGGCTGCGCACTTGGCAGCAGCTGCAGCCCTTCTACGGCAGCGGCAAGCTGTGCCTCGGCCGCATCAATCTCCGATTGGGATGCGCCTGTGCGGTCCAGCAGCTGCTTGGCGTGTGCCAGTGCGGCGGCCAGCGCCTCCTGGCTGGCTGCCGTATACAGCTTCATATCCAGGGCCTGTGCCTCGGCCAGCTTCGCCTTCAGCCGTTCCGTAAGCACCGGCGGATTCACGGCAGCGAGAGTCAAGGTATACGTACGGGACTGTGCCCCGTCCTGACCGGTCACCGCCACCTTAAAGCCGGTCTGCAGCAGCTCGGCGGGTGTAAGGCCATCCTCTTGATAGACCGCCAGGGTAACTCCCTCCCGCACGGTCAATCCTTCTTTTAACTGTTCCAGTGTAGTGGTTTCCGGCACAATGATCTCCAGGCCCACCTGATCGAGCACGCCGCCGGGAATCGTAATTCCCGTAATCAGCGCATCATTGCCTGCTGCCGGAGTCAGTGCTTCGTACGCCGCTTTGAGGGCGTTGTACGCATTGTTGATATCGCCTTCAGTGGCACCCTCATCCCCGTATACAGCCCGTGCCGTTACCAGCGCGGCTTGCAGCGCGGCCCATTGTTCCGGGGTTCCGCTGTAGTTCTCTTCATTGACCTCCGGAGCTCCGGCGGTATCAATGGCTGTTTTTAACCGGGTTTTGTCGTATTTCACACTGATGCGGACACTCGCCGGCACATCAGTTCCTGTGACCTTGCCGAACAGAACAAAATCTGTGGCAATAGACAACTTGTTCAGCGGAATCTCGTCCCATACCACATCTGCCAGACCCTTCGTTTGGTCGGCATAGGTTACGGTAACCTTGGATGGAAGCACCGGCACGACATTAATCGTTGTGTTCACAGCAATCTGCTCAATACTTACAATGGCCCCATGCGCCCCCTCGGGAGGAGCTTCACCTTCCGGCTTGGCGGAGAGGGCCCGCCATTCCTTGACCCCGGTCCATGCTCCGGCTGAGCTTTTGTTCAGGATCAGCCGGAGTTTATCCGTCTTCACCTCATCAAAGGTCACTTCATTAAAGGCGTCCTTCTTCTTGTCCTGCCCGCTCATTCCGGTGACCGGAACAAAAGTGCCGGAAACCTCATCCCAATATTCAAAGCTGTAGCTGGCCGGCACCTGTATACCGCCGCCATCATCGTAGAAATAGATCGAGCTGCCAGACAGGCTCACCGGCTTGCTCCAGGTATACTGCACCCAGTGGCTGTCGCCTGGCCCGCCCCAGTTCCCGTATTGTTTCTCTACTTCACCATTCCCGATACTGGCCGAAGTATAAGGAATGTATCCGTCGTTCACCCCATAGACCGACTCCCAGGCCGAGGTGTAGGAAGCGCTTGGTGTAGCCAACAGGCCCGCATTCCGGTATCTCAGAGCACCGATGGCAACACGCAGCTGATCGGTAGCCTCCTTGATCTCCGCCGGAGTATAGCTACCCTTGGAGAGCAGCGCCTTGGCGTCAGTCAATTCGGCCTGCAGCGCTGTCCAGGTCTCCGGAATGAAGTCTTCCGGGTTCCGCACAATTCGTCCGGAAGCCTTGTCCGCATAACGCGAGACCATCTCCGACAGCTCGGCGGTGGCCACAAACACAGTCACCGGAACCTCAATTGAGGTCACCTTGTCTCCGTCGCTGACCGTTAGGCGGTACGTATATTCGCCCGTCGCTTTGAAGATTGCTTTCAGGACCGCCTGATCCGTCTGGAGCTCTTCTACTTCACCTTCCCCTGCAGTACGCTCCCACTTGTAGGTGAGCTTACCGCTAGGCAGTCCGTCATCCGTGATGGCCGGTACCAGGGTCAGCGGCACACCCTGCTCTACCTTGACAGGAGAGTCCACTATAACCTTTGGAGCCCGGTTGGCGTCCGGCGTCACATTCAGGTTATTGTGATAAATCTGAATCTCCTTGATGCCTGTCGCAAGCTCCGGAGAATGCGTCACACGGACACGCAGTGCCGAAGTGTTCACGGCCTGGAATTCTACATTGTTATAGTTGGAGGCCACATAATCCGGGTAGCGGGACTGTCCCTCTACAGGCTTCCAGGTCACACCGTCGGCATCCAGATATTCCACGCCGAAGGTCTGCGGTGTCCCATAACCGTTCAGCATGCGGTCATTGTAGAAGTACACCTTCACATTGTCTACCGTCTGCTCACCGCCCAGTTTAAAGGTGATTGCATCTTCCGCATTCGGGGATTCCCCGAACAAAGCGGTATTGGAGGTATGATTGATGGAAGCGATGGTTGAACCGTCCGCCAGATTGCGGAGATCTGAACCATTCTCGATATAGGTTGTCTCAACGGTAGTTCCCGCAGCAGTGGCCAGATTCTCACCGTCATGCTCAAGGTCAACCCCCGCTTTGTTAAACATATCTACAGTTTTGACATTGCCGGTAAGAGAGGTTGCATCGGCTGTAGCAAGTGCCGTAGCACTGCCCTTCTCGAACAGGATGGCCGTCTGCGAATTGTCGCCAACCGCCCCGGCAACCTGTTGTGCCGGCTTCTCCACCTTGCCTGTGGCCGTATCATAGATCAAATGCGACATTTCATCGGCTGTCATTACCAATTCGCCGTTAATGAACAGCGAATAACCTACAGGAATTCCTTTGTAATACGGGTTCGCATCACTATATTTGGCCGGGTCCTGCCAGACGATGGACAGATCGGCATCATGGTAACGCACATTGTCTACCGCAAAATGGTCATAGTCCACTTCAAGCGGCCATAGCTCAATCTTCTCATCCGTTCTCGGCTGAATACCGGCCATGTCCTCCAGCACCGTGTAATTCATCATGCCAAGCGTATCGTGGTGAATCCAGGCCCGTACCATGTTGCCGCTCGGATTGGGCGGATTGTCCTTGGTCCAAGGCGTGCCGAAGAAATAATCCTCCAGCCAGAAGAATTCATTGGAATCCAGGTGATCGGTATTGCCCGGTTCCACCGTATGCAGCCATGCGCCCCAGTCAAACAAAGTCTGGTAGACACTGCTGTCGATATTCTTCACCGGATAATGGCGCAGGGACGCCCGGACCGTGTTGATATAGTTGCCGAAATTGCACCAGGCGAACTGGTCCGTGCCGAAGGCATCCGTCTTGCCGTTTTTGAAATCCTCTACCCGCTTCATGATGCTGTGCTGATCCGCCGTAAAGAATGGAAAGACCGGATAGTAATTCGGGTCGCCGTAATCGGACAGCTGCGTTAAATAATCCGCTTGATATCCGGCTTGTCCTTCCGTCGGCACCACGCCGAAGTTGAACACGAACATATTGTTATCCCGCCACGGGTTGAACACATCCTGGCCGCCGACTATTTTTTTATGCAAAAAGCTGCCTGTTCCATTCGTATCGGCCTTCCCGTCGCCGTCGAAGTCAGCCTTGCCGTACCACATCTCCGACAAAATAGCCTGCTGAATATTCCCGGCAATGGTATTCATGCGGTCTCTGCCCGCCGTATCGCCAAGCTGCCCGTACATGTTAGCTGCCGCCACTGCGTTGGCATAAGTCGTCGCTGAGCCGTCCAGCCGGGCAAAGTTGCCGCCGCCGTTCCAGTGCATCGATACCGTATCGCCATCGTTGCCGGTGATCGGGCCATGATTGTAGTACACCAGATTCGGATTCGTGCCTTTAAAATGCTGCAGGGTTCCCGTCACATCATTTGCCGAATAGTCCGCGAACTTCTTCAGCAATTCCGGTCCGCCGCCGTAAATTTTGTAAGCCTCCCAGCCTACCTGCGAGGTGTTCTGCATCATGTCCCAGGTCCAGATATTCGGGCGTCCGGGGTTGTTCTTGTAGTTCTTATTCTCGGAGTATTCCCCTTGTGCCAGCCAGGTTCCGTAGGCATAGGACGGATCACGGAGCCATTTGAGATCCTGCAGCGCCCACGGCACACTTACCGTGATGCCGTTGTTATAGCCGAGCACCCCTTCCATGTTCATCGGGAACTGCCAGTCATTGCCGGGAATATTGGCTTCCAGCAGATTAAAGCGGTTACACCACCAGCGGTAGTAGAGCACCTTTTTTACATTTTCATCAGGAATATCGATATAAGGAATGTTGTCGGCCCACCACTCGTTGTAGGCCTTGACTTGAGTGCCAAAAGCCTCTTCGTTGCCCGCTGCGGATTTGAATTCCTCATAATCCGCCTTCGAGCCGGGAATCTCCTCCGCAAGCCAGCCCATAACCACCTTCTGGTCTACAGTACCTCCCGCAGGAACCGTGATTTCTTTGACCAGTGTGTTTCCGGATGGGGTCATGCCGTCTCCGCTCAGATGCACATCTACATAGGACATGGCTTCTACTACTTTTTGCCCGGCCTTGCCGATCATCAGCGGAGCCGCTACTCTGTAGCCAACCAGCTCATCCTGTTCTGCTTGGGATACAAACGGGGATTTAACCGTTACCGTCAGCTTCAGCTCTCCGGCTGTAGGATTCTTAAGCTGCAGCAGCGTTACAGCGCTGTTGTTGCTGGAGATGAATTTGCGCTGGTTAATCTCAAGGCCCCCGCTGGTATAGGTCTGATTCATATGGCTGGGGTAGTTTTTGCGTGAGTCCTTCTGCTCGTTCACGCCGCCGGTAGAGAGCGTGATCTGGTACATCGTGTCCTGGTTAAGCGTATCGGCATAATGGACGGTGCCGACAAAACCCAGCTTCGTGTTGTCCTGCGTCTTCATATACAGGGCGTTGCCCCGGCTGAGAAGCGTATTGGCTCCACCCTCATCGTTCACATCATCGGGGATCACCCCTTCATTCACAAGCAGCGCATCCAGCCACGGCAGATCGGCGTTATCCTTGGCGAATTTGTCAAAATCGAAGGCCTCGATCGCCTCCATCATTTCCCCGATCGTTGCCTGGCTGAAGTCCACCCCTTCGCGGATGATCGTATTGCCGTCTTTCCATACGGGTTGTCCATAGTCGGTTCCTACTCCCTTATGGTCAAAATCCGTCGTATAGTTGGCCGATACCGGCATCCCGCCGGTACCCATCACGACCGCTGCACATAAAGTTGCCACACAAGCTTTGCTGTACCATCTTTGCCTCGTTACCATCCCTGAATCTCCTCCTTATTTATCCCTTGATGCCGGTCAACGTAATACCTTCCACAAAATATTTGTTGCCAATCAGGAAAAACACCAGACAGGGAGCCGTTACGATCAGGGCCAGCGCCATGACCTGCTCATAGTTCGGGATACGCATCCCGTTAACGATATACAGACCCATCGGGAGCGTATAATCCGCCTCCGATTTCAAATAGATCATCGTATAGAAAAATTCGTTCCAGCAGTTGATAAAGCTGAAGAGAGCGACTACAATCATGGCCGGACGGATGAGCGGCAGCATAATCCGGGAATAAATGCGGAAGTAGCCCGCACCGTCAATCTTCGCCGCTTCACTGAGTTCAACCGGAATCGTCATGAAGAACTGCCGCAGCAAAAATACGAAATACGCATTGCCTCCCGCGCAGAAAAAGGCGGGAATGATCAGTGCCGGCTTGCCCGCCAGCCCCATCGACGTATACATGGAGTACTGCGGCAGCAGGGTGACTGCGCTTGGCAGCATCATGGTGCTGATGACAAGCACGAACCACATGCCGCGCAGCGGAAACCGCAGCTTGGCAAAGGCATAACCGGCAAAACTGGTCGTCAGCACCGTACCGATCACATACGGAACCACAATGCTGACAGAGTTCCATAACTGGCGGAGGAATTGAATACGCTCCAGCCCCAGCTTGAAGTTGTCCATATTCAGCTGCCCGGGGAAAAATACCGGCGGACGGGCCAGAATCTCCGAGTGGTTTACAAAAGCCCCGCGCAGCAGCCAATACAGCGGAAACGCAAAGACCACCCCTAGCAGGCAGGACAGCAGAATCAGCCCGGCATTTATTGCTTTTGTTTTATTTTTTGCTTTCTTAATACTTGCATAATGGAGGGTTTGTGAGGCCGCCATTTACCGCACCCGCTTTCTTTTGCCCATGGAATCATCCTTTTTGAAGGCACCCTGAAAGTAGAAGAGCACTCCCGTGATGAGCATCGTAATCAGGAAGACGACCCAGGCCTCTGCGGAAGCCAGTCCGCGCATACCCGTCTGAACAAAGGAATGATCATAGATCATGACGTTAATAAAATAGGTCATCCGGTCGGGTCCGCCGTTTCGGGACAGCACAACACTTTGGGTGTAAATCTGTATCGAGGTCATCATACACATAATCAGCTGGAAAAAGAGCACCGGCTTGATCGTCGGATAGGTGACCTTCAGGAACTTGTGCCAGGCATTGCCTCCATCCATCTCGATGGCTTCCAGAAGTTCTCCCGGCACATCCTGCAGGGTGGCAATAAAGACAACGATCGTACCTCCGCAGGTCCACAGGCTCATAATGAACAGGGTTTCAAAGATCCGCACCGGATCGTTCAGGAAATCCACCGGAGCAACACCCAGCTGCAGCATCAGCCAGTTGAGCAGCCCGCCTTTGGCCTGGTTCTGGAGCAGCATCTGCCACACGATCGTTGTCGCCAGCATCGGCACGACAGACGGCAGGAAAAAGATGGCGCGCAGCATATTTCTGCCGATGAACTTGCGGTTCAGCAGGAGGGCGACGATCAGGCAAAAGCCGATCACAAGCGCCACATTGATGAAAGCATACAGAAGCGTCACCGTAATGGATTTCTTAAATTCAGAGCTTGTATTGGTGAAGATATACCGGAAGTTGTCCAGTCCGATCCATTCCATCACCTGGCTGCCGCTCATAATCGTAATTTTATGAAAGCTGTAATATAAGCTGGCCAGCATCGGATACAGTGTCAGGATGAGGAAACCGAGAATGGCCGGTGCTGCAAATAAATATCCGGCGACCGCCTCCTTGGAGGAACCGGCGATCTGCTTTTTGACTGGAACCGGTGCCGTACCGGTTTTGCTCTCTGGGTTCATAAGCCATAGCCCTCTTTTCAAATGAAAGCTTAATTAAGATACTTTGCCGCTCTCCCATAATTGCTTGATGGCCGGCATGATAGAATCATAGACGTCCTTTACACTTTTCTGGCCGGACAAGGCCTGGTCGATGGATTTCTCGTATTCGGTATTCATCTTGAGATAAGCAGGAACATAATAGGCAGGCCACTGGACAATGGCGTCTTTGGTCGTGGCGTAGCTGAGAATGGTCTCCTTGGCGCTTTCCGGCAGATCAGCGGTCCATTTCTCAACAAGTGCGGCATCCGTATACCAGTCCGCTTGGTTAGGCAGCCAGGCCCCTGTCTTGAGCAGCTCCAGACTATTCTCCGGATTGACCATGTAGGCATAGAATTTCTTGGCTTCTTCCTTGTGTTTGGAGGTATTGTAGACGACGAGTGGCGCACCGCAGTTCATAGTAACCGCTTTCTCCATTTTGGGAAGTACACCTACCCCGATATCCTCATTGCCATTGATGTTGGCGAGGTCCCAGGAACCGCTGATGACCATGGCATAACCTCCGCTAAGCGCATCCACGGCTGAACCAATCCCGGAATTCCAGGTATACGTAAAAGCTGAAGATACTTTGTCCTTATTGGCCAGATCGGCCAATCGTTGAATGCCCTCGGCACTCTTCGGGGAATCCCACTGGAATTCTGCTCCATCCGGCGATACCACACCGCCCCCATTGGCATATGCGGCCCAAAAATGATGAAATTCACGGCCTGCTGTGACTCCGATTCCGTAGTTCTCTGTCATTGAAGCATCAAAACCGCTGTCGGCAGCCGTATTGCCTTTGGTATCCGTGGTCAGCTTCTTCGCATTAGCCAGAAAAGTGTCCCAATCCCAAGCTTCCTCAACCTTGCTTGGAGGGTAAGGCACGCCGGCTGCATCAAATTTGGATTTGCTGTAGAACAGCAGCTCCATCTGGTTGGACAGACCTACGCCGATAACCTTCTGCTCAGGGGAATGGATGGTGATAGCCGGTAATTTCTCCGGAATGCTGCCATTAGTCATCAGATCAGTGATGTCCTCAAGAATGCCCATTTCATTGTATTTCTGAATGTCGCCTTCCCCCATGTAGCTGATGTCCGGCAATTCCCCGGATTCCAGCCGGGTCTGGATGAAGGTATCGAAGGAGCCGTCTGCCGGCAGCACCTGGGCGTTGATCTTGACTCCCGTTTCGGCGGTGTACTTCTCCGCAGTAGCCTCCACCAGCTTTTTCTGAACATCATCTCCCCAATACAGCAGCTCCAGCGTGATATCTTTGGTTGCCTCCCCTCCGTTGCCGGCGGGTGACGCAGGAGCCGCATTGCCGCCGGACTCATTGCCCCCATTGCCTGAACAGCCTGCAAGACTAGAGAGCGCCATCGTTAATGCAAGAGACATAACCAGCTTACGTTTCCCAAACTTCATTTTTGTGTCCTCCCTTTGTGGTGAAGCTATCATTTCAAGGTAAACGCCAGTCTTGCTTCTAAACGTTTATCTTAGAAAACAGAATCCAATCAAGTCATTAAAGCCGGCCGGACAACCGCACCGGATTATTCCAGCATGCGGAATTTACCATCTTTGAGCTGGACCCGGGATTGCAGGGAGCCTTGCGGCAGCCGGTAATCCAGCCCGTCCTCCAGCAGCACGTAACGGGAAGGATAAGCCGCATAGCTGGTGATGGTCAAGCCTCCTTCTTCCTCCGTCAAGTCGCCGTTCACACAGCGCATAATTCCGCGGCTGTCTCTGTAAAGGTAGGCGGTAGTTCCGAATCCGAGTAGATAGGCCGCCAGCTCTTCGCCCATGTCCCAGTCATCACCGGACAATTCCGAGAAGAGGGAGGCGAACAGCGGGTCCTCCGCACTGACAAATACCGACTGACCGAAGCGGTTCCGCGACAGTTTGGGCATATTCAGATTGGGCGCCGACACGCTGTAGGTGGAAGCTGCTTCCCCGGGCTGGAGACGGCGGGGAGTTGAGCGTACATTCCAGTCATAGCAATGAAATACTGCGACTGTAGAACGGTATGCCGCTTCCAGATATTGCGGATTGCCCAAATGCTCGTAAGCGGCCAGTGCCGAAGCTGACACAAGCCCTCCCCAGAGGGAATGAATCATGGGCGACAACGCCTCCCACCAGCGGTCAGGATTCTGGAGCCGGTAATCATTGCTGAAACCGATATTGGCCAGCACCAATTGACCGTACCGTCCGGCCTCATCCATAATCCCCAGGCGGCACAACGTCTCGCAGGTCGGACCAAATCCGGCATTGTCATAGAAATGCTCCGTAATGGCTCCGCTGTATCCCCGCGCGTCCATCGCCAGCGTTCTGCCGAAGCCTTCCCACAGCTTCAGAAGGCGCTCCTGCCACACTGTAAGACCCGCTTGCTGCAGGGCCTGCAGCAAATCCTCCAGGTACAGGATAAAAATGCCGTTAAGCCGGCTCTCCGCCTTCTCCCGGGGTCCCGGGTGGCACTCCGGGTCCAGCCGCAGGCACATGACCTCGGCGGCCCATTGCAGATATACCTTGGGAGAATGCAGCTTAAGCAGATCCTCATCCATCTGCGATAACAAATAAAACACATGACCGATGTAGTCAAAATCATAGATACGGTAGAAATCGCCATACAACGGACGCGGCCTCGAAAAGTCGCCGGCCTCGAACCAGTGCTGCCTGATGTCATGCACCGCTGCCGCCTCCGCTTTGGCTACCTGCTCCGGCACTGCGGTAGACATCCTGTTGTTCATCAGCAGGAAGGCCACCTTCCCCAGGGATTCCCCTTGGTTGGACAAGGGGCGGAAGGCATGCGGCCGTTCAGCTGCCTCCTCTCCAAGGTAGCTGTTCGCAGTCAGCCACTCTGCCCGCTTGCCGAGCATGGTCCGAATCGGCTCCAGCACGTTCCAGACGAGGATATCCGTCCTTCCGTCCTCCAGGAACAGCTCCAGCTTGTGTTCTCCGGCTTCGTGACGGGGCAGTGACAGCCTGTAACGCCCGCCAGCTTCATTCACCGGCTGCAGCCGGTGTGTAATCTCCTCTTCCCGGAGGTCCCCGGTACCGGCTGGAGCACTGACCAGGCGCAGCTTGCTCAGGGATACTCCTTCAGGGAGATCAAGCTCCGCCCGAAAGACACCTTCACGGGGCAACGCCGGTGTATAGGTCCAGCGGGGATGCCCGAGCTCCTGTCCCCGGAGGTAGAAATCGTCCATGTTCCGGAAGGGCAACATGACATATGTCCAGCGGACCAGCCGCCCGGCTTCAAGCTCAAGCGGATAGTAAGCGTTACCATAGATCCAGTCGGCTGCTGCCGATTCCGCCATGGAGCGCCCATCCTCCACCAAGGAGAGCCGGTGGAAGAGCAGACCGTCAAGAGAGGGCGAGACCTGCTCAAGAAAAGCATTCTTATAACGGCAATACGTGCCTGCCGCAGCTGTTCTGCCTTCGATACCGTACACCCCTAAATGCGGGGCTTCGTTGCTGCGCCGCACGGCTGCGAATTTCGTAAAATCTCCCCCGAGATGAGTGAACACTGCGCAGGATTCATGCATATTGCGCAGCACATTCTTATCTCTGAACATGATGGAGGACAGCGGAAACCAGACATGCAGCCCGTTCAGGGTAACCGGCCTGTCCGAACGGTTCTGCGCTTCAACCGTCCAGAGCAGCCGACCCTGCTCGAGCGTATATTCAAGTCTCAGCGAGAGAGGCTCATGGTTAAATTCAACCGTAACGCGGTGCTCCCCTTCCCGCACGATCTTCGGCTGCAAAGCGGTGCTTTGCACCTCTTTCCCGTCCATCTGCAGCGTCCATTCCCCGAACAGCTTGTCCTGATCGGGATATCCCAGCTTGTCCAGATAAGCGGGGTCCACCACCCAGTTCATGGCATGGGGGTCATCCTGCAATACCAAGGTTTGCAGGGCACCGTGTTCATTGAACTCCAGCCTGTATTTCTCATTGCTAAGTTTGGTCATACCGCCACCCTTTCACCTGCCGACCTCTTAATTTAAACGTTTAAATTGTAATCCATAATTGAGTATTAGCCCGATCCTTCACTTTGTTCTGGGGGCAGCTACAGAATCCCTTTCAATTAATTGGCATTGCGGCGGCAACCGTGTATCGGATGTTTTTCCGTTAATGATCTGATACAGTGTCTCAATCGCCTGGTACCCCATCTCATGCAGCGGAAGATTCATTGTGGTGATCCGGGGGGTGAGGTAATCGCTGAACTCCCTGTTGTCGAAGCCCATTACAGACACATCTTCCGGCACCTTGAAGCCTTGGGCCGCTGCAGCCTGGAGAACCCCAACTGCCATTACATCGTTCATCGACAGAATGGCGGTCGGCGGTTCCGGCATCGCCAGAAGCTCGGCGGCCAGACGGAAGCCGCTCTCCCGCTCCCAATCCCCCATCTTGATCAGCAGCGGATCAAACGGCAGCTGGAACTCGGTAACTGCCCGGTAGTAGCCGTTCAGCCGCAGCCTGGAAGGAATCGAATCCATCAGGCCGCTGATAATCGCAATTCTGCTATGCCCCTGGCTGATCAGGTAAGCCATAGCTTCATAAGAAGCCTGCTCATCATTGTACTGGATGGACACATCATCCTTGGTATAACCGTAGGTGTATACAATCGGCTTCCCCTCGGTGTCGATTAATCCTGTCAAATCACGTGTATGTACACCGATATAAATAATCCCGTCCACCTGCTTGCTCAGCAGCTCCGATACGGCATTGGCAGCATACTTCCGATACGCCGTCACATCGTTGAAATTACGGCCGATCCTTTTATCCAGCCGCAGATTCACCAGTAGAATATGCAGATCATGCCGGTCCCCGAAATCATTGATTCCGTCTATAATATCCGGTGCGTTGAACACTGTAATGTCCTCCGCAATGACACCGATGGTGTTCGTATGCTGCCGCTTCAGACTTTTGGCGATATCGTTGGGTTTATAATTCATCTCTTCGATCGCTGCCTCCACACGTCTGCGGGTCTCAGGCCGCACATTCCGGGTGCCGTTAAGCACATAGGATACCGTAGCGATCGATACATTTGCCTTGAGGGCGATATCCTTTATACTGATTTTGCTCATTGCCATTCTCCTGTCCAAGTATCCCAGCCAACCATCAGCCATAATCTAAACGTTTAGATAAAAATTACAGTTAAAATATACCACAGGCTTTTGTTTTTTTGCAAGCCCTTTCACGAAAAAAATATCTCCCCACGGATCCAGGGTCCCCGGCTGTCCCAAGAAAACTTCTTCCGGCAGCCGGTCCGGTTATTTCCAGGTTACAAACACCTTCAAATCGCCGGTATTATCAAAAGGAGTAGTCGAATATGACAACTTGTTCAAGCCCAGCGTGTACAGCTCCTGCAGATCTTTTTCCAGTTGTCTTGTGCTGCCCCGGTACCGGAATAATATGGACTGATCTCCCTTAGCCGCCGCAATATCCGCCAGCTTAACCATCCCGGCTGCGGAGCTGACCACTCGCTCTTCTTCATACAACCCGTACTGTAGCTCGGTCTGAAGTTGCCGGTAGACCGCAGTGTCCTTTCCGCCTTTCTTCACCAGCCCGGACAACGTTTGAGGATAACTCTCCGAAGTTGCCGGGTAGGATTTAACCCAGGTATGATCGCGCCGCAGCTGGGCATCGGTTCTCATGTAATACGATGTGCTGACAGCCCCTGCTTTGTCGGGCAGCGGGTCATCCCAGGTGGTATCGAGGTGATACCACCGCCCATCCAGCAGCACCAGATTCCAGGCATGCGACTGGCTGCGTCCTCCCTCCGGCTTCGCGGTTCCTTCTACAATTTTATTCGGGATGCCCGCTTCCAGCAGCAATTTGTAGGTGAGCAGCGAATACCCCTGGCATACGGCGCTGCCAGTCTGCAGCGCTTCATAGGCAGTGTATTTGCGGTAAGAGGTGTCGTATTTAAGCTGCAGCACCACCCAGTCATGGATGGCCTTGACTTTCTGATGGGGATTCATTCCCGGAGTAATCATCTGCTTAACCGCCGCTTTGACCCGCTTGTTCACAAAAGCGGTCTGCTCCAGCGTCTCCCGGTATTTCACCTGAATCGTCACCTTTGCACTGCGGGTGCTTCCCCGGTAAGAATAGCCGTAACTGTCGACAATATAATATAAGTAAGGGTCGCTTGCCATCGCCTGGTCTACAGCCTTCTGCAACTGGGCCTTCAGGTTAGCGGTCTTCCCTTCAAAAGTAAAGGTTATAGTCTCTCTGCGGTTGGTCATGGCACCGGTAAGCCGGCTCGTCATCTCACTCACTGAGCGCAGTGATGACGAAGTAGTGGCCGCATAGGCGTAATCCCAGCCCCAGTACACCGCCGGCGGAATCGCTGCAGCAATGATCATCCCCCCTACAATCGCTTTGGCCAATGGTAGACGTCTCTTCCTCATATATGCCTTGCCTCCTGCAGCTGTATATTGAAATCGGCTTTATTTATCATTTATCCTCTACTATTAGATGCGTCATACCTTGATTAAACGCCTATAATTTGTGTAGTAAGATTCGCTTGTCACTACGGTGAATGTTTAAGACTTCCGGCCGCTGTTGTCTTCATTCCAAATTGTTCTGTTACTATTATCGGTCCGGCACACCCGGCTAATAAGTCCGCAGAATAAAAAGACTGCCTCCCGCAGAACATTCTGCTGCGAAGCAGTCTTTGAGGTTCATTTTACGGTATTAGAATATACGTCTCTCCGGCGATAGTCTCAAAAACGTCAGCTGTATCGCTGCACGTTCCGTCCGGTCTTTGCAGCGTCAGCGGCTGACTGCTGTATACGCGGCACGGCTGCCCATGTGTCGAAGTCAGCAGCGCCCGTGTTAACCTGCCGCCGCTCCACTCCATATCAACGATAAAACCGCCGCGTGCTCTAAGCCCTCTGACCTCTCCCTCGCTCCAGCTCTCCGGAAGCGCCGGCAAAAGCTCCAGCCCGTTCTGGTGACTCTGGAGCAGCATTTCGGCGATGCCTGCCGCAGCGCCGAAATTGCCGTCGATCTGGAAGGGCGGGTGGTTGCCGAATAGATTCGGCAGCGTGGCAGCCTCCAGAATCCGCCGCACACAGCGGTAGGCTTTTTCGCCTTCTTGCAGCCTGGCATACAGATTAAGCAGCCAGGAGGCGCTCCATCCGGTGTGTCCTCCGCCGGATTCCAGACGTTTCTCCAGCGACAAGGCAGCCGCAGCCGCCAGCTCCGGCGTCTGGCCGGGGCTGATCACATTGCCCGGATACAGGTCATACAGATGGGAGACATGACGGTGTCCGAGTTCCTTCTCGGCAAAATCCTCGTTCCATTCCCGCATCCGCCCGTCCGGAGCGATCCCCGGATGGGCAAGACGTGCCCGCTTAGAGATTAATTCCTCGCGGAACTCAGGCTCCGTATCCAGAATTTCCGCAGCCTGAATACAGTGGGAGAACAATTCGGCAACCAGCGACATATCCATAGCCGAGCCGGCAGACACGCTGCAAGCTTCCCCTTCGGCGGTCAGAAAGACATTCTCCGGTGACGTGGACAAGCCCGTAGTCAGCCGGCCATCCGGAAGCTCTACCAGAAAGTCCAGACAGAACAAAGCGGCTCCCTTAAGCAGAGGATATGCCGTGTCTTGCAGAAAATCCCTGTCCGGGCGGAAGGCGTAACGTTCCCACAGGTGCCGGGAAAGCCAAACGCCGCCCATCGGCCAGAATGCCCACATGGACAGTCCGTCGGAAGGGGTAGACATCCGCCAGAGGTCCGTATTGTGATGAACGGCCCAACCGCGTGCTGCATAGTGAATATTTGCAGTGCGGCTCCCGGTAATGCTAAGCTCCGTAATTAAGTCCATTAAAGGTTCATGGCATTCACCTAATCCGCACAGCTCGGCCGGCCAATAATTCATTTCGGCATTAATGTTCGTGGTATAGTTGCTGTTCCACGGCGGCTGAATCCGCGGATTCCAGATGCCTTGCAGATTCAGAGCCTGCGTGCCCGGCCGTGAGCCTGCGATCATCAGATAGCGGCCATACTGGAACAGCAGCGCTTCCAGTGCAGGATCTGCTTGTCCTTCGCGGTACTGTGCCAGCCGATCATCGGTTGGCAGCTCCGCCCGGGAAGTAGCAGGTACAAGCGCAAGCTTCACGCGGTTGAACAAGTCTTGATGATCCAAGATATGCTGCTGCTTCAGCTCTGTATATCCTTTGGAGGATGCAGCCAACTGGTTCAGACAATACTCCGAAGGCAGCGTGCCCTCGCTTCCCGGCATCCGGTCATACCCGGCATAATCGGTTGCCGCCGCCAGACGAAGGGTAACGGAGTGTGCACCGGTAACCGACAGACGTCCGTTCTCCGCCGTACAAACGCCGCCATCCGTGCGGATCTCCAAGGCAACAGCATAACTTATGCCAAGGCCTTCTTCATATAATACGGACCGCGGATGATCGCCTACATAATTATCAGCCACATGTGACGGGGCGCGGCTGGTCATGATCAGTGTTCCTTCCGGGGTCACCTCCAGGGCGAAGGGATGGGGCGAAGTCAGTTCCGCCGAGAAATCCGGCAGTATGTTCATTCCCTCTCTGCCCTCTGCACGGATATGGACAGCTATTAGCTCATCGGGTCTGCTGGCCAATACTTCGCGCACTATTCTAATGCCTCCGGCGGTATAGGACACGGCTGCCAATGCCTGCTCCAAATCCAGCTCTCTGCGGTAATCCTCTACAGGACCTGCGAGGTCGAATCTGATCCGCAAATCTCCAAGCGGTTGGTAGGATTCCGTACGGCTGCCGAGCATCCTGGCATCAATCAGCGCTTCAGCTTCCTTGTATTTCCCCTCCGCCACCAGCTGCTTGGCCGGAGCCAAATACCGCAGCGCTTCATAATTGGCTTTATCGCGCGGGAAACCCGACCACAGGGTGTCCTCATTTAACTGGATCAGTTCCTCTTCTACTCCGCCGAAGATCATCCCTCCGAGCCGGCCGTTACCCACCGGCAGCGCCTCTTCCCATACGGCGGCCGGCCTCTTGTACCACAGCTCTTGCCGCCCGGTGTTCCTGCTCTCTCCCACGTATATGCCTCCTGCCCTGTCTTAGTTATGTTCAAATTATAAACGATACTTTCCTGGTTATACAGGGTAAACAGCAATCGGCGGGAAGCCCGGACTTTCGTTCGGACTTCCCGCCTCTTCATGCTTTTTGTATGGGCAACGATTAATTACTCATTCCACAGTTTCACACGTTGTTTAACCAGCTCTTCACGTAAATCTTCAGCCTTCTCTACACCGGCTTTATCAAGTTCTGCCAGGTAGGCATCCCAGACTTTATCAAAATCAGCCGGTTTGGACAGAATGGCTTCCGGAATCCGTTTCCAAGTAATATCCTTCAGCTTGTTGTCAAGTACGACAATTTCGCTGTCGCCAGGGATCGTGATGTTCCAGGCAGCGCCCCAAGGCTTAACCTTGAATTCCTCTTCCTTAGGGAATAAATCTTTCCAGGTGTTGGCTTTGTAAGCTGCCAGTGTTTCTTTTTCTACCGCATTGTAGCCTGCTGTTACTTGTTCAGGGAAACGGGTAGTGTAGTAGCTGCCGGTTGGGTCTAACACGCCATCGCCATAGTGAGCGCTAAGCAGTGCGTAGTTTGAGCCTACATTGCCCAGTCCGGTTTCTTTTTGGAAATTGGTGGTGTCATTATATTTACGGTCATTTACATCTTCAGGAATGACACGTTTGCCGTCAACGACGTTGTAGTGCTTGCCTTCGATCCCCCAGTTAATCAGCACTTGGCCTTCATCGGAAGCCAGGTAGTCCAGGAACTTAATGGCACGTACCGGATCTTCAGCATCTACGCTGATCCCGATTCCGTTGCCACCCATGAAACCTGTAGGCCAGAAGGAAGCTTCCTTATACTCCTCAGACAAAGTTACAGGATAGTGACCATATCCTTGATCCAGCTTGCCTTCGGCTTTCAGCGCTCTTTCTCCATCGCCATAACCCCAATCCTGATCGATCAGACCAATGACACGGCCGGTAGCAATTTTGGCTTTGTACTGGTCATACTTCTGAACGAAGCTCTCCGGATCAAGCAATCCGATGTCGTTCATATGGTTGAGCCAGCGGAAATATTCTTTTTCCGCCGGGCGGCGGAAGTGATATGTTACTTCTTGCGTATCGATATCGATCGCATATTCGCCATCGTCAGGAGAACCTGTAGTAATAAATGCCGGGTTGGTTACCGTAATGTACATATACCAGTCGTCTGCATTCAGGGTCAGGCCGATGTTTTTGTTGCCGTTCTCATCGGTTGGATGTTTCTCAAGATACGCCTTGATGACGTTCTCGAAATCCTGAACCGTCTTGATTTCCGGATATCCGGCTTCTTTCACGGCACGGTGCTGAAGTTCAAATCCGCCGCCGGCATCAAAATATTTGTTATCCACACCTGCATAGGTAGGAATAGCATAAATCGCATGGTCATCATCACTGTAACGTGAACGTTTCAGGCCTTCTTCGCCAAGTACTTTTTTGATGTTAGGAGCATGTTTTTCAATCAGGTCCGTCAGATCCAGCATTGCGCCTGCATCCACCAGCTTGCTGATGTCGGTCTTCGCACTGATCAGATCCGGGTATTCGCCGCTGGCTGCAATCAGGGCTACCTTTTGGCCAGGATCACCTACCGCAAATTCAGCTTCCAGTGTTACGCCTGTCTTTTCGGTAAGAACTTTACCCACTTCATCCTGCATCCCCGTCCAGTTCGGGTTAGGGTCTGAACTGAAGAAAGTCATATTTAGCGGGGAAGTATCGGCAGCCGTGTTGGCAGCATTCCCCGAATTCGCGGCATTGCCGCCTGTATTCCCGGCTGTATTACCGTTGTTACCGCCGCAGCCTGCGAGCAAACCTAGCATCATAACGGAAGTGAGCGTGATTGCCGAAGCTTTGGCTTTTATTTGTCTGTTACTTGCCATGAAATAAACCCTCCTTAAAATTGTTTATCTATCGTATCACAGGTGAAGTCCTGTTATACCCATGCCTGATTATCCAAAAGAAAACGGATACACATTTGGTTTGAATGAGAGGGGAGACTAAGCTCCCCCCTGTCACTGAAGCAGTGACTAGCTCTTCACGGCTCCAAGCGTCATGCCTTTGACGAAATACTTCTGAATGAACGGGTAGACCAGCAGGATTGGGACGGTTACAACGATCGTAATCGCCATTTTAAGCGATTCCGGTGACACCTGATTGGAAGCCAGTGAAGCAATATTGGAGCGGTAATCGCCTCCATTCCCACTGGTTGTAGTCTGCAGAACTTTCATCAATTCGAATTGCAGCGTAGTCAGGTTAGGACTGGACCCGTTATATAGATACGTATCGAGCCAGGCATTCCATTGGCCTACCGCCAGGAACAGCGAGATGGTGGCCAGCGCCGGCTTCATGAGCGGCAGAATGACACGCCAGTAGATTGTGAAATCATTGGCTCCGTCCAGCTTCGCCGATTCCTGCAGCGCATAAGGCAAACCGTCGATGAAAGAGCGGATGACAAACACGTTGAAGGCACTAACCAAACCAGGCAGGACGTAGACTGCAAAGCTGTTCATCATATGCAGATCCTTGATCAGCATGTAGATCGGAATCAACCCCCCCGATACATACATGGTCAACGCCAGGAAGGTAGAGACGAACTTGCGGCCTTGGAAGTCAGGACGGCTGATTGTAAACGCGAGCATGGAGGCACTGAGCAATCCAAGCAGGGTTCCGATGACTGTCCGTAAAGCCGATATTTTGAACCCGGTCATGAGTCCCGAGAAGGTAAAAATCTTCAAGTAATTGTCCCAGGTAAATTCCCGGGGATAGATGGTGATGCCGCCGCGTACACTATCCACTGAATCATTCAGCGAGATCGCAAGCACGTTCAGAAACGGGTAGATCGTGATCCCAACCACGAACAATACCACAGTATACACAATGAAATCAAAAATCCGGTCCGGCCAGGACTTGCCTGTGATGGATGTATTTCCCATGGGTAACGTTCTCCTTTCATGAAAAGGGCAATTTGCTGCCACGACCTGAGTAAAGGGGGCCTCCGTATCCTACAGAAGGCTCTCTTTAGTTGTGCGTTTGAAAAGTCCATTAATCGTAAACAGCAGAACTACACTGATCACAGAATTGAATATATTAATTGCGGTACCGTAGGAATATCTCGCCATGCCTAACCCATATTTCAAAGAGTATAGATCAAGCACTTGCGCATAATCGGTAACGAGGTTATTTTGCAGCAGGAATTGCTTCTCAAAGCCGATATTGAGCAAGTTACCAATCGACATGATCAGCAGGACGATAATGGTCGGGCGGATACCCGGCAATGTAATATGCCATACCTGGCGGAGCCTGCTGGCGCCGTCCACACGGGCCGCTTCGTAAAGTTCAGGCCCGATACCCGAAATAGCCGCAAGATAAATAATCGCGTTCCATCCGGTTTCTTTCCACACATCCGATAAGGTGACAATCCCCCAGAAGAGATGGCCCTGGGCCATAAACTGGACAGGAGCGTCAATAAAGCCTATTCCTAACAAGATATCGTTTACAAGACCATTTTCACTGGACAGCATTTTAGTTACAATGCCCGCTGCCACGACCCATGATACAAAGTGGGGCAAATACGAGACGGTCTGAGCAAATCGCTTGAATATGCCGAGACGCACCTCATTTAGTAAGATTGCAAACGTTATCGGAAAAATAAAGCCTGCGACCAGGCCCATAGAGCTCATCGCCAGCGTGTTCCGCAGTGCCAGCAGGAATTGCGTATCGCTGAACAGCGTCTTAAAGTGTTCGAACCCTACCCATTCCTGTTCAAAAAAGCTGCGCGCGGGCTTGTACTTCTGGAACGCCATCGTCCAGCCCCATAACGGAAGATAACTGAAGACGAATGCCCAGATTACAAAGGGAATCGACATCATGTACAAATATTTTTGATTCTTGAAGGTTTTCCAAAACCGTCCCCCTGAAGCAGGCTTTTTGTTGCGCTTTCGGGTATCCGGCGGGATTTGAGCAGTAACTGTTTCCGCTTTCATAAAGCCCCCTCCTCTCTATGTTTATATTTTAATTCATCTGTAAGCGATTGCAGTACCCCACTAATTCGACTTAAAATCAGGTGAAAATTAGAGATTTGAGGGTGTAATGAAGCGGATACATTGTTGAAAAACGCTGAAACCACGCATGAATTTGCTGAAACTTCGAATTTTCAAAAACACTTGATATCTCAGGGATTAACCCCTTCCTTAAGCCCATGTCTAATTCACATGTTTAATACTTAACCCCGTAACCAAATATGCCCCCGAGCCAGCGTTCAATAAGTGAACGGTGGTCGGAGGCGATAGAAGCGGACTGGAGAGACCTTATTTGGGCGAAACATCCGAATTTTTGTGTTAAGCGGACTGGAAAGACCTTATCTGCTTCCAAACCCTCCTTTTGGAGCACATTTGAAGTAAATAACGGATCTGTAGTCCGGCAAAGCAGAAATAGTCTCGAAATGGGCGAAATAGCGGATCTGTAGTCCGCCACGCGTACAAGCGAAGATTCCATGTCCTCAGGCAGCCTCAAAGGAATCTGCCAAGTATAGAGGTAAAGAATTATAGGTTTTTTACCATCAGCACGTGTGGAATACCATCCTCCATAAACACTGGAGAACTGGTGGAATAACCCAGCTTCTGATAAAAACCTTCGGCCTGCTGCTGTCCGTGCAGCTTCGCTTGGCTAAGTCCGCGCTCAGCTGCCATCGCCTCCAGTGTCCTGATGATAAAAGTACCCAGCCCATACTTGCGGTATTGTGGCCGCAGGCAGATCCGTTCGAGCTTGGCCCACCCCTCTACAGTCCGGAGTCTGGCGGTACCTGCAGGCTGTCCCTCATAATAGACCAGAATGTGTTCCGCGTCCTGCTCATGCTCATCAAATTCATCGGCCAACGGTACCCCCTGCTCCTCGACGAACACCTCCGTTCTGATCCGAAAAGCTTCCTGCAATTGTTCTTCCGTTACAATACGCACAGCGTCCACGCCAATCATCCTCTCTATGGATTAGATCTTTCGGATACCTGTCCAGAAAATGGACCAAATATCCTCCAAACGTCGTTCAAACTCTTCTGGAGGGTAAAAAAACATCTGCATCGCAATTCCGTCCAGCAGGCAATAAAACGCCGCCAAAAGACTGTCTGTCTGTTGTTGTCTGATATCTCCTGTCCTGATCCCCTGCTCAAAAATATCCCTGTAGAGCATAGAGGACCGTTGTTCCATTTCCGCAATCTGCTGCTGCAGCACGTCCTGAAAGAAAGGCGGTGGAAACTGCACCGCCCGCTTGTAAAAAGCGGTCAGCTCCGGATGCTCCACCTTGTAGCGGTAGTTCGAGAAGACTACAGTCCGAAGCCGTTGTTCTGCCGGTTCTGCCTGCAGACTCCCGTGCAATTGTGCCAGGAATTCAATGTAGTGCCGGGACATCGCTTGAAAAACCGCGAAGAACAACTCCTCTTTCTTGGTAAAATAGGTGGCAATCGATTGCTTCTTAATTCCGACAACCTGCGCGATGCCTGCCAGTGATGCTCCTTCAAAACCTAACTCGGCGAATTGCGCCAGAGCCGCCTTGAGGATTGCATTTGCAGTCATATCTCCACCTCCCTGACGATCGTCAGGTAATCATCGCACAGGATCACCGATTATGTCAATTACAAGAAAAACAACGCATTCACAATTGGCTGCGGATGCGCTGTTTAGTATAACGTCAATAGAGAATCAGTTGTTTTTACGAAAAGAACTGGGAGAGGTGCCCACATATTTGCGGAATTTCGCGTTGAAATAATCAGGGTTCATATAGCCTACCTTCTCGGCTACCTCGTACACCTTCATACCTTGCGCCAGGAATTCCTTAGCTTTCTCAATCCTCACTTTGTCTACATACGTATTGAAATATTCACCGGTGGTGTTCTTGAACATCTTGCCCAGATAAGCGCTGTTGTAGCTGAACAGTTCGGATAAGGTCTCAAGCTTCAGGTTCTCATTGTAGCGGCGGTGAATCAGCTCGGTGATTTTTTTGATCTCGTTCCCTTTGCCGCCGCTGGACATCTGATCGGCAATCTCCGCCAGGAAATTGACAACCTGCTCTTGCAGATCCGCCAGATAATGGCTCTGATAGAGCTCGCCGATCGGCGGAGAATGCTTAGCGGCGTTGCTGCGGATCTCCGGATAGACCGGTTCGAGCCGGGCCAGCACCGTACTGAGAATCCGCACAAACGTGTCTTTGATCCGCTGCTCTTCACTGCCCGAAGCCAGCAGATCTGCACAGATCACCTTGACCAGCGGCTCAATAGCCGCGCGGTTTCCGGTTTCAACGGCCAACAGGAGCCGGCTCTCCGCATCCTGCCCCTCTTCGGCCCGTTCCTCCAGCACTCCGGCAAACAGCATGCCGGAAAGATCGGCGCTGATCAGAATCCCTTTGCGGAAAAAAAATGCCCGGCGCAGCAGCTCACGCGCCACCTGAAAGGACAACGCGGCCTCTTCCGGTCCGGGTACTGTCCCTCCCGTTGCCGCGCTGAAGTCATACCCCTTCCGGCGGATCAAGCCGGAAAGCTCCTCCATCAGCTGCTCCCATTCCTGTTCCCCCTGCAGCGGCTCCTGGAGCAGCAGCCCCATATACGGCGGCAGCGTAAAGAATAGCCGCTCTCCGCTGCTGCCAAAATGCTGCTCTACAGCAGCCTTAACAGCCCGTTCATCTTCCTCTCCGCTGCCCGAAGGGGCAAGCAGTTCAAGCAGGACGACTTCGACATGGCCCGGTTTTAGACCCAGGGCAGCCACGTGCTTGGCCGGATCATCCTCGCCCTCCTCCGCAGATGCCGGCTGCAGCAATGCCCGCAGCAGCATCTCCCGGTTGCGGGCAGGCTCCTCTTCATTCCAGCGGCTAAACCGGCCTTCCTGGGCAATGGTGTCCCTAAGCTCTATCAGATAAGAGACCATCTCTTCTTCATCCACCGGCTTCAGTAAATACCCGTCGATACGATGGGCAATCGCCCGCTTCGCATATTCAAAGTCGGCATACCCGCTCAGAATAAGCACATGACAGTTGGAGCCTTTTTCCCGCAGCTCGGCAATCAGCTCCAGACCATCCATCCCGGGCATACGGATATCCGCTACAATCAGCTCCGGGTGGCAGGTATGGTATTTCTCCAGCGCCTGCAAACCGTTGGCTGCCGTTGCCACCACCGTATAACCAAGCTCTTCCCATGGAATGAGAGCCCTAAGACCCTCCCGCAGCTTCGGCTCATCGTCAACAATCAATACTTTGATCATAGATTTGTGTCCTCCATTGGAATACGGAACATAATAACCGTTCCTTCATTCAATCGGCTCTCGATATTCAGTCCATAAGCGTCGCCGTAGGATAACTTCAACCGGTCATGCACATTGCGCAGTCCGATCCGCGCCCCTTCCTGCTCTTCCCGAATTTCAAGAGTATTCCGGATCTGCTCCAGCCTGTCCGGGGTAATTCCGGCTCCGTTATCCGTAATAGTAAAGACAGCATGATCTTTCTCCTGCTTGATATTCACCGTCACCACCGCCCCCTCCATCATGTTGTCCAGTCCATGGATCACCGCATTCTCCACTAGAGGCTGCACAATTAGCGGCGGCATGGTGAGCGATTCAATGCCAGGGTCCAAGATAAATTGATATTTTAACCGCTCCTCATAGCGGAATTGCTGAATATCCAAATAACAGCCGACCATATCCAGCTCCTGCTTAAGCGGAATTTTGCTGCGTCCGATCTCCAGATTGCTGCGCATCATTTTGCCGAGCAGTCTTACAACCCGCGCGATTTCCTTCTGCCCTTTCATATGGGCCTCCATACGGATCGCTTCCAGTGCATTGAACAGAAAATGCGGATTGATCTGGCTGGCCAGCATTTTAAAACGAATATCATTCTGTTTCTGTTCGAGCAGACTGTTCTGCTCATTCGATTCCTGCACCTCGACCATCAGATCATGAATGCTGCGAACCATTGAATTGAACTGCCGGGCGAGCAGGGCAATCTCATCTTTGCCGTCAATCTGCAGCGTAGCATCGAAATCCCCGGTACCCACCCGGTTAATATGTCTGCTGAGATGGAGCAGGCGCCGGGAGAACAAGGAGGAGAAGCTGAAGATCAGCAGGAAAGCCAGAACCACACTGACCGCTATCACTGTCAGAGACAGCTTAATAACCCGGTTTGGTTCCTTAACGATGCTGTCAATGGCAAACACAGAAATCACCCGCAGCCCGTTGCGGCTTTGCTCGGGTCTAAGCTCTTCAATAACAATTTTGGAAGGTTCGCCGTCCACATCCGCTTCATAGCTTCCGCTGCCCAGGCCCAGCAGCTTGGTGTCGAAGGCGAAATCGAGCAGCTTTTTGCCTGCCCTCTGAGGGCGGTTCGAGGCGATAATGTTATTCTGGTCGTCTACAATCATCGTATCAAAAGATTCCTGATTCAGAATCGAAGTCAGCTTGCTGCTGTTGACATTGATGACAAGGACGCCGGTTTTGGAGGAGCCTTCCAGTTTGATTTTACGGATCAGGCTTAAATATTTGCGGCGATCGCGCTCATCCTCAATGTACTCCCAGCCGATCATGCTGTCATACCGCTGCGCGGTCTGGTACCAGTCACTCTCCCTGATCGCAGGTGTGGGATTGATCAGCTCCCAGTTATTAAGCAGCGTCGAATTATCCGTGTACAACCGGATGTTGGCTATTTCAGTATAAAGTCTTAAATACTCACGGATATCTGTATAATCGCGGTAGGCCTCTACAACGTTATAAATACTCTCATATTGGCTCACAGCCAGCTTTTTCAGCCGGGCATCATTGCTCAGACGGTAGGAAATATCCTGGGATACGCCAATCACTTCTTCTGTTCTTTTGCGGACCCGGTCCACATTGATTGAGGCCTGTTCCACCGCATTGTCAAAAGCCATCGTGCGCATCTCAAACGTCAGATACCCGCCCACCAGCAGCAACGGAAGCATCGTCACCCCGAAAAAAGCAAGCAGCAGCTTATTGCGGATCTTAATATCATTCATCAAATTGACGAACCAGCGAAACATGGCTTTGCGCCTCCCATGACCCTATCTTTTTCTCGGTAAGGCTTCCGCCTGGAGATACCCATAGATTACATAAAATTTATGAAAACGGCAACAAAAGCCCTCCGCAGACCGCGAAAGGCTCTTCTTGCCAAAATCAAACAGCCATTACTGCAGAGCGGTGCTCTATTTCCGGTAAGCCGCCAGTTTGTCATTCAGCTCACGGGTCTGGCCGTACACTTCTTGATAAAGGGAGAACAACCCGTTATACAGCTCCACTTGCTCAGGATCGGGACGATAGACATCGGCAGAATGGATAAAAGCTTCGGCACATTCACCCAGTGAAGCAAACCAGCCGCTGCCATACGCCGCCAGCATCGCTGCTCCCATTGCCGGTCCCTGCTCACTCGCAAGACGCACAATGGATGCGCCAAAAATATCCGCCTGCATCTGTAGCCAGGTCTCATTCTTGGCACCGCCGCCGATCGCTACAATCTCCGTAATTTCCTTGCCGGAATCACGAACGATCTCGATGGATTCGCGCAGAGAGAACGTAATGCCTTCCAGTACGGAACGGGTAAAGTGGTCCAGGGTATGGCCCGAATCCATGCCGATGAAGCTGCCGCGGATATTCGCATCGGGATGCGGTGTCCGCTCGCCGGAAATATAAGGCGTGAACAGCAGGCCGCCGCTGCCTGCCGGAATGGCGCCGATGCCCTGCAGCAATTCATCGAAGTTTTTCTCTGCAGCGAACGTCTCTTTGAACCAGGTCAGGCTGTGCCCGGCTGCAAGCGTAACACCCATAATATAGTAAGCATCCTTCTCCCCATGGTTGAAGAAATGCACCTTGCCTTCCAGATTCAATTCCTTATTGCTCTCATAGGAAAGCACCACACCGGAGGTTCCGATACTGCACATTGTCCGGCCTTCACCCAGAATACCTGCGCCAAGCGCACCGCAAGCATTGTCCGCACCACCGGCGAATACTTTGGTCGAAACCAGGAGTCCGGATTGCCCGGCAATTTCAGGCAGCAGCGTTCCGGTCTGATCGAAGGATTCCACGAGTTTCGGGCAGATAGACAGCGGCAAGCCAAAGGCTCCTGCAATTTCCGGGCTCCACACTTTGGCACCTACGTCCAGCAGCAATGTGCCGGCTGCATCCGAATAATCCATTCCATACTCTCCGGTCAGCCGGTAACGTACGTAGTCCTTGGGCAGCAGGAAGAGCTCCGCCTGTGCGAATATTTCCGGCTCGTTCTCCTGAACCCACAGGATCTTCGGCAGAGTAAAACCTTCCAGCGCACGGTTGCGGGCAATCTCAATCAACTTCGTGCCAAGGGTCTGCTCAATCTTCCGGCACTGCGCGGTCGTGCGCGTATCATTCCAGAGAATCGCCGGGCGTAGCACCTGGCCCTGTGCATCCACTAATACCAGGCCATGCATTTGGCCCGAGAAGCTGAGACCGTCCACTTGTGACGGCTCTATGCCGGAAATTTCAATCAGACGGCGCAAGCTGGTAAGTGTGCCTTGCACCCAGTCTTCAGGATTTTGCTCACTCCAGTTCGGCTTTGGTCTGCTCAGCGGATAAGCTTCAGAATGTTCAAAGGCCACCTTGCCCTGCGGGTCCACCAACACCGTCTTGACTGCGCTTGTACCCAAATCGACACCGATAACATATTTCATGGATTTTCCTCCTACAAAATAGAATACAACTTATAAGGCCTCAGCCAGTACCAAGCCATTTCCTGGATTTGAAAAAAAGGGCCGCTGAAGAATGCTTTCTTCAGCAACCCCCCGTTGCAGTGTATTGGCTCTTTCGAGACTACTCAGCCAGGATGTATTGGTTCAATGTGGCTTTGAGCAGCTCTTGGCGTCCCGATTGGTTAGGGCGCGGATTCTCGTTGTTCAGCGCGTATTCAGCCAGTGAAGCCAAGGTGGCTTTGCCGGATACGATGTCGGCGCCAACACCTTCATTGAAGCTGCTGTAACGGTTGTCGATGAACTCATCGAATACGCGGTCTTCAATCAGCTTCGCCGCTACTTTCAAGCCCTTGGCATAAGTATCCATTCCGGCAATGTGTGCCAGGAACAAGTCTTCCGGCTCGAAGGAAGGACGGCGTACTTTGGCATCAAAGTTAATGCCGCCTTTGCCCAGACCATCGTTCTTCAACACTTCATACAGGGTAAGCGTAGCATCGTAAATGTTCACCGGGAATTCATCCGTATCCCAGCCCAGCAGGGTGTCGCCTTGGTTCGCATCCAGCGAGCCGAGCATGCCGTTGATCCGCGCTACACGAAGCTCATGCTCGAAGGTATGGCCGGCAAGTGTAGCATGGTTCGCTTCAAGGTTCAGCTTGAAGTGCTTGTCGAGGCCGTATTTTTGCAGGAATGAAATCGTTGTAGCCGCATCGAAGTCATATTGGTGTTTGGTTGGCTCTTTCGGTTTCGGTTCGATCAGGAATTGGGCGTCAAAGCCGATTTCCTTGGCATAATCTACCGCCAGAGTGAACAGGCGGGCAATGTTGTCAAGCTCAAGGCCCAGGTCTGTATTCAGCAAGGTTTCGTAGCCTTCGCGGCCGCCCCAGAATACATAGTTCTCAGCTCCGAGCTGTTTACCCACTTCGAGCCCCTTCTTCACTTGGGCAGCTGCATGTGCGAACACATCGGCGTTGCAGGTAGAGCCTGCACCGTGCATATAACGCGGGTTCGTGAACATGTTGGCTGTGTTCCAGAGCAGCTTTTTGCCGGAAGTCTTCATGCCTTGGGCAAGAATGTCCACGATGGTGTCAATGTTGCTGTAGAATTCCCGCAAGGATGCTCCTTCAGGGGCGATATCCACATCGTGGAAGCAGAAGAATGGCAGGTCCATCTTCTCCATGAATTCAAAGGCAGCTTCAGCGCGTGCTTTCGCTTTGTCCAGTCCGCTCAGTTTATCCCAGCTGCGTACTGCCGTTTCTGCGCCGAACGGATCGGAACCGCCCGCAGTTAATGTATGCCAATAAGCCATAGCAAAACGAAGATGCTCTTCCATAGTTTTGCCTGCTACGATTTCTTTCGGATTGTAGAATTTAAATGCATAAGGGTTGGTGGAACGGCTTCCCTCGTAAGAAACTTTGTTCACGGATTCAAAATAAGCCATTTGATAATCCTCCTCATAATTGTACTGCGCCCGCAAGCGTTTACAGCATCATCTTAACACATCTTTTGAACTTTGTATATTGGTTAAACAAAGTTTCAGAGAACTTTTACATAACCTCTGCAGAGGAGCAGCATTCTATCCCCTGTTAACGGTAGCTGCAGCCTTGGACGATGGATTGCACATCGGCAACATGTATTGCAATTTCCGCCCCTCCCGACTAGACTAAGGAACGTACTACTCTTGAGAACGTTACCAAAAAGGAAGTGTGCTTGTGAAGATTACCGGTGACCAGGCGCTGGTTAAAAAAATAAATAAATCGCTTATTCTGCATACCATCCGGAAGCATGCTCCCTTGTCACGTGCCCGTGTCTCGGAGATCACCGGACTCAATAAAGCCACCGTATCCAATCTGGTAGCTGAACTGTGCAGCGAAGAGCTGGTGAATGAAGTAGGCCCCGGCGAATCCAGCGGGGGGCGCAAGCCGCTGATTCTGCATTTTAACGACAGGGCGGGTTGTGTGATCGGCATTGAGCTTCGGGTCAGGCAGTTGACAGCTGTTCTCTGCGATCTGGGAGGGCATGTCCTTAAGGAATGCGAGGTTGATTTGGAGAATCATCATTTGCCTTATGTGCTGGAACAAATGAAACGTATTATTGCGGAGTTGATCGGCAGCGCACCTGATTCGCACTATGGGATCGTCGGCATCGGCGTGGGCGTCCCGGGCATGGTCGATGAGCAAGGTGTAGTGCTGTTCGCCCCCAACCTGGGCTGGGAGATGGTCGATCTGCGGGGTTTGCTGGAGCAGGAATTTTCAGTGCCGGTTACCATTGACAATGAGGCGAACGCCGGGGCGCAAGGCGAGCTGAATTTCGGAGCGGCGCAGGATGTACGCCATCTGCTGTACATCAGCGCAGGTTCGGGGATTGGGTCCGGCATTATTATCGGCGGGGAGCTGTACAAAGGTGCGCGGGGGTATGCCGGGGAGACCGGGCATATGACTATTGAAGCCGAAGGCAAGCCGTGCAGCTGTGGCAGCCGGGGCTGCTGGGAGCTGTACGCCTCGGAGAGGACCTATGACAATCCAGGGCTGAATCTGCCGGCACGGACTACGCCTGAGCTGGTTCGTTATGCACTGGATCAGCAAGAGGATACCCTGCGCCACTTCAGGACCATCGGCGAGTATCTGGGCATAGGCGTCACCAATCTGATCAACAGCTTCAACCCGGAGCTGATCGTCATCGGCGGGGCTTTGTCGGAAGCGGAAGCTTGGCTCGGTGAGCCGCTGCGCCGGGTCGTCGCGGAGCGGACGCTCCCCTACCATAAGCAGCAGCTGGAGATTACCTTCTCCAAGCTGGGCAGCCGCGGCACGGTGATCGGTGCCGGGTTCACGGCGGTTATGCATTTTCTCGGGCGTACGCGGGTAACGTTGTAGAAGCATAAACGCCGCACAGCTTTTCCAGGGCTTTGCGGCGTTTTATGTGTTGCCATGACTGGTCATTATTCAGCAGATTCTGTAACCTCCACCTTTTTAGATTCAGTCACAATTTTATAGTTTTTGCTCTCCCCATCCTTATCCAGAGTGAATTCAGCCGTTGCCGAAATCTCATAAACTCCCGGTTCCTTAATTTTATATTTATATCCCTCTATAATGACCTCACCGGCTGAGAGGCTTCTGCTTACACCCGCATCATTAACCGCATATGAGTTAATCAACTTCCCGCTGCTATCCTTAATCGAATAAATAAATAATTGTTTTCTGCTGGTAAGGATTAGTTTCCCTTTGATGTTCACTTTAAAATCTGCTGCGACTGTAAACTCTTCATTAGCTGAGACTTTTTGAGGACCTTCGATGTTGACTTCAAAGGCTGGTTGAGTTGTCCCCATAGATTGCTGTGGCACCCAAAATGAATATCCCAGTAAATTCAGAAAAATAACTGACATTATTATTCTTATCAAGATTATCACTCCGCTTCGGAAGGGAATTACACCCGTTAATTGTAAGCTATCGCTATGAACTTGAACGTTACAGGGAAATACACCCGCTATTTTTCTAAAAAGGCTTAATTTAAGTGTTTTTGACGATTTTAACGGGTATGATTCCCTCTAAAATGGACGAAAGAGGCCCACCCGTGGATTTAAAGGGCGGATTTCCCTATAGCAAAATCGGATAACCCAGTGGGCAAAACAAGCCAAGCTCTACGGGTGAGCGAAATCGCCGTCAACACTGGGAAAGAATCGCACACTGTCCAAACAGACGTAAAATTGACGTATTTAGCCCCGCAATAGGTACAGCCAAATGAAGAGAAATCCGATATAATAAATTTCATGCAAGTGTGACATTAATCACTGCGCAAGATCACCCTTTTTTCTGAAATGGAGAGAGAGTTCATGACCTATGTTGATACGTCTGACATTTCGGCACAAATGTTCATCACAGTGCTGCTGTTTTTGCTCATTATCGCTCCTTTAATCAGCCTTGGCGTGCTGCGCCTGTTCCAGTCCAGAAAGAAATCGGGTTTTATGCTGATCGGCTCCGGCGTCGCCGTGTATGTTATTTTTCAGCTCATAACATCTCTCACCTAAGCTTACCCTTAAGCGGTTGTACCCCGTTATCCTTCAGAGCTGCCCTGCAGCTGCCTGTATACCTATGTTATTCTCTCACATTTATTGACAGCTGCGCAAAAAGAGGCAGACCCAATGGTCCGCCCCTTTGTTGCATCCTGCTCCAGCAGAACTCTAGAATACCCGCCGGGCCGCCGTAAACCGTCCCTTCCACTTGGCATCCAGCGTCTCATAATGAACGCCGAGCTCCTTGGAATACGTATGCAGAATCCGGTTGTCCCCCGCATAGATGGCCACATGGCCAATGTCGAGACCACGTGCGCTGAAGAACAGCAGATCCCCCGGACGCAGATCATTAAGCCCGACCGGAGTTCCTTCCTTGGCCTGATTGTAGGAGACACGCGGAAGCTCCACCGACAAGACCTCTTTGAACACATGCAGGACAAAAGATGAACAGTCAAACGTTCCCGTCTGATCTACCGCCGCCCCAAACTCGTAGGGGGTTCCCAGAAACTTCTCGCCGTAAGTCAGCAACGCCTCTCCCTGCCGCTTGGCCAGCGTATCGCTTGTATAATCGCTGTATTTGGGTTTTGCCGATATGTATCCGGTCTCGCCTGACGATGTTCGCACCTCCAGCCAGCCTGCATCCGCCTCATGGATAACCTGAACCTTCTCGCCCGCAGGCAGCATTCGCAGCACCCTGGAGCTGTCCGCAGCCTCCGGATTGCTGCGAAGATTAACCCCATACCGAATGGTGGCCTCCCCTTGAATCGGAGACGATATCCGGACCGTCCGGGTCGCCGCCTCCCACTTGACCGTACCTCCGAACGTTTCACTGATTATACGCAGCGGCATCAGCGTATAACCACCGGTTATTTGCCCCGGAACATTGACACTTATGCTAGTTCCATTTATATCGGCAGTCCGTTCCCCTATGCGGTAAGTAAACACCCGTTTCCCTTTGGCCGCACTCACCGTTTTGGTGTGGTTGTTCCAGGAAATCTCTGCACCCAGTTCTTCAAATAACCCGCGCATGGGCACCATCACCGTTCCATCCATCAGCTGCGGCTGGATTTCCGTCCGGAACGGCTGGCCATCCAGATAGATCGCCTCGACCGCCGAAGCCGAAGCCGGAGTTGTAGCTGCCGCCTGTGTCTGCGGTGCCGGGAGCGTCCCCCCCGCAGCAGCAAACAGCAATAGCAGCAAAGCTTTGGTATTCATCCTCATGTTGTCATCTCCTCACCCAAATTGGATAAATTCACTTATTATTACGAGGAACCCCACCAATAGTTTTGTGCCAAAATTTGGGGAGGGTCACAGTGAATTCTCGCTGAGTGTCAGAAAAAAAGGAAAACCGCATAAAATGTCGAATGTAATCAGCTATGAAACATACAAAATTCAAACTCAAAACTATTATCATTTTCATTCTTTTTCTGGTCGTCATCTTCAGTATGCGGATGGTTTGGTACCTTAATAACTCTCCTCTGGAGCAGCCCATTGCCGTTAAAGGCGTGCTGGACATGCGCGGCTGGGACTTCGAGAACTCACGCTCAATTGTGCTGGATGGAGAGTGGGAGTTTTATCCTGAACAGCTTCTTGACCGTGTGGATACAACATCCCTTCAACCCCCCAGCTATCTTCAGGTCCCTGGTGATTGGCAGAGCAGCTTTTCGGATCCCAAAACTACTTCTTCCTACGGGTATGGAACCTACAGACTCCGGATACTGATTGATCAGCCCCTTGAGCAGCCTTATGGGTTCTGGATTAAGAAAATACAATCTTCCTCCAAGCTAATCATCAACGGCAAACCTGAGAAACCGTTTGGTGTGCTGGCTGAGCTGCCGGAGAACTATAAACCCAGGGTGACCTCATATACCGCCTCTCATCAGGCTAACAACCAGGGCATCATTGAGCTGATTGTCCAAGCTGCTAATTTTGACAACCCTTCCAATGGGGGGATTGTAAAATCCATTAATTTTGGTTCCCAGGCTGCCATTGATTCCGAGCGTATGTACTCCATCGGATTTCAGCTGTTTACGTTTGCGATCATGCTGCTGCACTCCTTATATGCTGTCATTTTGTACTTGTTTAACCGGCGTTACAAAGCTCTGGCTATCTTTGCCCTGCTGCTGCTCTGTGTGGGCATTTCCATCGTATCCGATCATGATTCCCTGCTGCAGATCTGGCTGCCGGTCAATTTTACATGGGCCATCAAAATCAAGCTGCTGTCTTATATCTCTCTTACCTATTTCATGATGTTGCTCGCAGAGAGCTTTATGCCCAGCCCAAAAATCAGCAGGATATTTCAAGCTATATCCTTGGTGGTCGCGCTGTATTCGGTCTATCTTTTGCTTGCACCTATGCATTCTATATTTAGAGTCCTTGGCCTCTTTACCTTGTTGTACTTGCTTCCGGTCATACGGGTGCTCTATTTATTTATTAAATTAATGAGGCAAAAAAAGCAGGATGCCCTATTCCTGCTTCTTGCCGCCTCAAGCGTCACCTCAAGTGTTGCCTGGGGTGTCCTGCAAAGCAGAGGTCTGATCGCCAGCACCTTTTATCCCTTTGATATGATTGCGGCTATCGTCGTGTTCTCCTCCTATTGGTTCAAGCGTTATTTCCGCAATGCCCAGGAGAACACCAAGCTGAACGAGCAGCTCAGGCTGGCCGACAAAAAGAAGGATGAATTTCTGGCCAACACCTCCCATGAGCTGCGCACACCGCTGCATGGCATTATCAATATTGCCCAGACGATTGCTTCCAATGAGCAAGAATCCCTAAGTCCAAAAAGCAATCATGATCTCAATCTGCTCCTTACGATCAGCCGCCGGATGTCGCATCTGCTGAACGATCTGCTGGACATGGTGCGGCTTCAGGATAACCAAATCCGCCTGTACCGGGAGAAACTGCACATCCAATCAGCTGCTTCCGGAGTAATGGACATGCTTGGGTATATGACGAGGGGCAAACCGCTGCAGCTGCAGGTGGATATACCCGAAGTCTTTCCGGCTGTAGTGGCGGATGAGAAACGCCTGGTCCAGATTCTGTTCAACCTGGTCCATAACGCAATCAAATATACGGAGGCCGGGGTGGTTTCCATTACAGCCGAATCCCGGGGAGAGTTTGCCTTCATTCATGTGTCCGATACCGGAGCCGGGATGGACAGCGAGACAGGTGCCCGTATTATGCGGCGGTATGAGCAAGGTGCAAATGGTCTCAGCGACGGCGGAGGAATTGGATTAGGCTTAAGCATCTGTAAAGAGCTTGTTGAATTGCACGGCGGAGAGCTGACAGTGCAGTCCAGTCCGGGGGCAGGGTCGACATTCACCTTCACTCTGCCTTTGTACGATCCGGCCAGCTTCCCTAACGAACCGGCGTCTCCCGAGGAAGGCTCCCAGAACCTCTCTGCCATGCCCATCCTCGAATACGTTGCCGATGCCGCTGCTTTGTCGGTTGTTCTGGAGAATCAACAGCTTGCCCAGCCTGCCCCCGAAGGACATCTGAACATCCTGGCTGTCGATGATGATCCGGTAAATCTGGAGGTACTGGCCAGCATCCTTTCCGCAGAACCTTATCATCTGGTTCCTGCCCTCTCGGGCAAGGAAGCCCTCACGCTGCTTGGCAGCAGGCAGTGGGACCTGGTGATTGCCGATGTGATGATGCCGCAGATGTCGGGCTACGAATTGACAAGGAAAATCCGGGAGCGGTTCGCCATTTCCGAGCTGCCCATTCTGCTGCTGACCGCCAGAAGCCAGTATGAGGATATATACAACGGTTTCCAGTCCGGGGCCAATGATTACATCATCAAACCTGTAGATGCTCTGGAGCTGAAGTACCGGGTCTGGTCGCTGACCAAGCTGAAGCAGTCTGTCGATGAGCGGCTGCGCATGGAGGCTGCTTATCTGCAGGCGCAAATTCAGCCGCATTTTTTGTTCAACACGTTAAACTCCCTGATGGCCTTGAGTGAGCTGGACACACAGCGGATGCGTAAGCTGGGTGAAGCCTTCTCTTCTTACCTGAGAATCAGCTTTAATTTTGCCAATCTGGAGCAGCTTGTTCCGCTCACTCATGAGCTGGAGCTCATAGAGGCTTATCTATATATTGAAAAAGAGCGCTTTGAGGAGCGCCTGACTGTCCAATGGGAAGTGGAACATCATCTGCATCTTCGCCTGCCGCCGCTTACCATTCAGCCCCTGGTCGAGAACGCGGTCCGCCATGGCTTGCTCAGCCGTGCCAAAGGCGGAATACTGCTGATCCGGATCAGCCAGTCGAACGGCAGCACCTTATTCGAAATCATTGACAACGGCAAAGGAATGAGCACCGAACAGGTCGCAGATATACTGAACCCTTCCCCGGAGAAGGGGATTGGGCTGCTGAATACCGACCGGAGACTTAGGCAGCTCTATGGGAATGGCCTCGTGATTCAAAGTGAGCCGGGAGAAGGAACGACCGTTTCTTTTGCAATTCCTGATCACAAAAGGTAGCTTTAACTGCTCTTTTCTCCACAGCCGACTATAAGGAACATGCAAAGGCTGTCCCATAAGTGAATTTCTACAACAGAGACAGCCCTTCTGTATTCTAAAAAAACCTTAAAAGTCAACAAAGGAGCGATTCTCCCGTTACCGGAGAATCGCTCCTTTGCGTTTGGACTCCGCTGGCCTTTGGCTTCAGCGGTTAATGGGCCGGCGAAAGCCAACCGGCCTCGAGCATCCTATGCCTTCCAGATTCACCGTAACCTCCCGGTCGCCAGCAGCCTTGGGCACTTGGGCTTTAGCGGACATGGCCATCGTTACTTCGGAAATAGAGTTACCGCAATTGATAACTGATGTCAGCTGTGCGTAACCGGGAGGGCCGGATGATTGCAGTGTGCATTAGGCCGGATCATTACTGGATGATTGCTGGTTGATTGCCTAGTAGTGAGCCGGTAATTAGATAACTCTTTGGTTTGACTGCATTTTGTGCATCGGAACGCGGACAAAGTTGGCTTTTTTACGATTTGGCTGTATTTAGTGCATCAGAAAAGGCAGAACGGGCCTAAATTTCGATATTTTAGATATTTCTAATGTACAAAATACATCAGAATGGACGTTCGAGCCCCTCCCCGAGCGATTTGGCTGCACTAAATGCACTGGAGCGTTAGCCCCCCCAACTGGCTGAGTGTCCACAAGAGTATTGTTGAAAAGGTTGGCCGGCACTTTTCTTGGTCGGAGGTTGGTTACAGATACAAATGTCTATCCGACTAAAAGGGGTGTCCCAAGCAGCCATCTCTGGCTGCAGGACACCCCCTTGGTATACCGGAATCCCGGTTAGACAGTTGCCAAAGCTTTGTCGAATTGCGTTTTGTTCATGCCGACGATTCTATGCTCGCCGATTACAGTGACCGGTACGGCTCTGAGGCCCATATCCCACACCTGCTGTGCGAAATCATCGCTCTGCTCAATGTTGCGTTCCTCATAAGCGACACCTTTTTCGCTCAGGAAGCTTTTGACTTGACGGCAATGCGGGCAATTGGTCGAGGTGTACACAATTACATTTTCCATTTCTGATTCTCCTCCCGAATATTGATCTTTGTACAATTGCTATCTATTGTAGCACCGGAGTGCTTGCGATTCAAAAGTTACAGAATGACTGCGCTGTGCTCCAGGCTTTCGATATATTTCTCGGCATCCATAGCTGCCATACATCCGCTGCCGGCTGCAGTGATCGCTTGTCTGTACCGGGTATCCTGTACGTCACCGCAAGCGAAGACGCCCGGGATATTCGTTTCAGAGGTGCCTGGGTTCGTTACGATATAACCGTTCGCATCCGTAGTAATCTGTCCGCCCAGGAATGCTGTGTTCGGGTGATGGCCAATGGCTACGAACACACCGGCCGCTTCAATAACCTCTTCCTGTCCGGTTTCATTGTTCAGCACCTTCAATCCGCTTACACCCTTCTCGCCGGATACCACTTCCAGCGGAGTGCGGTTCAGTCCCCAAGTCACCTTGGCATTATCGCGTACACGGTCCTGCATGATTTTGGAGGCGCGCAGTTCACTGCGGCGGTGCACAAGTGTTACTTTTGAAGCAAAACGGGTCAGGAAGCCGGCTTCCTCCAGCGCTGAGTCGCCGCCGCCTACAACCACGATTTCTTTATTGCGGAAGAAAAATCCGTCACAAGTGGCGCAGGTGCTGACACCGCGTCCCACATTGTCCTGCTCACCGGGAATACCCAAATATTTGGCTGTTGCGCCGGTGGAAAGGATAAGGGTATCGGTTTCCAGCACGCCCATGCCTTCAACGTTCAGCTTGAACGGACGTTCACCCAGCTCCACGCTGTTCACCCAGCCTGTGCGGAATTCGGCACCGAAACGTTCAGCTTGCTTGCGCATATTGTCCATCAGATCCGGACCCATAATCCCTTCAGGAAATCCCGGGAAATTCTCCACTTCCGTAGTGGTGGTCAGCTGTCCCCCTGGCTGTGGCCCTTCAATCACGAGCGGGCTCAGATTGGCGCGGGCCAAATAGATCGCAGCGGTCAATCCGGCCGGTCCGGTACCGATAATAATAGATTTATACATGACTTTATCCTCCTTGTGACGGACGGCTTAGCGCCAGTTCTTATTTAAAATAATTATAATGTAGTACTTATTATGATAAAAGAAAGGGAATCTGTCAATATGCCAGACTCCTCCTTAAAGAACTATTTTGTGAACAATTCAATTTTTAGAAATGTTTTAACGCAGCAGCCTTAATCCATTCAGAATCACCAATATGGTACTGCCCTCATGGCCTATGACGCCAAAAGGCAAAGCGATGCCTTGCACAAAATTACTGATCATCAGCACGCCGATCACCGTGACCGCAAAAATCATATTCTGCTTTACAATTCGCTGTGAACGGCGGGCCAGGGAAATAGTTGAAGCAATCTCTTCAATATTGTCGTTCATCAGCACAACGTCGGCAATCTCCAGTGCTGCTCCGCTGCCCTTCATCCCCATCCCCATGCCGACAGTGGCCGTGGCCAATGCCGGCGCATCGTTGACCCCGTCACCGACCATAACGACATGGCCGTATTGTTCCCGCAGTGCTTTGATATGTGTTACCTTATCTTCCGGCAGCAAGTTCGAGAATACAAGATCTACACCTGTTGCGTCTGCGATAACATCCGCTGTAGCCGCCCGGTCCCCGGTGAGCATCGCCACTTTGATGCCGAGCTTCTGCAGCTTGCGCACCGCCGTCTCCGCCTGCAAGCGGACTGTGTCCTGCAAAGCAATCATCCCGGCAACCCGCTCTCCGTCCAAAAGCAACGAGACCGTCTTGCCCTCTGCCTCCAGCTGCTCCCGCAGGCTGAGCCAATACTCCCGGTCCGCTAGCTCCGGGGACGCCGCAGCCGGTTGATCCAGCAGGGTGGACTTGCCGATCCGCCACAGCTGTCCATCCACGTTGCCTTCGATCCCCCAGCCGGTTACCGCTTGGCTCTCCTGAACACTGCGCAGCAGAAGGCCTTCTTCCTCTGCTTTCCGCACAACCGCCTCCGCCAGCGGATGGCGGGACAACTTCTCGATCGATGCACTGACAGCCAGCAATTCATCACGGTCATATCCTTCGCCCGCAATAAAGTCGGTTACCTGCGGCGTGCCTTCAGTCAGCGTACCGGTCTTGTCAAAAGCAACTACGGACGTCCGCGCCATATTTTCCAGATGCACTCCGCCTTTAAACAAAATGCCTTTGCGGGCACTTTTGGAGATGGCGGACAACATTGCCGGCATAATGGACGACACCAAGGCGCAAGGGGAAGCTACAACGAGAAATACCATAGCTTTATAGAATGTGGCACTCCAGCTCCAGTCCAGCAGCAGCGGCGGCAGAAGGATCAACACCAGCGTTGCCCCTACCACAACTTTGGCATAAACAGCTTCCACCCGTTTGATCAAATGCTGTGAATCAGGCACTTTGGTCTCCGCTTCTTCGACCATCCTGATAATTTTGGAGAATAGACTGTGCTCCGCAGCGGTAGTCACTTCAATGTACAGCGGTCCTTCTCCGTTCACGGTGCCGGCAAACACTTCACTGCCTGTACTTTTCTCTACGGGAAGAGACTCACCGGTTATGGAAGCCTGGTCGACAGATGAGGCTCCCTGGTATACGGTGCCGTCGGCCGGGATCAGCTCACCGGGACGGACCAGCAGCAAATCCCCTACCGACAGCTGATCAATGGCAACCTCGTTCATCCTGCCTTGTTCAATGCGGATGGCCATGGCCGGCTTCAGGGCAAGCAGGGAGGAGATATCCTTCTTGCTGCGCTCCATCGTGTAGCTCTCCAGCGCACCGCTAAGCGCAAAGATGAAGATCAGCATCGCCCCTTCATTCCAGTACCCGATGGAGGCGGCTCCCAAGGCAGCGGCAATCATCAGCAGGTTGACGTCGAGATCGCGTTCCTTGACCAGCGTCTCTACTCCCTCCTTCGCCTTGCTCCAGCCTCCGACAGCATAGGAGACCACATACAGCACAATGGAGAGCAGCTCAGACCAGCTTCCCGCAGCCCAGGCGATCAGCATCAGCAGACCGCTGCCCAGTGCCGCCTGCATCTCGGAGTTGCTCAGCATCGCCTTCGGATCGAAGCGGCGCGGCTTCGGCGCACGCGGCTGGTTCGCCCCTTTTTGAGCGGCTGTACGGACCGGTAAACGTTTGGATGTAGCTTGCATAATAAAATCACCTTCCTGATAAGTTTTGTGAAAGTCAGTTTGCTTGCCATCGACTGAGAATGAGAGCCATTATTAAGACCCCTAAAATGACACATGCTGCCCCGGCTTAGCCGGGACAGCATGACAGATAACTATGGGAAATGAGAATGATAATCATTGTTGCAATAACGCAACTATATTTCCTTAGTGCAACTTATATCTTTAATATACCACCTTTTCCGTAAAAGTAAACAAGGGAAATGTACCTGATTGTCCATGAAGGTTATTCGTCGACGAAACGGGTGAAAACAGCGGGACACCTCAACAAAACGTAAAAACAGCGATTCTCCAATAACGGGAGAATCGCTGTTTGGTGTTTTCGGTGAATCCTTCAGCGTGGCGGCAGGCCCTGCGTCCCTAATCGGAATTGTGTGTCTTTAGCCTGCATTTAGTACATCAGAAGGCGGGCTAACCCACCCTATTTTCGAGTAGACAGCATTTTCTGCATCAGAAAATGCTGAAAGAGCATGTTTACTACTTTTCCAGTGTACGAAATACACTAGAATGGACCTTTGGGCCTTTCCAGAGCGATTATGCTGCACGAAATACATCAGAACCGTTCTCCTCCCTGACCAGGTGCGCTGCCAGGCCCATTAACGACCTTAAATCCGGCAATCGGCAAAATCCTGGCTATACACAGCACAGAAGTAGCGACGAATTTACAGGCTGGCTGCGGAGGGCGAAACTCCGTATAACCTAGACGCCCAAAGACAACACCCTCAGGGCAATCAGCGGCGAAAGCCACGCGGACATGGCAGATGTTGTTCAGCGCGCGCGTCCCAGGTCAGGCTGGCCGCGCGCAGCAGCGCTTCGGTCCGCTGAGCAGCGCTGCAAAAGACCCCGCTGCAGCCGATCCGGTACAGATCGGCCAGCGCCTTCGCCGCCGAGGGCCCCGCGGCGAACACAACCGCCGCCGGCTTGACGCGCCGCACGGCGGCCAGGGCCAGCGAAGTCGAGCGGGCGAAGCCCTCCGCGGCGGCGCTCTCCGGTGCGGCTCCGCCCGCCGCGCCGTCCAGCACGAGGAAATCGGCAATACGCGCGATTTCCCCGGCGGCCGCCTGCTGCGTTTCGGGGGCGATCAGCGCCCCGATGCGGCAGGCTGCCGCGTAAGCGTGGCCGAGCGTCTGTTCGGCCACGGTCTCGATGAATTCGCGCATCGCCGCGAATTCGGCCGCGCTGGCGGGATACGGCGCCAGCAGATCCAGGCGGCAGTCGCCGCCCCGGCGCTGCCGCTCCGCGAGCGCCGTGAACAGCGCTTCAAGCTGCGCGTCCTGAAGCGCCGCCAGCCGGGAACGCCGGGCCGCCAGCTCCGGCGTAAACAACACGGTGACGGCTGCCCAGTCACCGTCCGGCGATTCCAGCAGCGCCGAGGCTTCCGCGCGCAGCCGATAGTACATTCGCTGCAGCAGCCGTTCAGCGAGCGGCTCTTCCTCCGCGAAGAGCCAGCTTGCGTATAGTTCTGCAAGCTTCGGGGCCAGGAGCCAGGTCTCGCTCCGGATCAGGCAAGGTCCAGCGGGCAGCCGTCTGTCTGCTGGCGGAACCGTCCGTTCCTCCCGGCCTTCCCGCAGGATCAGAAATGCCGCCTTGTGTTCTTGGCCCGTATTTGCACCTTCATTATACATTAACGGGCGTTCTTCCCTGCTACGCAAACCATTCTGCTGCTGGCGTTCACCCTTCATTTCCGCACCCACCTTTTTTCGGCTTTCTGATTCCTGCCGGTCTTTCGTCCTTAGCCTCAAAAAGCCCACCGGCAGGATCATGCTTCAATTATAGATACGGGGGCTTCCCCCGAATTATGCAAGCGAATACACGACGGATGAAGTGAATCTGCAGCAGGCAGCGAAATCATTTACAGAAGAAGGAAACAATCTGCGAATCCCAAACGTATTATTGCTGAAGACTATAGAAGAGGAGGAAGATCAAGTATGAAAAAAGGATGGATCGCAACGCTTGCTGTACTGCTGTTGCTGATACAAACCCCTACAGCCTGGGGCGCAGCGGAACGTTTTACCGTGTCTGTGAATGGAAGCGAAGTTGACTTCAAGGATGCAGCCCCTTATCTAAGCGGATCTGCGCTTATGGTACCCGTTAGAGCCGCTGCGGAGAAGCTGGGCTGGAAGGTCAGCCCCAGCGCGGATATGAAAGAGCTTCTTTTGGCCTCCGGAGACGCGGCCGTACGTACAACAATCGGCAGCGGTACGGCGACTGTCCAGGAGGTTAAGCGCAGCTTCACGCCTGCCTCTGTCCTCAAGCAAGGGCGTGTCTATGTGCCGCTCGCCTTTTTCAAGGAAATACTGGGCGCAGCCACGGATTTCCCTGCCGGCGGAACTGTTGCCTCAATTACAGCCGCCTCAGGGATGCCGCAGACAGCACAGCAGAGTCCTCCGAGTCTACCGCTGCCGTCCGGTGTGGTTGAAGAAGCGGCCATCGTAGGCAAAGGAAGTGCGTATGCACTGCCCGGCACCTTGACCCTGCCGAAGTCAGCACCTGGTCTGCTCCCTGCCGTAGTATTGGTACATGGCTCCGGTCCAAGCGACCGTGACGAGACAGTCTATGGCTACAAGCCTTTCCGGGACATTGCCTACAGCCTCGCAGAGCAAGGCATCGCTGTTCTTCGGTATGACAAGCGGACCTATACTTATGGCAGCACGTTCACTCCGGAAAGCGCGGCCAAGATCACCGTCAAGGAAGAAACGGTAGAGGATGCCATCGCTGCGGCCAGACTGCTGAAAAACGATCCGCGCATTGACCCTTCCCGCGTGTACATCATCGGACACAGCCTTGGCGGCATGCTTGCGCCGCGGATCGATGCCGAAGGAGGAGATTTTGCCGGATTGGTGCTGCTTGCCGGTTCGCCGCGTTCGCTGCTCGATATTATGTTCGATCAGAATTACGCTGTTCTTGCCACACTGGATGACAATGACCCCAACAAGCAAGCGGGCAAGGACTTTCTGGCCCAAGAAAGAAAAAAGGCCGACCAGCTGGCCGGCATGACTGATGCGCAGGCAATGACCAGCACGGTGCTCGGGGTTCCTGCCTATTATTTCAAAGAGATGGACGAGCACAAAACAACGGATGTTGCCGCCGCTCTAACCAAACCGCTGCTGGTACTTCAAGGACAGGATGACTTTCAGGTCTATGCGGATAAAGATTACGTGATGTGGCAGGAGTTGTTCAAAAGCAAAACTAACGCCCAGTTCAAGCTGTACCCTGGACTTAATCATTTCTTTGTGGATTATGAAGGAGCCGGTGCGGGAACGGTCGCAGAATACAGCAAGCCCGGCAGTGTGGCCCAGGTTGTGCTGGACGATATTGCAGACTTTATATTGAAACGCTAAGCAGCGCTATGAACAACGTTCCTTTTCCGGAGCGTCCATACCGGTGCCTGGCTGAATTTTGAAGGGTGAAGCACCAAAGCACCAAAATACTCCTACCTGCCTTCTCCCGCCACAGTTGATCCAAAAACCTAAAGCAGCGATTCTCCCGTTACCCGGAGAATCGCTGCTCTATATCCCTTTTGCTCTATTGCTGGCTGGCGGCAATCGCCTGCTCCAGATCATAGAGAATATCGTCGATGGATTCGGTTCCGATCGACAGACGAAGCAGCTCAGGCGTAACCCCCGCCGTGATTTGTTCTTCGTCGGACAACTGCTGGTGTGTGGTGCTGGCCGGATGAATGATGAGCGACTTGGAATCCCCGACATTCGCAAGGTGGGAGAACAGCTTCACATTTTCGATCAGCTTGCGCCCCGCCTCGCTTCCGCCTTTGATGCCAAAGGTGAGAATGGCTCCCTGGCCTTTGGGCAGATATTTTTGCGCAAGCTCGTAGGAAGGATGGCTGGGCAGACCCGCATAACTCACCCATTCCACATCGTTATGGGCTTCCAGATACTGCGCTACCTTCAGCGCGTTCTGGCTGTGGCGCTCCAGACGGAGATGCAGCGTCTCCAGACCTTGCAGCAGCAGCCAGGAGTTAAAAGGCGAGATCGCCGCCCCCAAATCACGCAGCAATTGCACCCGTGCTTTGATAATATAGGCAATCGGGCCAACAGCTTCCGTATAAACTACGCCGTGATAGCTGGGGTCCGGCTCCGTCAGGCCCGGGAATTTGCCGCTGGCCTTCCAGTCGAACTTCCCGGCGTCTACAATAATGCCGCCGATGGATGTACCATGACCGCCGATGAATTTGGTTGCGGAATGCACCACAATGTCGGCCCCGAATTCGATAGGACGCAGCAGGTAGGGACTCGGGAACGTATTGTCCACAATGAGCGGAATACCATGCTCATGGGCAATGGCTGCTACCGCTTCAATATCCAGCACATTTCCCTGCGGGTTGCCGATAGTTTCGGCATACAGCGCTTTCGTCTTGTCCGTAATGGCATTGCGGAAATTCTCCGGGTTATCCGAATCCACAAAATTCACTTTGATGCCCAGCTTCGGCAGCGTGGTGGAGAACAGGTTATACGTACCGCCATACAGGCTGGCTGAAGATACGATCTCATCCCCGGCGCCAGCAATATTGAGAATGGAGAAGGAAATAGCCGCTGCCCCGGAAGCTGTGGCAAGTGCACCCGCTCCGCCTTCAAGTGCAGCCAGGCGCTGTTCAAACACATCTGTGGTCGGATTCATCAGACGGGTATAAATATTGCCGAATTCCTTAAGGGCGAACAGGTTGGCTGCATGCTCAGCATCCCGGAAGCCGTAGGAAGTAGTCTGATAAAGAGGCACCGCACGGGCTAAAGTAGTCGGGTCAATCTCCTGGCCGGCATGAACAGCCAACGTTTCAAACGACAGCTTGCGTTCTTCTGACAATGGTATTTCCTCCCTTGAATCTTAAGATTAGAAATCTTTAACAATAAGAATTGTTCCTATTCTCTCACAAACCTTGACATTTGAAAAGACATATTCTCATTATCCCGGTAGGAATTATGAAAAAGACTCCGGCCACCATGGCCGGAGTCTCAAATAGCCCCAATTATCAAATAGTTCCAATTATCAGCATAAACCTGTGTACCCTGCCTTAGTCGCAAACGTCTGGTGTATTTAGTACAGCCAAATCGCTCCGAAAGAGCTTAAAAGTTGATTGTGATGTATTTTGTACAGTGGAAATTTAGAATATAGGCGTTTTCCGGCCAGTCATCCTTGTTCTGCTGCATAAAATACAGTCTAATTGAAAATGAGCCCCGTTTACTCTCAACCTGATGTACAAAGTGCAGTCTAAAGACGGATTCGCCCCCAGGTCGGGAGCCAAGCAAGCCAAAGCAACGTAAGGCCAAGCAACGCAAGACAACGCATGACCAAGCAACGCAAGGCCAAGCAGGGCTTTGCCATCCGACCCGCTGAATCACTTCTTGCTCAGGTATCGTAACTGACCAGATAGTGATGTAGCTGCGTGTTGTAACATCCGATGCTGTATTCAATCAGCAGGCCTTCTCCATCGTAGGAATTCCGCAATCGTTTGAGAACATGTGCCCCTTCCGGAAGCTCCAGCAGCTGACAGGTCTCGAATGAGGCCGGCTCCACGAAGAAACGGTCCTTGAAGTTCTCCAAGAGGATATCCCTCTCTTCGAGAAAATCGTAGAGCGATTGAAAATCCGCGCCCAGCTCTCCGATTCCTCCTCTGCCCAAAGCGGCTGGGGTCAGGAAATGAATAAAGTGAATATAGGGCTGCCCGTCCAGCATGTAGAGACGTTCAATCCGCTGGCAATAAGGGCCGAACCGTTCATAATCATCCGTTCCGGCTTCATTGGCAACAAGCTCTGAGGCAAGCAGTCTTTTCTCAAGCTTATGGCCCTCTTCCACCAGAAGCTCCGTAAATTTTTTACCCTTGGAGAGCTTGAAAAAGGACGTATTGCGCTTCACAATCGTTCCAATGCCGCTTCTCTTCTCCACATACCCTTCCTGGGACAGCTCCTGAACCGCATTGCGGACAGTCATTTTGCTCACATTAAATTCCTGCTCCAGCTGCGGCTCGGAAGGGATACTGCTGCCCAGCGGATACACGCCGTGCAAAATCCTGTCTTTGAGGATTTTCTTAATTTGCTGATATAAAGGACCTTTCTTGCGTGTAAGGGACACCGGTCTCTCACTACCTTTCCACATCTCCAATATGATCCGTCAAGACCCGAGACACCTCAGCCTCCGTAAAAAGCGCCGTATCCCCTGCAACCGTATGGGCCAGCATGGCCGCAGCCGCTGCCCTGTCAACTGTGTGCTGGGAAACGTCACCCTTTAATTCGCCATGGATAACGGCGCTGGCAAAAGCATCTCCGGCACCAATCCGGTCATGAACAGAAAAGGTCAGCTTCCTGGAAAACCTGAAGGTCTCCCCTGTATAGATGTATCCGGTTAAAGAATGCGTATTATCTCCGTTAATTTCCCGGTGGGTACCGGCGACAGTCTGTAACCGAAACCGTCTCGCCACTTCTGGAATCGCTTGTTTCAACTGTGTTATTCTATCATATTCCCCTACCCGGATGCCAAGGATACACTCTGCGTCCTTCTCGTTCATCATCGCTATATCCGCCAGCTCCAGCAGGTCTTCATAATGCGGACGGGCTTTGGCATAACCGTCGTCCCCCCACAGCGATGGACGATAGTTGCAGTCAAAGACCACCTTGCCGCCCGCGCCCTTAACCTCGGTTGCCAGCTGCTTCATCTGGAGGCGCACATTGTCATTCATCGCCAGCGTGATGCCGCATAAATGCAGGACCTCAATATGGGAAGCAATGGCCGCCGCTTCATAACTCTTCAGGGGAGACGTATTAAAGCTGCTGCCCCGCCGGTCCGAATAGGTTACCCGGCCCGGACGGACGCCAAAACCATTTTCAAGAAAATACATTCCGAGCTGCTTGCCGCCCCTGTTCACATAAGCCGTGTCTATACCAAGCTTGCGCAGATAGGCCAGGGCAGCGTCGCCGACCGGGGTATCCGGAAGGGTGGTAATGATATATCCGGTATGACCATACCGGGCCAGCGCAGCCGCAACGTTAACGCCGCTGCCCGAAAAGGAATAATCAAGCCTGCTGCTTTTTTCCAGTGTCTCATAACCCGGCACCTGCAGCCGCATCATAACCTCGCCAAATGCAGCAACTTTAGACATATTGATCCACCAGCGACTTCAGCTTTTCATATAATACCTTTACATCCTGTACGTTTGTATTCCCCGTTGCCGCATCTATAATCGAGGAGTAGACATGAGGTATAACCTGAGGCACACCTGCCTCAAGCGCGATTTCCACAATGGGCCCGAAATTATCCATATCAATGCCGCCCGTAGGCTCCAGGGCAAATCCTTCCTGCCCGCACGCTTTGGCTACTGCACGATACTCTTCTTCCAGCTTCAGTCCCTGCATCGGGAAATATTTGAGCGCATTCCCGCCCATGTCCCGCACCAGCGCAATGGCAGCCTCAACGGGGATAATGGCCTTCGCTTCCGTCCCCGCACTGACCGGGCCTGTAGAGATATTGACGTACCCCACCCGCCCGCTGGGCGAGACCAGACTGTTGATCCAGCTGTCACGGGTCCCCAGATTGGCCCGGGTAGCTCCGACTGCCGGAAACACCTGATTAATATGACTTCCCCCATAGCTTCTGGCGATCTCCGCTACTACTGCTGCCTGGCGGTTGTCGCCTGCTCCAAGGCCAATGGATACCGCATCCCGGATAAGCTTGCCATACTCCTTCATGGCAGCCGCAGCTTCTTCCGCAGTGGCATAATTTTTGGAAAGCACGCCCACAAGCACATGTCCCTCCGCAGCAGCATAGATCTCTGCCGCATTCTCCATGCTGCCTGCCAGCACATTCAACGCCGCTTTATTGTTATACAAAAAAGGGTACGGTTTAGACATATCTTTTTCCTCCCACGATTTCTTTGATTCTGCTGACAATAACCTCCAGGTCATCCCCCTGCAGCGACCTTGGATCGATATCGAAGTACCCCTGCTTCACACCATAATCTCGGGTATACACAGCAATTTCCCCCTCGCGCAGCAGGTCATTCACTTTTTGGGCATCCATTCCGGCAGCCGCGGCATCAATCTGTACCCGTCCACGGTAGATGGCTCTGCCGGCCTCATCCTGAACGACGGTAACAGCTAAACCTGGCAGCCCGGACAGCGGCTGAAGAGCTTCCAGCGCCGCTTTCTCCTGAGCGCTGTTATCCGCCTTGTGCTGATATTCTTCCAGTGCCTGAAGCAACCCGAAGGTGGTTTCCTTGCCGACCTTCATGCTTCGGCCTATACCGTGAAGCTGCACCTTTACCCACTCTACATATTTCTTTTTGCCCCCGATAATCCCGGACGTAGGACCTTCAATCGCCTTGGAACCGCTGTAGATAGCCAGATCGGAAACCTTCACATATTTAAGAATATCCTCTTCTGCGGCGGCATCAACGATCAGCGGCACGCCCCGGCGCTCGGCAACCTCCCAGGCTTCCTCCACAGAAATCATGTTCTTCTGGACAGTGTGATGCGACTTAACGTAAAGAATGGCAGCCGTACTGTCGCAGATGGCCTCTTCAATATGCTCCTTGCGTCCTTCATTGGCATAACCAACCTCGACTACCCGGCCGCCGCCCAGGAAAACCATGGTCTCCACGGGGGCGCCATACTGAACATTGTGTCCCTTCAGCATAATAATCTCATTCTTGTGTATCGGCTCTTGATGAAGCCGCAGGCTTCTCCGCCGGTCTCCGCCGGTAACTATTGCCGCTACTGACAGCGCAATTCCGCTGGAAGCCGAATTGACCACGACCGCCCCTTCGGAGCCCAGAATACCCGCAATGAACTCTCCAGCCTTGTCGACGAGATCGGCAATCTCCACATAGTGCTGGCCCCCTTGCTTCATGGCCTCCATGACGGTATCCGTCGGGGCGGAGACACCGAGGATACTCATTCTTCCACTTGCATTAACTACACGCTTCAATCCATACCTAGCATGTAATGAGCGATCCATTTGCAAACACTCCCTTAGCTTCAATATAGTGGCTGGCTTCGCGGGTTTCCCCTTCCGAATCCGTCAGTATCTTTCTGCCTTCTTCCAAAGTGAACAAGGTCAGATTGGCCTGCGCTCCTACCCTGATCCCGGCAAGCTCCGGTTTGTTCAGCCAAGCTGCCGCATTCCAGGTGACCGCACGGATAATCTCTTCAAGGCTGTAGCCCAGATATAGAAATTTCGACAACACATTCGACATGCTGTAGACAGGGCCGTGAATCCGGTTGTTCCGGTATATATCGGTACTGATGGTATTCAGCCCAATATGGGCGGCTTTGGCCTGTTCAGCAACGGCAAAAGAGAAGCTTGCGGTCCCGTGCCCCACATCAAGATGAACCCCCCGGCCGATAGCATCCAGCAGTCCTTGCAGGGGTTGGCCTGCCTCATCCAATAAATTATTGGATTTCCCATTAAGATAATGAGTGATAATATCCCTGTTTCCCAGCAGTTCCAGCACCTCGCCGATAGCCGGCGGGCCTGAACCAATATGCACCATTAATGGAAGCTTCGTCATGGCCGACATCTCCCGTGCCAGCTTCAGAGGCACAATTCCGTTCTCCTTGACTACACTTTGGCTGATCCGCGCCTTTAGACCGACAATAAACTCCGGATAAGCGGAGACGGCCTGCACTACTTTATCCCGGTCGACCCATTCAAGACGGGACAGCTCATCCGTCTGCCGGAGACCGATTCTCGAAATGTTCAGAAAAGCATAGACTTTCGTCATGGCCCGGGCACTCTCAGCATAAAAAGCCCCGATCCGGTCCGAACCACAGCTCCCTGCATCCACAATCATTGTAACCCCCTGATTCACACCGATCTCATCAATTTCATCGCCATAAGGGTCAAAATCCGGTACTGCATGGACGTGCAGGTCAATCCAGCCGCTGGAAACGTACATCCCTGAACCGTCAAAGCCGCGTTCCCCTGCCGCTTGACCGGCTTCTGCGATCTCTGTGATTATCCCGCCCTGAACGGCAATATCGACAGCCTGCCCGTTCACGAGCCGCAAATTGCGCAGCACAGTTACCTCGCTCACTCTCCCCATCTCTTTCCCCTGTCAGATTTAATGTTCCTTTTGACAGAATATTGTTCCTACATCATAACATTTTAATGATTATAATGTTATAATGTTTTATAAAATATTTTTTCTGCGCCTTATTTTCTGCACCTTATATACTGGAGGGGACTATCCATATGCTAAAAAAGGTACTCAAGTCATCCATAGTATCCAGGTTCCCGTTGAATTGGGATCATTTTAAATCCAGACTGCTGTTGAAATATGCCTTCTCCTATATTCTGATGTTCCTGATCCCTTTGACCGGCGTAACTATATTTGTATATGAAAACGCTGTTAAGGGCCTCCGCGTGGAGATTGAGCAGTCCAATGTGAATCAATTGAATCAGGTCAAGCTGACGATTGATGCCCGTATGACCGAGCTGCAGGAGACTTCCAGCAGAATCGCCTTTGACAAGCACCTGACTCCTTACATGGTACAGCATCCTTATTACAGCATGGAGGCCATTCAAGCATTGGCCAATTACAAAGCCAGCAACAGCATCGTTGAGGATCTGTTTCTTTATTTTCATGAGGATACCAACATCTATTCCTACCGCGGCCTGACGGATCTGAAGGTGACCTTCAATTCATTTTACCAGTTCGAGCACTGGTCACAGGAAGAGCTGCTGCATGATCTTAATGAGACCAGGCAGCCGCTGATGCGTTCGGCTGAGAATGTAACGGTCAACTCCCGCCGCGACACGATGCTGGCCCTGCTCGTCCCCATTAAACCAAATGATCCGTTCCCCTATGGCACCGTGGTTTATCTGATGAAGGAATCCAAACTTACCGGGGTGATGGATTCCATCCTCAGCGACTTTTCCGGCAGCAGCTATATTTTTAACCAGTCCGGCGGGGTGCTCACCGCGAACAGCCGCGGCGTAAGTCTTGCCAAAGACGAATTAAGCCGCTTGTCCAGCCTGGAGCCGGGTATCCACAACCTGGTTCTGGACGGAGAGCAGCATTCTGTCGTCTCTGTCCGTTCCGAGCAGAACGACTGGACCTATGTGACCACAATGCCAAGCTATCAATTCTTCAGCCGGGTCGCCCATGTCCAGACCTTGATTGTGCTGGTGTTCGGCATTGCGGTGATCACCGGGATCATCGCCGCCCTGCTGCTGGCCAAACGGCAATACCACCCCATTAAGGACCTGATGGAGCTTGCCAAGCTGAGAAGCAATAATACTGACGCCCACAAAACTCGCAATGAATGGGAATGGATCCGGCAGACAATCCAGGATTACAGCGCCAGAATTGACATGCAGGAGCCTTTTGTCCGCAATCAGTGCCTGCTGCTGCTGCTAAAACACGGCAAGCCGGATGATCCCGAAATTGAACAGATGATCCACCGTGCAGGATTTGAGCATCCGCAGGGTCATGGCCTGTATTTCGCGGTTATCCTGTCCTGGGATGATGCTCTTGAGGGTGAGACCTCCTGGAACGAACGCCATTTGCTGCAGGAAATGTTCAGCAGCATGCATTTGCCGGGCCTTACAGCCCAAATCTTTGGGGTTGAATTCTCCGCCGACAACCAGTTTGCCTTGATCATCTCCTTATCCGGTTATGACAACCAACCAGCACAAAGCCGGATTGAGGAAGTTATTGAGGCGGTTCAGGAAGTCATCAACGGAAATTCCCGGCTTGTGCCCAAGATTGGTGTCGGAACCGCATACCGTGATCTGGCCCGGCTGAACCAGTCCTTTATTGAGGCAGCAACCGCTCTGGAGCACCGGATGATCAGACGCAGCGGACACGTAACCTATTTTGAACAGCTGGCAGAATTGACTTCACCGGCTACGGGAAGCTTCTGGATTCCCCGCAAATCCATGCTGAAGCTGGAGCAAAGTCTCAAGCAGGGCAATGAATCCGTCGCCCGTGAGATGATTGCCGACACCATCGACACGGTCAAGGATGAGCCGCTCCCGGTTCACCTGCTGCGCTGCATCTGCTTCGATCTGCTGAATACCTTTCTGCGGACGGCCTCCGAGCTTGGCATGAATGAAGTATTCGCGGATATGCCTGCTTTGACGGCCTTTGAGACTCTTGAAGAATTGGAGAGCAGACTGTTGTCCCTGGCAGCCCGAATCTGTCAGCAGGTCCAGCGGAATACGGAAACTCAGGAGTCTTCACTGATTGAGGACATCGTAGCTTATGTGGATCAGCAATTCGCAGATTACACCCTCAGTCTGGAACATGTTGCCCTGAAGTACTCTATCTCCACCTCTTATCTGAGCCGCAGCTTCAAAGACAAAACAGGCAACAACTTCTCGCAATATATCTGGCAGCGCCGTGTGGATGAAGTGATCCGGCTGCTTGAGAGCACCAGTGCGCCGCTCAAGGAAATCATTGAACAGGTAGGTTATCTGGATGCGCCGAATTTCATCCGCAAATTCAAGAAGGAGACGGGTTTGACGCCGGGCCAATACCGCAAGCAGCATACTATTAAAGGTTCGGTGGCGAAATAACCCGGATTGAAACAAAGATAAAGCCGCAATTTTATTGCGGCTCGTTCAATATATAATCCACCAGCTCGTCCAGCGGGACGGTGGCCAGCGCAATTGCTGTATCCGTTACTCCATAATAAATGTACAGCAGTCCATCCTTGACGACATTTCCGGTAGGGAAGACGACATTCGGAATTTGATACCCGAACTTCTCGTAGTATGTTTCCGGTTCCATGATAAAGTTGCGGGTTCGCGCAAGGATAATCTCCGGGTTGTCCAGGTCCAGCAGCATGGCTCCCACCCGGTATACGATGTTCTCATCAACACCGTGGTAGAGCACCAGCCAGCCCTGGTCTGTCCGCACAGGGGGTGTCGAGCCGCCGATTTTCCGTGACTCCCAAGCCTGGTTTTCCGCTTTGGCCAGCAGCTTCGGTTCTTCCCAATGGATCAGATCCTCGGAATAGGTAATCCACATCGCCGCCTTTTCCGTTCCGTAGGCTTCACCCACATATTCCTCCGGCCGGCGCAGCAGCACGAACTTGCCATTGATTTTCTCCGGGAACAGGATGTTGTCCCGGTCGTTGATATCCAGCGGCGTCGTGTCCCCCACAAACGTCCAGTCAAGCAGATTGTCCGACTTCAGGATTGAAGAGCGGGTCAGCCAATGCCCCTCTTCTTCCCCCCAGCCATCCGGATACTCCGAAATTGAACGCTCCGGTACCCCGGCACCTGTCGGATAATAACTCATCGCACAGGGGCGCAAAGCGTAATTCAAATAAAAGGTGCCGTCAATTTTGACAATCCGGGGGTCCTGCACGCTGCCGTAAGGGAAACCCAGCATATCGGGGGTCACAATCGGCTCCTCTTTGACATGCGTGAAGTTCACGCCGTCCCCGCTCTCCAGCAGACCCAAGAAATTCTTGCATGGCGTAAGTGATCCTGCTGTGCGCTCAATCATATAGAATTTGCCGTTGTCGATAATAACGGCAGGGTTGAAGACAGTTACTTTACGCCATTCATAACCTCCGGGGACTACAATCGGATTTTGCGGATGCCTGGTAATTTTCATGGGCTATGCCTCCTGAGCGTGTGGATTGTGGTTGATTTTTATCGTTTTGACTTCGTATGGCTGAAAAAAAAGAGTCAGGGTTCCAGCTTCCGCTTGCAGGGGGCCGGTCTCCTGCTCCAGCAGGTTAACCGAATAGGCTTGGATCTTCCCCGTCATCCAATCTATGGTAGCCGTACCTCTTCCGCCCGCAGACTCGTATAGTCTGAGAATCGTCCCGGTGCCTCCCTAGTTTGATTTCCAGCGGTCATAAGCGGCCTGGTTAATTTCCGCTACCCGTTCACCGCCCATTTTCTTGACAGTGTCTACATAAGCGTCCCAATTGGCGAACGGCTCGGCTCCGGTAATGAACTTGGCCTCCATCTGTTTCACGTAGGTGCTCAGATCGGAATTCAGGCTGTTAATCTCGGTCTGCTCCTCCACAGTCAGGAATAAGGAAGGAAAAGGAATCCGTGCCCCTTTGTCCAGCAACTTTGTCTGTGTCTCTTGTTCTACCCACAGATCAAAATCCGTCTTCAACCCTTTGTTGATATCATCCATAGAAAGCGTAGGTGCAGGAATTCCATAGTTCGGGGTCAGGGTGGCCCGGTAGTCTTCCATCTCTTTTCCATCAGGTACAGGCAGGTATTTCTTGACTCTCGCATCTTTATCCGTGTACTCCCAGAGCATCCCCTCCGGACCTTTGTTGAAGAACATTGCGCCTTCATAGGAATACAGATAATCCACCCACCGCATGGAGGCTTCCGGCTCCGGATTACTTTCCGTAATCGCAAACGCTCCGGTTGTAATGCCTCTGTTCTTGGCTATGGCAGGTTTATCGACGCTATCGCTTTTCACAGGGGCAAACATCGGATCTTCCGTGGAAGGCTCTCCGCCTTTGGTCATGTAGGCATGCCAATCGGAGAATAGCCCGACCCGGTTGTTCTGCGCCTTGGCTTTTTTCTGTTCTGCGGTCTGTGAGAAGCTCTCATGATCCAGCAGTTCTTCGGACCACAGGCGGTTCATGAAGGTCAGATATTCCTTGTAGCCTTCTTCCATTGGCGTATAATGCACTTTATCCGCGTCATCCACATAGATTTCTTCCTCATAAATGCCAAAAGCCCCAAGCAGCCAGGTGCGGATATCCCGCAGATTGGCTGAGGTTACCGTAACCGAGGAAAGTGGAATCTCATCCGCCACGCCGTTCCCGTTCGGGTCCTCCTCTTTGACACGCTTCAGATAGGTGTACAATTCCTCGGTTGTTTCAGGGAGCTTGTCAATCTTAAGGGCTTTGAGGAAATCGCCGTTATACCACAGCGGGTTCCGGTACCAATGCTGGCTCATCTCCACGACGGGCAGGGAATAGATATGTCCGTCCGGCGCAGTGATCGACTTGCGGACATCGGGGTTCTCCTCCAGGAGAGCTTTGAAATTCGGCGCGTATTCCTCAATGAGTTCTTCCAGCGGGATCAGAATCCCCTGTTCTCCGTAGTTCATCTGTTCTGCGGTAGTCAAACCTGCGGCATACAAGATATCCGGATAATCTCCGCTGGCGAACACCAGGTTCTTTTTCGTTTCAAAGCTGTCCTTCGGGGCGTTGCGGTATTCAAGAGTAATGCCGGTCTTCTCTTTCATCTGCTGAAGGACCACCATATCCTCCCAGTTCTGAATACCGACGTCAGGGGCCATCAGCGACAGAGTGACCGGCTTGTCCACAATAGGGAACCCTTCTTTACTGACAGTAACCTCACCACCCGTGCCCTCGCCTGTGTTCTCCGCTGTATTGGATGTGCCGCAGCCGGCCAGGAGTGTCAGGACCATCGCTCCGCTCAGCACCAGCTTCCAGGGTTTACTTGTTATCTGCATCAATAATTCCTCCTTCTTGAGAATAGAATTCTGTTTGCCTAGCCCTTGACCGAGCCAATCATCACACCTTGGACAAAGTAGCGTTGAAGAAACGGATACACGGCAATAATCGGCAGGGTGGAGACTACAATGACTCCATATTTGACCAGCGATGCGGTCTCCGCCTTGGAATTCATGGCCATGGCCACCTCCCCGCTGATCGCAGCGCCGGTTGTTTCCGCCGACATTTCCTGGAGGACGAGAATTTGCCGCAAAACCATTTGCAGCGGATATTTGGTCTCATCATTCAAATAGATCAGGGACGGGAAATAGCTGTTCCAATGCCCCACCCCATAGAACAGAGCCATAACGGCGACAATCGGTGCGGACAACGGCAGAATAATCCGGATAAACAGCCTCAGATTGGTACACCCGTCGATATGTGCCGCTTCCTGCAGTTCTTTGGGAATAGTTGACTGAAAAAACGTCCGGGCGACCACAATATTCCACACCGAAGCGGCAACTGGCAGAATCAACGCCCCCATACTGTTGATCAGACCCAGGTTTTTGATTAAAAGATAGGTCGGCACCAGTCCCCCGCTGAAAAACATCGTGAAGAGAATAAAACCCATAAAAAATTGCCGGCCGACAAAATCCGATCTGCTGAGGGCATAAGATGCCGGCAAGGTGACCACTAGATTCAGCAGCGTCCCGATCACCGTATAGATAATGGTATTTAAGTACCCATTCCATATCTTAGGATTTTCAAACACTAGCTTGTATCCGTCCAGGGTCAGATTCTTGGGAAAAAGCCACATGGCTCCTGAATTGACATCTTGCGGGTCGCTGATCGAAGCGCTGAGAATATAAATGAGCGGATAAATGACCACAACCAGCGCAAGGCACAGGTAAATATAGGTGCTCACCAGAAATAATTTGTCGCCTTTGGACTCCTTCAGGGCAGTAACCATAGATTTCAACTCCTTTCTACCAGAGGCTGTTCTCACTGGTGCGTCTGGCAATCTTGTTCACAGTGACCAGCAGCATAACGTTTACAACGGAGTTAAACAGGCCGACCGCTGTCGAGAAGCTGTATTGGGCGTTCACCAGACCCGCACGGTACACATAGGTGGATATTACATCCGACGCCTCCATATTAAGCGAGTTTTGCAGCAGCAGGATTTTCTCAAAACCCAGACCCAGAATATTACCCATGTTCAGGATCAGCATAATGGTAATGGTCGGCACAATGGTCGGCAGGTTAATGTGCAGCATCCGCTTAAAGCGGCTTGCGCCGTCTACAATTGCAGCTTCATGAAGTTGCGGATCGACCCCGGACAAGGCAGCCAGGTAAATAATCGTTCCCCAGCCCGTACTTTGCCACACACCCGACATCACATACACTGTTTTAAACCAGGCCGGATCTGTCAGAAAAGCCGCCGGCGTAAAGCCGAGCCCTTCGATCACCCGGATAATGATACCGCTGGATGGCGACAGGAATGTAATGATCATCCCCGCCATAACAACTACAGAGATGAAATGTGGTGCATAAGTGACCGTCTGGACTGTTTTTTTGAAAGGCCCGGTCCGAACCTCGTTAAACGCCAGCGCCAAAATAATCGGCAAAGGAAACCCGATGGCCAACTCGTAGAAGCTGATGCTGAATGTATTCCAGAGCAGATCCCAGAAATAATAGGAATTGAAAAAACGTTCGAAATGATCAAACCCGACCCATGGACTGCCCGTAATTCCTTTGGAAGGAACAAAGTTCTTAAAAGCAATCTGGATGCCGTACATCGGACCGTAATGAAATACGAGGAAATACAGCAGTGCGGGAGCCATGAACAGATAAAGCTCCCAGTTCTGCAAGACTCTTTTGCCTAGGGACTTGTTCTTCAAAGAAGGGTTGCCGGATACGGCAAGCTGTCTTTTCCCCCTCATTCTTCCCCTCCTCTCTATTCGTTTATTGTTTCCTGCTAACGCTTACATCCCAAAGTCTAGACAACCACAGCTGACACCGTAAATATGTAAGATCTGCATTGTCATCGGGTGGCCGGCAACAATCGCGGTGTGACAGCCCTTGACGCAATAAAGCTATTTATTCCCGCCCCGGAACACACCTGCAAAAAATGTGTAAATTATGAACTGCCCGGCCAGCTGCAAAAGTTACATATTGTGATCGCCGGGGAGATGTGCAAATATTTGCTACGAACGCCCGACTATAGGATTCGCTGAGGATTAGGAGGAAATTGTCATGACCCGCACAACCGCTCACCTGATCTCCCACACCCACTGGGACCGGGAATGGTACATGCCTTATGAGCACCATCATGTTCTGCTGACCGAGCTGATGAATGAGCTGCTGAATACGCTGGAGAACGATGAACGTTACCGTTATTTTCACCTGGACGGACAAACCATTATTATTGAAGACTATCTTCAGGTCTTTCCGGAGAAAAGAGAGGCTATGGCTCCTACCGGCTAACTGACAAACAGAGCGGGAAAACCTTTGATAACTTGGGGATCTACGAAGATTGCGGCGATCTGGGCAACGAATATATATTCCGCCAGCCGGATAATGATATTCCGCTGACTACGAAGGGGCTGCCTGCCCGTATTTCGCTTGTCGAGCATGAGCCTTATCGTATCACTTACGAAATCGTGCATGACTGGAGCATCCCTGCGGCAGCGGATGCCTCATTTGAAGAGGAGAAACGCAGGATGATTCCCTTCCGGCAACGCCAAGCTTTAAGAGCTTCCGAGCATCTGCCGCTGCGCATCATGACCAGAGTCAGTCTGGAAGCAAGCGGCAAAGGGCTGCTGGTCTCATCCTCTTTTGTGAATCAGGCTAAAGATCACCGGCTTCGTGTCCTGTTCCCGACCGGTCTTGCGGCAGCTTCGCATCTGGCCGATTCGGTCTTTGAGGTGGCAGAACGTGATATTCATCCGGCTGCCGACTGGATGAATCCGAGCCATGCCCAGCATCAGCAGGCCTTTGTCAGTGTATCCGGCAGCAAGGCTGGCCTGACTGTTGCCAATAAAGGCCTTAATGAATATGAAGTGCTTCGCGACGGGATGAATACAATCGCCGTAACCCTGCTGCGTTGTGTATCGGAGCTCGGAGACTGGGGCGTCTTTCCGACGCCGGAAGCCCAGTGTCTGGGTGAACACACTGTGGAGTTTGCAGTTTGTCCCCACTCCGGGAATGCCATTGAGGCGGAGACTTTTGCCTGGGCTTACCAGTATCAGGCACCATGGTTTGGGCTTCAGACGGAATGGCAGCAAGGTCCATTGCCCGCCACCTATCAGCCGCTGTGCTGGGAGGGCCGCTCTCTCGCGCTTTCCGCATTCAAAATGTCACAGGAGCATGATGATGTCCTTTTGCGGTGGTACAATCTGGCGCATGAGGACCGGGAGCTTGCCGTTCAGACTTATTTTCCGCTGGAAGGCCTATACACCAGCGACATCTTGGAGCGCCGCAAAAGCCCTGTGCACGTTGACCAAGGGAAATTTCATACAACCGTAGGCAAAGCCCGGATTATCTCTTATGCCCTAAGCCCGCTTCAACCCTAAACTATCATTCTTACAGGAGGAATTCGATTATGAACCTGCCAGCTTCCATCACCCGGTATTTAAGTGAATCGGATGAGCGGCTCGCCCATCACCCCAAGCTGCAAAAGCTGTTCCGGAACTGCTTTCCGAATACACTGGAGACCACAACCAAGCTGCTGGACGACGGTACCACCTTTGTTTTTACCGGGGATATCCCCGCCATGTGGCTGCGCGATTCCACAGAACAGGTCCGCCACTATATTCCGTTTGCCAAGGAGGACCCCGAGCTGCAGCGCATCATCGGCGGCCTGATTGCCCGCCAGATGTTCTATGTCAATATTGATCCTTATACCAATGCCTTTAATGAAACGGCCAGCGATAAGCATTACAGGGATACCGATGACTGCCAGCTGAATCCGTGGATGTGGGAGCGCAAATATGAGCTGGATTCGCTATGCTTTGTGGTGCAGCTTGCCTACATGTACTGGAAGGAAGCAGGGCAAACCGGCATATTTGATGCCGCCTGCTACCAGGCGCTGACTTCCATCGTACACGTCATCCGGACCGAGCAGCGGCATGGGGAGCAATCCCCTTATTATTTTGTACGCCAGACACTGAAGGACACGGAGACTTTACAGAATAACGGACGCGGCATGCCTGTCAATTATACCGGGATGAGCTGGTCCGGCTTTCGTCCCAGCGACGACAGCTGCGAGTTCGGGTATAACATTCCTTCCAACATGTTCGCCGTTGTTATTCTGGGATACATCCGGGAGATCGCAAGTGAAATCTATAAAGATGAAAGACTGGCCGCCCAGGCCGCACAGTTACGCAAGGAAATCGACTTTGGCATCCGCACTTACGGCATCGTGAACCATCCGAAATATGGTCGCATCTATGCCTATGAAACCGACGGCTACGGCAACTATTCGCTCATGGACGATGCGGGGACGCCGGGACTGCTGTCGATTCCTTATATCGGGTATGTGGGTGTGGAAGACCCCATTTATCAAAATACCCGCCGGTTTGCCCTCAGCTTCGACAATCCCTTCTATTTTGAAGGCCAATATGCCAAGGGTATCGGCAGTCCGCATACGCCCGGAGGTTACGTGTGGCATATGGCATTGTCCATGCAGGCGCTCACGGCAGACAATGAAGAGGAAATCAAGCAGCTGATCGACATGCTGATCCGTACCGACGCGGATACCGGTTATATGCATGAAGGTTTCCACCCGGACAACCCCTCCGATTTCTCGCGGGAGTGGTTCGCCTGGTCCAATAGTCTTTTTGCCACACTGATCAGCAAGGCTATGGATCAAGGATTAGTCTAGGCACCTGCAGCCCCAATATCACTCTCTGTCCAAAAAAAGAAACGGCAACGTCGTCCTCATCCAGGGACTGCGTTGCCGTTTCTTTAATTGTTCTTGCTCTTTCCGCTTAGTAACCGCTTTGGCTCTGTTCACCTTTGGCAATGGCTACGCCGCCGCTAGTGCCGATCCGTGTTGCTCCTGCTCCAACCATAACCAGGGCATCTTCGGCGCTGCGTACACCGCCGGAGGCTTTGACGCCAATATCAGGTCCCACCGTAGCACGCATCAAAGCGATATCTTCTTTGGTTGCCCCGCCTGTGGAGAATCCGGTGGAAGTCTTTACGAAATCCGCTCCGGCTTCCACGGCCAGCTTGCAGGCACGAACTTTTTCTTCTTCACTAAGCAGGCAGGTCTCAATGATGACCTTGGTCAACGCTTTGCCCTTGGCTGCTTCAACCACTGCCGTTATATCATTTCTCACCAACTCATCATTGCCTGCCTTGAGGGCACCGATGTTGATCACCATATCCACTTCACCCGCACCGTTCGCAATGGCGTTTGTCGTTTCAAAGGCTTTGGTTTCGGAAGTTGAAGCGCCCAGCGGGAAGCCGATGACTGTACAGACTTTAACCTCAGGCGTATCCTTCAACACCTCATATGCCGTACTCACCCATGCCGGGTTCACGCAGACAGAGGCAAATTTATAGGACTTCGCCTCTTCTGCCAGTTTAATGATATCTTCCTGACGCGCATCCGCCTTAAGCAGCGTATGGTCAATGATTCCCGATAATGTAATTTCACTCATTGTTTATTCCTCCATCATCTTCGGTAGTAGATGTACTCACCCTAGTTATCATACCAATAGAACTCCGCTTTGGAAAGCCGGGCCGGACAAGCCGGCTTCCGTTAGCGAAGCTCTATCCTTAGTGAAAGCAAGCCGCTGCCACCTCCGGCGGGAAGGAATAGTTCAACCCTTTTTACGAAGTTTGTAGCAATGATAGCTCTGATTCTCCAGCTCCAGCGTCTGCTCAAAGACAAATCCGGCTTTCACAAGCACTCTGGACGATGCGGGGTTCCGTGTCAGCGCGATAGCATTCAGCTCCTCTACATCGGTATGCCCGAACAGATATTTGCATAGTCCCAGAACAGCCTGGGTCATATATCCCTTGTTCCGGTGCCTGGCCGATAGGGCATACATGACCTCCCGGTTCGGCTCCGGCAGTTCTTCCTTGATTCTGGTGCAGCACCAGCCTATGAATTCTCCTGACTCTTTGGAGATTATCCCCAGCCGCAGCGACATCCCGGCAATACTTTCCTCTTCATCCGCAGCCTGCAGGAACTCACGGTTGCCGGGGATCTCGTAATTCATCATCCATTCGGCCCGCTGTGCCTTCGGCACATTCCAATCCGGGAGAAACCCGGCAATCTCCGGCTGGCGGGTCAACGCAACCAACGCATCCACATCCTGCATCCGGTATTCACGCAGTAGAATGTCCCCACAATCAATGGTAAAGGATTGCTCCCATTCCCTCACCCGACTGCCTGCCAACAGACGTTCTACCGGCACCCAGCCGATAAATACAGGCCTCGACCAGCCCGGCGCAGGGGTCAGCTGTTCAATCTCCAGATAGGAGTCAATTCGCACCTTGTCCCAGGCATGAATGACTTCGCCAGGGTCCAGGGCCAGACCGACATGTCCCCAATGTCTAAGCACCCCTTCAACAAGACCTGAACAGGAATAGAATACAAATGAACCTTTTGGCGGCATGCCCCGATTCCTATGGGCCTCATATAACTCGGCAGACTCTGCTGCAGTGTCTCCGCCGAACATTTCAATGCCGTTGCTTCTTTCGTACGCATCCTCCACAAATCCCAAACATTTCAAAGTGTACCCGGTGGCATTCAGATGATGCCTGGCCCAAAAAACCGCATTCTCAACCTTCTGGCTCAACTGCTGATCCATAGACATTCCCCCCCTTGTCAGACAATGAATAACCCTCCGCAGAGGGTGTCCTGTCTATTAAGCATAACAGTCTTGCTGCGATTCCCCCCGATAAAAAATGATCATAACCAAACTCTACTCCCGGATAACACAGAAAACGCCCCGGCTGCCCTGGCGGGCAAACGGGACGTTACAAAGCGGCATATTAAACTGAGGATCGGTCACACATAACGCTCTTTCGCAACGGGTCCTGATCTAATGTTCACCGGATAACGCAAGGCCCACCCGCTGAACGAGGCGGTTGCTGTCTTCGTTCAGGCCGGTAATGGTTACCTTGGTTCCGCGCTCACGGTATTTGCCAATGACCTTGGCAATGGCATTCACGGCTGACTGGTCCCACACATGTGAATGAGAGAAATCGATGCTGACCTCTGCCGGATCGCTGTCGTACCGGAACTCTTGAATAAAATGGCTGGTCGTCCCGAAGAAAAGCTGCCCGGTCACCGTATAGGTGGTGGAAGCATGAGCTTCCTGAACCGTCAGACGGATAGACGCAATCTTCCAGGCGAAGGTCAGGGCACTGAGCAGGACTCCGAACAACACTCCGATCGACAGGTTATCCGTAACCACTACTGTAACTACCGTGACGATCATCACGAGTGCGTCACTTAATGGAACACGGACCAGCGACGGGAGCGATCCCCATTCAAAGGTACTGATACAGACCATAATCATGACTCCGACCAAGGCGGCCATCGGGATCTGCTTGACTACATCGCCAAGTACAAGAATAAGAAAAAGCAGGAATATCCCCGAGACCAGCGTGGACATGCGGGTTCTTCCGCCCGACTTCATATTGACCATCGACTGCCCGATCATTGCGCACCCGGCCATCCCGCCGAAGAATCCGGTGACGACATTTGCAAGCCCCTGCCCCTTCGCCTCCCGGTTCTTGTCACTGCCGGTACCCGTAATGTCATCAATCAATGTCGCAGTCATTAGGGATTCGAGCAGACCGACAACGGCCAGCGACAAGGAATACGGTAAAATAATCCACAGGGTCTCCAGGGTGAACGGCGCCTGCGGCAGATGAAACATCGGCAGCGCAGCAGTGATCTCGCCCATATCCCCGACAGTACTCACGTTAAGGTTCAACGCAATGCTGAGAACAGAAACTACTATAATCGCCACAAGTGCAGACGGCACAGCTTTGGTAAATTTGGGAACCGTATAAATAATCACCAGTGTTAGAGCGACCAGACCATACATGAGCCAGCCTTGTCCTTTAAAATGAACGAGCTGGGCCATAAAGATCAGAATGGCCAATGCGTTAACAAAACCGGTCATGACCGGCTGCGGCAGAAAAGTAATGAATCTGCCCAGCTTCAGCATCCCCATCAATATTTGAATGATCCCGGCCAGAACCGTCGCCGCAAACAAATACTCGACGCCGTGCTGCAGCACAAGGCCGCCGACCAGCAACGCCATGGCACCGGTCGCCGCCGAGATCATTCCCGGCCTTCCCCCGGCGATTGCGGTCACAACGGCAATGCAAAAAGATGCGTACAAGCCTACCATCGGACTGACTCCCGCGAGAATGGAAAAAGCGATAGCTTCGGGAATGAGGGCAACCGCTACGGTCATCCCCGATAAAATATCGCTTCGGGTGTTGGAAAACCACCCATTATTCGATTGTAATGGTTTCAAATTCTTCTTTCCTCCTGTGTGGTTTAGGTTGATAAGGGCCTCCTTGAGAACCCCCGGGTCCGGTGCAATGCCAATGTCCATCATTGTACCCGACCCGCCTTCACCTTCACAAAAAGCTACCACACCCTTGTAAGCGCTTATATATGCAGTTTCCTGCCGAATCCTGCAGTTTTATCCCAAATTCTAAATATTTAGTTACCGGTAAAGACCGGAAGCCTTCACCTCATTGAAGAAGGTATTGAATTCATCAATATTGAGCTGCTGCGCAGCATCCGACAAGGCGGTAGCCGGATCGGGATGCACTTCAACCATTATGCCGTCCGCTCCGGCTGCAAGCGCAGCTTTGGCACAAGGAATCAGGATGTCCTTGCGTCCCGTAGAGTGGGTAACATCGACCAGCACAGGCAGGTGACACTCCTGTTTGAGTATAGGCACAGCCGAAATATCCAGGGTGTTGCGGGTCGATTTCTCATAAGTACGGATACCGCGTTCAATCAGCATAACCTGAGTATTGCCGCGTGACATGATATATTCGGCCGCATGTACGAATTCATCAAGCGTAGCGGATAATCCGCGTTTCAGCAGCACCGGCTTATTCACTTCGCCGACTGCTTTGAGCAGCTCAAAGTTATGCATGTTGCGTGCGCCAACCTGGATCACATCCACATAATCCAGGGCCTCATCGATATGGCGGGGGTCCACAATCTCGCTGATCGTCAGCAGCCCGTATTCACTGGCCGCTTCCCGCAGTATTCTCAGGCCGTCCATGCCCAGTCCCTGGAAGTCATAAGGAGAGGTCCGGGGCTTGAAAGCACCGCCGCGCATAACTTTAACACCGGCCCGCTGCAGTGCCGCAGCAACCGTACGGGTCTGCAGCTCACTCTCCACCGAACATGGACCCGCGACCATTAGCGACGAGGAGCCGCCAACTGTAACATCTCCCGGCAGAACAATCACGGTATCCTCCTCATGGCTTTTACGGGCGACAAGCAGCGATTTCTTATGCTCGGTGCTTTGCAGATCCAGCGATGCAGAGAATATTTGCTTAAAGAGCGTACGAATGGTTCCGTTCGTAAAAGGTCCCTTGTTGCCCGCTACCAGCTTCTCCAGCATTTGCTTTTCCCGTTCCGGGTCGAATTTGGGTACCCCCTGCTTTTCTTTAACGACGCCTATCTCCTGGACAATTTCAGCCCGTTCGGAGATCAACGTCAGCAGCTGCCCGTTAATCTCGTCCAGCCGTGCTCTCAGACCCTCAAGTTCCACATTACTCATTACGATCCACTCCCTTTTGTTTGCTTGGAATATAAACGCAAAAAAGGCCCCCCGCCGCAAGGGACGAGGAGCCGTGGTACCACCCTAATTTAGAGCTCTACTTGCAAAAATTCCCGCAAATCGCTCTGTCTTTCACCCGTTAACGCGGGGGGCGGGTCTCCTTACTTCTACCTGCCGCTACTGCGGCAAAGCCGTTCAGGGGACCGACTCGGAAGTGAACTTCGGTGCGCAATCGTCTCATGAGGGTGCTCTCAGTCTTCGGCACGCCTTCCCTGTTATGAGCGGTACTGGCACTTACTCTCTTCGTCATTGTCCATGTCTGTATCTTCAGTGTATCTCACACCAGTTTCTGCTATATTAATCAAAAAGCGCTTGACATGCAAGACATCATTGTAACGCTTGTTAGCTTTAACGCAGTGAATTTAGAACAAAGCTGCGGCAAGTCTCAGAAAAACTTGCGGATCATTTGGGTAATGGTCTCACTCTTAACCGGTTTGCTGATATACTCATCCATCCCCGACTGAAGACAGAACTCACGGTCCCCCTTCAAGGCATTCGCCGTCACCGCGATAATCACCGGCCGCTTGTCCGGCGGCAGGCTTTCCTTAATAATTCTGGTCGCTTCAAGCCCGTTCATTCTCGGCATCTGCACATCCATAAAAATCAGATCATAGGCGGCATAGCTGATGCGTTGCACCACTTCCATCCCGTCACCGGCTACCTCGACCTCGTACCCCCGCTTCTCCAGAATCTTCTGAAGCACAATTTGATTGATCTCATTGTCTTCAGCCACCAGAATTCGCAATGGGCGTCCACTCGACACAGGCTCATTCACGGAAGAAGTCATTTGTTCTGCCAGAGGATGTTGTGAATCCTGCCGGAGCACCGCCGTGAACACAAAGGTGGACCCGGATTTACTGCCTTTCAAAAGAGTAATATTCCCGTCCATCAGTTCTACAAGCTTCTTCGTGATGGCCAGTCCAAGGCCCGTTCCTTCATGCCTGCGGTTCATAAAATGATCCAGCTGATAAAACGGCTCAAACAACCGGCTATGGTACTCTTCAGGGATGCCAATTCCTGTATCGGCTACGGAGAAATGGAGAGTAATATTGTTGCCTTCCTTCTCCTTAACCCCCACTCCCAAGGTTACACCGCCTGTGTAGGTAAACTTGATGGCATTGCCGACCAGGTTCAGCAGAATTTGCTTCAGCCGTTCCCCATCCCCAACCAGATATTCCGGCACTTCAGGACTGACATCCATCTCAATGCTCAGTCTCTTGGTATCCGCCTTCTGCTTCAGCACATCCAACGTGGACATAATCAGGAAACGAACCGGAAACCGTTCCTCATGCAATACGGTTTTGCCCGCTTCAATCTTGGAGAAATCCAGGATATCATTGATGATCGACAGGAGCGTCTCCCCGCTCTGGCGGATAATCTCCAGGTATTCCCGCTGTATCGACGACGGCTCGCTCATCTCCAGCAGCAGATCCGTCATTCCGATGACCCCGTTCATCGGAGTGCGGATTTCATGGCTCATCATCGCCAGGAATTCACTTTTGGCCTGATTGGTATATTCGGCCGTTTCTTTGGCAATCAGCAGCTTCTTCTGCTCGGTAATATCCTTGATAATGAGATAAAACCCGACCTTTTCATTGTTGATGACAATAGGCGCAATGGTGGTCAGAACTTCCAGCGTAGGGCCCTCTTTATGGTATACGGCATTAATGCTCCGCACTCCGGTATTGCCATCTCCCGAATATTGTCTGATATTCTCCAATCCCTCAGCACCGACAATAATGGACACGCTGGTACCACTCAGCTCGGGGATGCTGTAACCTGTCAATTCACAAGTTTTTTCGTTACCGTTAATAATTTTCCCCTCTAGGTCAACAGAAACGACAGCATCGTGATTATACTTTTTGAGGGAAGTATAGCGCTCTATCGATTCCTGCAGCTGTTGCTCCACCTTTTTACGTCCGGTAATGTCACGGCCCACAGCAAGCAAAGTCCTGCCCCGGCTTCCTTTAACCATACGCATAGTGAATTCAATCCACACATAATGCCCATCCACATGCCGGATACGCAGGTGAAGGCTTGAGGAAATAGAGGTCTCCGGAAGCTCCAGACTCAAAAAATCATCGGCATGAATCAGTCCCCTGATATCCCGCCCGATCAGTTCCTCCTGCTCATACCCCAGTACCTCCTGTACGGAGGGTGAACAATAAGTGCAAAGATGTTCAGGTGTGGACATATACACAATTTCCCTCATATTGCCGACAATTAACGGATACAGCTCATCCCATGAGTCTTGGGGGCCAGCGCCCTCTTCCTCATCCGGAATGGCAGCCAGGTGAACCATATAATAAAGGGGCTTGGCCGTAAGCGGATCGCCCACGAGCATCATTCGCACCAGCAAAGACACAGGCCGTCCGTCAGCGTTTAACAGCATCAATTCACACTCAAAAAAGGGGATTTCTCCGGCATCCAGAGCCCCCATCTTTTGGTTATGTAATTCTTTGGATTCGTCATCACCAAGCAGATCTCTGAAATCGACTCCTGCTATCTTCTCCTGCGCATAGCCGAGCAGACCGGAGACAACAGAATCCAAGCTTATCCATTTTTGTTCCAGCGATAGAAACGCCACTCCAACTGTTGCCGTCCTCATCAACTGTTCAAACCGGGAATCTCCTTGCGTATGCTGTCTCAACTTATATCCACCGCCCATTTGTGGAAATTAAAAGTCTCTGGAACTTAACTGATATTTAAAATTCTTAATAATAATATCTGGTATATTTGGGCTAAAGTCAAATACAATATCAGACATTATCAGACATTTCAGCAACTGCAGCCAGGCCTTTGTCCACTTGGACCCCGCTGTCAAACAGAGCCTCTCCCCCCAGAGTGCTGCTTGAATCTTTTACCCGGTTCCATCCGGAAAGAATCGCTTTAGCCGCCCAGCAGTTTTTTGACGGAATCCGTGATGGTTTTCACTTGAAACGGTTTGGTAATATAATCGGCAAAGCCGGCCGAGCTGGCCCTTTCCATATCCGAGGCCTGTGCAAACGCGCTGGTAGCCAGCACCGGAATATGACGCGTGTCTTCATTGCTTTGCAAATATTCCATTGCCTCATATCCATTCAGGCCGGGAAGGCCAATATCCAGAATAATCAGATCCGGTTGCTCCCGCGCAGCAATTTCCAGGCCCTGTTCTGCCGTCTCCGCTTTCAGCAATTGTACCGAGGACAGATTTTTCTTGAAGATATGATGCATGAGTGCCATGTTCAGCGGGTTGTCTTCAACATATAACACCGCCTTGTTGTATCCCTCCATTTAATCAATCCTCCTTACAATCCCCCGATCACGCTAAACCTATGTGCAAAAATGAAAAAGCCGAAGAAAGGGGAGCTTCCCCCTTTCTTCGGCTTATGTTCGGCGCATCATCATGTCCGACTCATTTCCACCTCATCTATACTGTTATAGAAAAGTATACGCTATTACGCTAGTATCTTTATCAAAGTCCCAATCGACATAAATGTCGGAGAGCTCTTTGCGAAGCATCGGGGCAATGGTAGTTGTATCTTCCAGGTATCGCTTCTCCATCTTTCTTTTTGTCGTCTTCAAAGTATTCTCATACCCCAGAGCAATCAGCTCTTTCTCCAGCGGAATCAGAATGCCTTCACGTTTAATAATCAGGGTGCGCGGATTCAGCCACCAGGAATCTGTAAATTCCGGTTCTTTCTGCACCTTCCTGCTTACTTCATTAATCTGGGCATGAACCTCTTCCCGTCCCACATAATCATCGACCTCTACTCCCTCGGCCTTAATCAGTGCAACGATCATACCCGAGGCATTGTGAATGCCCCAATCATAAAAAAGCTCGCCAACCTCGATGGACATCTCGTCCTTCAAATAGGCTGACAACTCGGGAAGCAGCGACTTCATCAGCAGCTCGCGCGTGTAGCGGAAGGCCTGCTCTTCTTCTTTATTCAACAGGAATCTCTCCACAGGTCCGATAAAATTACGGATGTGCAGAGCGATACATTGCTGTCCAATCGAAGCATAGATCGACTCAGGACCTTTCCCAAAACGTTCCCGTAGCAGTCTTCCCGTGTAACTGGAAAGCTGGCTTGTAAGTTCAGTAGTGCTCATTCATCTTCCTCCAGCATTATATTCACTGTTCTATATACTACTAACTAGGGGAGACGCTCCGCCTGCTGAAATAACGGTTCGTTAACTTAGTATAATATCTTCTACAGACTTCGTACACACAAAATTTCATCCATTTGTTAAATATGAACAAAAGATTGGGGCCCTCCGGCTTCATTCCCACCGGTGTCCCAATCCTTCGATGCTATGGATATATTCCCATATTCCATGCTCAAGCTACAAGTGTTCTCCCAGGTAACGCAGCGGGATGTAAGTCATACCGTCCGGATGAAGGGTGATGTATCCATAGTAGTTATGATTCCATTAATATTCAGTTTCATGCTATTAATTTTCATCGAAACGGTGGTCATGCCGGCTGGAGCAGCGTTTTCCTGACCGACAAGGCAACATGTTCAGCGGCTATGGCTGGGGATAATACTTTGCTTACCGTGAACATTTCCTTGAAACCTGTGCGGTAGGTGGTATAAACTTTGGCATAATCACCTGCAACGCAGGCTTCGAAGCGAACCCAGCTGAACTTATTGGAGGGGTACAATGGGGATATATAACAAATTAAATCAGATTAGAGTTGAGAACAAATCAACTACCAATCAAAAAGTTTTTTCAATAGTAAATGCAATGATTACCGGAGTTATTTTGGGTTTAGCAGCAAAACTTGTGGATAATCCGAATATCAACCCCATCTTGGACGACATCGGTGGACGGCTGGGGATATGGGTATTTGTTGCAACACTTTTATCTGTTTTCAGCTATTCCCCCAAATTAGCGGCTGCAAAAATATTCGCCTTTTTTGGGTCGATGCTTACCGTTTATTATCTTTACACAACGTTTGTGCTACATTTTTTCCCGGAAAGAGAAATTGTGTTTTGGAGTATATGCGCGGCGGTTTCTCCTGTTTGTGCTTATATTATGTGGTATGCGCGTGGCAGCGGATTGTTTTCTAGTATGGTTTCGGCCCTTCCAGTCACAGTATTGCTGTCAGAAGGGTTTGAATTACGTAACGCTTACTTACCCATTCACCATCATTACTATTTAGTTCCATTGCTTATGGGGATATATCTAATCATGACCGTTGTTTTGTTGCTTACCATTCCGAAAAACAAAATGCAATTTATAGTTATTCTACCAATAGCCATTATATTATCTCTTATCATGATAGGTTTTAATGTTTTTGGCCGGATATTTGGTGGAATGAACGGTGTATTGTAAGGCGTGGTTACCTCTACGCGAGATTAAAGGAGTAAATGGGTTATAGAATTGTGCGTGGTCAGAAGAGTAATCATGTTTCACATTCATACTTATTAAGTATAGCGCTTGGTACTTCAACTTATATGCAAACCCACCTCAAAAAACTCTATCAGGACTATGCCTTTGAATATGCCACTATAGTGATAAAAGCCCGATTGAAAGGCAAAATTGCCTTTGAATATGTCACTATAGTGGCAAAAGCCCGGTTGAAAGGCAAAATTGCCTTTGAATACGCGGTTCTAGCGAAAAAAGCCCGGTTGGAAGGCAAAATTGCCTTTGGATATCCGGTTCTTGCGAAAAAAGCCCAGTTGGAAGGCAAGCCGCCAAGAGCTTTACTGACTTCTAGGGTATCTACAATGAAGAGGAGGACGGAACGACCCGCGGAAAAGCGGTAGCGGTCGCCTCCCTCCCGGATTTTCACGCTAAGGAGAATAAATAAAATCTGGGGACAAGAGCGACCCAAACAACGTTTCGTTCGCGAAGCTCCACTTTGAGTGTCCAAGTCCACCGGCTTATTCCCGCCGCTCCTCGCGAACCGGCTTCACATAAGCCGGGATATCTCCGGCCTGAACCTCTGGATAAGCGGCATGGAAACGCCCCTCATACCCAAACAGGGGGCCCCAGAATGTGTTGGTGACGGCTACTTGGATTCGGAACATTTGCAGCTTCTCATCATACCATTCGTGAACATCGGCAATGCCGGAAAAGGCCATCGGAAAGCGGAATGCTACCCGGCCTTCATAGAAACGCTGCTCGCCTGACCGCAGCCGGATACCGCCTTGGCCGGTTACGGACATATCAATGTCCACAGCCAGATGCTGGTGGGTACCCAAGTAATCCACAATCTTCTGCCGCTGCTCACTGTAGATCATCGTGGCATCGAAACGTCTTTTTCGTCCACCAAAATGGTATTCGCGAATCCAGGTCACGGTCTCCCGGTTCAAATGATCCCGGTAAGCATAGTTATGGATGGTGAACGGCACATTCTCTCCACGTTCGGGAAACATGATATTCCGCCAGGTCCCGAGGTACAGAAACGGAAGTGTGTACGCTCTGCCGTACCACACCCGTTCCATGATACCGGTGCCGACCGAAGCCACGCCGTCCGTGCTGTCAAAACCGAACCTCTGCTGGATCATGGGATGTAGCCTGGAGAAATCTGCGCCTAATACCCGCTTATAGATTGAAGTCATGTGGATTCCCTCCTTTCAGCTGCTGAAGAGCCTTTCACCCGGATGCAGGCCCGCGCGCTTGGCAGATTCTGCAGCGACAGCATAGCAGTTACTGCCAGCCCGATCATCGCCAGGTTCAGGGAAACGGGATTAAAGGGGGCTACATACACACTGGCGTTGCTTATCGCCCCAAACCCCAGCACCAGCAGCCCGATGATGTTCAGCAGGTATAGCCACTTGTGCCTGTTCCATAACAGGTGAGCTAAACCGAACAGGATCTCGCCCACCCCAATTCCCGTCAGCACTATCTGCTCATAACCTTGCAGAACCGGTATGCCGCGCAGCATCTCCATCTCTCCGCTATCCGGCACGAGCAGCTTCGGCACCAGCCCCTGGTAGATCCAGATCATAGCCAGCAGCAAGGTGGACAGGGCATGGGTCAGGCTTTTGCGCAGCGACTCCGCAGGAGGAATCTGACGTTCCAGCCACAGCCGCAGGCAGTCGAAGCTCCAGGCGGTAGCCCAGCCCATCAAGGGCCGGAAACAGACCCGATCCAGCCATTGGCCTGCCCGGCCAAACCGTGTTTTGTAGTTGTACAGCGTCAGAAAGCGGACCCCTTCCGTCTCCTGTACATATTTCCAGTACCCGCTGCCGACGCTAATCAGTGAAATCTGCTGCTCTGAGCCAAATTTCAGCGAAGAGATCCGTTCCTGTTCGTTCAAAAGCCGGCCGGAGGTTTCCCCCTCCCCGGAGATACTCAGCCCAAAGCCGATCTTGGTGCTGTAGCGGAAACGCTGGGGCGCATCGGCCCCGGTGCGGGGAAGATATTCTATGCGGGAGAATCTCAGATCCCACTGCTCATGCTGCCGGGGGTCCTGGGTTTTGTCCCACAGCTCCTGCATCCCGGCCTTTATCAAGATTTCTACATAGATAGGTTTACTGCTCGAAGATGACATAGTGATAAGCTCCCTTCGCCGCACACCTGGCAGTATACAAGTGACAAAATATAAACATTTGCTCATGAACTTACATTTTGTAAGTTGATATGCTATACTAATGTCCTAATTCTAACACGACGGCCCTGCCGTATGAATACATGAACAATATAAATAATGAGGAGTTATGTAGATGAATAAGGAAGTCAATCAAGGCGCAACACCAGAATTTGAATTCGGGATCTATACACTTGGAGACATCGTACCCGATTGCCATACCGGGCAAAAGATCAGTCCCAAGCAGCGTCTGGATGAAGTCATTGCTGCAGCCAAGCTGGCGGATGAAGCCGGGCTGGATGTGTTCGGCGTCGGTGAACATCACCGGCTCGATTTTGTGATCTCTTCGGTACCGGTTGTCCTGGCGGCAATCTCACAGGTCACCCGCAGGATCAAGCTGACCAGCGCCACAACCGTACTGAGCACAATTGATCCCGTGCGGGTCTTTGAGGATTTCGCCACCCTGGATCTGTTGTCGGATGGACGAGCCGAGATCATGTCCGGACGCGGCGCTTTTGTGGAGTCTTTTCCTTTATTCGGGTATGAACTGGAGGACTATCACCGCCTTTTCGAGGAGAATATCCATTTGCTGCTGGAGCTGAACCAGCATGAGGTCATGAACTGGAGCGGGTCGTTCCGCTCTGCCTTGAAGAACGCCGAGATTGCACCGCGGCCCCTCCAGCACAAGCTTCCGCTCTGGATCGGCGTAGGCGGTTCACCCGAAAGCGCCGAGAAAGCCGGAACCCTTGGCACCGGTATGGCCATCGCTATTCTGAACGGCGACCCGTGGCCCTTCCGGGCACTTGCCGAAACCTATCGGCGTGCAGGCCTTGAAGCAGGCCATTCCGCCGACGCGCTGAAGATCGCCGTCACAAGTCACGGCTATATCGCCAAAACTCCGCAGCAGGCGCTCGATGAATACTATCCTTATTACTGCAGCTACCGCAATTCGATCAGTCCAAAGCCCGGACAGGAATACCGGGTCACCCGCAGCGAATTTGCGGGAGCTGCTGCGCCGGATAACACCTTGGCCGTCGGCAGCCCGGAGCAGATTATCGAGAAGATCCTGTACCAATACGAGTTGTTTGGCCATAGCCGCTTCATGATCCAACTGGACATCGGAGGCCTGCCCTTCTCGAAGGTGGCAGCCGCGATTGAATTGCTGGCAACGGAGGTCGCGCCCGTGGTGCGGCGGGAGATTGCCGCCAGAACCGGCAGCACCTCTATCCCGCAATAAGCTCTTATCTTTACCCGCTTGCAAAAAAAGGGGTCCTTCAGCCATCGGCTTGGAGGACCCCTTGTCTATTTAGGCAAAAGAAGGTTTGTTGTTGTCTACCTTCCCGCTGATTAATTTCTTGTATTCTTCGTCTCCGCCTTCCAGCGATGGTGCCGTGTAGACCTTCGCCCCTGATGGCTGGGCCGGATGGCTGGTGCCGGCCTTGCGTTTGGATCGGCTTCTGTCCTCGTTGCTTCCTCCGCCATGACCACCTGCAGCTCGGCGAACAGCACCGGATAGATGAATAACGCCTTTGATATTCTTCATGCTGAATCCCCTCCTACCAAATGATTGATGGTACGGAATAAGTCCCGGTTATGCTCGACAACCGCCGCCAGATCCTCCAGTGACAATCCGTCAGTTCCCGAAAAGTGGACCGACAGGACATGCCTCTTACCTAAAGGATAGCACAGGATATATACCTCGGCAACTTCGGTGCGCTGAAAAAAAGTCCATTCACTCGTTAGAAATGCCTCCACCACACTGGGCCGTTTGCCGGGATTGCCCTTCATGGCAAACGGGTAGGAATGGCCGCGCCCGACATTGCCTCCTACGTGCACCAGACCTTCATCCTCCTGCGCCTGCCAAAGGGCTGCACCTATCACGCGGCAGTGTTCGGGAGGCAGAAATGAATTCCGGATGGCTTCGCTGAGCGCGCCGTACCGTTCCTTATCTTGCGGCACCGTGATATAACTATTATATTGCCAAAAAAAATGAAGGATACTTTCTTTGCGCCTAAGTTCCTGCTTCAGCTGTCCGATCTCCCTGACCGGGTCACGGAAGCTGCCGTGCTCATGAATGCTGTCAATAATCTTGCCACAGCTGACATCCACAGCCGCCGTCTTATTATTATGGGACAGTTCATAGGTAAGCGGAGTAAGCCCCGTCAAATCGGATAACAGATGATACGCTTCGATGTTCTCGCCGGGAATCAGGTCGTCCCGGACCGTCACTTGATCCGGCAGCAGACAGAATACCCGGCTGCGGCGCAATCTGCCCCAGAACAAGCCCATTTCGAATTGGGTATTATCCCGGGTTACATAGTAATATTTGCCGCGAATCCTGGCCACATCATCCGGCGAGAACACAAATACGGCAAAATCACTTTCATCCAGATTCCGCTCCAGCGCCTCCATCGTATATTCATTCGCGTGAAAAGCGCCTGCGTACCAGGGATGCACCTCAGCATCCCATTTCAGCTGTTCGTGTATGGCTCTGGCATAACGGATGGATTCTCTGGAAGATCCAATGAATAGCTTAGGTTTAGTCACTGCAGTGCTCCTTTATCCTCTTTCCAATATGGAATAATTATACATCCATTTGACCTTCCGGCAAAGGGCAATATATCCCGCCGCGGCAATACCACATTTTAGCGGTAAGGGCAAGCCTGTCAACCTGCCTAACAATTTGAGCCAGTAGTACGAATTTGAAGTAAATTTTGTTCTTAATCTGCGATAATGGGTAAAAGAGCTACGGTTGGTCTTTTTATAGGATCATTCCTAGAATACTCCCGGAAGCGAGGTTGCCATGAAAAACATCCTAAACATCGCTGCACTCGCCTTGTGCCTATTTATGATAACAGGGCTGTTGCCTGCCCAGGCGGCTGCAGCAGGAAGCTACACAGCCAAAGTATATGCAGACTCTTTAAATGTACGCAGCGAACCGGCCAAGGATGCCCCTGTGAAAGGTTCCATCAAAAGCGGTGAGCTGGTTACCGTCACCGATGAACAACACGGCTGGGCGAAGATTAACTCCCGGACAACAACGGGTTGGGTGGCGGGATACTATCTGAAGCCGGTGAGCGGCTCCGCCAAGACCTCAGGTGCGGCGGCCTCTTCGTCATCTACAACTGCTGTAAAGGTCTCCACAGCCGGGGGTGGCACAGCTAAAGCCACAGTTGCCGCCGGTTCCCTCCGCATCCGTGGCGGTCCGGGGACCAGCTACGCGGTACTTGGTTCTTTGCAGGCAGCCGATAAGGTGACGGTTCTGCGGCATCAGAGCGGCTGGGCCAAAATCCGTACGGCTAGCGGCGAGACTGGCTGGGTCGCGGCACAATACCTCAATAGCGGATCTTCTTCAAGCAGCTCCGTCAAGAGTTCGGCCAAGAGCACCGGCGGTCTGCGCGGGAAGCTGATTGTTCTTGATCCCGGCCATGGCGGCAGCGATCCGGGAATGCTCGGTACCACCTATAACACTATGGAGAAGGATTTGAATCTGCAAACGGCCTTTTATGTCCGTGACTATCTCCAGGCGGCGGGCGCGCGGGTGGAGATGACCCGGACCGGGGACCAGAAGCCATCGCTTTCCCGGCGTGTGCAGGTCAGTGAAAGCCTGGGAGCTGATGCTTTTGTAAGCATCCACTATAACTCCTCGCCCAAACGGGTGTCGGGAATCTTGACGTTTTTTTATTCGGAGGGGAAGGATATGCGGCTGGCGCGGGCTATTGAGACCCAATTGGGACAAGGCATCGGCCTGAGGAGCAACGGCATTTCCTTTGGCGATTACCATATTCTCAGGGAGAATCAGATCCCTTCCACCTTGGTGGAGCTCGGTTTTCTCTCCAATCCGCACGATGAATCGGTGGTCCGCAAACGCGCTTATCAGCGAAAGGCCGCCCGGGCTATTGCTGACGGACTGGCCGACTACTTTAGCCGTTAGGGACAATCATTCCACAAAAACATCCATCTATGAATAGCTTCCAAACCTGGAGGGCATCGATCCTAATGACAAAGGATACGATGCCTTTACCTTTTTGAAACTACTTTGCGGACCCTTTTGGGATATACTAGCAAAAGATGAAACAAAGGAGATTATACTTATGAAAACTTCCAGGTTAACTACCCTTTTATTATTGGCGGTTCTGGCTACAGGCTGCAATGTTTCAGAAACCCCCAGCGACCTGCTGCGGGCCCCTTCACAAGGAAACTCCGATGGAAATATCACCGAAATTGTCAAACCCTTTCTCCCCGCAAATTCCCACCTGACGGTACCGGTCAACTCCGCATCGGGCAGTGCTATTCAACTGCAGGATCTGGACCAGGATGGGCAGGATGAGATCATCGCTTTTTACAAAACAGACAAAACCGATTATGAGATCAAAACCGTAGTGCTGACTCAAAAACAGAATAAATGGACCCTGGTGGAAACTATAGCCGGAGTCGGCAGCGAGCTTGCAGATGTGCAGTTTGCCGATGTGACCGGGGACGGCAAGGCAGATCTGCTGCTTGGCTTCAGTGGAGGCGAGGCCCTCAGCAATGAGCTGCAGGTATACAGTATGAACCAGGAGAAGCTGACCGAAATTACGAAACAACCGTACGACTACCTCTTTGTCGGGGATATCACGGGAGAAGGCCAGACCGAAATCGCTTTGTTTCAGAATACGTTCTCCAGTGATACCCAGCCCGGGGCCAGTGTACAGCTGCTGCGTCTTGGCAACGGACAATTACAGGTCTTATCCAACCAAAGTATCGACGGAACGGTGATCCAGGTGCAGTTCGGGAAGGTCTCTAAGACAGGTACAGGGTTGTATGTGGATGTGGCCGTCGGTGCCCACTCCTCCTACACAGCACTGCTTGCATGGGAAAAAGGGCTGTTTACTGATATACTGTCATCAGAAGATTATCACCGGACGGAGCTTGCAGAGAGCAAGGATGTCGTGCTGACGCCCTTGAAGCCTACACAGGCCAGAGTGCTCGGGGAGAATAATATGGCAATAAAAGACTATCCCCTGTACAGCAAGGACATTAACGCTGACGGAATTAATGAGGTAGGATTTCTGATTGCTCCTGCAGGCATGGAGAGCTTCGCACCGCTCGCAACGCCTTTTATCAGCAAATATTATCAATGGGACGGACAGTCGAAGCTGATCTTTATTCAGGAGCAATTCGACAGATGGGGATTCAACTTCCATATTCCAAAAAACTGGGCCGGACTATACACGCTGGAAACCCCTGTAGAATCCCCGATGCCTTGGGAGAATCTGCAATTCAGCTACCGTGATGCGAAGACCGGAAAGACCGCCCCGCTCTTAAGCTTGCGGCTGCTTCCCAAGAAAGACTGGGCTGCCGCCGAGGTCAAGCTGCAGGCCGAGCAGGCTTCCTATAAGATGCTGTACGAAATCCCGAATGCCGAGGATCCTGCAGCATCGGACATCATTGTAGCCGTATTGCCTTCGGCCAGCGAAACCGGCAAGCTGTCAGGCACCGCTCTTCAGGAATATCAACAGCGCAAGCTTACGATGGATGAAGTAATGAAGCTGGCCGGAACCCCTGGCAAGGACACAGAATAACAAGGAGGGCACATCATGAAAGTGCTGATACTGGAGGATGAGAAACCAATCCGCGATTTTATTCGCATCAATCTGAAGCGTGAAGGGTTCGAGGTGGTTGAAGCTGCTACGGGCGAGGACGCGCTGGTCGTCGCCAAGGTGCAGCAAGACCTGGATATTGCCATCCTGGATCTCATGCTCCCCGGTATCAGCGGCTTCGATGTATGCCAGCAGCTCCGTCAGGACAATCCCCGGCTCGGCATCATCATGCTGACCGCCAAAAGCCAGGAAGTAGATAAGGTCATGGGTCTTGAATCGGGGGCTGATGACTATGTGGTTAAACCTTTTAGTCCGGTAGAGCTGGTGGCCCGGGTGAGATCTCTTTTTCGCCGGATCTATCCGCTGGATGCTCCCCGGCAGGAGAACTTTTTGGAGCTCCCTCCTTTCACGTTGCGGCTGGAGGAGCGGCGGCTGTTGAAGAACGGGAAGGAAATCCCGCTTACGCCTACAGAGTTCTCGATTGTGAAGCTGCTGATCGAACAGCCCAACAAAGCGGTGAACCGCGATGATATCCTCACCTCGGTTTGGGGTCAATACTTCATCGGTGAGCTCAAGATAGTAGACGTCAATATTAGCCGGATCCGCCAAAAAATCGGCCAGGATTCCGCCAGTCCGCAATATTTGGAAACCGTGTGGGGTTATGGCTATCTGTGGAGGGCGGAGCGTTGAAGAAAGGGATTAAGGTAAGACTTGTCAGCTACATCACCATCGTCCTGCTCCTGATTGTCCTGCTCCTGGAAGGCATCTTTATTTTCGGTATTCATTCCTATTATTTAGGCACCGCCATGGACACCCTGACCTCCCGGGCCTCGACCTCCGCCACTTTTTTCAACAAGTATCTGGAGGGGTACTCCATCAATGAAAGAGCCAGGTATATCCTGGAGAATCTGTCCCGTGAAGAGAGCAGCAAGGTTGAGGTGCTGGATCCGTCGGGTGCCGTCATCATCAATTCATTCGGGTTCGCCAGCAAAGAGCATATTGAAACGCCCGATGTAACGTCCGCACAGGACAACCATATCGGAACGTTCCGGAGCATAACACCCGTTCAGGGTGAACGTATTCTGGCCGTATCGGTTCCCTTGAGGGAATACGATACCACCATAGGCATATTGCGCTTCTCTGTTTCTGCCGAGCCTTTATACGAAGTGATTCTCAAGATTGCCATCAATGCTGCGTGGGTCGGACTGGGTGTGATCGCCTTTGGGTTCGTGCTCAGCCTGCTGATTGCCAAACGGATTGTCGGGCCGATTCAGCAATTAACCGAGATCGCCCAAAAAATGGCTACCGGCAATTTCAATGTCAGGGCGCAGAAGCGGTATGACGATGAGATCGGCACGCTGGCTGTCACGTTGAACTACATGTCCGAAGAATTGGGCAAAAGTGAAAAAATGAAATATGACTTTATTTCCTCAGTCACCCATGAGCTGCGCACCCCCCTCACCTCTATTAAAGGCTGGGGCGAAACGCTGCTGGTTGGTGACTTGTCTGATAAGGAAGAGACTTTGCAGGGGCTTGAAGTGATGACCGGGGAAACCGACCGGCTGATCGGCCTCGTTGAAGATTTGCTGGATTTCTCCAAATTCCAGGCTGGTGAAATGCAGCTGGAGCCGCTGATCTATGATCTGCGCAAACTGCTTGAGGAGCTGCATCTGCAATTCCGCTATCGCGGACAACCCAAACAGATCCACCTCTATGCCGAAATCCCGGAGCAGCCGCTCCCGGTGTATGGGGATTTCAACCGGTTGAAGCAGGTTTTCGTCAATCTGCTGGATAATGCTTTCAAATTCACGCCAGTCCAGGGCTTTGTCCGCATCACCGCCTCTTTCAGCGGCGGCCAGGTTGCCGTGACCGTAGCCGATAACGGCGAGGGCATTCAGCCGGAGGATCTGGCGAAGCTCGGCACCAAATTCTATAAAGGCAAATCGCGCCAGTCCGGCAGCGGACTGGGCCTTGCTATCTGTAAAGAAATTATAGAATTGCACGGGGGACGGCTCTCCATCCGCAGCGAGCCTATGAAAGGAACCGTGGTTACAGTCGAGCTTCCGCTGCATCAGGGACCACAGCCCGAGTCCTCGTCCTGACCGATACTGACCGTAAACGTAACACAGGCACCGCCATCCGGCAGGTTCTCTGCCTGAATGGTACCGCCGTGCTTGCGGACAATCATCCGGGCGGTGTAGAGCCCAAGGCCCGTCTGACCCTGGACGCCTTTATAGAATTTATCAAAGAGAAACGGGATGTCCTCCACCGCGAAGCCGGGCCCGGAGTCTCTAATCTGCAGGGTGAGCCGCTCCTCTTCAAGGATGGCCCGCAAAGCCAGCTCTCCCCCGTCCGGCAGGAAGCGGAGACTGTTGGCCACAATATTGTCGAGCACCTGAGCAATTCTTTGGACGTCCAGCAGAGCCGGGCTGCCCGGATGTCTGCGCCGCTCTTCAAGGGTCACTGTGCAGACAATTTGCCGCGGCTTGCCCAAATATTGAATCTCCCTCTCCTTCATTTCCAGAAAAGTCTTAACATCCACTTCGGCAAGCATGAGCGGAAAATAATCCAGCTCCTTCTCCGAAACCGCGAGAATGTCCTGAATCAGCCGGTTGACCCGCTTCACATTATGCTCGATGATGTTCAAATGGGACATCCGTTTCTCCTCCGGGAGCGCCCCCGCTTCTTCGAGCAGCTCCACATTCCCCTGTATAATGGTCATCGGCGTACGGAAATCGTGGGCAATCGCATCCATCAGGTCACGCCGCTCCTGCTCCAGCCTCCATTCGCGCAGGAGGGAATCCTTCAATTCCCGGCGCATCGCTTCAAAGGCCTGTGACAGCCTGCCGATCTCATTATTGGCATTATAGGTGATCGGCACATCCAGATCCTGCCTGCGGATGCGCTCCGAGGCTTGGATCAGCTCCTGGACAGGCCGGAGAATCCGTCTGCCCAGACGGGAAGCAAACAGGGTGGTGAACAAAGCAATGTAGATAAAAGGCGAACACACCAGCACACCAGCACCCACAAGCTGCAGCAAATGGGCGGATGGGCTGTCGGCAGACATCTGCAGCTTATACAGCAGCACCAGCGCCCCTTTCAAATCTCCTTCCGCTGTCGCCACCGGAATCATTCTGGCGTAACTCCCGCCAAACCCCACTGTGGAATCGAGCAGCTCGGTTGTATTCAGCGAACGGAGCAGCTCTTGTTTGCCTTTAATTAACTGCTCCGAAACGGTGCCGTACTGCACCTCACCATCCGCATTAAGCACCTGGTACCGGATGCCGCTGAGCGGAATGATCTGCTCCAGACCCGTACGGGCCTGCGGCAAAAGCAAGGCGCCCTGCTGCTGCTGCACATAGCGGATGATGGCCGGAATTTGCCGCTCATAATAATTTGCAGGCTGCATCCCATCGTTCGAGATCAGCCAGGATACACCGGCGAGTATCGTGATCACAGTCATCACCAGACTGGAGCCCAAAATCATCAGGAAAGTGAGGATCAGCTGCTTCTTGATCGTGTACCGTTCTATGAAGGAATTGCTTCCCACTTGTAACCGACTCCCCATACTGTTGTAATATAATTGCTCTGCGGGTCTGCCACACCAAGCTTGGCCCGGATTTTCTTCACATGCTCCGTAATGGTATTCGAATCCCCCACGGCTTCGAGTCCCCAGATTTTCTCATAAAGCTGGTCCTTGGAGAATACCTGCCCCGGATGCAGAGCGAGCAGCTCCATAATATCAAACTCCCTGGCGGTGAAAGGGATGGACTGCTGGCGGATTCTGACTTCGCGGCCTTGCAGGTCAAGCTGGAGGAACCCGTAACGGAGAACACGCCGATGGACATTCCCGGCCAAAAGCCGCTGGTTCTGCCGCAAATGTGCGGCAACCCGGGCCTTCAGTTCCCGCAGGCTGAACGGTTTGGTGATATAATCATCGCCGCCGATGGACAGGCCCTGGATACGGTCGGCCTCTTTTTGCTTCGCGCTGACAAACAGGATCGGACAACTCACTTCGTCCCGGATCATCTGGCACAGCTCGAATCCATTTAAGGCCGGCATCATGACATCCAGAATAATCAGATCCGGGTTACGGTGCAGCTGCTCCAGAGCCTGCCGGCCATCGCCTGCCGTAATCACTTCACTGCCTTCGTTCTCCAGCGATTGCTTGATCATCGAGACAATCTCCGCCTCATCATCAACAACCAGAATAGTGTTGCCTTTCATTACTCTCATTCCCTTCCGGACTCGCTGGATTATCGGGTCCAGCTTCTTCGCTGCCATACTCCCATTGTAGCAAGGAAACCGATACCTGTGCAGACCAGGACTGGCCCATAGAAAGGAGCCGCATAACTTCCGGCCATTAATTGGAAAATCACTGAAGCACTCATCAGGAAAAATCCAAGCGTATCCGAGATATACAGCGCCCCGATCAGCACGCCCAGGGATACAAAAAAGGAGACTAATGCATTCGGCATCAAGCTGCTGACCAGACCTACCAGACTTAGCTCAGCCAGTACAATCAGATAAAAAAGCCCATAGCTCTGCAGCGCGTAGATAAAAGCTTCGGAACGGTCATATACCTGAGCCGGATTTAAATAACGGACGGAATCCGCAGCCGGCTTCAGCAGATGTCCGGCAAACTCCCCGATCATAAATGTTATGGCTGTAAACAGCAGCAGCATGAATGCCAGATTCAGCCATTTGGCGGCAAACAGCCGGGCAAAGGAAATCGGCCGGATCAACACCAGGCGCAGCTGGCCAGCCGTATATTCTCCGTTGATGCTGTCCACAATCAGCAGCGGCGCTACAATCAGCGTCAGCAGAAATGAGACCTCTTTCAGCAAAAATACGGAGAAATTCTGGGCTGTTAATGGAGCCGTATGAATATTATCGAAGGCGCCAAAACGCTGCACCCCCAGAAACAGGCAGTCAAACAAGACGATAGCGGTGAACAGAATCAGGCTGATCAGCGTTTTTTTGCGTTTCCACATCCGCTGCCATTCACTTTGGATTAATGAGTTCATTGTTTCGCATCCTTTCTAGATCCAGCGGTCTCTTCGGGTAAATGCCAGGCAGGCGCCCCCGGCACACAGCAGAACATAACCGGCCACAACGGCCAGGGCAAAAAGCGGGAAATACGGCCCGGGCCCCATGGAGCTGTCAGCCAATAGGTAGGCAATCCCCTCATATTGAATTTGTGTTAGGGACAAAAAGGCCAGCTGTGCCGGAAGCTGCAAATTCAGGACTGTATTGAAGGTCAAATACACCAGCGGATACCCTATCGACAGCAAAAGAATTCCTACGCCAAAGCCAATAGCCGCCGTCGTAGTGTGACATATTACCGCAAGGGCCAGCATGGCACTGCCCATGCCCACAACCGTCAGCAGCGAAATCCCGTAATATTTCAAGGTGTAACCCATAACCTCGCCCGGACCTGCCGGTGAAACATGATGGAACAGCCGGGTCGTTTCGGAGCTGTCAAACATCTGAAAGCCCACAGCCACCGACACGCCCAGATAAGCGGCAAAAAATAAACTGATCGTCACAAGATACGCCGCCGCCTTGGCTCGGAACAGCTGGCCAACGGTGAACGCCCGCAGCAGAACCATCCGCAGCTGGCCGGTACGATATTCTTCGGTAAAGGATAAGGTCAGCAGCACCAGCGACACCAAATTAAAGACGACGATCAACTGCTCAATCAGCGCCATCACCGGAAAGTTGCCGGATGTGACAAACTCCGGACTGTCTAACGGTACCTGCAGATTATGTACGGCGTAATATCTGGCGGTTGCATATACGATCAGCGGGATGGCAGCAAACATCATCCAGATGAGCTTGCGTTTCCACAAGCGTTCAAGTTCACTAATGAATAGGGCTCTCACCGGGTCATCAACTCCACAAAATGCTCTTCCAGTCCGCGTGTGCCGGCGATATCCACCCATTCCCCGCTGGTTCCCTGCCAGACCATACCGCCCTCTTTGATGATGACGAACCGGCTGCATATCCGCTGCAGCTCATCCAGAAGATGACTGGAGATGAAGAAGCTGATCCCTTGTTCGTCGCGCAGCTTCAGAATCAGATTGCGCAAATCCCGGATGCCCATCGGATCGAGACCGTTCGCAGGCTCATCCAGAATAATCAGCTTGGGCGAGCCAAGCAGGGCTTGCGCGATGCCCAGCCGCTGCTTCATGCCCAGTGAATAGGTCTTCACCTTGTCACTCCCCCGTCCGCTCAAGTCAACAATGGCCAGCACTTCCTCTACACGTGCTTTTCGCTGCGCGGAAGTGTGCAAGTTCCCATGCAGCCGGGCCAGATTCAGCAGATTACCCCTTCCTGACATATATGGAAAAAAGATTGGCGATTCCACAATCGCCCCTACCCGGGACAAGGCCGCTATCCGGTCTTGACGGACATCCACCCCATCTATCCTGATCTGTCCGCTGTCCGGCTTAATCAAGCCGGTAATCATGCGGATCAGCGTTGTTTTGCCTGCTCCGTTGGGCCCGACGAACCCGCAGACCTCTCCGGGCCTAACGCCAAATGACAGCTCCTTCACCAAGGTTCTGCGTCCGGCTGTTTTGGTTACACCGCCAACTTCAAGAATCATCTCTTGTCTCATCACAAAAATCCCCTCCTGAGAACAGCTTAGAGGGGATTTATAAAGATTTTATAAAATGGGCACAGAAACATTCCAATCTCATCCTGCTCTTAAATTCTCCCGGGTCAGCCCTTGCGGGAGTCTCTTGGCGTCTGACCGGTAGCTTTCTTGAAGACGCGGCTAAAATACTTCTCATCCTCATAACCAACCAGTTCAGCAATTTGCGCCAGCCGCAACTCCGTATTTTGCAGCAGGAGCTTGGCCTTACTGATTCTAAGCCGGGTTAAGTAGTCGGACAGGTTCTCTTCGGTTACCTGCTTGTACTTGCGCGAGATATTCTCCCTGCTGACAAAAAAGCGTTCGGCGATATGCTGCAGCGTCATCTCCTGATGGTAATTCTGATCCAGATAATCGCGGATCTCCAGCACCAGCCTGCTGTCCGGTGTCTGGGTGAGCCTGCTCTCTTTGGTTAACCTCAGCAGTTGCGCCTTGAGCTGTTCCCGCCAGCCCTCCAGTGAGAACCATCCTTGCTCATCGTAGCACAACTCGAAATGAACCTCTTCTTCCGGATTCCGGCGAAGAAACACAGAACGGAGATCTTCATGCAGGCGGTTAAACCCTGCCTCCGTCAGCGTTGTTCTCGCGGAGAGGTGCTGTGCCCATTCATCAACAGTCCGTCCCATACGTTCAGGATCACCGGATAACAAAGCAATTCTTAACGGTTCCAGTGGAGCTTGAAAGGCGCAGTCCTTCTCAGATCCACTCGCCCGGGCTGCTTCCCTGAAGAGATGAATCCGCCCTTCTTTGTGCAGGAGATTACGTTCACTAAGACCTTGCCGGGCTTGTTCAAACGCCGCTTGCAGCCCTTGCGGAAAAGCATGAACCCGGCTGAGCCCAAATTCCATCTGGACGCCGTAGACCCGCTGGAAGGATTCGTTCATCTGATGCAGCTGCTGCTCTATTTTATCCACTCCATCCCAGCTCAGAATGGCGATATCAACGCCGGTTTGCCAGCAGCGAAAGGCATATCCGCTTCTATGCGGAGCCATAATCTCGTTGCAGACATTGGCCAGTACAAAAGATGCCAGTTGTACATCGCCTTGAAATCTTTGCAGGAGCCGGCAGCCCCCGGCCTGAAGAGAACAAACTGCCACCCGACAGCGGTCTGCCTTCCTGCTCATGCCAAATTCAGCGGACAATGATACTTCAAGCTCTGGGAATGAGGCATTTCCGGAAACCAGATCGGACAGTACCTTGTCCCAATACAAAGGACGCAGCACATTGAGCTGAATATTTTGGCGGCAGACCCGTTCCCGTTCCCGCTTCTCCTCCTGCCACAACTGAAAAGCACGCTCGGCGGCTTCAATCAACTGCCTGCTGTTCAAAGGCTTGAGCAAATAATCCATCCCTCCGTAAACAATGGCCGGCTTTACATAATTGAAATCCTGATACCCGCTGATCACAATGGTTTTGGTGTGCGGAGCATGCCCATGCAGCCATTCCAGCAGCTCTGCCCCATCCACCAGCGGCATCCGCATATCCGTAAAGACGATGGCCGGCTGCTGCTCAAGAATGATGGCTATCGCCTCCTGCCCATTGGTTGCTTCATAGATGTCTTTAATCCCGTGCTTCTCCCAGGGGACAAAATAGCGGACCGCTTCCCGCACATGCTTCTCATCGTCTACAATCAGCACCTTCATGATTCCCCGCTCCTTTGTTCTCCGTTATCCTTGTCCAGCGGAATAAGCAATCGAACCGTGACCCCATTCCCGCTGTCTCCCTGCAGCAGCATCTTTGCCTCTTCGTTCATTTGCAGCCGGATTCTGGCCAGCACATTGCGCAGTCCAATTTCTTCAACCTCCGTTCTGCCAAGAATCATCAGCCCGGCTTCAATCTCTTCCAGCCGCTCCGGCGTAATTCCCTTGCCGTTGTCCCTGACGGTAACCGCAAGTCTTCCTTCCGCATCCAGTATGCAGCTTACAAAGATCACTCCGTGGCGTATTCCGTCTGCGAACCCGTGCTTGAAGATATTCTCGACAATCGGCTGCAGCATCATTTTGGGAACATGAATACAAAGCGCCTCTTCCGCAATCTCCATGTCAAGCCGCACATTCTCCTCGCCGAATCTTTCCTGCTGCAGCATGATGTAATGCTCCACATGCTCCAGTTCATCCCGCAGCGGTACCCGGGTCCGTTCGGTATTCATCGAATAGCGCATCATGCTGCCCAGTGAATAGATGAGATCGTACACCTTAGGCGCATTGTAACGCAAGGATAAACTTGCGATGGATTGCAGCGCATTATACAGAAAATGCGGATGAACCTGGGCTTGGAGAGCTTTAAGCTGATTAGTCTTATTGGCAATCTCCAGACGGTACTCCTTCACGATCAGATTGTTGATGGTCTGTGTCATTCCGGTGATTTTGCGGGTCAGCAGCCCGAATTCATCCTCCCGTTCGGCATCCATATAGGCGTCTAGCTGCCCGATCTGAACCTTCTGGGTAAAAGAAATCAGCTTCTTGATCGGTCTTGTGAAACCGATGGAAATCAGCACCGCCGTAATTCCGCCGAGAATAAGGAACACAATACCGATGCCGGTGCTGACCCGGGTGATCGTTCTGGCATCACTGTACAGGTCCCCGTAGGGTACGAGCTTGATAATATCACCTTTGAACAGCGGAGAGTCCATATGCCTGAACATGACAATCCCCTGAAAATCATCCTCGTTCCAGGCCAGATGTCCACTCTCCACTCCAGGCGGAAGATTACTCCAGCCTGCCGTGACCTCCTTCCCGATCCAATCCGGGTCTGAAGCATACAGAGCTTCCCCTTGCTCATTCAGCACATACAGGCGCTCTGTGTCCGGACCATACATTGACTTCGCGATGTCCTCCAGGCCGCTGAGCCGGTAGTCGATGGACAGATCAGCCAGCACCTCGTCGCTTGGTGTCCTGTAGATGGGGAAATGTGCTGTGAAGACTGGAACCGTACCTGATTTCAGATTCGGAAAACCGGACTTCACCCCGTATTGATGATCCAAATGCGTCCGCTCCACGAAAGGCCGGTTGGAATTGCCGGGACCGGGCATAGGTCGATACAAGTCATTTCGCTCCCGGCGGAACAATCCTCCCAACAGCAAATTGGACTGCTCCCCAACCCGGACAAACAAATGGATCTGATAGATGTTCCGGTCAGAGAGGAACAGATTGTACAGCTGGGTCGACATCACTCCCCGGTTGTCAGGAAGAGCCGCTGCTGCCGGGTCGTCCGGATCTTTGGCGGTTAAAAGAGCCGTGTAGAACGAACCCGGGACATTGATGCCGCTGTACAGTGACAAGGCCCTCTCGTTAATGCCACTGAAGTAGCTGCTGAGATTGGCCTCCCCAAGCGTCAGCAGCTTCCTATTTTGCTTCACGGCCTGTTCGGTTACCGACTCCTTGGTATACAGATACGAGAACGTGACAGAAATACCTGACGGAATGACCGTGGCCAGAAGCACAAGGGCCATCAGCCGGGTCCGGATACTGTTTCGGAACATTTCGGTCCTCCCTTCAATTTCCTGCCGCCCGCTTGGAGCTGCAATATAATCCACTTTTATGAACATCAAATTGAGTGTTGGTGTCATGGCTGCCTTTTTATAATTAACATGAGAACCCGCCAAATTCTAAAAAAGGAGATTCCTTATGAGAAAAGCTCTGCACATGCCTAAAGGCTGGGGACAGCAAATCGTCTTTCTGGGACCCTGCCTGATCTTTTTTCTGACCATTGTGGTCGCACCATTCATTCTCGGCTTCTACTATTCTTCCACTGACTGGAATGGCCTGGATCTCGACAAAGCGGTCTGGACCGGCTCAGCCAACTGGAGACGGATCTTCACGAAGGATGACAAGTTCTGGGAATCGCTGTATTTCACACTCCGTTTCACAGCTGTATCGGTGCTTGCCGCCAATATCCTGGCGCTTCTGCTCGCTTTTGTGCTGATGACGGCCCTGAAGACCAAGAAGCTGCTGCGGACGATATTTTTTATGCCCAATGTGATCGGCGGTATCCTGCTGGGCTACATCTGGCAGTTTATCTTCACCAAAGGCTTCGCCACCATCGGCGAAATGACGGGCATCCATTTCTTTGAGCTGCCATGGCTGGGTACACCAGGTACCGGATTCTGGGGTCTTGTCATAGTTTTTGTCTGGCAGACCGCAGGCTACATGATGGTTATTTACATTGCCGCTCTTGCCGGTATTCCCAAGGATCTGATTGAAGCGGCAAAAATTGACGGTGCACGCGCTCCCCAATTGTTCAAAAGCGTGTATGTCCCTTTAATCATGCCGGCGATTACCATCTGCCTGTTCCTGACCACCTCGAACGCCTTTAAAATGTTCGACCTTAATCTGTCGCTCACGAAAGGCGGTCCGGGAACCTCCACCCAATCGCTCGCCTACAACATCTATGCGGAAGCGCTTATTAACAACCGCTACGGTCTTGGAACAGCCAAAGCGTTGCTTTTCTTCTTCGCAGTCTCTCTGATTACCGTCACCCAAGTCTGGATTACCAAAAGAAAAGAGGTGTCAGCCTAATGAACAGCAGCAGATACCGCCCAAGCACCTTTATTCTGGAAATCGCCGCCGTCCTTCTGGCCCTGGTCTTTCTCTCCCCTTTTTACCTCGTATTGACGAATTCGGTGAAGGGGCTTAAGGAGATCCTGGTGGATGCAGCTTCCTTTCCGAAAGCTGTTCAGTGGGAGAATTATTCGAAGGTGTGGGCAGCCATTGATTTTCCGCAAGCCTTCTGGAACTCACTGCAAATCACCATCTTGAGTGTCATTTTTATTGTCCTGTTCAGCTCCATGGCCGCGTATCAGATTGTCCGCAAGCCGTCGCGCTTCAACGCATTCGTATTCATGCTGCTGATCTCGGCAATGATTATTCCGTTCCAGTCCCTGATGCTGCAATTGGTACGGGTCATTAGTATGCTGGAGCTGCGCGGCGAGCTGTATGGAATCGTGGCCTGCTATCTCGGCTTCGGGATGCCGCTGTCGGTGTTTCTGTTCCACGGCTTTATCAAGACAGTCCCCTATGAGCTGGAGGAGGCGGCCCGTGTGGATGGCTCCAACCCCTATGGCGTTTTTTTCCGGATTGTCTTCCCGCTGCTGCTGCCCATCATTGTTACCGTAATCATCCTGAATACTTTATGGATCTGGAATGACTATCTGCTGCCGGTGCTGGTCATTGGCGGGAATAAGGATCTGACCACGTTGCCTGTAGCTGTGACCAAATTTTTTGGTCAATACACGAAGAAATGGGACTTGGCACTGGCGGGTCTGGTCATGGCCATTACTCCCATACTGCTCTTCTTCCTGTCGCTGCAAAACTACATTGTAGAAGGAGTGACGGCCGGATCCATTAAAGGATGACCGCAATAATATCCACCTTTTCCAGCAAAAATTTAAGTGTAAGTCCACGGTGGTTTGCTTTACGATGACAGAGTACAAAAAAAGAAAAAACAGGGAGGTTATTCTATGAAGAGAAAACTTTCATTTTTATCTGCAATCGTTTGCACTCTTATTATCGCAGGATGCGGAAACGGTGGCAATACGAATTCCGCAGCAAATGAGAGCGCTGACAACACATCAAAGAAATCGGCGGCGGTGGAAGCAACTGCGGCCCCGGCTAAAGATGTAACGATCAAAATGTTCCAGTTCAAGGTGGAGATCGCCGAGCAGCTGAATGCGCTCGCCGAGGAATATGAGGAGGAGACCGGCATCAAAGTCGAAGTGGAAACCCATGGCGGGGGCGAGGATTACGGTGCCTTGCTCAAAGCGGAGATTGCCTCCGGCTCGGAGCCCGAGATTTTTAACAACGGCGGCTTCACGGCACTCGTTCCTTATTTGGACCGGGCCACCGATTTATCGGATGAGCCATGGGCCAAGGACCTGATTGCCAGTGCCAAAGTTCCCGCAACCGTAGACGGCAAGCTGTACGGCATGCCGATGAATGTAGAGGGTTATGGCTTAATCTATAACAAAGCCTTATTCGAACAAGCCGGGATTACCGAAGAACCCAAGACGCTGCCTCAGTTGAAAGATACTGTGGAGAAGCTAAAGGCGGCCGGAATCACCCCTTTTGAAGCTACCAATGAGTGGTGGTCCATGGGGATGCATCTGGTCAACGTGGCGCTGGCCAATCAGCCTGATCCGAAGCAATTCATTGACAATGTCAAGGCCGGAACACAAACAATCAAGGACGATGCCGTTTTCAAGCAATGGCTGGATTTGGTTGATGTTATTTTTGACAATGCCCAAGACAGCAAGATGACCACCGACTATGCCACTCAAATCGCGGACTTTGCTTCCGGCAAAGCGGCGATGATGCTCCAAGGCAACTGGACCCAAGGAGATATCGACAAGATTGATCCGGCATTGGAGCTGGGCATCCTCCCCCTCCCGATCAGCGATAAAGAAGGTTCAATTCTCGTCGGTGTGCCGAATAACTATATCGTCAACAGCAAATCCGAACATCCCGAAGAAGCCAAAGCCTTCCTGAACTGGATGGTCACTTCAGAAACCGGCCAGACCTATCTGACGAAGGAATTCAAATTCATTCCCGCCGAAACCAACATTGAAACCCAGACGGAAGACATCGGCCAAGTCGCCAGTGCCGTCCAGGAGAAATCCTCCACTGCCCTCGGCTGGAACTGGGATATGTTCCCCGACGGTGTAACGCAAGGCTTCGGCGCAGCCATGCAGGAGTATCTCGGCGGCCAGATCAAGCGCGATCAACTTCTGGAGGAGTTGGATCAAGCCGTACAGGATATTGTGAAGCAATAATAGACAAAAAGCCGTCCCGGCAGCTATTCATGGCTGCGGGACGGCTTCATTTTTATTCAAATGATTAGATTAATTGGAATAATTCCTTTGTGCCGGACTTTCAATGGTTATCCTGGTTAGACTTATACCAGCATTTCGTACACCAGGAATAAATTCAAGGTCACCACCAGGCCGGAAATCATCCAGCCCAGAAAAGAGGTCACCCGGTGATTGACCAGGCCGCCCATAATCTGGCGGTTGCTTGTAAATATAACCAAAGGAATCAGTGCAAAGGCGATCCCGAAAGACAACACCACCTGGCTCATAACGAGCGCATCCGTCGCATTGACCCCCAAAAAGATAATCACAAGCGGTGGTATGGTTGTAATCGCCCGCCGGAGGTACAGATTGATTCTTTTATTAATGAAGCCCTGCATGACCACATCACCCGCCATCGTTCCTACGGAAGAACTCGACAGTCCGGCGATCAGCAACCCCAGTCCGAACGCAATCGCCGTTACCGGACCTGCCAGCTGACTGAACTGGTGAAAGGCTACATCGAGATCTTCAACGACCAGACCATTTTTAAAAAATAAAGCAGCGGATACGACAATCATTGCCATATTGACTGCACCCGCAATCAGCATGGCGATAAGAATATCAATGAATTCCAGCTTAAAGATCTGTTTCTTCTCTGCCTCGTCTTTGCCGACCACCCGGTTTTGGGTAAGGGACGAATGGAGATAGATCGCATGCGGCATCACCGTTGCGCCCAGGATTCCGGCCGCCAGCATAATGCTGTCTACACCCTCGAAGCTTGGAGTAAATATCCCCGCCGCTACCGCGCCGAGATCAGGCTTGGCTACAATGACCTGAAAAGCAAAGGCCAAAACGACGATCAGCACCATAGCGGCAATTCCAGCCTCCAATGAACGGTACCCCCGCCGCTGAAGCTCCAGAATGGCAAATGACCCCACAGCCGTAATCAGTGCAGCCGGTAGCATCGGGATATCGAACAGCAGATACAGCCCCAAGGCCGCCCCGATAAACTCGGCCAGATCCGTGGCGATGATGACGAGCTCACTCTGAATCCACAGAAAGATGGATACGCTCTTCGGGAATCGCTCCCGGGCAACCTCCGGCAAATTTTTGCCGGTGGCAATCCCCAGCTTGGCAGACAATGACTGTATAAGCACAGCCATTAAATTGGAAGCGGCAATGACCCATAACAGAAGGTAGCCATATTTTGACCCTGCGGTTATATTAGTGCCAAAGTTGCCGGGGTCCAAATACGCCACTGCGGCGATAAAGGCCGGGCCCAGGAAAGGAAGCAGCCTTTTGAGGCCTTTGATGTCCCCATTCAGCACGGCTTGTGCCGATATTGTATTTTTATGTGCTTTATGATGCGTATTGATTATTTTCGATTCTGCTGCATTTTGTTCCAGCATGTTAATCCCTCCTCTTGCCGGGAAAAGTTGTCTATACACACGAAAGTTTCCCTAGTGCAACTTTTATAAATTGATTATAATCCTTCTAATGTAGAATGTAAATATGTTTTCATTATTTTCATTTCACTTTCAGGATGGATTGCCGGGCAGATCCCCCCGATGAATTAACCCATTTGGGGATAGCTCTGCCGATGGCTGGCTCGATTCCCCGGGATCGCGCGATTCTAAGGCATTTTTGCCTTCCAGGAGGCTCGATTCCCCGGGATCGCGCAATTTTAAGGCATTTTTGCCTTCCAGGAGGCTCGATTCCCCGGGATCGCGCGATTCTGAGGCATTTTCTTGCCTTCCAGGAGGCTCGATTCCCCGGGATCGCGTCATTCTAAGGCATTTTTGCCTTCCAGGAGGCTCGATTCCCCGGGATCGCTTCATTCTAAGGCATTTTTGCCTTCCATGAGGCTCGATTCCCCGGGATCGCTTCATTCTAAGGCATTTTCGGATTAACCCCCTAAATTTGGACACAACCACATTCATTCTTGCAAAA
>NZ_BMKR01000015.1 GCF_014644435.1 Paenibacillus albidus | reverse complement strand
TAATCTAAAGCTTGCGAATTGACCTTTTTACTGTGTCCACTCTATTGACAGAAGTACACATTTTCCCTTTAGTTCGGAAAATATCGTGTTTTAGTTAGATTTAGTGGGTGTATTTCCCGCTATATAGATTGAACTTGTGATCCAGTTTCAGACCTCCCCCTCTGTCACTTTCCCCTTTTTGTTTATTTTTCAAGTTCGATCTCTGTATCCACTTCCCACCCTATTCCGACCAACCCGTAAGTTACTTGGACATTACCGCGCGAGCTCACCATTTGCTTCCCCAAGTCTTCCACTTTACAGACTTTCCGCAAAATTCTTGAGTCATAAGTTGGTTATAGCCATCTGGCTCAAATCAGTTTATAGTAGATTTCACCCCAATATTTTAAACACAAGGGATAAGGATTGAATCAACAACACAAAATGTCTGTAATTACCAACAGCACAGCCGTGAATGCCCCGTAATTACAGAAACAGAGGGATGAAACATGTTCAAACTGATTCTGGTAGAAGATGAAGAAGACGTTAGAGAAGGAATGGCCGGGCAGATTGACTGGGCCCGTTACGGATTTGAAGTGGTGGATCAGGCGGAGAACGGCAGGGAAGCGACAGAAGCGATTGACCGTTTGCTGCCGGATGTGGTAGTGACGGATATACAAATGCCGTTCATGAACGGGCTGCAGCTGGCGGAATGGATCCGCAGCCATCATCCTGCCACCAAAATTATTATTTTGACCGGCTATGATGAATTTGAATACGCCCAGCAGGCCATTAAGCTGCAAATTGACGAGTATATTCTGAAACCGTTTTCTTCGCAGGAGCTGATTGATGTGCTCCTTAAAGTCAAAGTGACGCTGGAAGCCGAAATTGCCGAGAAGGAAAATGTGTTCGTATTAAGCGAGCATTACCGCAAGAGTCTGCCGGTACTGCGGGAGCAGTTTTTGTCCTCACTGGTTTCCCGCAGACTCCCTTCAGCCGAAATTGCCGCAAAAAGTGCGGAATACGGGATTATTCTTGCCGGGGAACGATTCCAGTCCTCGGTCATCCGGGTCGATAATATCCGCGGTGCAGGAGAAGCTCAGCAATCCGCCGATCAGCCGGTATCTCTGAGGGATACCGGAGACCATAATTTGCAGCTGTTTGCGGTCCTGAATATTGCCGAGGAAATATCGGAGAAGCACGCTTTTGGACGGGTGTTTATTCATCGCGACGATGTGGTCCTGCTCTCGGTCAGCGCCTCCGGTGATAAGGGGGAGATTACGGGGAAGACGCTGGAAATCCTTGAAGAAATCCGCCTCAATGTCCAGCGATTTCTGAAGCTTACTATTACTGCAGGTGCCGGAACCGTCTGCGATTCTCCCGCGCTGCTGTTTCAATCGTTCGAAGATGCGCTGCAGGCACTAGACTATCGCCTGATCCTCGGCAACAATAAGGTCATCTGGATTGAGGACGTGGAGTCGCGTCCGAGCCGAATGCTTGCGTATGACGAGCTGACACAGCAATCGCTGATCCGTACCATTAAGCTGGGGACCGTGCAGGAGCTGAAGGAGGTAGTGGAAGAGCTGTTTGGCGGGCTGGATGCCGGTCAGGTATCCACACAAGATTATCAGATCTTCCTGCTGGAGATCATCACCTCGATCCTGCGGGTTGCGAAGGAATCGGGCAGCGAGACCAGCGGACTGATCGGTTCAGGCATTCATTCACTGCTGGATATGAACCAATTCAACAATATGGGCGAAGCCAAACAGTGGATTATTGCCGTGTGCACGCGGCTTATGAATTCAATAGCCCTGGAGCGTCAATCCAGTTATAAACAGCTGATCGACCAGGCAAAGGAATATATCCGCAGCCATTACGAGGAATCGGATATTTCCATCGGCAAGGTCTGCCAGCAGCTGCATATCAGCACAGGTTATTTCAGCAGTATTTTCAAAAAAGAAATGAAGATGACGTTCGTCAGCTATCTTCTGCAAATCCGCCTTGAAGCGGCCAAGGAGCTGCTGCGTTCCACGGAGCTGAAAGCCTTTGAGATTGCTGAAAAAATCGGCTTTGCCGATCCGAATTACTTCAGCTTCTGCTTCCGCAAGAAATACGGGCAATCTCCGAAAGAATACAAAAACAGCTCCAGGGGAGGGTAAACGATGCCCCGGAACAAATCCCGGTTTTTTCCGCTGCGTCCGCAGCGGCGCGAAGCAGGCAAGGTCAGGCTCTCATCCAAGCTGCGAAGCATTCAGCTGATCATCACGTTGACCTTTACGGCAATAACCGTCTTGGTGGCGATTATCGTCAGTTTAATGCTGTACAACAAATTTTCTGCAACAGCGGAACAAAACGCCAATATGAACATGCAGCAGATCATCGAACAGGTCACTTACAATCTGGATTTGTATGTCAAAGGGATGCGTAGTTTGTTTGAAACGGCTGAGGCCCAGATTACGGGCAGTTCCTCCATCACTTCTCCGCTTTTGACCGAGCGAATGGCCATGCTGATGGGCAGCCGGGAGGATCTGGTATCGATGGCCGTTTTTACACCACAGGGACACTATGTCTCGGGGACTCCCGGCCAGCGGCTGCGCCAGAATACACAACTGGAGAGCCAAAGCTGGTTTACCTCTGCCCAGCGGGCATCTGCCATTGCCTTTTCGGCACCTCATATCCAGAATTTGTTCAAAGGGCAGTATACCTGGGTTGTTTCCGTAAGTAAAATGATTCAATACCGCGAGAACGGGGAACTTAAGACCGGCATTCTGCTGATTGATTTCAACTTCCGGACCATTGACCAGCTCAGCAAGCAGGTCAAGCTGGGAAACCGGGGTTATGCCTACATTTTGGATGCGCTGGGCAACATCGTATATCACCCTCAGCAGCAGCTTATTTATGCCGGACTCAAATATGAGAATGTGGAGCCGGTGCTGGAATATTCTTTCCGCAGCTATCTCGACGAGTCTACGGGGGAGAAACGTTTTATTACCGTGCGTACGTTGCCCCAGACCGGATGGAAAATTGTAGGCGTAGCCTATTATGATGAGATTGTAACGACCAAACGCGATCTGAATCAATTCCTGGCCTGGTTCCTGGCCGCTGTCATCCTGGGAGTGATTATCGTGTCCGTGCTCCTGTCAGCCCGTATTGCCAGACCTATCCGCAAGCTGGAACGCACCGTGAAGCTCGTGGGAGAGGGAGATCTCCACACGCCGATTAATGTGAGCGGAGCTTATGAGGTGGAGCAGCTGTCCAAAAGGTTCAACCTGATGCTGCAAAGAATCCGGCAGTTGATGGAGCAGATTATTTATGAGCAGGAGACCAAACGCAAAGGCGAGCTTGAAGTGCTGCAATCGCAGATTAATCCGCATTTCCTGTACAACACCCTGAACTCTGTCATAAGACTTGCGGAGCGCGGCAAAACGGACGAGGTCATCACCATGATACAGTCTTTGTCGAGGTTCTTCCGCATCAGTCTGAGCAAGGGAAGCAACATTATCACCGTACAGGAAGAGCTGGACCATATCCGCCACTATCTCGTGATCCAGAGCTTCCGGTTCAAGAATAAATTCCGCTATGAAATCACTGCCCGGGATGAAGTGCTGCAGGTGCAGACCATCAAGCTGATTTTGCAGCCGCTGGTTGAGAATGCAATCTATCATGGCATTGAAATGATGCCGGATGAAGGACTGATCTCGATAGATGCCCGGCTGCAAGGCGAGCTTGTGGTCATCCGCATCAGCGACAATGGGCTTGGGATGTCCCCCGAGAGACTGGGTATGATCTTATCCGGCAGCAAAAGCAGCAGCGGTTCAGGCGTAGGCGTCAAGAATGTGAATGAACGGATTGGGCTCTATTACGGCCGCGAATACGGGCTTTCCTTTGAAAGTGAAATTGAAGAAGGAACAACAGTGACTATTACCTTCCCGGCTAGAAGAGACGCCCGGAACGAGACGGAAGTAAAGGAGGAATCACCGTGATGAGGAGACGGCGTTTGTGGCTTGTTGTGCTGGCAGGTGTTGCCGTGAGTCTTCTGGTTACCTCCTGCTTCCAGTCGTCGCCTGATTACATCAACACGAGCAAGACGCGCAACATCCATATGATTGTTAAGATGGGCAGGGGAGACTACTGGAATACGGTGAAGCTGGGAGCGGAAGCGGCAGCCCGGGAATTCAACGTCAAGCTGACCTTTAAGGCCCCGGATTCGGAAAGTGATATCAACGAACAGATCGGTATGGTGGAGGATTCCATCAAGCAGAAGGCGGATGTTATCATTCTGGCGGCGAGTAGTTATATGGGACTGGCCCAAGTGGTAGACCGGGCAGCCTACTCCCGTATTCCGGTCATTTCCCTGGATGCGGAGGTCGGCTCGGCTAAAGTGAAATCCTATATCGGCTCGAACGGCTATAAGGCGGGTCAAAGGTCTGCGGAGAGGCTGATTCAGCTCTTGGACGGGTATGGAGAAATCGGCATTATCAACTTTACGAACACTGCGCTGAACGGGGAAACGGCAGCGACGGGGGTTATTGATTATGGAGCCCGGGACGCGGATGAGCGGGAGAAAGGTTTCCTGAACTACGTTGCCCGCTATCCGGATGTTCATGTGGTCCAGATTTCATATACGTCTTCCAGTACGGCGGAAGCCGAAGAGCTTACCCGCCTGATGCTGCTGAAGCATCCCGATTTGCGCGGCATTGTCACTTTGAATGAGACGGCTTCCCAAGGCGCAGGCAAAGTGATCCAGAGCCTGGGAACAAACCGCATCAAAATGGTCGCTTTCGACAGCTCGCCCTCCATGCTGGAGATGCTTCAGGATGGAACGGTGCAGGCCACAGTGATCCAGAATCCGTTCAGCAATGGCTATTTGGCCGTAAAACATGCCGTTGAAATCGTAGAAGGGATTAAAGTTCCGGAACGCGTGGATACAGGCACGAAACTTATTGACCTGGAGAACATGCTGTGGCCGGAGAATCAGAAGCTGCTGTTTCCTTTTGTCAAATAGGGAGAAGGGTAGAGTTAAAGGGTGAACGGGATGATCCTGGTTCATCCTTTTTTTAAATATAAGAATTTATATGCTTCGCACTATAAATTATCCTTCTATTTCTCGCTGAAACGGTTACCGTCCTTATAAGGACGGCATAGCCGTTTCTACTTGATGAATGCGTTTTTTGCTCCGATTTTTTTATATGAGAATTTTTATAAAACAGAGGAGGATTTTATATTCGCAACCGTTTTCATATCAGACATAATAAGGATGTGCCCGGGAGCGACCGGAGACACTAACAAAGAAAAATAATCAGGAGGTCAATTGATTATGAAAAAGATAACTTCCGTTTTACTGGCTAGTGCTATGCTGGGTGCTGCTCTGGCAGGCTGCGGCGGCAATAACAAAGCTGAAGACACCGCGAACACAGACAGCGGCGCTGCCACCAATACAGCAAACTCGGGAAAAACTGCAGATATGCCTAAAGTGGGGGTTGCGATTTACAAATTCGACGATACATTTATGACGGGTGTCCGTAATTCCATTGACAGTGCAGCAAAAGACATCGCCACCGTGGATATCGTCGACAGCCAGAACTCCCAACCTACGCAGAATGATAAGGTAGACCTGTTCATCACTAAAAAATACAACGGTATGCTGATCAATCCGGTGGACCGGACAGCTGCAGGCGTCATTATTGAAAAAGCTAAAACGGCAAATATTCCCGTGGTCTTCCTGAACCGTGAACCGCTGCCTGAAGATATGAAGAAGTGGGATAAGGTCTACTATGTAGGCGCCAAAGCGGAAGAGTCCGGCACTATGTCCGGCCAGCTGATCGTCGATTACTGGAAAGCACATCCCGAAGCGGACAAAAACGGCGACGGTGTTCTCCAATACGTAATGCTGAAAGGCGAGCCGGGACACCAGGATGCCGAGCTGCGCACAACTTACTCGATTCAAGCGATCGAGGATGCCGGAATCAAGGTGGAGAAGCTGGCTGAAGATACGGCAATGTGGGACCGCGTAAAAGGCCAGGAAAAAATGGCGGCCTTCCTCGGCTCGCATGGTGACAAGATTGAAGCCGTTCTCGGAAACAACGATGATATGGCCCTTGGTGCCATCGAAGCTCTGAAAGCGGCCGGTTACTTCACAGGCGACAAATATATGCCTGTAGTAGGCGTGGATGCAACAGCTCCGGCGGTTCAGGCCCTGCAGGATGGCACGATGCTCGGTACGGTTCTGAATGATGCCAATAACCAGGGCAAGGCTGCGATTACCGTGGCAACGCTGCTTGCCAAAGGCGAAACCCCAACCAAAGACAATGTTGGTTTTGACATCACCGACAACCAGTACGTATGGATTTCCTATAAAAAAATCACCAAGGACAACGTGGCGGACGCTCAATAAGCAGGCAGTGTCATTACCGGGAAGCGTAAGCCGCTTCCCGGAATTCCTTACGGGTAGGAAACAGGATGGAACCGCTGTGCCTCTCATGGAAAAAGAAAAAAGCGTAGGGGGCGAAACAACATGGCTCAAAGCGAATTTTTGCTCGAAATGAACAATATCACCAAAGAATTCCCAGGCGTAAAAGCGCTGGATGGCGTAAGCTTAAAGGTTAGGCCGGGTTCAGTTCATGCCCTGATGGGCGAGAATGGGGCCGGAAAATCTACATTGATGAAATGTCTGTTTGGCATATATTCACCGGATGCCGGTGAGATCTTTCTGGATGGAAAAAAGGCTTCGATTAACAGCTCCAATGATGCGCTGGGACTTGGAATCTCGATGATTCACCAGGAGCTGCATCCTGTACCGTTCCGCAGTGTAATGGAGAACATCTGGCTGGGCCGGTTTCCTACCAGGGGTTTCGGACCCATTCAATTTATTGACCATAAAAAGATGTACACGGACACGGAAAATTTGTTCAAGGACCTGGATCTCGATCTGAATCCGGAGACACTCGTGGGCAAATTGTCAGTCTCCAAAATCCAATCCATTGAAATCGCGAAGGCCGTTTCTTTTCATTCCCGTGTGATTGTCATGGACGAACCCACCTCTTCCCTCACAAGTGTAGAAGTGGAGCATTTGTTCCGGATTATCCGGGATCTGCAAAAAAGAGGCGTTGCTATTATTTATATATCTCACAAAATGGAGGAGATTCTTGAAATCTCCGATGAAGTGACGATCATGCGCGACGGTAAAAAAATCGGCACCTGGCCGGCAGCGGAAATGACCACGGATCTGATTATCTCCAAAATGGTCGGCCGTGACCTGACGAACCGCTTCCCTGAGCGCTTCAATGTGCCGGGTGAAGTGTTTATGAAGGTGGAGGGCCTGACTTCTCCGGAGCCGAGATCGTTCAAGGATGTGTCCTTTGATCTTAGACGCGGAGAAATTCTGGGGATCGGAGGCCTGGTGGGGGCCCAAAGAACTGAAGTGATTGAAGCGTTGTTTGGTCTTCGCGCCATCAAATCGGGAAGCATCTCCATTAAAGGCAAGCAGGTCAAAATCAACTCGCCGGAGGATGCCAAAAAACATGGATTGGCACTGCTGACGGAAGAGCGGCGTGTAACCGGGATATTCCCGGTATTGTCTGTCCACGAGAATGGGGCGATTGCCAATCTGGTCCGTTACCAAAAGCCTTATTTGCTGCTTGATGGCAAGAAGAAAAAAGCGGAAGTCGATCAAATGATCGAAAAGCTGCGCACCAAAACACCAACTACCAAGACCCTGATAATGAATCTGTCCGGCGGCAATCAGCAGAAGGTGCTGCTCGCCAGATGGCTGCTTACGAATCCGGAGGTACTTCTGCTGGATGAGCCGACGCGCGGTATTGATGTTGGCGCGAAATTCGAAATTTATTCGATCATTGCCGACCTGGCGAAGCAGGGCAAAAGCATTATTATGATTTCATCCGAAATGCCGGAGCTGCTCGGAATGTCCGACCGTGTCATGGTGATGTCGGAAGGAAGATTAACCGGTATTCTGGAAGGCTCTGCGGCTACGGAGACCGAAGTCATGCGTCTGGCTGCACAGCACTAGTACGCTACAGCCCAGGAAAGAAGTTTTGCGAAGCCCGTAGTCAAACTCTGGTTTGCTTCGCATAACAACGAAGGAGGAATAGTAATGAATGTCAAAAAAGCTCAATCGTTTGTAACCCAAAATGCCATTTACATCGTGCTGGTACTGCTTATAATGAGTATCGCTATATATGAACCTGCCTTTATGTCCGTAAACACCCTGCGTGATATTATGATTCAATCGTCCACACGGATCATTATCGCCCTTGGGGTTGCCTTTATTCTCATTACAGCGGGCACGGATTTGTCCGCCGGACGGGTGGTCGGATTTACGGCGGTCATCTCCGCCTCCATGCTGCAAATTCCGGATTATTCCCGCCGTTTCTTTCCGGATCTGCCGCAAGTATGGCTTATTCTTCCTATTGTTCTCGCCATTCTGGCCGGTCTGATCTGTGGACTTATCAACGGAATTATCGTATCCAAGCTTAATGTTCCGCCCTTTATCGCTACCTTGGGCACAATGGTTATCGTCTATGGTGTAAACTCCCTGTACTTTGACATGGACCCAAACCAGTCCCAGCCTATTGGGGGTCTGCGTCCTGACTTTACCAATATAGGCTCCGGCTTTATAGGCAGCGGCCAGTATTCAATACCCTATATCGTCATAATAGCTTTGGTCGTAGCCGCGATAGTCTGGGTAGTGTTCAACAAAACCAAGCTGGGCAAAAACATGTACGCCATCGGGGGTAATATCCAGGCTGCCAAAGTCTCCGGAATCGACGTCTCCAAAAACCTGATTTACATCTATGCCATTGCCGGCTCACTATACGGTCTGGCCGGTGTACTTGAAGCTGCGAGAACCGGCGGCGCTACGAACAACTACGGCAACATGTACGAGCTGGATGCCATTGCGGCTTGCGTAGTCGGCGGAGTATCCACCACAGGCGGAATCGGTACTGTACCGGGTGTTCTAGTCGGTGTTATTATCTTCACCCTGATCAACTATGGCCTGACCTTCATCGGCATCAGCCCGTACTATCAGCTGATTATAAAGGGTCTGATTATCATTGCCGCAGTTGCGTTTGATATGCGGAAATACTCATCAAAGAAATAGAGTCTGACCCCGGTATTCCGGGTTTCCTAAAACTCAAAAAAGTGTAAACAAAGCAGCGATTTTCCCCTTCTTTGGAGAATCGCTGCTTTGTGCTGCAACACAGCAATCCTGAAGAAATTTATCCGGCTGAACTATGCGATAATGGAAAAGAATAGAGTAAATGGACAACAATTTTGATATAAGGGAGGAAGTCAGATGTCAACAAAGGGACAGTTTTTGCGGGAATTCAACGAAGCTTTTGTCACCGGGGACATGGGTTTTGTGGCAGAGCATCTTACTGACGATATTACCTGGAGCATGGTAGGGGAGCAGCCGGTTCAAGGAAAGGAAGCTTTTCTGGAGGTGATGAGGAGCGGTGGAAGCGAGACTGTTCTGGAAGTTGTGATATCAAATATCATTACCCATGGAGTTGAGGCGGCGGTCAATGGTACGATGAAGATGCAGGATACCTCGGGCAAGGTAACAACTTACGGGTTCTGCGATATTTACCGTTTCAGCGGTTTCAAGAACGGCCTCATCAAGGAGCTGACCTCCTACCTCATCAGAATCGGAGACAAGGCTATTCACTGAATCATCATCCGGAAAGGAAGGTACACCCATGGATTCCACAATGGAGGGATATTTCAAAAACCTCGAATCACCGGACAAGGAGCTTCAATATGAGGCTTTTACAGCCATTCAATCCACTCTGATGGAGCCCGTGGACTGGGCTTATGAGGTGTGGGACAAGCTTAAGACGCAACTCGCAGATCCCGGCAACCATCAGCGGTCAAGGGCGGCCCAGTTCCTGTGCGGTCTCGCGATCAGTGACCCCGAAGGCAGAATTCTGCAGGATTTGCCTGCCCTGCTGGAGGTTACCCGCGACAAGAGGTTTGTCACCGCCCGCCATGCTTTGCAGTCGGTTTGGAGAATCGCCTTGGCGGGTCAGAAGCACAAGCAACAGGTGCTGCATGAGCTTGCCGGCCGTTATGCGGAGTGTGCCGGGGAGGGGAACGGTACGCTGCTCCGCTTTGACATTATAGAGAGCCTGCGCAAGCTGTATGAAGCCGCACCGGACGAAGAGGTCCGGCAGCTCGCCCTTTCGCTGATCGAAGCGGAAGAGGACCTGAAGTACCGTAAGAAATACGCCGCTGTATGGAAGAAGTAACCGCATGCTCATAAGGGGCCTGGCAAGTTCCTGCAGCCCGCACATAAATCCGCCTTCGCCCATATCCTGTAGGCATAAGCCTTAGGGTAAAGGGGAGCAACTGGATGCTGAGGATACGATTGAACGAGCCGGGCAGCGGGCAGGATAGCGGCTTGGTACAGGCCGAGGTATGGAGATGGGATGGTATTGGGTGGAATGAATTTGTGACCCAGCAGGATGAAGAATTCCTGCGCTCCGGGGAAGAGTTGTCGGTGAGCATTCCTGCGGAGCCGGGGTTATACCGGGTAGATTATTCGATCAGACCTTCAGAGGCTCCTTTTGTGCTGTCGGAATGGGAAGGCCCTGAGCTGCGGACGACTGCGCTGCATCCGGCGCCTTTCAAATTGAAGGATGGCACGCTGTGGGGATATATCGACGATGAAGGGCGTACCGTAATCGAACCGAGGTATGAATATGCCGAGGATTTTCAAGAGAACGGGCTGGCCGTGGTCCAGCGCAAAGGCGGCAGCGGACTCATTGACAGTACTGGCCGGGAGAGGGTAAAGCCGGTTTACTCGTTCATTGCTCCTTTTTCCGAAGGGCGGGCCGTAGTCTCAGACCACACAGGATACACGCTGATTGATGAACAAGGAAAAGTGGTGACTTCGTCCCGGTATGACTATCTGAACTCGCTGCATGACGGGCGCGCATTGTTTTCGGTACAACAGCCGGACGGGGGACAGACGTTATACGGGTACGTGGACCCGCAGGGCAAAGAGGTGCTGCCTGCAGTGTATGAAGATGCCGGCGATTTCAGCAATGCAGCAGCCTTGGTCAAAATCCGCAGCGGAGAGTTCGCCCTGATTGATCCGGCGGGGCAACGTCTGCATACGTACAATTATCCTTTCGTAGGCAGTCCTGGCGACGGCCTGCTTGCTTATCAGGCGGTTGAGAACGGCGCATACGGCTATCTTCACACAGACGGAAGCGTCGCCATTGAGCCGCAATTCACAGCGGCTTTGCCTTTCTCCGAAGGCAGAGCGGTGGTGAATACCGCAGCTGATTATGGCAATGCCTACGGGTTGATCGACCCACAGGGCAGAAGGGTGATTCCCGCCAACTATTACGAAGTGCAGCAGCTTGGCGATAACAGGGTTGCACTGGGGACACCGCAATATGCGAGCCAGCCTTACCGCGGTTCCCGCTATGCCATTGCGGATGCGGCAACGGGAAGAATCCTCAGCAATCTTGGCTTGCTGGGAGTGAACAATTACCAGCAGGGCCTGGCTTCGGCTTATGATGATAAGGCGACATTTTTTATCGACCTAAGCGGCCAAAAGGCCGCACAGCCGCCTGTTATCCAAGGCACCGGAACCCTGTCCTTCAGCGGCCGCCTGATCAGAGCCGATGTGGATCAGCGCACAGCCTACTATGACCGCAAGGGGGAGCAGGTCTGGAGACAGAGCGGTATCATCCCGCTTCGGCCGCCGTATTCCGTACTGGAGAAGAAATACAAGCCGAACCGGGATTACCTGGTATATTATCCGGTAGTGGAGGGCATCGCCAGCTCGGAGGTTGCAAGAGATGTGAATGAAAGACTGCAGAAGCTGTCCCTGGCCGAAGGTGTCGGGAGCGGCGAACTCTCGCAGGACTTCAGCTACAACGGCGATTTTGCAGTGTCCTTTTTCCGCAAGAATCTGCTGGTGCTGGAATTGAACGGGTACCATTTCCCCTTCGGGGCCGCCCATGGCATGCCTACCAGAATCTATACCCCTATCAACCTGCGCAGCGGCCGCTTCTATAAGCTGGGCGATTTATTCAAGCCGGGCAGCAAATATGTGGCAAAGCTCAGTGAAATTGTCGGCAAACAGATTGAGAACGACCCGCAGTATGATTATGTATTTCCTGATACTTACAAGGGAATCACGGCCAACCAGCCTTTTTTTGTAGATGAAGAGGCACTTTATCTATACTTTACTCCCTATGAAATTGCTCCCTATGCCGCAGGTTTCCCAACCTTCCGTATTCCATATGCAGAGATCATGGGGCTGATATCGACAGAAGGGGATTTCTGGCAGTCTTATCACTAAACCTCCAGCAAGTCCAATATAGATTTATAAAGAAACGGCAGCACTGTTCCTGAAAAGGGATGGGGTTGCCGTTTTTTAGTGTGACTGTATAAACCGGCTGTCTGTCCGACAAGCTCGCCCTTTCTACCATCTATCACTGTAAAAAATTAGAAGCGCACAGCTGAGAGAATTATGCTACAATGACTGAGGAACAAATTACATTTTTGTAATCTTTGTCGCTGACCCTCATAGCAATATACAACAAGAACTAAGGAGATGGCAGAATGAAGAGCAAGACTTTGAGAGCAATGATAGGCGGAAGTGTGGCAGCTGTTATGGCGCTTAGCATTTCTATTCCAATGGAGGCCAAAGCAGCCCCGAATCAGGCTGGCCTGCAATCTGACAGCAACTATGCACAATTCCTGCAATTCCTGAACCAATATAACCTGCAAGGCTACAAAGTGATCGTGAATGGCAAAACGGTTGTAGTGAATCCGCAAACGGGCGGCCAGCAATCGGCTGCTCCGGCAGCAGCACCGGCAGCAACGCCAGCCCCTACAGCAGCACCGGCAGCAACGCCAGCACCTACGGCAAAACCTGCTGCGACAGCGAAACCTGCTACTACAGGTTCGGCACAAACAAACAGCAAATCGTCCTATATCGCCCAAGTGGTAGCACTGGTGAACAAGGAACGGGCCACAGCCGGATTGTCCCCGGTGACCGCGCTTGAAAGTCTGAATAAAGTGGCGGGAGCCAAAGCAACCGATATGCGTGTCAATAATTATTTTTCTCATACTTCGCCAACCTATGGCTCACCGTTTGATATGATGAAATCTTTTGGAGTCACTTACTCCTATGCAGGCGAGAACATTGCCATGGGGCAGAAAACACCGCAAGAAGTCATGACCGCTTGGATGAACAGCCAGGGGCACCGCGCCAACATTCTGAGCGCCAACTTTAACTACATCGGTGTAGGTTTTGACAACAACTACTGGGTACAGGAGTTTATCGGAAAATAAAATAGTTTCATAGCCAAATCGCCCTCCGAGCAGTTCGGAGGGCGATTTTTTTTGAAATATAAGAATTTATATGTTTCACGCTATATATTATCCTTCTATTTCTCGCTGAAACACCCCGTCCTTTAAAAGGACGGCGTAGCCGTTTTCACTTGATATGCCGGACGAGATTTCTGTTTTTCTGCCCCAAAGATTTGGATTTTTGACAAAAAAGCTGTAGGTCCGGCGGTTTTGGGTATTTGCAAATTAAGCATAGAAGAATTATGTTTATGTACATAGTTACAAAAGCAAAACGGAGGGATAGCTTTGAATGAATCAAAATGGACCTGGCGCAGTGTGAGCGTGATTTCCATCGCAGCAACTCTAATTCTGATGGCCGGATTCATCTACGCGGTCAATGATATTATTAATCCTGTTCCGGATGCTCCATTAACCTCCTTGCCTAAGCAAACCCCCGCTTTCAAAGATGGAGCGGAAGATGAACTGAGGATAGTGGCCCTGGGAGATTCGCTTGCGAAAGGAACGGGGGATAACACCGGCAACGGTTTTGTGAAGCGTGCGGTCACAACGTTGTCCTCTGAAGGCAGAACAGTGGAGCTAATGGGGAATATGGGCATCAACGGCCAGACCACAGCAGTGCTTCAGAACAGAATAAATGAAGAGGGCGTTCAGTATGCACTCCGTCAAGCCAACGTAATTCTGCTCTCTATCGGCGGCAATGATCTGTTCAGAGGTTCGGAGATTGCACAGAACGGCGGAGGAACAAAGGGGCAGGCCGAAGCACCGGCTCCTGCCGGGGAGACAGCCGGGCCTGCATCGACGCCGGGCACGGGCTCTGGCGCTGAATCTACCGGGGATGAGGAACTATCGGCGGAAGCGCTGCTGGCGGCATTGCCGGAAGCCTCAGCCCGCTTAGGTTCGATTCTGGAAAGGATCGCGGAGATTAATCCTCAGGCACACATCTATTACATAGGTTTATATAATCCGTTCGGGGATATTCCGGATTTGCTGGTGCCGGGCAATCAGGCAGTCACCTCCTGGAACAACGCGGCAATGGATATTATCAACCGTCACGGCAATATGACGCTGGTTCCGACCTTTGATCTGTTCAACCGTCATTTGGACAAATACCTGTCTTCCGACCATTTTCATCCGAACGGAGACGGTTACCAGCGGATGAGCGAACGGATCGTACAAGCTGTGAGATAGAGCACCCCAGAAATAAGGCACAAGGAGTTGTGTGAGAACATGAGCGATGTGAAGAATGTTGGTGCCGGAGCAGTTGTTCTGTCTGTCGAAGGCGTCCGCAAAAAAATAGGCCGCAAATGGATTATTGATGATGTGACCTTTGACGTAAGAGAAGGAGAAATCTTTGGATTTCTGGGTCCGAACGGAGCGGGCAAAACTACGACGATCCGCATGCTGGTAGATTTGATCCGGCCAAGTAAGGGCCAAATCACGGTCTGCGGCTATAATGTCAACCGTAATCCGGAACAGGCGCTGCAATATGTAGGCTCTATTGTCGAGAACCCGGAGGTATATACCTATTTGACCGGCTGGGAGAATCTGCAGCATTTTGCCCGCATGCAGCCTGGAGTGGATGAGGCCCGAATCGCCGAGGTTGTGGATATTGTTCGGCTGGATCAACGGATTCATGATAAGGTTAGTACATATTCCCTGGGCATGCGGCAGCGCCTGGGAATCGCCCAGGCTTTACTCGGCCGTCCCCGTCTGCTGATTCTGGATGAGCCTACCAATGGCCTTGATCCCAAAGGAATCAAGGAATTGCGGGAATTTATCCGCAAGCTTGCGGATGAAGGCCTGGCGGTATTCGTCTCGAGCCATCTGCTCAGCGAAATCCAGCTATTGTGCGACCGGGTGGCCATTATCAGCAAAGGGCGCGTGCTGGCCGTAGGCGGTGTGACTGAGCTGGTGGCACGTAACTCGCCATATGTGCTGTGGGAGCTGGAACCTTTTGCACAATCCGTGCAGATTTTGTCCAAACGTCCCGACATAACGATTCTGCAGCTGGAGGAAGTTACGCTGGATGATTCCGTAATTGCAGGTATGGGAGAACGCTCTTTGATTACCGTTATGGATGAGGAACTGATCCCGGAGATTGTAGCGATACTGGTGGCAGCGGAAATTGAAGTAAGGGCTGTGCATAAAATAAACCCGACACTGGAACAGCTATTCTTGAAACTAACGGAGGGTGAGACTATTGATTAACCTGCTGCCGCTCATCCGCAATGAATGTCTGAAGATTATCAAAAAGAAACGTTTTTATGTTATACTTCTGATCCTGCTTATACTGGTGCCTATGTTTACCTATGCCCAGATGAAAGTTGCTGAACGCAGCCAGAACAAATTCAATTCGGACTGGCGCCTTGAGGTGCAGCAGCAAATCACGGACAACCAGAATTCGCTGGGCAGCGACCGGATCCCGGAGGAATGGAAGGCTTACCGCCGCATATTTGTGCAGCAGCTGCAATATTATCTCGACCACGATGTGAATCCGAATGAGCCAAGCGGCGTTACGTTTACCCGTGAATTTCTGGATAACTCGGTGTCGCTGTTTATTCCGCTGCTGATTATGGCCGTTGCTTCGGATCTGGTGTCCGGGGAGAGGACGACGGGAACGATCAAGATGCTGCTGACCCGGCCGGTTAAACGCTGGAAGGTGCTTTTCAGCAAAATGACGGCTCTGCTGATGTTTGTCTCGCTGATTGTGCTCTCCACTTTTTTGGTCAGTTACCTGGTCTCGGGCCTGTTCTTTGGGTATAAGGGATTTAATGTGCCCATCTTTACAGGCTTCCAGATTAATGGCGATTCCGTGGATATGACCGCCGTCCATGCGGTGCCGCAGTGGAAATATATGCTGATGCAAGGCGGGCTGATCTGGTTCGTGAGCGTTGTGGTGGCCTTGCTGGCCTTTATGGTATCCGTTCTGGTGCGCAGCACCGCGGCAAGCATTGTTGTGATGATGGCAGCGCTGATCGCCGGCACCATTCTGACTAATATGGCTTCGGCCTGGACAACCGCCAAATATTTATTTATGGTCAACCTGGGTTTGACCGGTTATCTGGCCGGAACGCCTGCCCCCATTGAGGGGATGACCTTGTCTTTCTCGCTGGCCGTTCTGGCGGTATGGGGAGCTGTAGCGGTGATCATTTCATTCGCCGTCTTTACGAAAAGGGATATTTTGAATTAGAATGTACAAAGTGAACCAAAACATTTGTTTGCATTTTACAGGCAACGAAGAAAAGAAGGGGGAGCATGAATGCTCGAACAGATCGATATGTTTGCTGAAGTTTCCAAAAACGGCGAAGCGGCCGGGACTGGATACGATGCTGACGACATTCAAGTGCTCGAAGGTCTGGTTGCAGTCCGCAAACGGCCCGGCATGTACATCGGCAGTACGAGTTCATCAGGACTGCACCATTTGGTATGGGAAATCGTAGATAACGCCGTAGATGAGCATTTGGCAAAGTTTTGCTCAAAGATTGATATACTGCTTCGCAAGGACGGTTCTGTAACCGTTACGGATAACGGACGAGGCATTCCGACAGGGATGCACAAGACGGGAGTGCCTACACCTCAGGTAGTTTTTACGATTCTGCATGCGGGTGGTAAATTCGGCGGTTCCGGCTATAAAAAATCAGGCGGTCTGCACGGGGTCGGCGCGTCCGTCACCAATGCTTTGTCCGAGTGGCTGGAAGTGGAAATTTACCGCGAAGGCAAGGTTCACCGCCAGCGCTTCGAATATTGGGTGGACAAGAAGGGGAAAGAGCATGTCGGCGAACCTGTCACCGGGCTGGAAGTTCTGGGGAACACGAATAAAACCGGTTCGAAGATTACCTTCAAGCCGGATATTCGCGTCTTTGCAAACGGCATCTCGCTGAATTACGATACTTTGGCCGAACGTGTCCAGGAAATTGCTTTCCTGAACTCGGGGCTGCGCATTACATTGAACGATGAGCGCAACGGCCGTCAGGATGAATTTTTCTATGAAGGCGGCGCCAGCCAATTTGTTCAGTTCCTGAATGAAGGCAAGGATGTGCTGCATGATGTCATACATTTCAGCTCAGAGAAAGATGAGATAGAGGTCGAGGTAGCGCTTCAGTACAATGCGGGCTACACGGAAACGATCGCTTCTTTCGTCAACTCGATACCAACCCGCAGCGGCGGTACGCATGAGACCGGGTTCAAGACCGCTTATACCCGGGTGCTGAATGAATACGCACGGCGTACGCAGCTGCTTAAGGAAAAGGACAAGAATCTGGAAGGGAACGATCTGCGCGAAGGCATGATGGCTGTAATCAGTATCAAAATGTCGGATGTTGAATTTGTCGGACAGACCAAAGATCAGCTCGGCAGCGCTTCCGCGCGCAGTGCTGTAGACTATATTGTCTCTGAGAATATGGCCCGTTTCCTGGAGGAGAATCCATCCGTAGCCCAGAGTCTGCTGAAGAAATCGATTCAGGCGTCCAAGGCCCGGGAAGCGGCCCGCAAAGCCCGCGATGAGATTCGCACCGGCAAGAAACGCAGCGAAAGCTCCAATCTCGGCGGCAAGCTGACACCGGCACAGTCCAAAGATGTTACGCGTACGGAACTGTTCATCGTGGAAGGGGACTCCGCCGGAGGTTCCGCGAAGCAGGGACGGGATTCCAAGCTGCAGGCCATATTGCCGCTGAAGGGCAAACCGATGAACCCGGAGAAGGCCAAGCTGCTGGATATTCTGAAAAACGATGAATACAAGGCCATCATCTCGGCGATTGGAGCAGGGATCGGCCCTGATTTTGCCGTGGAAGACAGCAATTATTCCAAAATTATCATTATGACCGATGCGGATACGGACGGAGCGCATATCCAGGTGCTGCTGCTGACCTTTTTCTATCGGTATATGAAGCCGCTGATCGATGCCGGGAAGGTCTATATCGCACAACCGCCGCTTTACAAGCTTACACGCAAGTCGGGTAAGCTTGAGACGGTACGGTACGCATGGAGCGATGAAGAGCTGGCGAATTACCTGAAGGAATTCGGCAAGAATTTTGAGCTCCAGCGTTACAAAGGACTTGGCGAGATGAATCCTGATCAGCTGTGGGAGACTACAATGAATTCCGAGACCCGGACACTTCTGCAGGTGCAGATTGAAGATGCCGCCAAAGCGGAGCGGCGGGTGTCCACGCTGATGGGCGACAAAGTTGATCCGCGCAAGCGCTGGATTGTGGAGAATGTTGATTTCACGGAGATTGTGGAATAGCGGGGCGTCCCGATAATCCCTACAAGCAGCGCGCGTGTCCCAGTCGCCAGAATCAAGTTATATCAGGCAGCAGCCACAGATTGAGGAACAGAAGGTGAGTGACAATGAGCAGTTTATCAGAACAGTTTTTGCCGGCTTTTCTGGAAGAGGTCGTCGGTGACCGCTTTGGCCGGTATTCCAAATATATCATTCAGGACCGGGCGATTCCTGACGTCCGTGACGGACTGAAGCCCGTGCAGCGCCGGATTTTGTATGCCATGTACGATTCAGGCAATACGCCGGATAAGCCCTACCGCAAATCGGCCAAAACCGTCGGAGATGTAATGGGTAACTATCATCCGCACGGGGACTCCTCCATTTACGAGGGAATGGTGCGGATGGCGCAGCCTTGGAAAATGGGCCATGTGCTGGTAGACGGCCATGGCAACTGGGGTTCGATGGACGATGACCCGGCTGCAGCGATGCGTTACACGGAAGCCCGTTTATCTCCGATTGCGATGGAGATGTTGCGTGACATCGAGAAGCGCACCGTATTGTTCAAGGACAATTTTGATAATACGGCCAAAGAGCCGGTAGTAGTTCCTTCACGATACCCGAACCTGCTTGTTAATGGCACAAGCGGTATTTCGGCAGGGTTTGCTACGGAAATTCCGCCGCATAACCTTCGAGAAGTCATTGACGCCTGTATTGCCGTCATGCAGAAACCGGATATTGCCCTGGAGGATATCATGACCTTTATCAAAGGTCCCGACTTCCCTACGGGCGGTACGATTATGGGCGGCGAGGGTATTACTGATGCCTACCGCACCGGCAAAGGGCGCATCTACTTGCGCTCGAAGACGGAGATCGAGAACCTGCGCGGCGGCAAGCAGCAGATCGTCATTACCGAAGTTCCGTTCCAGGTCGTCAAGTCACGACTGGTTACCGCCATGGAGAATATCCGTCTGGAGAAAAAAATTGAAGGCATCGCCGAAGTGCGGGATGAAAGCGGCCGCGAAGGCTTGCGTATTGTAGTGGAACTGAAGAAGGAAGCTGAAGCACAGGGAATCCTGGCTTATCTGCTTAAAAAAACCGATCTTCAGGTTACCTACAACTTCAACATGGTGGCCATTGTTAACAAAGCGCCACAGCAGCTTGGACTGAAATCCATTCTGGAGGCTTACATCGCCCATCAGCGTGAAGTGGTCACCAACCGCACCAAGTTTGATCTGGAACGTGCGGAAGACCGCGCCCACGTTCTCGAAGGCCTGGTTAAAGCCCTGAACATACTGGATGAAGTTATTGCTGCGATCAAAGCCTCCAAGAACCGGCAGGATGCCCAGAACAATCTGGTCTGGATGTTCGGTTTCAGCGAACGTCAGGCCGATTCGATCCTGACCTTGCAGCTCTACCGGCTGACCAATCTGGAGATCAACTCGCTCCAGAAGGAGCTTGACGAGATGATGGCGCGGATTGCTGCACTGCGCGGCATTCTGGACAGCGACAAGAAACTGATCTCCGTGATCCGCAAGGAACTGCTGGAGATCCGTGATAAATACGGCATTGAACGCCGTTCCCTGATTCAAGAAGAAGTGGAAGAGCTTAAGGTCAACATGGAGGTACTGGTCAATGCGGAAGATGTGCTGGTAGCCCTGTCGGCGGACGGCTACATCAAGCGGACCGGCATGCTCTCCTTTACCCGTTCCGGCGGGGAGCGTCAGACCTCCGGAGTCAAAGACGGCGACCATATTGTAAGGCTGCTTGATCTGAATACGCGGGACAGTCTGCTCGTCTTTACGCGCAAGGGGCAATACTTCCTGCTGCCGGTGCATCAGATACCGGAGTTTAAATGGAAGGAGCCCGGTACAGCGATTGTCAATGTTATTGGTCTGGCCAAAGGCGACAGCATAATCAGTGTCTTGCCTGTCAATAATCTGGATGATCCGCAGGCGAGTCTGGTATTTGTCACCCGTAAGGGACAGGTGAAGCGTACAGAGCTTAAGGAGTACTCTACCAGCCGTTCCGGGGCGGTTGCTGCCTGCAAGGTAGCGGAAGGGGATGAAATCATAACGGTGGCGCTTAGCCACAGTGACAAGGATATCGTGCTTGTCACGCGTGAGGGAATGAGCATCCGCTTCCGTGAGACGGAAGTGAACCCGATGGGCCGGGTGGCCAGCGGTGTCCGGGGCATCCAGCTGCGCGAAGGGGATGAAGTCGTATCCTGCTTCTGGGTCAGCGAAGATGAAGGGGAGATCCTGTCGATCTCGGAGCTTGGTTATGCCAAACGTTCACTGCTGGTGGATTATCCGTCCCAGAGCCGCGGCGGCAAAGGGATGCCGACCTTTGAATTCAAGGAAGGCAAGCGGGTTCGCTCCAACGGCAACAGACTTGCTGGCGCCTTCTATTGCAGAGAACCGCTGCAGCTCACCGCCATTACCCGCGAAGGTATGATACACACCTTCTCTACGGAGTCGGCGCCGATCGGCGAACGCCGATCCACAGGCAAGCAGATTGTACCTGTAGAGAAGAAAGACGAGATTAACAGCCTTTTACCAGGCATTCTATAAGTACAGGCAACTAAAAGGCGCTGAGGCCTGTCTCATAATAAGAGCAGACCAAAGGCGCCTTCTTTTAAGTGAGGCCTTCAGAAACGATATACAACCGATATAAAGCGTGCTTGAAATGATTTTATTTTTTCCTTTTGCAGGAAATGGAATTTCTTTCGCGAACAAGTTAGGTATAGCGGAAAGAAGCTTAGGGAAGGAAGGAATACGTGTGCACTCTTCTGAATTCAGTAAGATCTGGCATAAAATATTGAAGGACTATAAGCTGCATATGGACAGCAAGCTTGCTCCAACATTAACGGATGCCCAACTGACCGTCTTGGAACTGCTGCAGGAACGTGATGCCATGAAGCCTTCCGATCTGGCCCCGCATCTGGCAACCAGTCCGGCAGCCGTTACAATGCTGCTTGACCGGATGGAGAAACACGGATTGATCTGCCGGGAAAGAGATGCTTCGGACCGCAGAATTGTCTGGGTGAGCATCACCGAAGTAGGCAAACAGGAGACAGCCCGCGGACTTCAGATCCGCAGTGATTTTTTTGCCGAAGCCCTGGACCCCATCTCTTCCCATAACCAGCAGCTGCTTCTGTATTTAATGGGGAAGATGGCCGTTACGCCAACTTCAACAAGGGCCCCCGAAGGCTCGACACCTTAGTTTGAATCAACCCGGCAGCCACACCCGTTCGGGAATCACATAGCCGTACTTACTCCAAAAAGCAGGCCGTCCTTAAAGGACGGCCTGCTTTTGCAATGGCTGCGGCCACAAGCTCCATGGATGGGTCTGCGGCGGCAGCGAGAGAAGTTCTACAGCGTTCTTGGTAACAGGGTGGGGAAAACCAACCACGGCGGACCAGAGCGCAATCTGTTGACCCGGTCTGTTCACCGCAGCACCATATTTCTGATCGCCGTACAAGGGACAGCCGATGGAGCTGAGCTGCACCCGGATCTGATGCGAGCGGCCGGTGAGCAGATCGATCTTCAGCAGGCTGAAGCCCTCTGCCGTACCGAGCACGCTGTAGTCCAGAATGGCTTCCTTGCCGCCGGGGGTACCTTTACGGACTACGGTCACGGTATTGCTCTTGGCATCCTTGAGCAGCGTATCCACAAGACGGCCATGTGAGGCCGGCGGCTTCCCGTGGACCACCGTCAGATAGACCTTGTTAAAGCTGTGACTGCGAACGCTCTCCGAGAGCCGTGAAGCGGCTTTGGAGGTTTTGGCAAAAACCATGGCCCCCCCGACAGGGCGGTCCAGCCGGTGGACCAGACCCATATATACATTGCCGGGCTTGTTGAAGCGTACCTTCACATCTTCTTTTAGCAGACTCAGCAGGTCGAGATCGCCGGTGGCATCCTCCTGCACGGGGATATTAACCGGCTTGACGACCCCCAGCAGATGGTTGTCCTCGTAAAGAATTTCAATGGAAGAAGCGCTGCCCGTTCTTTCGGACTTCCCCGGTAAATGATGTGTCAAAAGCTTACGCCTCCCAGCGTCCCAGAATGCCGCATGGCAGATTCATCCCGGAAGCGGTAATCGGCAGGCCGATTTCACCGGAGGTCAGCTTGCCGCCATAACGTTTGCCCATCGTCATGGACAGCATATTGCGCAGCACGGTAGGCGAGATGCCTGTGGTGTAGGAATTAATGAGCATGAACAGCGGACTGTCGCTCATAATCTGCATACAGCTCTCCAGGAAAGGATAAAGGCTTGATTCGAGCTTCCACATTTCGCCGCCAGGACCTCTGCCATAAGATGGGGGGTCCATGATGATGGCATCATATTTGCTGCCGCGGCGTTGTTCGCGCTGCACAAATTTGAAGACATCATCGGTGATGAAACGTACAGGACGCTCGGTAAGACCCGAGAGCTGCACATTTTCCTTGGCCCATTGGACCATACCTTTGGCCGCATCCACATGGACGACCGAGGCTCCGGCACTGGCGGCGGCGACGGTGGCGCCACCTGTGTAAGCGAACAGATTCAGAACTTGAATGGGCCGTCCGGCGGAAGCAATCTTGTCCATCATCCAGCTCCAGTTAGCCGCTTGCTCCGGAAACAAACCCGTATGTTTGAAATTCGTTGGACGAAGATGGAACTTCAGCTTGCCGTAGCTGATGCTCCAGTTGTCCGGAATGCTTTTCTTCATTTCCCATTGACCGCCGCCAGCTGAACTACGGTGATAATGTCCGTGCACTTCACGCCACTGCGGGGTCTCTTTGGCGAGCGGCCAAATGATCTGCGGGTCCGGGCGGCGCAGGAGAATGTCGCCCCAACGCTCCAGCTTCTCACCGCCGCCGGTGTCGATAACTTCATAGTCCTTCCATTCACTTGCGATATACATGTGTGATCCATCCTTCAAAAATTCATTTAGCTTTTATTGTACAACAATCAACTCCTAGGAACAAACAAAATGCCTGCAAAACGGTGAGTTTTTGTGGCGCTGGCCGTTCCATTTGTATTATGATCGGATTAGGAATCACTGCGAACAGGCATTCTCCCGAGGTACCGGGGTTCGGAAAGGAAGCTTATGATTAATCTTACAGATTTGTACCACCCTATCACCGCCAATCCCGCCCATGCCCAGGAATTCCAGCCCTGCAAGGCGTTACGGCCATATATTCGCTGCTTCTGGGGGACGGTGGCGCCGGAAGATGTAGCGCAGAACAGAGGAGCGCCGAGAAGTGTTTCAGCGGGCTTGCCTCATTCGGCCCCTTGGCCTCCGCCGGCAGAAGTTATTATTCCCGATACATGCATGGATATTATCATGGATATCGATGAAGAAGGCCGGGCAAGCACATTTTTTCATGGGATCAATGATGCCCCTTTTGAAGTGCCCATGAATCAGGAAAAAGCGGGGATAACAAGGTTTGCGATCCGGTTTCATTTTTGGGCGGTCTTTTATTTTGCCGATGAGCATATGAGGGAGAGCCTTAACATGCGGGTGGAAGTGGACCAATATTTCAATAACTTCACAAGAGAACTGGGCGGTCTGCTGATCCGGCACGGTTCCTTCAGGGAGCGGGTTGCTGCCGCCGAAGCTTATCTGCTGCGCAGAATAACGTCAAGTGTCAGGACAAATGATAACGTAATGAATGCGGTGTATGCCATAATACAAGCCAAAGGAGTGGTGACGGCCCGGGAATTGGGGGTCGGCACTAGCCTCAGCCAGCGCCAGCTGGAACGGCTGTTCCGCGAAACTGTCGGTCTGAGTCCCAAGAAAGCTGCAGATCTGGTCCGTTTCCAGCATGTCTGGCAGTCGCTCTACCAAATGCCCCGGCAGGAGCTGAAGCTGCAGGAGCTTGTGCATGCTTACGGTTTCAGCGATCAGGCCCATTTTAACAATACGTTCAAAAAATATGCCGGGCGATCCCCCTTGGCAGCTTTGGCCGCCGCTGGACGTTAGGATGTCGTTTTTTTACAATACGTTGGCGTTTGGACTCTGTAGAATAGTATAGAGCGGCACCGTCCGCCACTAATGATGAATGGTAAATGAAAGGGGTTTGACGATGATTACATCCTTTGAAGGCATTAACCTGTACACTAAAGATACGACGGCACTTGCGAAATTTTACACAGAGGTGCTGGGGATTCCTTTAGCTTTTGAGGGTTATGGAGATTACGATGGGGCCAAAATCGGCTTTGGCCGCGATCAGACCGGCATCATCATCTGGAACGAGAACAAATGGGATAAGCTCACTACGGGAGCCGTCAATCTTGTGTTCTCCTGTAATAATCTTGATGAAACTTACTTGGAATTACAAGCAAGGGGACTGGACTGCCAGCCCCCGGTGACGATGGAATACGGCGGCAAAGAAATGAATTTCCGTGATCCGGAAGGCCATAGTATCACGCTGCTTGAAGGCGGATATGTATAATTAACGTACGGTGGTTTGTGTAACAGCGGTATAATTGTGTGGTTTCTGGCTTGACCTGCCGGGATTTGGTATATTATTCTATATTGCCAAAATCACCGGGGAGGAACAACTTGAATGCTGCCGTTATCATTACAGGATAGTTTGAGCGAATTTATTCGGAAACAAGGGCTTGAAGGACAAGCGGGGGATCTGCTGAAGGCACTGGCTGAAACGTCGCTCGTCTATGAACTGGCCGGTGAAGAAGATTACGTACGGACCGGAAACAGCCGGATTGCCGGATGCCCGGACCTGCCGCCTTCCTTTTCATGGCCGCTGGACCCGGACGGGGAATATTGGACTTTTCTCGCCCAGATTAATCTGGGTGAGCTTCCGCTATCGCCGGTTGAGCTTTTGCCGCGTGAAGGGATGTTGTATTTTTTTCTCGGCCTGGATGAGCCTGCTTATGATATTGACCACCGCATTTATTATTACAACGGGAATATGAATGAACTGATACGAACCTCTCCACCGGAAGGGCGGGAGGAGATTGGCGCTGAGGACAGGGACTTCAAAAGCTATAAAATTACCTTTAAGCCAGTATGGACTTTGCCTGAGCAGGCTGCGGACCTGCTGCTGAATGATTACCCGGAGGCCTATGAAGCTCTGGAGCCGGCCTCAGATACCTTATGGGGCCAGTATCAAAGCTGGGCAGGCAATACTCCGCTGGATGCTTATTTGTGCCGGAACGGACTGCAGGATATTCTGTTTGGACATTACAAAACTCCTGAGAAGATCCGCGAAGAGGCCCGTGCAGCGGAGGAAAGAGGAAGTGCCGATTATGCGCAGCGGCTCCTAACCAAGGCTCTTCCCCAACTTACGGAGTATAAGCAGAATCAAGACAAGCATAAGGCCGCTGCCGCCAATTGGCACCTCCTGTTCTCGGTTTCTTCCCTGGATGAGGTAGGTATGTGCTGGTGGGATGCAGGATACTTGGAATTTTTTATCGACAAAGCAGATTTGGAGCAGCTTGATTTCAGCCGGACGTATGTTAATTTAGCCACAAGCTGACATCGGCACGAAACAAGGGCGAGTTATAAGAAAGCAGTCAGTTCGGGGCATGAAAATGCTTTCGAACGGCTGTTTTTTGTGCGTTTAATGGGATTGAAAAACACTTTTTATTGACATTGATAATCATTATCAAATAGAATGAAAGCAGAAATACTATGGAGTTAAATTACGTTTTGTTGGGAGGCACAAAAGGCATGGCAAAAGTATTGGTAGCGTACGCCAGCTTGACTGGAAATACGGAAGAGATTGCTGAGCTGATTGTTGAAGGGATACGCCAGGCGGGCGGGGAGGCTGTTTTGAAATCAGTCACCGACTGCAATGCGGTTGAGATAAAGCAGTATGAAGCCGTTCTTCTGGGGGCCTACACTTGGGGAGACGGAGAACTGCCGGATGAGTTCCTCGATTTCTATGAAGAGATGGAGGAGCTGGATCTGAGCGGTTATAAATCTGCAGCATTCGGGAGCGGTGATACGGGTTATGATATTTATTGCGGTGCTGTGGATCTGATCGAAAAGAAGCTGAAGGAATGCGGTGCGGAGATCCTGCAAGAGAGCTTGAAGATCGAATACGGCCCCAGTGCTTCCGAGAAGGACGCTTGCCGTCAGTTCGGACGTCAATTCATCGAATCCTGTGCGGCGGTGTCCTAGGTATGGATAGGTCAGCAGGCAACCGGACCGCTGGTTCAGAAAGGACGTCAGGGGCGCAGTCCAGCCGTCTTTTGGATTATCGCATGGAGCATCTCATGCTCAGCGGAGCAGGGTATTCAGACTCCGGCCAAGCCGCGCCGGGTCTCCCCCGCTGGAGACAGCAGACACAATATGCCATAGGACATACACTAAACGATTTCTACAGTCTGCTGCCGGAGGTGCGCAGGGAGACACCAATCCAGTTTCTTCTGGAGCGGCGATGGCCCCCGCAGGGCGATGCTTTTCCCTCACTCCTGCATTATTGGGATGTGAAGACAGCGGTCTCCGATGAATTGATGCGTATTGCTTCGGTCAATCATTTGCAGGATATCCCTGTTATGCTGTATGAACAGTGGTTTGTGCCTGTACCTCAGCTTAAGCTTGAACTGTCGATTATCTTTCAGCTGGCCTGGAGATCGGGCGTCAGCGGCCGCAGTCTGAAGATGCAGAAGTTTATGGTCAGCGGGAATGAAGAAGTGATCACGGGATACTTGCATATGGCGAATGTCTTTTGCCAGCAGGCTTATGGTGAGCCGCCTGAGACTGTGGAGATCTACTCATTGCTGGACGGGCGCAAGCACTGCTTCGACGGTGCTGCCTTCACTCTGAAGGAATCATTGGATTATGTGCAGCTGCTGTCGGTATTTGTGGAGGAGGAAGAAGAGGCAAGCCGTTCCCCAAGATGCAGTAACCGCAGAAGCGATATAGGCGAAGACGCCTATCGTGGCTATGGGCTGATGTAATGGTGAGTGGTACGAAGACTGGCGGCACGAGGCTGCAATTAAGAACGGGTGTCCCAAAAGCCATGAAAAATGGCTGTTTAGGGCACCCGTTTGCGTGGCAATGGGCGAAAAGAGAGGCAAAAATGCCTCTCCTGGGGCGCCTGGCGCGGCAATGGTCTCGTGGAGCGCCTGGCGCGGGAATGGGCGAAAAGAGAGGCAAAAATGCCTCTCGTGGAGCGCCCGGCGCGGCAATGGGCGAAAAGAGAGGCAAAAATGCCTCTCGTGGAGCACCCGGCGCGGCAATGGGCGAAAAGAGAGGCAAAAATGCCTCTCCTGGGGCGCCTGGCGCGGGAATGGGCCAAAGGAGAGGCAGAAAATGCCTCTCCTGGAGCGCCTGGCGCGGGAATGGGCGAAAAGAGAGGCAAAAATGCCTCTCCTGGAGCGCCTGGCGCGGGAATGGGCGAAAAGAGAGGCAAAAATGCCTCTCCTGGAGCGCCTGGCGCGGGAATGGGCGAAAGGAGAGGCAAAAATGCCTCTCGTGGAGCGCCTGGCGCGGCAGCTTGCTCATAAAACCAAGCCGCGAATAATCAAAAAACAGAGCAGCAATTCTCCAATAACCGGAGAATCGCTGCTCTGCTGTGTTTAGACAGTTTCAGATCCTGCTTATGGGGACAGCCCTCTTAGCGGCACGCTTACCTTAGCCTACCCAGGATCAACCGGTGTATCGGTAATAATCCTGTTTGTTGACGATGACAAAGCCGCAGCTTTCATACAGCTTCAGCGCATTGGGGTTGTCCAGAGAAACCTCCAGATTGACGCCATTATAGTTCTGCTGTTCCCGTTCAATGGTCTGCAGGAGGGCACTGCGGCCAATGCCCAGGCCACGCAGTTTCGGAAAGACCGTGAGCCCGTAGATCCAGGTCTCATTATCTTCCGTGTATAGCCGCATTTTTCCGGCAGTCTGACCGCTCAGCTCAATAATAATATGCTCCTGCATGCCTTCGTCTTTATGCAGCTTGTAGACCTCTGCAGCCGCTTCTTCCGTCATATCAAATCCTTGGCTGTCCAATTGGATCAGCGTAGGAGTATCTTCCTGAATTGCCGGGCGCAACACGACCTCACCACCTGCGGAACTGGCATCGGCTGATAAGGAAGGGGACGAGTTCCCATTCCATTTCATCTGATATTCGGCATGATTGAAGGTGAGTGGCAGCTTGGCCAGAAAGGCGGTGCCGGAAGCGGAAGCCGCAGGGGTATTCAGCAGTAAAGTGGTAACCTGGCCCCTTTTGATGATGGACTGTGCCCGGTTCCAGAGGGAGGTGAATATTCCCCGGCGGCGGTAGCCCGGGCGGACCATGCCGCAGATCTCCATTTCACTCCCGAAGCCGTACAGTCCAAGAAAGCCGACCAGCAGCTCATCTTCATAGGTTACCAGCCATTCCGTATTTCCGGCAGCGGAAGGCTGACGCAGCATATCCCAATTCAATTTCAATGAAATTCCGTCGTATTGTTCGCAGCGTTGCTGCAATTCCTCAATATTTCTCAATGTGTCAGCTGAAGTCAAACCCGTTTCCTCCTAAAATGTAATAGGGCTTGCAAAGCCCTGACAGGTTAAGTTGTTTAGCGGAAACGAGCTCCTGCCCTCTTCAAGAAGACAGGTTGGCGTTTCCGCTTAGTACATCATGGTACTCTGCATGCTTGTTGAATTGATGAGCCGCGTATGAACACAGCGGTACAATCTTCAAGCCTTCTTCACGGGCTTTGTCTACGACAGCCCGCACCAATTCTTCCCCGGCCCCTTGCCCGCGCAGTTCTTCCGAGACCCGGGTATGGTCAATGACCAAATCCCCCTTGTCTCCATCCTGTCTGTATGTAATCTCGGCAAGGTCCTTATTGTCTCCGGCGACATAAAAACGCCGGTCACCTGCTACAATCTGTACCATGTATCTTCACTCCCGACTATTTTGATTGCCTTTATTTTACTACTGTAAGTCGCAAAAAGCGAGAAAACAAGGAGATTGAGCGTAAGGATTAACAGGACTAATTGCAAACATATGGATGAATATTGCTTAAATGGAGTTTTTGACTTGTTCCGTTCTCAAATGCTATACTGTTTCCAATGCAGACAAATATGGTTAATAAGAGACTGATTAGACATACATATCTAATCGGTCTTGTGTTTTTTAATCCCTACTTAGGAGGAATTGAATATGAATACGACAGTACGTTTGACAGAAAGATCCGGATCAGCAAATGCGCAGAGAAGCAAAGGCTTTGTACCGGTAGTCGTCTACGGTGCAGGTTCAGATACTCAATCCTTTACAGCGGAAGCGAAGACAGTGAACGAAATTCTGAACAAGAACCCGCGGGCTATTCTCAAGGTGGAACTGCCCGGCGCAGGCTCCAAAAATGTTGTGATACAGGAAGTCCAGCGCCAGCCGCTCTCCAGGCAGCTGCTGCACATTGATTTCCAACAAATTGATATGAAAGCTGAACTGGATACGAAGGTAGCCTTCCACTTCACCGGCGATCCGGTGGGCGTGAAGAGCGGCGGTGTACAGCAAGTGGAATTGTACGAGCTGGACATTCGTACCTTGCCGGATAACTTGGAAGCCACGTTCGAGGTAGACATCAGCGGGCTGGATATCGGCGATCAATTGCTGGTCTCCGATCTTCCAAAGCATGAAGGCTGGGAAATCCTGACCCCTGAGGATACATTGATTGTCCGTATCTCACCACCGGTAACCGTGGCAGATCCTGCCGATGAGGATACTGCAGCCGCAGAGCCGGAAGTTGTGGGAGCAACTGAAGAGGACAAGCCAGCAGAATAAAGGATACGGGTCTACAATCGGCGACTTGAGTATCAACGTTTTGGAACCAGGAGCAGACAGAACCTTTCCAGGGGCTGTCTGCTCTTTTTGCAATAATACCTCAGCAGACAGCAAGGAGAGCGATAATATGAGTGTGTCCCCTACCCATCTGATTACCGGGTCAAATGCCAAACTGGAGGATTCCGCGGCCCAGGCCAAGATCCGGATCTCCTGCAGCGCTTCCCCGGCTGAGCTGGATCTCAGCTGCTTTATGGTGGGTGCAGATGGCAAGGTGCCATCCGATGATTTTTTTGTGTTCTATAACCAGCCGGCGGACCCGGCAAGGATCGTCCAATTCCATCCCATGGATAAGCACAGCGGGGAGTTTGTGATTAATCTGCAGGCGCTGCAGTCTTCTGCTGTGGACAAATGTGTATTTGCCGTGACTCTGGATGGCCCCGGCACATTTGCGGAGGTGCGCGGGTGCCGGATCACGGCGGCTACAGATCAAACCGAACTGGTGTATGACATTACAGAAGGGAATGAGGAGACCTCGCTAGTGTTGGCCGAGTTGTACAGGCATGCTGCCGGCTTTAAGCTGCGGGCGGTAGGCCGGGGGTTTCACGGCGGCCTGAAGCCGCTGGCTGAAGCACATGGCGTTGAGGTGGAGGACGAGGCCCCGGCACAGCAGCCAGCCACTCCGCCAGCGGCTTCGTCAACCCGGATCAGCCCGCAAGCCTTTGCCCCAGGTGCAGCGGCTTCCCGTTCCGAAGCTGCAGCCGCTTCCAGCACCGGGTCTCCTTCCGGGACACCGGCACCGCCAGCTGCACCATCCAAGCTCAACCTGACAAAGATTGATCTTCTCAAGCAGAAAGTGACGCTCTCCCTGCGCAAAAAGAACATTGAACAGGAAAAAGCGCGGGTCGCCGTGGTCATCGACGCTTCCGGCTCCATGTCAGCCTTGTACCAAAAGGGGGTTGTCCAGCGGGCGTTTGAACGTGTGCTTGCGGTGGCTGCCAGTATGGACGATGACGGAATTCTGGATGTCTGGTTCTTCGGCTCCAAAAGCAAACGGATGCCCAGTGTGGGCGAAAACGATTATGAGGATTACGTAAAACGGACGTATCCCGCACCGCGTGTATTTGGAGGTCTCGGGGCCGGTAACAATGAACCCGTGGTGATGGAGGATGTCATCAAGAAATACACAAAAGAAAGTCCAAGCCCTGTGCCCACCTATGTGGTTTTTTTCAGTGACGGGGGTATTTATGAGACCAAGAAAATTTCCAAGCTTCTGGTCGATAGCTCGAGACACAATATCTTCTGGCAGTTTGTCGGAATCGGCAACGCTGATTATGGTGTGCTGCGCCAGCTGGATGATCTGCAAGGACGGGTTGTGGACAATGCCGACTTCTTTGCGCTTGATGATATGGACAAGGTCAGTGATGAGGAACTCTATGACCGTCTGTTCAACGAGTATCCGGGATGGCTGCGGGCTGCACGGGCCCAGGGGGTTTTGCAGTCGTAACTCCAGCGTTATGCACTTATTAAATATATTTCGGTAAAAGACATCTTCCAAGCCTGCGCGGGTTTCCCGTGCGGGCTTTTTTTGGCAGCAGCCTATTTGCGTGATAACGAATGTGCAGCCTGATGTTGAGGGCTTTCGCCTGATTTTTAAAATGTATAATTTGGGTGTTTCGCCTTGTTTCGGATTATTTTATAAAAAATGGTTTGACTCCAAGCCCCTGAGCACAGAAAATGAGAGTGAATCCCCGGCAACAGCAGTAATAAAGCATGATTATGATTTGTGAAAGCGCTTTAGAAGACGGATTGCTGTCGGTCAGCCATGGAATGCTGCTTCATCCATTATGATTTGAGGAGGCAAAGTATGAAGAACAAATGGGTTCGGATGGGAATGGCGATTGTGCTGGGAGTGGGATTGATGCTGCCCGTTCAGGGTGTGGTCCGGGCGGATGCGGCGAGTGAGGCATCAAATGGGGCCTTAACCTGGCTGTCTTATCAGCAGGATGCGACGTCGGGGTATGCTTTTGACGGATTGGTGGACAGCTTTGAAGATTTCTGGGGCCCGAATAACCCGAAACAGATTGTATACACGTATGACCAGGCAGTGGCGTCGATAGCTTTCATCGTCAAAGGCGAACGTGCCCGGGCCGAAAAGGTATTGAATAAAATGCGGGATATTCAGGACCCATCCGGATACTGGCTGAATTCGTATTGGTACAACAACGGCTATGGGGAAGAAATCCGCAAGCATGTAGGGCCTGTAGTGTGGATGGCGATGGCGGCGATGGCTTATGAGAAGCAATATAATGATACCCGGTACCGTCCGATGGCGCTTAAAGCGCTGGACTGGAGCCTGCAGTATCAACAAGCAAACGGCGGGATCGCCGGGGGCTGGAGTGCCTGGGCCAACTCGGATGAGCCCTGGAGCTCTACCGAACACAATATTGATATTTACCGGGTACTGCAATATTTTGCTTCGGTAGAATCTTCGAAGACGGCGGTGTATACCAGTGCAGCAAATGGTGTTAAAAGCTTCCTCGATACCTACGTGTGGGACGAAAGCGCCAAACGATTCAAGGGGGGCTGGAAAAACGATACCAACCTGATCGACCCCAAAATTCCGCTCGATGTCAATCCTTGGGCCGTGCTGGCTTTAGGGTCTACGGGAACCCGTAATTATGGCGCAAGTCTCGCCTATGTCGAGAATGCCTCCGGCACACCGGGCACGCTGGCCAATCCGCGCTACAAGCAAACGTTGACCTACAATGACGCCGGGCAGACACTGACAGGTTATGATTTTGACTGGACCGATGAGGTGCTGCCGGCTTACGATGACAACGGCAACCAGATCGGGCATACGGGCGCGGATGTTTGGTTTGAAGGGAGCGCCTTTATGTCGCTGGCTTATTACTTGCAGGGAAATACCGCCAAAGCGGACACTATCAACATGGAGATTATCAAAAAACAAGGCACAAGCGGCGCTTCCCTCGGCGGCATCCCCTATTCACTGAAAGGCACCAGCAACAGCTATTGGGTGATGGCCCAGCAAAACTGCGTCTCCAGCACCGGCTGGCTGATTCTGTCCCTGCACCGGTTCAATCCGTTCACCAGTCAATATCTCACCGGGGGCAGCAACCCGGGGGATACCACCCCACCGACAGCACCGGCTAACCTCGCGGCAACAGGCAAGACCGGTACCACCGCAAGCTTAAGCTGGTCTGCGTCGACCGACAATACCGGAGTTACCGGGTACCGTGTGTACCGGGGAGGAGCAGAGGTGGCTGCGGTGACAGGAACGTCAGCTACCATCAGCGGACTGACGGCCGCCACCGCGTATACTTTTACGGTAAAAGCTATGGATGCCGCAGGCAACCTCTCGGCCGCCAGCAATGCAGTGACGGTTACGACCGATCCGGCTGACAACGGTGGCGGTGAACATGTCACCCCGGACTTCACGGCAGGAGGAACTAAACTGTCTTCGACAGAAGTTAGCCTTTATATCACACCGGTCATACCCGCGCTTTATGTGGATGTACATTATAAGATCAATGGCGGTCCGCAGCTGAACCACCGCATGTCCCTTGCCTCCGGTACCTGGCGGCACACGGTCAGCGGCTTAGGTGGCGGCAGCAGTGTCGAGTACTGGTTCACCTATGAGAAGTCGGGCCCGCAGTTTGATTCGGCGCACTACACTTATATTCATTAACTCCGCGCTTCAACTAACCGTTATACAGAAATTTGAAGTCGGGAGTACCCGGTTTGTCGTACATTGTTCGTGTTTGGCGTTACTTTAATGTTATGTTTGGCTTTTTTCTTGCCCGAAATGCAATAATTATGTATAATAGCAATTGTTGATGAACGGATTGTACGATATTCTGTTTTTGAAGGTGGTTTCATGGCAGAACTGGACAATAATGAAGACAAGAAGAAGATGTGCCAGATCTACAACGAGCTTTCCAAAGAATTGTTTGGGTTCGGAACCACCCTGCTCCGTGTAACTGTCGATCAGCGGGTGATTACCTTTCACGCCAAACACCGCAGATCCCCCCGTTCTTCCGCACTGGAAGGGGAGGCGCCGGAGCTTAAGCAGGAAGTCGACTTCCGAATGTCGCTTCTCTTTAAGAAGAAATTCAAGGAAAGACTCGAAGAAGAGATGGGACTTAACATCGAGGTTCTGCTTAGGGATTACGATGCACCGACCCAATGGGCTTTTACGAACATAGTTGTAGGTTAGAAACGGTTTATGCACAAACGGCAGTTGATAAATGGATACTCACGGATTTTCGTTTTTGATCTATCTTAAGCGAAGACCGTCCTTTCATAACGGGTAGCTCTTTTCCTTTGTTTTTACGAAGAGAAGTGTTCTTGTTCACACAAGAATACTTTTCTTTTTTTTATGTGAAAAATTGGGGATAGTAAGATTTGATTAGCTGTAGGGGGTGCTGAGGCGAAAACCGCAATCACTGTATGACCGAATGATCCAAACTTAGGGAGGTTATTATGATGAGAAAATGGATGAAAATGGGTCTGGCCGTTACACTTACTTCGCTGCTTGCAGCCTGCGGCACTGCCGGGAATAACAACGGAGCAACGAATAACGGTGCAGCTTCTGAAGGGGCAGAGACTTCGGCACCTGCAGAGCTTGTGATCTCGACGTGGGGATTCTCGGAGGACTTTTTCAAGGAAGCCGTCTATGCCCCGTTTGAAAAAGAACATAACGTCAAAATCGTGGTCGAAATCGGCTACAACGCCGAACGTCTGAACAAAATCCGTCAAGGCAGCTCCGATGTGGATGTTATCTACTTGTCGGATTACTATGCACAGCAGGGGATTGACGAAAAGCTCTTTGATACGGTAGACCGTGCCAACATTCCAAACATCGGCAAGCTGTATGACATTGCCAAAGCTCCGCTTGGCGAAGAATATGGCCCAGCCTACACCGTAGGCCGTCTCGGTATCGCGTATAACCCCGCTCTGGTTAAAGGTGAAGTGAATTCCTGGGCGGATATGTGGACCGCCTTCGACAATAACCTGACGCTGCCGGCTATTACGGCCACCGCAGGTCCAATGATCGTGGATGCCGCTTCGGTGGTTGCGGGCAGCACGGAGTTTAATGAGGACCAATCTTTTGCGAAGCAGAAAGAACTGGACGCCAGCGTCGTGAAATATTACAGCCAGACCTCCGAATATGTGAACATGTTCGGCCAGGAGGAAATTGCCGGTGGTCCGATCATGGAAATGTACTTCAAGGACCTGCAAGCTGCTGTGCCGGATGCCAAATTCGTGGCCCCTACCGAAGGAGCTTATGCGGTAATGAACACAATTAACGTGGTGAAGGGCAGCAACAACAAGAAGCTAGCCGAGGAATTCATCAACTGGCAGCTTAGCAAGGAAGTACAGGAGAAGTCCGCCAAAGCGAAAGTGGATTCCCCAGTAAACACGGAAGTCGTATTGACGGAAGATGAAGCGAAAGGCGTGACCTATGGTGCCGATGTTATCGGGAAGCTGCGCAAGCTGGATATGTCTTTCGTGAACCAGCATATTTCCGAATGGACGGACCGCTGGAACCGTGAGATTGGCGGCTAATCCATGAGTGCACGCAAAAAAGTCATTCTCGATGTGGATACCGGTGTGGATGATGCGCTGGCGATCATGCTGGCTGTAACCAGCGGTCAACTCGATATTCTCGGTATCACCACAGTCAGCGGCAATGTGTCTCTGGATCAGGCGACCGAAAATACATGCAAAATTCTGCAGCTGCTTGGTGTATCCGCCGGGATACCGGTCTACCGTGGAGCTTCGAAACCGCTCCGGCGGGAAGAGCATTTTGAACACCGGGTACATGGCAAGGACGGGCTTGGCGGTGCGCTCGCAGACATGACGGTGTCCAAACAGGCTGAAGCCGAAGCGGCTGCCGATTTCATGATCCGTCAGGTGATGGAGCATTCAGGCGAAGTCACGCTGATTATGACCGCGCCGCTGACTAACCTGGCCGAAGCGCTGGCCAAATGTCCGGAGCTGATTGACCACACCGCCGAAGTGATTGTGATGGGCGGGGTGGTCAAAGGCTTCGGCAATATTACGCCGACGGCAGAGTACAACATGTATGTCGACCCCGAAGCTGCGAAGCAGGTGCTGGCCGCAGGCTTTAAGCGGTTGACGCTGGTCGGGCTGGATGTGACGCGCCAGGCGCTGCTCAGCGAGCAGGATATCGCCCGGTTGAATCACCCGGTCATTGCGGAGTATGTGGAGACAAGCACAGCCGATTACCGTCAGCGTTACTTTGAACGCAATGGGGTACAGGCCTGTGCACTGCATGATCCGCTGGCGGTGGGCGTGGCTCTGAATCGTGACTTTGTGACTGTACAGGATTTCTATGTAGATGTGGAGACACGCAGCGAATTGTGCGACGGGCAGACCGTATGCGATTTCCAGAACCGGCTGAACCGCCCGCAGAACGTCAGTGTCTGCCTGGAGGTGGACGCGCCCGCTTTTCTGGACTGCTTTATCCATAGTTTAAACCAAGAGCCCAAGAAGGACGGGAGTCATTCGAGATGAACAAAAGATTTTTGTATCTGCTGCTGCTGCCGGGACTGCTGTTCCTGACCGTATTCATGCTGATCCCGATCATGCTTACGATTGCCTCGACATTTGTGCAGGACGGCAAGCTTACCTTGGAGGGATACCTGCATTTTTTCCGCGACGGCTACTTTAACCGGATTCTGCTCACCACTTTGCGGGTCAGTGTAGTAACTACTGTGCTGTGTGTGCTGCTCGGTTATCCGGCAGCCTACTATATTTCGCGTACCGGCGTACGCAAGAAGAGTTTTCTGCTGGCGCTGTCGATCTTTCCGCTGCTGACAAGCCCGGTCGTGCGCTCGTTTAGCTGGATGATTATTCTCGGCAAAAAAGGGCTGGTCAACACCTTCCTGGTGAATACAGGCCTGATTGACAAGCCGCTTGATATTTTATATACCCCGGCAGCAATGATGATTGGTCTCGTGCATCTGTTCCTGCCGCTGATCATTATTACGCTGCTCGGCGTGATGGAGAACCTCGACTATGAACTGGTCAGGGCGGCACGTAGCCTGGGGGCCTCCTCTTTTACGGCCTTCCGCAAAATCACCTTCCCGCTAACCGTGCCGGGGCTGATCATTGGCGGTATTCTGGTCTTCGTCGGCAGCCTGACGGCGTATACAACACCGGCACTGCTCGGAGGAAAAGAACGTGTCATTTCGACCTTTCTGTACCAGAACGCGATGACCCTTAACGACTGGCAGGCGGCTTCCGTCATTGCCGTCATCATGATTGTCATTACATTTGTGGTCGTTGGCCTGATGAATGCCTGGGCGAACCGCTTAAATCCGAAGGGGTGAGAACATGAAGGAAAATAGCCGCGTTTTGTCTTTGTACACGCTGCTGGTCTTTATATTTTTGCTGGGCCCGCTCGTTATTATTTCCGTGACTTCCTTTGAGCCGGGTACCGTCCTGAAATTCCCCCCGGAGGGCTTTTCACTGCGCTGGTACAAAAATATTTTTGAGGTCAGTATGTTCATGGAGACGTTCAAGACTTCGATCATTGTCTCCATGCTGGGCAACCTGCTGGCGCTGCTGCTGGGTGTGCCCGCTGCCTATGCGCTCAGCCGCTTTAAATTCCGCGGGCGGGACACATTGAATGCGCTGTTTCTGTCGCCGGTGCTGATTCCCGGAATCGTGCTCGGCTTCACCCTGCTCCGCTATCTCATCGTGGTCTACGGGTTGCCCATCTATACGGGACTCTTGATCGGACATACCGTGATTATGCTGCCTTTCATTATCCGGGTCATTGCTTCAAGCCTGCAGAACTTTGATTTTGCCGTGGAAGAGGCGGCACAGAGCCTGGGTGCCAGCCGATTGTACACTTTTTTCAAAGTAGTCCTGCCCAATATCCGTTCGGGGATTCTCGCCGCGATTCTGATTGCGTTCCTGGAGTCCTTCAACAATGTCGATATTTCCGTATTTATGACCGGCCCGGGAGTAAGCACGCTGCCGATTCAGATGCTGACCTATGTGCAGAATTATTTTGATCCGACGATTGCGGCCATTTCGGTCATTCTGATGGTGTTGACCGCAGCCTTGATGTTCATCATTGAGCGGCTGATGGGTTTCGCCTATTTTACGAAACGATAACGGAGGTTTGACGAAATGGCACTCTTAAGCCTGGAAAATGTAGCGGTTGCTTACGACAACCACTTTATATTGGAGAATTTCAATCTGCAGCTTGAAAAAGGGCAGCTTCTGTCCCTCCTCGGACCCAGCGGCTGCGGCAAAACGACGACCTTGCGCCTGATCGCAGGGTTCCTGAATGCGGAGCAGGGCAAGTTCATGTTCGCCGGCAAGGATTACACCAAGGTTCCTGTAGACAAACGCAATTTCGGCTTTGTGTTCCAGAGCTATGCGTTGTTCCCGCATATGACGGTCTATGACAATGTGGCGTTTGGCCTCAGACTGCGCAAGCTGAAGGAAGCCGATGTGAAGAAACGGGTGACCCGGATGCTGGAAATTGTCAGTCTGGAAGGGTTCGAGAAAAGATTGCCGGGTGCCCTGTCCGGCGGACAACGCCAGCGGGTGGCCATCGCCAGGGCGCTGGTGATCGAGCCGGATCTGCTGCTGTTCGATGAGCCGCTCAGCAATCTGGACGCCAACCTTCGCGTCAACATGCGGGTAGAGATCCGCCGGATTCAGCAGGAGCTGGGTATTACCACCGTATACGTCTCGCATGACCAGGAGGAGTGTTTCTCCATCTCGGATCAGGTGGCCGTAATGAACAAAGGCAAAATCGAGCAGTTGGACCATCCGACAGCCATCTTCAAATACCCGGCCAGTGAATACGTGGCCCGGTTTATCGGGTTTGGGAACTTTATTTCGTTTGAGGGCCGCAAGGATGAAGGTGCCGATATTGAGCTGTCCCGCGGAGCCCTGCAGTTCCGGGCAGCCAAACGTGCCGATGGGGCCGGGAACCAGGGACTGACCGGGGCAATCCGTCCCGACGATCTGCAGCTGTACGGCAGCATGCCGGACCTTGACGTCGAGGGCAACACATTAACCGGAACGGTGCAGGTCAGCACGTATCTTGGCCGCAGCTACCAGTATCAGGTACAGACAGAGCTTGGCGTATTTACCGTCAACCAGGAGATGAATGATCCTTTCCGGCAAGGGGAAGAGGTCACGGTTTATTTTCCAAAAGAAAAGCTGGTGCTGGTGCCGTAACGCATCCATAAGGAGTATACAAGATGACTACAGATCAACTGCTGCTGAATGTGAAGGTATACAACAGTTACTATAAAAGATTTGAAACGGCCAATGTCGCCGTAAAAGACGGGCGGTTTCTGTACATTGGACCGCTGGGGGCCGAGACCTTTGAAGCTGCGGAGAGGATCGACGGGGAAGGCAGGTACATGATTCCCGGCCTGATCGATATTCATCTGCATATCGAAAGCACGATGATTACTCCGCAGACGTTCTCCTATGGGATTTTGCGCCACGGGGTGACGTCTATCGTGCCAGAGCCGCATGAGATGGCCAATGTGTTCGGCGTCGAGGGTGTGCATGAGATGATCCGGGCCAGCCGGGATTGTGTTGTCGATATGTTCTATGCGATTCCTAGCTCTGTGCCCGCGACCCAGCTCGAGACGACCGGGGGTTCGATTGAAATCGAAGATATTGACCGGTTGATGGCGACGGAAAAAATGATCTGCCTCGGCGAAGTGATGAACTACGTCGATGTGATCCGTGACCCGGAAGGCAAAAGCAACCGCATCCTCCAGCACACCCGCTCGCATTATCCGCAGCTCGTGATCGAAGGGCATACCCCGAAGCTGCTGGACCTGGATCTGCATCGCCTGATCTATGCCGGCATTGATTCGGACCATACCCATCAGAGCATTGAAGGGCTGACGGCCCGGATCGCGGCCGGGATGTTCATCGAAATTCAGGAGAAGTCGATGACCCCGGAAGTCATGGACTATCTGATCCGGCATCCGGTCGCTGAGCATTTTTGTTTCGTGACTGACGATGTCATGACCGATTCGCTCGTAGCGACCGGCCACCTCGACCATCTGGTACGCAAGGCGATTGCCATGGGCATGTTGCCGGAGGACGCGGTATATGCCGCTACCTACACCCCGGCCAAGCGAATGAAGCTGGGCGACCGTGGTGTCATTGCCCCGAACAAGGTGGCAGACTTTGTGCTGCTGTCCGATTTGAACAGCTTTGAGCTGGACAGTGTCTATAAGCGGGGGGTACAGGTGTTTGACCGCCGCCATCCAGTGCTGCAGCGGGTAGAGGCCCCGCAATTCCCGGCACATTTCTATGAAAGTGTGAAGCTGGATCCGGTGACTCCGGCCGACTTCGTTGTCCGGCCGGAGCTTCCGGATGGACCCTACGGTTGCCGGGTGATGATGGTCAATAATGTATCTACCTTCACCGAGGAGAAACATGGTGAGGTTCACGTGTCGGGCGGGCTGCTGGAGTGGCAGGACAGCGGTTATGGCCTGATCGCCACCTTCGAGCGCTACGGCAAAAATGGCAACCGTGCTTACGGCTTAATCGGCGGGGATACCATCAAGCGCGGAGCGATTGCCACCACCTATTCGCACGACAACCACAATTTGCTTGTCGTCGGCCATAATCCCGAAGACATGGCTGTAGCGGCCAATGCTGTCATTGCCAGCCAGGGCGGCTTCTGTGTGGTCTGTGACGGCAAGGTGCTGGCTGCGCTGGATCTCCCGGTCGGCGGCATCCTTACCGAAGCGCCGCTTGCGGAGACAGCGGAGAAGGTGCTGGCGCTGCGTACAGCGATGGAGTCGCTCGGGTATAACCACTACAACCCGATCATGTCCATCAGCACGCATTCCCTGCCGGTCAGCCCGGCACTGAAAATCACCGACCTTGGCCTGATTGATGTCGGTGCGGGCAAAGTTGTGCCGCTGCTGTTTCCGCTGGCGGAGCGCGGGAACTAGAATAGGCATTGAGGAAGGAACAAACACCCTGGACATCGGTCCGGGGTGTTTGTTGTTGTGGTTAGGAAGTTTAGCCACCTTTTGTCCGAGGTGAATTGAAAGAAAAATGGCCGGGCTGCTTGTTTTTGTTAAGATATATCATAATAATGGATAGTATTGAGGGTTTAGCCTACTTTGATAACCTTCCCGGAATGGGAAATTTGGTTAAGGGAGAGCAGTAATATGTATATCCTATCCACTCACCTCAAACCGGTGCAGGATGCGGAGTTGAAGGCTTGTGAGCAGAGTACCCGGGTGAAGCTGCCGGAGTCGTACCGCCGTTTCCTGAGTGAATGCGGGCAGGGGACCTATCGGGGGCTAATTAACATCAGCTTGCCGGATGCGGAAGTTTTGCAGGAATTTGCCGAATATGATCTCTGGGAGCATGGGGAGGAAAGTCCGGTCAGCCGGGAGCAGATCGCCGAATGTGTGGTCAGCGCTACCACTATAGATGGTGATTTCGTGGCGCTGCATCCGGCGGTGGAAGGGCTGTTGTGGCTGCCCCGCCATTCCGAGGAAATTACATGGAGCGGAATCACCGGTCCGGATTTCACGGCAATCCTGGACCGGCTCATCAGTGACCACTATGGAAATGAGTACCCCGGGATTTCCTATTTTGATCCATGGAACAACCGGAAGCAGCATCTTTTTCTGCATTTGAAGGACGGGAGCCTGACGCTGGAAGAACTGGCACTGCTGTGCCGTGAACGGTTTGGTGCGGATCTGTGGCTGGAGACGCCGCACAGCGGCCAGCTTTTCCTGCAGGACATTGGAGGAGGCATCCGTTTTAACTATGCTTACCGCCTTGAGGTGGCGGTGTTTTTTGAACCCGGGGAATTCCTGTCTGGTGCAATCATAAGATTTCTGGAGGCGTTAGGCTGTGTCCGCCAAAATAGTTGAAGCTCATGTGTCACAAATTTGCCTGCTGCGTTGTCTTCTCTATGTACACATCATAAGGAGGCGACGAATATGAGTTTGAGATTTAATCACACCAAGGCCAATGGAGCGGCCTTTCGAGCAATGATGGCACTTGAGGAGTATGCAGGCAGCCATGTTACGGATAAGGTGCTGTATGAGCTGATTAAGCTCCGGGCATCACAAATCAACGGGTGCGCCTATTGCCTCGAAATGCACGCCAAGGACATGCTGAAGCTTGGGGATCACAGTGACCGGATTCTGCTGCTGAGTGTCTGGAGAGAGGTCCCGCATTTGTACACGGACAAGGAGCGGGCTGTTATAGAACTCACCGAAGCGGTGACCCAAATTTCGCATCAGGGGGTCCCGGACGTTTTGTATCATAAAGTACGGGAGTTTGTCAGCGAAAGTGAGTATATGGATCTGATTATGGCGGTTAACACCATCAACAGCTGGAACCGGATTGCCATCTCCACCGGCATGTTCCCCGGTTGTTTTGACGCCAAATAACAACAGGCCCAGGCAGGACGGCAGAGGAGGAAGCGAATTGACGGAATTCGATAACAATACTCAAGGCAGCCCTCCGCTGCCGGAACAGCCGGGAATAGAGGAGCTGTACCTTGATTATAAAAGGTATGCCTTCTCTATTGCTTACCGGATGCTCGGCACGGTGGCGGATGCCGAGGACGCTGTGCAGGACTGCTTCGCGGAGCTGGCGCGGCGGGACCGGAGCGGGATTGTAAATGTGAAGGCTTATATCGCCAAAGGCATTACCAACCGCTGCCTGAATATCCTGAGTTCGGCGCGCAGCCGAAGGGAGACCTATGCCGGGGAGTGGCTGCCCGAGCCGATCTCGGAGCATTACAACGGGCCGGAAGCACTTATGGAACGCAAGGATACGTTATCCTATGCGTTTTTGGTGCTGCTGGAGCGGCTGACGCCAACGGAGAGGGCGGTATTTGTGCTGCGTGAAGTCTTCGAGTATGACTATGATGCCATTGCCGAAATGCTGGGCAAAGCCGAAGCCAATTGCCGCAAAATTTTCAGCCGCGCCAAGCGGAACCTCCAGCCGCTGCACGGCGCGGAGCCGGGCAGCACTTCGCTTGCACCTGCAAGAGAAGCGCTGCTGAAGCGGTTCGTCTCCGCTTTTGCCGCCTATGATGTCAGCGGCATGCTGGAGCTGCTGGCCGAGCAGCCGGTGCTTGTAGCCGATGGCGGCGGCCGGGTGCACACTGTTCTGCGGCCAATGAACGGCCGCAAAGGCGTACTCGCGCTGCTGACCTCGCGCCGGGTGCTGTACAACCTGCGCGAATGGGAGGTTGTGCCTGCCATCATCAACGGTGAACCCAATCTGGTATTTTACCAGCACGGGGAGGTCAAAGGGGTGTTATGCCTCGACATCTCGGGAGCGCGGGTCCAGGCGCTGTACCTGATGCTTAACCCGGAGAAGTTAGGTCGAATAGATAGGTGAATGGGTTTCTGACGATGTAGGTAAAGTGTATACCGCGGGTGGCTAATCGGACATTTCCCCTGAAGGGGAAGATTGGCTAGCCGTAAGCTAAAGAACCCTGCGTCCCGGTAGAAGGGATGCAGGGTTCTTGTTGCTGTTCTGAGACCTATGGTGCCCGGCTGCAAGGCAATCTAATGTATTTAGTGCAGCAGAATCGCACTCAAAACGCTTGAAACTGCGTCCTGATGTATTTCGTACAGCAGGATTATATAAAAAGGGTGTTCTTCGGTATTTCTTGCTTTTTTTGATGCACAAAATACACTCAAATCGGGAATCAGCATGATCTACTCGCTACCTGATGTACAAAATACACTCAAACGGTCGAGGCAATGAACTTGACCGTGCTCATATACTGCTTGTAGCCAGTAACTCCTAACTCCTAACTTCTAACTCCTAACTCCTAACTTTGAAGCCCGTCGCCCTTAACACCTTAATTCTTAAAGCTGTGAATCGGCGCCGGTATCCGGCCGCCCCGGTTCACAAAGCCCGAGCAGTCGAAGCTGTTCACGGCCATGACCGGCGCGTAGCCCAGCAGTCCGCCGAATTCGACCATCTCGCCTACATCCTTGCCGATCACGGGAATCAGGCGAACTGCGGTGGTCTTATTGTTGACCATGCCTATAGCCGCCTCATCGGCGATGATGCCGGAGAGCGTCTCCTTGCTGGTGCTGCCCGGAATGGCAATCATATCGAGCCCGACGGAGCATACGCAGGTCATCGCCTCCAGCTTCTCGAGCGTAAGGGCACCGCGCTGAACCGCCTGGATCATCCCGTGGTCTTCGCTGACCGGGATGAAGGCTCCGCTGAGTCCGCCGACATAGGAGGACGCCATGACCCCGCCTTTCTTCACATTGTCGTTCAGGATGGCCAGTGCGGCCGTTGTTCCCGGTGCACCGGCTTCCTCCAGGCCCATTACCTGAAAGATCTCTGCGATGGAATCGCCGATCAGCGGCGTGGGGGCGAGGGACAAGTCGATAATTCCGAAAGGAACGCCCATTCTTTTCGACGCTTCCTGTGCAACCAGCTGGCCGACCCGGGTTACTTTGAACGCCGTCCGTTTGATGGTCTCGCACAAAGTCTCGAAATCCTGTCCCCTGACTTCCTCCAAAGCCCGCTTGATCACACCCGGTCCGCTGACGCCGACGTTAATCACGCATTCCCGTTCACCGACACCGTGAAACGCGCCAGCCATAAAGGGGTTGTCCTCAACCGCATTGCAGAATACAACCAGCTTCGCACAGCCGATGGAATCGCGGTCCTTGGTCCGTTCCGCGGTCTGGATGATGATGTCGCCCATCAGCTTGACGGCATCCATATTGATGCCGCTGCGGGAGGAGCCGACATTAACCGAAGAGCAGACCCGTTCGGTGACCGCCAGGGCTTCGGGGATACTTTCGATCAGAATCCGGTCACCTTTGGTGCAGCCCTTCTGTACAAGGGCAGAGAAACCGCCGATGAAGTTCACGCCAACCTCTTTGGCGGCGCGGTCCAGTGCTTCTGCCACCGGGACATAAGTATCGGTATGCACAGAACCCGCAGCTATCGCAATCGGGGTGACGGATATCCGCTTGTTGACAATCGGCACGCCGAATTGGCGCTCCAGCTCTTCTCCTGTTTTGACCAGTTTTTCGGCGGAGCGGGTGATTTTGTCATACACATTCTGGTTGAAGGTCCGCATATCCGTATGGGCGCAGTCCATCAGGCTGATGCCCATCGTAATTGTACGCACATCCAGGTTCATTTCACGGATCATTTTATTGGTTTCCTGCACTTCTACGATTGAAATCATATGGCATTTGCTCCTTTGCTCTGCTCCTTATATCCGGTGCATAATGTTAAATATATCTTCATGCTGCAGCTTGATTTCCACGCCGATCGATTCGCCGACCTTCTGTAAATCCTCGACAAGCTCCTCAAAGGATTTGGAAGGACCCGACACATCCACAATCATCATCATGTTGAAGTAATCCTGAACAATGGTTTGCGAAATATCCAGAATGTTCACATTATGATCGGCAAGATAGGTGCAGACTTTGGCGATAATTCCCACTTTGTCTTTTCCGAGTACGGTAATAATTCCTTTCAAGTAAAACAGCCCCCTTAGTTACTCTGTAATCGTCCGCCGCGTTAACGGAGTGAATGATTCAACTATTATGACAAATCATCTCCGAAGCATCAACCAAAGTTTTTTTGTCCGACTCTTCGGAATTTTGTAGAAGTCTGCTATTTTATGTAGAATGTAATTGACAATGCAGGTAGAGTATGTTGAAATGGAAATTTTGAGCATACATTTAAATACCATCGGACCATCTAAAATGAACTTAAGCTCACATTCTATAACATTGATAATTGCCTGACTGAAGGAGTAGCGATGACAACAAGGAAATATAGGGATTTGGTGGAGCAACGCACCAAACAAACTTTGCAGCAATGGTCGGAGCGTCCGGCAGTGGAAGAAAGAGAGATTTATCGTTTCCTGCACAATCTGAAAGGAACAGCAGGGACGGTGGGCTTGAAGGAAGTCGAAGGGCTGGCCGAACGGACGATGCCGTTATTCTCGGATGATAGTCATAGAAGCTGGTCGGTAGGCGAATGGGGGGAGTATTTATACCCGTTCATTGCTGTGTTGGAAGGGGAGGCCCTGGAGGTGATGGAATCACCGCTGAAGCCGGAGCCGGGCAACTCTCTTACCGCTTTGCCGCAGCTGGAGATTCTTTTAATTGATGATGATGTGGAGCTTGTAGCCTTCCTGAAAGAGTCTTTGGAGAAGCAGTCCTATTATGTGCGGATTGCACTTTCTGCGGAACGGGGACTAAAGGTGTTTTATGAAAGCAAGCCGGACATGATTCTGCTGGATATTGTGCTGCCGGACAAAAGCGGGATTGAAGTTCTGGATCAAATTATCGTGAAAGCCAAGAAAGAACGGATCCCGATTCTGATTGTCAGCGGTGAAAAGTCCAAAGCGGTTCAATTGAAGGCCTATTCGATGGGAGTCATGGATTACGTGTCCAAGCCGATTGATATCGAGCTGCTTCTGGCGCTGATCCGTAACAGGTTTGAGATGAAGCGGGAGTGGCAGGAATCCATTATTGTGGATGAGCTGACCGGAGCCTTCAACCGCAAGCATTTCAACCAGACGATGAAGCAGCTGATATCGGATTTCAAGCGTACGGGACGGGTATTCTCCCTGGCACTTATGGATCTGGATCACTTTAAAAGAGTAAATGATCTCTATGGCCATCTCGTCGGAGATGAGGTGCTGCAGACCTTTGCCGATATTGTCCGGCGTTCCATCCGGGTAGAGGATACCTTCTGCCGCTTTGGCGGGGAGGAGTTTGCCTTGTTTTTGCCCAATACAGATGTTGCTTCGGCGGCGGTGGTCATCGAGCGTATTCAGGAGGCTTTTGCCGCCCTGCCGTTCCGGGCCAAAAATGAAAGGTTTCAGGTTACATTTTCAGGCGGAATCACCGAAGTAACAGAAGCTGAACAACAAGCCGATAAACTAGTGGAGCAGGCCGATCAGGCTCTTTATGCCAGCAAGCACGCCGGGAGGAACCAGACTACGCTTTATTCCGATCATCTGCTTGCGATCAAAGCAAATGTGATCCTGAATGTAATTATTGTGGATGATGATGCGCTGATCCGGCGGATTGTATCGAGTAACTTCGCAAGCTGGGAGCCTGCTCATGTCTCTGAGTTGAAAATCAGCAGTTATGCGAACGGGCCAGAGTTCCTGGAATCCAATTGGTATTCGTCTGACGAGAAATATATAATCTTGCTGGATGGTGTAATGCCTGAGCTGGATGGTGTAGAGGTGCTTGAGCAGATTCGCAGCGGTTATCCGGAGGCGAATGTTCTGGTTATTATGCTGACCGGGAGAAATAATCAGAGGGATATCATTCATGCACTGCAAATGGGCGCCGATGATTATGTCATTAAGCCGTTTCATATGCATGAGCTGTTGCTGCGGATCGAGCGGCTGGCCCACAGATTCCTGTTATAAGACATCTAAGAATAACGGGTAGCGGAAAATGGAGGTAATATTGTATGCACAAAGTTTTGGTAGTGGATGATGAAGAAATTCTGCGGATGCTGATCGTTGATACGCTGGAGGATCTGGAAGGGGTAGAACTCCGTACCGCCGAGAATGGCCGGGATGCCCTGGACCTGCTGGCGGCTGAACGTTTCGATCTGGTGATTCTGGATTACATGATGCCGCTCATGACAGGGATTGAAGTGCTGGGCGAGCTGGGGGACGAGCTGAAACAGAAGACCGCCATTCTGATGCTGACTGCAAAAGCACAGGAGGCTGACCGCAATAAGGCGCTGGCGGCGGGAGCCCGCTTTTTTATGGCCAAGCCGTTTAGTCCTATGGAACTTATGCACGTAGTGGAGGGGATTCTCAGTGACTCGGGAAGTAACCTCTAGCCGAAGTATTAGAACAAGATTTTTCCGGACTATTGTTGTTTTGTTTGCGCTGATTATATTGTCCGGGGCGGCCTTCTTTATCTACATCCAAGCCGAGCAGACCAAGCTTGCGCAAGAGAGGGAGATCCTGCAGCACAAAACGGATACGATCAATCAACTGGCGGGAACGCTGAGCGATGTTTTTTTTCGGGCCCGAGGGTATGTTGCACTGAAGAACGATAACGAACTGAAGCTGCTGGACACGGCGCTCACTAATCTGGACAGCATACTGGACAGGTATGCCCGGCTTAATCTGTCTACGGAAGAAGCGGTGTTCAGAAAAGAGCTGCAGAACTTTTACATCGATTATAAAACCAATATCCTGCCTAAAGCTATCCGATTGGTGGAAGCCGATGATTACGCCGCGCTCAGAACCGCTGCACAGGAAGGCAGCACCCAGTCGGTCAATGAATTTCTGGCATACACCAAAACCTACAAGCTGCGGGCGGACACTGCCCTGAATGAAATGGCCAAACATTCCATCAGACTGGCCAATGAGTATACCCTGTTTTCTTTTTTGTTCGGTTCGGTCGTTCTACTGTTTTTTACTTGGCTGATCTGGCGGATCATCCGCAATCTCATCAATCCGATTGAAGAGCTGCAAGGCGCAGTGCATTCTCTGGCGGCCGGGGAGGAAATTCTGCTCGGGCAGCTGCGGAACCAAGATGAGATTGGCAGGTTGTATGACGCCTTTCTGGATATGGCCCGCAGTATTCAGGATAAGGAAGAAGAGCTGATGATGCAGAACGAAGAGCTGCAGGCCCAGCAGGATGAGCTGCAGGAGCAGCAAACCAGGCTGCAGCGTTCGTTAGCCGAGATTGAGAGTATGATGAAGGCTCTGGATCAATCTTCTGCCGTAGCCATCCTCACTCAAAAGGGAGTATTTAGCTATGCCAATGAGAATCTGAGCGCCTATACCGGATACAGCCATTCTGAAATCATCGGGTTTACGTACAGATTATTTGAATTTCAGAACGTTTCCTCGGAGCAGATTTTTGGCAAGCTGAGCACCGGCGGGGTGTGGAGCAATGAAATCCGGATGGCTCACAAAGACGGCTCAGCCGTCTGGATTCAGGCAACAATTATGCCGTATCTGAACGATGAAGGCGTCATTTATCAGTATATTCTCATCGCCAATGACATCACTTCAATGAAGAGTGTCCAGCAGGAGCTGGCCGATACCCTGAAGCACACGGAACAAACCAAGGTCATGCTGGAGCTGAACAATCAGCTGAATCATGATATTACCTATACGCTGGATAAGCAGGAATTTGCGGACAAGTTCATTCATTTTATGAACCGGCTGTATGCTTTTGATGCAAGCTTTTTCCTGCTGGTCAAAGATAACATCGTTACCGCCAAAGGTATTCCGCAAGCCACGGTTGACCGCTATCTGGAGAACGGGAACAATGAGATGCTGTACCGTCTGCAATCGGAGAGATCCTATACCGTCAAACGGCCTGCAGCTCAATCGGAGCAAGGGATTTCACCTGAACCGGTGTTCTCCTACGACTTTTACACTACGGTTGTGAATGCCAAAAATGAGATTCTGGCCGTGTTCTGCGGCAGCCGGATTGGCCATGATTTCAGCAAAGAGGAAGTCAACGAGGTAGAGGGCATGATGAACCGGGTTGCGCTGGCCATCGAGCGGCTGTTTATGTATGAAGAGATCGAGCATGGCCGCAAGCTGAACCAGGATATTGTCAACAATGTAAATGAGGGCATTCAGTTCGTTGACACTGCCGGCACCATGCTGCATATTAATAAAGCGCTTAGCCAGATGTTCAACTATGGCGAGTGGACGGATGGCAGCATGACATCCAGAGACCACTGGCTGAACCATTTCATCCAGGTGATCAATGAAACCGAAGAGATCCGCGCCTTCTATCAACAGGCCATGTCTCCGTTGTCATCGGATTCCAGCAGTATGAAGTATTCAATTCAGACGGAGCTCCTGAAGCATGTAGATGTTTATGCCATTCCGGTGTTCCGCCGGGAGATGCGCATCGGCACCTTGTTTGTCCATCGGGATATTACGAGAGAATATGAGCTTGATTTGATGAAGTCGGAGCTGGTCAGCACGGTCAGCCATGAGCTAAGAACCCCTTTGTCCAGCGTACTCGGCTTCACGGAGCTGCTTTTGTCCAAAACGATGAAGCCGGAAAAGCAGCTGAGATATTTGGAGACAATCCATAAAGAAGCCAAGCGGTTAACGGAACTCATCAATGACTTTCTGGATTTGCAGCGGATGGAATCCGGCAAGCAGCAATATATAACGGAGCACGCCAATCTGAGTGAGATCGTGATGGGCGTCATTGATCAATATAAATTAAGCAGTACACATCATGTGCTGCTGGTTGATGAGGCAAGGAATGCTGAAGTGGAAGTGGATAAAGATAAAATTATCCAGGTCATGACCAATCTGCTCAGCAATGCGATCAAGTTCTCGCCGGACAGCAATGAAGTTAAAGTGCACCTGTTCAATGAGCCCGGACAGATTGTACTGCAAATTCAGGACAGCGGACTGGGCATTCCGAAGGAACAGATCGGCCAGCTGTTCCAGAAATTCAGAAGAATTGACAACAGCGCCTCCAAACGCATAGGCGGCACGGGTCTGGGGCTGGCGATCTGCAAGGAAATTATTGCGAAGCAGAAGGGGACTATCGGCATCGATTCTGTGGAGGGGGAAGGAACGACCGTGTGGTTCAGCCTCCCGACTCGGAATGGCGACCCGGGCCGCCAGGAGGAAGACACGCTTAAATGGAATACCGATAAAGAGGTTAAACCGAATGTGATGATCGTAGAAGATGACTACAGCCTCTCACTTCTGTTATCGGAGGAGCTGAAAGGCAAAGGCTTCCGGGTAACCCATCACTATCATCCGCAAAAAGCCTTCGATCAAGCTTTGAAGACGCCATTCGTTGCTATTGTGGTCGATTTGATGCTGGGAGAGGAGCTGGACGGCTGGGATCTGATCAGCATGCTGAAGGAAGACTCCAGAACAGAAAGCATACCGATTGTGATCTCCTCAGCTCTGGACAAGTCAAATAAGATCCTGATGCAGCATAATGTTCGAAAATATTTGACCAAGCCGTATCCGCCGGGTGAACTGTCAACTACACTTCACGATATTGTAAAAGTCAGCCAGGCGAGCGGGGAAGTACTGTTCCCGGAAAGCTGCTGACCGGGAAGAAGGAGGAATACAATGACGCTGGATAAGCTGAACCGCCCCTTGAAGGATCTGCGAATTTCGGTTACTGACCGTTGCAATCTGCGCTGCGTTTATTGTATGCCCAAGGAAATTTTCGGCCCTGATTACAAGTTTCTCGGCAGGGATGACCTGCTGAGTTTTGATGAAATTGAACAGATTTGCCGCTCCTTCGCAAGCTTGGGGGGCAAGAAGCTGCGGCTTACCGGCGGCGAGCCGCTGCTGCGGGGCGGCCTGCCGCGCCTGATCGGCCGGCTGAGCCGGGTGGAGGGCATTGAAGATATTGCATTGACTACGAATGGGCTGCTGTTGCCCCGGTTTGCAAGTGACTTATATGCGGCCGGCCTGAAACGCGTTAATGTCAGTCTGGATTCACTGGACGATGCCCGGTTTGGAGCCATTAACGGCCTGGGTGTCGGGGTACAGGGAGTACTGGATGGTATGAAAGCTGCGGCGGACGCAGGGCTCCAGGTTAAAGTCAACATGGTTGTGAAGAAGTCCTCCAATGAGCAGGATATTATTCCTATGGCCAGATATTTCAAGGATACGGAGTATATTCTGAGGTTCATAGAATTTATGGATGTGGGGAACACCAACGGTTGGGATTTGAGCCAAGTGATCACCAGACAGCAGATCGTTGACATGATCGACAGCGTTATGCCGCTTACACCCATTGCGCCGCAGTATGAAGGCGAAGTTGCCGCCAGATACCGGTATACAGGAACAGACCGTGAGATCGGAATCATTTCCTCCATTACACAGAGCTTTTGTTCCAGCTGCTCCCGGGCGCGCTTGTCGGCTGACGGCTCCTTTTATACCTGCTTGTTCGCCAGCCGGGGCTTTGACCTGCGGACCTTGCTGCGGACTGATATTTCGGGTGACGAGTTGACCGAGAAACTTCGGCAAGTCTGGAACAACCGGGAAGACCGTTATTCCGACCTGCGGAGCCTGGAGGGGACGGGGCCTTCCCGTGGGGCGGTCCCCAAAATTGAGATGTCTTATATAGGCGGTTAACCGGCGCCCTGAGTATGCAACAAATAAGCTGTCTCCCAGGTAGATTATTCTACACAAAGAGACAGCTTTTCTTTATCTTTAGAACCCGGGTTGCTCTCAGCCGCTTTCCTTTTGGGCACAGGGAATAATGCATAGTTCTCCGTCCTGGTTTATTTCAGCATAGGCGATGGAACGTACATCCGGGCAGCCCTTCTCTTGCAGTTTTTGGCGCAATTCCTGTTCATTCAGGCCAAGACGCTCCAGCATGTCAGGCTGTACTTCGCCGTCTTCAACCACACTTCGCGGCAGCTGGATATCCTGCAAAGGCAACTTCAAATCTCCGCGCGTCGCCGGTTCATATTGCGGTTTTTTTAGAATACTGAGCGAGCCGTTGGTCTCATAAATGGCATACGCTACTTCATGGATGGAAAAAGTATCCTTGGCCCTAAGCATCATTCTTAATTGTTCAAAGTCAAGACTGCTCTTGCGGAGCTTGTCCACATCTACCCGGCCGTCCCGAATCAATATCTCCGGTTTGCCTTCCAGCGGAGTGCGCAGCTTGCGGATATGCTGGGTAAGTTTCTCAAATACAATAGACAGAATGGTCCAGACAGCCAGTGAAAAGATGAGTCTAAGTACAGACTGCTCCTGGTCATATATGGTATCGCCAACCAGGTCTCCCAATATGACGGCAGAAATAAAGTCAAAGGGGGTCAGAGCCGAAATTTCCTTTTTTCCGAGTAACCTTGTCATGGCCCACAGACCGGCAAAGCCGGCGATCAGCTTAATCAATATACTCCCATACTCCATACAGATCCTCCCCCTGGCACTTTCCTGTTTAAGAAGTTCTTAACCATTCCGATAATAAATATAACTTTAAGTCTGTGCTTTCCCGTTTCCTGAGGAAATAGGGGGAAGGGTTGTTTTCGGCGTGCTTTAAGGTTAGTTTATACATAGATACGTTTGAAAAGGAGCGTACCGCTGCAATGAATAATCATGTGCTGCTTAGAACCAAGATATCGCAGCCTGCATCACGCAGACAGATTGTAGACAGGCCGCAATGGCTGGGAAGAATCGCCCGGGGCATGGACTTCAGGCTGAGTGCCGTGAACGCCCCGGCCGGCAGCGGCAAAACCACGCTGCTCGGGCAATGGATTAACCGGAGTGAACATAAGGTGGCGTGGCTGTCACTGGATGAGCGGGAGAACGATTTGCGGAGATTCTGGAGATATGCGGTTTATTCGCTTTCCCAGCAGATATCCCCGGATATGGAGAACCGGCTGCTGCCGCTGGTTGCCGGCTTTGCGCCGGGGAACGTTTCGTCTTTCATCGATGTGCTGCTGAACGAGCTTTATGAGTTTAGCCGGCCGCTTGCTTTTGTGCTGGATGATTACCACGTGATTTGGAATGATGAGATTCATGTCAGCCTGGAATACATGATTGATTATTTGCCGGATTCCGTGCACCTCTTCATAGCTTCAAGGACAGAGCTTCCCTTCAAGGGATACACCAGATGGCTGGCACGAAGAGAGCTGAATGTTGTTGCAGAAGGGGGGCTGGCCTTCTCGGAGGAGGAGGCGGGCCGTCTGTGCAGGAACATCATGGGCAAGCCGTTGTCCGACCCCGTGGTGCGGATGCTGGTGCAGAAGACGGAGGGCTGGGCGGCCGGACTCCAGCTGGCGTTGATCTCCATGCAGCAGGAAGAAGACAGCGGACGGTTCATGCACGACTTCAGCGGCAGAGACCGGGGCATCACCCACTATTTGTTCCATGAGGTATTGTCCGGATTGGAAGAACCCCTGCGGCGTTTCTTACTGGATACTTCCATACTCAAGAGGCTGAATGCGGAAATCTGCGCTGAGATCACCGGGGAACGAGAGAGCAAGGCGATGCTGAGAACCCTCAAAAGCCGCGGACTGTTCCTCCTCCCGCTGGATTCGAACGAGGAGTGGTACCGTTATCATCAATTGTTCGCCGAATATTTGGAGCATGAGCTGAAGCAGCAAGCACCGGAGAGATGGAAGGCGCTGCACGGGAAGGCAAGCAGGGCTTATGCCCGTTCCGGATGGCTCGAAGAATCCATCGACCACGCGCAACGTGCCGAGGAGTATGCTTCGGCCTCGGTATTGATTAACCGTTATGTGGAAACCGCGCTTCAAAAGGGTGAGCTGGGGACGGTCCTTGTCTGGCTGGAACAGTTCCCCCAAGACTACACCTTGCCGGTCCGTCTCTCCCTGCTGCATGCGTTTATTTTTATCGGCACCGGCAACTTCACGGAAGCCGAGGACTTGCTGCAGCGTATTGAAGACACGCTGCACGGCCTGACCTCCCCGGAAGAAAGGGCGGAGGGATTAAGCGGGTTGTTTTTTGTCAAAGCCAATCTGGCCTTCTCTTCGGGGAAATTCACGGAATGGTTCCGTTTTGCGGAAACGATCCAGGCCAAATTGCCGGAGGATGCTGTATTTTTTAATTTCAATTACAATACCGGAGAGCCCTTTGTGCGCAATACCGCATTTGGTCTCAAAGGAGTCATGACGGCGTCCACCGCATCTGTGGGCACTAAGTTTATAGACATCCTCCAGAGCCATGGCTGGGGCGATTCGATGATCTGCCAGTATGTGGTGCAGTCCTTGGCGGAAGGTTATTACGAGAAAAATATGCTGAAGGAGTGCCTGTTCTGGTTGGATACGCTGGCCGAAGGCCGCAGGTACCGCCAGACGCCGGGATTGTTCGTGCCGTTCCGGCTTACGCTGGCACGGCTCAAGCTGAAGGAGGGCCAGCGCCAGACTGCCCGTGCGATTGTAGCCGAGACCCTGGACAAGATGGAACGCGGAGGCGAATTCCACTGGGTTCGCCCGCTGCGTGCGTTCACCGCTATGCTGGACGCATTGGAAGGGAAACTTCCGCAGGCTGCCGAGACTTTGCGTGCCCTGCCGGTCTCCCTAAACCACCGGGTGACACTTGAACAGTCGCTCGAATTCATGACCTTGGCCCGTGTGCTTCTGCTGCAGGGAGCCTATGAAGATGCGCTGGGTTTGCTGGCTGCTCTGCGGCTGCAGGCTGAAGAAGGGGAGCTGATTAATGTAACCATTGCCATAGCCACCCTTCAGGCCAGAGCCGAACACAGCCGTGGGCGGCTGAGGGAAGCTGCCGCTTTCCTGCGTACAGCGCTGCGGCTGGGGCTGCCCTTCGGGTATGTCCGCACATTCGCGGACGAAGGCGTACCTATCTACAGACTGCTTGAAGAGCTGTCCGTCAGCACCGGGCCCGTGGATGAAGCGATGATCGCCTATATCGCCATGCTTATGGAGGTAATGGCTGCAGAGGGGAACGCGGGGGGCAAAGAGCGGGAGGCCGGCCCGCCCGTCGTTGAGCCGCTTACACCCAAAGAACTGGAAATTCTGGATCTGCTGCGCCGGGGGGACTCCAACCAGGAAATTGCCGACGGGCTCAGCTTGACGCTGGGCACGGTTAAAGTCTATGTCAGCCGGATTTACAGCAAGCTTGGCGTGAGCTCACGGGTACAAGCTTTGCTGAAAGCTCAGGAAATTCTGTAAGCGGGAGAGAGGGGGATAAATTTGCTTTTTTATGTGATTTCCGTATTGGTCATTATGGCTGACCAGGTCTCCAAAGGGCTGGTCCGCTCCCATATGCTGGTAGGCGAGACCCTTCCGTTCTGGAACGATTACCTGACATTCACCCATTACGAGAACAGTGGGGCGGCTTTTAGTTCATTTCAGGGATATGGACGGTATTTTGTGATTATAGCGGTAGGTTTTGTTGCGGCCATTCTTTATTATCGCCGCAAAGGCGAGATCAAAGGCCGCTTGATGGAGACGGCGGCAGCTTTTCTGGCAGGCGGAGCTATAGGCAACGCCATTGACCGGTTTCTGTTTCATAAGGTTACCGATTTTCTGGTCTTTGGAAAAAGCGGCGGCATACTCAATCTGGCGGATGTCGCGATCAATCTGGGGATGCTGCTGCTCGTGGCGCACTGGATTGTGAGTCATTTCAGACAACGCAAGCCTTATCAGCTTTGAGCCGGGAGGCAGTCAGGCGCTCCGGTTGGAAGGCAAAAACTATGCCTTAGGATGAGCAGCTGCAGCGGAAAAAGCTCGACTGAAAGGCAAAAATGCCTTAGGATGGGCAGCTGTAGCGGAAACAGCTCGGCTGAAAGGCAAAAATGCCTTAGGATGGGCAGCTGTAGCGGAAACAGCTCGGCTGGAAGGCAAAATGCCTTAGGATGAGCAGCTGCAGCGGAAACAGCTCGATTGGAAGGCAAAAATGCCTTAGGATGGGCAGCTGTAGCGGAAACAGCTCGATTGGAAGGCAAAAATGGCTTAGGATGGGTAGCTGTAGCTGAAACAGCTCGATTGGAAGGCAAAAATGCCTTAGGATGGGCAGTTGTAGCTGAAACAGCTCGATTGGAAGGCAAAAATGCCTTAGGATGGGCAGCTCTAGCGAAAACAGCTCGGCTGAAAGGCAAAAATGCCTTAGGATGAGCAGCTGCAGCGGAAACAGCTCGATTGGAAGGCAAAAATGCCTTAGGATGAGTAGCTGTAGCGGAAACAGCTCGGCTGGAAGGCATTAGCTGTTCAGGCCAGTCTCCGCTGGTAAAAGAAAAGCAAATAATAGGCGCTTTTTTATCAAAATCTTTATCATTTTATCTAATACAACTTATCATTTTTTGTGATGAAGCTGCTTAAATCGGAGTGATTTACTCTGATATAAGCGGTTTTTTCGCTTTTTATCTCTATTATTGTATTAAAATACAAAAATTAGGGGTTTGCTAGTTCATTGATCGTTTTCTGTAATTATGTTAGCCTGAATCCATGACGATCTAATGCTGTCTCTCATGCTTACCGGTAAGCTCGCGGAAGCAGTGTGATCAGGATTCGGGATTGCTATCAGTTAATCTATGAAACTACTAGATTTCATGTTTAGGAGAGGTGGATATTGTTGCAACTACAGGTAACGAACAGTCCCTTTAACGAGAGCCAGATTGAGCTCCTCAACCGCCTATTGCCAACCCTGACGGAGGCGCAGCGAAATTGGATCAGCGGGTATTTCTCCGCAATCAGCACAGCTGCTGCTCAGGTTCCTGCGACTGTGCTGCCGTTGGCCGCAGCTCCGCAAGCACCGCAAGCACCGGAAGCCGCTGCTGCACCTAGCCAGCCTGTATCCCGCGAAGTCACTGTGCTGTTCGGTTCCCAGACCGGCAATTGCCAGCGGCTGGCGGCAAGCTTGTCCCGAAGGCTCGAAGAACAGGGCTTCCAGGTCACGGTATCCGCGATGAACCAATTTAAAACGAATGGGCTCAAAAAGGTGGAGAACCTGCTGATCCTGGCAAGTACACATGGTGAAGGCGAACCGCCGGATAATGCGAAGGCCTTCCATGAATTCCTCTACAGCAAACGTGCGCCTCAATTGGAGAGTCTGCGATTCTCGGTGTTGGCGCTTGGAGACACCTCTTACGAATTCTTTTGCCAGACAGGCAAGGATTTCGATCAGCGTCTGGAGGAACTTGGTGCGCAGCGCCTGAGCCCGCGTGTCGATTGCGATCTGGATTATGACGAGCAAGTTGCAGAGTGGGTGCAAAATGTCATCCAGGCTTTGAACGGCAGACTGGATGCACCAGAGATTGCCGCAGAAGCGGTGGTGGCTGCTGAAGACACCGGCATTCAGGAATCGGCCTACACCCGCAACAACCCTTTCCGCGCCGAAGTGCTGGAGAACCTGAACCTGAACGGCCGTGGATCGGACCGGGAGACACGCCATTTGGAGCTGTCCCTGGAAGGTTCAGGACTGGCTTTTGAGCCAGGGGACTCCCTCGGTGTCTACCCGGAGAACCATCCGGAGCTGGTGGGTGCCATCATTCAGGCCATGGGCTGGAACGCTGATGAACCTGTACCTCTGAATAAAAAAGGTGAAGAAGGTCCTTTGCACGAAGCCTTGAGCCATCATTATGAAATTACGGTACTGACCAAGCCGCTCCTGGAGCAGGCTGCCCCATTATCATCGAATGGCAAACTCAGCGAGCTGCTGGCCCCTGAGCGGCAGCAGGAGCTCAAAGATTATATTCAGGGCCGCGATCTGCTGGATCTGATCCAGGACTTCGGACCTTGGCAGGTTTCCGCCCGCAGCTTTGTAACGATCCTGCGCAAGCTGCCTGCCCGTCTCTATTCCATATCGAGCAGCAACAAGGCCAACCCGGATGAAGTTCATTTTACGGTCCGGGCCGTACGTTATCAGGCCCATGGACGCGAACGCTTCGGCGTCTGCTCCGTACATTGTGCGGAACGGGTGCAAGCGGGGGATACGCTGCCTATCTATATCCAGCAGAATCCGAATTTCAAGCTTCCAGCGAACCCGGCTGCTCCGGTCATTATGATCGGTCCGGGTACAGGCGTTGCTCCTTTCCGCTCCTTTCTGGAAGAAAGAGAAGAGCTGGGTGCTGATGGCAAGACTTGGCTGTTCTACGGCGACCGGCATTTTGTAACGGATTTCCTCTATCAGACGGATTGGCAGCGCATGCTGAAAGAAGGCGTACTGACCAAGCTTGACGTAGCATTCTCGCGCGATACCGAAGAGAAAGTCTACGTGCAGCACCGGATTCTGGAGAAGAGCAAGGAGCTGTACGAGTGGCTGCAGGCGGGTGCCCATATTTATGTCTGCGGCGATGAGAAGCATATGGCGCATGATGTGCATGCGGCACTCGTTACAGTGATTCAGGAAGAGGGCGGCATGAGCCCGGAAGAAGCGTCGGCTTACCTTGAGAATCTGCAGCAGGCACAGCGTTATCAACGTGACGTGTATTAAGGTACTGAGCAATAATAAATAGCAGGCGAATGATAGCGGAAGGAGATAGCAACAATGGTTAAAAAAGAAGCGGTAAAGCCCATCGGCGGACCTCCAAGCGATGTTGAGCATATTAAGATAAACAGCAATTATCTGCGGGGGGCGCTTGTTGAGACCCTGAACAATCCGATCACCGGAGGTTTGCCTGAGGATGAGAACCGGCTCCTCAAATTTCACGGCAGCTACATGCAGGATGACCGTGATCTGCGTAATGAACGGGAACGGCAGAAGCTTGAACCGGCCTTCCAGTTCATGCTGCGGATAGTAGCCCCGGGCGGTGTCGCTACACCGGCGCAGTGGCTGGTTATCGATGAGCTGGCCCATAAATACGGCAACGGCACACTGCGTGTGACGACCAGGCAAGCGTTTCAAATGCATGGCGTCCTGAAATGGAACTTGAAGAAAACGATCAAAACCATTAATGATACGCTGCTGACCACACTCGCCGCCTGCGGCGACGTGAACCGTAATGTAATGAGCAACCCGAACCCCTATCAATCGGAGGTTCACGGAGAAGTGTATGACTGGGCGCGCAAGCTTAGCGACCACCTGGCACCACGGACCAAAGCCTACCATGAAATTTGGCTGGACGGCGAGAAGGTTGTAGACACCCAGGCAACCGGGGCAGAAGTGGAACCGATTTACGGTCCGGTCTATTTACCCCGTAAATTCAAGATTGCCCTCGCCGTTCCACCGTCGAATGATGTGGATGTTTTCTCCCAGGATCTCGGATTCATTGCGATTCTGGAAGAAGGCCGGCTGATTGGCTTCAACGTGACCGTAGGCGGCGGAATGGGGATGACGCATGGCGATACCAGCACCTATCCGCAGCTGGGGCGGGTCATCGGCTTCTGCCGTCCGGAACAGATTGTGGATCTGGCGGAGAAGACGGTTACGATTCAGCGTGATTACGGCAACCGTTCCGTGCGCAAGAACGCACGGTTTAAGTACACCATTGACCGCCACGGTCTGGAATGGTTCGTCGATGAACTGCATGAGCGTCTGGGCTGGCAGCTGGAGGCGGCACGTGAATTTCATTTCGATCATAACGGAGACCGTTACGGCTGGGTGAAAGGAAGCAACGGCAAATGGAACCTCACGCTCTACGTCCAGAGCGGCCGGATTCATGATCAGGAAGGATATGCCCTGATGACGGGACTGCGTGAGATCGCGAAGCTGCATACCGGAGACTTCCGCCTGACACCAAATCAGAATGTAACGATTGCCAATATCCCGAATGCGAAGAAACGCAAGGTTGTAGAGCTTGTAGAGAAATACGGACTTACAGACGGCCAGCACTTCTCAGCGCTGCGGCGGAGTTCGATGTCCTGTGTCGCCTTGCCGACCTGCGGTCTGGCTATGGCCGAAGCCGAACGTTATATGCCTTCATTGATTGATAAGCTGGAGCTGGTTATTGATGAGGCCGGCTTGCGTGATAAAGAAATTATCATCCGTATGACAGGCTGCCCGAACGGGTGCGCGAGACCGGCACTGGGTGAAATCTCGTTCATCGGCAAGTCGCCGGGCAAATACAATATGTATATGGGCGCCGGATTTACTGGCGACCGGCTCAACAAGATCTACAAGGAGAATATCGGCGAGCAGGAAATCATCGGGACGCTTACGCCCATTCTTCACCGTTATGCCAAGGAACGGGAGCAAGGCGAACATTTTGGGGATTTCGTCATCCGTGCCGGTTATGTCACTGCTACGACGTCTGGTACCAACTTCCACAACTGAGCAGGTATGCGGAACAGGTTATCAAAATGAAAAAGGCTGTTTCTTTTTGCAGGAAATCCTGCATAAGAGACAGCCTTTTCACTATGAAGAGGGACCCTGCTGCTTAAGGGGCGATGCCCCAAACCAGCGCTCCGTTCTGATGCAAGGTCACCTGATCCCAACTGGCATAGGCGGTCTTTAACGGATCGAAAGAGAAATCATTGGCTTCATTGAAATTGCTCCAATCGCTCTTGTGGACCCGCAGCTGAATATCCCCGGTCTGGCCACCGGCCGGGATCATGCCTGCCGAAGAGGTGAAGCTCAGCTCCAGGTACGTATCGGCATTCGTTCCACTCGCAGCTGCAAAAGCCGGGGTGATCCGCTCCGCGCCCACCTGAGCCCAGTCAATGGTGGCATTCAAAGTCTGTGTGCCCTCCTTGGTGAAATAATAACGGAGCTGCAGCTCGCTCAGGTTGACGGCGGTGCTGCCGTTGTTTTTGATGTTGAAATAAGGTTTGATCTGATTATCCGCAGCATGGGTGTCTCCGGCACGATACTCTACCACCAGATTGCCGGCAGGTTCAGCCGTAGGTTGAGCCGTCGCGGTAGGTGTGGCAGTCGGCCCAGGCGTCACGGTGGGTCCAGGGGTAGTGGTGGGTGCAGGAGTGGCCGATGCTGTCGGGGAAGGTGTGGCCGTAGGCGTCGTACCTCCATCAGGCACAGGCTGATACCCGGGTGTAGTATAGATTTTGTTCAACACGGAGGTAGCCAATGTGCCGTTTACGCCGTTCACCACCTTGCTGCCCCAGGCTGTGAGTGTTCCGGCGGGGCCGGTGGCCAGGTCCAGATATTCAACGCCGCCGCCATTGCCGTACCATGACCAGGCCAGCCAGCCTACTCCTTTTTGCCGGGAATAACTCATAATGGTGTCTTCGTCCACATCGCCGCTGGTATGCCGGTCTCCAAATTCTCCGATGATGACCGGTACCCCGATGACTAAAGCGTTGTCAATATTGCTCGTGACGGTCGCCGCATTGCCGCCGGAATATTCATACATGTGGATCGAGAAAATCGTATTTTTCAGCGGATCGCTGTCAAACACTGTTTTGCCGGCGGTAAATATCGAGTTCGGATACTGCCCATAGCCAGCGGCATCGACCACAAGGGTGTTCCTGATGCCTGCGTTCCGAAGGGCCGGAATCGCTGACTGATAGCCGCTGGACCAGGTGTCTGTATTCCAGGAACCATACCATTCATTGGCGATATTGACGATGACCCGGTCTTCCTTGCCAATCAGGGCATCCTTGATACTGATCCAGTAGTTGACAGCAGCATTTAGATCGGATGGATGATCCGACCCGGTTGCATCATGCACTTCAAGCATGGCGGTAAGCTTATATTGATCGCAGAGGGCAAGAATGGCTTGAACCTCGGACAGTGTGTCCTGTGACCAGCGGCTGCCGTTCGAAAGTACAATCCGCACGGTATTTGAGCCAGTGGCGGCAATGGCGGGGATGGCGGCGGTAAGATCATTTTTGTACCAGGTATGAGCATGGTTGACTCCCCGCATGATAAAAGGGCTGCCGGTAGCGTCCATTAGATTGGTTCCGCTTACATAAAAACCCTTGACAGGTACAGCTGCAGCCTCGGCTTGCTGGCTGGGCCAGGCAAAAGTACTGATCAGAACCAGAATGGCCACCATCAGGCTCATTCTCCGAAACGTGAAGCAGAGCGTATTCCTCATCTTCAACTTCCTCCTCTGTTCGATTTGGATGTTTCTGAAGTCCGGGTGTATTCTGCTGAAGAAGATTCGCTACAAAAATGTAAATACCTTCTTTTTATGGATGCAAAATCAATAAAATCGGAACAGGCAGCAAAAAATTTGGATTTTTGCAGTTTTTCTTTCATAATATAAGAGCAGAACGATTATATCAGATGAAGAGGCGAATTTATGATTATTATCAAGACCCACGAAGAAATTGAAAAAATGCGTGCGGCCGGCAAAATACTTGCAGAATGCCATCGGCAAATCGAACAGCTGATTCAGCCGGGGATCACGACCTGGGAAATTGACGAATTTGCAGAGAAATTCATATTATCTCAAGGCGCAACTCCTGAACAAAAAGGGTATCACGGGTATCCTTATGCGACTTGCGCATCTGTGAACGATGTGATCTGCCACGGATTTCCGAAGAAGGAGAAACTCAAAGAAGGTGATATTGTCACCATTGACATGGTGGTTAACCTGAACGGGTGGCTGGCGGATTCAGCCTGGTCATACGGGGTGGGGACGATCAGTGAAGAAGCGTCGAAGCTCTTGCTGACTACAAAGGAATCGTTGTTCCTCGGGATTGAGCAGGCGGTGGCAGGGAATCGGATCGGCGATGTGGCCCATGCGATTCAAGTCTATGCGGAGTCCAAAGGATACGGTGTGGTCCGTGATTTCATCGGGCACGGGATTGGTTCCGACATGCATGAAGCACCCGAGGTTCCGCATTATGGTCCTGCCGGCAAAGGGCCGCGCCTCAAAGAAGGCATGGTCTTTACGATTGAGCCGATGCTGAACACCGGAAGCCACCGGACGAAGGTGGATCAGGACGGGTGGACGGCCAGGACGATCGATGGCGGACTATCTGCACAATATGAGCATACTTTGGCTATAACCGCGGATGGACCGGTCATTCTGACTGAGCTGTAAACATCTTTTGGCATGACACAGGGGCTGTCTCCCTGACAGATCTGTCGATTCATTCGATAGACCTGCGGGAGACAGCCCCTTATTTCTTGGGGAATAACGCTTTCAATCCATAATGTTACGGGTGTAATATTCAATGATATCCTTGCGGCGGATAATTCCGATAAACAGGCCTTCGGCGTCCACGACAGGTACAAAATTCTGGTCTGCAGCGAGGGTCAGCATATCCTCCATCTGTGCTTTGATAAACACACTTTCATTATGCACATGCTTCTGGATCTCGCTTACCGGAACTTCAGCCATCTTCTCGAAAGTCAAATCCGGCGTTTGTCTCAGCTTCCACAATAAGTCTCCCTCCGATAGAGTTCCTACATATTTACCCTCGGTATCAATAATCGGAATGGCTGTGTAATGATGCTGCTCGAGCTGCTCCAAGGCTTCAAGCATGGACATGGAGGAGGTGATGTAAGCAACCTGGTACTTTGGCAATAAAAAAGAAGAGATTTCCATCGGTAAGTCTCCTTTACTGTAGAATGGTGGCTATATAGATTGAACCTGAAAATATAAGAAGATCGGGACAGTGACGGAGGGGGATTTTGGAACTGGAGGAGCGGTAGCGCCCGCCCGAAAGCTTTCCGCAGGAAAGCTCGCATCGTAAGCATAAGCTGCCCTGCAGATTTCAACCGTTAAGGGCGGTAATAATAAAGAAATCTGCAGACGGGCAGCGGCCGGAAGTCCAAACATTCACCGTAGTCACGTTCCAATCCCAATCAGAAAAATTATAAGTTCAATCTATATATGACTTTAACTATAACATATTGTTTGTGATTCTCTGATTTTATTGACCCCTAGTAAATAATCCAATATACTGCTAACATGTGGAAAATAAAGGGGGGTGCCCGTTGGACAGCTTCATTGATGTTGAAGAGGTGGATTTTGATACGGTGGTAAAAATGCTTAGGATGGCCTATTCTTTTGAGGCGTGGGACCAAATAACCGAAATCTCAGATTCCTTACATAAACGTGTCCAATCCGTATACGAGAATACACTCAATCCATTGCGGGCCGTACCTGTGCCGAATTTGGAGAGGCCGCTTGTTTATTACTACGGTTATACTTTATTAATGAAAGGCCTGGCCCTAAAAAAACTCAAGAAATTCAGTGAAGCCAAAGACTGTATTCTGCAATATGCCAATCTCAGCTGGTTTGAAGAACTGGACAAGGCCGGCGAACAGGAAGTGAAAGAGTACCGGTTCCGCTCACGTGCGGAGCTGTTCGGAATTGAATTGCTGTCCGGCAACACCAGGGTGCTCGGAGATTATATCCTTTTTCTGCAGCAGCATCCACAAGAACTTTTACCCGGCATGCTGAACATCCTGGAATCTGCCAATGCGCACAATATGGATATCCACGTTACCCTGCATATGTTTTTACAGTCAATCTGGAATCTCCCCCCGCACATCCTGACACAGCCTGATATTATCGGCAGTATGTATTTCCATTCATTTCTTGATGAACTGCTCCAGTATATTATGAACAAAGAGGAACACGGAACCGCCGTTGATATCATCCTGAAGATTCTGGACGTATTGAAGCAGGTGGAGAATCTAAAGGTGTTTAAAAAAACAGTGGCTGCATTCGAAATGATGCGGGAGCAGGCTACGGAAGCGCAGATCGGCAAGTTCAGATCCATTTTGATCTCTTATCTAAAAGAGGACATGCACAGCGATGATGAACTTGTACTGGCCAAAACCAAGGTATCGTCTTCTGCTTCTGTATGTTAGGAATGCCGGCTTGAAAGCCGGATATTACCCTGGAAAGGAACAAAAATCTATGGATTCATTGGAAGCAACTATCCAGCCTTTAGAGCCTTATGATATGGAAGAAGTCATGACAATATGGCTTGAAACGAATATTTCAGCCCATGCTTTTATAGCCGCAGACTATTGGAGAGGCAATTATAACTTGGTAAAAGAGCAATATATGCCGATGTCTGCAACCTTTGTGTACAAGCAGCAGGAAGAGATCAAAGCCTTTATCAGTATTTTGAATGACTCCTTTATTGGGGCGTTATTTGTATCGCAGGAGCATCAGGGGCAGGGCATCGGCAGACAACTCCTCGATTACTGTCAAACCAGATATCCAAGCCTTGAACTGGATGTATATGCAGAGAACAAAAGTGCAGTAGATTTCTATAAACGCTGTGGTTTTGTCATTAAGGGCGAGCAGCGTAATGAGAGTTCGGGACAACTGGAATATGTAATGGCATGGACCGCCAAATAAATGAAAGGGCAGTCCTGCGTGCCGGTAATGGCAAACTGGGACCGCCTATATGGAGAGCAATTAGTTCTTTACCTTCTAAAAAACAGTCTTTTTATGCCTGAAGCAATCATAGGTTGACTAAGCAGGCTGATAGCTTTCTCTCTGGTTTCTTTATGCGGATGAACCGCCGCAGCCTGCAGTACGGGTTGGGCTTGTCGCCCAAATTCCTCCAGCCGGGCGAGCACGTTCGACAGGATGTAATCTTCATTATGCTCATGCTGCTCGAGCAGCTTGCCGTAGCAGGGGAGAAGCCTGGCATCTGTTACCCCCCTCAGTGATTGCACAGCTGTAAGTACAATTGAGGGATTGTCCGCTTGCAGACATTCCATGAAATTCTGCACATAGTTTGATTTGTCCGGCATTTTACCAACGGTGTACAAAGCTTCCCGCCGAAGCTTCTCGTTCTCATGCCGGAAGAAAGCGACAAAAGGCCCGGAATCGGCCTGCCCGTTCTGTTCCAGAATATAGGCGGCAAGCGCAAAAGCCTTAGGCTCGGAAATAGTGGGAAGACACTGCAGAATAAGTCCGGTGTATGGGGTCTGATCTGAAATATAGTAGCGGATCGTCTGCAGCGCTGCGGATTGCTCTTCCTTATGGCGGCTGGTCAGCAGATCCCTTATCCAAGGCCCAGCCTCCTCTTCTCCGAACTTGGCCAGCAATTCCAGCGCGGTGCTGCGAGACGCAAGCGCTGAATCCGCTGCCCGCATAATCTCTTTCAGAAGCAGCAGGGTACCCGGGTGGACCGTCCGCAGCTTATACATTCCTTTTAATGCACTCAACTGAACTTTGGGGTCTGAAGCCTCGCGGTATAACGTAGTTAGCTCAATGTCATCACCACCGCGGGTCATCCCGAACCAGGAGGTTGTATAGCCATGGATAATCTCGTCCAGCCAGCGTTCATACCAGTCGAGAAAATTCGCTTCATAGGTTATGAAAGGCTTTTGCAATTCGCCATCGTAATAAACGATCCGCCCGGTATATTCTCCATTCAGCACCAAACCCATCTCATAGGTACAGCCCTGTGTGCCGAGCCCAAGCATCCCTTGAAAAAGGCGGTCAAAAGCCTCGTCGTATTCATCACCGTCGGCTTCATCCTCAAAGTCGGTCAAAGCCTTCCACTCTTCATCGCTCAGGTCCGGTTTCAACTGAAAAGGCTCAGATAGCCGATCTCCTGAGTTGTTTTTGTTTAGAGGATAGATACCGTAATAAGGGCCGGCACCGCCGTTGCCCATCCGTGCGAGAAAATAACGGTAAGGCAGCGGCAATTGGATACCATGTTCCCGCTCGAAGGCTTCAATTTCCTGCATGGAAAGAACCGGTTTTCTTGTGTATTGGTGCGATTTGGCTCCGAACACTTCACGGCCGCCATCCTTGAGGCTTGCTTGTTCGATTTTACTTATAATGCGTTCAATTTGTTCATCCCACGACATGGACAGGATTCACCCTTTCCAAAATTATTCCAAAGTGTATACTATGGTTAATAGTAGCATATTGAAACCCGATTTTCCCTTTTTCAGGACCATGAAAGGAGATCATAAGTGATGTCCCACTCTGAACTGCAGATGGTTACCTTTGAACCAGAGCTTGTCGAAGCCGCCCGTTTGCCGGAGAGCACCCGGCTTCTGCTGATTCAGCAAGGTCTGCCTGGTGATGGGCCGGAGAATAAACTAGGAATACCAGCCACAGGGAAGGCCTATGATGCGCAGCAGGAAGCAGCAAAGCTGCGCGCGTATTTTCTGGAAACGGATGCGCGAAGTCTGGCAGAAGAAGAACAATTTTGGAGCGTAGTACTGGAACAGCTGGAGGACGAACTGCTGTAGCAAATATACTCTTAGAAATTTAAGTATACACTTTGTGCAATACATGCGCGTTGTGTATACTTTTTTGTATGCGGAGGGGATGTACATGGGGAAGAAACGAAATTGGCTGGTCATCTCAATGATCGGTTTGGCTGGAGTGGTTGTGGCGGGGGGGCTGCTCGTGTATCTCCGGGTTACCGCGAAGCCAACGGAGATTGCCAGGCAGGCGGAAACCAGACAATATACATGGAATAAAGTGGATTTGGGTGCACAGGTTATGTCGGGTGACGGGTCAGAGTATCATCTGCTGACCCAAAAAGGGCAGAGCCGCAACTGGATCATCTTTTTCTCCGGCGGCGGAGCCAGTTGGGATGCCGCAAGCGCTGCTCAACCGATCAAAGTGATGAATGTTCTGCGGGGCCTTGATGCCGGGAATTATTTTGCCAATATCCCTGTCTATTTGTTGGCCTTGCTGAACGGGATAACGGTTACCGATCATCCTGAGAATCCCTTTAAAGACTGGAATGTCGTGTATATTCCGTACAGCACCGGAGATTTCCACACAGGGAACCGGAGTGCCTCATATCTGAAGGAAGACGGAAGTCCGTTCATTATGCATTACAAGGGACGGAGCAATGTGCAGCACAGCCTGGAATGGATCTATGCGAATGTGGACCAACCGGAGAAGCTGCTGATCGCCGGTGAGAGTGCGGGCGGCTTCGGGTCGGCTTTTTGGGCGGGTGAAATTGCCGGGCATTATGAAGATGCGGAGATTTATCAGTATTCTGACAGCTCCTTTTTGTACAGCGGGAAGTGGCCGGATATTGTGGATCAGGAATGGAATGCGGATTTCGAGCAGACCTTCGGATATCCTGCAGCAGCGGATCTGATCGGAGCTGCCTTTGAGGGCAACCGCCGCAAGCTGCCTGCAAACGTGGTACTCTTACAATCCTACTCCCTTTATGATGAGGTGCTGATCAGCTTCCAGAACAAGATTAACGATTACAAGGGACCGCTGGACCGGCAGAGAATTGAGGCTTGGTCCCGCCAACTGCGGGACTCGGTGCACAAGCTGTCCACCCTGCCCAATTACTACTATTATTTGACAGATTCCGGGCGGAACGCCAAGACGGGAATGACCGGGCATACTTTTGCGACCCGGCAAGTTTTCTATCAAACAGAGCAGGACGGTGTTCGGCTTGCGACCTGGCTGGATGATATCATCAACCAGCAGAAAAGGTATTCGGTGGGCAGCCGTTACCTGGACGAACAGGCGGACTGACGATAACAAGCGGCGGATGCTTACGAAGGCAGGAGTGAAAGGCCCCGCACTGTTCCCGGTAAATGAAGCAAGGTGAGGAGGGGATCTGCCCGTGGAATGGCAGAAGGTCTTGGATAAGGCATCGAAATGGAATGCTGAAGGGCAGTTCGAGGACACGCTGAAGCTGCTGGGAGCATCGGCACCGGATCGCATAAGCGGATTGTCCGGACAGGAAGACTGGCGTTTGGCCTTCCGCAGGCAATATATATACGCAGAAGCGCTGATATTCAGCAGCCGTATTTCTGAAGCAAGCGATGCGGCTGCGGTTCTTAAAGAACTCTATGAAGCAGGATCAGAGCGGTTCGGTTATGCTGAAGATATCTATGGTTGCATGGAAGTGATAACGGGTATTTTTGCCCTGGTTCAACCGGACGGTGACCGGAGAGAGGGGCTCCGCAAGCTTGGGGGCATTCTGGACCGTGGACATTTGCCTCCGAATCTCACCTGCCGGGTGCAATATTATTTGGCCTGGGCAGATGTTCAGGATTACAATCTTATTGATGCGCTGTGCAAACTGGAGGGAATTGGTGAAAGCGGTACTCCGTATGAGGGGCGGCTGGTTCAGGAGCTAAAGCGGAAGATTGAGGCATTAAGCGAACTGGATTTCCAGGCTCTGCGCCGTGAGCACCGGGCTTTTGTAGAGATCGGGGAGGAGGGGGCACGGATTATGAATCTGTGCCTGAACGCTGAAGGAACCTTGCTGGCCGTAATGTACAGTGATGGTGTGCTGAAGCTGCTGAACCCGGAGGATGGGGCAGAGCTGGTCTTGTTAGCTGAGGCAAGGCCGCTTTTTCGGGAATATACGGAATATGTTAGTCTTGCTTTCAGTCCGTGCTCCCGATATCTTGCTGTTTGACATGGCATTGGAGAGGTAAGTCTCTATAATGTAGCCGACAAGTGTCTTCACAAGGAATATGACTGTACCGGCCTGGACTGGGAGCAACTCGAGCCGCACGCTTATTATCAGGAATATACGCATATTCAGTTCAGCGCACAAGGCCGTTATCTGGTCATTGTACCGACGGCAAGACATTATGATCCCCAGGGGGATGATGGTTACGGGATTCCCGAATGCTTCGGTACGTTCTATTGTGTGGAATGCGGCAGCGGACGTGTGGTGCTCCAGCATACCTATAAGGACAGCAAGATTGCAGCTATACAGGTTAGTTCCGATGAACAACTGCTGGCAGTCGGAGTATTTGGTGGGGAATTAGCGGTCTGGGATCTAAATAGCGCAAGCAGGATAGCCAGGCGTGACGATTTTGTCTGGCTTGGGAACCCGGGGTGGATTGGAATGACTCAGACGCTGGCTTTCAGCAAGGATGGCAGGAAACTGGCTTATGCCGCACTTGACCATTCGATTGGGATTATTCACTCTACTGGCGGATTGGAAGACGAAAGGATTCATCTCGAGCAAGACCGGACCTGCTGTGCGTTAAGTATGGACTCGCTCGGAACGGTAATTTTTGCCGAATACAACCATTATCAGCCCTTTTATCTCAGCAGGTGGTCCAGCGGACAGGAAATTGTCCAGAGGTTGTTTACGGGCACCGGGATGAATGTAGAGGAAATTGTCATTAACGAAGAACGCGATGAGCTGTGGGTGAACCACTCCCCCAGAGTGGAGATTCGGAAGTATAGCACTGCTGAGCTGATTAAGCTCTACGATCCTTATCTATGGAAATATTCAAGATTCATAAGAAACAATGCGGTCTCGATCAGCGGGCAGGCCAGTTTGGCGGCCATTAGCCACGAAGGAAAAATCCGGCTGGGGTAATCAGGGGTTGTCTCCGGTCCATCCGGGGAAGAAGATCAGGCAATGATTGTTGATATGTTCATATACTAACCCGATAAAGGAGACCTTGCGCTTATGGATTTGAAGAAACTAAACTCGTTAACGAAATACCCCAGCATTCTAACCTATCATCAAATGGCCGAGCGCGGCCGGCTGTCAGAGGTGCTATCGGAAGGAACGGCTTTCCCTGAGGCGGAGGATGTTTTTATCTATGAAAAAGTGGACGGAGAAAACGCCCGGCTGATCTTCTTCAAGAACAGCGCCGGAGAAGCCGATTATATCATCGGTTCCAGAGAGGAATTGCTGTATGCCAAAGGAGACCGGATCGGTAATCCATACGGGTTCATTGCCGAATTTCTCAAGCCTCTGGCGGAACGGCTGGCGCCCGTTATTTTTGCCCAAGGGGACTTGGCGTTGACGGTAATCTATCAGGAGTCCTATGGCGGTAAAACAAAAGCAGCCAAGAACTATACCCACACCAAAACGCAGGGCTACCGTGTATTCGATGCGTTCTCGCTTGAGCAGGCGGAACTGGAGCGGCTCCTGTCCTTGCCACAGGACAAAATAGCGGAATGGCGCGATCAAGGGAGACAGCCTTTTTATGCTGAAACGGATAAACGGACTTTGATCGAGAAGTGGGAGGTAGAGGCTGCTCCGCTGCTGGCTGAGGTGAAAGGGGCCGATGTTCCGATTCCCCTGGGAGAGCTGTATTCGTTTCTAAAGTCCTTTGAAGAGACACGGGTGGGGATGGACGCACATGGGAAATCAGAGGGCATTATTGCCAGAACCGCAGACCGCAAGCTGATCCGCAAAATCAGGTTTGAGGATTACGAACGGACCTTTAGAAATTGAAATGTAGACTGATGTTCATACAGCTGCTTTTGAGATCGGGAGGCAAGTGGACGATGCATGCTTATACTTGGTTGAATAAAAAGGTGAAGCTGGCTGTTTCCGCCAGCCTCCTGGCAGTATTATTATCCGGTTGTGCGAATGTTTCCGGTGATCCGGTTTCTGGCGGTTCCGGGGCACAAGGGAGTCCTTCGGGCATGCAAGAGGCAGCAGTAACCCCCGCGCCCGCTGAGCCATCACCTTTTGCGAACATCCGGTTGTCCGGGTTACAGCTGGCCAAAGATCATACGCTTTATGTATGGGGGAACTCTGATGAATCAACGTTAACTCTATTTCAAAGTACGGATGGAGGCGCCAGGTGGAAACGAATAAGCCCTGAGAATCCTGTGTTGCCCGGCAGTGCTTATGCAGAGCCTACTGTAACAGCCCATGACCGCAACCACTTGTGGTTGTTCCCGGGTGAACCAGAGAATACAAAGACCGCCTGGTATTCTGCAGATGGGGGTTCCAGCTGGAAACAGAGCCCCACGAAGCTGCCGTATATGTTTTCGCAGCAATCTGTGTTTTTAAATGAGAAGGAAGGTTTTTTGCTTTCACAGACGGATGCCGCGATGGGCTCCTCAGGTAAAGTGCTGTATGAGACTCAAGATGGCGGAGTAACCTGGAAGCTGGTAACAAGCAATATCTCGTTAGAAGGCGGTTTTTCGCCTGCTATGGAGGGCTCCTTTCCCACCTATGGTTTTACAGATTACGGCATGAGCTTCAGAGATCGCGGGCATGGCTGGGTACCGCTGCAGACCCGGGACGAAAGACCGCATGTCGTACAGACTTCGGATGCGGGTAAGTCGTGGCAGGAAGTTAGTCTGCCTGTCCCTTCAAGCACGGGGTGTCTCCCGCAGATAATGGCGGCACCCAGCTTTTATGGCGATGATAAGCAAGAGGCCTGGATGCCGCTGCAATGCTCAAGTGACAACAGTGCCCAGCTTGGCGGCTATTATTCGCAGGATGGCGGGAAGACATGGACTTACCGGAACTTTAGAGAACATGCGGTCCGGGTAGAACCGTCAGTGGAAACAGCGATGACTTTTATTTCGCTGCAAGAGGGCTGGATGTGGGATGGGGAGCAGCTTACGCACACGACGGATGCCGGAGTCACCAGGAATCCTGTTGGCGGAAGAGCATTTGTTGACATGTTGCCAGACAAACCACAGCTGGTGAATTTGGTGTTTGACGGGCCTGACCAAGGCTGGGCGCTGGTCCGGAATGAAACGGACAGCCGCCTGCTGCATACGGGGGATGGCGGAGTGAGCTGGTCCTATGAATAGAGAACTTGAGCCTGATGGGATTATTTCATATAATAAGGATATGAACAGGCAAAGGAGTTGGTACAAATGGCAATAAGCGATTGCCGGATTGGCCCAGCCTCATGCAAAGCCGATGTTAGAGGCGATACTTTGCATGGGCATACGATAAAGTAACAACTATATCGCCCACAGACTTACAGGTTCGTTTCTAATCCTTGGCTTTGTACCTTATATATCATATTTTTCCATACTACATGATAAGGGAATGAACCAGGATGTGTGAATCATTTATTAGAAACCATGAATTTAACTATATCAAAAAGCAAGCAGATTTCCTGCTGCATACGCTCCGGACCACCGCTGATCCCAAGGTGCTGGAGTCTGTCAGATTGGCTACGGAAGCCAAGATCGCCGAGCTGTTCCCGGACATGACCGGTGCGGTCAGGCAGCAACTCTTACAAGTGGCCGGACTCACAACCGCAGAGGATTTTCAGGAGTATCTGAAGCAACTGGAGCCTTATCTTGTGGAGTTCCCGCAGGTCAGCGCCAAGCAGCTCCAGAAGTTGTTCCCCAAGAATAAAAAGCTCAAGCTTCCGGATTTGTCGGGAATTGATTTTCGCTGGATAAGCTACCTTAGCTGGAACGACATCTCTACGAATAAGTTATATCTCGTGTACCCGCTGGACGGGCAGCTGGTTGGCATTGAAGGCAGGTATATGCCCACCAATAAGAGGAACTACTGCTTCGTTTGCAATAAATACAAAGAACTGGCTTTGTTTACCGCGATTTCGCGGAAAAGACCGGCCAATGCCTCACCGGATTATTTCAAATCAGTTGGCAACTACTTGTGCTTAGACGGTCATGACTGCAACAGAAGCATTACGGACCTTGCTCCGCTTGAACGTTTTATTGAGCATGTAAACGGATAGCAGTACTATAAAGGGGTCTCCCCAGTCAAACATGGCTGCGGGAGACCCCTTTTTTGCGGGCGGATATTAAAAACTGCGGGCATGCATAATTTACTCCTTAATTCTTCATATTATTGAAGTCACTTATCCCGATTTCAAAGGAGAATCAGAGCATGAACATGCAGCAGCAAACCCAGACAGCCAGTACGATGACGGGCGGTCAGCCGCTTAATCACGGCGCCCACGAAATGTTCGATGTGCACGAAGTATTGTCCTGCCAGATTGATGTGCTGAATTCCTACATGATGCTTAGAGCATTCGTGAAGGATCAGGAGCTGCTTGACATTCTGGACCGCCAATACAACTTCATGCTGGAGCATTACAACCTGACCTGCCAATGCTTCAAAACCGGACAAAAGCCGGCCCGAGAAACAGGTACCTATATTATCCCCAACATGACACAACCTGTCTATGGATTTCAGCCTGCTGAGCCCAGCAAGCCCAACCAGTCCATGGCGGACGTGAAGGATGCAGGAATCAGCAGCCTAATGCTAGGACACATTAAATCTCATGCTTCCTTGCTGGCCATAGCATCCTCGGAAGTGACGAATCCGACACTTCGCCGTGTACTGTCAGCACAGGTGCAGGAGTTTGTTGAAATGGCCTATGAGCTGTTCTTGTACCAGAACAAAAATGCTTATTACCAGGTTCCGCAGCTTCAGACGTCTGTAATGCAGCAAATGCTGGATGCTTATGTACCGGCTGCCGGAGCTCCCCAAATGCCCGCCAATAACGGGGGCGCAGCCCTTCACTAATTAAAGAGGCCCGGCTGCTATACAATGTTCGGAAGCGGCCGGGTTTTTTGTTAGGGTTGTTAATCACAACGGGACTGTCTCATAAGCCGTAAAATGGCTGTGTGGGACAGTCCTTCTTTTTTTGAGTAGGAGAGACGATAGCGCTTGTGTGGACGCGCCGCGAACGGAGCGTTGTTTGGGTCGCTCATTTACAGAAAAAATCACACACTGATCGGGTGGCGCACGATTTTGACCTCATGAAATGAAATGGCATTGGACAAAATATATTCAGGCATCCCGCCCTTATGGGAATGGGATTCGCGGAAGGCATCGCTGCGGGTCCAGCCCTGGAAGGCTTCTTTTGAATTCCAGCGTGTGCTGATGGTAACCTCATCATATTCGGCAGGTTTTTCGTTCAGCAGCACCTCCAGCCCCAAAAAACCCTCCATCTCCTCCACCTTGCCAACCTTGTCAAAGCGGTTAATCAGCAGCGAAGCCTGGCCTTTGGAAATTTGTGAAGTGTTGTTAACAATAATCATGGAATACTCCTCCAATATTAGATTAGTTTAGATTAGGGATAATTACGGGGTAGTTCTCCACATAAGTGACAGAAGCGTTCAAGTCATAGACTTGGTGTAAAAATTCAGTGTCCAGCAAAGCCCGCGGAGGGCCAGCGGCAACAACGGCTCCCCGCTTAAGCGCAATCATATGATCGCAAAAGGCGACAGCCTGCGGCAGATCATGCAGCACCATAACAATGGTTATGCCAGTCTCATGGTTAATGGCTTTCAGCATGCTCATGACCTCAAATTGATGAGCGATATCGAGAAAGGTGGTTGGTTCATCAAGCAGCAAAATATCCGTATTTTGGGCTAGAGTCATGGCAATTCTGGCTTTTTGCTGTTCACCTCCAGATAAAGTATGGAACATGCGGTCTGCATGAGCGGTTGTACCGGTCAGCTGCAGCGCACGATTAATATGATCAATGTCCGCAGTGTACGGACGGTAGCTCCAGGGGCTCTGATAAGGAGAGCGGCCGTAAGCAACCAATTCTCTTACGGTCAGGTTATCGGGCACAAGCTTTGATTGCGGCAGCATAGATAAGGTTCGGGCCAGCTTGCGGCGCGGGAACCTCCGCAGATCCTCGCCATGTACAAGCACTTCACCGGAATAGGGGGAGGCCAGCCCGGAGAGCACTCTAAGGAGTGTCGATTTCCCGGAGCCGTTTGGCCCGACAATGGTTGTAATCTTCCCAAGGGGAACGGAGAGCAGAATATCCTTCAGTCTGAATCCGTTATGCCCAAAGTGAAGGCAGCGGCATTCGATGGCCGGAGCAGCAGTTGTACTCATGGCATCAATTTCCTCCTTCTGAGCAGCCACAGGAAAAAGGGTGCACCCACACCGGCGAGCAGGATGCCAACCGGCAGCTCGATTGGATCGAACCAGGTGCGGGCGGCGGTATCCGTGAAAACAACAAGCGTTGCACCGCCCAGGATGGAGACCGGCAGTAAAAAACGGTAATCCCCGCCGATAAGCAGCCGGACAGCGTGCGGTACCACCAATCCCACGAACCCGATCAATCCCGCTATACTGACTGCGGTTCCTGCAAGCAGCGCGGCCAATACGATAATCAGGAACCGCGAAGCTTCCACCCGCAGCCCCAGCAGCCGGGCGGAGTCATCCCCTAACAGCAGCAGGTTCGCCGGTTTGATCGCCAGCAACGCCAGGGCAAGACCGGTCAGAGCATAAGGGGCGGCAAAACCGAGATGATGCCAGCTCCGTCCGCTGAGCCCGCCCGACAGCCAGGGCAGCACCGCCTGCACCCTGTCACTGAACACCACCATAAAACCATTCATGGCCGCGCCGAGGAGGGCATTGATGGCTACGCCTGCCAATACAATTTTCATTGGCGAAGCCCCGCTGTCCCAGGCAAGGAAGTAGATCATAATGGCAGCGAGAAGGGCACCAAGAAAAGCACCGGCTGGAAGCAGATAGCTGTACTGGGGAAGGACGACCATAGTAATAACGGCGGCCAATCCTCCGCCCGCGGACACACCTATAATGCCGGGGTCGGCCAAGGGATTGGCCATAACCCCTTGCAGCAATGCCCCGGAGGCGGCCAGACAAGCACCGACAAGCACTCCAATCAGCACCCGGGGCAGCCGTAAATCCATAATGATCAACCCGGAAGTCTCCGGCCGGCTGCCGAACAGGATAGACCATACTTCACCGGGAGAAATGGGAACAGAGCCGTAGGTCAGTCCGTAAAGGCAGGCCAGGAGCAGCAGAAGTGGAGTAAGGATAAGTGCCATTAGTCTGCGGGTATTGCGCTGCTTTTTATTCATTGCAGCTCCAGATTGGAGAACAGTGTTATCAGCATTTGCAGCGATTCTGTTACCCGTGTACCCGGATTCGTACCGAACAGCTCGGCGGGCAATACGCTGACCCGATTATGTACAACGGCATCGAGAGAGCTCCAGGCTGCATTTTGCCGCATTTCCTGTTCAAAACCTTGCTGCACTTCTGCCGCATTGCCGTGGGTCATAATGAGAATAAACTGCGGGTTGGCCTCCACAATCCGTTCTGTATTCAGAGTGGCATATTGCGGATAACTTTGCAGCGCCGGATAATCGGCGGCAATATTCACACCGCCGGCCAGCTCCAGAATATTACCGCCCAGTGAATTCGGCAGTGCAGCCATATAGGTTCCAGGGGCACCGTAAACAAGAAGCACCCGCGGTTTTTGCCTCGTGCTGGCTGCGGCTGCGGACTGCACTTCGGCCTCAATGCCCGAGATAATTTGCTGCGCCTGCTGTTCTTTATTGAGCATCTGGCCAAAGAGAAGGATCTGCCGGGTAATGTCTGTGACCGAATGGGCCTGGGTCAGCACCAGCTGTGCCCCAACTCCTTCAAGAGCCGGGATGTCTTTGGCATTCAGCTGTGCATTACCCAGCACCGCGTCAGCCTTGAGATAGGCGATTTTCTCCAGGTCCACCTCATGTGCGGAGCCGACCTGCATAATCTCCTCCGTACCTTTTACCGGAGTTGTCCCCGTAGAAGTGGGCCTTCCGACCAAGGCTCCCCCCAAGGCAAGGATAATGTCCGCCTCTCCGCTGCCTAAAGCCACAATATGCTTGGGGATACCGGGAAAGCTGAGTTCTCTGCCCGTGAAATCGGTAAGAGTCAGCGGTTGTCCGGTAGAAGTTGCAGCTATAACTTCACGTTGACCACCGGGACCGCAAGCGGTAAGCAGGAGAGAGCATAGTGTAAGGAGCAGAAGAGGTGAACGCCATTGTTTGAGCATAGATAACCTCCTGCATCTTATGAATTTCCTCTGGGCAGCTTCAATCAAGCTGTAGAGGATGATGGGTAGAGAGTGGAATGCTCTTCCAGTTGAATGATAATGAATATCATTATCGTTGACAAACGATTTTATTGAAATAATTCACAAATATTTCTCTTGATTACGTCGAAAAGGTGATAAAATTCATAATTATATTGCTGAAAAAGGTTGACAAAGTATAAAAAATCACATTATTATCATCTCAATAACCAAATCCTACATGTTTGCCGGTCCGTTTTAGGGATGTCTGGGAAATATAAGAAAAAGAAAGGAGCAGGAGGTGCTTTTTTTTTGAAAGATAATTGATAATGATTATCAATGATAATAAAATAGAATTCAGAATGGAGGCGTTGCAAACAGTGAGGATTAGCAAAAGAATATTATCGGGATTAGTGCTGCTTCTGTTCGTCGCCTGCGGCCTTGAGCCGCTGGGTAAAGCCTCGGCCGCTCCTGCCGACGGAACGTACAGCCTGGATTATGTCATCAAAAAGGCGGAAGATGAATCCGTTTCCATGGCGAATGATTATTTTGAGAAGCCGGCACAGCTGACGGTTTCCGCAGGGAAAACCAAAGTTCGTCTACAGCTGAATCATAGTGAATGGATTACGGAGTTTCAGGTTCCGGGCGGGAATGCCAAGGTTGTAAGCAGCAGCAAAACCGCCGATACCCGGGTTGTGGAATTTGAGGTGAAGAATATCGATGAGCCGGTGATAGCCAAAATTCATGTTACTGTGCCGTCCATTGATTACGATCACGACTATACGATCCGCTTTGATTTTGATACGGAAAAAATGAAGGCGGCGGCTGCGCCGACGAAGAAGCCGTCGGCCACCGCCGTGCCGACGAAAAAGCCGTCGGCTACCGCTGCGCCGACGAAAAAGCCGTCGGCTACCGCCGTGCCGACGAAAAAGCCGTCGGCTACCGCCGTGCCGACGAAAAAGCCGTCGGCTACCGCCGTGCCGACGAAAAAGCCGTCGGCTACCGCTGCGCCGACGAAAAAGCCGTCGGCCACCGCCGCGCCGACGAAAAAGCCGTCGGCTACCGCCATGCCGACGAAAAAGCCGTCGGCCACCACCGTGCCGACGAAAAAGCCGCAAGCTGCCGCAGTAGTCACCGAATCCCCGTCATCCAGCAAGACGCTGCTGGGTGGGGGAGGAGTCGCCTTACTGGCAGCCGCTGCAGGTTATGCGATTTATAAAACGAAGAAAAAATAAACCAAAGGGGAATGATCGTTTTGAATAAAGCAAGCTTCACTTATCTGATTAGGATTATGGCCTTTATCTTACTTATAGGTTCCGTGCTTCAGCCGCTTGGCGGAGTCTCCGCCGCTGAAAATGTACGTTACAAGGATGGGCAGTATGAGCTGCCATATACCGTCTTGAAAAACGGCACGAATGATCCTTCCGTGATGGGGAGTTACGTTATCACACCTGCAAGTCTGAGTGTGAAAGACGGCAAAAATTATGTCTCCATCACAGTTAAGCAAAGCAAAGAAATTACCGGTCTTAAGCTGACCGCTGCAAATGGCATGTTGTCGGAAGGGATAGTCACAAACAGCGATACAGCTAACAACCAAAGAACTACAGAATTTGAACTGGGCAACTTATCTGCGACCATTGATGGCTGGGTCAAAATCGAATGGCCTGCACTCAGCTATTTTAACGAATACGATGTGGATCTCAAATTCGACGCCAGCCAGATTCCACTGGCAGACAAGGAGCCTGCGCAGCCGGCAGAACCTGTCTTGAGTGATGGGCAATACACAATAGATTACACCGTCATGCATGCGACCTATGAGCAGGACTCCTCGATGAAAGGTTATTTCAGCAATCCGGCAGTACTGACGGCGAATCAAGGACAGAAGACGATCTCGTTCAGTGTGATTAAAGACAGCTCGACGATTACGGAAATTCATGTAGCAGGTGATGGCATGAATTATGTTCCGGTGACGACGGTAAGTGAGGACAAGGAGGCTAATACCCGGGTGGTTTCTTTCCCGGTTGAGCAATTATCGGGCCTGCTGCCGGGTAAAGTGCGAGTGGTTATTAGCTCCAGAAATTATGATATGACCCATTCCATTCGTTACAAATTCAATCTGGATTCCATTAAAGCCGTTTCCGGCGGCGGAGAAGTACCCACAGCACCGACGGCCACTCCTGTTCCGACGGCTACACCGGATTCGACAAAACCACCAGTTTCGGAAGGCGGTGGAGGCACGGTCACACCTCCAAGCGCTACAGCGACACCAATGCCAACCTCGGCACCCGGTTCCCTTACGGACGGGCATTACAGCATTGATTATTCCATCCTCAAGGACAGCACCAGTGAAGTATCCATGATGGATTCCTACACGCTGCATCCGGGAACGCTGGTGGTGTCCGGCGGACAGAAATACCTGGCCATTACATTAACACAAAGCAAGGAAATTACGGGCTTTACGGTAGAGCAGAATCCGGGTTCGGTTATTGCTGCCGATGCGGCGGCGAATACACGAACCGTGTTGTTCCCGATCAGCGGCCCGGGAGCCAGGCTGAACGCATGGGTCAAAATCGACTGGCCCGAGTTCAATTATTTCAATACGTACAATGTTGATATCCGCGTTGGCAGCACGGTAGGGGAGAAGGTCAATGATCCGGCCGGTACGATATCGACCGGAACGCCGGCTCCATCAGCAACACCGGCGCCTTCCGCCACTGCCGGAGCGCCAACGCCAACGCCGCCGGCCACCGGCCAAACAACGACACCAGCCGGTCAGAACACAGCGGCGGCCGTGAACCTTAGCGATATCAGCGGGCACTGGGCGCAAGCTGCCATTGAAGAGGCAGTTCAAGCCGGGCTTGTCAAAGGTTACGATGACAATACCTTCCGTCCGAACAACCCGATCAGCCGTGGCGAATACGCCGTATTGCTCAGCCGGGCGCTGAAACTGGAATCCGGCGCCTCAGCAAGCAGCGCATTCAGCGACCAGAGCAGTATTCCTGCATGGGCTGCCGAAGGTGTGGCCCAGGTAGCGGAGAAGAAGATCATCGGCGGGTATGAGGACGGCACTTTCCGGGCCGACCGCAAAATTACCCGGAGTGAGCTTGCGGTCATCATCGTCCGCGCCAAGGGAATAACCATTGAGCCAAGCGCGGCGCCTGGCTTCAGCGACGCAGGCGATATTGCAGAATGGGCACGGCCTTATGTTGCGGCTGCCGAGCAAGCGGGCCTCATTAGCGGCAAAGGCGGCAATCGTTTTGTCCCGGGGGAATATGCAACCCGGGCCGAGGCGGTAACCTTGCTGCTGAAAGTATTGAACCCGTAAGGCCTAGACTCGCGAAGGATGCCGGATGAACGGCGTCCTTTGCAGTTTTTCAAAGAAAGGAGCTACACGAACCCATAATGAGAAAAACATTCGCACTGCTGGCCGCCATGTGCTGGTTCGGGGTGCTGCTGGGATGCGGGGGGAACACAGAACGGCAGATTCGGTCCTCAGCCATGGCGGAGGTGTTGCCCAACGTTTCGGCAAGCGGCGGCACCTCTGAAGCGAAGCCGCGGATTATTGCCACTACGGTTTCTTCCACCGAGATGATGGATTTGCTGGACTTGGACCTGGTGGGTATCCCCACCAGCACAAAGGTTCTGCCTGAGCGTTACGCACAGGTGGAGAAGGTGGGCAACCCGATGAGCCCGGATATGGAAAAGCTGAAATCGCTGAAACCTAGCGAGGTCCTCTCGGTGACAACACTGAAATATGAGCTGGAGCCCTTGTTTAAAAGCGCCGGTGTAGAGGCTACTTTTCTGGATCTGACCAGTCTCCAAAATCTGGAGGATTCAGTGGTCCTGCTGGGGGAGAAGTATGACCGCCGGGAACAGGCTGACAAGCTGATCGCCCGCTATGAGAACAAAATCACCGAAGTGAAAGCGGCCATAGCCGGCAAGCCCGCACCGAAGGTGCTGATATTGCTTGGGGTGCCGGGCAGCTATTTGGTGGCGACCGAACATTCCTATATCGGAGATCTAGTGAAGATCGCCGGAGGGGTGAATATTGTCCAGGGTGAAACCGTTGAATATTTGGCATCCAATACGGAATATTTGCAGCAGGCGAATCCAGACGTCATTCTGCGTGCGGCACATGGCATGCCGGAGGAAGTGGTTAAAATGTTCAACGAGGATTTTATCAAAAATGATATCTGGAAGCACTTCAACGCTGTCCGGAACAACCGGGTCTATGATCTGCCGGAGGAATTGTTCGGCACCACGGCGAACCTTGCGGCGGACCGGGCGCTGACGGAATTGCTGCCGATGTTGTACCCGGAGACCGAGTGATGAGAGCAGCAGGTACAACGAAGAGATCGCTGTGGAGCTTTGCCGCTGTCTTTGGGCTGCTGGCGGCGGCGCTGTTATGGTCTGTCCTCAGCGGCAGCTTGCAGGTCAATCTGCCTGAGCTGCTGCAGGGCCTGGTCACTGGCACCAATGACAATGTGGCGATTATCCGCGACCTGCGGCTGCCGCGGGTGATCGTGGCAATGTTCAGCGGTGCGGCACTGGCTGTCTCGGGAGTGATCGGTATTTCCTCGGGTGCCGGGTTTGTTTCACTGACGATGGTCACGATTTTTCCTGCCTTGTTCTTCTGGATGCCCCTGTTTGCCTTTCTGGGCGGAGCCTTTGCCTGCCTGCTCGTATTTTCCCTGTCCTGGAAATCGGGCCTGCAGCCGTTGCGCTTGATTCTGGTGGGAATTGCAGTGAATGCCACGTTTACAGGATTGGGGCAGTCGTTTAATTACAGAGGCAGCTACGCGGTAACGATGGTGAATATGGCCACGACTTCGGTCTTTAATCTGAAGACCTGGGAGGATGTGCGGATTATTGTCCTTTACGGCAGCATTGGCCTGATCCTGGCTCTGCTGGTCAGTCCGTGGTGCAACGTGCTGGTGCTGCAGGACAAAACGGCCAGGAATCTGGGCATGCACGTAAGCCGGGTGCGGATCGCTGTATCGGCGGTGGCGGTACTGCTGGCGGCGACGGCGACCGCCATTGGCGGGTTGATTGCTTTTGTAGGCCTGCTGGTTCCGCATATTGCCAGGCTACTGGTCGGATCGGATCATAAGGTCCTGATCCCGTTTTCGGCACTGGCCGGAGCCCTGCTTATTTTGGTGGCAGATACGCTGGGCCGCACGTTGCTGGCACCCGTAGAAATTCCGGCTTCGATTATTATGACGGTGATCGGCGGTCCTTTCCTGATCTTTTTGCTGCGCAAAGGGGAGGTGAACCATGGAGATTAAAGAGGTGTCGTTCTCATATCACCGCAAGAAAAAGCTTCTGGAGCAATTAAGCCTGACTATTCCCCAAGGGTGCACCACCGCCATTATCGGCCCCAATGGCAGCGGGAAATCAACCTTATTAGGGGTTCTGGCTGCCAATTACGCGCCTTCTTCCGGTACGGTCATTCTGGACGGGCAGGACCTCTCACGCTACAAAACACGGGAGGTTGCCCGCAAGCTGGCCGTTGTGCACCAGCATAATACTGCGCCGGGGGATCTGACGGTGGAGAAGCTGGCTTCTTTCGGGCGCCTTCCGCACCGGGCATTGCTGGTGCCGGAGCGGGAAGCGGACCGGGAGGCCTTGGAGTGGGCGCTGGAGTGCACCGATTTACAGGACAAACGCCAAAAACCGCTGGCTGAACTGTCAGGCGGCGAGCGGCAGCGTGTATGGCTGGCGCTTGCGCTTACCCAGAAGACGCCGATTTTATTTTTGGATGAGCCGACTACGTATCTGGACATCTTTTACCAGTATGAAATGCTCGATCTGATCCAGCGCCTGGGCCAGGAACACTCGCTGACTGTCGTGATGGTGCTTCATGACATAAATCAGGCTATTCACTACAGTGATCATCTGATTGCGATGAAAGACGGCCAGGTGGTGCTGGAGGGTGCACCGGAAGAGATCATAACTGCGGAATCCGTGAAATCCATATATGGGGTGGATGTTGTCGTAAGAAAGGAGCAGGAGACAGGTCTGTATATCATTCCGGTCAAAAAGAAAAAAATTGAAAGTTCAAAATTGCGACAAAAAAAGATTGACAAAATATAACACGTACAGCTAGAATCAAATCAAGTAATTGATATTGATAATCATTATCAATTACACGGAAGGATTATACCCGGGGGAAGGCAGGGATGAGATGAAGGAACCGGTAAGGTAAAGTGCCAGCCAAGTGCCAGAGAACTTAAATATATTCATAGGGAGCGTGTTGATTCATGGTAAAAGCAAAAAAGACAGTTTCGTTGCTAATGATGGTTGTGTTGACGTTGATGCTGGCTGTTCCTGTATTCGCGGCGAGCAAGTCCTATCAGTTTTACTACGAAGGTTCGTACGATTCCCATTCCAGCACCTACATTGCAGCCCCGGCGGAAGTTAACGGCAACACGGTCACCATTAAGCTTACCGGTAATTATTTTCCTTCTTTGACGGTTGAAGGGAACACTTACACAGGCTCATACAATTCCGGCACTAACCTTACAACATTCACATTCACCTCTGCCAATCCGAGCGCGGATATCGATATTGAGCTGTTCGTGTCCACTGTATTTCACAGCCAGCTGTATGATTTGACAATACACTGGAATTAGAGAGCGGGCTTTGCTTGCTGAAAGATAAAAAGGGATGTCGCATGAATCGGGAAGAGAAGCGGAGTGCCGTTTCCTCTTCCTTCTTTTATATAAGTGGTCAAGAGAAGGGGGATGAATGAAATGACTGTGTTGAAAAAAGCAGGTGTCCTGCTGCTGGCGCTTCTGCTGCTGGTTCCGTTTGGTGCCTGGACCCAGACAACTGCAGGCGCGGAGACTGCTGTGCAGGACGGTACATACAGTGATATATTTTATCGTTATTTAAAGGATAACAGTACAGCCGATTCGGCGGCGCATGTATTCTTGAATGTTGAACATTCGGGGAAGCTCACTGTGCAGGGGGGGCAGGTTATTTTTGAACATGAGGTAGCCGCAGACAATTATGCACTGATCCCCTATATCGGGTTCCGCAAACCGGGTTCAGCCAAAGCTGTAATTAATGGTAGTGATGTGCAGGGCAAAGAAGGTTACCAACCCTATTCCGTCGATTCCGGCAGCGGTACCGCCGGCAACCTGAAGGTGGCCCTGAATATTGAAGATATCCGGAAACCGACAGACATTTTGATGCATGTCATCATTCAGGATCATCCGAAGTATCCCGGTCTGAACTATGATTACTGGTATAATGCACAGCTGTGGCTGGATACCTCGAGCCTGGGAACCGGCCCTGGAGAAGGAGAGGAGCCAGGCGGGGGTGGCGAATTGCCGGAGGTTACGCTTGGACAATTGCAGGAGCTGATTACCGTCTCGCGTTCCGTATACGATAATACCGCGGAAGGAACTGATTTCGGACAATACCCGGCAGGCTCCAGGGCTGTACTGTACGATCATATTACCCGGGCCGAAACCATAGCCGGACAATCCGGGCCCACGGAAGATGTCATCAAGACCGCATACGATGAGCTGAGCGCCGGACTGGCGCAATACAAGGCCTCCGTGTACACTGCAGACAAGGCTGCACTAAAGGCAATCATTATGCAGACAGAACAATTATTGTCCGGACTCAAGGAAACCGGCAGCGCAGAGGGAAAAGCCGGATATATTTTTGCCCCGGTCTCGGCGGGTGAATATATGAAAGGCGTCTCCTCGTCTCTTAACGGGAATATCCTCCAAACTGCAAAAGCGTTGCTGGCCAATGACAGTGCTTTGCAGTCCCAGGTGGACGCATCGGTCAAAGCGCTGACGACCCGATTCAATAATAACAAGGACAGATATTACGTGGTCACAGAACCGATAGCTGTTCATGTGGTGGATACCTTAGAGCCGACGGCAACTTTCTCGGTATATGCCGGGGATTTCGGCAGTACGGCTGTGCTGCTCAAGAATCAATGGAATGAATTCAATGATAAGCTTCACGCGAATCTCATTTTTACTAATCCTCAGATCCGTGAGGTGGTGCAGTCAACGCCTACTTTTGCCGGGGATTTCTCCACGAACAGACTGGATTATTCGCAGGAGCAATACAGAGCTATTGCGCTAACCCAAGGTTCAACGGAAACGCAAAAGCTCTATCAGGTCACCATTCGCAATGTGATGGGCACGGCCGCAGCGGGGGCCAACTGGCTGGGTTTGTCCTATGTTCGCTACCAGGCCGGAGCGGAGACCCGGGGGGTATATATCAGCTATAATACCGGCCTGTTAAAAGCATTAAACGCCGGGGTTGCTGAGGCTGCACAATTCCTGTCCCATACTGTGGCCCCCAAAGGGGCGGAGCAGCGTTATGCGGTGGCCAGAGCTAAGGTTGAACAGGCGGTTCAGGCAGCGGAGCAGACCGGTTCCAATCTGTCGGCCACCCGGCCACAGATCGCTGCGGCCGCACAGGGACTGCAAGCTACCCTGGATGAATTGAAGCAGAACGTAGCGTATCCCGTGAATGTTTCGGTAGCGGATGGAAACAAAGACGCGTTCTCTCTGGCCGCAGGGTACTTCCGAAACCAGGCACTGGTCGCCACAGTAGCGGGTGATACCTATGGATTGGTTAGGACCAACCCCATAGTGGAAGAGCTTCAGGTACGCGCTGGCGAAGAGTGGCTGACCGCCGAATATGCGGATGAAACTCTCGGGGAACCTGTGCGCAGCTTCAAGGTCAAATCTATTGATCCGGCAGGGCTGACATCAGCCCGGGTCCGGATTGGCGGCACCCTGTATGCAGTGCGGCTGAACTTCGGTATGGCTGACAACAGCCGCTTAGCAGAGGTGTTAACGGGTGCGCAGCAGTACTATGATGCTGCCGAAAGCGGCACAGAGCCGGGGCAATATCCGGCTGAAGCCAAAGCTGTGCTTGCCCAGGCGATAGCGCAGGCCCACACTGCTGCAGCGGATCTTGCCGGCTCGCAGATGAAGTCCGACACGCTGCTGGCAGCACTGGAGGATGCGCTGGCACGGTTGAAGGCTTCCGTCATACCGCAACCTGGTACGCCGGTTGAAGAACCCGGCACCGGACCAGATCCAGGGCCCGGGCCAGATCCCGGCACTGGACCAAATCCGGGTACGGTTCCGGATTCAGGGAATGGGCCGGATGCCGGTTCAGGCAGCGGTTCAGGAGCAGGGAACAGTTCGCCAGCTTCACCTGCCGCAACACCTTCTTCCGGCGGAGCCGTTCCGGGTGTAATTGTGGCGGGTGGCGGCACAACAGCTTCGGAGGAACCCGGACCTCCAGATGTCGGACAGATTAGCTTCAGTGATATCCAGGGCCACTGGGCATTGGAAGCTATCCGGCAGGCGGCTTCACTGGGGATCGCAAAAGGATTCGAAGACGGTAGCTTCCGGCCGGAAGCGATGGTGACCCGGGCAGAATTTGCCGTGTTCATCAGCCGGGCGCTGAAGCTTAATACAGATGCTTCTGCGGCGATAGGGTTCACCGATCAGCAGCAAATTCCGGGCTGGGCGCAAGACGCGGTGACTGAGCTTTACGGTGCAGGTCTGCTGCGTGGTTATGCCGATGGCAGCTTTCAGGCCAGCGGCCGGATCACTCGTGCTGAGATCGCGGTTATTGCCGCCCGCGCGGCGCGGCTTACGCTGGAAGGACAGCAGCAGCCGGACTTTACGGATAGCAACAGCATTCCGGTCTGGGCCCGCAGCGAGTTGGCTGCAGTGGTAAGGGCCAAACTTATGCAGGGCAAAGACGGCAACCGTTTCGATCCGTTGGCCAATGCCACACGCGCCGAAGTGATTACACTGGTGATCCGGCTGCTCGAACTGCCCTGAGCAATAACTTGAGCGATAATAATAAAAAACGCAGCAGCCTGTGTTATCAGTAGGCTACTGCGTTTTTATGTTTTGAAGAAAGCAGTCCGAGCTCTTTCAATACTCAAAAAGAATATCTATATAACAACAATAATATATCTATTTAGGATATTTTTTTATTGCAAAACGATAAATGATGTGGTAAATTCAAATTAAATTTAAGAATAAGCGGGGGGCTTTTTATGGAACGAGGAACAACACTTTTTTTGAAGGCAGCTGTTATTGTTATTGGAATCCCAGTTCTTGCTATGTGCATATTTTTGGTGCCTGAGATAGCGGAGTTTGCGGCAGAATTGTATCCGGATTATACGTATATGAAATATCTCGTTTTCATTGATTTGTATGCAACGGCGTTGCCTTTTTATTTTGCTCTCTATCAAGCGTTTAAACTTTTAGGCTATATTGACAAGAAAGAAGCTTTCTCGGAATTATCTGTACGTGCTTTAAAAAAAATAAAATATTGTGCAATCACATTCAGTAGCTTATATGTGGTAGGCATGCCGCTCTTCTATCTCATGGCGGAGGTAGACGATGCCCCAGGTATCATAGTAATCGGAATGGTTCTGATTTTTGCCTCCATGGTGGTTGCCGTTTTTGCTGCTGTTCTCCAAAAGCTTTTAAAAGAGGCTATTGATATAAAATCAGAAAATGATTTGACGGTCTGAGGTGAAAACAATGGCGATTATAATCAATATTGATGTGATGTTGGCTAAAAGAAAAATGAGCGTAACCGAACTTTCGGAGCGGGTTGGAATAACAATGGCTAACCTTTCTATACTGAAAAATGGAAAGGCAAAAGCGATTCGATTATCAACTTTAGAGGCGATTTGTAAGGCTTTAGAATGTCAGCCTGGAGATATCTTAGAATACAAAGGTGACGAAAACACCACCATTATCGATTAACGTATCTGCTTGCTGATAGAGGACCCATTCATTGAAGTAACGGTTAACGATAGTTCAATAACCGGGCATAAGGGGCTGTCCCATAAGTAGAATTTTCTACGAATGTGACAGTTCTTTTGTTTTTGAAAACCGTAAAACGACAGCAGAGCAGCGATTCTTCCGGAGAATCGCTGCTCTGCGTTTTTGGTCATTGGTGACTTGCTTTAGCAGATTGTGTGCAAGGGAAAGTTACCCGACTATCGAAGGTCACTTTTTCCATCCCTCGAAGCAGGAAACGCCGGAATCCTCGGTTGTCCACACCAAGTGCTCACGTCTATCCGGCTCAAAAAACTAGGGTGTCCCAAGCAGCCATTTCATGGCTTTTGGGACACCCCTATTTAGAGAAGATCCTAAAGAAAAGGAGAATGGGCTACTCCGGGTGCATCCAATTCATGCTACTTTTTTCAAAAGGATTTGGCCTGCGGGCAGGAAGGCGTGTACAATTAAAACAAAAGAAGCGGGAAAGGAGCCTTCACCATTGATTGGGAGTGAATTTACGTTTGCCAGCTTAACACCTGCAGATCTGCAGGAGGAGCTTCTGGATTCATTTATACGAACACAACATGTTCATAGGGTATGGCGTATGAACGAAGGACAAAAAACACTTGTCACAGCTTCTTTTACGGATGACTGGGATCAACAAACGAAACGGGATATCGTAGCCAGTGATTGGAGAATTTGCCTCGCGGGCGGAGGTATGGTACATTGTGCGCTGCATAACGGCCGAATCGTTGCATTTGCTACGCTGCTGCGGGAGTTGTTCGGGAGCAGGAAGCAGTATGCGGATCTGCTGCAGCTTCATGTCTCCAGTGAGGTGCGGCATAAGGGTCTTGGCAGAACGCTGTTCATGAAGTGTGCGGAGCAGGCCGGCATCTGGGGGGCCCGTAAGCTCTATATTTCTTCGCATTCCGCCGAAGAGACCTATTCATTTTACCGGGCGATGGGATGTGTCCCAGCCGAGGAACTTCATTTGCACCATGTTAGAATGGAGCCGTTCGATCTTCAACTGGAATATGATCTCTAGTACATAAAGGAGCTTTGTTAAACATGTTTGTTTTGGCAGGAATTGCTTTTTTGCTGGTATATGGTGTCCTTGTATTTTATATCGGGTGGAGCGGCTGGCGGTGGATGAAGCCGGTGGTGGCTGCCCGGTTCCGGTTGTTTTATGTGATTGCATTGATATTTTTGGCCTTGTCGTTTATTCTGGGCCGGCTCTTCTCCAGTATTTCTTTGCTGGGAATTATCGGCTCCTACTGGCTGGGTATCTTTTCGCTGCTGCTGTTGCTGCTGCCGCTCGTGCATTTGAGTATGTGGCTGCTGCGACTGACCCGCTTGCCGCGGCACGGTGTCCAAAAATGGGCGGGTTCGATCACACTGGTGGTGTTGCTGTCGCTGCTGGCGTATGGATCTTTTAATGCCTACAGTCCGGTGGTCCGTGAATATGATATTCAGATTGACAAGCCTGTGGAAGGCATGCCCGGGATGAAGATCGTGATGGCGGCAGATATGCATTTTGGCCTGCTGTCCGGGCCGGCTCATGCCAAGCGGATGGTGAAGGAGATCAATGCGCTGGAACCCGATCTCGTACTGTATCCCGGCGATCTTATCGATGACAATCTGGATGCCTATGTGAACAGCGGTATTGGTGAGATCATTAAGGATATTGAGGCTACCTACGGTGTGTACGCTTCGCTGGGCAACCATGATAAGCTGGAAGGCCCGACACAGAAGCTGATTGATGTGCTGGAACAGAGCAACATGAGTGTGTTGTATGACGAGGTAATCAAAGTAGAGGACAAGCTGACGCTGATTGGACGCAAAGACCGCACAGAGAAGGACCGTGCCGAGCTTGCTGACCTGATCAAGAAAGCCGATATGGAGATTCCCGTCATTCTGCTGGAACACCAGCCGTATGATCTTGATATTGCCGCGCAGAATAAGGTGGATCTGATGGTATCCGGGCACACTCACCGGGGGCAAATTGCTCCTGCGCACCTGATTACCGGGGCTATTTTCGAGAATGATTGGGGATATCTGCGCAAAGGCTCCATGCATTCGGTGGTCACCTCCGGCTACGGCTTCTGGGGTCCCCCGCTGCGGATCGGCAGCCGATCCGAAATTGTGTTGCTCAACGTTAAATTTAAGTAACCGGTGTAACAAAGGTATTCATGGAGAGGTGGATATGAGATGGAGAAGCTGCAGCAAGACGTGTGGAACAAATTGACCGATGCGGACAAGGAAGTGGTGCTGCGCCAGCTGCCGGACAAGCTGCCCCTGGGTTTTGAATATCTTGGACTGCAGAAGTTTGAACGTTACGGCCGTGGGCTAACAACGGGTGTCTTCGCGTATAAGGGAAGCGAATTTGTTGTGGTGCCGGGGAAGCGGGTGACGCTTGGCTGGGAGCAATGGCAGGACGGAATGGATGAATGGACTGCTGCTGATCTGCTGGAATCCGTAAGTGAGTATCAAATAGAGGATGTGGACGGCTTCCTCCTTGAACAAATGTCCCCGGTCCGTGAAGCGGTTATTCCTCCGCTGCTGGTAGAGCGGCATATCCGCCAAATCGGCTGGATTGAGCTGCCGCTGGATGATCCAGCTCTCCTGGACGAGGAGCATTATAAGGAGGAGCTGGAGAAATTCAGAGGGTCCTCCATTACGGAGTACACGCTGTATAATGGGTTTAAGCTTAAGCGGCAGGACGAGGGTATAAGAGCTTTTTTGTTCAACAGCGAATCAACCTATGAGAGCCTGCTCGAAGAGATGGCGGCGGAAGGCTTCAGTCTGCCATCCGAGGAGGAATGGGAATACCTCTACGGCGGGGGCTGCCGGACTTTGTTTCCGTGGGGCGACAGCTTCAATTATGAGCTGAATCTCAGGTATTTTGAGGAAGTTGAGATGGGGAAAACGGATGAACAAGAGCCTTATGATTTGGAGCAGCCGAATTTCTTTGGTCTTTGTTTCACAGGAGATCCTTATCAATATGAAGTAGCGGCCGGACCCTCCGATTATGTACTCAAAGGCGGCGACGGAGGTGGGATGTTATGCGGCGGAATGGGACCGCTTGTCGGCTATCTTCCGAATACCGCAGTGTATTATCGTGACATTCACAGTAAGGAGCTGGCTTGGGAGGATATTGCCGAACATATGAATGTCAGACGGCTGATCCGTTTGTTGCCAGAATAGCAGTAAAGGTCAATAAAGAAGCCCGGTCCCCCAGCAAAATCCAATAATCAGGAGGATTTATAAGGCTGGGGGAATTAGCTGAAGACATTAGCAGGAGAGCAGGCCTTCAGCTGCGATACAATGAATTATGAAAGTTTAAATGCATACGGAAATCCGTTACAATGAAGACATCACCAAGGGAGCCCCAACACAAGATGCATGGGTTGCCAGGTGAAAAGAGTGAATTCCTAATCACCCATTCCAAGCAAGCAGCAGCTTGCCAAGAAGGAGAGTGATTCCAGTGAAAAAGGTTAGCGAAGCGTACCCATACGATGGCTCACTCCAGGAGAAACGTCCGTGACAACGTAACTCGTGAGGATCGTGTACGCGGGACATCACCCCATATGCAGGACATGGATGAATGCTCTGATGGAGCATAAGGGGAGTAACGGAAAAGAATTGAATAACAAGACCCATGTCAAGGATATGGATTGTTGCTGGAGGAAATGATTAACTTGAATAGCGAAATCATCACATGAATCCCTACTGCCTTCATTATAAGGTGAGTGGGGATTTGTGTTTGTTATGGGGATATTTTACTTAGAAAAGTAAAAGTATGTATACTGTAAGTATGAGAATACCATACATACTTATTGTTGAAGATGATGAGACCATTGCTTTTGGCGTACAAGTGTTTTTACAAAAAAATAATTTTTACGTACAACACGCGGATACCGTACAAGCTGCGAAAACCATGCTTGAGGCCTTTCATTATGATCTGCTGCTGCTGGACTGCAATCTTCCGGATGGCAACGGCTTTGAGTTCTGTTCTTATGTCAAGAAGAGGTCTGATATTCCGGTTATTTTTCTGACTGTCCGGGATGATGAGCGTGATATCGTACAGGGCCTGGACCGGGGTGCTGATGATTATATCGTGAAACCCTTTCCGCTCCGGGTGTTGCTCTCCCGCATCCATGCCGTTCTCCGCCGGGCCGGGGCTGCATCTTCTACGGCAGACATATTGTCGTGCGGAGCCCTGCAGCTTGACCAGGCCAGAACACAGGTATTCTGTGGTAGGCAAGAAGTACCGGTTACGGCAGGCGAATACCGTCTGTTATTAATCCTGCTGCAGAATAAAGGTCTGACATTGACCCGCAGTATGCTGCTGGAGAAGTTATGGGATCTGGATGGAGCGTTTGTCAATGATAACACGCTGACCGTGATGATGAAGAGGCTGCGGGAAAAGCTTGGGGCTTCATCCTCTATTAAGACAATCCGGGGCATCGGTTACCGGCTGGAACCAGCTGATGAATAGACGAAGAAATATCAAGCTGTTATTACTAGCTTTTGTCGTCGCCGTAATTGCAGGACTATGTATGGGCATTGCTATGTCCTGGATAGCCTCAAAGGTGAGCTACACCCAGATCGCTCAATTCACAGGCAGCCTGTACAGCCGTCATCCAGAACTGGAACAGGTCCTGCTTCAGGGGATACATGACCACAGTACTGCTGATGTGTCTGCAGGTTCTGAACTTTTACATAGGTATAGGTATACAGAGCATCTACTTGATGATAGGAACCGTCAGTTGATTATTACTGGAAGTCTGGGAATATGGATGGTTGTATTTTTAGGGATTGCCGTAATAATGTACCGATTAGGTAAGCAAAGAGAGGCGAGAGTAGCTGGACTGACCTCCTATCTCTATTCCATTAATCAGGGCATGGACCGTGTTCTTCCGAGGACTGGAGAAGATGAGTATTCTTTTCTTGAGGATGAATTATATAAGACTGTTGTTGAACTACGGCAAACCCGGGAGCTAGCCTTACAAGGGCGGCAAATCCTTGCGGATAATTTGGCCGATATTGCCCACCAGATCAAGACCCCTCTAACTTCAGTATCTCTGATGACCGAACTATTGGCAGATAACATTCGGAACAGCGAAGACGGACTTTATGTGGAGAACATCCACAATCAACTGGGTCGTCTGGAACGGCTGGTGTCTTCTCTGCTTACGTTGTCGAGACTGGATGCGGGAACATTGGAGGTTCAGCGGTATCCGGTGGATGTGTATGCAATGTTGACTAGTGCCGCAGAACCGCTGGTAGAGGTCATGGAGCGCAGAAAACAAACCTTGATTCTGCAATCGACTCCTGCTGCAAGTTATCTCGGTGATTTTCATTGGAGTACGGAAGCAATGCTGAATTTGCTGAAGAACTGTTCGGAGCACACACCCGCTGGCGGAATCGTTACCCTATCCTATGAGCAAACCGCGTTATATACCAAAATCGTGGTGGAGGATACGGGAACAGGTTTTGCTCCAGAGGATATTCCGCATTTATTTGAACGTTTCTATAGAGGAAAGAATGCCCGTAAAGACAGCGTTGGCATCGGGCTCGCTCTGGCCAAATCTCTAATCGAGAAACAGAATGGCCGTATCCGGGCAGAAGAACGGGCTGAGGGCGGGGCTCGTTTTGTCGTGAAATGGTATGAACATTAAGTATGGCCATGTCACCAGAATGTCATTTAGGATTGGTAGAGTAGGCAATGAAGGAGGTTCAATCAAAGTGGAAATATTACATTGTGAGAACTTAACGAAAGCCTATGGTTCCGGGCAAACCATTGTTAAAGCCCTTGACGAAGTTACCCTTACAGTTAAGAAAGGAGAGTTTGTAGCGATTGTTGGTGCTTCGGGTTCGGGCAAATCCACCCTGCTGCATCTGCTGGGAGGTGTCGACCGGCCCACCAGCGGTACGATTCGGATTGAAGACCGCGACATATCACAGCTTAACGAAACGGAACTGGCGCTCTTTAGAAGAAGAAAAGTCGGGTTAATCTATCAGTTTTATAATCTAATTCCCACCTTAAATGTAAGGAAAAATATTGTGCTGCCCTTGTTGCTGGACGGCAAACAACCCGACGAGCAACGGTTCACCGAGATTGTTCACGCAATGGGGCTGGAGACACGGCTGGGACATATGCCTTTCCAGCTTTCCGGCGGACAGCAGCAACGGGTGGCCATTGCACGTTCTTTGATCTACCGGCCGGCACTGCTGCTTGCGGATGAACCCACCGGGAACCTTGACAGGAAGAATACCGATGAAACGGTGGAGTTGCTTAAACTCACACATAAGAAATTCAATCAAACTGTTCTGCTCATTACCCATAATGAGAAAATCGCTCTGGAAGCGGAGCGCATTCTCACGATTGAAGATGGCCGCTTGATTTCAGACAAGGCGGTCAGACAATGAAGATTATCCGCGAATATGTCCATGCCCATCTTAAAGCGAACAAACGGAGCAGTTTTTTTATCTTCACAGCTATTATGATCGCAGCAGCCTTGCTGTGTGCCGTGGGTGTATTAACCTACTCCCAGTGGCTAAATGAAAGGGAGTTGACTGTAAAGGACAGAGGGGATTGGCATGCCCGCTTTGGAGAGCCAGTTACAGCAGAACGTCTAAAATATATTCAGTTCCACCCGCAGGTGGAAGAAATCTATCTGGAATCCCAAAGTCAATCGCTACAGCTACCGGGAACAAAACGCCCTTATCTGAATTTGGTGCAGCTGAACGCCGGTACATGGGAAAATACCCCCTATCAAAGAACACTTCTGGAAGGCAGATTGCCTGAACGGGACGGAGAAATCGTTGTTTCCAAGCAGTTCTTCATGGAGAATCCTCAATATACAATCGGGGACAGCGTTATCCTCCTCAAAGGGCAGCGTGTATTAAACGGCGTACAGATTACTGAGGAAGCTCCCAGATTGAAGGGAGAGAGCTTTCAGGCAGCAGGAGAACAAGCCTTCACAATCACCGGTTCAATCAATGTGACATCTGTATCCGTGTATCCCTGTTATTACGCCTATGGTTTTATTGAGAGTTCTGCGGCTTTGCCGGAAGAGCGGTTTACAGTATCTGTGCGTCTCAGAGATATCTCCGAGACTTACGAAGTGGCTGCGGAACTTGCTGAGCAAGGCGGTTTGAAGCCTAAGGCTTCGGGTGAAATGGAAATCGAATATAATACCGGCCTTCTGGATTTATATGGAGTCAAGGCGCCCCATGGCGAGCGGATATTCCTCCAATTATCAGGCTACGCGCTGGCCTCCGTACTAACCACGGGTCTGGTCATGCTCCTCTTTATTATTCTCATCTATAATGCATTTACGGTTACCGCAGCAGGACAGATTAAACAACTGGGGATTCTAAAAAGCATAGGAGCCACCCCTGGCCAAATTCGCCGCGTGGTTTTTTATGAAGCTATGGCACTGGCCTGTGTTGCGGTTCCGATAGGGCTTCTTCTGGGTTATGGGGGGATGGCTATCCTGATCCAAGGAGCATCCGCATTATTGGAGGAAAGCTCAAATTCACGGCTCCACGCCCCGTTCTCCTGGCCTATACTAATTATAGCTGGGGTTGCGAGCTTTGCTACCGTAGGGTTGTCGGCTTGGGTTCCGGCGAGAAAGCTGGCCAAGCTGATGCCGATTGAAGCTATCCGAAATCCCAGAGGGTGGGTGCAGACCGGGAAGGTGAAGGGGTTCCACTGGGCTCATAGATTCTTCGGTATTGAGGGTGAACTTGCATACAACTCTTTTGCAGCCAACCGAAAAGCCTATCGAACAACACTGATCTCACTAACCTTGTTTATTACGCTTATCATTGGTTTTAGAAGCTTCGCAGTGATCTGGATGACGGACCAGACACTGGTGCTCGCCGAAAAAGAATATACACTTGATATATCAATAGCTACCATTGAAGAACCTGATCCAGCTATGTTGAGTCAATTGTCTGCTCTGCAGGGGATAAAGAAACAGGTCGTATATCGAGGTGCAGAGCATACCCTAAGCTGGGAAAAACAGAAGATCAGCCGGGAATTTGCTGCTGCCGGAGGGTTTAAGGACAGCTATTTTTCAGATTCACCAGATAGCAGGATGCCTACCAATCTGGGACAACAAGAGGGGAAACCACAAATTTTCCTGGAACTAAAAGGACTGGACAAGGCTTCCTTCGCCGATTATTGCCGTCAGATTGGTGTGGATGCAGAACAATTTATGGGTGCTGCCGAGCCCAAAGGAATTATCGTTAACCGCACCGGAGGCAATATCTCCTCCTTTATTCATGAATACAACCTCCCTGAAACGGAATATCTGGCTATTGCAGTTGGCGAAAGGCTCTCTTTTGATGAACGGTCTCTCGTACAGCAGCAGTCAGAGGGGAAATATACGCTTACGGTTGGTGCATTGACTGAACAGTATCCCGAGTTGGATGAATATCACTATCCATTTGATCTTGTGGTGGTTCTTCCGATGGAGGCCTACGAGAGTATTGTGCAAGATTTGGACGCAGAAAGAGCACTGGATTATCAGACGCTTTCGTATAAAATGGGTATCGATAGGGAACAACTGGCGGCAGCCAGGCAGCAGGCTGAGGCGATTCTCACGCAGTATTTGCCAGATGAAGATTGGAGCATGCTCTCCTTGCTGGACAAAGAAGAAAGCAACAGCCGGACAATCCATTCCATCGAACTGCTTGTAAATAGCTTTGCCATTCTGCTGGCCTGCATAGGAATTGCCGGAGCGTTCTCTACAGTGGCGGCAAACCTCTCGGCCCGAAGACGTGAGTTCGCGATACTTCGCAGCACGGGAATGTCTCCCCGGGGAGTGAAGCGTATGCTGTGTCTGGAGAGTTTGTTTTTCGGGTTGTTGCCTGGTATCTTGGCTCTGCCGCTCTTAATTGTTGTCTGCACCTTTATGCTGCATAATACAAGAATTGCAACCTGGGCAGATTTTATGAAAAATGTCCCTTGGAGCTATTTATTCCTGTGCTATTTGCTTGTGTTGTCCAGTGTAGGGCTGGCCTACCGGATTTCCGGTTTAAGAATCACCAGAGAGAATATTGTTGAAGCAATCCAGGACGAGGCATTGTAGGGCGAGAAGGGGTGCACTAAGAGCCACGGCAGACGCGGCACCCTCTCCGAAATTTATACGGTGATTTCTTTAACTGCCAAAGGGAATAATACCCACTAATTGTACGATATGGGCTGTGGCGGGATGGCTATCGGGAAAATCACCCGCTAATTTCACAAAAAGGTGCGATTTCGGTGAGTTGAATGACATTAGCGGGTGTGATTCCCTATAATGTGGATGAAAAGAGCTAATCTGAGGATTTAGTGGGTGGATTTCCCTATAACCGCGAACAACCATATAAATAAAGAAATCTGCAGCCGGGCAGCGGCTGGAAATCCAAACATTTGCCGAAGTCACGCAGAAATTTAAGAGGGAGCACGATATGATCCGACAAATGACACACTCCAATAGGAATGATTTTATCAAGTCAAACGAAGGTTTCATGGTATCAGGGCGGATTATTCCGAAGTATGAAAACGGCAATTGGACGTATACCGAGGAGCTATTTGCTGAATCTTATTTCAAGCAATATGAACATGATGAAATGAACATAAGTTATCTTGAAGAAACGGAACAGCATTATTGGAACAAGCCGCTCAGTGGGCCAAGCAGAACAACCTTGCGGGGTTAATGCTTGAAACCCAAGATGTGAATGTTTCAGCTTGCCGTTTTTATGCTAAAAACGGATTTGTTATTGGTGGAGTGGATAACATGCTGTATTCCAATCTTCCGACTGCCAGTGAACAAGCGGTTTTTTGTTATTACAGGTTTTAGGAACGAACTCCATTTGTTATAGCAGTGTAAACGGATACACAGGGAAATGTAAACAAATGGGCGGAATCGTAAGGGAGAAGAACGCAGTTCAGGCAAACCGCGGGAGAAGGAGGATAACGCCAAAATACCGCAGATTTTGAAAGTTTAAAATAGGTATAATATAGGTTAAGATGTAGACATCACCAAGGAAGCGATAACCACAAGAGCAGTACAGCTTTACAGGATGCTTCCGCAGGTGATTGCTCAACCCTTAAATTAAGAAATTAGTTTAAGAGAGGAGAGAGCCCCGATGATCTAGCGTTAGCGAAACATACCGGAAACGGATGCAGCAGGAGGAAGGCGAGGTGACAACGTCTTTTTGGCAGACCGTGGGTATGTGGGATCTGAACGAAACGAATCGGAACCGAAACTTAAGGAAAAGTTCATTCAAGGCAAGAACAAGCTTGCTAAGAAGGAGTCGATTCCAGTGGAAAAGGTTAGCGAAGCGTACGGATACGATGGCTCACGCCAGGAGAAACGTCCGTGACAACGTAACTCGTGAGGATCGTGTACGCGGGAAATCACCCGAGAAAATGAATGACAATACCCATGTTTGCGAAGGATATGGATTGTTGCTGGAGGAAAAGATTGAATTGAATAGTCTATTGAAACCATAAATCCCCGGTGCCTTATACGTAAGGTAGCGGGGATTTGTGTGTTTCCAGCAGATACTTAAGAATATTCAAAGCAAATTACGGCTTTACGAAGCTGGTGATCGTAGAAAAGATACACTTTATCTGCTCCGTAGGCTTGAAAGTAATAACCCGTTAAAGCACCGATATAGCGGAAGACCTCTCCGTTTTCCCTTTTGGGTACATGAATCAGATTGGTCATCTCAAAAGCAAGGAGTTCTTCCGCAGATTCCCCATATTCCTCGATATATTCTTGGGCTTCGTCGGACATGAACGCAATATCATCCAGCATTCCATTCATTTCCGGGTAGCTCAGACCCCAGCCTTGGGCTTGTTTGTTCTCGAATTCCTGCTGCAGCGCTTCAACCGAAACCAGATCTTTGCGGAAACTGGAATAAGGATAGATTTTATTGTTTTGCTGAAAAAAAGTTTTGCGGATCTGATAGTCCTTGTCGTTACAGGCATACGCTTCTTTCATCGCACTCTGATCCTCAGGGTCCTCCTGGATCTCCTGATGCCGGATAAAATAATTCCAATCCGCCTCGAATCTGTATTTCCCGTCAATTACATCAAATCCGAGCATATCTTCTTGGGTATAGAGGTTATGAAACTCGCGAGTGTTGTCTCCTACAGAACCATCATAGATTTCTTTTACGGAGACAAAATGCACCCATTCATCCAGATCAGGGTCCATACATTGCAGATTAATGGAGCAGATCGGCAAAAAATGCTGGCGGTGATTCTCAATATCGTCATAAAACACTTCTTCATACGCTGGAAAAGGCCTGAAAAATGCTTGAGGGATATTCATTAGGGATGGAACCTCCAGGATCAATTATGGAATCGAATATCATTGTATCACGAATAATGAAGCGAAAGCATATTCCAATAGAGTAAAAAGAAGGTGTACCCCAGGCTCAAAGCGATGCCAAGATAACGGCCCAATACTGCCAGTTGCTTCTTCTCCCCGTTCATCCGGCCGGAGCGGAAGGTGTGGATGCACAGGCCAATAGCGATGGCGGTTGCGAGAAAAGGAAGCGATGAGAATCCCCACGCATACCATACCGGGTAACCCAGCATAAAGGCCTCCGAGTTCCCGTACAGTAATTGTCCGGCCAGGAAAACGGAATAGATAGCGGCGATCAGGAAGGTCGGCCCGGACATTCTCCGCCGTTTCCGTAAAATAAGCGGTAAGACGTAAATGAAAATCCCGATGATAAACAGACAAAACCACAGGATGCCAACTCCTGCGTATACAGCTAATTGGGTAGACGGCTGCTGCAGGAAAGGTGCCTTTTCTTCGATGGTGACCCCATGGGTAAAGGTCATTTTCCATGTGCCGTTGTCCTGGTGAAACCAGATATATTCTTCAAGCTTCTCATCTTTGAACAATCCGTTGTTCAGGGGTACATAACTTTTGGTCTGCTCCGTGCCTACCCCATCCGGGAAGACCCCCCGGACGGACAATTTGTCCCCGGCGGTTCGGACTTCAAAATCTCTTCCGCCCAGAAATTTGTACCACTTTCCCCATCCATGCTGCGGTCCAAGGGCCAATGTATAATCACGAGCATATTGCTCAAGATCGGTAGGGGATACAGCAATTGGAGCTGCAGGTGACTGTGTAACGGGCAGCAGATCAACAATCGCAGTCGTTACCTGTTCAGGAAGCGGAGTGCCCGGAGCGTTGGCATTGCTGATTACGAAGATGCCCAGCTTCTGCTCGGGAATCAGCGTCATTCTGGACGTGAAGCCGTCGATATCCCCGGTGTGCCAGAAGGCCAGCATGCCGTTGTTCGCCAGACGATCTCTGTACAGACCATAGCCCACACCTTCAACATCAGGATGCTCAGAGAACTGCCTCGCCTGCATTTGAGAAACCGAGTCACTGTTCAGGATACGCCGTCCTTCATAGGTTCCGTCATTCAGCAACGTTATCATTAAATGGGCCCATTCATTCGGAATCGCACTAAGCGCACCGGCTCCCGGCAGATGAATATAGGTAAAAGGGATTTGGCGCGGGGCCCCGTCCTGATACGCATAAGACTGTGCGAGATTCGGTCCGTCTGTGTCCAGCTGGAATGAGGTATGTGTCATATCAAGCGGCTCAAAAAGCTGCTTCGACATATACTCCTCAAGCGAACTGCCGGAGACCTGTTCAATGAGATAACCGGCCAGTCCAGGCCCGGCATTATTGTAGGCGAACTCTTTGCCCGGTTCACGGACTGGAGGCTGCTGGTCGAAATATTGCGGCAAAAAGCTCCCGGCAGGCCATGCAGCTTTTTGGGAATGGGAAACAATCTTATAGATCGGATCATCCAGGCCCGCAGTATGGGTCAGCAAATGATGCAGGGTTATCGGCTGATTCGAATAAGACGGGACCTCAAACGTGTCGAGATAAGTATTAACATCCTGATCCAGCTTAAGCTGGCCTTGCTCTACCAGCTGCATGACAGCAACGGCCGTCATAGTTTTGGTCAATGAGCCTATGCGCATTACTGTGCGTGCGGGGTCGACGGGATACTGCTGCTCCACATCGGCGAATCCATAACCTTTGCTGTAAATGATTTTGTCCCCGAGCGTGACTACGACAGCGGTGCCGGGAATATGCCCGGCTTCCATCACCTGCTGTACGACAGGATCGACGGTTTTCTCCAATATAGCAGGGGTGATGGAAGCCTCTGCGGCGGCTGCGGGTGAAGCCGGGATCATTCCCATGCTGCTTACTCCGAGAATCATCAGCCCTATCATTATTTTCCTTATCTTCATTACATGCCCTCCCAAGCTGACTATTTGTGCCTTCTATCCTTAGCTTAACGGGAGTTTCTTTCTACACTATTTCATCAATCTTAAATCGATCTTAAATCACTCGAAACCCGGATGAGCCATGGTAGAATATAGAACATACAGTCATACTTAGGAGGATTTTGCCCTTGCAAAAAACGGTGCTGCTCGTTGATGATGACCGGGATATCGTGGAATTATTGAAGCTTTTTCTGGAAAAGGAAGGATTGCGCATTATGGAGGCCTTCAATGGGGCAGAGGCGTGGGAATGTATCCGCCGGGGCAACATTGACCTGGCGGTTCTTGATATTATGATGCCGGGACTGGACGGTGTCCAGCTGCTTCAGCTGCTCCGTGCGGAGCACAAGCTGCCGGTCATCCTGCTTTCGGCCAAAAACCAGGACAGTGACAAGATTCTCGGACTGTATCTGGGGGCCGACGATTATATCGCCAAACCGTTTAATCCGCTGGAGGTGGTCGCCCGGATCCAGGCGATTCTGCGGCGAACCTATGAATATGGGGAACCGGCTTCTCCTGCCCCGCGCCGCGAAGAACAGACGGTCATCGGTGAACTGATTCTGGACCACCGGGACTGCGTGCTGTACAAGGGGGGAGTGGAGATCGGGCTGACCGCAATCGAATACAAGGTGTTGTCTGCCTTAATGGGGGCACCCGGACGGATATTTACCAAAAAGCAGCTGTTCGAGCAGGCTTGGTCTGATCATTATTATGAGGATGCCAATACCATTATGGTGCATATCTCCCGCCTGCGGGACAAAATTGAAGATTCGCCGAAGCAGCCCGTCTATATCCGGACGATCCGCGGGCTCGGCTACAAGTTTGCGAAAAAGGAGGATTTAAGGTGAGGCCTGCGCCGAAACAGGATAAGCTGTTCTTCAAGCTTATTAAATCCTATGTTTTTTTTGCGTTCACTCTGGGAGTCATTAATCTGGCCTTACTGCTGCTTGTGCTGGATACGGAAAATGAGATTATCGAGATCACATTGCCATGGCTGCTCCTCCTTGGGTTGTTGTTCAGTATGAACGTCTACATCTACAGCCGCTGGACAGCTAAGCGGATCACGCGGCCGCTGGAAAGTATCGCTGCGGCCATCCGCAGAATGGAGAAGGGACACTATACCGAGCGCCTGGATATTACAGCCGGCTACGAGTTCTCAGTGATCCAGCAGCGTTTCAACGATATGGCGGAGAGGCTGGAGCGGACCGAGGAGGAGAACCATAGACTACAGGCCAGCAAGCAGCGAATGCTGGCCGATCTGTCCCATGATCTGAAGACGCCGATCACAACCATTCAAGGGTATGCCAAGGCGCTGCAGCTGGGGATGGTCGATAACGAAGCGCAGAAGGAGCGGATATTGCAGCTGATCTATACCAAATCGACACTGGTTACGACGCTTGTTGATGACATCTTCAACCTCTCCAAGCTGGACCGTCCGGATTATCCGCTTGTGGCCATGCAGGGCGATCTCGCCGAGCTGCTGCGGGAGATTGCCGCTGATTATTACGATCAATTCGAGGACAAGCAGTTTACACTCCTGCTCGATATTCCCCATGGCGAGGTGCTGATGGACTATGATTCCAATCTGATGCGCAGGGCGATCTCCAATCTGCTGTCCAATGCCTTGCTGCATAATCCGCCGGGCACGGAGGTGTCCATTAGGCTGAGCGATGCAGATGATACGGTCCGGCTGTTCGTCATCGACAACGGGGTCGGGATCTCTGACCAGCTCAAACGAGTGATTTTTGATCCGTTCGTGCGTGGTGATGCCGCCCGGCAAGGGGACGGAGGAACCGGGCTTGGCCTGGCCATCGCCAGACAGACACTGGAACTGCACGGGGGTGAGCTGAATCTTCACAATCAACACGGCAAGACTGAGTTTGAGCTGGTACTGTACAAGAAAAGGAAATCGACACAATGAACAACAATATCAGCGGCGCTTATATGGAGATAGTTCAAGAAGCACTCGTAGGCCAGCGTACTGGATGCCAAAACCGATGAACTAGCCTATATTTTTGTGCTCTCCGCAGTAAGGATGAACAGCGGAATTCCTTTTCACGTTAAATCCGCGAGAAGTCATGGGGCCACCCGCGAAGAGGTGAAGAGTGCTGTCCTGGTTGGGCTTCGGGAGGAGGGACTGGCAGTTACCGAAGCGTTCGCTATTGCCATGCGCAGCTATGATGATAAATAAAGTCGTAACACCAAAAGAAGGTTCATCATGTAGCCTGAACCTTCTTTTTATCAGATTAAACGAATCCCCTTTGGGAGGACGTTCCCCGCAGAGTGACGAATCTGTGTAAACTAAAGAATTACCTCTACAGTCCGATATATAGTAAGTGATTGACTTACAAATACCAGGAACTTAGGGGGTAATTTTATTATGCAGGTTATGCAAAAGGAGTATATAATTCCTGGATACATTCGTGAATTTCAATGTACGGGGGCTGCATGTGAAGACAGCTGCTGCTCTTTTTGGGAAATAACAATAGATAAATCAACTTACGAGAAGTACAAGCGGATTCCAGACAAGTCCATCAGAGAAGATATAAACAGCAATCTTGTCCGTAATCCAAAAAACAACGGAGCGCATGCTTCTTTTAAAATGAACCAGAAAACCGGAAACTGCCCCATGCTCTGTGGCGGGCTATGCTCAATTCAGGCGAAGCTGGGGGAAGACTATTTATCGCAGACTTGCTCAACCTACCCAAGAGTGCTGAATAAACGGGATGAATCTATTGAAGTGTCCGCTCTCCTGTCCTGCCCAGAAATAGCCCGCCTTGTGCTGCTTTCAAAGGACTCCATGCACTTTTCGTACGCAGCTGAATTACCCACCCCCAACCTCATGGTCAAAAACCAGGGGAACCTATCTAAAACGAAAATCGAATGTTCCTTCGCCATTAGGGACCTTGCTGTGGAGATTTTAAGAGACCGCCAGTTTTCACTCCAACACAGGTTGATTATACTAGGAGTACTATTAGACAATGCAGCCAACCCATTTGTAGTGGGGGAGCATGCAGATACCTTAGCTTTCTTGGATGAGTTCAGAGGTGAACTGAAGACAAATCAAGAATTAAGAAATTACGACGTATTCGCCTCCGATGATCAGTTCCAGTTTCAGTTCTTAAATAACACCTTGATGCATCACCTTAACGAGTTCTTGTGGAATGCTCGTTACAACGAATGTATGAATGAGTACCTCAAAGGCATACAGTCTAATGGAAGTAGCTTATCTGAATCATTGAGTACTTATCGTAAGGCACGCAAAGAAATATATGATCCTTATTTTAAACATAATGAGCACATCATGGAGAATTACTTGATTAACCATGTGTACCAAACCTTTGTTGCAGATGCCTTAGTTGATTCAAACCTATTTAACTTCTTCCTAAAACTTGTAGCTGATTATTCATTCATCCGCCAACACTTAATTGGCATGGCAGCTTATAGACAAGAACTAACCGACGACATGGTAGTTAAGCTGATTCAGTCCTATACAAAAAACTACAAATTTTCAAACAAATTTTTAGATGCGGTTCTTAAGGACATGGCCGCACAAAACATCTCCTATTTAGGAGGCATGTCACTGCTTATTAAATAAGCTGAATATAAATTTAAGGCGCTCCGGGCTAAGACAACATCTGTAAGGACCATCCTCGCCTGGACAGTATACGTCTTCGTAAAAAAGCCTTTTAAAAAAGACACGGTTCCTTTTCACGGTCTTACGGACCGAGAAAAGGATGCATTTAAGAAGGTGATCAGCTTATCGGCTGTCTTGAACTGAGGTTATTTCAGTGATGCAGGCAGCTTGATCCCAAACAGTTTGCCGCCGGATTGAATCAACAGCATGTCGCCGGTCTTCAGCAGAGGGCCGAATTCGCGTGATCCGGTCCGGACGGTGAATACGGGCTTCGTGCTCATAAGGTCATAGGCATGCAGCAGACCGTCGGACTGTCCGACATATACCCCCTTGCCGAATACAGCGGACTGTACCGAATCGTTCTCTCCCTGATCGAAGCGCACATATTGTCCGGTAGCCAGTTTCATGGCGATCAGGCCATGGCTGTTCTCATCGGTGAAATAGATCCGGTCCTGATGTACCAGACCCAGCGGAGTCCGCTGATCATAGCTCTCCTGCGCCCACTTCTTGACCGGCTCTGCGCCGGACACATAGTTCCGGAAATCATACAGAGCCAGGCGCTGACCTTGATGAATGTACAGATCGTTTCCGTTCAGAAATGCGAAACTATAAGAGCCGCCTCCGTGATACACCCCGTCAGTTGCCGCCTTGTCCGTCCAGCTGTAGGTTCGTTCACCCTTGAGCGTTCCCGTACGGAGATTGAAGGCGGCAATTCGGATTTTTCGGTTTACGGGGTCATCATCCAGCATGAATAATTCACGCTCCGAGTAAAGAATTCCATCCTTTATGACCAGCGGCGCCTGCTGCCTGGAAGCCTCCCACAGCTTGGTGCCGGTCGTTTTATCGTACACGGCCACCAGAGATACGGTAATTGCACCGGATACGGCATAATTTCTAACGACAACGTCCTCTGCCTCCTGCGGTTTTGATCCATAATAGTAATTGTTCGGATCTTCGGCGATCCTCCATTTGATCTTGCCCGTTGCGGCGTCTACTGCCGCCATTTTTTGCCCTTGGGTAACATACACCGTTCCCCCGGTAACCGTGATGCTGTCCGCAGCCCCGTAACTGAGTGCAGCGGACCAAACTTTGCTGCCGTTCTCTTCTTTGACCTTATACAGGGCACCCGCACTGGTCATTCCGTAAATGGAGCCGTTGTTATACACCATTCGCTGAGCCAGCTGGCTGCCGAATTCCCAGAGCTTGGTGCCGGTTGCGGCTTTCAGTGCGGCCAGCTTGCCGTTTGGCTGCATCATAAATACCTTGCCATTCTCTGCGATGGCTGTCACCGGCTCCAGGTTATCTACCACCTTGGGCCTTGCGATCGACAGGGACCAAGCAGGTTGTACCACCGGTGCGTCCACTTGCTGGTAATAAATATTGCTTGTACGTACAGCCGCCTCTTCTGCCTGGGCGATTTCTCCACCCCCTCCGAGTGGCAGCATCAGTGCTGCACAAACAGTACAGCTGAGTTTTTTGAAGTTTTCCCCCATTAGCATTGCGAATCCTCCATCCTCAAATGTTTTGTAAACACGTCATGTTCAGGAACTGCTACTATATAGACTCATTGTTTGTAAAAAAGTTACAGTGTGTACGGACTGGAATGGTTTCTAGTGATTATGCAATAGGGTATATTCAATAGATAGGAAAGCAGGAAAGACCAGGAAATATTAAGGAGGGAGAGACATGTTATTACCTCACCGTGTTCGTGAAAAGGGGGTGCTGGAGCAGCGGTTTGGCGACTATCTCACCCGTGAGCGATTCGGTTACCGGATTATGGAGGGGAAGGCAGCTGCGCAGAATCCGCAGGATGTCTGTACTTTTTCGGCGGCAGAAGCACTTGCGGTTCAGAAACGTTTCCTTGCGGCCGATCTGGCTTTTATCAATGCCCGCCATCAGGTGCCGATGCTCTATCATTTTGCCTGCCGTGTGGATAAGGAGAAGGAGAGGGCTTTTTTGCTGGAATACCTGGATATTTTTGCAGAGGAGAAGGATCTTCATTATATTGTGATGCTGGAGATTCTCGGCATGGAAGGTATACATACGCTTGTCGTTCCGGCACTGCTTACCCGTGAGTTGTATCAGGGATACACGCTGGAATTTACAGATACTTCTCATACGATTCTGCGCAAGCAGCGCTAAGACCTAAGGAGGAACAACTATGGGACATCGGGCCAATCTGATTATAATCCGGGAGAGGACTTATTCTCTTTATTACAGCCACTGGTGTGCAATCACATTGCCCAGTGATTTATTCTGGGGGCCGGAAGCGGCAGTGGAATTTATTGAGCAGCAGGAACCGGCGGAAGGATGGCTGGATAACGCATGGGCCGAAGGCGGGGCCTTGGTCGATCTGGACCGGCAGTATCTGTTATGGTACGGCGGTGAGGATGTGAAATATGAAATCCCGCTGCGCCGGCATTTGTTGAAGATGATGTTGCCGTTGTGGCCGGGCTGGACAATGGAGTGGGCTTCCGCCGGGATTCTGGATATGGGCGCTTATATCGGATATCCACTTGAGAAACTGTACAGCAAGAACAGCAGGACTGTGACCCCCTTGAAGCTGGAATCTGAACCCAAAGACGGCTGGGTCCGCTTGGTGGCAAGCGTGGTTTATCTGGATGGAGAGCTGCGACTGTACCCTGTGCAATCGGAACTGGAAGACTATCTGCTGCAAGGGCCTCAGCTGGTGGAATCACTGGAGAAATCAGCGGGGTTCCCCGAACTGGACTTAAACGAATGGCCCCAAGAGACACCGGATCAAGGATTTCACTTGAATTTGCCGGATAAAGCGATAGATGTCTGGTATGCCCCGGATGCGGGAACCCTGCTGCAGCAGTTACGGGAAGCATGGCCCGGCTGGAAGGTTACAGATCATAAGGACCGGTATGAAGCGCAGGTACGGCTGACAGAAGGCAAGCTGCTGTTTAAAAAGGATAATCCGGGGGAGTTGACGGAGTGCTTAACTTCTTATCTGCTGAGAAGCCACTCCAGCCCCATAGATGTGATTAAACAAATTGTTCAGTTAAAAGAAGAGGCCGGGGAGAACATCGAGGTCAATCCGCATGCTCTGGTGGATGAGCCGCAGGATATCCCACAGGATACCCGTGAGCAGCTCTTGCGTTATGCGATTGCGAACATGGCTTTAGAATGAGCCTAAGAGGCTTAAGCCGAAATACGAATCCATCGAAGGAGGAAGAACATATAGAGTGGTTTTTAGAGGATGTTGAAGAGACGATCCGTTTAAACACCCGGAATCGTTTTTTATCCCTTCAAAGCTAGAACGGATGACACAAGAGATAGGGAGAAAAATCAGGCTGCATTTTATATTGACGAATCGGGCCGAAGGGAACCCGCGTGCAGAGCGGATGTGGGTGGAGATAAGGTGGCATTGGTCACCAAAAGATGTTTTCTGCCCGGGAACGCGGTACACTCTGGATATATCGTGAGCCTGCTGAACGTGAAAAGGATAGCGGTTGGCGGCTATTCGCCGGGGATGAAGATCAGGAGTACCTGAGCAATCCTCAGAATACACGGCTGATGAAGTGTATGACACAGTGGACCGTGACCCCGGTTTACTGGGGCCTTCTAAAGGAGAAGTAGGCACGGCGTTCCAGGGGAGCAATATGAGGGAGTGTGGCGGGAGGTCAAGGATTGACAGGGCGGGTACGGATAAGGAATACAAAATGCAAGCTCCTGGAGCGATATGCTGCGGGGGCTTGTTTCACTTCTTCTGATTTAGGTTGGATGAGGAGCCATTTGGCTGCATTTTCTACATCAGGCAGCAGGTAAATCAGGCTGATTTTTAATTTGAGTGTATTTTATACAGTAGGAAAAGCAGTAGTGGCTGGAAAACGCCTGTTTCTTAATGTTCCACTGTACAAAATACATCAGAACACACTTTTGAACTATTTCAGAGGGATTTTGCTGTACTAAATACATTAGCTACATGCTATTGGGGCCTAAGAGATTGAAACGGGAAATTTCGGCCTGTTGAAGCTAATTTGAGTTTGTCCTCCTCTGGAATTTCATATTAAATACACACAGTGTACACAGGACTCAGATATAGTTGGTCTTGTAAGGAACAGCAAAATGATGGTGGGTGGAAGTGGAGTGTCCAAACATGAGGCGAAAAATATTGCTGGTTGAAGACGATGTGCTCATGCGGGAGTTCATTACGGATTATTTTAAAAGGGAACAATGGGATGTGTATGAGGCCGAGAACGGGAGAATCGCGATGGAGCTATTTGAACAGATCTCTGTTGACTTGGTGGTTCTGGATATTATGATGCCGGAGCTGGATGGATTTTCGGTATGCAGGCGTATCCGGAAGAAATCGGACGTACCGATCATTATCATCACGGCCCGTTCGGACGACGAAGATCATATGCTGGGATTCGAGCTGGGGGCGGATGAATACGTGACGAAACCCTTAAGTCCGAGGGTATTAGTTGCCCGTGCAACGGCACTGATGAGAAGATCGGAAGGGACAGTCGGACGGGATGACGATCTGCTGGTCTATGGCGAATTGGTAGTGAACAGATCGGCGCATTCGGCGGCTGTAGCTGGAGCTAAGATTTCTTTGTCGCCGAAGGAGTATGAGCTGCTGCTCTTTCTGACCAAGCACTACGGCAAAGTGTTGGCCCGTGAATATATTCTGGATGCGGTCTGGGGATACGACTACTTGGGGGATGTGCGCACCGTGGATACCCATATCAAAAAATTAAGAGCCAAACTGGGAGAAGAAGGCCGGTACATCTGCACGGTTATCCGGTCAGGCTATAAATTCGAGATGGAACCTTGAGAAGGCACAGTGTAGTACTTAAGCTTTTTGTTGTGACGACAACGTTGATTCTGCTTGTTTTTTCAGGTGTACTGGTTGCCGCAGGGGTGTTTTTTGAACACTTTTACCGGGTATCCAAGATTGAGGCTTTGGATAAAAGCACAGCTGAGCTTGCCCGGCAGCTCCAACTGGAGCCGTTAAATGAGTCTCAATTCTCGCGGCGGCTTGGAGTATACATGAATGAGAATGATAGCAGTATGTCTATTTTGGATGAGTCCTTTGCGCGGATTCCTTATAACCCGTATCATCTGGAGCTTCAGACCGGTACCCAGCAGATCAGTATCCATATTCCCCGGGAAGGAATGGCTGTTGGTGACATTCCTCAGGGCATTAGGACCGGTGACAAGCTGGTAGTGGATGGGATTTTTATGGATGAAAAGGATACCATCTTGCAGCCGGTGGTATTTCAGCCGGCAAACATGGACCCGGAAGAGGGATTGGTACGGGTATCAGGGACTGTGACAGATCTGCTGCTCCCTAAGGATCGGTCGTATAACCCTTTATATCAGGATACACTGATGGATGAGGCACTTAATGAATTCGGGCCGCAGGTGGAACACGCTCAGTCCAGCTTGGCGAGCGGTTCTATTATGGAGATGGAGTGGCAGGATAAATGGAGCGGAGTGAATTACGCGGTATTAATCCGCTCTCTTCCGGAAGACCATCAGGGCATGCGTTATTTAATGGTCATGACTTCTTTGCAGCCTGTCGGGGAAGCTGTGGAGATTCTAAAAAACTATGTCGTGTATTTGGCACCGGTTATAGCCGTGGCAGTGGTTATTTTGTCATTCATTTATTCCAGACTGGTCTCCCGCCCGTTACTGACACTGAACCGTTCTGCGGAGCGTCTGGCCCAGTTGGACTTTTCTGAGCCGCCAAAGATCCAATCGAGAGATGAGTTCGGCAAATTGTCCCGGAACATGACGGCATTGTCCCGAAATCTGGATGCTGCCTTACAGGAGCTTACCCGTGCGAATGAGCAGCTTCAAGAAGATGTTGAGCAAAAGCTGCGGTCTGAACAGCTTCGTAAGGAGCTGATTGCGAACATTTCGCATGAATTGAAGACTCCACTGGGGATTGTCAAAGGTTTCGCCGAAGGCCTCCAGGATGGAGTGGCCAGCGACAAAAAGGAACGTTACCTGGAGCTCATTGTCAATGAAACGGATCGCATGAATGCTCTGATTATGGATATGCTGGAGCTGTCCAAATATGAAGCCAAGGCCATCCGGTTACGTCTGGCGAGCCTGTCCCTAAAGACTCTGATTTACAAAGTGGTGGATTCGTTCACGGAGCAGCTGGAGCGGAAGCAGCTTGCACTTAAGCACGATATCCCGGAAGCAGAGGGGCTGTTCGTAGCCGCCGATCCCCGGCGAATCGAGCAGGTGATTCTAAATTTACTCAGCAATGCCACCCGGCACGCCGCCGAAAATAGCGTGATTACTGTCCGTATAAAGCAATCGTCACCTGGTATTCTCACCACGGTTATTGAAAATACCGGTCCATCCATTGCCGAGGAGGACCTTGGCCGGATTTGGGATCACTTTTACCGGGCGGAACGCTCCCGTGATCGTAAATCCGGAGGGACGGGGCTGGGACTGGCGATTGTAAAACACATTTTGGAGCTGCATGAAAGCGAGTTTGGCGTAAGTAATATAGATCAGGGAGTCGCTTTTTATTTCACATTACGGATAGACAAAGGAGAAACCCATGAATAAAAATACGAATAAACCTAAATTTATCTTACTGGGTGCAGCCATGAGCACCATGCTTCTACTCGGTGCCTGCGGTACGAAGTCCAATTCAGAAGGTGCAGACGTTGTGAATGCCCCACCTACAGCGGGCAGCGAGGAGAATACAGTCGCCGAGAATCAGCCCGTTACCAGCACGGCATCACCTGATACCAACATTACGGAGCCGACAGTTGCTGATCCCTCTAAACCCGAGAACACGGAGAACACCCCAGCTTCGGAGAAGCCGGCAAATACGGACAGTGAAATCCTGGTTGTGATTGACCAGACCGCCAAGCCGTCGGAAGGAAACAGCTTTGATTTTTTCATCGAGCAGCTTCCGTCCGGGTTCATGCTTGCTGAAATGCAGTGGGTCTCCAAGGAGAATCTGATTGTAAATTCACGGGAAGAGGCCATACAGCATGGAGGGGATGGAGAAGACGGGTTTTACATCAGCGGAAACGGACAGTTTTCCGGCTTCATTTACCCGGATTCGATGAAAGGTGAGAAAGGCGAGGTGGTGATCTTGTTCAAGAATGAACAAGGTAAAGAGCTGACGTGGAAAAAGGAAATCACGTTGAAGTAATAGGATATACGTATTCAGAAAGCAGCCGATAGGGCTGCTTTTTTGGTGTGCTTGCCTGCAATTATACAAGAATTTATTCGATAGTGAATAAATTGTCATATTATTGCAAAAGTCATGATAAACTTAACCTGTATGAACAAAAAAGGTGGTGGTAATAATGGGCAGTTTTCTTCCAAAAAGTAAGAGGTCCAGGTCACTCGTATTAATTGTGCTTGTTATTGTAGTGGGAAGCTATTTATTATTTTTTGGACCGCCCTGGAAACCTATTGCTCTAAAAAAACAATTTGAAGTTTATTTGGAGGACAGATACCAAAAGGACTTCACTCTGAAAAATATTGATTTTGATTTCATACACCGCACATATCATTCGTTAGCTCATCCAGGAGATGACCCCAGTCTTCACTTCTATGTTGGGCAAGATATAAGCTCAAAGGAAATAAATGATGCTTATCCACAAGAAGTATGGAAGCAAGAGGCGAATGAAGAATTGACTCCTTGGATCAGCAAGTTGTTCACAGCATCTATCAACCATTCCATTGAGACTCAGACATCATATGAACTTTCTTCAGAGGAATTAGTGCAGCTACCAGAATATAAAAAAGCTGTATCCGTCAGAATTGGTATTAATATGAGAAATACCGAGATATCCGATAATAACAAAAATAAAGAACTGGAGCTTGTGTTACAGTTTCTCACTCTAATAAGAGAGGAAGCAATCCGTGTCTCGTATCTTGCTGTTGACTATGGAAATAAAACTCTGCGAGTAAACTATGAACAAATTAAGGAAGTGAATAGCATTTTTGATCTGGAAAATCTCTTGCCAAACTAGTTGAAAAGTAAATATTGGGGAATAAATTCCTTTATCTTCCCTATTCCTTGCTCTATAATATATTCAATATGGGAATATTTTGAAAAATAAACACTCTCATTAACCTATTATACCAAGGAGATGATTTAATGACAGGTAAAAAAGTTTATTTTGTATTCTTAACTATTTTTATGATTGGTTCCATATTATTTCTCCCTCCATCAAAATCTAGTGCTAACAGCGGTGAAACAATACCTATTGAAATCGTCAAACAAGTTATTGAAGCAGATATCAAATCTTTTACTCCGGATCATGAATTTTTTGGTATTTGGGACCATGTTAACATCATTCATAGCGCTGATCTCTATGACATTCATGACAACATTATGGGTTATTACTTTCTTCTCCAGGATAATCAGAAAAATGTGGGTTATTATATTACCGGAGCACGGTATGATATAACGCCCATACTAGAATACAGCAATGCACCTTTCAAAGATAACTTGAAAGCTCAACATGAAGGGAAGAAAATTTATTATTTTGGTGGTGAGAATCAAGCATTTGCTTATAATGCAAAAGAGCTAACAGACCAAGTAGAGACAGAAATAAAGAAATATAATGAGAAGTTATCACTCAATAAGAGTTCATCTGAATCTGCTCTTGATCTAACAACTGTACTCAATGACCTTGAAATGAATCAAGATGAAAACTCGCAGATATTATGGAAGCAATACTTGACATCTGGAGATAATAGCCTCATGGCATATCCAACTTCGTATTATTTAAACGTGCCCCATATTTATCAGTATCAGACTGGTATTAACCACGATGATAGCGCCTGTGGTCCATCCTCTTTAGCGATGGCTATTCAATATCTGAGTTCAATCGGGTTATCGGTCCATGACAAAACTTACTTTGATAACTCAGAAGTTGATATGGTAAACGGGTTCTATAATTTTCTTGGAACTAGCATCTTTGGAACAACAGCTGGAAATATGTCCTACCTTACAAGCCAACTGCTAAATATGCATATGAACGGCTGGCAGGCTACTTCCATTGACGCCGATGATTCCGGTTCCATAGCGAGCTTTCAGGACCGTGTTGTAAGTTCAAGGCCTCCGTTAGTTATGTGGGATACATTAGGCATATTCCCATGGCTTGATCCTGATGTTACTTGGCATTGGCAAACAGGGACAGGTTATAGAACGACTAATGGAGTTTTCGAATTTGGTGTCAAAGATCCTAGCAGCAGTTCCTCCGCTACTAAATATTACTCGTGGACAGCAAACGATAACGGCTTTTTATTCGTGTCTTATAAACAGTAACGTATCTCTAAGTGAAATACGTTACGGTAAAGAGCTGACGTGGAAAAAGGAAATTATGTTGAAGTAATAGGATACGCGTAATCAGAAAGCAGCCGATGAGGCTGCTTTTTTGGTGTGCTTGCATACGGTTTAAGTATGCAACGCTTATTGGAGCAGGAACTAATTTTATAGCTCGAAAGTACCTTATTCAGGAAAAAATATATTTATTTCCTTTAATTTAATCGATAATACTTGTAAGGAGTTGGAAGTAGATATAGTTAATTTTCACTAGAGGATTTTGCAGATAAGTGAGCGTTTAAATCTATGAGGCAGGAGTGAGAGAAATGAGAGGAATAAGACCCAAAAGAATTAGGCTTTTGTTCACTATTTTTACCGTTGCAATAGTTTCAAGCTTGGCTTCTATTTCTGCATCAGCCGTCCAGTATGAATACGACGATTTGGACCGCTTAATCAAAGCAGGAACAGAGGGCGGCGAGACCATCCAGTATCAATACGATGCGGGTGGAAATCTGTTGAATGTAACCAAGAGCACAAATACAGAGGGGGGGCAGACAGCAAATAAGGCGGGAGTGCACATATGGGAGGGCTGGAAGCCATATTTTACAGCGGGAGTGAATGCACAATATAGTTTGATACATAATGCAAAAGAAGATCACAGTGAACCTACTGTTGAAGACTCGGTCTATGCAGTTGATCCCGGACCCTCGGTAACGTTAGATGTATATGGAGCAGTTACCGTTGAACACTATCCTGTTCAGCAATTGATAGCCAACTCCAGTGTGGCGGGCGGCGCAAACATTTACAAGGATTTTGAAATAAAGAGTCAAGTGTCCTATACCCTCTCTGGCTTAATCCAAACTGAGCAGCTGCAGCATTCTGTGGCACAGGTAATTGTCAATTACTATAATGCAAAGGATCGGCTGATCGGATACGAAAATGTTGTCAATGTGCGGACCAATTCGGATTGGATGGATTTCGGCAAGGAACTGCTCACACCTGTTGAAGCGGTTAAAGCGCGTGTGCATTTGCAGATGCTAATACTTGAAGCTGATGGATCAGGAACGGCAAATTATGCAGCCGTCTCCTTTGAACCTCACCAGGTTCCATAATAAGGAGGCGCCAAGCAGATGAATCGAAAACGAATATGGCATAGTGTTGTTGCAGGTCTGGTCATCCTTGCCCTTGTTTTTATCTCCACACCTACGAAGACAAATGCGGCAGCTACGACTTCCTACCAGATCTCGCCGGGGGAATCTGCTCTCATAACATCCACTTATACGACAACAACATCCATTTATGTGAAAGGGCCTTCTTTTGATTATGTGAAATATTATGATGATGGAGAAGTTGCATATTTAGGCCAAAAAGAAACATCGGACACCTATTCAGCCACGGCGGGTCAGCGGTTAATTGTCACGAATACATCAGCGGGAACAGTAACCGTCGAGACCAAAACCAGGGCATTGAACATGAGCTGGACCGGCGCGCCAGCCTTGATTAAAAAATGGCTGGCTCCGGGTCAAAGCTTGACAGCCTATAATAATAGTGCCGCCACAGAAACAATAAATGTGGGTGGGGACAATGACTATGCCGATTATGACGGAGCCGGTACTTTACTCTCCTATGCAACGGAGGATACAGGCGGCAATATGACGATTCCCGCTGGCGAACGGTCTGCGGTTACCAATCGGGATACGGCTGGTTACGAAGTCTTTGGAGCCTATGAAATATTTAACTTTATAGACCGGTCAACACCGGCAGCCTTTCACTGGACGCTGCAACCCGGGGAAACGATGCAAGCGGCCAGTCACGCAACGAAAAACTTTAATATTCGTTTTCATCCCAATTTTTACGAATACGCTCTTTATAATAATGCAGGTGAACTAGACTCCTACGGGAAATCCACCAATTCTTTGCGGACCCTCTCGCCACTTGAACGTCTGGTGGTCACCAATTATCTGGATAATCCCATGGAAATAAAAGGGCCTTATGATGGGTTTACCGTTTCAGCCCGAACCCTTCCTGCTATGTTCAGCGATACACTGCATAGTGGAGAAAGTCTGCGAATCCAGAATACGGGAGACAAAGCTTATACACTCGATTTGGAAGGGTCGTATGACTTCGCAGAGTACAACGCAGCCGGAGAAGTGGTCGGATATGGACAAGAAACTATAACGGGTACCAATTCCATCGCGGCTGGTGGTTACATTGTGGTTACCGAATCAGGTACAGGAACCGTGGAAGTTGTTGGCCCTCACGATGGCTTCCAGTTTACAGACAGTGCTTATCCTGCACTCTATACCCGGACGGTCACAGCGGGTGAAAGTCTGGAAGCTGCCAATGGGACGAGCGGAGCAGCAGGCATAGAGTTTAACGGAACTTTTGACTACGCTCTGTACAACAATCCCGGCAGCATCAAAAGCTATTACGCGGGCCGTTCTCTCGGTGAACTGAATATACCTGACGCCGAGCGGGTTGCTTTTACCAATGTAGGCAGTACATCCGAAGAGATTTATGCCCCGTATGCGGCATTTACCTTTTCATCCCGATCCCATCCCGTAACTTTCCACAGGACATTGGCGCCGGGAGAGACAATAAGGGCTGATAATCTTACTCTCCTTAGCTTTCCTGTAGCTGTCAGCGGCCAACATCATTATGTGGTGTATGACAACGGGAACGAAGTTAGTGAATTCGGTCGTCCTGTGGAAGCAGATAGTTACAGTATTGACGACACAGAATCGCTTATTGTTACAGACAGCGGTCTGGCGAATATGACGGTATCCGGTCCATATGATGCTTTTTTGGTCAGCGACCGCACGGTTCCCGCCCTGAACAAGATTTATCTTCCGGAGGGAAGCAGCCTGCGGCTCAGCAATCTTAGTCCGGCATTATTCAGTCTGGATCTGGAAGGGACTCATGATCAGGCCAGTTATATGGAGAATGGCGCTCTCCGTTCTTTTGACCGCAAAAGAACGCTGGGCAGTCTCTCGATGTTCAATGGCGAACGGCTTACTATAACCGGAGCAGGCAGCACGCCGCTGCAGGTAATCACGCCTTATGATGTGACACAGGTGCAAACAAGTGAGACGCCTGCGCTCGCTTTAAGGACACTGGCTCCGGGGCAAAGCGCCCAATTGGCCAATACATCCACACAAACCAAAAATATTGAAATGACCGGCACACATGACATGATGGAGTATACCACTGCCGGTATCCCTAATATCTATACACAGGACCGCACATTGTCCTACAAAAGTTTAAGTGCCGGAGAGTCGGCTGCAGTCGAGAACCGCGATATCAAGACTATCGACGTGTATGGTGCCTATGAATTGTTCACTGCGTCAGACCGCATTAATCCGGTAACGTTTAAGCGAACCCTGTCAGCGGGCCAAAGTCTTGATCTAAAGAATTCCTCCGCCAAATTATTTACTGTTTATGCAGATGGATTATATGATTTTGCACAATATGATGGAACCGGAGATGCTTCGGATGCCGACCGGGAATATGCGCTCCATTCCAAAATTGTGGCCATCGAAAACCGCCTGGCGGTGACGGCTGCGGCCTCATCCGTTACCCTAGAGGGACCTTTTGATGTCTTCACGGTAACGGCACGGACGAGTCCTGCTTTGTTTGAGTATGCCCTGTCCCCGCGAGAGAGTATAGAGGCTGTATACACGGGGACTGCTCAGGGTGATGTTCATATGACAGGAGAATATGATTATTCCCTGCGTACCCCTGAAGGCAGTGTAAATACGTATGCCCGCAATCAAAGAATGAGCAGCAAGGAACCTGTGGATGCTGGTCAGCGGATCGCGGTAGAAAACAGTGCTGAAGCCGGAATTGTGGTATATGGGGCCTATGATGTGTTTCAGGCTTCCCGCCGTGTCCATCCGGTGACCTTTCATCAATCGCTCGCTCCCGGAGAAAGTATGGAGGCGGTCAACAACGCTGCCAAGCTGTTCTATCTTTATCCAAGCGGAATTCATGATGCTGTGCAGTTTGACAGCGCAGGAGAAGTGGATGGAATAGGACGAGCAAGCAGTTCGGGAACAAAATCCATGGAAGCCGGTTCGCGGATTGCGATTACGAATGCGGATACGGTTCCGATCCTGGTTGAAGGTTCTTTTGATATCTATACTGTGACGAATCGTGCGAACCCGGCTTTATTTATAACATCGCTGCAGCCGGAAGCGAGCATGGAGGCACGTTACACCGGTACAACCGAAGCGGATATCAAAATGACGGGAGCTTATGATTATGCAACGTATGACAATGCCGGAACCTTTGAACAGTACGGGCATCATTATACGACTGTTCTAACTCAGAAGGTCGAAGCTGGTAAACGCGTGGCTGTTCAAAACAGTGACGAAGCTGCCATCGAGGTATATGGAGCTTACGATCTATTTCAAACGCAGTCACGTGTGAACCCGGTAACCTTTATCCGGACACTTGCAGCCAACGAGAATATAGAGCTTCACGCCCGCACCTCCAAACAGCTGTCTCTCTACTTCGAGGGTCCCTTCGATTATGCAAGATACAGCGGTAATGGAGGGGTAGAATCCTACAATACAGGATACTCGGCTGTCTCTCTGCAGCTGCAAGGAGACGACAAGCTTGCGGTTTCTGCCACACAGGTACAGCCGGTCACCGTTTCCGGTTCCTATGACGGGTTCAGACTGACCAGCCGAAATGAACGGGCGGTTACAGTAGCAACATTGCAGGCAGGGGAGAGCAATTCGGTACGGAATATTTCCCCGGATTCGTTTGGTGTTAAGATTTCCGGAGTCTATGATTACCAGATTTACGATTTGTCCGGCACCATGGACAGTTTCGGTAATGATAGTTCACTGGCGAGCAGGACTCTTGGATCAACGAAACGGATCGTCATTACGGGCACGGAAGCAGGTCACGTAACGGTTAGCGTGCCCACAGATGCAGTACGGGCAACGGACGGCAGTGATTCTGAGTTTGTGAAGGGGCTTGAAATCGGTGAAAGCATGGAAGCCGTCAATCGGACGGGTGTTTCGGCATCACTCATCGTAAGCGGCAAATACGATCTGGCTATCTATGATGGGGCCGGCAAGCCTTCCAGCTTCGCAAGGGAGACATCAAGCGCCGCCATTTCCATCCCTGGTGGTTACCGTGCCGTTCTAACCAGCCGACAGACGGGTGGCACTGTAGTAAGCGGCAGTCAAGCGGCCTTTCAAATCGCTGATCAGGCGAACCCTGCGCTGAATATTGTGAAGCCTGGACAAGGCAAAACCGTTCAGATTAAGAATATCAGCACGGGAACCTGGAAACTCTCCGCTGATGGGACGGCAAATTGGGCTTCGTACAGCGGAAGCGGAGCCGTCCTGGATTATGGACTGGAATCGGAAGCAAGCGGGTTTACGCTTACTCCGTCTGAGCGCCTGAACGTAACGCAGCCTTTACTGGATGGGCTGGCTCTTTGGGGACCTTTTGATGCGATGCAGACCGAGACGGTTGATCATCCGGCACTCGACCAAGGAGAACTGAAGGCGGACGGATTATTATCCGCCCTTAATCAGACCAGCACTGCACAGACGCTAAAGGTAGAAGGAGCATTCAGCTACCTTATCGGTCAAGGCAGCGAGCAGACTGGGCAAAGTCCGCTGACCGTGCCAGCTGGCGCATCGGCATTGCTTCGGAACACAGATACAGCCGATATTCAGGTCTATGCCCCTTATGGACTGTTCCAATTGGAAGACCAAGGGGAGGGGACAGTACCTATATCGGGCATTGGGGCAGCCGGCCAGATTGCCAAGCTGGACCCGGCGGACTATGACCCGCAATCGTTCCATTCCGATCCTGTGGATACGGCTACGGGTGCACAGATTATCAACCGCACGCTATTGACGGCACACGGTGCTGTACCTATTCCGTTTCAGGCTCAGTATCACTCTTTATTAACGGGAGAGGGAGCACTCGGTACTGGATGGAGTCATAATTTTGCGATTCGCCTGTCCCGGGACAGCAGCGGTGATCATGTCCGGGTGCATTGGAACGACTTCCGAAGCAACTTGTTCGTGCGAGGAGCAAACGGGACTTTTGCCTCATCAGACACAGCCGCCCGACTAGACTCGCTTACGGAAAATCCGGACGGCAGCTATGTCCTGAAGCGTAATGACGGGACCGCCTACCAATTTACTGCAGCGGGACTTCTCAGCTCGTTGTCCGAACATACCGGGCTGCAACTGGTGTTCACTTATACCCCAACTGGACAACTTACGGGGGTGGTAGATCCGCTCACTGACGCTGCGCTTAACTTTGCGTATAATGCCAAAGGCAAGGTCGCGGCAGTATCGGATCAGGCAGGCAGAGAGGTTGCCTTTGCTTATGACCCGGAAGGAAGATTAAGCCAAATAACCGATGCCGGGGCGAAACTAACCCTGTACACGTACGACAGCAAAAACAGGGTAGTTTCCGCCACCAGCGAGGGCCTGCAATTATTCAAGAATGTGTTCGACAGTGAAGGCAGAGTTGTAGAGCAGCGGGATGCTGTGACTGGCAGTGAACCCACCCGATTTGCTTATTCGGAAACCGCTGGTCAGCTTGTAACCACCATTACTGACCGCAACGGAAACACTCAGAAGCGGACGCATGATGCAAAATATCAGCTCTTGAGCGTAGAAGATGAGCTTGGACGCACAACAACTTATGCCTATGACAATTACGGCAATCGAATTAGTGTTACGAATACGCTAAACCAGACGGCAACGTATACCTTTGATGTCCGAAGTAACTTACTGGGAGCGAAAGACCACACTGGCAATACGATTCAGATGACATACGATACGGATAATAATCTGCTGACGGCCACCGGCCCGGATGGCAGCACCGTGGTTAATACGTATGATAGCAATAACCGGCTGTTGACGGTAAAAGATCCCGAAAGCGGGACAACCCGCTATACGTATGATGCGAACGGGCTTCTGCTCTCGGCAGCCGATCCGCTCAGCGGCATCTCGCATTACAGTTATACTGGCAACCGATTGACGGGTATGCAGAATGCCGCAGGTGAATCAGTAGCCTTCAGTTATGATTCGGCTGGACGGTTAGTGAGCCAGACCGATGCAGACGGCAATGAATCCAAGGTCGTATACAACGCAGATGACCAGCTTGTGTCGGAGTCGGATCCGCTGGGAAATAGCGAATCTTACAAGTATGACCGCCAGGGTTTCCTGGCTGCTGCAACTGACGCGCTTGGCAACATCACGAGCTATATTTACGACGGCAACGGGAATATAACCGCAGTCGTCAATGCACTAGATGAGACGATGAACCTAAGCTATGACGGTGAAGGAAGGCTGGAGCGCCTGGCGGACCCGCTGGGGAATGTCATGACCTTCAGCAACGATGCTGCAGGCAACCTGCTCACCGAGACGAATGCAGCAGGAGAGACCGTACGTTATGTCTATGATGCGCTGAATCGTCTGACGGAGGCTTATGACGCGGCCAACATTAAAGTTTATGCAGCTTCTTATGATAATGCAGGTAACCTTGAGACGCTTACGGATGCTCTGAATCAGACGCGGACCCAAGTGTATGACGATCTGAACCGTTTAACTGCGGTGATCGATCCGCTGCAGCGGACGACGAGCTTCTCCTACGACAATTTGAACCGCCTGACCACGGTCACGGATCCTTTGCAGGGCCAGGCGAGCCGCAGCTTCGATGCGCTGAGCCGGATCACAGGGGTCACCGATCCGAATGCCAATACAACGGGATACACCTATGATCTTGTGGGTCGTCTGACTGGAGAGACAGATGCATCCGGCGGTAATCACACCTATGCGTATAATGCACTCGGAAGGCTTGCCCAGGAGACTAATGGCCGCAATCAAGTAACTGCATATCACTATGATGCGAACGGACGGCTTACCCAATTTACAGACCCGGCAGGCAGTGTTACCTACACTTACGATGCGAATGGGAACGTGACAGGTATTGCCGATGGCAGCGGTAAGGCACTCACCCGAGTATTTGATAAGTTGGACCGTGTCGAACAGTATACGGATGAAGAGGGAAACACCCTCCGGTATACCTATGATGCAGCTGGCAACTTGACGATCCTTACTTATCCGGACGGCAAAACGGTTACGTACACGTATGATGCCGCCGGCCGGATGAAGACTGTTACGGATTGGGATAGCCGAGTAACGACCTACGGTTACGATAGTAATGGACAGCTTATATCCACGCAGAGACCGGATGGTACGGTAGAGACCCGCACGTATGATCCGAATGGACAACTGGCCAGCCTGACCGACAAAAGCACAGACGGCAGCGTCATTTACACTGCTTCCTATCTATATGATGCGGCCGGTAATGTAGTTACGGAAACGGTGAATGGTCCGCAGACGGTGACCTCAAATGTGTATGGCAGCGGACTTGGCATTGATATTAACGGCCCGGGGTTATCGCCGGATACCGAACAACTGACTGTTGCCGATGCCGCGATGACTTACGCAGCCGATAATCGGCTGAACGCCTATAATGGCAGTGCAGTCCTCTATGATGCTGATGGAAATATGACACTCGGTCCTCTGCTAGGCAGCATGCAGGCGTATACGTACGACGCACGCAACCGGTTGACGGAAGCGGGTGGAGTGAACTACGGATACAACAATGAGAACGCAAGAACATCTGTGACGGTGAATGGGATTACAACCCAATACGTTATAAACCCGCACGCGGTATTGTCTCAGGTGCTGATGGAACAGGACGGGCAGGGGCAAGCGAAAGCCTGGTATGTCTATGGTCTCGGGTTATTGGGCCGCGAGGATGCGGGAGGAAACTACCAGACGTATCATTATGACCGCCGCGGCAGCACCGTGGCGCTGACCAATGATTCGGGCCTGGTGACAGATTCCTATACGTATGGAAACTATGGGGAAGCACTGGATCATCAGGGTGCGAGCGAGCAGCCGTTCCGGTATAATGGACGCGAAGGCGTGATGACCGATGAGAACGGGCTCTATTACATGCGGGCGCGGTATTATAACCCGGACATCAAACGGTTTGTGAACCGCGATGTTGTGACAGGAACTATTTCCAGCGCACAGACGCTGAACCGTTACGCCTATGTGAACGGGAATCCCATCTCTTACGTCGATCCGTTTGGCCTCAGCCGCGACGGCGACTCGATCTGGATGCAGGGCGCCAGCTTCCTGGCGGATTTGACCCCGGGACTGGGCACGGTCAAGGGCTTCCAGCAAGCCTTCACCGGCACAAACTATGTCACCGGAGGCCAGTTATCAGTTGCAGACCGCTGGTCCGAAGGCATAGGCTCGGCCATGAGCATCATCCCGATTCCTGGCATGAAGTATGTCGGGAAGTACGGGACGGAAGGTGCTGTATGGGCGGGCAAGGGGATTGGGAAGTTGCTTGGCTTGGGGGCTAAGAAGGGGACGGGGAAAGCTCGCACAGAAATTATTGATTTATACCGAGCGGTTGGTCCAGACGAATATTATGACATTATGGATAAACAGATTTTTAGAGCGGGACCGTACAGTTACGATGGAAAACAATTTGGACTAAATTTTGATGAAGTGTTGAAATTAACCGATTTCTTGAAGGATTCTTCAGCAATTATTAAAGTGAAGTTACCAAGGAGTATATTTGATGAGTTAGATCATACACCTGTCGACAAGATGATATTAAAAAGTGGCTCTGTTACGGTACAGCCAGACAAATATGACATATTTAATCAGTCTATACTTGAAATTAAACATGAATTTTAGGAGAAGTTCAAAATGTTGAAGATTCTTGCAGAAGTTTGTTTTTTACCGGAAAATGAAGGTGGAATGACTAGGGACGCTTTTTCTGGCCTGATGGTATCTTTTAACGTTAACGGTGACTTAATTATGTGTAAGATTATCCTTGGTGAGGAAAAGGAAAAAAAGATAATTCTGAGAGGAGAAAAACATATCGTTGATATTGAATTGCCTTACGGAGAGATGTATAAAGATTTGATAATACCGTACTACGTCTTTACCTTAAACGTCGGCAAGAGAGTAATTGCAAATGGAATTGTACTCAAAGTATAAATACTAACTGACCTGCTTATCGTTATAAGCAGGTTTTCTTTTACTGATAGTTTTCTCTTTATTGATGGGGCTACCCAGTGCAGATTGAACCAACTATGTAATACCCATAAAAGATTTCTCCACTGCGTTTAAACGCACAATAATGTTTAGATTTTATATTCTAAATAGCGTTCTTGCGAGACATACTAAAGGGCGATTATGGTCAGATACGACCTGGTGAATTTTTAATCAAATTTGGTGCAGGAGGCTTTATTGCCAAATGATCCTTAAACATGAATTCATTCCTCGATAAGGATTGAGGGACAACTTGTATATATTTTAAATTCGAGGAAGGAGCTTATGGTATAGAAAGTACATTTTGGGATTACTTTAGGAGAAAGGGAAATTGAAGATGGTTAATCCAAAGTTCAAAAAATGGTTACAACTTGCAAAAGTGGTCAAAGAAACAGTACCTTAAAGTCCGCCATTAAGTTGTCCCAATTGTAATAGTCATAATATCAGTTATGAGTTTATTGGCGATATTCAGAAGAGAGCGGGATATTTCCTAATATGGTGTAATGATTGTGTAGAAGGTTTACACATTTCAAGTATGATATCCCTAAACATGCCAAGGTAATTCCATTTGGGGCACCTGATGAACTAACATCACATATACCTAATTTCTCAAAGGTAAATCCATAAACCTTCTTGTATTAACCTTGAATGGCTTCAAGCCTTTCAAGGTATCTTTTTTGGTTTCATTTGTACGTAGCTTTTGGGAATGAGCTATCACAAGCATTTGGTACACGTAGAACATTAATGTTAGTAACAGGTGATGAGAAAATAGCTAGATTCTTTCTGGTCCGAATGGAACAGTATATCGTGCAGATTCCAATATCCCAATTAATACCTCAAACATTGCCGGGATTAACTGAAAGAGAATACCTAATTAAATTTGGAACAGGAGGTTTTAAACCAAAATGAATCTAGGTGATACATCAAAAATAATGCTAGATGGACAATTAGTGTATTTAATAGATCCATCTTTAAATGAAAGTGTTATATCAGATAAAGAAATAAATGGTATAAAGGTTTACAGTGTGGATTTAGTGCGCGATATGATGATTTTTATCAAAGAGAATCCTGGATTTTCTCTAATTTGCTACCTAATAGGACAACAACGGAGATGGATGTTCTGCATTGTTTATCGTTTGGAAAACACTTGGCGGAGGGTCCAAATTGAAAACTTGGTTTGTAACAAGTGCGGGTGGAAAGGGATATCGGCGAACCCAGCTATTCCAGAGTTATATTTTGGGGTACCAAATGAATGGGACGCATTAAAAAAATCCAGTGCTGCTCAATCTTGTCCACAATGCGCAGAAAAATTGCCTAGAGACTCTTTATGGACAAAAACTATTTAAAGAAGTATCTAAAACCTTGATTGGCTTCCAAAGTTTTTCTTGTGCAGATCACAGTCACACCATTTTCAAATACACATTGCAAAGTATTAACAACAACCCTAATCGATACCCGTGTTGATCGGTTATTTTGAGATGAGGACCTTCAACGGGGATCATGTAGATGGTCCCCTTGTGTTAGGTATCAATGAATATTGAGAAATAATATTAGTGGGAGAATCCGACAACATCTGCTGTATTTGAAGAATTCATTCATTCAACTCAAAATCGAACAAGGACTATAGAAAATTACTAGATGAAGAGTGAGGTGAGTTCAATTGTTTGAACTAGAAATTATTAAGGCTCATTCACTAAAAGAAGTAAAACTCATAACAGTCGAAGCCAGACTGTCAGGTAACATCGACAGTCCATTGATAAAGAAGGTTCTTGTCGATAAAGAACAAAATGATAAACGGTTTTTCCTTAAAGGACCTATATTTGTGGACGGTCCTAACGTAAAACGTATGAAGGATTATCTCTATCTAGCATTTGATGGAGTGGATTATACATCTGAGGATATGATTGGAGGAATCTTAGTTCCATTGCATGAGTAGAATTTTCTCATCCTTGATTGGCTTCATGCCTTTCAACGTATCTTTTTTGGGAGGGGTGGGTGACGAACGAACCCATAATTCACCCAATAACACTTACGCAGGACTGAAAATCAAAGGATTGCTAATAGTTTGAAGGAGGGGCATATGAAAAGAAGAACTAGTGAAGAAGTTCTTAGAGAGGTCGATTTTATTCAAACAATGCGGGAGAAACTAATGAAGGCTGAAAAAGTCAAATGTCCTAGATGCGGCGAATACTTAAAGTTCTTGGGCAAAAATAGTGGAGAACATCCGGGTGTTTTTTGTCCAAAGGGTGACTTTGAAATTCTTGTTGAATACGATTAAACTCGGTATTACTAAATAAGATAATTTTTAATATGTAAATTTTAACCTTGATTAATTCCGGCCGTCCAAGACTTCTTTTTTCTGGGGTACCCGGTGCTGAATGAATCCATCATACAATAAATGACCTGTTCACGATGTATACGAAGGGTCGTAAGCTACAACTGTTCATTTTACAACGGCCTAGTGGGCATGAACGAGGTACGTTTAAGTGGCCCAAGGCAACAGCTTATCATAGCCCTCATCTCCTTCTCCCAAAAGATTCCCGAGCGGTAATGTATGTCCGTTATCATACCCAACATATCTTACTAAATCACTGTGAGCATCGATCCAAATTAAACAAGTTTGAACTGGAACATTAATATGGGGTTGATCATTGTTTTTTAAGTCATTCTTGTCTCTCCTTTACTTCAAAGTAAGGTAGTATAGAATGAGCGCAAATAAATAAATAGTAAGCACTTTTTTGATAGGTACTACCAGAAAGGATAGTGTAAATATGAGTATGGCTGAATATAAAGGCAAAGTTAAAAATATTCAAGATACACCTTTTGGTTATACATTGTCAGTTATAGGTGGGAAATGGAAGATGGTTATTCTTTACCTCCTGGCTGAAAATCAACCAGTTCGCTTTAATGATCTTAAAAGACAGATAGGAGCTATTACATATAAAACATTGAGTTCACAACTTAAAGAATTGGAAGCGGATGGTATGGTGAATCGGAAAGAGTATCCTCAAGTTCCCCCTAAAGTCGAGTACAGTCTCACAGATAAAGCAGGAACCCTATTACCCGTGTTGGAAGAGTTATGTGAGTGGGGAACAAAAAACCAAAATAAATGAAATCCTTTGGAAGTCTAATCCTTCCTTGGCATGCGTTAGAGCAGCACTTGTAGGAGATTGAAGTGGTCTTTTAACGCTGTACGGTGTTATAATGGTTTTAATTTTTTAGGAGGTGCTCCTTTTGACTCATTCCATGCGTTTACGGTAAGTTAAGGTGCAATACAGGCGGACTCAACCATTTTTTTCTAAAGGGTTTGGGTTTATTTGTACTGTTTCTTTATACAATTACCTAAACTAATGAAATGAGTATATTTGTGTTTTCTACAAAAGGGGATGAAAAATGATGCAGCTGCATTGGAAAAAAACCTTCGCTTTAATCTTCAGCGGACAGATCTTTTCGATATTAACAAGTTCAATGGTTCAATTCGCCATCATCTGGCAGTTAACAGAAACTACAGGATCAGCAGCGGTTTTGATGCTTGCCGGATTGGCTGGATTTTTACCACAGGCACTCTTGGGTCCTTTTGTGGGAGTGTGGCTGGATCGCTGGAACCGGAAAGTAACGATGATTCTGGCCGATAGTGCCATTGCGCTCTTTAGTTTGGTATTGGGCATTTATTTCTTTTTGGGTGATCCGGGACTGGGTTTCGTCTATTTAATTCTCGGCTTGCGTTCTGCGGCTTCTGCCTTTCATGCTCCGGCCTTTCAAGCGGCGATACCGCTTATTGCGCCTGAAGAGGAATTAACAAGAGTCGCCGGCTGGCAGCAGATGGTGTTCTCTTTTTCCAATGTGATTGGACCGGCGTTAGGGATAGCGGTATATTCGGCTACTTCGCTAGGCGTGGTGCTGTTGCTGGATGTGGCTGGCGCAGTGATCGCTAATGTGATGTTGTCTTTGGTGAAGATCCATCAGCCCAAACCACAGGCGGTACAAACACCCTCTTTTCTAAAAGAGTTCAAACTGGGCTGGGACGCTTTCATTCAAGTGAAGCCGATCGTCCTGCTCACAGGGGCTACGGTGATTTTTGGGATTGCTTTTATGCCGCTGGCGACGTTGTTTCCATTTATGACGTTATCCCATTTTGGACGTGGAGGGTATAGTGCTAGCATTGTAGAAGCGGCTTTTGGTATAGGGATGATTCTTGGCGGGATTATGTTGTCTGTACTCTCTTCCAAGTGGAAGGATATCACCTATGTGAGTTTAAGCTTGCTGGTCATTGGTTTAACCTGCGCAGTCAGTGGCCTGATGAGTAAAGAAGCTTTTGTGCTATTCGTTATTCTCTCCTTCATCATGGGCGGGGCATCCCCCTTCTTCAATGGTCCGTACATGGCCATGGTACAGCGTTCCTTTGAACCGGAAATCCTGGGCCGGGTTATTTCGCTTATGACAAGTGTGATGCTGCTGTCTTCACCTATTGGGCTGCTATTGGCAGGACCGATAGTGGACCGGTACGGCGTACAGCAATGGTTCCTCGGTTCAGGAGTTGTCGTGATGCTGACTGGTCTGTTCGTCTTCATTTTGTTTAGGCGGATGGAGTCCAGACAGACTGGCGAAATATAACCATCCAGAACTAGATAAGCAAGCTACTCGGACTGCAGCCCTATTCACACAAGTGTGTTAAGGGGCTGCAGTTTTTGAGTTGAAAAACGAAAGAGGGTCGCTGGAGTCTTCAGACCTATTTAATCCTCCAACATTCAAATGGTGAGAATATATGGGTATAATAGAAAAATAGCATTTAAATACATAATATTCTCTTGAATCTACTGAGGATGTACCCGGAGGTTAATCATGCAGCAAAAAGTGGAGCTAAACCGCTTACTGGAGCTGGAGCAGGGGGTGAAACGCCTGAACCGCACGCTGGAGGAGCAGGTCACCGGGATGCACAAGGCCGTATCGGAACAAGTACGTTCTGCCCAATCGGCCTATCCCGAATCCTCCGATGTCCGCTCTCCGGCTCAGGAGCTAGAGCAATTACTGCGGGAGACAAGGGATCTGGCAGCTTCGATCAGCAGCCGGCTGTACCAGAAGGAAACGACGCTCCGCTGGGCTGTGGGGCAGTACCAATCTACAGAGAAGCAGGCCCGAAACCTGATAAAGGCGCCGCCAAGCTTTACCTGGAAGCAGACGAGTACACTGTTCAGCAAGTGGCTGCAGACAGCAAGGGACCGGGCAGCGGGCGGGCTGCAGGATCTTTTGCGCAGCACGCCTACGCTCTTCGAGATGATCAAGGATCTACTGTGGAATGTCAGGGATGCTTCACTGGACAAGCGATTGCAGCCGTTTGTAGACGAGGCGAAGATTGCCTCTCTTCTGGAGCAGAGGGATCACGGCAGCCCCGAAGAGCAGCAGGAGGCGCGGGAGCAACTGGCGAGAATCGCCGAGGCGTTGGACGAGATCGGGCGGAGCCAGGTGGCTTATGGAATCTATGAGAAATATGGTAATGTGGAATATATGGAGTTGGCGGGCTTGCATGCCGAGCAGCAGCGGCAACTGCTTCAGGAGCTGGGGGTGGACCCGGGCCTCTATAGGAATGTGGATCTGAGGAGCCAATACAAAGGGTCGCCGCTGTCTGCGTGCACGTACAACCCCCTGCAAAAGGACCGGTCCGCGGTGCCTGCAAACGAGGAGCTGAGGCTGGTCATCGCACTGGGCCTGGTGAATGACAAATACCGGGAATGGGCAAAGACGCATTACGAGGATATTGAGCAGGCGGTAAAGCGGGCGGAGGTTCAGCGGGAACTGGAAAGGCAGATGGCGGAGTGGCAGCGGCTGAATGAGCCGCCCACGACCTTGCCGGATGGCACACCAATTACGGCGGAGAACAAAAGGAACGATACGACCCGGGCGTATTATAAAGAAAAGGTGATGGACGGGGAGTATAGAAAGCTGCTGGGATATAATGACTGGCTGGAAGAAACCTACGGGATGACCGAGTGGCGTAATACAATGGATCAGACGGATAAGGTCATCAACGCTTTTGTGGGCGGCTTTGTCGAATCGACGGTGATGGCCGTGGTGGATACGGTCCAGTTCGCCTTCGAATTTGCCATGGAACCGGATAAAATGAGCCAGGAAATGATGGACAAAGCCAATTATATCTATAACAACCCGGACGTAATCGTCGAGGCAGCGAAGACGATGTACAAGAACTTCGAGGAAGGCACCCCCGAGGAACAGGCCAAAATGCTGGGCGAGGCGGCCTCCATTCTGGTCCCAGGCGTACAAATAGCCAAAGCACGCATTTTGGGCAAAGTGGCGGACAGTGTGTTGGACCCGCTATGGGATGCGGCGAAGAATTTCAACATTCCAGAAATCCGCAATCCATTTAAGAATCAGATGATTCTGGATACCCCTGGGATACCAGGCTCCTTAAACCCCAATCAGGTGTGGAAGGTTGAGGGGAATGGTCGTGGGGGAACGGGTGAAGGTAGGGAAATGCCGGACGATCCACCGCCATCTATTGATCCACCTGAGGGGAGGGGGAATGCATCTCCGATAGTGTCAGTGGTGTCTAAGTTAGGTCCAGAAGTTGAGAAAAAAATACTTGAAGGACAAAGAATTACAGACTCTAATAAACTCATAGGAGGGCACTCACCAAATATTAATAATGCGAACCCAAAGTATGCTGTACAAGAAATAAGAGTAAATCCTGATGGAACAAGAAGTGTCAAATTTACTACACAATTTCCTGATGGAAATCTATCAAAAATAAAGACAAGTACTTTATATCCCGAATCATGGTCTGATGCTGGAATTATCAATTCAATCAATATAGTTGGCGATTCTCCAGTTGTAGGGATACGTAGTTCAGAAGGGCTAACACTACATCGAGGGACAATAAATGGTGTGGAAATTGAAGTTATAAAACATGGAAATGATATTATTTCTGGTTTCCCAGTTGGAGGGAAACCAACAACAAATTTTGATCCACTACCTTAGCTTAACTGATAGGAGATGCTTCGACATGTACGATGAATTTAATCAATATATTACGGAATTTTCTGATGAAAACAGTAAAAATGATTTTTGGTATGATGTTGGTGCTATAAGAGCCACTGAAATTTTATCGGAATTCACTCATCAAGATTGGGAAGTTTTACTAAAGGAAATTAGTAATAAGACTGTGGAATGGAAGCGCAATTTGGCTTATTGTTTGGATGATGCAAATAATATATATGAACTGAGAGCTCTATTATTGTTGATTGATACTGATGATGAAGAATTAATAGAGGTATGTGCAGATTCATTGAGAAGTTTTATAAATGCAGAGAATAAACAATTAATATTGAGTAATAAAAGATTTATAGAAAACATCAGAATAAAAATGAATTGCTGCGGTAATGCAACAAGAGCCGTGTTTGCAGATTTCCTTCAAAGACTAAGTAAGTAAGTTAACATTGGTGGGGAAACCCCACTAACGAATGAACTCATCATTCAACCAATAACACATATGACCCATGTAATACCCGCGTATTCTTCATTTTTTTTTACACGTACATTAATGCTTGAGTTTTATAAACTAAATAACGCAATAGCGTTACAAAAAGGTCAATTATGGTCGTAACCACGATAATTGACCTTTTTAGCATCCTTATCATTTGAATTAATGGAATAAAAATGAAACATTTACAGTCTGTTTGCGTACACAATGACAGAACAGAGAGGGCAGTTTTGGAAAAGGGGTGTGCGATGTGACAACAGAGATTAGTTTAACGGGCATCTGTAAATCGTATAAGACGGGTGAGGTGGAGACCCATGCGCTGCGGGATATTACATTGACCTTCTTGCAGAGGGAATTCACGGCCATTGTGGGTGCGTCGGGGTCCGGTAAATCGACTTTATTGAGTTTGCTTGGAACACTTGACAAGCCGACAACCGGGCGGATTGAGATTGGTGATGTGGATGTTTCTTCATTAAAAGGAAAACGGCTCGCGGATTATCGTTTTGAAACCATTGGGCTGGTGTTTCAGCATTTTCATCTGTTGCCTACGTTAACCAGTATAGAGAATGTGATGTCTCCTTTTTATGGAAGGAGAACAGCCGTCAAGTATAAAGAGAAAGCTGAAGGGTTGTTGTCACAGCTTGGGCTCGCAGACAAAATGAACATGTTGCCTTCGCAATTGTCAGGCGGTGAACAACAAAGGGTGGCGATCGCCCGTGCATTGGTGAATGACCCGGAATGGTTGTTTGCGGATGAGCCCACGGGGAATCTGGATTCCCATAATGCGGAGACTTTTTATGAATTATTGCAGCAAATACAAGCAGATCTGGGCTGTGGGATCATCGTTGTTACACATGATATGAAATTGGCGGAGAAAGCGGAACGGATCATCGAACTGAGGGACGGAAGTGTCGTTAACGAACAAGCGGGCTCCGTAAGAGGTGCCTTATGCTGAAGCTTCTGGGCTCCTTCTGGTGGCGGAATAAGGAACGTTTCATTGTGCTGCTGATCGGTGTTCTTATTGTCAGTTCAGGTCTGAGTATTCTATCGGGAATAACGGAATCCAACAAGGGTACGGTTATGGAGACACTCCAGAATAAGTGGCAGGTCTCTTATCATATTCTTGTGCGTCCGGCAGGGACAACCTTGACCGATGAAAAGAACAAACTGATGGAACCTAATTTACCGGGAGGGATCTCAGGAGGAATTACGGCGCAGCAATGGCAGCAGATCAAACAAATACCCGGGGTGGAGATAGCGGCCCCGTTGGCGGTAATCGGTTACAGCAGTTATGGTGTGGATCTTAATGGAATAACTAGGTTGGAGAAACCCGGACTATACCATATCACGAACCAGGTTACCATTGATAATGGTGTTCAGATCCAGAGCATAGAGAATACCAATATTTACGGAAGCTATGGGTTCTTAAACAGTGATCTTCTGGATCCACAGGATGTAATCCGGGACTATGGATTGGACTCCCAAGTAAAAAGCTTTTTAGAATATAAGTCATTGCTAGTCGGAATAGACCCTGGTGAAGAGCAAAGGCTGGTAGGATTGAATCAGGCGATAGTCCCTCTTCCGGGTACAGGTAGCCGATACTTCAACGATAGCGATAAAAGTGAAATGAAGGTTCATGATGATCTTCAAATGAAGCAAATTAAACTGCCGATACTGGTCAGCCGCAATATTTTGCCGGAGAACGCCACCTACACTTTTCAGACCAAGCGTTTAGATGTGCCTTTTGCCACCCAAGGGGAAGCAGAAGCTACACTAACCGAAGCTAAAACTAAAGGGCTCAAATCTTATTTGGATAAGGCTCCCGTGGCATCAAGCGAGTCCCGAACCTACACTTCGGAAGAGGTGCTTAATGACCTTGTTTCCAACTTGTTTGACCCATCGAAACAGTTTCAAGGCATTAGAATTTTTTATCTCTCATCGCCACTTGCCTTTAAGCCGGTTACCAGCCCTTACAAAGACCGCTGGCATAATGCCTATCAATTACAAACATATGATCCGCAAGAATCTGGTGAACCTAATCCTTTCTCCGTATACACCACTGCTTTTTCGGACGATTTTCCGGAATATTACCGCCCGCTCAAGAAACTGATGGACCCGCAGAACCCTGAGCAACCGGCACAGTTTCAAATAACACCAGAATACATCGGGATGTATGATTCCACCCGGCTGAAGGTCGACAAGGATATCGGCAATCTTTTTCCGATGGATACTTACAGTACCCCTTCAGCTAAGGCAGTGCTAGGTAAAAATGGAGAGCCGCTAAATCCCCAGCTGGAGATTACTTCGATTCATAATCCGCTGGGCTTGGTGACCAGTCCGCCGACAATGCTGACCACTATGGATGCCGCAGCCTTAATTCTGGGAGATAAGCCTATATCCGTGATTCGTATTAAGGCCGCCGGAGTGGAAGAAGTCAATGAGGCCAATCGGGCGAAGCTGGAACAGCTTGCTGCTACGATCCGGGAAGAGACCGGGTTGCTGGCAGATGTCACCTTTGCTTCATCACCGCAGCCGGTACTGATTGAAGTTCCGCCAAGTGGTACACAAACGGCATTAGGATGGATTGAGCAGCAATGGATCAAGCTTGGGGCCTCGTTTACCTTGGTTAATGAGGTGAAGATTGGATATTCAGGCCTGTTGCTTCTAATGATGTGCATGGCAGTTATTTATGTGGTGGTTACTAATCTCGTTTCTTTTCTGGTTAGAAAAAAGCAGTTCGCCGTACTTCTCTCTATCGGCTGGCGTTATTCACAAATCAACCGCTTAATTCTTACCGAAGCGGCGCTAATCGGGATGTTCGTTGCACTCGTAATCTGGATGATGCAGTCCTCTTTTATATGGATCGGCGGACGGTCAATTCCCTTACATAAGTTCCTTACAATGGGAGCGCTGGGTTTCCTGATCTATATCCTGGGTGCCGTAGCTCCAATAATTTTGGTGCGGAGAATTTCACCTACCGAGTCTCTGCGTTCAGGTGAGGTGTCCGCCCGCATCCGGCGGATCACTCCGGTCCGTCATTTGGTGCAACTCGCCTGGGCGCATTTTAACGGGAAAATGAAACGGAATGCCTTGTCTGTGCTATCCATGATTATTCCGACAACCTTAATGATGTTCCTTGTGTTTGTCACCGTTCAGCTGAAAGGCACTTTCTACACCTCATGGCTAGGGCAATATGCGATGGCGCAGATTGGTCCGATGCATTATGCAGTTGTGGGAATCTGTCTAATGATAGCAGTTCTGACAATTGCGGAGCTGATGTGGCAAAATGTATCGGAACGTAATGAGGAAATCTCCCTCCTAAAAGCGATCGGCTGGAGGGGGAATACGATCCGCCGGCTTATCCTGTGGGAAGGGGTTATTGTCGGAAGCCTCGCCGGTCTGCTTTCTCTAGTGCTTGCTGCCTTCTTTATTACAGGAGTGTACGGCAAATTTCCGGGTACAGAGCTGTGGGTGATCGTGCCGGTTGTTCTTGTACCGCTGTTTGCAGGTCTGGCCGGTACTATTGTACCGGCGGAGCTGGCGGTTGCTGCAAGGCCCGGGAAAGGGCTGCGCGGAAAGATCTCCACCTCAAAGTTCAGTACCCGGTTTCTTCAAGCGGGATTGGCTATAGCCGTTACGTTAATGCTGGTTATTGCTGGAGCTTCGGTTCACCGGATGCTTAATCCGGCGGGTGAAGCCGTCCGGGCTGCTTCATTGCCTGGTTTAATGGTGAAGACTGAAACACAACCTGCTGCTGTTACCGCTTCAGCAACCAAAGGGGATATATCGGGCTTTACTTCATATCCTGTTCCAAATCGCAATAAAGCGGTCTATGATTTGGACTTGAAGATGAATGAAGAAGAACAGTTTACGGTTAAGGCGACAATCAATGTTACCAATAGTTCGGCCGATCGTTGGGAACAAATTGTATTTTATATGATTCCCAATGTCTTTACACAAGAGGAGCAGAAGGATATCTACAGGGAAGATGCCCGTTTTGCCATTCGGAGTGTGAAAATTAACGGACAGGAGTTTCCTTACACCTTGGAAGGGGATACGCTCACTGTTCCGCTTACGCAAGGATTGGCGCCACTGGCGCAAACCGAGGTAGAGGTGGACTATACATTTACTTTGCCGGAACAAGGTATCCGGTTCAGCCAAACCGGTCAAAGCTATGATCTCGCCCAGTGGTACCCGATGCTGGCAACGTATAATGAGGGTTGGAATAAAGAACCTTATGTGCTGGCGATAGAATCCTTTTATACTGATTTTAGTGATTTCACCGTGCATTATGAGCTGCCTGGTGATTACCGGGTGATCAGCACATCGGATGGGGACCCGGTCGAACCTATATCCAGCGGCGAGCTGAAGGCAGAACAGGTGAAGGAATTTATGCTCAGCTTCACCAGAGACCTGACACCCATACGTCAATCTGTGGATGACATCGAGATTAAACTCTGGGCGGGTGAGCAAGATCCGCAAAAGGAAAAGGCGCTGGAAATCGCCGCAGAAGCACTGCGTTATTTTAATCAAAACCTTGGACCCTATCCTCATAAACAACTGGATGTGATTCTGGGAGATCGTTTATCGATGGAATATCCGGGAATTGTTACAGTTTATACGAGTGAAGATGTCAAGCATGTGCTTGTGCATGAGATTGCCCATCAATGGTTCTATGGTATGGTCAACAATGACGCCTTTCATGAGGGGTGGCTGGATGAGGGGATGACAGAGCTGGCGGTATCGCTGTTTCTTCAGGATTACCAGTACTCAGAAAATCTGTATAAGTCAAATGGGGTATATTCCAACTTGCCTCTTACGGAATTTCAAGAGGGAGAAATACCCTCAGCTCTATATGCTCAGCCCGTGCTGAAATTTAAAGAGCTGCTCGAAAGTCATGGATACAATGGAATGGAGTTTTTGCGGGCGTATTTCAGTACCTACAAGTACAAGCAGGTAGATACGAAGGAATTTGTTTCATTTGTAAAGGCTTATTTTGAGTTGCAGGACAACTCCTTTTTTGACGAATGGATCAAGGTTGAATAAGCCTGGGACACCCTTCCTTTTTTGAGCAGGATAGACGTGAGTGCCTGGTGTGGACGCTCCGCGAACGGACCGTTGCTCCAATCGCTGTGTTCTCCGGATTTTATTTATTTCTCTTAGCGGTAAAAATCCGGAGACCAAGGCGAACGCTGCCGCTTTTCCACAATCAATCCGTTCTCTCCACTGCTCTAAGCGGGAAAAGTTTCGTTGATCTTTTAAGAATGCAAAATCGCTTCTTGGTACGAAAGTAGATTTTCTACGACCAGAGATAGTTTTCTTCATTCTAAAAACCACAAAAGTGAGCAAAGCGGTGTCTGGTATTGTTCGTACTTCAGCAGTCTGGGCAGCAAATCCTTGCGAAGCTTCCGAACACTCTTCATGGTGCTCTACGGCATCGATTGTGGCAAACAGCGCGTGTCCCTTCTCTTGCAATTCAGCCTCTTGAATGTACAAAAGAAACCTCCCCTTTGATTTGAAATGGTTGTGTGCTAACTCCAGTTCACCAAAGGGCGGCTTCTTTTTTTACGTTTTTTGAGGATTGTAGACACTTATTCTGCTCAAAGCAGCGGAGAGGACGGACTGATTGTGGAAAAGCGGAGCGGTCGCCTTTGTCTCCGGATTTTTACCGCTAAGGAAAATGAATAAAATCTGGAGACAACAGCGATTGGAACAACGGTCCGTTCGCGGAGCGTCCTCACCAAGGTTAAAGTTGATCCTACAAAAAAACAACAAGGGCTGACCCAAGTAGTCATTTCATGGTTTTTGGGTCAACTTCTTTTTTGACTTTTGTGGTTTTTTAGATTGCAGAAGGGCTTTCTCTGTCGTTGAAATCTGCTTTGAGATACCCCGCCCGTTCTCAGGAACGACTCCCTGAAATCTTCCGATATAATCGCAATTCTGTGGGATATTTCTTTGGACAAGGCCACGTTATGATGAATTTAAAGTAATTAGTGTAGATAGAATTGACAGGAGGAACAAGGGAATGTCTGAGATTGCAAAACGGTTCTACAAAGGCCGGGTGGCGCTGAATGTGCTGGCCAGGGATATCGAAAATGCCAAGGACGTCTTTGAGGCTGCCGAAGGCCATGTGCTGGTTGGTGTACTCTCCAAGGATTACGCCACTGTTGAGCAGGCAGTGCAGGCGATGGAGGCTTACGGGCGGGAGATTGATGGCGCGGTATCCATTGGTCTTGGAGCGGGAGACAACCGGCAAGCGGCCGTGGTAGCGGAAATTGCCAGGTTCTATGGCGGGAGCCATATCAATCAGGTATTCCCTGCGGTTGGAGCCACGCGTGCCAATCTTGGCGGAAAAAGCAGCTGGATTAACAGTCTGGTCTCTCCCTCAGGACAGGCGGGATTGGTGAATATATCTACAGGTCCGGTCAGTGCAGCACATTCCGAACATGCCGTGATTCCCGTGAAAGCGGCCATCGCCCTGGTCCGGGATATGGGCGGAAATGCGCTGAAGTATTTCCCGATGCAGGGACTCAGCCGCGAAGCAGAGCTGCGGGCGGTGGCCAAAGCCTGTGCCGAAGAGAATTTTGCGCTGGAGCCGACAGGCGGCATTGATCCGGGTAACTTTGAGGCTATTCTGTCGATTGTGCTGGAAGCGGGAGTCCCGCAGGTCATTCCGCATGTCTACACCTCGATTATGGACCCGGACAGCGGCGTAACAAAAAGGGCGGATGTGCAGAAGCTGTACCGGTCCATGACAAGGCTGGCGGATCAATATGTCTAAACGAATCGCCGCTTTCGGTGAAGTCATGATGCGGCTGCAGGTTCCCGGCCATGAGCTGCTGTCCCAGGGCAGTCTGCTGAAATACTCCTTCTCAGGGAGTGGAGTAGGCGTGTTGTCCGCGCTGGCCCGGTACGGGCATCGCGGCAGTCTGGTCACCCGGCTGCCTGCCAATCCGGTGGGCGACGCGGCGCTTGCCGGTCTCCGGCGCCTCGGCATAGATTCCGAGGATATCCAGCGGGGCGGGAACAGTCTCGGAATCTATTTCCTGGAGAATGGCTTCGGGGCAAGACCGGGCCGGGTAACCTATTCCGGACGTGCCGGAAGCAGCTTCAATACCGCACCTCCGGGAGCGTATCCGTTCGCTGAGCTGGCGGACAAGGCCGACGCTGTGCATTTTTGCGGGATTACGCTGGCAATGAATGAAGGGGTAAGCAGGGCGATGAAGACTTACGCAGAAGCGGTCAAGCGGCGTGGCGGTCTTGTGATTTTTGACTGCAATTACCGCCCGTCGCTGTGGGGCGAAGGCAGCTATGAGCTGGCACGCCCCCATTATGAAGAGATGCTCCAACTGGCCGATATCGTGCTGATGAATGAAAAAGATGCAATCCATATTCTGGGAATGAACACCGTCAAGGAGCAAAGGGAGGAGCAGCTTCTTGAGCTGATTCCTGCTGTGGCTGCCCGCTACAGCCTGTGTACAGTGGCCGGGACGCACCGCGTCCTTCATGGGGACAATCGCCACTCTTTGCGCGGTTATATCTATAAGGCGGACAGCTTCGCTTTTTCCGATACATTGACCTTCTCCGTTCTCGACAGAGTCGGAGCAGGCGATGCTTATGCCAGCGGCATCATTCACGGGGAACTGGAAGGCTTCGATCCCCAGCATAGCGTCTCATTTGCCGCCGCCGCCGGAATGCTGGCCCACACCGTGGAGGGTGATTCGCCGATGGCTTCGGAACAGGATGTTTTTGCAGTGCTGGCTGGCACTGTACGGGATGTTCAGAGGTGAAGAAGAGCCCGCGCCCGGGCTTTATACAAATACAAACGGATGAATAATTCGGATGATTTCGAAACTCTGTCGGATATTATGGAAGCGTTCCCCCCGCTATAATGGGGCTATACTTCAACCGCAGGTTATTATAAGGAGGCAGAGCAATGAAAATTACCAGACATCCGGAGAATCCGATTGTGGTGCCGGGGATATACGACTGGCGGCTGGCTACGGTGTTTAATCCGGCCGTGATCAAGGATAACGGGAAATTTTATATGATTGAGCGGACCGCAGGTTCGTTGACGCCATGCAAGAATTTTCTCGGGCTGCTGGAAAGCGAAGACGGCGTGCATTTCACTCATGTGGTGGATAAGCCGGTGGTCACACCGGATATGCTTGGTTTTCCTTATGGAAGTGTGCAGGACCCCCGGATCGTCAAGATTGACGATACCTTCTACATGACCTTTGCGCTGCGCCCCTGTGCCATGAACTATTACCCGACAGGCACAGGGATACCGGAGCGCTCGATTCCGAAATATCCGGACGGCTGGGGCGAAGAGGAAGGACACTGGCTGACCCGCTCCATTCTGATGTCCTCCCGCAATCTGACGGATTGGGAGTATGTGTGCACAACGACGCCCCTTGAGATCAACGATCGCAACAATATGCTGTTTCCGGAGCGGATCGGCGGCAAATATGCCCTGCTGCGCCGGCCGGAAGAATATATCGGCGAAGCGTTCGGCACGGATCAGGCGGCGATCTGGATCACTTATTCCGACGACCTGAAGCATTGGGAAGAGCCGAAGCTGCTGGCCAAAGCAGAGAGTGAATGGGAAGGTAAAAAAATCGGCAGCTCTACGCCGCCCATCCGCACGGAGCACGGCTGGCTGCTGCTGTACCACGGCGTGGACAGCAATATCGTGTATCGTGTCGGCGCTATGCTGCTGGATCTGGAAGACCCAAGCAAAGTCATCGCCAGAACGAAGGACTTTATCATGGAGCCGGAAACCTATTATGAAAAGTTCGGGTATCAGATTCCGAATGTGATTTTCCCTACAGGCTGCGTACTGGATGAGGGTATACTGCATATCTACTACGGCGTAACCGATACAGCGATTGCCCTCGCGACGGTGCCGCTCTCCGATATGCTGGACCACCTGCTTGCCGGATCACAGCAGTCTTAGACAGGGTTCAGGATAACCGCTTGAGCTGTTCAAGCGGTTATCTAAATCCCATAAATGGAAGCGTTTGCTGTTGAAAAACACAAATGAAAGCAAACATACATTACGTCATGAGTTACATTTCATAACTCATAATCGCGATTTTATCCAAAAAACTAAGGTGAAATTCAATATTCCTGATGAATATCGGATATAATCTAACATTTGTGGGATATAGCAAGAAGTGTGGAGCTTCTATAATAATGAGTAACAGATCAGACGAGACACGCTGACAACGATCTGGGAACCGCAATGGGACATGCTAATACAACTTAAGGAAAGAGGGTTGATTATGGTAAACAGCAAACAGACAAAGAAACTTGCTCTATTGACGATGGCGGGCATGCTGGCCTTGTTCACGGCGGCTTGCGGCAACAGCAGCAACAGCAGCAACTCGGATAATGCCAACGGGAGCGAAGGCTCCGGAGAGACGATTACCTTGAATATGATGCATCCCTGGACGTCGCCCAATGTAGATAACGAAGTCTACAAAGCCCGGATCGCCAAATTCGAGGAAGAGCATCCCGGCATTGTTATCCAGCAGGACGGTGTCCCTGCAGCCCAGTATAAGACCAAGTTGCGCACGCTTGCTGCGGCCAATAATCTGGCAGATATCAACGTCGTCTGGCCCGGCGCCGATCTGGCTCCGCTTGTAGAGGGAAGCCTGGTGGAGCCGATTGATGGTCTGATGGATAACTGGAGCGCCATTTTGCCGGAAAGTGCACTTGCCGGTTTTGAAGTCGGCGGCCATCAATATGCCATTCCTACCAAGCAGACCTTTGTGGACATCGTCTATTACAACAAGGCCATGTTCTCCCAGGTCGGATACGATCAGTTCCCGGACACGTATGAGAAATTTATCGATGCGGTTAAAAAGCTGAAGGCAGCCGGAATCACGCCGGTTTCGCTGGGCAACAAGGAGCAATGGCCGCTGCAATCCTCGTATCTGTCGATTATTGGCGACCGTCTCACAGGCAGCGATTTCCTGACCAAGGTTGTGGCCAAAGAAGCCAAGTTCACCGATCCTGATTTTGTCAAAGCCTTGTCAGTCATTGACGAATTGTCCAAGCTGGGAGCCTTCAATACGGATGCCAACAATATGGATTCCGTACAGGGCCAGGATTATTTCATTCAGGAAAAAGCGGCCATGCATATTTCCTCCTCCACCGTGGATGCGAGAATCCGCATCAATAATGAACAAGGCGACAAATTCGGTATCGCGCTGTTCCCAAAAGTAGAGGGGGGCAAAGGAGATCCGGTTAAAAGTGCAGGCGTCGTTCAATACGGCATTGCACTCAAAAGCGGATTGGATGAGAAAAAGAAAGCTGCGGCAGAAGAGTTCCTGAAATATTTTGTCAGTGAGGACCTGTACAAAGAGTTGATCCGAAACGGCGTAGTTGTTCCGGCTACCGTGGATATTCCCGAAGACGCCAGTCCGTATTTGAAAGAGATGCTGGAACTGACCGGCAACGGTACGGCTCCTGTCTTTGACAGTATCATTCCGACCCAGGTCGTGGATGTAGTGCAGAACGGCATTCAGGCACTGACCATCGGCAGAGGCACACCGGAGCAGGTGGCTGCGGATGCGCAGGAAGCTATCGATCAAATGAACTGAGTGCAACAATAATAAATGTTCTACCGAGAATGGCTGGCCCCCGGTGATGGAGGGACAGCCGTTTTTGGAAGGAGCAAAGGTCTCAGACTGGAAGGGGAATGCTTGTGCACACGCTAAAGCGAAACAAACTGGCTATATTCATCGGCTTATTTCCGGCGCTGGTCATCTATCTCGGCATCGCGATCATTCCGATTGGGCTGTCGTTCTATTATTCGATCATGGACTGGAACGGCATTGGCGATATGAAAGTAGTGGGAATGGATAACTATATCCGCATTCTCAGCGATGATACCTTTTGGCTGTCGGTGCAAAACAACGTCATGATTATGATTACAGGTCTTATTGGCCAGCTTCCGCTGGGTCTGATTATGGCTCTTTTGCTGAACAAGGGGCTGAGGGGTTCGGGGTTCTTCCGCACGGTCGGCTTTATGCCGGTTGTCATTTCCTCGGTTATGGTCTCCTTGATCTGGGGGATGGTCTACAACACGGAATACGGCATGCTCAACGGCATCCTCTCGTTCCTGGGCCTTGACAGCTGGAGGCAGAATTGGCTTGGCGATGCAAAATGGTCGATGCTGTCGATTAGTGTGGCCTATATATGGCAAAACTGCGGTTTATACATGGTCATTTTCCTGGCCGCTCTGCAAAATATACCGGAAGAGGTCAATGAAGCGGCAGAACTGGATGGTGCTACCGGATGGCGGCGGACAATCCATGTCACGATTCCGATGCTTAGAAACACCATTATGGTGGCGGTGGTCTACAGCATCAGCAACTCCTTCCGCGTGTTCGATCTGATCCAGGTGCTGACGGGCGGAGGCCCGGCGCATCAGACGGAAGTGATGACGATTTACATGTATAACAGTGCATTTATGAATCTTCGTTACGGATACGGCAGTGCGGTGTCGATTCTGATTCTGCTGTTCAGTCTGGTTGTGATTTCGGTAATTAACCGGCTGGGCCGGGAGAAGGACGCCTAAAGAAAGGAGATGGGATCATGAAGAAGAAGTCACCGTTGTTCCAGATATTTGCCTACACTTTTTTAAGCTTGTTCGCTATTATGAATATAATTCCGATCTTCTGGATGGTCGTCAACTCATTCAAGGAGGAGCAGGAATATGCGGCGGACCCGTTTTCTTTTCCGGAGACACTGAATTTCTCCAACTACAGCAAGGCCTGGGATATCGCCAATATGGATACTTATTTTCTGAACAGTCTGATCATTACGTTTGTTTCCCTGATTGTCACTGTGCTGCTCGGGGCGCTGGCCGCTTATTTTCTGGCCCGGTTTACCTTCAGGCTGCGCGGTTTCATCTACGGATTATTTCTGCTGGGCATGTTGGTGCCGATTCATGCGACACTGATTCCTATATTTCTGATTATGCAAAAAATGAGTCTGATTGACACCTATCTGTCGCTCATTTTGCCCTATACTGCGTTTCATCTGTCCTTGACCGTGTTCATTCTGGAAGGGTTCATGCGCGGATTTCCCAAAGATCTGGAGGAATCGGGTGTGATGGACGGCGCGGGAATCTTCCGTATTTTCTGGTCCATTATCTTGCCTATCACCCGCCCGGCCATGGCAACGGTGGTCATTCTGAATTTCATCTACAACTGGAACGAGTATTTGTTCGCACTGGTGCTGATCACCTCCAATTCGCTCAAGACGCTTCCTCTGGGGCTGGCGAATTTTGTCGGGGTTGAAACAGCAAGCTACACTCTGCAAATGTCCGCGCTTACCATTGCGCTCATTCCTATACTCATCTTCTATCTATTGCTGCAGAAGCAACTGGTGACGGGCATGACGGCGGGGGCGGTTAAGGGTTAAACGGAGGCAATGCGGCAATGTAAAAAAAGGAGCCTGGCTGATGAAAGCAATCCCTGACAGGAAACTCGGCAATTTCGGCTTGAAATCCAAAGCGCTGGTGATTTTTCTGCTTTTTGTGATCCTGCCAACCATCGGGGTCGGAGTGGTGGTGCAATACAAATATAACCAGGTGCTTCGGGAGCAGTTCATCAGCTCTACGAGACGGACCCTGGACAATGTTACCAGCCGGCTTGGCGAGCAAACCAAAATGGTCGAGGACATTGCCGATTACCTCATCCTGAGCCCTGATACGAGAGCTTTTCTTAGAAGTTATCCCCGGCTCCAAAATGAACAAAAAACCGTGGTCAAACGCAATATCGAGGATTTTCTGACGTTTCAGTTAATGTCACGGGGGTATATCCGATCCATTGAAATCTCCGGCTTCAACGGCAATTCGATTGAAATGGGTGAACCCTTCATTGGCGATGAAGCGAGGTGGCAGAAGGAGGCTATCGCCCGAAAAGGCGGGATTCTCTGGACTGCCGGCTATCCGCTGACCAGCTCGTGGAACGGGGAGGTTAACGTTCTGTCGCTGATTCGGATTCTGAACTCGTTCAGTGAGGTCACGAAGCCGCTTGGGATGCTGACGATCCGGCTTGATGAAGCCAGCCTTGCGGCTCAACTGGAAAAAGGTATCCTGGAAGAAAATGAAGGCAGCGTATTTCTGATAGGGGATCAAGGGGAGCTGATCTTAGAATCGGCAAACAAGATGCCGGACCGTTTCGTTCCGGACGCGGACCTGATGAAGAAGCTCTCAGCCAGCAATAAGAAGCTGACAACCTATAAGGTGGGAGGCGAAAATTATTTAACACTGTACAACCAGATTGAGACTACAAACTGGAAAATGGTTGTAATGATCTCGGAGAAGAAGATGGCTGAGCAATTCCGTGGTGTGAAGATGGTTATGCTGGTGATTCTGCTGGCGATTCTGATATTGGCACTTATTGCATTTTTCGGCTTCCATTATACCATTATCCGGCCCATTCTGCGGCTGAAGATCGAAACAGGCCGGGTGGCGGGCGGTGATTTCAGTGCCCGGGTCCCTGTCAATTCCCGGGATGAAATCTCGGAGCTGAACCGCAAGTTTAATGAGATGGTCATGACGATCCAGCAGCTGATCGAGCATAAATACAAGCTGGAGCTGCGGGAGCGGGAATCCGAGCTGAAGCTCATGCAGAACCAAATGGACCCTCATTTCCTGTACAATACACTGGATATGATCCGCTGGACAGCCCGTTTGGAGCAGGCCGAGCAGTCCAGTCAGCTGATCGAAATGCTCTCGAAGTTCTTCCGGGCCAGTGTGAATAACGGCAATTATCAGACGACTTTGCGCAAGGAGATGGATCTGGTTCAGGCTTATCTATACTTGCAGAAGTACCGGCTGGGGGACAAGCTGTTCTACTCGCTGTATGTGGAGCCGGGGCTTGAGGAGGCGCTCACGCTTAAGGCAACAATCCAGCCCCTGGTCGAGAATGCCATCAAGCACGGATGGGACAAGACAAAGCCGGTTAACCGGATAGAAGTCAGTGCCTACACTTCGGACGGCGTGATCAGGATCGATGTCGCTGACAACGGTAAAGGGATGAGGCCTGAACGGATGCAGGAAATTGCGGCTTCCCTGCGCAGGCGGCTCGACCGGCTGCATGGGCATGAAGGCGCATTGCAGAATATTCATGAACGTCTGTCCATCTTCTTCGGGCAGGAATACGGATTGGAGATTCACAATACTTCGGCGGAAGGTACGGTCATTCGGATCACCCTCCCTATGCCGGAAGCCGAAATTCCGGGTGGTGAAGAACATGGGCAATAATGCGGCAAGAAACAGCAAGCTGCTCAAGATGCTGATTGTAGACGACGAACCGATCATATGCAAAGGTCTGCGCTGCACTATTGACTGGTCAGAGCTGGGGATTGAGGTCATCGGGGAGGCTTATGACGGAGAGGAAGCACTGCAGGTGATGGAGCGGTCCGGTGCGGATATTGTACTGTCCGACATCCGAATGGATGGAATGGATGGTCTGCAGCTGGCCGAACAGGTCAGGTTGCGATTTCCGGAGACGAAAATGATCATTATCAGCGGGTACGAGGATTTTGAGTATGCGCGTCAGGCCATCCGTCTGGGCGTCGATGATTATCTGCTGAAGCCGGTGGATGTGGATGAATTGATCGGGGTCGTGGAGACGCTGATCCAAGATGTCCGCAAGCAACGGCAGGAGGGCGGAATTGAAGAAATCAAGCTGTGGCTTACCAACATGGCCCGCCACGGAATCGCTTACCGGAAGGCTGCTCCCTCTTCTCTAAAAGGCGTGCAGTTCCGCATTTTGGCGACCCAGCTTACCTCTTTTCAGGAGCATTATGCCGGTCTGGCGCAAGAAGCCTATGGGTTGATTCAGGAGAACTGGATAAGTTGTCTGCAGCAGAAGCTGGAACGGCCGGATCTGCAGCTGGTCTCTGTCTTTGATCATGAGAATCTTCTGATCACACTGGCGGTATCCGATCACTGGATGACTCCCGGGGAATGGCTGGAGCGGCTGGAGCCAGTCTTTTCCCAGCCCTTTTCCAAGTCAAGCCTGTGCTGCGGTGTGTCGGAGGTATACAGCGGGATAGAAGAAACGGCGGGGCGTTGCGCGGAAGCGTCTGAACTGCTGCGCTTATATGTCTTGGAGAATGAGCCGCTGCTGGATATGGAATACAGCACCCGCTGGAGCGGAACCAGGGAGCCAACGCCTTTCAATATTACAGCATTGGTGCAGGGCCTTGTCTCTGCTTTGTTCAAGCAGGATGGGGAAGAGACGGAGCGGCTGGCTGCCGGAATGTTCGATTTCTTCCGGGCAGAAGCTTATCTGCTGCCGGAAATCCTGACGGTATATGAAGAGCTGTTCGCGCTGCTCCGTCAGCGTCTGCGCAAAAGCGGTATTACCGGTATGGAGTACAGCCGCCAATCGCCGGATCTTTATCTCTATAACTCTTATGATGCGCTTGCGGAGCTGACCCGCCGGGATTTCACGGATCTGCTGGAGCTGATTGAGCAGAGCGGGACGGACCGCTCCTACTGGATCGTGGAGAAGGCCAAACGTTATATCGAGGAGCAGTACCGGACCGATCTCAAAGCTTCGGAAGTTGCGGCGTGGCTAAAAATTACGCCCAGTTATTTCAGCTATATTTTCAAGCAGAGTACGGGCAAAGGGTTCACGGAATATATGAATGAGCTGCGGATTGAGCAGGCCAAGGCCTTGCTTGCATCCACTCATGACAAGGTGTTTGAAATTGCCGATCAGGTAGGCTACAGGGAATACAAATATTTTGTGTCGGTGTTCAAATCCCATACGGGCATGACGCCCAAGGAATACCGGGGATTGCGGGCAAGCCAATCATAATAACGGGGGGAATCGGACGATGGAGATTTACAGACAGTCCTCATACGCAGTGGAAGAACGTGTACAGGACCTGTTGTCCCGAATGACGCTTCAAGAAAAAGTGGGACAGCTGAATCAGCGGATGTACGGCTGGGATGCCTACGCTTTTGAGAAGGGGGAACTGGTGCTGAGCGAAGCCTTCAAAGCAGAAGTGGCCACCGGCGGGGGAATGGGTGCCCTTTACGGATTATTCCGCAGCGATCCCTGGTCGGGCGTCGATTACAGCAACGGCATTAATGCCGCAGGCAGTGGGGCGGCCGCAAACAAGATCCAGCGTTATATGCTAGAGCACACGCGCCTCGGTATTCCGGTCCTTCTTAGCGAGGAATGCCCGCACGGACATCAGGCACTGGATGGCACCCTCCTGCCGGTTAATTTAGCTGCTGGTTCCACCTGGAATCCGGAGCTAATGGAAGAGGCCTACAGCAAGGTGGCGCTGGAGCTGCGGAGCCGGGGGGCCCATCTCGGGCTGCTCTCCGCGCTGGATATTCTGCATGATCCGCGCTGGGGACGCTCCGAGGAGTGCTACAGTGAAGATCCTTATCTGGCAGCGGCGCTGACGGCTGCGGCGGTGCAAGGAATGCAGGGCACCGGGGAGGGGGATTTGGCCTCCCCGGACCGGATTGCGGTGGTGCTGAAGCATCTGTGTGCACAGGGAGCCGCTTTGGGCGGACGCAATGCAGGGCCTGCCGCCATCGGGGAACGTGAGCTGCGGGAGATTCATCTGCCGGCAGCCCGGGCTGGAGCGGCTGCAGGGGCGGCCGGATTCATGGCCGCCTATAATGAAATCGACGGCATTCCCTGCCATGCCAACGAACGGCTGCTGACGGATGTCCTGCGGGAGGAATGGTCCTTTGGCGGCGTGGTTATGGCCGACGGCCAGGCTGTAGACCGGCTGCTGGCACTGACCGGCAGCCATGAAGCCGCAGCGGCGCTTGCCTTGACGTCCGGCGTCGACCTGAGCCTGTGGGACAAGTCGTTCAGCACGCTTGCCGAGGCTGTCCGTCTTGGCCTGGTCGAGGAGGTTTATCTCGACCGGGCGGTCCGGCGTGTCCTGGCGCTGAAATTCCGCCTGGGCTTGTTCGATAATCCGTTCACGGATGAAGCCCGGGCGGCTTCCGTGGTGGGCAGCCCCGAGATCCGCGGACTAAGCCTGCAAATTGCGCGGGAATCTGCGGTGCTCTTGAAGAACGAGCAGGGTCTGCTGCCGCTTCTGCCTGGGCTCTCCCGCATTGCGGTCATTGGACCCAATGCGGACCGGCTGTATAATCAGCTTGGCGATTATACCAGCGTCCAGCCTGAAGGCAGCGGGATCACCGTGCTTCAGGGCATCCGGCAGCACGCACCTGCCGGAACGGAGGTCGTGCATGCCATGGGCTGCGGCATCCGCAGCAGCTCCGAGGAGGGTTTGGCCGAGGCCGCCTTGCTGGCGGCGGGGGCGGATGTTGCTGTGCTGGTGCTGGGCGGCAGCAGCGCGCGGCAGTTCGGCGGCGTCTTTGAAGACAACGGCGCGGCGGTGGTTTCGGAAGGCAGTCCTTCCGAAATGGATTGCGGCGAAGGCGTGGACCTGGCCGACCTGCGGCTCGGCGGGTTGCAGCAGCGGCTCGCCGAGGAGGTGGCCGCTACCGGGACACCGGTGGTCGCCGTGATCATCCAGGGACGGCCGCATGCCCTCGAAGGAATTGAGCCGCTCGCCGGTGCGCTGCTGTGTGCCTGGTATCCCGGACCGGAGGGCGGGAGGGCTCTGGCCGAAATTCTGTTCGGCGCGGTGAACCCAAGCGGCAAGCTGCCGGTATCCCTGCCGCGTTCATCGGGGCAGCTGCCGGTCTATTACAACCAGAAGGACCCTGGCCGTCCGCGCGTGTATGTGGACATGCCGTCAGCACCGCTGTATCCATTTGGTTACGGGCTGAGCTACACCTCGTTTGAATACAGTGGCCTGACACTTTCACAGCCGTCTATTGCTGCATCTGCTCTGCAGGCCGGAGAGGAGATAACGGTCAGCGTTAAGGTCAGGAACGCGGGCGGGACAGCCGGAATGGAGACGGTTCAGCTCTACATCCGTGCCCGGGAATCGGGCATCACCCGCAGAATTCTGGAATTGAAAGGTTTCCGTAAAATCACCCTCGCGCCTGGTGAAGAGACAATAGTTACCTTTAAGCTTGGGTTTGAGGAGCTGGCGATCTGGAACAAAAATCTGAAGTTCTCTGCCGAACCCTGCCGGGTAACCGTGATGGCCGGAGGCAGCTCCAGTGAGACCCTATTATCCGAGCTCGCCGTAACCCGCTGAGTATAGGAATAGCTTCTAATCTGCTGAATGTCCAACAAAGAGGTGTCCCAGAAGCCAAATGGCTGCTTGGGACACCTCTTTCAACAATGTCTCTGATGGAGCGCGGGACCATTCTGGCCAGCGGTCGCTCCAGTGTATTTAGTGCAGTCAAATCGCTTCGGAGGAGCCTGAAAGGCTATTCTGATGTATTTTGTACATCGCAAACCTCGAAAATATCGAAATCCAGGCACATTCGGCCTTTCCTGATGCACAAAATACAGCCAAACCGAAAAAAAGCCCGGTTTATCCACGTTCTGCTGCACAAAATGCAGTCAAACCACAACTTAGCTCACTAGCAGTAACTATCAGGCACTCATCCAGCATTCAACCAGCACTCATTCGGCACTTAACCAGCACACATCCAGCACACATCCAGCATACAACCAGCACTGCCTCTGATGTAGCTCGCGACCAGTATGGCCGGCTACCGCTCCAGTGTATTTAGTGCAGTCAAATCGCTTCGAACGAGCCTGAGAGGCTATTCTGATGTATTTTGTACATCGCAAACCTCGAAAATATCGAAATCCAGGCACATTCGGCCTTTCCTGATGCACAAAATGCAGCCAAACCGAAAAAAAGCCCGGTTTATCCGCGTTCTGCTGCACAAAATGCAGTCAAACCACAACTTAGCTCACTAGCAGTCACTCACCCAGCACTCATTCGGCACTCATTCAGTACACATCCAGCACTCACCCAGCACTCACCCAGCACTCATCCGGCACTCATTCAGTACTCACCCAGCACTCATCCGGCACTTAACCAGCACACATCCAGCACACATCCGGCACTCACCCAGCACTCACCCAGCACTCATCCGGCACTCATTCAGTACTCACCCAGCACTCATCCGGCACTTAACCAGCACACATCCAGCACTCACCCAGCTCTCACCCAGCACTCACCCAGCACTCACCCAGCACTCATCCGGCACTCACCCAGTACTCATCCAGCACTCACCCAGTACTCATCCAGTACTCACCCAGCACTCATTCAGCACTCATCTAGCACTCATCCGGCACTCAACCAGCACTCAACCAGCGCTCGACCGGCACTCACCTGGCACTCACCCAGCACTCAATCCGGCCTGTTGCCCCCGCCATCACTCAATCCCAGGGTTACGCACAGTTGACAACGGTTATGAAGTGCAGTGGCGCCAATACCAAAGTAACGATGCCAGCAATGTCCGCTAATGGCCCATGTGTACCAAGATTGTTGGCGGCGGGAGGGGCACAGTGAGTCTTTGAAGGCCTCCGGTATAGACTACTGGCTCGGCAACTCCTGCCAAGTAAAGCAGTCTAAGCTTTAGCCGTTCGTTCGGCGGATGATGGAGCCGGGAAGTGTGTTTGAGCAACTGAAGAATAAGCGGGGATTTCGTAGATTTATCCTTCGATGGATGGGGAAAATGGCGCTTGGAGGACGGAGGGCTTTCGCTTGATGGGACACCCCTTATCTCGCTAAGTGGTATCACAAAATCCGAATGAGCCCTCACCCCAATCTTGAAAGCGCTCCATAATTTGTCTATCATAAGGTAATAAACACATTCAATCCCATAGCCCGAATGGACGAAGGAGGATGTTATTTATCAATACGAGTGTTATTGTGATCCTGATTGTGCTGTTTTCTACGATGACCGGAATATTGACTGTTTATTTCGCGATTTCCAAGATTCGTGTCCAGAAGGAGAACCTCCGGTCAAGACAAGAGCTTGTGAAGAGCGGAATTCCTGCCCAGGCTAGGATCAAATCGATCCGGCAGCTATCCTCCACTATGAATGACAGGCCCGAAGTCGAGCTGGAATTGGAGCTGACCCAGGAGAACGGAGAAAGGGTGGACGCCATGACACGCACCTTCATTCCGCTCACCCATATCCCCAGGTTTCAGCCTGGGAATATCATCGAGGTGAGGTACAGTAAGGCGGGGAACATTTTAAGAGTGGAGCCTGCGGATGCCTACTTCCCGTGAACGGCCAAGGGCCTCGAGGGCTCCCTTCCATGTAAGCTTCCGTTAAGCCGCGGCCATCCCTTAGCCGATCAACCCTGCATGCCGCAGTCCCTGACGAATCCCGCCTTCATCTACAGAAGCCGTTACATAGTCGGCATAGGGCAGCAGTTCTGGGTGAGAATTGCCCATGGCGATGCCAAGGCCTACATGCTCCAGCATTTCCATATCATTCAGGCCGTCCCCAAAAGCGACCGCTTCCGAAGGGGAGATATTCAGGCGTGCCAGCATGGACTCGATGCCGACCGCTTTGGAGCCGCCCATGACGGTGACGTCCATCGCTTTGGGGTGCCAGCGGACCAGACGGAGATCATCGAACACTTGGTCATACAGATGCTCATCCGCAGCTTCACAGTGCAGAAAAACCTGATAAATATCGGAATTTCTCCAGAATTCAGGGTCGAATCCGGGTTGCTCCACCCGCAGGGAGTTCACAGATTCCATAATAAAAGGATGGGCCTCGGAGTTGGCGAAGAACTGCTCATTGCCTTCAAAAACCAGCGAATGGTTGTTGCGCCCGGCGGCTTCCACCAGCTTCTCCAAGCTGCTCAGCGGCAAGGTGCGCTTATACAAAGGTTCACCTTTATAAACAACATACGCTCCGTTAAGACTGACAAAAGAGTCAATGTGCAGCAGCTCAGCAAGCGGCTTGAAGAAATAAGGCGCACGTCCGGTGGCAATCACGGGCTCGATGCCGCTCGCCTTTAATTCGGCAATGGCGTCAATAGTGTCCTGCGGCACCTGCTTCTCGTCATTTACCAGTGTGCCGTCGATGTCGAAAAATACAATTTTATAACTCATGTCTCGTACCTGCTCCTATCTGTATCTTTATAAATGTCGCAATAACTGTTTCCTTGATTAGTGTAACATATTTGCAATATCGCACCTATATTATCCCGGAAGGAGGTTCCAGTACATGCTATACACCATTAGATCCGTAGAGGAGCAAGACATCCCCTTTCTATGGGAGATGTTATACGAGTCCTTATATGTACCAGAGGGTCAACCGCCATTCCGCAGGGAAATAATCCGTGAGCCGGATATTGCCAAGTATGTGGAGGGCTGGGGCAGGGAAGGGGATCTGGGTTATATTGCGGTGAACGACAAGGGGGAGCATTTGGGTTCGGTAACCCTTCGCTATTTTGACCAGAGTTGTGGAGGGTTTGGATATGTTGGGGCAGATGTGCCTGAACTGGGCATGGCGCTTAAGGCTGAATACCGGGCACAAGGAATGGGTAAGGCTCTCTTAAAAAGATTATTTGAGGAGCTCAGCCTGCGGAAAGTGCAGAAGGTGTCTCTGAGCGTAGACCCGGATAACGCAGCTGCGGTGAAGCTGTATAAACGGTTTGGGTTCAAGGAGATTGGAATAGTCGGCACCTCGATTACAATGGTTGCTGAGATTGAATAGTCGCCTCGCCGGTTAGAACGCCGATCATGGGAATGTGTCAGAGTGAATTTTTAAGAAGGAGGGAATTGAGGGATGATTCTATTTCAGGGGCAAGAGCTGGGTCTACGGAGTCTGGAACCCGCGGATGCGGGGTTGCTGGTGCAATGGCTGTCCGACCCCGGGGTGCTGGAATTCTATGAAGGGCGTGACCGCCCGCATGATATGGACAAGGTGTTGGAGAATTTTTACCCGGATGAAGATGAGCATGGGTTAACACGCTGTATCATTGAGTACCACAGTCAGGCTATCGGGTACCTGCAATTTTATCCTATAGATGAAGAAGAACTCGGAATATACGGCTATCAGGAGTATGCAGGCCGGATCTACGGTATGGATCAGTTCATTGGCGAGACGGAGTATTGGAACCGGGGGCTTGGCTCCCAGTTGATCCGGGAAACCGTGGCTTACCTCATTGAACAGAAAAATGCGAGCAAAATTGTCATGGACCCCCAGGCCTGGAATGCGCGGGCGCTAAGGGTCTATGAGAAAAACGGGTTCGTCAAAAAGAAGCTGCTGGAGAAGCATGAATGGCATGAAGGTGAATATAGAGATTGTTGGCTGATTGAATATGACCGGAAGGCCAATTCCGCGGAACTCGCCATCCGCAAGAAATGAATCGGCTGAGCGGTAGCACCGGGTTCAGGCCTTAATCCATGATACGCCATACTTCTCCAGTTCTTCTGACCAGGAACCAGGCATCTCCTGATCGCTGATAATGATATCCGCCGTATCCAGTGCGGCGATTTGACAGAAGGCTGTACTGCCGATCTTGCTGTGGTCTGCCAGCAGGATGACTTCATTGGCCTGCTCGGCGGCCCTGCGGGAGACCAGGGTTTCGTTCAGCTCATAATCGGTGATTCCGTGTTGAAGGGAGATGCCGCCGACAGAGAGGAACGCCTTGTCCACACTGAAATGTCCAAGCATCTCATGCGTCATAATGCCACTCACGGACTGCTGCTCTATGGAGACCTCACCGCCGAGCAGAATCACTTTCCCCGTGAAATGTTCATGGGACAACGCCTGGAGCAAGGCAGCCGCTGAGGGAAGCGAGGTTGTGATTACTGTGATCCTTTTTTTGCCGGCCATATAGCGGGTCATCTCCAGTACAGTCGTCCCCGTGTCCATAAAGACAGTGTCTCCGTCCTTCAGCAATCCGGCAGCCTGACGGCCGATGGCTTCTTTTTCCGCCTGATTCAGCTTGCGCCGCATCGTATACGAGGGCTCTCCGTTATGATGGGTGAGCTTTACTGCCCCGCCATAGACCCGTTTGAGCTTCCCTAGTTCCTCCAAGACATCCATATCCCGCCGGATCGTTTCATTCGAGACCTGAAGCTGCAACGCCAGCGGGATTACCTTCACCTTTCCAGCCTCATCCAGCTGCTGCAAAATCAACTGCTGCCGTTCCTCTGCCAATAAAGACAATGAATCCCTCTCCTTCACAAAAAATAAGATTGCATCCCTTTGCTTGTTAATGCTATTTTAGAATAAAGTAACACAATAAACAACGTATAATCACAAAAAACAACATGAATCTCACAGAAACTATGAGGCATCAGTAATCCATCTAAAAAAGAGCAGAGCTCAGGAGGCCAGAGATGAACAAGCAACAGCTTGCTTTTCGCGACAACGGGACGTTTAAGATTGTGCAGTTTACGGATATCCACCTCAAGGATGGCATCCATCCCGAGAAGGATACCCGAACGCTGGCATTGATGGAGCAGATTGTCGAGACGGAACAGCCGGATTTGATTGTGTTCACGGGTGATCTGATTTCCAGTGAAGAGACAGGGGATCCGCAAGCGGTTTTCCGCCGGGTTATAGAGGTCGCGGCCCAGGCAAAAACCCCTTTTGCTGTAATCTACGGCAATCATGATTCGGAGAAAGGAGTTACCCGGGCCGAGCTGCAGGAAATTCTTACGGAATATGAGTATTGTGTGTCCAAAGCAGGGCCTGAAGACATCCATGGCACCGGGAATTATGCGTTGACTCTAGACAACCATGCAGGAGAACGGGAATCGGCTGTGCTGTATTTTGTGGATTCAGGTGAATATGCTCCGGCTGAAATTGGCGGATATGCCTGGATTCACCCGGATCAAGTGGGCTGGTATGTGCAGGAGTCCCGCCAGATCCGTGCGAGAAATGGAGGACCGCTGCCCGGACTTGCTTTTCTGCATATCCCGCTGCCGGAATATCATGAAGTATGGCAATCCGGAACCGTTGAGGGGAGAAAAGGGGAGATGGTCTGCTGCCCCAAAATCAACAGCGGCTTGTTCACGGCGATGCTGGAATCGGGAGATGTTATGGCGGCTTTTGCCGGACATGATCATGACAATGACTACATAGGCGTGCTGCATGGGATTACGCTTGCTTATGGCCGGGTAACCGGGCATAACACCTACGGTGTATTGGAGCGCGGGGCGCGGGTGATTCAGCTTCTGGAGGGAGAACGGCGCTTCAATACGTGGCTTAGGCTGGAAGACGGCAGTGTTATATAGAATATGTTGTCATGCTGACAGGAGGATATAGGCTATGAAAGTTGATTTTCATCTCCATCTGGAAGAAGGACCTTACTCGCCAAGATGGCTGCAGCGTACGCTGGAAAGTATGGCTGCCCTAACAGAAAACACTCATGTACCGCATACGATGGGCTGGATGCAAGAAAGTTTTGCTCGTTTGGAACGGAGAATGCACGGAGGCGCGTTTACAGAAGAATGGCTGGACCTGTATCTGAAGCGGGCCCAAAACCTCGGGATGCATACGGTTGGCATTGTCGATCATCTCTACCGGTTCAAGGAATACAAAACCTACTATGAGCCATTCATGATTCTGGATGAGACCCCGATTGGCAGATTGCAGCGGGAGTGGCTGGATCAGGTATGTATGGCGGAAGTGGACGATTTTGTATCCTGTATTCACAGCCAGAAGGAGAAGTGGCGGCGCGCCGGGATTGAACTGCGGCTCGGGATCGAAGCCGATTATTTCCCGGGCTGTGAGCAGGAGCTCAGCCGCATCTTGACCGAACAGCCGTATGACTACGTTATCGGCTCGGTGCATTTTGTGGATGGCTGGGGTTTTGACAATCCGGCTACGCAGAAGCAATTTGAAAAGTTTGATCTGGAGGTGCTGTATGCGAGGTTCTTCGAGATCGTTGGGGGCGCGATAGCCTCGCGTTTGTTCGATATTGTTGCCCACCTTGACAATCTGAAGGCCTTCAATTACCGTCCCGACGAACAGCGGCTGCTGCCCATGTATGAGCAGATCGCGGATTTGCTGGTGGAAAATGATACTGCGACGGAGATCAACGCCGGAATGGTCTACCGTTACCCGATCAGGGAGATGTGTCCAAGTCCGGCTTTTCTGGCGGTACTGGCTGCCAAGGGGGTGCTGCTCACGACCTCCACCGACGCCCACTTCCCGGATGATCTGGGTGGTTACACAGAGCAGCAGCTGGGGATGCTTGCCAAGGCAGGGATGAAGGAGCTTGTGACCTTCCAGAACCGGCAACGGACCAGACACAGCCTGGTTTGACCAGGCGGGGAGTGAAGAACCGCAAGTTCGGACCAAGCTTACGGACTCAGTGTACTTCTGTCAATAGAGTGGACACAGTAAAAAGGTCAATTCGCAAGCTT
>NZ_BMKR01000014.1 GCF_014644435.1 Paenibacillus albidus | reverse complement strand
CAGGCCAGAGGCAAATTGAAACATTTGTACCCTGAAATTTGATGCAGTCAAGGTACTAGTGGGAGTTTATCCAATTATTCGCGCAATCTAAAGGGGGTTGGAGGGATTGATTAGCTGGATAGAGTCAGACTGTTGGGAAACTCCTATTAATTCCATCTTAGGAGCAAGCGACAGGCATGCAACTTCTGCACAATGAAGAGGAATATTCACTGACCTGTTAAAGCAAGCCGCAGACACAAATACAGAGCAGCGATTCTCCGGCTAACGGGGGATTCGCTGCTCTGCTGTGTTTAGACAGTTTCTAAATTAACAAAAACCGGTACATGCTTAGAAAAAACCGCTTTGGGGACATCCCCTGGTTCATGCCCAAGATCAACCCGTCCCAGCTAGCCCTCAGCCGATTCGGCCTTAGGCGCATCGACTTTGGAAGCATCGACCTTGGGAGAATCGGGCTTGGAGCTGCCGGCCCGGGTTCGGCGGAGCCGCTTGACCGGATGACTCCGGCTGCGCGTACCCGTCTTCATCAGGGCGATGCTGAAGATGCTGGATGGCTTCGCTTCTGCAGTCACCGTGCCGTCCGGCTCCGGCACCAATATGATGCCGAGCTGATGGTGATCGCCATCATAGATCGCACGCTGCAGGTATTTGCTCTCCCCTTCGCGGTTCTGCACCTCCAGCTTGCAGAACGCCGGGTTCATGCGCAGCGCCTCATGCAGCTGCTCCACTTCGGTCAACAGGACCCCGTTGACCTTCAGCAGGATCTCGCCGGGCAGGATGCCCAGCTCCTGCGCGGGACTGCCCGGCAGCACGGCCAGCACCTTGCGGCCGCGCTGCGGATGCACGAAGATGGGACTGATACTGCGCTCTTCCAGAGCGCTGTACCAGGAGAGCCCTTCGTGCAGCAGGATCGCTGCCAATGCCGCGAGCAGCGTCAGCGGGCTCCACCAGGCGGCAAGCAGGCTGAGGCCCATCAGGACGATGCTGTAGATCAGCAGCCGTCCTGATGTGCGGGCCGCCTTGCGCCCGGGCAGCAGGCCCTGCGTCATCTCGCTGAAGCCGATGATGACGGGCAGGGAGACCAGCCCCATGCCGCCGCCCAGCAGCGGCTGCCAGGGCAGCTCTGCAGCTCCCGCACCGGCGGGAACCAGCAGGAACAGCGGCAGCGGCCAGAAGGCCTGCAGCTGGTAGCCGCCGACAACCTTGCCCCGTTTGCCGGCCAGGAAAAGCGGGGTCGCGAGAGCCGGCCCCTGCCAGCGGGCCAGCAGTGCTTCCGCCAGGTGCAGCAAGCCAGCCAGCACCAGAAGCGCGGGAATATCCATGTCCCGCACAGCGCCAGCGATATTTTGAACAAAACCGTTTCCGAAAGGATCCGGAAAAAAGGACATTACGAACTGTATAATACCCAAAACACCAATCGAATAGGCAAAACAGAGATAGCGAACCCGGAACAGCATCAGCAGCAGGCTGACGATCCAGATGCAGGTCACCATCGTCCCCGTCAAGGATATTCCGAGCAGCACCGCTACCAGTGACACGCCGAGCCCCATCACCAATCCGCTCCACACCGTACGCCAGGTCTCCTGCCCCCAGCTGTGCAGCTTCACATGAATCAATCTCCGCTCCAGCGCCACCTGCCTGCGGTAATACAGCATAATGAACACAACAGCGATATAGTAATAGGGCTGGATCAGCAAATGCAACAAAGCATTGCCCCAGCTCCCTAACCATTCCAGCAGCACATCCAAAACTTTCGTCACACTCCTTTTCGTCCGGTGTATTCAATTAAAGGGAAAAGTTGGCCTTAATTATTCCGAAAGTGGAAGAACTCCATAACTAGAGGAAAAGTCACCCGCTAATAAACTCAATTTAACCCAAAAGAGGCCCTAACGATAAAATTAGCGGGTAAAATCCCCCTTATGTGTCCAACATTCCATATTTCGATGAATTTAGTGGTGCATTTTCCCTTTATCTCTCAAGCCCGCGATTGGCAGCACCTGAGCCCGGTTCTAACACGAAACATCCACTCTTTTAAATGTTTAGAATTCAAAAGAAAAAAAGAAGGCTGGGATCAGCCTTCTTACTTGTTCGACGCTCCCGCCGTTATTTCCTTCTGAACCTCTGCAATTCCTCTGTTCCGCTGGTTGTCATTAACCGGGTCCTGAATGGATTTGATCAAAGCCGCCTCCAGCGCTTCTGCCGTTTTGGCATCAATGCTGCCGGTCACAGGAAGTTTGGCGGTGCTTTGGAACTTCTTCACCGCGTTTTTGGTTTCGGTGTCGAAATAACCGTCTTTGCGGCCCGGCTTATAACCCAGCCCGTTCAGCATGGTTTGTGCATTTTTTACATCCGTGCTGTTCATGTTGTATTGCAGGGTGACACTTTTGTTAATCGGTGCTACGGAAAAGTAATCCGGCTGGGCCACTGCAATATCCGGCTTAATTCCTTTGCCGTGAATCCAGGTGCCATCCGGGGTCAGCCATTTGGCAATCGTAATCTTCAGCAGGCTGCCGTCTCCAAGCTGCTTGTCGAAGCTGGTCTGTACCGTGCCCTTGCCGAACGAATTCTCTCCAATCAGCTTCGCTCCCGCCGACTGCTGCAAGGCACCGGCCAGAATCTCCGAAGCGCTTGCGCTCCCCTTGTTCATAAGGACTACAACCGGATAAGGTTTGCTTGAACCTTTGGAGGTGCTGACTTCACGCTGCTTGTTCTTATCCTCAACCTGTACAATGGCTTTGCCCTTCGGCACGAACTGTTCAGCCATTTCAATGACGACCGGAAGCACACCGCCCGGATCATTGCGGACATCAATCACAAGCCCCTTCATGCCCTTTTTCTCCAGCTTCTCCAGTTCTTCCGCGAAGCGTTCACCGGTATTCATGGAGAACTGGGTCACTTCAATAACGCCGACACCGTCTTTCTCCATGCTGGCGTACACTGTCTCCAGCTTCACATCATCACGCGTGATCACATATTCCAGCGGTTCCACAGAACCGGCACGCTGGATTCGCAAGGTGGCCTTGCTTCCTTTGGGACCGCGTATTTTGGATACGGCCATATTCAGCTCCAGGCCTTCCAGTGATTCTCCGTTGACGGACAGAATGATATCCTTGGCCTGAATACCGGATTTCTCCGCCGGAGAACCCTTGATTGGCGAGACTACAACAACCTTGCCATTCTCCGAAGAGACTTCCGCACCGATTCCGGTGAAGGAACCTTCTATGCTCTCCTCGAACTTCTCAGCCGTTTCTTTGCCCATATAGTTGGAATAGGGATCGCCCAGGGCTTCCATCATCCCGTTGACAGCGCCGTCAATCAGCTTGTCCCGATCGACCGCTTCCACATAATTGCTCTCTATCAGATCCAAAGCGGTTCCGAGCTTCTTGGATTCCTTGGCTCCCAGGCCGCTGCTCTGCACCATCGGGGCTGCCCCTTCTCCGGCGGCCTGTCCGAATACATTGACATAACCGGTCACGCCCAAAGTCAGAATGCTGCCGCACAGCAGGGCGGCGACAATCATAAACGCCGCTGTGCTCTTTTTTAACATGATGTTCCCACCGTCCCTTCTTGTCCATCTTGCCATTTCATCCGTCCGTCCTGGAAGGAACGGTATCTCTTCCAGTATATGCCGTAAACGCAATTAATATTTATGAGCGTATAAATTTAGAGATAAGGCATAGGGTTGACCGTCTTGCCGTCAACCCGTACTTCGAAATGAAGATGGGGTCCGGTCGAACGTCCGGTTGATCCGGATTCGGCAATCACCTGGCCACGCTCCACCCGGTCGCCGACGTTCACGCGGATACCACCCTGACGGATATGTCCGTAAAGCGTCCAGACGCCGCCGCCATGATCAATAATGACACAATAGCCGTAACCGCTCCACCATTCGGCAACCAGAACCGTTCCGCTGTCAGCGGCATGAATGCTTGTCCCCTGCGGAACCGCAAAGTCCACACCGGTATGCATCTTGCCAACCTCACCCGTAACCGGATGTGTCCGCGGACCATAGCCGGATGAGACCCGCGCCGAGCCTACAGGCAGCAGGAAAGGTCCATCACCGCCGGAGTATGCCGGCACACTGGGGCTGGAGCTTCGTCCGGAGGAGGCTACGCGCTTGGCTGCAGCCGCCTTGCGGGCCGCTTCCGCTTTGGCAGCGGCAGCTTTGGCTGCTGCGGCTTTGCGGGCTGCTTCTTCCGCCTTCAATTGATCTTTTTTCTTCTCCAGCAAAGAGCGGTTACTGGCAAGCTGCACAAGTTTGGCATTCTGCTCTTCACTGATATCATCCGTGACCCGGATTTCCTTATCATAATACGCGATAAGCTGCTGCTTCTCGGCTTCTTTGTCTTTCAGCACACTGCGCTGGGATTCCAGATCTGTGTATAGCTCCTTCGCCTGGGCATATTGCCCTTCAAGCTGCTTCTTCTTGTCGATGACTGTCTGCTTGTCCACTTTATGCTGCACCAGCAGGTCCTGATCCTGATTCACAATCGTCTTGAGCGAATCGGCACGGTCCAGGAAGTCCGTAAAGCTGCTGGAGGAGAGCAGCACATCCAAATAGGAGACTGCCCCGTCTGTATACATCAGCCGTACCCGCGATTCCAGCAGCTTCTCCCGGGAAGCTACACGCGCCTCTGCATCCGCCAGTTCCGTAGCGGTCACATTCAGCGATTCCTCGGTGGCGGAGATTTTGCTCGAGGTGGTGCTCATTTCTCCTTTGACAAGAGCAATCTGATCCAGAACATACTCCAGATTAAGCGTCGTCTTGTTCTTATAGTGCTGGGCTTCCTGATTACGCGAGGCCGCTTTCTCCTGCTGCGCCTTGGCATTCTTCACCTCTTGCTGCAGCTTTTGAAGCTGCTTGTCGATGTCTGCGACGGTACTTTTTTTGGCAAATCCGTCAGAGGGCCCGAACATAGTGGCGACCAGCAACAAAGCGGCTAATCCGGCGGCAATCTTTTTCAACTCGCACTCCCCATCCTTTATCCTGAATAATAACCTGAGTAATAAATAAGTTCAGTTCTACACCTTCAAAAATTTGCGAATGGATACGGTACTTCCCCAGACGCCGATCAGTACACCAAGTCCCACCAGCAAACCGCAGAGCAGCAGCCAGATGTCACCAAAAGGGATAAGGCTCAGGCCCAGCATGGGATCTCCCTGCACCGAGCGCTCCAGACCGCTATACCCTATATATAATGTAACGGATGTAACCAGCGAACCGATTAATCCAATCAGTGCCCCTTCTATAAAAAACGGCCAGCGAATAAAATAATTGGTCGCTCCCACCAGCTTCATAATTCCAATTTCCTTGCGCCGGGCGAGAATCGTTACACGGATTGTATTGGAGATCAGGAACATCGACATCAGCGCCAGCCCTGCCACAAAAATAAATCCGATATTCCGCACCGTACGCGTAACCTTGAACAATGTTTCAATCGAACCTTTGCCATAATTGACCTTGTAAATCGGCTGTTCCGTGTGGGTCTTGTTGAGCGCTTGAATCTTCTCGGCCACGAACGGCACCGTTGTCGGCTGAATCACTTCCACCACCAGCTTGTCCGGCAGCGGATTGTTGTCCTTGTCGAACCCTTCAAGCAGTCCTGCGGCGTCCTCGCCCATATCTTCGCGGAACTCCTTCAGCCCCTGCTCTTTGGAGACAAATTCGATCTTGCTCACTTCCGGCATCCCGCCGATTTCATTCTCCAAGACTTCACGCATCTTCTGCTCGGTGTTCAGAGCCAGATGTACATTGATCTGTACCTGACTGTCGGCTTTATCCGCTATCGCATTAACATTAAGCACCAGCAGTATAAACACACCCAATACAAAAAGGGATACGACGATGGACGTAATGGAAGCCACCGACATCCACCCATTGCGGAATACGTTTTTGAAGCCTTCCCGCACATGCCGCAAGAAGGTTTTAAAACTCATAACCATATTCCCCTCTCACTTGGTCTCTCACGATGTTGCCGTTCTCAATAGCCAGCACCCGTTTGCGCATTTTGTTCACAATATCCCGGTTGTGGGTCGCCATAACGATCGTGGTCCCGCGAAAATTAATCTCATCCAGCAGCTGCATGATGTCCCAGGAGGTCTCGGGGTCCAGGTTACCGGTCGGCTCGTCCGCAATAATTACGGAAGGATTGTTGACGATGGCCCGGGCAATGGCAATCCGCTGCTGCTCTCCGCCTGAGAGCTGCGAGGGCTCACGGTTCGCCTTGCTGCGCAGCCCGACCAGATCCAGAACTTCATTCACACGTTTCTTGATGACCTTCTTCGGGGCTTCAATCACTTCCATCGCAAATGCAACATTCTCAAAGGCCGTCATTTTCGGCAGCAGCCGGAAATCCTGGAACACGACGCCGATATTGCGGCGGACGTAAGGGATTTTGCGCGGTTTCAGCTTGCCTATGTTGAATCCGCCCACCGAGATTTGTCCTTTGGTCGGAGATTCTTCTCTATAAATTAATTTCATGAAAGTGGATTTACCTGCGCCGGACGGTCCGACAATATACACGAATTCGTTGCGGTCGATTTTGACGGAGACTCCTTGCAACGCATGGGTGCCGTTAGGGTACGTCTTCCACACATCCTGCATTTCGATCATTTCTATCACTTCCCGATTCTGACATTTTATGCCTGGAGCGTTTCGACAACGTCCAGCGTAAGGTTCCATAAACTGCATGATTACCGCAACGTATCTATTGTAACAAATCCGTAACCGCTTGAGTACCCGAAAGTTTTACGTTCACCGCACATATACATTAATACATCACCCAAACCGCCACTGGAAGGAGCTCCTACATGAAAAAAATTCACGCCGCCCTGATTGTGGTCATCAGTCTTATCCTGGCCGGTTCCCTTGTTGCCGGAGGGCTTCATTTATATGCCGGGCAGCCCACCTTGCCCGAAGGAACCCGGCTCGCCGGCTGGGAGGTCGGGGGAATGGACTACGGTGAAGTCCGTTCCGGACTGGAGCAGCGCCTTGTTGCCCTGGAATCGCTCCGCCTTACGCTTACGGCAAAGGGTGCTTCTCAGCTGACACTGACACTTAAGGAGGCGGGGCTGCGCTATTCGGCCGATTCTTTTGTACAAGGCCTGAGCCGTCTAACCGAAGGCAGCCTGCTGGACCGGGTGAACGCCCGCAGGAACTTTCCGCGCAGCTGGGAAATCGAAGGCCGGATGGATTGGAAGCCGCTCAAGCAGCAGCTTAGCCCGGATTGGGAAAAAAAGGCGTTTGGTACACCCGTAGACGCTACCAGACGGATCACGGAGGATGACCGTGTTCTATATTCCCCGGGCACCACGGCTTACGCCGTCGACTGGAACGCGCTGGAGACAGCCCTTCAGGCAGCGCTGCCGACCGGCTTCAGCCGTCTGGAGACGCTTGCTGGGCAGGGCCTCGCCCTGGAGATCCCTCTGGTTGTCCTGCAGCCGGATGTTACCCTGCAGGCGCTGAAGGAACAGGGGGTCGAGCGGAAAATCACTCAATTCAGCACCTCCCTGGGCGCAAGCGGCCCCGGACGGACCTACAACGTAGAGGCTGCAGCCAAAGCCGTTGACGGAACCATCCTCCCGCCGGAAGGGATCTTTGATTACGGCAAGGCTATTGAAAAAGCCAAAACGGACTACGGCTTCCGGGAAGCGCCGGTTATTGTCAGCGGCAAGCTCCAGCCTGGGATAGGCGGAGGCATCTGCCAAGTGTCGAGCACGCTGTACAATGCCGCACTGCGTTCGGGCCTGGAGATTGTAGAGCGGCGTAATCACTCCCTGCCGGTCAGTTATCTGCCCAAAGGCCAGGACGCCACCTTTGCCGAAGGTTATATTAATTTCCGGTTCCGCAACACTACCGGCAAATATCTTATGATCAAGGCTGCGGTTCAAGGCCGTTCCTTGACCATCAAGCTGTTCGGCACCTTCCCCCGCAATGTCTCTTATACGGTAGAGTCGAAGACTGTCAAGGTGCTGCCGCCGGAAGACAAAATCATCCGCGATGCTTCTATGGCTCCGGGAAGCTCCAGAATACTGCAGAACGGCAAAACCGGCTATGTGATCGATACCTATTTAATCCGGCTCGTTGACGGCAAACCCGTTGAGAAGACAAAGCTCTCCCGCGATACCTACCTTGCGCAGAAACGCCTGGTTGCGGCCAATCAAGCCGCTTCCCGCCGCTCCCCTGTGCCGGAAGCCACAGAACGGCCGCTGCTGGAGGATGGTGTGCGGCCATAAAAACAGCCGGACCTGCTTGGAGGTCCGGCTGTTTTTAGAGCTTTTACATACGGATGACGATTGATGCCGTCACAATTTACGCTGGGGGGGTACAGTAGTATAAGACTGTTATTTTAGAAAGGGTGAACTTTATGACTACCGCTCTAGTAAACAGGCTGGCTGGCCTTATGCGTACTGCCCCGGCTGTCTATGCCTCCCGCACCTGCCGTGAGACTTTGCGCGTTATGTTCCAGCATCCCGAATCGAAATGCCTTGTCGTATGCAATGCCGCAAATGAACCGCTGGGTCTGCTGATGAGCGAACCTTTCTTCCTGCGGGCTACCGGCAGGCTCGGAAGAGATATGTTCTACACCGAGCCTGTCACGAAGCAGATGAATGCACAGCCGCTGATTGTTGACCTGTCCGCACCGCTTGATTCCGTACTCTCCGCAGCCCTGAACCGTCCTGATTCACTCCGTAGCGATGCCCTCATCCTTACCCGCAGCGGCAAATATGCCGGTGTCGTCTACCCTTCCGATCTGCTCCGCTGCCAGCAGTAGAGCCTTTTCCCTGCCTAGAAAAGCGCATCCGGGGACATGTCAATTCTCCAGTATCCGCTTACCTTTTTCAGCTTCACCGTAACGGTGTCAATCACAGTCTGATCTTTATGCGGTACGCTCAGCTCGTAAACAGCTGTCGTTGCATTTTTGGAGATCATTCTGGCAGTCGCCTGTTCATAAGCCAGCGAATTTCCGATATCGTTGTTCACCTGCGCCATACGCCCGTTCTGCTCCAGGAACTGGGTTTGCGCATAAAACGCTGCTGCGTTATGGGTGAACGCTTTTTTTATGTAATTCAGCAGTTGCGGTTTGGTTCCAATATCATTGGACAAATAACGAAACTCCTGTCCTTTGTACATAAACAGCTCCGGTTGGTATACGATCCCCCCGTTATTGGCATACGTATAAATCTTTTTGGCATGGACCACGAGCGGAATGATGCTTCTGACTGTCAAATTATTGATCGTTGCCGGACCTTCCTTGCCTGGAGCCGACACCGCCACCGTTCTATACGTTGTGCTTGCTGCAGCCGGCGATGCCATTGCGGCACTTCCTGCAGATACTAATCCCAGCGATAGTGCCAGTGCACCGATCATTACCTTGTTGTTCTTCATGAATATCCTCCTCTTTCCATTTCCAGACGATAGGCACATTAAGACCTTACGGTACCCCGTAAGCTAAAATACCCAATACAGGGCAGGATGAAAACTCCGGAACGGTTAATCCTGCATAAAAAAAGCCATCAACACGTCCAGGGCCTGATTATTTGGAACTATATTACAAAACGGTCCTGTTTCTGCGCTCAAACCGCATATCGCATTTGGAATAGGCGATATGCTATGATTTGAGCGAAAGGGGATGAATACAAATGGCATTAATAGAATGCAAGTTCTACTCGGAAGTGCTTGGACTAAATACATCGATGACCGTCATTTTACCTCAGCAAACCACAACACAGATCGGAATGAGCAACGTAGCCCGCGGCACGCTTCATCCTGTACTGTATCTGCTGCACGGCTTGTCCGATGATGATTCGATCTGGCTGCGCCGCACCTCCATTGAGCGTTATGTGGCGGAGCTCGGAATTGCCGTTGTGATGCCGCAGGTACACCGCAGCTTTTATACGGATATGGCGGCAGGCGGCCAATACTGGACGTTCATCAGCGAGGAGCTTCCGGCACTGGCCCGCTCCTTTTTTCCGCTGTCTGCCAAACGCGAGGATACCTTTGTCGCCGGGCTTTCGATGGGCGGGTATGGAGCGGTCAAGCTGGGGCTGCGCAAGCCGGAGACTTTTGCTGCAGCCGCAAGCTTATCGGGGGCGCTTGATATGGCGCATCATTTCATGAACTGGGGCGACCCGGCCAGCAGAAGCAAGGAATACGACTTGATTTTTGGGCCCGGGGATATCTCCGGCACGCCTGATGATCTGCTCTGGCTGCTGCAGGAAGTTGACCGGTCCAAGGGGCCCAAGCCGGCCCTCTACCAATGCTGCGGAACCGAGGATTTCCTGTATGCGGACAACCTGACCTTCCGTGACGCCTGCCGCAAGACCTCGTTGTCACTAACGTATGAGGAAGGCCCGGGCGCCCATGAATGGGGCTATTGGGACACTAAAATTCAGGCTATACTGGCTTGGCTGCCCTTAAAGAAATAGGTCCATACCAAAAACAGCAACCCTGATGACAGGAGTTGCTGCTTTTGAGTCTGAAGCAAACCCTGGGGGCTGCTCCATCGTATATTCCGTCCTAATGCCTTACCTTATATCAAGGCTTCTCCGTGCTGCACTACCCACTCATTCGCCGCACGCAAGGAAGCTTCAGCCCGTTCGATGGCAGCCTTCACCTGAACGGTGGCCGTTCCGCCATAAACATTCCGTGCATTCACTACCGCTTCCGGCTGCAATACCGCGTAGATCTGATCGTCGAACAGCGGGGAGAACTGCTTGAATTCATCCAGCGTCAAGTCGAGCAGAAATTTGCCCTCATTGATGCAGTAGAGTACCGTTTTGCCGATCACTTCATGCGCCTGGCGGAAAGGAAGCCCTTTGCCGACCAGGAAGTCGGCGATGTCGGTAGCGTTGGAGAAGTCGGTATTCACCGCCTCGCGCATCCGGCCCTTGTTCACCTTCATCGTGGTAATCATCGGTGCGAACAGCTGCAGTGCTCCAGTCAGCGTGGTCACGGTGTCGAACATCCCTTCCTTATCTTCCTGCATATCCTTGTTGTAGGCCAGCGGAAGCGACTTGAGGACGGTCAAGAGGCCGATCAGGTTGCCGTAGACCCGGCCGGTTTTGCCGCGGACCAGTTCCGGCACATCCGGGTTCTTCTTCTGCGGCATGATGCTGCTGCCCGTGCAGAAGGCATCATCCAGCTCGATGAAGCTGAACTCGGTGCTGCTCCAGAGCACCAGCTCTTCGCTGAGCCGGGACAAATGGGTCATGACGAGCGCAGCATTCGCCAGGAATTCCACAATGAAGTCACGGTCGCTGACTGCGTCAAGGCTGTTCTCATATACGCTGTCGAAGCCAAGCTGCTCGGCCACCAAATGGCGGTCAATGGGGAACGTCGTTCCCGCCAAAGCCCCGGCGCCGAGCGGCAGTACGTTGATACGCTTGTAGCTGTCCGTCAGGCGCTCCGCATCGCGGCGGAACATCGAGACATAGGCCAGCAAGTGGTGGGCGAACAGAATCGGCTGGGCACGCTGCAAATGCGTATAGCCCGGAATGATCGTCTCCACATTGTCCTTGGCCTGCTCAATCAGCGATTCCTGCAGTTCATGCAGCAGTCCGACCAGTTCCACCACACGATTGCGCAAATACAAGTGCATGTCTGTGGCCACCTGATCGTTGCGGCTGCGTCCGGTGTGCAGCTTGCCGCCTACCGGACCGATTTCCTCAATCAGGTGTTTCTCAATATTCATATGAATGTCTTCATCGGATACGGAGAACTCCACCTCACCTGCGCGTACCTTTTCAAGTACCTTGTTCAGTCCTGCCTTGATCGTCTCCACGTCTTCCTGCGGCAGAATCCCGCATTTGCCCAGCATAGTCACATGCGCCAGACTTCCCTGCACATCTTCCTCGGCCAGCGCTTTATCAAAACCAATGGATGCCGTATATTCCTCCACCAGCTTGTTTGTTCCCTTCGTAAACCGTCCACCCCACAGCTTGCTCACCTGTCGACTCCTCCTTTAGGACGCCAGAGGGCCGCTCCTGTCCTGACGGGAGGAACGGCCTTTTCTTGGTCTCTCATGATCTATTTATGATTTGGCTGATTCCGCCACACCGGCGGATACTTTCAGACGCAGTGCATTCAAATGGATAAAACCAGTCGCATCGCCTTGATCGTAAGCTTGCGTAGGATCAGCTTCCATCGTCGCGATGTCCGGGTTGTACAGGCTGACCGGGCTCTTCACGCCGGCGCCGATGATATTGCCTTTATACAGCTTGAGGCGTACAGTACCTGTTACAGTCTGCTGGCTTTCAGTCACCAGTGCCTGCAGCACCTTGCGCTCAGGCGCAAACCAGAAGCCGTTATACACCAAGGTGCTGTAACGGGTAATCAGGCTGTCGCGCAGGTTCATGACTTCACGGTCCATGGTGATGGACTCCATCTTGCGGTGAGCGGTGAACAGGATGGTTCCGCCCGGAGTCTCATACACGCCGCGGCTCTTCATGCCGACAAAACGGTTCTCGACCATATCCACACGCCCGATGCCGTGCTTGCCGCCCAGCTCGTTCAGCTTCTCCATTACCTGCAGCGGTGTCAGCGGCTCGCCGTTAAGCGCCACACAATCACCTTTGACGAAATCCAGCTCCAGATATTCCGCTTCATCCGGTGCATCCTCGGGCGCGTTGCTCAGGAGGAACATCTCTTTGTTCTCCGGTGCGCTCGGGTCGAACCATGGATCTTCCAATACGCCGCTCTCATAGCTGATGTGCAGCAGGTTGCGGTCCATGGAGTACGGCTTGGCCGCCGAGGCCTGGACCGGAATGCCGTTCGCTTCCGCATAGGCGATCATTTCCGCCCGGCCCGGGAACTGGTTGCGGAACTCTTCCAGCCGCCAAGGTGCAATCACCTTGATGCCGGGAGCCAGCGCCGCTGCGTTGAGTTCAAAACGCACCTGGTCGTTGCCTTTGCCAGTCGCGCCGTGCGCGATGGCTGTAGCGCCTTCGGCAATGGCGATATCCACCATACGCTTGGCGATCAGCGGACGCGCGATGCTTGTGCCTAGCAGATACTGCCCTTCATAGAGTGCACCCGATTGGAACATCGGATAGATGAAGTCATTCGCGAATTCATCGCGCAGGTCGTCGATGTACACCTTGGAGGCGCCGGTGGCGAGTGCTTTTTCCTCCAGGCCGTCGAGTTCTTCCTTCTGGCCGATATCGGCCGTAAACGCAATAATCTCCGCATCATAGGTTTCCTTCAGCCATTTCAGAATGACCGAGGTATCCAGGCCGCCGGAATAGGCGAGCACGATTTTGTCTTTGGGCATGGTGGGGCAACTTCCTTTCGTGTGGGCTATATGAAATGAATATTGTAAACCGGGCCGACCTCAAGCCGCTTCGCGTGCGGATTATTCTTCCGATCACTGTTATCCTCCGATTCCTTGAACTTACTCCCTATGCCGGGGGAATCGGAGGATAAAGGCGACCACTGCCGTTTCTCCAGAATAATTCCGCTCTCTATGCTCCAAAGTCTGCATCAAGTCCACTCAAACTTCATTTATATAGTTTATTTGGGTACAACACTTAAATCAACGTTTGCTCGGAGCAGCTCTGAGCAGCTAAAGAGAATAATGGGCCTTAATTTCAGCAAATGTGGGTGAATTTTGAGAATAGAGGGAATGTCACCCGCTAATCTGTCCAATTTAGCCGCAGAAGGGCCTTTTGGATGAAATTAAGGGGTGGAATTCCCGTTAATTCCCCAATATGCCGCACACCGTGAATTTAGCGGGTCATTTTCCCTTTAACACACCGAGGACCCCAAGCACCCAATCGACTCCCTATCCTGCGCCTTTTCCCAGGGATTCAAGCATCCCGCTTGGGGATAGGCGAGTCAGGGTTTCATTCATTAGGCCGCTTCGGGCAAAAGCATAACCTAACCCATTAAAGCGGCCATCAGCGCCTTTTGCGCGTGCAGGCGGTTCTCGGCCTGGTCAAAGATGACCGAATTCGGGCCGTCAATAACGCCAGTGCTGACCTCTTCCTCCCGGTGCGCCGGCAGGCAGTGCAGGAACAGGTAATCGCTCTTGGCAAGGGCAACCAACGCCTCGTTCACTTGATAATCCTTGAACGCCGCTTCCCGCGCCAGCTGTTCTTCCTCAAAGCCCATGCTGGCCCAAACATCGGTGTAGATCACATCGGCATCCTGTACCGCTTCCTGCGGGCTGCGGGTAATCACGATGTTCGCCCCGGTGCCCTTGGCGATCTCACGCGCCTCGGCCACTACGACGGCATCAGGCTCGTAACCCTCCGGCCCGGCAATGGATACATGTACGCCAAGCTTGGCTCCGCCAATGAGCAGCGAATGGGCCATATTGTTGCCGTCGCCGATGTAGGCGAGTTTCAGGCCTTGGAGTTTGCCTTTATGCTCATATACGGTCTGGTAATCGGCCAGCACCTGGCATGGATGCGCCAGATCGCTCAGCCCGTTGATTACGGGAACGGAAGCGTACTTCGCCAGCTCTTCCACTTTATCATGGCCGAAGGTGCGGATCATAATGCCGTCAAGATAACGGGACATCACCTGGGCTGTATCGCCAACCGTTTCGCCGCGACCCAGCTGAATGTCATTTTTGCTCAAGAACAGTGCATGACCGCCGAGCTGATACATGCCGACTTCAAAGGATACACGTGTGCGTGTCGAAGACTTCTCAAAAATCAGGCCAATCGTCTTCCCCTTCAGCGGCTGGAATACTTCTCCGCTCTTCTGTTTCTTCTTCAGTTCAATTGCCAGTTCAATCAGATACGTGATCTCTTCCGGTGTATAATCGTTCAGCTCCAGCAAGTCACGGCCCTTCAGCTGCTGTGCAATGTTCTCTGTAGAATTCTTTACGCTCTGGCTCATGAGTTTGCCTCCCCGTCCGTTTGTTCAGCATAAGTATGAATGAGTTCTGACACGATGTCCACCGCCTGGTGAATCTCCTCTTTGCTTACATATAGGTTCGGCAGCAGACGCAGGACATTGGGTCCTGCTGTGACGAATAACAGCCCGCGCTTTTGCCCGGCCAATACAATATCGCCTACCGCTGATTTACATTCGATGCCGATGAGCAAGCCTTTGCCGCGGATATCCAGTACAAAGCTGCAATCTGCCAGCTTCTCTGTCAGTTGTCCTTTTAAGTAACTGCCCATTTCCGCGGCACGCTCGGGCAGCTTATCTTCAAGCATCGTCTCAATCGTCGCCGACATCACCGCAGCCGCCAGCGGTGTTCCGCCGAAGGTAGAAGCATGGCTGCCTGGACTGAAGGCTTCGCGCAGGTAATCTTTGCCCAGCATTACGCCTGCAGGGAATCCGCTGGCTACGCCTTTGGCCAAGGTGAAAATATCCGGCTCGATGCCATAATGCTGGTGCGCAAACAGCTTGCCTGTACGGCCCATGCCGGTCTGCACTTCATCCACGATCAGCAGCAGGCCGTGCTGTTTGCACAGTTCCACTACTGCTTGCAGGAAATCCGCCTGCACTTCCAGCACACCGCCTTCAGCCAAGACCATTTCCAGCATAACCGCTGCGGTATGGTCGCCGATCGCTGCCTCCAGCGCTGGCAGATCATGCAGCGGCACTGTCTTGAAGCCGGCCGGCAGCGGCAGGAACCCTTCTTTGACCTTCTGCTGCCCGGTAGCTGTCAACGTCGCGAGCGTGCGGCCGTGGAAGGATTGTTCGAAGGTAATGACCTCATAGCGGTCTACTCCCTTGATCTTCTGCTGGTAGCGGCGCGCCAGCTTGATGGCCGCTTCATTCGCTTCCGCCCCGCTGTTGCAGAAGAATACCTGATCCGCACAGCTATTCTCCGTCAGCAGCTGGGCCACTTTGTCCTGTCCCGGGATGTGGAACAGGTTGGAGACATGCCACAGTGTATCAATCTGCTCTTTAAGCTTGGCCCCAACCTTCTCCGGAGCGTGACCCAGACTGGTCACAGCGAGTCCACAGGTGAAATCCAGATATTTGTTCCCCTCGTCGTCCCACACCCAGCTTCCTTTCCCTTTGACCAGGCTGATATCGAATCTGCCGTATGACGGGAATACCTTACTTAGTTTCTCCGTTTGTGTAAGCTTGCTCATTCTAAGTCACTCTCCTGCCCTGCCGCACCTTATCCCGGCCGCTTTGTATAATGGTGGTGCATTTTCTATCCCTCTCGCATTCACCTCAACGCACAATCCGTGTTCCGAGCACTTCACCTTGAAGCACCCGGCTGAGTACCCGCGGCTCTTTGCCATCTACAATGACGACTTCCGAGACCGCTCCTTGAATACAATCCATTGCCGCCCGAACCTTGGGAATCATACCGCCGTAAATCTCGCCGCTTTCGATCAGCTCTTCGATCTGCTGCACGGTCACCGAAGGAAGGACGACCTTCTGGCCGTCTACTGTCCGCATAATCCCCGGCACATCCGTGACCACAATCATTCGGGACGATTCCACATAGGAAGCCACCGCTCCCGCAGCCGTATCTGCATTGATGTTATACCGCTGACCCGATGCATCCACTCCGATTGGGGCTATAATTGGCATGTAACCCAAGGCAAGGATACCCGTCACAATTTCTGCCTGTACCTTGGTTACTTCGCCAACCAGCCCTACCTCCGCGCTATTCGATACGGGGCGGGCCATTATCAGCCCGCCGTCGATACCCGAAATCCCCAGCGCACGCCCGCCGCTTCCTTGTATCCGCCGCACAATCGCTTTGTTGATACTGCCTGCGAGCGTCATTTCCACCACATCCAGCACTTCTTCAGTCGTCACCCGCAGACCGTTCACGAAGCTGCTCTCGATGCCCAGCTTGGCCAGATTCTCCGAGATGGCCGGGCCGCCGCCATGGACAATTACCGGCTGCGCGCCTTCCTGCTGCAATGCCCGCAAATCCTCAAAAAACGAATCCGGCAGCGTTGCCAGCGTACTTCCGCCACATTTCATCACGAACAGTTTGGTTCCATCCGTGTTGCCTATAGGTTCATGCGCAGTATTTAACGTCATCGTTTCGGCATCCTTCCTTCGGTTCATTAACAGCCAGCCATCAAGTCCGGTAAGCCGCATTGATCCGCACATAATCATACGTAAGGTCGCAGCCCCAGGCGGTAGCCTTGCCGTCTCCATCATGCAGGTCCACCGTAATCAGCACCGTATCCCCTTGCAAGTAGGCCAGGGCCAGCTCTTCATCAAAAGCTACCGGACTGGATTGTTTCAGCACCGCTATACTCCCCAGTGAAATATCCACCCGGTCCGGCGAGACCGGAACGCCTGCACGCCCAACAGCGGCGATAATCCGCCCCCAGTTAGCATCCGCACCGAACACGGCCGATTTGACCAGGCTGGAGCCGACCACTGTCTTGGCAATGGCCGCAGCCGCTTCATCATGCACAGCCCCATTCACTTGAACCTCAATCAGATGGTTTGCACCTTCCCCATCCCGGGCGATCGCCTTGGCCAGAGTCTCGCAGACAAACGTAAATCCTGCAGCAAAAGCATCCCAATCCGGATGCAGCCGGTTCAGCTTCCCATTCTCCGCCAGTCCGCTGGCCATCGCCACCAGCATGTCATTGGTGCTGGTATCGCCGTCTACAGTGATCATATTAAACGTAACATTTGTCGCAGCACGCAGCAGACTATGCAAATCTTCCGCATCAATCGCAGCATCGGTGGTCATAAAGCCGAGCATTGTCGCCATGTTGGGATGGATCATCCCCGAACCTTTTGCGGCTCCGGCAATGGTTACGGTTTTGCCGTCGACCTGAACCTGCACGCAGGATTCTTTTTTGACCAAGTCTGTAGTGAGAATCGCCTGGCAAAATTCCTCCGCACCACCCGCGCCGCCGCTGAGCTTCTCCGGCAATCCGGCTACGCCGCTGCGCACACAATCCATCTTCAGCAGCTCGCCAATCACTCCCGTGGACGCTACAGCCACATCGTTTTCAGCCACACCCAGATGATTGGCCGCTGCCGCACGCATCTCATACGCATCCGCTTCGCCCTGTTCGCCGGTGCAGGCGTTGGCATTCCCGCTGTTCACAATAACCGCGCGCAGCGTCCCGTTCGCCAGGCTCTCACGCGTAACCTTCAGCGGAGCCGCCTGGAACACATTCGTTGTATATACCGCCGCCGCCGCTGCCGGCACCTCGCATACAATCGCTCCGAGATCGTTGCGGTCGGTTTTTTTGAGGCCGCAGTGCAGACCTCCGGAGGTGAATCCTTTTGGTGTAATGATGCTTCCGCCGTCCACGACGGTATATCCCTGCTTCTCGCTCATGTTATTGTTACCGCTGAACTTACGGATACACCGGAGTGTAGCCGAGCCCAAGGGTTTCCTCCCATCCCATCATCAAATTCAGGTTCTGAATGGCCTGCCCTGCCGCACCCTTCACAATGTTGTCAATGACGGACACAATCGTGATCCGCCCTGTACGGGCATCCGCCGCAAATCCGATATCGCAATAATTCGAGCCGCTGACTTCCTTCGTCGCCGGAATAATCCCCGCATCCCGCACACGCACATACGGCCTGCCTGCATAATACTTACGGTATAAGTCCACAAAATCCTGCTCGGTATAAGAACCCTTCATTCCCGCATACATGGTGCTCATAATCCCCCGGTTCATCGGAACCAGGTGAGTGGTGAACGTAACGGTCACCTGTTCTCCCGCAATCTCGGACAACGCCTGCTCAATTTCCGGAATATGCTGATGTTTGTTAATTTTGTAGGCTTTGAGATTCTCATTGATCTCGGCAAAATGTACCATCAGGCTCGTTCCCCGGCCGGCTCCGGACACCCCTGACTTGGCATCAATGATGATGCTGTCCGGCTTAATCCAGCCGGCCTCGATGGCAGGGATCAGGCCCAGCAGCGTAGCGGTAGGGTAACAGCCCGGATTGGAGATGAAGCCCGCACCCGCGGCACGTTCTCCAAACACTTCGCATAGCCCGTATACCGCCTGCTCCAGGTAGGCATCGGCCGGAGCCGGATGCTTATACCATTGCTCGTAGTCGGCGCCGTTTTTTAACCGGAAATCCCCCGATAAATCTACAACCTTCAGACCGGCTTCCAGCAGCTGAGGCACCAATTTGGCGCTCACCCCGGAGGGGGTAGCCGTAAATACGATGTCCGCCCGGCCCGCGATCTCCGCCGGATCCACGCCGTCCAGGCTCCGCTCCACAATTCCCGTCAGATGAGGAAATCCTTCCTCTATAGGAGCTCCCGCGCTTGAGGAGGAAATGACCGATGTAATCTCTACTTTGGGATGACTTTGCAGCAGCCGAATCAGCTCCACGCCCCCATAACCCGTTGATCCCACAATCGCCGCTCTCAGTTTGCCTTCCACTGCCATCCCCGCTTCCTGTTTATCAGTTATGTCTGAATACCGTCCTGCAAATATGTATTATTATACGACTGAATTAATATAAATACAACATGTGAAGTGAACTTTTATTCAGTGGAGAGCCACTATTTTTCTTCAAAAAAAAGAGAAGCGCCTCCCCGCGCGGAAGAGGTTACGCTTCTCTTTTGAATCCTTCGCCAAGCACTTCGTGAGCTTCGGTAATAATAACGAAAGCCCCCGGATCTACCGAGCGGACAATGGCCTTGAGCCGGGTGATCTCATTCTGCCCCACCACCACCATCAGGACTGTACGATCATCACCGGTATACCCCCCTTGGGCATTCAGCTTCGTGAGGCCGCGGTCCAGGTCATTTAAGATCGCCTGCGAAATGTCCTCTGTTTTGTCCGAGATAATATACGCCACCTTCGTATAACTGAAGCCTACTTCCAGCGCATTGATGACCCTGCCCGTGACAAATAGCCCAATCAGCGCATACAGCGCCTGCTCCATTCCCAGTACAAAAGCCGCCAGCGTAATCACTGTACCATCCAGCAGCACTACAGACATGGAAAAGCTCAGTCCCGACAGCTTCTGAATAATCTGCGCCAGAATGGTCAGTCCCCCGGTGGAGCCCCGACCCCGGAACACCAGCCCAAGCCCCAGTCCTACACCAATCCCCCCATAAATCGAAGCCAGCAACGGATTCGTCGTGGGGATCGGTCCATCTTTGGTCAGGAAAATGAACAGCGGCAGCACAAAGCTGCCGAGCAGGGAACGGGCCCCGTATTGCTTACCGAGAATCAGCACCCCAAGAATAAACAACGGGATATTCAGCGCCCACTGCGTGAACGCCGGCTCTGCACCGAACCAGGCTTGGGCCAGTACAGACAGACCGGACACCCCGCCCGAGGCTATTTTATTGGGCAGAAAAAACAGATTAAAGGCCAGTGCCGTAATCAGCGATCCGATCAGGATCAGCCCAATATCCACCGTATGACGCAGGGGGCCATTCAGGGGAATCAGCGGCGGTTTGTTGCGTGAATTCATTTTTTGCATGCAAGGAGTTCTCCTTCAAGTGTTCTCGTGGAACTTAGCCTTCCCATATTCCAAAAAAATCCCTACGCCTCCACAAAGGCGTAGGAATGTAATAACCCTTATTCAGCCACAGTCTTGATCTGGCTGCGCAAATAGCCATCAATGAAACCGTCCAGATCTCCGTCCATGACGGCGCCCACGTTTCCGGTCTCCACGGAGGTACGGTGATCCTTCACCATACTGTAGGGATGGAAGACATAAGAGCGGATCTGGCTGCCCCAGGCAATATCGGACTGCTCGCCGCGAATCTCATCCAAATGCTGCTGCTGCTCCTGCAGCTTGCGTTCATAAAGCTTGGAGCGCAGCATTTTCATCGCTTGCTCCCGGTTCTTGATCTGCGACCGCTCGTTCTGGCATGTGACTACTACACCACTTGGCAAGTGGGTAATCCGCACCGCTGAATCTGTAGTATTAATATGCTGGCCGCCCGCGCCGCTGGCCCGGTACGTATCAATCTTCAAGTCCTCTGTGCGGATCTCCACTTCTACATCATCCGAGATTTCCGGCACTACATCGCAAGAAACGAAAGAAGTATGCCGTCTGCCGGAGGAGTCAAAAGGCGAGATGCGTACCAGCCGGTGCACACCTTTCTCTGCCTTAAGGTATCCGTAGACATTGAAGCCCTTGATCAGAAGCGTCACACTTTTGATCCCTGCCTCGTCGCCTGGCAGATAATCGAGCACCTCAACCTTGAAGCCGCGTTTCTCCGCCCAGCGGGTATACATCCGCAGCAGCATCTGTCCCCAGTCCTGGGACTCTGTGCCGCCTGCTCCCGGATGCAGCTCCAGAATGGCGTTCAGCTTGTCATAAGGCTGATTCAGCAGCAGCTGCAGCTCGAACTCATCCAGCTTGCCGCTCAGGCTGCGGATCGTTTCTGCCATCTCCGCCGCCAGCCCTTCATCGCCTTCTTCATCTGCCAGCTCAGCCATCATCGCCGCATCATCATATTCCTGCTGCAGCTTCTCGTATTGATCCACGGACAGCTTCACCGCATTCATCTCGGCAATTACAGCCTGCGCTTTGTCTGGTTCATCCCAGAACCCTGGAGCAGCCATCTTCTCCTCAAAGTTCGAGATCATCTCCTGCTTCAGATCTAAGTCAAAGAGACCCCCTAAGGTTGGTAAGTTTCTTGCCTATTTCACGCAGGTCCTGCTTAACATTAGCATCGATCATGTGGTCACTTCACCTTTCAAAATAAGATATGACGCCGGGCCGCTTGGTTGAGCCGTCTGTAAGCAATAGTGATTAACACCCGCTCCGCCAACGGATTATTCTTCCGATCGCTGTTATCCCCAGATTCCTGAACGAAACCACACCTGTGGTTGGAATCCGGGGATAAAGGCGAACGCTGACGCTTCTACAGAACAATTCCGCCTGCTCCGCTCTATAATCACCCAAGCACAGAAGACTCAAAAAAGCGGCTGGGCCGCAAACGGGGAGTCCCCCGGGCCCAGGCCGCTCTTTATTGTTATTACTGTGGCTTATGCATTCTGGCCGTGGCAGTTCTTGTATTTCTTGCCGCTGCCGCAAGGGCATGGATCGTTGCGGCCAACAGTGGCCTGAACATGCACCGGCTGTTTCTCGGCAGGTTCACCGTTGGTAGAAATCTTGTCTTCCTCCACCACCGATTGGCGTTCCTGGTTCGTTTCGATGTGCGCCTTCATAATATAGGTGGCTACTTCCTCCTGAATGTTGGCTGTCATATCGTTGAACATTTGGAACCCTTCGAACTGGTATTCACGCAGCGGATCGGTACCGCCGTAAGCACGCAAGTGAATCCCTTGACGCAGCTGATCCATCGCGTCGATGTGATCCATCCATTTGCTGTCTACGGAACGGAGCACGATAACCTTCTCGAATTCCCGGACCAGCTCGGCGCCAAGACGTTCCTCACGGGCAGCATACTTCTCAAGCACACGCCCAAAAATGTACTCCACAATCTCTTCGACTTCCTTGCCCCACAGATCATCACGGGTCAAAGCGCCTTCCTCCAGCAGCTTGCTGTTCACATAATCAGCAACCTCCTGCAGTTCCCAGTTCTCCGGAATGTCGTCACTGCAGTGGGCATTCACAATACGGTCAATGACCGGCTTGATCATTTCCACAACAATATCCTTAATATTCTCGGATTCCAGAATCTCGCGGCGTTGCTTATAGATAATCTCACGCTGTTGATTCATCACATCATCATATTGCAGCACGACTTTGCGGATATCAAAGTTATTGCCTTCCACCCGCTTCTGCGCAGATTCCACAGCACGTGTAATCATGCGGCTCTCGATCGGCTGATCTTCTTCAAAGCCAAGGCGGTCCATCATATTCAGTACATTATCTGCGCCAAAACGTTTCATCAGTTCGTCGCCGAGCGACAGGTAGAACTGTGTGGAACCCGGGTCGCCTTGACGTCCCGCCCGTCCGCGCAGCTGATTATCGATCCGGCGCGATTCATGACGCTCCGTACCAATAATATGCAGGCCGCCGAGATCGGTCACACCTTCACCCAGCACAATGTCTGTTCCGCGTCCGGCCATGTTAGTCGCAATCGTAACCGTACCCGGTTGACCGGCTTGCGAGATAATTTCCGCTTCCGCTGCGTGATGCTTGGCGTTAAGCACCTGATGTCTGACTCCTTTGCGTTTCAGCATATCAGATACACGTTCGGAGTTTTCAATCGAGACGGTACCGACCAGTACCGGTTGGTTCTTTTTGTGGCGTTCCACTATTTCGTCTACTACAGCATTAAACTTGCCATTTTCGCTTTTGTAGACCACGTCCGGCATGTCCTGACGTCTATTCGGTTTGTTCGTTGGCACTTGCAGAACTTCCAGGCCATAAATCTTCTTAAATTCCTCTTCTTCCGTCTTCGCAGTTCCTGTCATTCCGCCCAGTTTGCGGTACATCCGGAAGTAGTTCTGGAAGGTAATCGTAGCGAGCGTCATGCTCTCGTTCTGTACCTCAATTTCTTCCTTGGCTTCAATCGCCTGATGCAGTCCGTCGCTGTAACGGCGTCCAGCCATCAAACGGCCCGTGAACTCGTCTACAATCACTACTTCTTCCTCTTCAGTTACTACGTAGTCTACGTCACGGCGCATAATCACATTGGCCTTGAGTGCTTGTACGATATGGTGATTCAGAGTGACATGGCTGTGGTCATAGAGGTTCTCGATGCCAAAAGCGCGTTCAGCCTTCGCTACGCCCTTCTCAGTCAAGGCTACGGACTTCACCTTAATGTCTACAGTGTAGTCCTCTTCCGCAGTCAATTTCTTCACAAACCGGTCTGCTGCAAAATAAAGCTCCGTCGACTTTTCGGCTTGTCCGGAAATAATCAGTGGAGTACGCGCTTCGTCGATAAGAATGGAATCCACTTCATCAATAATACAGAAATAGAGCGGGCGCTGTACCATTTGCTCTTTGTAGAGCACCATGTTGTCACGCAAATAGTCGAAACCAAACTCGTTATTCGTGCCATACGTAATATCGCAGGCATAAGCATCTTGTTTATTGGCATGGTCCATACCCGTCAGGTTTACCCCAACGGTCAGTCCCAGAAAGTTATAGATTTGTGCCATCTGCGCGCTGTCGCGCTGAGCCAGATAGTCATTGACCGTAACCACGTGTACACCCTTGCCCAGCAAGGCGTTCAGATAGACCGGCAATGTACCTACAAGCGTCTTCCCTTCACCAGTCTTCATCTCGGAGATCCGGCCTTCATGCAGCGCCATACCTCCAACGAGTTGAACGTCAAAATGCCGCATGCCAAGCGTCCGTTTGGAAGCTTCACGTACGGTTGCAAAGGCCTCAGGGAGAATCTCCTCAAGGGTTTCGCCCTTCTCAATACGGGCACGGAATTCATCCGTCTTTGCCTTGAGCGCTTCATCCGAAAGCGCCACAAAATCAGGCTCTAATCCATTAATAACTTCGACCGTCTTCATGAGACGTTTGACATCACGTTCGTTGGTATCGCCAAAAATTTTCTTCACAAGTCCTAGCATGGTTAACCCCTTTCATGCAACACAGATGGTGGAACCGAGCCCATCCTCATAAAACTGAAAGGGCCTGTGTACACTATCGATTCCGCTGCTTCATAAATTGTAACAGTTTGTAAGAGATGCCGCAATACAAGCAGCCGCGCTCACAAATTTTATCCATAACTATATATACGCACAAGAGCCCTATTCGCTTCGCGCGAATAGGGGCTCGTTTAAATTTTTTATCAAAAAAAGCTGTGATTGCTGGCAACACTTACCGGATAATCGGCAACAGCCGGGCTTAATCCTGTTCGATCAGTCCATATTTGCCATCATTGCGTTTGTAAACGACACTCACTTCAGAAGTGTCAATGTTGGAGAAGACGAAGAAGTTGTGTCCCACCATGTTCATCTGCAGGATAGCTTCCTCTACATCCATAGGCTTCAAGGTGAAGCGCTTGTTCCGCACAACAGCCAAATCATCATCGGTATCCTGTTCCTCTACCGCAACAGAGCCATTGGCTCCTTCTACGAATAAAGTCTTCAAGCTGCCTTCCTGACGGAATTTACGGTTGAGTTTGGTCTTGTGCTTGCGAATCTGGCGTTCCAGCTTGTCCACTACAGCGTCAATAGAGGCATACATGTCGTCGCTGCGGTCTTCTGCACGAAGCGTCACACCTGCCAGTGGAATGGTAACCTCCACCGTGTGAATACCGCGAACCACGCTAAGCGTCACATATCCTTCTGAGGTAGGGGGTGCATCGAAATACTTCTCAAGTCTGCTGAGCTTCTTATCAACATAATCTCTCAAAGCGTCGGTCACTTCAATTTGTTGACCTCGAATGCTGAATTGCATGGGCACTCCTCCTTTGTTTACATTCCCATTATACCAAATTGTTATCGCTAAGTAAAAAGCAATCCATGACATCCTTTACAATTATCTGACAAAAGATGTCCAAGTCCCGCCTCAAGTGAAACTAAAAAGAAAATCCGGGAAGAGCCGTCTAGCTGCCCTCCCGGACTTGTTCAAAACCTATCGGATTGTAGGTTTCATCTGTCTTATCCGCGCGTATGAATACGAATGATTTCCACCGGCGACCAGGTGCTGCCAGCCCCCGTTATCAGATACACCTTATACCCTGTATTGGCTGTCAGTCCAGTCAGCGTTAGCGTATGTCTTACTCCCGGTGCCGGCGAAATCAAGCCTGTCCAAGGAGAAGCTAACGCGCCGCCTGTGCTGTTCTGTCCGGCAGCTATTTGGCTTGCGTTTGGATCAGCCGCACCTGCCGGCAATACCACATATCTTACCGGTGCTGCGGTGCCGGATACCTGTCCATAAGTTACATACACATCAGCTGTTACTGTTCCGGCTTGTCCAGGCTCCAGGAGCGTAATGGCGTTCGTTGAGCTTGGAGCAGTTTTCAAGCGAACCGTCGTCACTGTGGACCAATTCCCCGAAGTATCTGTTGCCGCCACATAAAAGGCATATTCTGTGTTGGCTTGCAGCTTGTATATCGAGAAAGATGTCTTGGTATTAGCGACCGTTGCTGTAGAGCCATGCAAGGTGCCGGCCGTTCCGGCACTTGTCATGCCATCCTTGACCTGCATCGCAGTCGGCGCGGCCACATTGCTCTGATAAGGAGCCACCACATAATACACTGCCCCTGTTACCGTTGACGTGAGATACACATCAGCCGTAACCGAGCCCACATGTCCATAGGCAGCACCGGTTACCGACGGAGCGGATGGGGTCGAACCCCCGCCGCCACCACCGCCGCCGCCGCCAGAACCCCCACCTGTGACAGGAGTTGAGGTTGGCGCTGGTGCAGGACTGGCTGTCGGTGCTGGCGTTGCACCGGGACTAGGCGCCGGTTTCGGAGGTGTCACCCCGCCACCGGTTCCGGCAGGCTTGTACACTACCGAGTTGCCGATAATGCCTACCGCTTCAGCGCGTGTCAAAGGTTTCTTGGGACCAAAGGTTCCATTGGGATAACCATTAATAATCTTTTTGTCCGCCGCTGCCGCAATCGCACCCCGGCTCCAGGCTGCAATCTGTGCACTGTCCTTGAACTTGGACGAAGTGGCTTTGGTATCCAGCTTGAGGATCTTCGCGGCAATCACAGCCGCCTCTTGTCTGGTGAGCGGACTATTGGGACGGAACGTATTATTCTCATAGCCTCCGATGTAACCGGCTTTTACGGCTTTGGAAACTTCACTGTATACCCAGTTTGAACTTTTGATATCCTTGAAGCTAATCGTCGCCGTCTCCGTGAAGCCGAACAACCGGTTCACCAGTGCCACATACTCTCCCCGGGTGATTGGCTTATTGGGTCTGACGGTTCCGTCCGGGTATCCTCCCAGATACCCCTTATTCAGCCACTCCTGCAACTGGCCCTGCGCCCAGTGTCCTTGAATATCCTTGGGTACCGGGGCTGCCGATACACTGCCCAGAGATCCGAATAACATACTGACTCCAAGCAATCCGGTCAAAAGACCACGCCACTTCTTTTTCATTCTGCTGTTCATCCTCCTTAAGCTTAAGTGTAATGTGCGCCCTTGCAAAATAAAGAGCTCAACGTCTCTAATTACCCAGATTCTGGAGGTTGGTAACGGTTTCTCAAAAAGAAACTGTACAAATTGTCTAATTCCTGTCTTTATTTCGACACATGTTGTATGACCTCTTGGAACAAAACAACAGAAAAAAGACCCCGGGAAGAATCCCAGGGTCCACGCTAGCGTTGTCTCAATTGCTAACCATCTACCATATATGTAGGTCGGCTTCGCCGGATGATTATAATTTGATTACGTTAGCTGCTTGTGGACCGCGTGCACCTTCAACGATGTCAAATTCTACGGATTGACCTTCATCCAATGTCTTGAAACCGTCTGTTTGAATCGCGGAAAAGTGTACGAATACGTCCCCACCATCTGCAGTTTCGATAAAACCATAACCTTTTTCTGCATTAAACCATTTTACTTTACCTTCCATTGATTAAACATTCCCTTCGTCATCAGATGAACGTGAGTCTTGCTCACAAATCGACTATACCACCGCAGCTTCTTCATTGTCAATTGGAAAAGAAAATGTTTACTTGCAATAAATTACCACCAAAATATTAACTTATTTTTTTCAACATTATTCTACAAAAGACCCTTATTAAAAACGGCAATAACATAGTTTAAAGATAATTAACCGACTATTATCCTATTGAATCAGTGATAGAAGAATAACAGGTCTACTAAAAGAATATTTCGCATTAAATCATTGACTTTCTAATTATTTTCTCTAAGGAGTTAGCTTTCTTCTCATAATTTTCCCTAGTTAATATATATTTTTAATTTTCTACATCTTCTTGATCAGACTCCAGCTCAAAACCAAAAGATTTATTGAAACGAATAGCCCTTTTATTGGTCTTAAGTATATGTGCATACACATATTGAAGATTATACTCTTTAAAATCTAACTCTAATCCTTTAAGTGCTACTACATAAGGAAGTAGGGAATTAAGATAGGTATCCTCATAAATATATATCCCTACTTCACCACATTTTCTATCCCAATCTATATCTTTAATATTTACTAATCCGATTTTCAATTCATCATACATAATTATAAAATAAAAGTTTTCATTATTATTAATTGTTCGTACCATTTTAATTGCATTTCCGGAGTGATATAACCTCTATATTGCATAAATTTACTTATTTTTTATCATTTCTACAATTACTCACAAGCTCTATATCATCCTCTGTTAAGCGTGAAAATTGGACACTATCCCATTTCATTTTACTCCTCCTACTACAAAACCTCCGTCAACCATCATCGTTGTCCCGGTAACCCATCTAGCCGAATCGGATAACAGATAAGCAGCAGCATAAGCAATGTCTTCTGGATGCCCAACGCCCAAAGGATGTTGTTCTATTATATCTTCCTTGTTCGGTGTGCTCACTAACAACGAGGTTTCTACGAGACCAGGAGCAATGCTGTTCACTCTTACTCTTGGACTAAGTTCCACTGCTGAACATCTCACCATAGCATCTATTGCAGCCTTACTAGCGGAATAAATTGAGTTACCGGGAGCTCCTAAAGAAGCGTTGGCAGATGAGATAAATACAAAGGATGAACCTTCATTTGAAGCTTTTTTATTAGCACATGCTTTTAACAACATTATTCCTGAGTATAAGTTCACATTCATTACTGTATTTATCTGTGCTGTTGTCAACGTACGAATATAGTTTGAGTAGGCATAATTAAGCTTCCAGCTTTCCTTCAAGCTTGGCAACAATATCGGAAAAAGTGACAATATTCTGTAATTCCTCAGTATTAAGCGTAAAATCTAAATTTGTATCTAATACTGCATTCAAAGCTACTCTAACCATGGAGTCCCACTCCTCAATATCCTCAAGAACTGTATCCAATTCAATTGTTCCAGCAGGTACATCCAATACTGTATTCTCCATTTCTTCAATAAACTCGTGTAATTTTAGGAGTCTCTCTTTAATGCAATTTGAATAAACGATGATACAGTGTTGCCTATATCTTTTAACTGAATTGAAAATTTCTCGTTATTGATGTGCAACTTCTTTCGCAAATGTTCCAGCATGAATTGATTGGCTTGATGAAATACTAAGTAGTCATAGTCTTCCATGCTTTTATCACTTTTAGCATGTAACCCTTTGGATTGCCTCTGGTATTTCTTTTAATGTGAAGTTGAAGATCTCAGGACCATTCATATACAAATCACAACGTGAACGTACGTTTCCGAAGGTATCCTCTGTCTCCTCTTTATTCAGGTTAGAGATTGGTTCCTTTAAGCCTCCTGCCGGAATAATGAGATTTTCTGCACCTTTACCATCGTGTGTACAAGAAGTAGTTAAGAGAACCTTTGCTGCGTCAAACTTGTTCTCATATGCTCCTTCATGTGATAAGTCTCTTTCCATTATTAATGGAACCCAGATGACTTTTTCATCTCATTGACAAGATTCGAAAAAACTCTACTGGAGTCAAAGATCTCATCAGCTCTTCTCAAAGCAGCTTTCCGCTCTAACTCTCTAAACTCTTCCTGTTTCCAATTAATGAGATATTCTTCCACTCGCTCCAAATTCTCAATATGATATTTGTCAGTTACGACATAAGAGACATCCCCAAAGGGATATGTTAATACAGGAACTCCCCTGTATAAAGCATCTGCAGCTGAGGTCCCTCCGCCTGTACGTGGCGGATTTAAATAGATATCACAAATTGAAAAAACTGCTGAAAGATCCTTTTGATACCCCATAAGTATGGTTCGTTCCTTAAAGCTCTTGTATTTTCCTGCAATTTTCTCACTAATACTAAAATCCCCTATTATTGCAAGGCGCGCTTTCAAATTATTATCAAGCAATTTATTTAAAGAACCAATAAATTCTTCGGACATTTCTTCATTTAACCGGTTTCCAATTATCACTATTACATGATCATCCTTATGGATACCCCAATCTGATCTATTAAATTCGTTTTCTGTTTCCTTTGGCTTATAAGATACTTCGCTCTCAATAACTTTGTCTAGGGACTGGGTTAACTTGCTTATAACATCGGCATCATCATTAGTAATTTTTCTTGGGAGTACAAGAAATGTACCTTCTGAGATCGGAATTTCAACCACGCATGGTATTGTAACTACTGGTACAAAATTGGAGCAAAGATCCGCAATTACGTTGGAACCTCCAATAGATAGGATGTATTCCGGCTTCAATTCCATTACAGTCTTTAAAACAGAGTCCATCTCTTCACCACTGGGCATCTCTTCAACAAATTGATAAAATGGAATCTCAATATTCTGATAAGTAAGAATGTTTCTGTTATTAAATTCATTCATATAGTTCCATAATTGTGGTGAGTAATATGGAAGGCACATACTTCTAGGCATATTAGCAGCATTTATCAGTAACACTTTCTTATTATAATTTTTAATAAGTGTATAGCAACTTTCTAAAGCAATTTGCGTAGGAGCGTGTTGCGGCGACAGCAGTTGGCCGGTCATAACGATAACTAACCCTTGATCCCTTTCGTCTGAAGAAATCCAATTGTTTTCCTGCTGAATCTGCTCATTAAAAAAACTAAACATTTGAGCATATATCTTCCGCATCCGAATCTGATTAATCTTCGTATTTAATTCGGGTGACACAAACATAGTTTTGGTTAGCTGCCAATACAAGAAGTTGTACTCATTGGTATCAATTTTAGGATTGCTCTCTAAATGAGACATTAATTTGTTCAAGTATTTTTCTTCTCTAGAGTAATCTAGTAAAAAGGAAAGAATATAGCACTCTAACTTCCAGTGCATTGACTTTGAACTATCATCTATCACAGCAATAATATCGATCAGTGCAGTCAGTGCATAATCCTTTTCAGAGTTTCTTATTTCAAAAAATGCCTTTTCTAACTGTTTAACACTTTGTCCTATTGAAAGGTCGGAGTTATAAACTAAATCTTTTAGAATTTCACTTGTGAGATTCATAATATCTCCTTAAACTTTGAATGTAATTATTCACCAAAAATGACATCTTCATGAAAATCTTTTGGATATTTTCACAATAGCTGCTACTACATCATCCACATCGCTATTGCTCATTTTTGGAAATAAAGGTAACGTTATTGCAGTTTCATAATAATGCTCTGCATTTTCACATAAACCTGACTGATACCCCATTTTTTTATAAAAAGGTTGGAGATACACTGGAATATAATGTACATTTACGCCGATTCCTTCTGCACGCAATGCCTCAAACCATTCCCGACGGCTTCCTTGCGAAGATGTAGGTAGAATACGTATAACGTAGAGATGCCAGCTGGACTCTGCTTTAGGATGCTGCGTCGGAATTATAACTCCTGGTAAATTACTTAGCCGTTCATTGTACATTGATACAATCTCACGTCTTCTTGCAATGAAACTATCTAATTTATCCATCTGACTTACACCTAGTGCAGCTTGTAAATCCGTCATTCTGTAATTATACCCCAGTTCTTGCATTTCGTGGTACCAAGGTCCGTCATTCTTAGTCATTTCTTCCGGAATCTTAGTCACCCCATGGCTGCGAAATAGCATAAGCTTACGATAATACTCTTCATTATCGGTTGTGATAATGCCCCCTTCTCCTGTGGTTACATGCTTAACAGGATGGAAGCTAAACATCGTCATATCTGCCCATGAACCTATCTTTCGCCCCCCGAAACTAGCTCCAAGAGAATGGGCTGCATCCTGAATGAGCACCAGTTGCCGATCACGAGCAAGCATAGAAATCCGATCAATTTCTACAGGCTGCCCCGTGAAGTCTACTGCTATAATCGCCTTTGTCCGTTCTGTAATTTTCAATTCGATTTTTACTGGATCCACGTTATACGTGTTCATGTCAATATCTGCAAACACCGGGGTGCCCCCCTGGTAGAGTACGCAATTACTGCTCGCCAAAAAAGTAATGGGTGTAGTAATCACTTCATCCTCTTCCCCGATACCAGCAGCAAAACAAGCCCCATGAAGCGCAGCAGTTCCATTGGTGAAGGCAACAGCATACTTAGCTCCTACATACGCAGCGACCTTATTTTCAAATGCTTCGATAGCTGGCCCTTGGGTAATCATATCTCCCCTAAGTACTTCTACAACAGCTTCAATATCCTGTTCGTCAATCCATTGCTGTCCATATGGCAACATTGTTGATCGAACCGGCTTGGTAGAAAATCCATTAGATTTATCAGACACTAAGTCTCCCCCTTGAGCTTTTTTATTTTAGTCAAGACCTCCAGACTTAATCCATTCTGTAGTACGCGCAATTCCTTCTTCCAAACTAATTTCCGGCTCCCAATTCAGCAGATGCTTGGCCTTCGAGGAATTACATAGTAGCTTCTGAATTTCGCTCTGTGGATGAATATGTTCTATATGCTTAATTCGCGATGAATCACCAGCAATAAGCAGTGCCAAATCATTGATTGCAATATCCCGTCCCAATCCAGCATTTACAATTTCACCGTTTACTGCATCCGAGAAACCTGCCGCTGTTACAAACTTAGCACAGTCCTCTACATACAAAAGATCGCGAGTTTGCGTACCTTCTCCATAAATATTAAGATCCTTACCACTCAATTGATTTTTAATGAAGATCGCAACTACTCCGCCTTCTCCTCCTGTCTTTTGGAACGGTCCGTAAGTATTAAAGGGCCGTATTACCACCGTAGGCAGATTATAAGCATAAAAATACGAGAGAACCATATTCTCCGCGGCAACCTTTGCGCCAGCATAAGGGGAGGCAGGCTTTGTAGGATGTAGCTCTGATATACCGTCTCCTTTGCTGCATTGGTCGTATACCATACAGGTGCTCATAAATACCACTTTAGTACGATATTTACGGCATTGCTCCAGAATATTAAATGTGCCTACAGTGTCGTTATTAAATGTGGTGGATGGATTATCAATGGAATCCTGTACATTAATTGAAGCACCCAAATGGTAGCATACTTCAAAATTGTTTTCACTAAACAAATGACTTAAAAGAGCCACATCTAGGATTGTTCCATTTATAAATTGGCGTAAAGACGGATGTTCGCGGAATTCCTCAATATTTTCTTCCCGTCCATTAGATAGGTCGTCTATAATCCATAACTGATGCCCTTCGTCCAATAACCGCTTTGCAACCCAACGACCGATAAAACCGGCTCCTCCAGTAAGTAAAATATTTATTATTCCCACTCCTTTTAGATATACATGGTTACCTAATAAGCTTAACTAATTGTTAAATTACAGGTTTTTGTTCTATGTGTGCATTAATCTCAGATACCTCAGGAGAATTCAAAAGATATTGAATCACTTCTGCAGAACTAATTGTTTTATTATCCACAAACTTTTCTGCTATCAATTGGCAAACCTCATAATCCTCAGAGGTATCCACCGTTATTCTTAATTGAGGGTGATCTAGATATTTAGGTAAATTTAACGAGACACAGGTGAAATTGTCTTTATTTTCGTAGGCATAATAAGTGACATGTTCGCGATGCCTAGACTCAGTCCCTTGAAGATTAACCTTCTCAAGCGCTTGTAAGGAAATCACTTCGACAGCCAACCCGCGGGGTATCTGCCCCTCGTATAACAATATATCGGATGGATTAGTTATCATAGCTTCAATCATCAAACTGGCTAACTCATAATCTACGAATGGGCAATCAGCTGTTACCCGCAATATATAATCGGCTTTATATTTTTGAGCACATACATAGTACCGTTCTAATACATCCTCTTCCGAACCACGAAAACAACTCACACCATTTAATTCACACCAATTTTCAATATCATCATCCTGTTTCAAAATTGAAGTAGCGACTACCACTTGCGAAACTTTTTGAATCTTCTGACAACGAGCAACAACGTAATCAAGAATACAAGTATCACCAAGCGGCATTAACACCTTGCCTGGGAGACGGGTAGATCCCATACGAGCTTGAATAATGGCAACAAAGTTCATCATGCACCCCGATTTTAGTATACTAGATTAAATCCCAAGTTATTGGTGTCCCTTTTGGGATATCTACCACAGCAGTTCTATCCATTACCATACCTAAAAATTTTGGCGGGAGGCCATAACCAGGCCTAATTATTTTAATATTTTCCATACTAATCTTCTCACCGCTTTTAATATTTTCAGATGCATAAATAGATCTTCTTAATTTCCGTGAATCCTTTTCACTTTCGGTAGCACCATAGGAAATCTGACCTATCGACTGCCATGCCTTTATAGTTTCTTCAACTAAACTTTTCATTTCGTGAGGTTCCATAGAGAAAGCAGAATCCACACCGCCATCTGCTCTTGATAATGTAAAATGTTTCTCGATTACGGTTGCCCCCAGAACAACGCTTGCTATCGATACCCCAATTCCTAAAGTGTGATCCGATAATCCTACTTCACAATTAAATAGCTGTTTCATGTGCGGAATGGTTGCAAGATTTGAATTAGTAGGCTCTGCAGGGTAAGTGCTAGTACATTTTAATAGTACTAACTGTTCACACCCTGACTCTCTAAGAGTCTGTACTGCCTCATCCAATTCAGCAGCAGACGCCATACCTGTAGACATAATTATAGGTTTACCAGTAGCAGCCACCTTTTTAATCAGTGGAAGATCTGTATTCTCAAAAGAGGCAATCTTATATGCAGGAACATCTAACGTTTCTAAAAAATCTACTGCTGATTCATCAAAAGGTGAACTAAAGACAATGAGACCTAATTCTTTACACTTTTTAAAGATCTCTGAATGCCATTCCCACGGAGTGTATGCTTGTTTATACAAATTGTATAATGAATTCCCTTTCCATAAGCTTTTTTCCTCACTAATCATAAAGTCTGAGGAGTCAACATTAAGTGTCATTGTATCAGCGGTATACGTTTGCAACTTAATAGCGTCCACTCCTGTTTTTGCAGCAGACTCTACAATAGCTAACGCTCGATCCAAAGACTGATTATGATTTCCAGACATCTCAGCGATGATAAATGGTTTAAATCCCTTCCCGATTACTCTGCCATCTATGACTATATTCATATTATCTTTTCTCATCTTCTAACCTTCTTTAAACAATTTTTTTTGCATCTTTATGAATTTATTATCATCGCAACATTGTTTATAACCTGCTTTTAAAAACACCCTTATTGAAGCTGTATTCTCTTTTTTAATCAGGGCTTGTAAAGTATGGATCCTGCGATCCCATTTTATTACTGTGAGTTCAAGCTCTCTTAATATTTTCAGAGCGTTCCCTTTGTTTCGATGCTCCTTTGCAACATTTATGCTAACAATTGCACTATCGCCATCTTTATCCAGTCTCACCACTGCAATCTTAAATTCTCCATCCCAAGCAATCATCAATTTTCTATTTAACATTGATTTACTTTGTTCTACCCATTTGACATGCTCACTATAGGGTATCTCATCAGTATGAACTGAATTGGACCTTGATTCAGCATCATTCCGGCATTCCCACATCCATAAAATTTCATTCCGTTCTACATCTCGTAGCACTAGGGGATTCTGCTTCATGCTTAATAGATCCACTACCTTCGATACCCCTTTACCATCAACTATCATCCTAGCTTTTTGTCTAGCGTTTTGAAGCCACGATTTTGAATGAATTATACTTTCAAATGTCTGTCTAATATCTTCCTCTGTTACAAACTGATGAAAGCCTAAATACTTATCTACATCCATTAAATGACCTTGCTGAGCATTTTTCAATTGGTTATCCGCTATAGCTATGACTATTCCGGGCAAACCCAGACAGTATCTTTCCCAGGTCATACTTCCACCAGCGCAGATTGCTAAATCACAAGAAGCCATTACTAATGCAACTGAGCTTGGTTGGATTAAGAATTGCAGTTTATTATTTCCCTCATATAAATTTGTTAGTTCCTTTATATGAGGATTCGTCTTTCCTAAGATAATTTTAACGTTACTAATATCGTTTAGACAGGGTTCCAAAGCTCTGATTGTTTTCAGTGTTTCATTCGTAGGATCCGTTCCACCAAAACAAACCAAAATATTCCGTACATGTTCTCCGTTAATATTATTTATAGTTTGACTCACATCGGAAAACTCTCTCCTAAGTAAAGCATACGACGGGCCTAAGAGTTTTATTGCTGAATTAGGAATTAACCTGTTGTATTCAATCTCCTTAGTTTTGTCTAGCCCAGAATCCAGTAAAATATTACAATCATGAAATCTATCAGCTAGATCATCAATGACCAAAATATTATTAAACAAGCTTCTAAGGTGAGATTCAAACCTGTAATCCAGTGAATAATGGTCTATAATTAACCAATCTTCTTTTGTTAGTCTATAGTCCTTATTGATGAGTTCGATAATAAACTCTGATTCCAAAGCACTCCCCAACGGTAATGGGGTTTCAATTTGGATAATTGAGCAACCTTGCGTAATAATTAGTTCAGAAACAAATGGGTTAAGCTCTCTACTGATGAATATCACTTCATGCTTTTGTTCAATAAGTCCTGAACTTAATGCTAGACATCTCATAACATGTCCTATACCTAATTTCTCCGATGCATCTGCACGAATAAAACACTTCATCAAATAACTTCCTTTGATTTATTATTCTGTTCCATGTAGCTGTATAAAAACACTTTAAACGCATCATTTATTACCCTTACATTATTTGTTCTGTAATCAACCAATCTTTTATTTGATCTTTTTCGATAATTTGGGCTTCATTAGGAAAAGGTTTCTCTAGGACTTTATCATACTCTCTCCAGTGACTAGAGTTATTCATCCCATGCTGCGGAATAATGTACATATCCTTTGTCTCATAAGCGATAACCGCTTCATCATCTGTCATCAGTTCTTCAAACCTTTTTTCCCCTGGACGAAGTCCTATTACATCAATAATAATTTCTTCGGTAATTCCATTTCTTATCTTAGCGTCTTCTATAAGAACTTCAGCTAGTTCACCTATTTTTATTAGTGGCATTTTTAACACAAATACTTCTCCACCTAAGGCCATGTCATTAGCTTTAAGTATAAGTTCAATAGCTTGGGAAGGAGTCATCATGTACCTTAACATATTTGGATCAGTCAGTGTAATCATACGTTTTTCGGATATTTGTTTCTTAAATAAAGGAATAACAGATCCTCTGGAACCCATTACATTTCCAAAGCGTACAGATGAAAATATTGTAGACTTTGCTCCTTTATGATACTCTGTAGCCGAAATTAAGCGCTCTGCTGTTAATTTAGTGGCACCATAAGTATTGGTGGGAGAAATAGCTTTATCTGTGCTTATAAACAATACCTTCTTCACTTTGTTTTCGATTGCCGCTTGAATAACATTCTGTGTCCCTATTACATTTGTCTGCACTGCTTCGAAAGGATTGTATTCACATGCAGGAACATGTTTCATGGCTGCACAATGAAATACATAATCAATATCCTCCATGGCTCTGTTAAGACGTTGCTGATCTCTAACATCTCCAATTAGGAATCTTAAATGTTCTGAATCTTGTTTGAAATCTATACCCATTTCATATTGTTTGTGTTCGTCCCGGCTAAAGACACGTATAACCTTGGGGTTTTCCATTAATAGCCTTTGTATTAAGTGGCGACCTATCGTACCAGTTCCACCGGTTACTAATATCCTCTTACCACTATAAAGTCCCTCTTCCAAGTTATCTGCCCCCTTGTACTTTATCGCTTAATGCTTCAATTCTTCGCAAGGATTCTATAAATACTTCTTCCAGGAAGGGAATTTCACTTTCAATTTGTTTAACCAGTGTTCCAAGATACTTTTCAATAAGATTACATTTTTGCACTAAGTTTTTCTCCAATATAATGGAAGGTAATTCTCTATCGTATTCTTGCAATTCTATAGGCAATAATGTCTCAATCAATGCTTCAAACCAAGGGCGGTTTACAACACCACCCCATACTTGCTCAATTTTCACAATTTTCCGCTGACATTTTAGAGGATTGGTACGACTTAGTTCTCTTATATCACTAAATAATTTTTTAAGTATTTTGAAATCCTTAATAATTTCAGAAAAATCACGTACGGTTGAAGAAATTCTTTTTTCTACTTTTTCAAAAGCTTCATTATATTCAGCAAACTCTTTTTTATCAATTAAATTTTCAATTGCTCTTTCATCTATAATCTCTTCAGCTAATAGCTCATATACTTGCTCAATTGGTTTCCACAAAGTACCTTCAATTACAGCGCCATTACGAGTAGAGTTTATGAATTCTATACCAGGAAGAGTTGAAATTAGATTCTCCAATCCGTCCTTCATCGACATAAAAGCCGAACTAGTAGCATTGTAATTTCCTTGAACACTTAATACCTTGTGATCAGAATTTTTCACCATAGCATTTAGTATATTAAGTTCACTATGACCAACACCATCAGCATAATACTTTTTATTCGGGAAGGAGAGATCCTGCCCCATCATGACAATTCTTTTGACCCCTAACCATACTGCCGCTTGTATAGCAGTTCCAGTCACTGTTGAGGTTGGTATGATCTCAGCCTCATCGGTATCTATACCCATATAGTATTGTGCAACTTCATCATTTTTAACGACAGCGTGAATCTTGTGCTTATCTTTTTTATCTGATATTCCATAATAAGATGATGAAACAAATAGAAAGGGAGCTTTTAAAGTAGCAGGATCCGCAAAAACTTTGTTATTAATGACTCCGCCATCTAAAAGAGTAGCTAAATGGGGTTCTATTCCATTCTTGACTAATGCTTGAATACTTGAACCAGCAGATATAATTAACGCATGGGGTTTAATTCGCTTTACCCATTCAATATCCGCTTGTAAAGATGGGCCTGAAGCAATGATAACAGCTGTAGCATTTTCATATTCTTTATAGAATTCTTTAATACTTGGCGAAGACAGCATTCCTGCCATATGATACATACTGTTTCGGATCCAATCCCTACGAAACAAATTTCGTGTAAGTTTGTTTGAATCAAACGTTTCAGAGTACTCTTCAAATTTCTTTTTTATATCTTGGAGAGAATCCGCGTTGTGCTCCAGGTAATGTCTTAACGCTACAAAAGCCATATCTTTACGCATATGTGTAGAAATAGAATGAAATAGAGCTTTTAACTGTGATTTACCAACCGCTAAAAAATATAGATTTGGATGCTCCAATATCAGCGTTAAATCCATCGTATTCAAACTATCATGGAAATTTTCTTCATTTGGTTCGTATACAAATAATAAACGATCTGGATACATTTCCACTAAATCAGCTATGCTAATCCCCTGTCCAAATCCATACAAAAGAATAATACTTAGGTCACCTACCGAACCTCTTACTGCTTCCAGCCAATTCTCATCTTTTTCAACCGGTTCAGAATACTTAATTAATTCAATATCTTGCTCTTCTATATTAGATACTTGATCAGCAACATGAGGAAAACGTAGTCGTAACACTGCCTGATTCTGTTGGAAATATGACACGGCGATACCACCATTCCGGATTAATTTATATTGTATATATCGGACTTTATCCCATAAGAATGAACCTCTTAAAAATGAAAACCCTCATCCATAAAATGGTTGAGGGTTTTCATTTTATTTGTCCTTACTTACGATGATCTATGAATAGACTGTCTACCGAAAAAGATTGTTTGTACGCATTTTGTTGAACACGAACGGTACTAAGGTTTTGAAGCCATTCTCCAGCTTCATTCTTCAATTCATACATTCTGTCCACAATAACTTGCTCATCTTTAAGCATCTGATCAATTATTTGTTTATCTTTGGAAGAAATCATTGATAGATAGGGCTTCATGGCGCACACAATCTCTTCTCTCCGTTCTACAAATGCCACTAATTCATCTGTGTCCATTGCAGAAATATCACTTATTGCTTGTGCCGATATTCTTTGTAACTCTGTAAAGAGTAACAGGAAATGCTCATCTTCCATCTTGCACCGTATTTAATCCCTGTGACTTGCTGGCCTCGAACCAAGCTTCCCTAAGATCTATTAAATATTCTAGAACTTCTTCGGCCTGTTTATTTTGCTTATTCACATTTGCCTCAATTAATCTACGTTGCATATATTCGTATACTTTAAGCAAATCATTCGAAATAGGGTAATTATAATCCAAAGCTGAGATCAATTCGTTAATAATAGCCTGTGCCCTGCAAAGGTTATTATTAGCTTTCTCATAATCCTTTTGTGATATGCCATCCATGCCTAACTTCACAAAACGAATAGCACCATCATAAAGCATGATTAAAAGTTTTGGCTTAGATGCCGTCTGTGCCTGGGCTTGTTGATATTTTTGGTATGGCGAGTTAATCAAATTTCCTCCCCCTTGTTACTAAGAGCTTATTAGACTTGATGATATGCTATTGTACTTATTTATGGCCGTTTCCATTGCTGTAAACTTTTTATAATAGTTCGTTTCCCTCATTGTTAATTTAGCTGTAAGATCGCTGATCCTTTTATCTAAGCTAGTCAGTGTTTCCCCCATCGTACTAGTACTCATGAAGGATGCTGTTAAATCAGAACTATACTTAGATGTACCTGCTGTTTCAGCCAGTTTAATAAGTGCCGAATTAGAGATTTTCTTCATACGTGCCAGCATTCCATCTTCTGATGTGTAGGTGTTATTCAAAGATGAGGTCGAATAATTATTTCCTAAAAAGTTATTAATCATCTCTGGGTTTCCCTCTAATGCTGTTTTCAGCTTATCCGTATTCAGACTTAATTTACCTTTAGTTTCATAAGTTCCCGTTGTTATGCCCAACTGCGTAAAGTCTATTTTCGAACCATCAGCTAGCTGAACTCCTTCTACCATTGCTGTTCGCATGCTTGAAATTGCTGAGGTTAAAATACTATCATTTTTGAGCATTCCGCTCTTTGCCTTAGAGTCCCAAAGCTCAGCTTCGGTATCTGACATATCCTTTCTTTGTTCAGTAGTAAGAGGTGAGTACTTGGTATAACGTTCCTCACTAACTTTGCTATTCATAAAGGTCAAAACCTCATTATATGCATCCACAAAACCTTTTACAGCCGACACAAGTGTATCAACGTCTTTGTTCACTTCAATTTTAGTAGAGACCCCTCCACTGCCGCTATTAAGCGTCAGTTGAACGCCATTCATAGTAAAGCTGTTAGTCGAGCGGGTAATGTCCATGCCATTAACGTTAAGCTTAGCATCTGCCCCTCCACTTAAAAATGAGCTATCCAACTTTAAGGCTGTAAATACTGCTGCTCCAGCTCCATCTAACTTAATAGCATTGCCCTGTGCCCCAGTGCTCTTGCTTGTTATAGATACTTGACCAGTTGCAGAATCATACAGAGCAGATACACCAGCAGTTGTACTGTCATTGATCTTATTTACAAAAGAGCTTAAGGTTTCCGTCTGAGGATCTATTTCGATACTGGCGCCACCAATTGTAACTGCAACTTTGGCAGTACTATTGGAATCAATACCAGAACCCGTAATTGCTGATAGTTTTACATTTCCCCAATCAGTGGTTGTTGCATCACTTTTGGTAGGGGGAGCTGAGGAGGTTATTCTAGCAGCCGTAGCCAATGAAGTAACCGTGACCTCAAGAGAACCACTAGCTGAGGGTGTAGCAATAGCACTAACAGAAGTTGTGTTACCTGTCGTAGTAGCTTTTTGTGCACTGAGAGAGCTGCTTTTACTTAACGTATCTAGTTTATCTTGTAGAAATGAAACCAGTTTAACACTGGTTTGACGGTAGTTATCACGCTTCCACTCCATCAGCTGTTTTTGTTGGTTTAATTTATTGAGGGGTGCACTTTCTGCTGTCATTAATTTTTTTACTATAGCGTCAATATCCATCCCTGAAGCTAATCCGCTAATTCTTGTAACCATAAAGCGCCTCCTTATACTTTTTTATCAACAATTATTCCTGTTATCTCCATCATCCGTGCTGCTAAATCCAGAATTTTTTCTGGTGGCACTTCGCGTATTAACTCGCCTGTCTCCTTGTTAAGTACTTTGATCATAATGGCATGCGTTTTTTCATGTACAGAGATCTCCAATGACTTTTGCGGCCCTTGGATGGCATCAATTGCTTTTTGCAGTTCTGCAACTACTTGTTCATGTGACTTTTGGCTATCCCCTGAAATCACAGATTGGGTTGTCTTCTGTGCTATAGATGATGCCGGGTCATCACTCATAACAACATCCTTTTTCCCAAAACTCGGATGTTGTACCTGTGCACCTACTCCTGAATTTGCAGAAATCAATGAGTCCATATCTAATCCCTCGCTTGTCGCTAGATTATCTACATAATATTGTCCGGTTAGAAATCCCAAGCTGTTACTTTATATATCGGTCAACCTGTTGAAATGTTTATGGAATAACAAAAAAAAGACCCTGCAAATGCAGGATCTTTGAATGAAATGCTTAAAGTGAAAATTAACGAAGCAGGGACAATACGCCCTGTGGAGCGGAGTTGGCTTGAGCCAACATAGATTGGGATGCTTGCAGCAAGATGTTGTTCTTGGAGAGAGCAACCATTTCCTTAGCCATATCAGTATCACGGATACGGGATTCGGAGGCTGTCAAGTTCTCAACAGTAGTTCCCAGGTTGTTGGAAGTGTATTCCAGACGGTTTTGTACAGCACCGAGGTTAGCCCGTTGAGTTGCAACTTTTTCAATAGCAGCACTTACGTTAGAGAGATTAGTTGTAGATTTAAGGCCAGTAAAGCCAGTTGTTGCTACACCAGCGATAGCAATTGTAAAGGTACTGTCATCAGCCTGTACACTAACATTGGAAGTAATCTTGATTCCGTTGAATGTAGTTTTCGACATGATGTTATCAATTTGCGAACCTAATTGATTCAATTCAGCATTGATATTAGATTTATCGCCAGCACCATAAGTACCATTGAGTTTTTGTACATTCAATTCTTTCATACGAGTCAGCATGGAGGAAACCTCGTTCATTGCACCTTCAGCTGTTTGAGCGAATGAGATACCGTCTTGAACGTTACGTTGTGCTTGTTCCAAACCGCGGATTTGACCACGCATTTTTTCGGAAATGGAGAGACCAGCAGCATCGTCAGCTGCGCGGTTGATTTTCAAACCTGAAGACAATTTCTCCATGTTCTTACTAGCTGCAGCATTGTTCAGCCCCATGTTACGGTGTGTGTTAAAAGCCGGTAGATTGTGATTGATAATCATTTGATATTTCCTCCCTGAAATGGTTTTATCCCACATCCATGTGGTATTAGCGTCTTCACAGGTCGGCCGCCCTGAAGAATTACCGCTCTACATTATATATCGACTTAACGGATAGGATTGTTTATAGTCAATACCGTTTTTTTCTTTGACTTTAGTAATTATTTTTAATACATAGAGGAATTCATACAAATCAATGCATTTTTCTCGATCTCTGATGATTATTATTTGTTTGTTCCATTGAGATCTGACATAACATTCTTTATTTTTTCCAAATCCATAGCTGCACTTTGGTTATTCTGCTGAATAGCTTCAAAAATCTCTTTTCGATAGATATCAATATCCCTCGGAGCAGAGATTCCAACTTTTACGACGTCGCCTTCAACAGAGAGCACTGTAATCACGATATCATTTTGGATAACAATAGACTCCCCTTTTCTTCGTGTGAGCACCAGCATCAGGAATCACCGCCTTCACCATCAGTTTCAGACTCTGACCACAAAGGATGTTTAGTAGTATATACGGTATTCTGCAATACAATTTGCTTGGCTTTAAAAGATTCAACATTAAAGATAAGAGGGGCTAGCAAATTAATTGTTGTCTTCACTCGATCACTATGCCATGTCACGATACAACGCACTGCAACTTGTTCGCGATTGTTGACTTCTATATCCAACATCGTATCATCAGACAGGGAAAATTCGTAATCTGATATAAAATCAAATGGATTAACCGTAATAAAACTAATCTCTGGTTGGTCTACAGCGCTTAATAAGCTGAATACCTCGTTGTGCTCCTGAAGTAAAAACTCTTTCAACTGATCAAAACCTGGCAATCCTTTTGGAAATGAATATATGGGTGTTATAGTTAAATTTGCTTCCTCATGATGTGTATGGTCTGATGTCATTCTCTCATCCTCCTTGGGATATTAACAAAAGAAGCTATGGACTGCTTTGTCCATAGCTTCTCATTTCGGTTTCAAAGAATCAAGTCTATCTCATAAAATCCATTAGCGATGGTTGTAATATTTGAGCTGAAGATTTTAAAGCAGCCTCATAAATAGTCTGAGCAGTTGTTGACTTAATTAACACTTCGGCAATATCTGCATCCTCTACCTTGGACTGCAGCGTAGTTAAATTTAAATTACGGTCATCTAACCGGGCCTGAACCAATTCCACTCGATTTGTCCTCGCTCCCACTTCAGACAGAGCAGACTGCATTTTATTAGTTCTCGAGTCCATATTAGCGGTTTGTGCGGCTACTTGTGACGTATCACCGCTTGCAAGTGCAGCTATTAAATCATCCATTACTTTATAAACGTTATCAGCATCCGTAGATTTCCCAAAAAAATCGTTACCTGGAGTATTCACTTGGAATGTCGATTGATCACCAATGGCATAATTAACCGAACCAGAATCCGTATCAATTTGAGAAAAACTCGTTACTGTGCCAGATAACTCATATGGAACCTTATCATAATTTTGACCATTAAAAATATACTTTCCTCTTATTTGAGCATTACCAATATTGCCCATTTGCTCTTTTAATTGTTGAATTTCCAACTTAATCGCATCTCGGCCAGATTGAGGTAGTGTTCCATTAGATCCTTGTATCGTTAATTCTTTCATCCGTTTCATCACATCTGTTGCCTGCTGCATGGTTGTATCGGTAAAATCAAGCCAGCTCACGGCTGCGTCAGCATTGCTCTGGAATTGCTCATTAGAAGCAAGCTCCGCTCTGTAACGGAGTGAGTATGTCACACCCACCGGGTCATCTGAAGGCTTATTGATCTTGCGTCCTGTGGAGGCCTGATTGGACAAATCACTTCTGGTACTATTATTTTTGTTCAGATTGCTGAGCGTCTGCATGCTCATCATCCCTTGGGTTACACGAATAGACATGGATTACCCTCCTTCCTCAGATTAGAGACCTACCCGGCCTGTTCCGTTAATTAGTTTATTTAGAAGCTCGTCAAATGTGGTCATAAATCTGGAAGCTGCGCTGTAAGCATGCTGGAATTTAATCAGATCCGTCATTTCCTCATCCAGTGATACTCCACTGACTGAAGCCCGATTCAATGCTACCTGCTCTGTCAGCTGTTCCGCATTCTTGGCTTGACGTTCAGCTTCCTGTGTTTGAACACCCAGTTGTCCTACTATAGAGCTGAAATAATCATCCACGGTGCCTGGTGTGGACAAAGCAGCTCCAAAATCAAATTTGGCTGTCTTTAGCCCTGCCATCGTCAGGGCCATATCGTTATTTCCGATAACAACCTTCTCGTTGGTGGTGCCAACCCCAGTGACACGCATGGATGTGGAGATTTTGTTAGGGTCGGTTGCAATTAACGGATTAAGCGTAATATTGCCCGCTGTGATTACTCCACTATCTTTGGAAGTAAAGAGTGCGAGCCCCTTCTCCGGTGTTGTGCCGCTAACAGTGTAACCTAATTGCAGCAGTCCATTAATTCCTTTGACGGTTACTTTGGTGTCCGCTGTTATCGTCCGGTTATTATTCGCATTCGAATAGGTAACAGGTGTGTTATTGGCTCCGGTATTCAGGACAGTACCTTCAGGTAAAACTGTTCCGGCAGGCAAAGTGATTTCGATGTCACCATTAGCAAGGGTATTGGCCAGTTGGTTCATCTGACTCTTATAATCGGTTACGTATTTATCCCTGGACATAAACATGCCATAGACTTCACCACCGGTAAGTGTCCCTCCATCATATGCTGCCTTCAGACCCTCCGCCGTTACTGCTGTTACCTGATCACCAGTCACAACCAATTGACCGCCCAATGTCACTTGATAGCCGTCACTGAGCTGGGTAACCTGAACATTGGCAAGCTTGGAGAGCTTGTCGATGGCCAAGTCCCGCTGGTCCCGGAGATCGTTAGGATTATCACCCAAGCCCTCAAGCTTGGTAATGTTATTATTAAGATCTGCTACTGTCTGCAATAGAGAATTGATCTCTGTAGCTTTTAGAGAAATATTACTGGTCAGGTCAGAGGTCAAGGCATCCAGTTGTGTGCTGATTTGATTCATAGCATCCGTAAGCGCCTGTGTTGTTTCTTTGACGATTTTACGGTTGGTAATATTCTCGGGATCCTGACTCAGGTCGGACCAGGCACTCCAAAAATTATCCAGAACCTTGCGAATACCAGTATCTGATGGTTCATTCACAATAGATTCAAGCTTTTGCAGGGTATCGAATCTGATATCCCAGCTCCCCGCATTCGAGCTTTCATTACGGTATTGATCATCCAGAAAACTCTGTCTCACCCGTTCAATCGATGTGAATTCGACCCCCGTGCCCATTTGCCCGGCTGCTGTAGAACGCAAGAAACCATAGGCTTCCATAGGAAGAGAGGCTTGCATCTTCACAACTTGTCTTGAATATCCTTCTGTATTGACATTAGCAATGTTATGTCCTGCCGTGTTTAATGCAGCCGTCTGGGTGTTCAGGCTTCGCTTGGCGGTTTCTATACTATGAAATGTTGAGGTCATCTTTTATTCCTCCAAAGTTAGGCCCGAGAATCAAAAAGTCCGGAGCGTTGCACTCCAGCTGTTTTCCCCGCCGGGTGATGATAAGTGGCTTCTGTCTCAGAATAATAAGACATGCTTTCAATAGAAAAGTCTATATAGGAGAGCGCCTGTTCAAGAAGCTGTTGATTCAGCGTATTGGCTTCCTGCAGCCGCTGCAATGTGCCGGATAGCTTACGCTGCATATGCAATAACTGCTGTTTCTCTTCAGGATCAAATACAAGCCTGGATAACTCAGTCAGGTTCAAATTCAGGTTGGAACGTATCCCCACCCCCTGCAAAAAGGCATATGCCGCTTGCATACGTTCATCCTCCAACTGCTCAATCAGCTTCATATGCTTAGACTCTTTATTAAGAAGTTGAATAAGATGATCTACTTGGTTTGTCTTAATAGCGTCTTTCTTAACAGCGGCCAGCTCCAGCATCTGCAAATGCGCTTCGTCCAGCCGCTCAAGTGCTTCCAGCAAGGTTGTCAATGTCATGGATGGGTTCACCTAATTCTCGGAGGATTGCTTGAAATAGGGGGCGAGTTTCTCGGCGAGTTTGGCGGCGTCTACTTCATAGGTTCCGGCGGAGACTTGTTGCTTCAGGCTTGCGATCAGCTCGGCACGGGCAGCGTCTACCTTGCCGCTCTTTTGTGCCTGCAGAAGCTGAATCGCTTCATCGGAGAAAGAAACCTCATCCTTGCGTGTGCTTTTCTTCATTTGTTCCTGCCTTTGCGATTCTGCGCTTCGTTGATACGGATTAATCGCGTTAATTCGTCCGGTCTCGTTAATTTTCATAACTTCCACCTTCCTTTTAATATAAAAAGCCGATAATCTTTACTAAGTTTATCGGCGGCTGTTGAAACATTCTTTATAGCTGCAAACGTTTTTTTGCAGATTTAATTAGTCACGGAGCTTGTCCAGAGCGCGATAAGCCCCTTCAGTGGACCTTTTGGAAGTATCCGTTGCAGCGCTTTCTTTAGCGGCATTCGTAAGATCCTTGCGCAGCCGGCTGCGGCAACTATCGCACATATGCCCCTCCCGGATCAAGGTTCCACAGACCTCGCAAGGATACATCATATTAGGCGCGTTCGCTATAGAAATTCGGCCCTCCCGAATAAAACGGGTGATTTCCTTGATTGAAATCTCCGTGGCATCGGACAGCTCTTGAATATTCGTTCCTCTGTTCTCACGTAAATAATTTACGCAGATCTCGTATTCATGCTCTAATTCCTTGATGCAGGGCTGGCAAAGTTCCATCAAATTCTTGACATATAACCGGCCGCACCTTTGACAGTTGTCTAGATTCATATTAAGCAGCCGCTCCTCCCCATACATTTTGCACAGCGTATAACATTCTTATGCTCCTAGATTACATGATTGAATGAACTTAGTCTATGATTAGTATCGGCTATATAGCCCATTTAATTATATTATAATAACAAAAAAATAGTAAATGACCATAAAAAGGAGACAGCTATGATTCGTATTCTTGTCATTGAGGATGATATGGAAATCGCAGGCCTGCTAGAGAGATATTTGCTGAAAGAAGGAATGGAGTGCGTACGCGTGGCAAATGGTATTGAAGCCCCGTCTGCCTTTGAGCAGAAAGGTCCATTTCAGTTGATCCTGCTCGACCTGATGCTTCCAGGGCTTGATGGTCTGGAAGTACTCCGGAGAATCCGGGCTCACAGCCACGTTCCGGTGATGATCATGACGGCAAAAGGCGAAGAAACAGACAAAATTATTGGTCTGGGCATCGGAGCCGACGATTATATGATTAAGCCGTTCAGTGTTTTTGAATTGATCGCCCGCGTAAAAGCTCTCGTGCGCCGTTACATGGACTTCTCGGGTGAAGGTACTGCGGGGAGCAGGGCATCCTTGTCCTGCGGGGACCTTGTGATCGACCCGGAGGAATGCTCCGTTACCCGGAACGGGCAGGATCTTGGGCTGACCGCCAAAGAATTTCAGATCGTATTTCTACTGGCCTCGCATCCCAAAAAAGTGTTCACCCGCGAGAACCTCTATTCCCGGGTGTGGGGGGAAGAGTATATCGGGGCCGAGAACACCATTTCTGTCCATATCCGCAGGCTGCGCGCCAAGATTGAACGCGATCCGGCACAGCCGGAGTGGATTGTTACCGTTTGGGGAATGGGCTACAAATGGGGGGAAAGTTAAGCATGATCCTTCTGCTAACGGCTGCGTTTCTGCTGGCCCTGCTGGCCGCACTGATCTTCGGCTTCAAGTTTTACCGTCTTCAGCGGGAGTTGGGACAGCTGCAGGTTTTTGTGGAGCAAAAAGCAGATACCGCAGAGCATCCCGTTGCCACTCCCAACGCCAGAGTACGGATTCATAACAGCAGTCCCGCGCTGCAGCAGCTGGCTATTGCTCTAAACCGGCTGTTGGACCGGCTGCAAACGGCCGAATCGCGGACACAGGCAGCCGAGGCTGCCCACAAACGCCTCGTATCCAATATCTCTCATGATCTTCGTACCCCTATGACCTCTGTCCTCGGGTATCTCGAGGCGCTTCAGATGGACCGGAGTCTCAGTCTTGAAGAGATCAGGGAGTTTGTGGACATCGCTTACCGTAAATCCGGCTTGATGCACGAACTGCTGGAGGCCTTTTTTCAATTGGCCAAAATGGAAGCCGGCGATATGCCCCTGCAGTCCGTCCCCCTGGAGATCAATAGTCTGGTCAAGGAGCAGTTGGCAGGTCTGTATCCCGCATTCCAGAACCTCTCGCTTGTGCCGGAAATCGAGTTCACCGAAGACAATCTCTATGCGCTGGGGGACCGGCTGGCAGTGGAGCGTATTGTCTCCAACCTGCTGTCCAACAGTTTGAAGTACGGGTCCGCCGGCGGGCACATAGGAGTTCGGGTTGACCGGTCCGGACAGCAGATCCGGCTTGAAGTGTGGGATAACGGACCGGGGATTAGCGCGGAGAGCCTGCCTTTTATTTTTGAGAGATTGTATACGCTTGAATCGTCACGCTCTTCCGGCAGCGGCGGCAGCGGACTTGGACTGACCATTGCCAGACATCTGGCGGAGAAGCTTGGCGGAAGTCTGGAAGCCTGCTCTGTCCCCGGTGAGAGGACCTCTTTCATTATGCAACTTCCCGAAGTTCCGCGCTGATCTGCGCCGGCACCCGCACTTAAAGAAAACGTAAGATTTGCTTCATACTCACGTAAGGATAGGGGATTATCCTTAAGCCATACCTTACATACAGGAGTGATCCCGTGTCGAATCCCATTTTGCAAACACACCAGTTAAACAAGCTGTACCGCAAGTCCTGTGTCGTCGAGAATCTGAATCTGAGGGTTGAACCCGGTGATATCTATGGCCTGCTGGGCCAAAATGGCGCCGGCAAGACCACCACGCTGCGCATGCTACTCGGGCTGGTTAAGCCTACCTCGGGCCAGATCGAATGGTATGGCCATGCGCTGACCCGCCCCCTTTACGGACGGATTGGCTCAATCATCGAAACCCCCGGCTTCTATCCGCAGCTGACCGCAGCGGAGAATCTGGAGCTGCACCGCCGGATGAGCGGCATTCCCGAGAAAGGAACCGTGATGGAATATCTCAAACTGGTGGGGCTGGAGAAGACTGCACACCGAAAAGCCAAACAGCTATCGCTGGGCATGAAGCAGCGTCTGGGTATTGCCCGGGCGATGATGCACCGGCCGGATATGCTGATTCTCGACGAGCCGATCAACGGACTCGACCCGCTGGGCATTAAGGAAACCCGTGAGCTGATCGTCGACCTGCAGCGCAAGCGGGAGATTACCGTCTTGATCTCAAGCCATATCCTGGGTGAAATTCAGCTCATGGCCAGCCGCATCGGCATCATGCACCAGGGCCGGCTGATTGAACAGCTCGATTATGAGGACATTCAGGGCAAAAACCGCCATTATCTTGAACTCAAGGTCGATGATGAAAAGCGTACAGCCGTACTGCTGGAGCGCGAGCTTCATCTCACCAACTTTCAGGTATGGGAGCAGGGAATAATTCGCCTGTACGAAGGGTTTCAGGACAGCGGTGCCATCAACCGCCGGCTCGTCGAAGCAGGCATTGAAGTGAAAGAGCTGACGATTCAGACCGATTCTCTGGAAGACTTTTTCATCCGGGCCACCACCAGAAAGGAGCTGGCTTAAGATGCTTTACAATGAATGGCTTAAATTCCGCAGATCGGGCCTGTTCTGGACCTTGCCGGTGGTTGGCCTGTTCAGTCCGCTGCTGTTCATGAGCCTGCGGCTCTCGGAGAAACTGCGCTTCGCTGACAGTCAGACCATGCCGTGGCTGGACTATTTTGGGAATGAGAAGATGTTCTATTGTTTCTTTATCGTACTAATCTGGATGGGCCTTATCGCCGGTCAGCTGATCTCCAGGGAATATACAGACCACACCGTCTCCATCCTATACACCTATCCGGCGTCCAGAATTTCCATCATTCTCTCGAAAACAGTTATGGTCGGATTCATTGTTCTGCTGTGCCAAGCCTTTGAATTCACCGGACTGTACTTCACTAGCTGGATCTATAAAGGGGAGGTTATGCCGGCGCAAATACTGGTCCAGGAGCTACAGCGAACAGGTATCTCACTGCTGGGCCAGCTTGCCCTGGTTCCGCTGTTTGTGTGGCTCAGCCAGTTGGGGCGTTCCATCCTGCTGCCGATTATAGCCGCAATCGGACTCATGATTACCAATCCAATGGTAACGGCTATCAACACCTCTTCCTATTCTCCTTTCTCTATGTACGTCTCGTCCTATATATCGATAATTTCCGGTTCGCCCGCTCTTCCTGTAGGCCGGGTCCTGCTGGTAGACCTGATGATGTTTGTTGTTACTATGAGTATTCTGCTGTTTCATACGGTGAAGATGGAGATCCGCAGTTAGGACCGTGCCCAAGTCAGGCTATAGATTTCTGCGCCATAGCCCTTTTCAGCCGCCAGGTGTCCCACCACCAGCGCACAGGCGCGGATCGTGCTTCCAGTTGTGTATATATCATCTACAATAATAATCCGCAGCGGGCGTCTCAGAGGCCCATTGGCGTTCACAACTGCTTCTAACATCGGTCTAATCGCCGGGTCGGGATTTTCTGCGAAAACATGCTTCATATCCGCCAGCCGTTCGGCCCGGCTCTTAAAGCTCTGCTTGGCGGTATGATGGGTGCGGACGAGCAACGGCAGCTGCGGAATGCCCCTGAGCCGGGACAACACATCCGCCAGCCGCTCGGCCTGGTTAAAGCCACGCTCATCCAGGCGGGCATTGCTGACCGGTACAGGGATGAGCAGATCTGCCTGCCAGCTGGACGCGGCTGTGGAAACGGGCTGCCGCTTCAGCCAGCGGACGGCGATGGGCCAGCCCGTTCGTGCCGGACCCGGGCAAAGGCAAGCCGGCAGAAGCGGATCCTGTGTGGCCTGCTCCATTTGGGCCGCCAGCATATCATAAGCACGGTCCAGCATGGTGCCGAGCAAAGGGGCGTACCGCTCATTGCCGCGGTACTTATATTTCCCCAGCCAATCACGCATGTCCGCGGTGTAAGCAACTGCGCTGCGGTTGCAGACGATGGGCGAAGGTTCTCCGCTGCGGCTGCAGTCCGGACAGCCTGTCGCCCGTCCGCACTTGCGGCAGCGCGGGCGGGTGATCCAGGGAATGGCTGCAGCACAGGCTGTGCAAATCGCAGGCAGCCGGGTAGAGAGGCGGGCTCGCTTGCCGCAAGACAGACAAATAGGATTCGAGGGGGCCAGTAGCGACTGGGCCCCTTTTAACCATGCAAGCGGCTTGATGTTCATAATAATCCCTCCTTGTGGATATAACCCTGACGGCGGGCAATACCGTTCATTGTGCGGATCTGGGCAATGGCCCTCCGCTGTGCCCCGCTCCACTGGGCGGAAGCAAACACCACATATCCTGCGGGATCGTCTTTGCTTCTTCCCGCCCGGCCAGCCATTTGCACAAGCGAAGCCTCATCGAACAGGCTGCTGTCCGCATCCAGAATCATCACATCACTGCGCGGGACGGTAACGCCTCGCTCCAGAATGGTGGTGGTCACCAGCAGCGAGATATCGCGTCTGCGGAAAGCGGACACCTTCTCGGCCCGTTCAGCATCCCGGGAAGATGTCCCCTCGATCGACCTGCCGGGAAAACAACGACGCAGTAGCTTCAGCAGTCCTTCAATATAAGCGATGCGTGACACGAACAGGAAGATCTGGGCTTCGCGGTCCAGAGAACGCTGCAGCACCTGCACCAGCTTGCGGGGCAGCCTGCCGTGCTTAAGACATTGCTGGACAGACTCCATCACCAGATGCTGCGGGACCGGCAGCGGATGGCCGTGAAAGCGCACCGGCACTCTGGCATGGGAAAGTCTGCCCGACTTGACCAGCTGCTGAAGCTCCTTCGGAGGGGTTGCCGACAAATAAATAAAGCGTCCATCTGCTTTGCAGGCTTGCTCTGCCGCAAAGGCCAACATCGGATCATTGTGGTAGGGGAATGCATCCAACTCATCTATGATCACCAGGTCAAACCCGTGGTGGAACCGTAGCAGCTGATGCGTCGTTGCCAGCGTCAGCTGCCCGTCTGCCCAGCGGTCCGGGCTGCCGCCGTAGAGTACGGCGAGCGTCTCCGCCGGGAAGGCCTTGGCCAGCCGCGGCGCCAGCTCAAGGACGACGTCGCGCCGCGGCGTCGCTACGAGCGCCCGCCCGCCGGCGGCGAGCACGGCCGCAAGGAGCGGGAAGATCATCTCCGTCTTCCCGGCTCCCGTCACAGCCCAGAGCAGGAACCGCTCTGGGCCCGGGCCGGCGGAGCGCTGCCGCGGCTCCGCCAGGAACCTCAGCGCAGCGCCGGCGGCCCCCGCCTGCGCCGCGCTTAAGCCCCACCGGCGTGCCGCCACGGCGGGGCCAGGACCGGCCGTGGCCCGCACGGCCGGAAGCGCTGCACGGCGCAGCAGCAGCGCGCAAGCCCGGCTGCGCCCGAGAGCGAGGCAGGCCTCGCAATAGGCGCAGCCCATAAGGCCGCACGCGGCGCAGGCCGTGCGGCCGGTGGGGACGCTGCCGCAGCGCAGGCAGCGCGCTGCGGCACGGCGCCGCGCGAAGCCGCGCGCCAGCTGGGCGGCAGCCAGGCGGCCGCCGCACGGGCCCATAGGCCAGCGACCGCAGGGAGCTGGCGTCCCCGGTGCTGCGGAGCGAAGCGGCCCGCAGCGCGCTCACCCACAGCGGCGGCGAGGTTCAGCCGCCCTTGCAGATGCGCCAGCTGGGCTGCGCGGCGCCAATCATCGCCAAGCAGCGGGCACCGCTCCAGCAGCAGAGCCTCCACCTCCGGCGTAAGCAAAGAACGGCCGGCAACAGCCAGCATCAGCTGATCCGCTAGACCGCATAAGTCTGCTTGTGCCTCTGCTCCAGGTGAAGCCAGCCAGGCAGCGTTATGGAACGCTCTTCCATCATTCTCCAGGGCGGTCCCAAGCCCGCCCCAGTTCTTGTCGCCCGAACGCCAAATCCTGATGCCTTGGGCTGCCCAGCCTTCGGGCCAGTTTCCGCCCGCTGCACGTTCCTCCCTGATTTCCTGCTCAAGATGATGGTCGATGTACACCCCCCATTCCTTGGATCCCCATGTCCGCATCCCGCTGTTAGCCAAAAAGCCTTCACGAAGCTTGATGGCCCAGCCCAGCGGCAGCGAAGGCGAAAGGATCACCACTTGCTCTGCCGGCTTGCGGTTCCAGCCCGGAGATGCATAATCCCCGCCCTCATCCGTGCCCTGCCACCATAAAGTGTCCACAGCCAGCGCCAGGGAAATCCACAAGCTCCAGTCTCCTTTATAATCCACAACATACACCGCTATTTTCATAAACAACGAACCTCCCTAAGCACATTTTTAATCTTCCGTTCCTTTTCCTTGGCATCCTCTTGTTCTCTTCCGGCAAACACAAAAAAGCACACTCCCCCATCCATTGGAGAGTGTGCTTCACCCGTTGCTCACATATTTACTTACAATCCGCCACGCTTCGATCCGTATCCCCTGCTTCCTGCCGTCCGCAGAAAGGGCAGCTGCCCATATTCACCGGACATCCGTAAGTCAACCACATAACCTTGCTGCTTCAGTTCTTCCCCGGTATGAACAGCCAGCCTGCATGCCTGCAGTTCCACAGAGCACCCGTTATGGGCCAGCCTGGAAAGAATCCCTGCTGTTGCATCGTCCGACCCCTCATCCATAAAGGTCACACGTAATCGCCTGCCTGTCAAAAAAGAATGAACAGCCAGTGCCCGGATGTATCCTTCCACCACCGATTCATGATTGCGGGTAATAAAAATATAATGAAGCCACTTCCCGGCAAACATCTTCCGCGTCTGCTCCCGGTGATGCAGGAAATGAATACTGGCTACTGCGGATGCATAGACGGCCGCTATCCATATTAACTGGGCTACCATGGAGATGCACCTCCTCTTGTATACCGACAATATATGCCGGCTGCAAAAGGTCGGTGACTGCCCAATGTCCCGAAGAGGGGAACAGGCCCTGCCCCCCATTATAGTAATCATATTCTGCTTTACTGCCAGGTACCTATTTAAATCAGCATTTTGCAAAATTCGAATATGGCGGCAGATAGAAACAATACCAAATCGCTGCTGCAGGCAGAGATTAATATATGTAACGATTTTCTAGAATATTAGGATTCTCCAAAACGCTCAGTTAAACGTTATGCTCTTGCTACAGGGTGACCCAGCCGTATTTGATCGAATTAATTACAGCTTGTGTACGATCGTCTACTTCCATCTTCTGTAGAATGCTGCTGACATGGTTTTTAACGGTTTTTTCACTAATGAACAAATATTCCCCGATCATCTTGTTGCTTTTGCCCTCGGCCATCAGCCGTAGAACTTCCGCTTCGCGGCGGGTTAACGGATTGTTGTCACCGGCCACGAATTTAACACCGGCTTCTTTTACGGCCGTTTCCGTCATTGCACCCGTCTCATTCAAATACGTCATACGGCGCAGCTGATTAATCAACTTGCCGGTAACCTTGGGATGAATAAAGGCATGTCCTTCACAAACCGAACGAATGGCATTAATCAGAGACTCTGCCTCCATATCCTTCAGCAAATATCCGTTCGCACCCTTACGCAGGGTTTCGAACACATAACTCTCATCATCATGAATGGACAAAATAATGACCTTAACTTCCGGGAACATTTCCCGCAGCTTTTGCGTGGCTTCCACGCCGTTCTCAATCGGCATATTGATGTCCATCAGAACAATATCCGGTTTAGTAATATTGCAGAATTCCAGGACCTGAATACCGTCACCGCACTCGCCGATGACCTCAATATCCTCCTCCATGTTCAAAATGCGCTTAAGTCCTTCACGAAACAGCTGGTGATCATCCGCCAAAAGAACTTTAATGGGCGTTTTGCCAGAGCTCTGGTTCTCCATCACATTACTCCTTTCCCTTTTCCACATTCGTCGGAATATGGATTACGATTGTTGTTCCCTGATTCTCGGCTGATTCAATTTCCATTCTTCCCTCAAGCAGTTCCACGCGTTCCCGCATGCCTACAAGGCCAAAGCTCTCACGGTTGCCCTGCTCACTCTTGATTTTTTGCACATTAAAGCCTAGCCCATTATCCTTGACGACAATCTTGATCAACTGCGCTTGGTATGTAATTTCCACCAGCACGTAGCTCGGATAGGCATGTTTCGCAGCATTGGAAAGTGCTTCCTGAACGAGGCGGTAGACTGCCGCTTCCATCGCCGAGGTTAACCGGTGCTCCTTGCCCCTTGTTTCAAAAGTGGTTCGGATCTTCGTTTTCTCCTCATAGTCATGCACATATTTCCTCAGTGTCGGAATCAGTCCTAAATCGTCGAGCGCCATGGGACGTAAATTAAAAATAACCTTGCGCATTTCTTCCAGGCTATATCGAACCTGCCCTTTCAAGTCTACTATTTCGTCCTGCACCAGCTTGAATTCCTGCTTTACCAGCATTCTTTCTACAATTTCCGTCCTAAGGACTAGATTTGCGAGCATTTGTGCGGGACCATCATGAATTTCCCGGGCAATTCTTTTACGTTCCTCTTCCTGAGCCAGGATTATTTTGAGACCAATCATTTGTCGATTCTTGGCGGATTCGACAATTCTCGTCACCTGTCCCAATTCTCCCGACAAATATTCCGTGACCACACTCATTTGCGAACCAATCGATTCAGCGCGCTCCACAGAATTCTCCACACTGCGGACCCGCATCTGCAGCTCGTCGCGTCTGCTCCGCAGATAGACTTCCCGCTCTCTGGTCATCATGAGCTCCAGTTGAAGCTCCGTTGCCTTCTCATAAGCAATCCGAATGTCCTTTTCCGTATAGCGGACAAAATCCCGGCTGACTTCCGTCAACCGGATCCGTGAACGATGATACTGAATCTCCAGTTTGTCTACTTTTAACAAGGTTTCATCCGTTTCTTCCATTACCCGCTGCAGTTCTTTGGTGAGTGCAACAAGCTCATCCCGTGCAACCTGCAATATTTCAAAAATCTGATACTTGCTGCTCTCCATCACGTCGATGGTGTTCTTTATCACGCGATCAATCGCATCGGCTTGAAATTCCACGGATGCTTGCCCCATTTCTATCGGATCATATTAAAGGCTTACCTTTATATTAACATATCATGATTCAATAGTTACGGTCTTCGTTTTTTGTTCCCATTTTACAGTCAAACCTAATTGCTCGGAAACCAATCTCAGTGGTACTAAAGTCCTCCCTTGCAGGAGTAGAGGCGCTACTTCGGCACTTTGGCGTTTTCCGTTCAGAATGAATTCCTTTTTGTTCAGGGTTAGATCCAGTGCCTTTGAACCGCGCAGCACCATTATCTTTTTCGTAGCCGGATCCCAGGCCGCACTTCCGCCAAACGCATCCAGCACATACCGAATCGGCACATACGTACTGCCGTCCTTCATAATAGGCGCTACATCTATTGCTTTTTTAGCACCATTCACGGTAATGGCCTTGGAACCTATACTCATCATTGCAGAACCTTTAGGCAGCCCCGCTTCACTGGACAGTGAAGGCATGGTGAATTTGATGTTGTCAAAAGCAACCGTACCTGTCTTGGCCCGCTCATCCTGGCCCTCTTCCACATTCACAACATACAATCTCTTCAAGGAAGCCGGGAATTTCATTCCGGAACCCGACAAATCAATATTGAGGTTCTTCCAGCCGTTCCAATCGATGATCTTGGCCAGGTCCACATATACTGTAGCACCGCCGTTGTCGACAAATTCAGCCCGCAGCCAGTTCAGACTCATATCTCCCATCACATCCAGCGACATCGCAGTCGCCGCAGCCGGAACCTCTTTGCCTGTTGTGCCGTTCCACTGGGCATAGGCGTACATCTTGCCGCTGCCGGCAGTCATATCATAGCCCAGGGACAGCACTTTGGAGCCGGCCCGTTCCCCGTTTCCGGCAACTACAGCTGCCGTTCCCTTTACAGCCGGAACATTGGTCGTGAATGCGAGCGGATACGTCACATTCTCAAAATCCTCCCAGGAAGTGGCCGCTGCGGTCGAGAGTACAACAGCTGTGCTAAAACCGTCGTAGCGGGCGATCGCATAGCCGGTAGAGACCCCTTCCTTCACGGAATTCACAGTGAGCTTGCCGTCCTGAACACTGCCCTCAAAGCCGACATATTCCCACTTCAGCGCCGAATTCGGTACTGTAACCTTCCCATTGCTCTTTGTTGCTGCAGTTACAGGCACTGAGACCGAAGCTCCCGCCTTCAAAGGGGCCGTAGGCGTGCCCACTGTCAGGCTGGTCAGATCTTCACCGCCAAGAACAGTAACCTCCGTAGACGCATTTGCCGTGCCGCTCGTAGCCGTAAGCGTGACGGTTCCCGGCTTCACTGCCGTTACTTCCCCGGCGCTGACCGTAGCGCTGCCGCCGCTTGATTTCCAGGCCGGATTACCGGCAGCTACATCGATAGGATTATAGTAGGTATCATAACCTTTTAAAGAATAGCTTGCTTTCTGACCAATGAGCAGCACGGAGTCTCCGCTGATCTTAATGCCTTTGACTTCACCCTTTGGAGCCGAGGTATATACCCCCAGTCCATTAACAATGCTGCGCTGCTCTGTGCCGTACTCAGTATCAAAGGTGAGCGTAGCTGTTGTCTCCGCCAGCGGACGGTCTACCATGGTTGTAGAGCCGCCTCCATCCAGATTAAGGCCTTTCCAGACCCCGATGCCTGTCATAAAAGATTGAAGCTCGGTCAGGGACATGCCTGAACTGTTATTGTTTTTCTCCACGGCTATTACATATACATAACGGCCGTCCTGTGAATATCCGAGTGCGGTACGCGCCCGGACGCCCCCTATGCTGCTAGTGGATCTGGAGAACGTAGCCGCTTTCCCGTTGTTCACTAGAATGGTATGTCCACCAATCATGGTCTGCAGAGTTGCCGGGTCCAGTGGCTGCTGCGTCGTTTTGGATATCAGTGCATAGGTGCTGGTCAGCTTTTGCCCTACTGTCAGATGAGCGGTGACATATTGTGCAGCCAGTCCATGGGTCCGCAAAATATAAGCTCCCTTGGGAACAGCCATAGGCAGTGCGGCATTCTCTGAAATTTGCGTGATGACTCCGTTCTCTACCAAAACTTCCGTCGGTGTGGTAGAGCTGTTCTTCGGCCGCTCCAGGGCCGTCCAGGCATCCGTATAAATATACATAGCGTGGGCATGACTGTATGTAGAACTGCCACCCTCAGGGTTATAGGCTCCCTTATTGATGCCGGAGAGCGGGAACTGCGCACCATCTTCCGCCGTTATTTTCCCCTCAAATGTGAACTCGTCTATCAGGGGCTTCCGGTCTTTGGTAACTGCAAAAGCATACATTCCGTTAAGCTGGGACGGTGTTGAGAGCAATTCTCCCGCTGTAACCTGCCCGCCAATCGGGGATCCTTCACCGCCTGTATTAAAATAATCGCCGTTTACGGCAGCCACTGCGCCTGTTTCTTTGGCCATGCCGCCGGTGCTTTGGCGGGTAGTCAGGTTGCCGCCTTTGCCGGTCATGACATCAACAGATACATAGGGATTGTTCAGGTCTACGCGAATGACATCCGCGAGGCCCGTCGCACGTTTCCCGGAACGTGTCGTAGTATATTTGTACTTCATCATAATCGCGCCTGAAGTAATGACTTCTTCTCCCAGCTTATTCACAGTAACAGCAGAGGCAGCAGAAGCTGCTGGTGCTGCTTGTCCAAACTGCGGCATTCCTTCACTGCCGATAACTGGCATGATCCACAGGACACCGGCCAAGGAGGCGGCCACCCATTTTTTTGCAGACGACATCTTTATTCCCCGCACAGCTTCCTTGTTTCTCTTATTCATGACAACTTCATTCATTTCAGCGTAACTCTCCCATCACTTTTTTTACAGTCCATATCCGTTATCCAAGTCTGGAAACTCAAAAAATCTAATTTCCCGGTACACCTTTAATAGACTGTAATCAGGTGGAAAAGTTGCGATTTCTAAGAGATTACGAGCTTTAGAGGATAAAATTCGCAAAAGTCGGGGTTCAAGCCCGGGGGCTCCTATATAAGTCTCTCACTATGGTCCGTGATCTATTGAATGGACAAAGAAACCGCTCCTTCAGTTCAGGGTTAGGTGGCATTTCCACTTCACCAAAAGAACAGCAGCCCAAACAACGGTCCGTTCACGAAGCGTCCACATAGTGTTCATCTGTATCCTGCTCCAGAACAAACGAAAGGAGTGTCCCATACAGCCATTTCATGGCTTCTGGGACACTCCCCGTTATACTTTTATTACACTTCCTAATTGCGCTCTCTTACAAGTAATCAGCCTGCTTCAGCATCCGCTGCAGCATCACCGCACCTTGAGCACGGGTAGCATTGCCTTGCGGCTGGAATTCGGTTGGCGTCATCCCCAGGATGATCCCGGCTTGCACAGCTTTGGCCACAAACTCGGCGCTTAGATTCTGGATTTTGGCTTTATCCTTAAAAGCATTCAATGCCGTTGCCGGCGTGCCGCTTAAGGTAATCGGATGATTGGTATATTCCATCGCCCGGATAATCATAATCGCCATTTGCTCACGAGTAATATTGTCATTGGGCCGGAACGTTGCATCCGTATTACCGGTGATAATGCCTGCTTTGGCTGCTGCCCCGATATAGTCACCGACCTGCGTAGACGGCTGTACGTCTCTGAACCGCTGAGCCATCTCCCGGTCTCCCTGCAAGCCGAGTCCCCGGCTGATCATGACAGCGAACTCGGCCCGGGTAATTTTTTGTTCCGGTATAAATGTTGTGCCGTAGCTGCTGTCGATAATGCCCTTGGCACCCAACTCCGCAACAATCGAATTACTCCAATGTCTGCCCATATCAGCAAATGACCGGGTGGACAGGAATGTCCCCACTACCAGATTCCCCGAAGTACGGGCACGGATCATCGTATAACTTCCTGCCTTGCTGATTTTGGTAGGCAGGTAGGCTGCATCATAATACGTAAGATCCAACCTTGCTGCAGAGGTCTGAACATCATTTAATGTAGCTGTAGTCCGAACCCCATATTCACCTTTTACATTGATGGCCTGAGCATTGGATAAGTTTGCACTGCCCACAGCCGTCAGGCGGAAATCCATGAGATCGGTCACGCTTTGCATTCCCTGAGTCTTCAGCTTGCTCTCAAAAGGAGCAAACGTTCCAACCGGAACCTTTTCCATACGGAATATAAGTGAAATGTTGCTGCTGTCCGCAATCAAGCTGGTCGCGAGTCCAACCATATCAATGTCTGCCAATGCCACTGTGAATATACTCTCCCCATGGCGGATCACCAGCTTAGCCGCTTTGTTGCGGTTGACCGCATCCAGGAGCGGCTTGAGCGGTACTGTCACATAAGCGGCCCGTTCCGTGGAGGGAACCTCAAAAGCCAGGGTGGACGTACCCAGCTTGGCCAAATACTCATAACTTGCCGCTACACGATCTGCTGCGAGACCATATCTTTTGACAGATTCATTATATACGGAACGGTCATCCACAGCCGTTGAAGAGTCACTCTTCAGCAGCGGATATTCTTCTCCAAATTCACTGGCAGCCAGGGTTCCCAAATATGCCGGGCGGCTCCCCGTTCCCGCGGAGGTTCCCGTCAAGTTCTTTACAGCGAGCGATGTAAAGGAGGACAACACATTGCCGTTCAGATCTTTGATTTGTGCCGCACCGGTCATATAGGATAAATCAACCGTCTGCCCGCTTTTTACGACACTGGAGAGGATCAAATTTAATGTGTTTCCCGATTGGGAATAGCTTTGAACTCCAACGCTGCTTCCGTCCGCACGCACGCCAAACTGGTTCACATGCAGGGCTGAGGAGGTTTGCATATTTTTGCTGAAGGTAACTGTAAGCTGATCTCCATTTACTGTTGCACTGCTAATTTCAGACACAGAAGTGGATGAAGATACTGTCACCGGCTGCAGGTTGATATACGGCGCCCGGTTATTGTTCAGATCGGCGATCCCCGCTGTACCCGGTACATAAGAGAGTGTTACATTCTGTGTAACCGCCAGCGCAGTTTGCAAAGTCAGTGTCACCGAACTGTTGCTTACGGCTACATTGGTCACATAGTTTGGTGTTCCGCCTACCAAAACAGAGAATTGGCTGTTTAAAGGTAAGCCAGTCGTAGCCAAGCCTTCATTATAAGCAATGACTATTTTATTGCCGGAGCCGGTTGCGCTTTGAAACACCGGAGCAATGGTGTCATTGCTGTTACGGATATAGAAGTCGGTGAAGTCAGAAATATTCTGCCCCAGTGTATTTTGCAAAGGATAGGAACCGGCAAAGTAGGACACTCTTACCGCCTGCCCGTTTGCAGCATCACTGTCCAGGGTCAGATATACTGTTGATCCGCTGGATCTGATCTCGCTGACTCCAAGCGAATATCCGTCTGCCGCTACTGTAAATTGACTGTAAGCATACGGAGAGATACCTTTGAGCGAATCATTAAAATTCAGCGTAACGGTCCTGCCCGATACTCTGCCATCTTTCGGCATAGGAAAAGCAGATTCTATCGTATTCGAGACGGATCTGAGCGAAAAAGTGCTGGCGATATTTCCGGAGGCATCCTGAATACTGCGCAGCCCGCCCGTATAGGTGACTTTAACAACCTGTCCTACAGCTACTCCTGTACCGAGCACCACATACACACTGTCTCCCATAATATAGGTACTGTCTATGGCACGATTTTCGTCGTTGACCGTTACCTGAAAGCTGGATGTCAGCAGACCCACTGAAGAACTCAGGGTTTCATCATATTTTAAACGGATCGTCCGGTTATTCTCCAGGTAGGTGGAGGTAAGCGACGGTGCCGTCTTATCCAGAGAGACTGTTTTGAAGCTCCAGGATGTTTTGCCGCTTAATCCGTCATAGACCGCAAGCGGATCGCTGGCGTCCGAAAAAGCCCCTTTGGCGATATCGATATAATAAGTTGTATTGGACTCCAGCGCAGCATTGGGTTTAACCACGAATTCCTTCGCCGATGATCCGGTATGCACAGTCGATGGCACTTGTACACCGCTGCTGTTGAAAAGAACCACACCGTTCGCCACAGTACTGTTATACTTCATATCCCGGTTAAATGTCAGGGTTATTGCTTTGTTGACGTCTACCGATTCACTGCGGTCCGTTGGATTCAAGGAAGCTACAGCAATCCCTGTAACGGAAGCAGTGGTGAAAGTCCAGGTATACGGCCCGGAGGCAGGAAAGACATGTCCATCCTGATCGTAAAAAGCCCCTTGGGGTATAGTCACGGTATATTGTGTGCCATTCAACAATGGAGATTCCGCAGAGGCCGGAAGTAAAGTGATTGTCCGGCTGCCTCCGCCTGTAACAGCGGTGGAGTTCACGTTAAGCCATTTTGTACGTGCATCAGTTGTCACACCAGGAGACACAGTTATGGTGCCCGAGGCAGGCATCATAGGCCGGTCAAAGGTAAGCTGCAGATTTGCCGTCGCCGCCACATTCCCGCTATTCGAGGCAGGATTTACAGTGACAGGAATGTCCGCTGCACCTGATGTTGAGAAGCTCCATACATTTCCACTGGATATGCCAGGGAAGGTGGTGAAATCATCATCCCTGAATGCGTACGCGTCAATCAGTACATAGTAGTTGCCGCCCGCAGCCAATGGTTTATCCAGCCGCAGTGATACGGTTGTTGAAGTGTCCGTAGTTTGGACATCAACGGCCGCTTCCCCGTCTTGTATTTTAAATACCTGAAGGGTGGAGTTGTCAGCGGAAGATAGCAGTCTGATGGAGCCTCCGCCTTTGTTTAGCTTTTTGTTCAAACTGAATTTCAGCTGTGATAATGCTCCTGCTTCTATCCGGGAAGCATTGGCCGGCGAGAAGCTGCTGGCGGTAATCGCTGCATTGCCCTGTGGCGCGGTAGTGAACGACCATGTAGTCAGAGCAGACTCCGCCCCGGAAGCGTCCTTGAACAGGCCTTTGGGGATAGTCACTGTATACGTCTTGTTGGGGGCAAATTGCTGGTTCGCCCCAAGCTTCAGTTCATACGCATTTGAGCTGCCGACTAATCCATAGCTGCCGATGGGGATGGTGACAAAAGGGGTAGCCGCATCTTGAGGTGTAATGGTAATCTCGCCGCTCTGCGGGCTTACCTGCCGATCAAAACTCAGTCTGAGGGAAGCTCCAACCTCCACATAGGCTGCTCCGGCAGCCGGGGAGGTTGTTATTCCGAATTCAGCGGCGGCGTACACCGCCGTAGTCCCGAGGCCAATCGATGGACTACCTGCCCCCAGTAACAAATTTCCTGCCAATATGAGCGCTGTCCATATGGAAACTTTCTTTTTCATGTCGTAATAGACTCCTCTCAAGCCATACTCTCGTCTTTATGTATATTCTTTTATTTCGGTACAAAGGCTTCCAAAGTTTAGTAGCCTTTACTGTATACGCACAATATCGCCTACTAATAGACAGTTCAACGCAAAACAACCCGCAAAACCGTTCACTTCAAAAGAAGCAATCGATCTTGCGGGTTCTTGAAATAGAATAAGTGCTTGGTTAGCTCTGAGAACTACAGACCTGCTTCTGCTCGCAGCAGTTCTGCTTTGTCTACACGTTCCCAAGGAAGATCAACATCTGTACGTCCAAAATGACCATAAGCGGCAGTTTGTCTGTACAGCGGTTTGCGCAAATCTAGCATTGATATAATTCCGGCAGGACGAAGATCGAAATTACGGCTGATCAACTGGGCCAGTTTCTCTTCGCTGATTTTACCTGTTCCGTATGTATCCACATTAATCGACACAGGATTGGCTACCCCAATGGCGTACGCTAATTGAATCTCACATTTATCAGCCAGACCAGCCGCTACCAGATTCTTAGCTACATAACGGGCTGCATATGCTGCAGAACGGTCTACCTTGGTCGGATCTTTACCCGAAAATGCACCGCCGCCATGGCGTGCATACCCGCCATACGTATCCACAATAATCTTGCGGCCAGTCAGTCCGGCATCCCCTTGTGGTCCGCCAATGACAAAACGGCCTGTCGGATTAATGAAATATTTGGTTTCGCCGTCCAGCAGCTCTGCGGGAACTACCGGCAAAATTACGTGTTCTCTGATGTCAGCCTGAATTTGTTCCAGAGAGATTTCTTCCGCATGCTGAGTCGATACCACGATCGCATCCACCCGTACCGGTCTTTCATCCTGATATTCAATCGTGACTTGCGTTTTGCCATCCGGACGCAGATAGCTCAAAGTACCATTCTTACGCACCTCAGACAAACGCCGGGCAATGCGGTGGGATAAAGCAATCGGCAGCGGCATTAGCTCAGGTGTCTCATTTGTTGCAAAACCAAACATCAGCCCTTGATCGCCAGCACCAATATTGGCAGTTTCTTCAGCAACCTGTGCTGGATCTCGATGCTCCAGAGCTGCATTTACCCCTTGGGCGATATCAGCGGATTGCTCATTTAATGAGGTCAAGACTGCACAAGTGTTGTAGTCAAACCCGTATTTTGCGCGAGTATAGCCAATTTCTTTGATCGTATTGCGCACAATCGCAGGAATATCTACATATTCCGACTTCGTGCTGATCTCGCCAATTACCAATACCAGGCCTGTGGCAACCGCTACTTCGCAGGCAACGCGGGCATTGGGATCATTGGCCAAAAACGCATCCAGTACAGCATCCGAGATCTGGTCACAGATTTTGTCGGGATGCCCTTCCGTAACGGACTCGGAAGTAAACAAGTGGCGTCCTTTAATAGACATGTGTATTACCCTCCCTTGTTGATCGTAGATAAATCCATATATGAAGTAAAAAAACACCAATGATGTATCTCTTGGATTGCCATCTCATTTGCAAAGCTATGCAAAAAATGAACCTTTTCCAGCTGGAAAAGGTTTAAGGCTTTCCTCAAAAGTCATATTATCTTATTTGACGGAAGGTGTCAATTCCAGTCAATCTTATAACGGTTCACCCAATTGGGTGTTAACAGCGTAAAAAGCATCCAATTAGTCCCCCTAATTAAAAAGGAGTCCCAATGGATGCTTGCCCATGCGATTTACAATAGCAGACATACTACTCACAGATATTAGGAAAAAAGGCTTTGTTCGGCTTGCTTGACCAGCCTTTTAGTAATTTCTCCGCCTACTGATCCATTGTCTCTGGAGGTCAGGTGACCCAGGTAGGGACTGCTCCCCATCCGGCCCGAACTTCCCAGCGCACCTAATTCGGAAGCAAACTCAGTATCTGCCCCGCCACCATAACCTGACCCATACAAACCAAATTCAGCAGCAATTTCATATTGCATTTGTTTGATCATTGCCCGGCTTTCAGGCACCACTGTGCGATTATTACGTGCCATGTGCTGCACCTCCTGCATATTTTGTAAGAATACAAGAGTATTGTGTGCCGAACATGCTCTGTTCAATCGCCTCAATGTTTGTTAACTGTGGGAATCCGTTCCGATAGCGCATGAAAATCTACACTACAGGACATACTGATTATATATGGAATGGGCTAAGTAAGGGGTCAAGGTTATTTCAAAGTATAGCCGCCACGAACCATAACGACTAAGCCAAGTGTTTGGCCTTCTTGAACCTTGATCCCCCGCCCATTGCGCGGAAATGACAACAAATGATTGGAAGTAGCCGCCACGCCGTTGGCTAAATCTACCCCATCGGTTAAATCAGCAACGCCGTTGGCATCTTCCGAGAAAATCACTGCTTTGCCGGCACGCACGATAAATTCAGCACCTGCTGAAGCTATAAGCGTCTGTCCAGGTTTTACATCCACGATGACAGATTCATTCGGTGTACTTGCAACAGGGGGCACTGAAGCAGAAGGTGCCGTAGTCGCGACTGGAGGAGTTGCACTTGGCGCAGTTACCGTACCACCTTGCAAAGCCTTCTGAATTTGTTGATCCACATAGCTTTTGGTCACTACCGGATCATCTGCTGTTCCCGGCTGCGAACCAACACCGGCGCCTTCCGCCGTCAGATTCACCAGCGATCCAACCCATACAGCACCACCCAACAATACAGCAGCCATCGAGACTTTCCATACGGGTTTCATGGATATCCTCCTTAAGGGATATAAAATGATTAAAAAAAAAGAATAGCCTCCGAAGAGGCTATTCTGTACTTCGGTATTACACAAGGAACAATATTACTTACCGGATACTTCATTGAAAGTAGCGATTTTGTTTCCTTCGTTGTCAGTGATGCTGTTAGTATAAGTGCCTTCGTTCTCTTTAACCTTAACAGTGATTGTGTTGATGTTGTTAGCGTTAAGATCTTGAGTACCGGAGGATGCGGAAGCATCAATGTCTGTTTTTTGGAATGTAGCATACCATTTATCAGTACTGGAACCAACCTTTTCAAAGGTTAGAGGAGTTACCAGCTTATCATTGATACGGAATTGCAGATCTTCTTTTTGAATACTTTCTGCTTTAATATTCTCAGAGAAGGTTACGATCAGGACAGCAGCATCAGTAGACGATACAGCAGCAGAGTTGAGCTTAGGAGCTACAGTGTCACGCAGTTTGATCGCTACTTCATTGTGAGATTCAACACCGTTACCGGCAGTATCGGCTACACCGTTAGCCAAGAACTTGTAGTCCTTAGTTTCGCTGATCGCAGATTTTGGAATATTAATGTATGCAGTTCTTGTAGTCGCATTGTCAGATGCAGAATCCAGAGTGACGATTGATCCTGCAGGCAATGCTTTGCTGTCCATAGTGTAGCTGTTTTCATCTGTCAAGGATGCAACACTTACTCCTGAATTGTCGGATACTGTCACATTAACAACATAGTCATTATCAGTATCTTTACCATATACAATGCTAGTTACTTTAGGTCTTTCGGAATCGGAAGAAGTGGCGTTTCCTGAAACAGCTACAACTGTTGCAACCAATTTATTTTTAGCAAAGCTTGCATCAGTTACCAAACCTTCTGGCAGACGCAGTGTGTGTGCACCCACAACACCAGCCGGAGTAGCAAAAGTCAAAGATTTACCATCTTTAGATTTCACTGGGGTAGATGTGATAGGTGTACCAACACCTGAAGAATCTTTAATCAGTGTAAGACCCTTCACGCCAGCTACATAATTAACTTCTTCAGAGAACTTCACAACCAGACCGCTGCCGCTCTTGTAAGTAATACCAGTTACTGTTGGAGCTACAGTATCTTTAGTGAAGGTAATTGGTTGAGTTACTGCAGTACCCAGGTTGTTACCAATGGTATCACGTACGGTTGCACCAAATACGATGCTACCGGAGAATGTACCAGTGGATGGCAACGAGCCAAGTGGGCTAGTCAGTTTGAAAGTTTTGTTATCGCTTGTAGTGTTAACTGTGAATACGCCTTTGCTTTCGCCGTTAGCATCCAGCAAACGAACATTACCTACCAAAGAGTTGTAATCAACTGCTTTGTTAAATACAACCTCAACTGCTTTGTCACCAATTACAGTGACTTTTGTAACCACCGGTGCTTGAACATCGGAAGATACAGTTACAGTTGTTTTAACCGGGTTAGGTGTAGCCAGGTTGCCAGCGTAGTCCGAGAGGTTAGTCAAGGACACATCATAAGCTGTTCCACTGTTCAGCGTGCCAGTAGTCAGTGTCACTTCATCCAATGGTTGGTAAGTGTCACGCGTTACACTTGCAGCAGTTCCGTTTACATAAGCAATCAATCCAGCGGTTTTAACTGGCTCGCTCAGTTTAACGTATACTTTATTAGTAGTTGTTTTCGCAACAGAAGATACGGAAACTACTGTTGGTGCAACAACATCAGCTACAGGCAGCAATTGAGTGTAAGCAGGAATTACTTCACCAGCAGTTGTTCTGATTGTGTCGTTGATTACTACAGTGTAATTACCCTTAAGGAAAGTGTTTCCATCCAGGGAAATTGTAGCTTGAGTTGCATCATCGCTGATAACAACCTTCGCGTCTTTAGCAACATTAACTGTTTTGTTAACTTCAGTTACTTTAACTACATCTTCGATCAGAGTGTTAGTCTCAACCAAAGTATCAGGATCGATAGCACGGTTGAATTTAACTACAACTTGCTTAGCGTTTGGAGCTGTTACAGTAACAACCTTAGGCGCTTGCAGTGTTACTTTTGCAGTGTAGTCTTTCTCAAGGTGCTTGAAGCTGATTGTTTGTTCAACACCTGCAACAAGTGCAGTAGGCAAATCTACGTTAATAGTAGTTTTGTCAGAGAAAGTAACAACCACTTTAGTTGGGCTTACTGCTTCAGCAGAAGTTACAGTCAATGTAGGAACAGTACTTTTTTGGTCATATGCATAAGCAACTTCTACTACCAGTGAGCGAGTAGCGTTAGATTTGAAAGCAACGTTCTTTTCAACCAGACCAGCGTTGATGACTGCTTGAGCATAACCTTTAGCCCATACAGAAGCGTTGTTGTCAGTTGTAGTAGGTTGTTCCAGTTTCATCGCACGGAACAAAACAGCCGCTACTTCTTCAACTGTTACTTTAGCATTGTAGCCAAAGATACCTTTAACTTTATCTTGACCTTGCATCAAACCAGCTGCAGTTACAGCTTCGACGTAAGGAACAGTCCAGTTCTTAGCATTGTAACCTTTGTCATTGTAAGACAATTTGCTGGTGGAACCTTCAGGAAGACCGAACAATTTAGTTACGATCTTAGCGAACTCACCGCGAGTCAGATCTTTTTCAAGATGGGATTGACCATCTGGGTAACCATTAAGAATACCTTTAGCTGCCAAAGCGTCAAACTTCGCTTGTGGAGTTGTTGCAGTTTCACCAAATGCTACAGAGGCAAACATCGAGAATGCCATTGCTGTAGATAATGCTACGGATAAAATTTTCTTCATAACCTTTTTTTCTCCTCCTTGGACGTTCATGAACTGAGATTTTTCTTTAGATGGGTAGCTCATGTCACTCATTAGCCGATGCACCCCCTTTCCCGAGTTGAGCAAATTAAGTATAAATAATGTCTGTGACGGGTATCACAGAAACTGGTAAACAAGTTTAAGGCATGACAATACTAGATTCCTAATTCTACCTAAGTATTATACAATGTGCCTCAAGTCACGTAAAGCTAATTTTTCCATTTGGCTAAATTGAGCTTTACTGCGTTGGCTTTAACAGTGCCTGGTGCAAATGACTCTACACCTTAAACGCAGAAGTTTTAGAAAAGTTGCGGTTTCTTCAAAAATAATTTCATTTTGTTTTCGGCTCAGCCCCAAAGCCCCAATAGAAGTTACATATGTATCATTTTCTAACTATTGTTAATGATGGGTGGCTACGGAAATTAGTATAGCATGCGGATCACTAATCGTCATTAAACAATATTTGCTAAGTAATAAACAAAATTTTCTTGTTTCTTCTAAAAATTGACCCCATGTTCACAGAACACTGATAAAAGTATAGAAATAGAAAAAGCGCCGATAACGGCGCTCCTCTAAAACTTATGGTCTAACGGATTTTCATCGACAGCAAGATCAATTCCTGACGTTTCTCCGGACTGGAATTGACATTCGCATACATCGCGTCAATGGCCACACGGTTCTCACGGTAGCTCTTCTCATGTTTGATTGTAGAATGTGACCATTCAATGAGAGCATTCTCGGCAATCACCAGCTCGTTATAGGCATCATGGAAGCCTGTAGCCTGTACCAGCTCTTCCATAACCTCCTGAGTAATCTCCTGGACTGCACGTTTAGCCTCAATATCCTTCTCCAACACTTTTGCTCTATTCTCAAACATATTCTTTGCTTTCATGTAATCCAATTGTGCTTTTGCTAAAATCGGTTTCATCGATGGCTTTCACCTTTCAGAAATAATTATTTTCTAATTTATTGTATCGTAAACAGGCGCAGATTACAAAACTAATGTCCTGGTATGTAATTAAAATTACATAAAAAGGCCTGCCCTGCGAACAGTTCTCGCAGGGCAGGCCTTCATCACTGCTCTAATTAAACGTTTTAGGGAAGATGTCGGTGCTTTTCTTCAAAAGAGCAACCGCAATTTTCCCGGCCTCTGCTCTGGTCAGCTTGCCTTTTGGATTGAAGTTGTAGACCGGTTTGGACTGGCCTGTTACGGTAACTGCGTTGCCTTCCATAATCTTGGCCTTGGAGACAGCTTCGATCGCAGGACGGGAATAGAAGTCCATACTGCCGCTGTCTACAAAGGATTTACTGAGGCTTGTAAGCAGCTTGGTGTCATTTGTAGCCATTTTGAGTTTAAGCGCTCTGGCAATCATTACAGCTGCCTGTTCACGCGTCAGCGGCTGATCCGGTCCAAAGAAACCATCACTTAGCCCGGTTACAATCCCCGCTCTTGCTGCAGTCTCGATATGTTTGAAATCCCATGTCGTGGAGACTGCCTCAGGTACGATATCAAAGAATGTCTGCTGATTCGTGTTGTAGCTTAAAGGAATATTAAGGCCTTTTACCAGCAGAGTAGCGAATTCACCGCGTGTTGTAGTGTCATCCGCGCCAAATGCGTCTGCACGGAGATTGGTCATGATGCCTTTGGAGTACAAACCATTCAATACATTTCTCGCCCAAGGATGGTTCGTGATATCCGTAAAGCCACGACGCATCTTCATTACTGTATAATAACCGAATTCATCAAACGGTACAGTAACCGTGTGTTTCTTGGTATCTACCTCGCCACCCACATTCTCCCATTTCCCGGACTCGCTGTAGCGGAATACCGTAACGGTTGAACCCACTTCATCTACTACACTTGGGCTGAAGTTGAGGGTCAGTTCACCGCGTTGCGAAGGAATGATTTTGCGTGCTTGGCTGTATTGTGTGAAATATCCTTCTATAGAATAAGGTGCGATCCCGTTGGTAGCCGGTATATAATTTGCTGTTCCTTTGGAACCTACCTCTCCAAGCCCCCCATTAATCCAGAAAATATCCGAAACACGCGAGAAGTTATTGGTGGATGCTGTTGAAGTAAACCGCAGAACCAGTTCTTGCGGAATGACCAGTGGACTTTTGCCTTCCGGCGTTCTGGAATCCGCAGCACTCACATTGATAATATTTCCGTAATCGTTCACGCGCTCCACTACCCCGTCCACCGGATCTGCGATGCCGAACAGCAGCTTAGTTTCCGGATAGAATTTGGCCGCTCCTGAGCTCGTAAAGCCCTTCATTACCGTTCCTTTTGGAAATACCAGTTGAAGGCCTTTGTTAAAGACAGTATATTTGTTCGCCACTTTCTCAGCCATGTACTGTGTATCTGTCTGAACTGCACTGGCATAGTAGACAGTTACAGTATCGTTAAGCGTGGCATTTGCACGTACGACTTGAATCTTGATCGTTGTTGCTTTGTCCGGCTTTAAGCCCACATAATCGTAAGTGAAGCGGTTCGGCAGATCCGTACGCGGCTGTGCTTCAAATTTGTCGATCATGACTTTGGTTGCACCTTCCGCTTCGATATCAAAACGGACAAAGTTCTTATTGACTACAATTTGGTCGCCTACAGTAGCAATTGGAGATAATACACGGAAAGGTGAGACTTCACGTACAACTTCCAGCCGTTGTGTTGTTCTTGCTCCTGTTTTGTTGATCAGTTCCAGCGTATACACATGACTGCCCGGAGCGTCAAATTTAAAATCACGGATCCGCAGGAGGAAGTCCTTGCCTGTACCAATATAGTCATAATACTTTAGGCTGTTGGCGGTGTCTTGTACCGGTCCAACCAAGATATCCGTCGATGCATCATCGGACAGTAACCCCGTTTTGCCTGCTGAACTAAATATCAGTTCGGAGCCTTGGTACAAATTCAGAGTGGAGGCTCCACCTCCGCGCAGCACCAGGTCATACTGCTCTTGATTCGTTGTATACTTCTCATCTTTGAAGGTGAACTCGGATGGCAAAGCCAGAATTTTGTTGCGTTCCCCTTCATTAGATAGAGAGTTTGTGGCAAAAGGTGTACGTCCAGCCCCCAAAGCGGGATGGAATTGACTCAGGTTGGATACATTCGTATCTACAATATAAATTTTGAGTTCTTTGGTAATTGTCCGTTTGTTCCCTGCGCTATCCATCGAGATACCCGTAAATACAATCTTGTTCTCACCATAGACTAAGGGGCCCTCTTGAGTGATGGCTAAAGTGAAACTAAATGTAGGCACTGCTTTGGTAATATTAAATACAAATGGTGCATTCGGTATTGAATTACTATCGGTACCGTTAATTTGCACTTGCGAACTGCTGATATTCTCAAAGCCGATATATTCACCCGAGAATGTCAGGCTTTTGGTGCTGCTGGAATCAAATTCATAGGTCTGACCATCCTGAATATTGCTTACATAGATATAATTCTTGGATACATAGGAAATGTCGGCATTAAAAAAGGATTGCGAACCGTCAAATTTAAACTGCACCTTTTGTTGTCCATTCGAAAAACCGGTAATTTGATAAATGTATTCGTTGGTGCCTGACCCTGAACCCTTAGGTGCTATAGCCAGTGGCTTGTTGCTCAAAGGCAGGTAGTTCGCAACCAGCTTTGCAGGATCAGCCGGTGGTGTATTGGTCTTCAACATAATGTAGAAGTTATCGGCTTCCATCTGTTGCCCGCTCAAAGGCAGCTTGGAGATATTCGTTGTAGCTCCCCCGGTATACCCCGGCAGATAGAACATATCCGTGATTACTGTTTCACCTTGCAGATACTTATAGGAATAAACCTTGGAGGTGCTGTAGGTTCCATAATCTACGGCCAGAGTGAAGTCATTGGTGCCTGTAGTAATTGCCAGGTCTGCACTTGTTGAGAATTTCACCAGTTTGTAGGCTGGCGTTACACCATCGGGACCCGGAATAATCATTTCTTCGGTCGTGGTTAATCCGGTAACCGGAACTGCACCGGTAGTTCCCTTATTGATCGTTAGCTTGGCAGTATCCTTAAAAACACCGGAATTATAAGGCACCAGAATCTGCCCGGAGAAACTGGCTGTTGTTGCAGCTGCAGTTAATGTAGGAATGTTGTTCAGGATGTTATAGTTTACGCCAGCATGAACCAGGTTCATTTCCGCGAAGGGCTGGTCTTTATCAAAAAAGTAAATGGACCGCTCAATGTTAATGGAATCGGAAGCATTTTGGACGACGATTTTAATTTTACTAAGGCCGGGAGTGATTGTTAGAGCCGGTGTAAAAAATGTTCCATCCTCCAGTAATGAAGTCTGCAGAACCGAACCATCGTTGACCGAAACACTAACCTTGGTAGCGTTCGCCACTTTACCTTGAATAGTAATCGAATTTACAGGCACTACCACTTGTGTGCCTTCATTCAGATTCAATGCAGCCGGGCCACCCAGCACCTGCAGGGAGGTCACGAAGGGAACTTTATCATATAGTACATAAAAAGATTCAGAACGCTGCAAGTTCCCCTGCATCCCGGAGAAGGTGATTTTGTTGAATCCGGTGTATAGAACGACTCCGCTTGTTGTGAAGCGGTTGTCCGGGCTATTGGCATCCGTAGTGACAGTACCTGTAGTAATACGTGTAGGATCTGTTTTCCACTTGTTGGTAGTGGTATCCTTAGTCAGCTGCTCCACAGTAACTTTCATAGTTGAAGCTGTTACCTGAGAGTAGGTACCTGTAATATTAATGGACTGATTACTTGTCTTATATACGCTTTCCCGACTAATCATGTCTGGAGCAGCGTTACTGTCCTGACTCAAAGCAACCGTGCTCCGCAATGTGAGATCATCCGGACTGAAATAAGTGGTGGAGACTGCGCCAGCAGCTTCCGCAGTAGGGGAAAACCTGCCTGGGAACATGGAAACGAGCAGGGCCGCCAGCAGCAGCCATACGATAGGTCTCTTAAAGCGATGCATGTTTGTATCTCTCCTTTGATTATAGGTTCTCGTAAACCTTCACTTTTCTCTTTATCGGCCAATACATAGCAAATTTTTAGGAAAACAGCAAAAAACTCATCCGAAATCGGATGAGTTTTGTTAGTTCAGGAATATATTACAAGAATGATACCTCAATTTAATATTACGGTTATTATTTAGAACCCCGCTCCGGATTGGCCTTCATACGCAGTCTTAAGAAGAAGTTAATCAACGGGCGTTTGGTTTTGCCAATCAGGCCAGTGACCTCAGCGCCGATCTGCAGGAAAAAGAGCATAACGCAGATGACCACGAAGGTGACCCAGTTCGCTTCAAACAGCGCGGCAGAAGATTGAATAACAGCCAGGATCCCAAAAAATGTAGCAATCCCATAAATGATAAGCACAGTCTGACGGTGGCTGAAACCAAGTTCTCTTAGGCAGTGATGTAAATGTCCCTTATCCGGTGCAAAAATCGGCTTCTTCTGCAGCTTGCGCCGCACAATGGCGAAGAAGGTGTCCGATAAGGGCACGCCGATAATTAACAACGGTGTGATAAACGATACGACCGCAATCTGTTTGAAGCCAAGCAGCGCAAGCATGGCCAAGCAAAAACCCAGGAAAAGCGAACCCGCATCACCCATAAAGATTTTGGCCGGATGGAAGTTAAAGAACAGAAAACCCACAATGCTGCCCAGAAGCAGCAGGCACAGCAGAGCAACCATAACATTGCCCATCAGGAAAGCCATCGCCGCTATAGTCGCAATTGCAATCCCTGAAACTCCAGCCGCCAGCCCGTCCAGACCGTCGATCAGATTCACGGCATTCGTAACCCCTACAATCCAGAAGATCGTAAGCGGAACTGCAATCCAGCTCTCGAGCGAGGAATACGTATTATTAAATGGAATATTCACAAAATCAACAGTAATATCAAATCCAAAAACCACGATACAGGCTGCGGCAATTTGACCCAACAGCTTCACTTTTGCTGACAGTTCAAAGCGGTCATCCAGCCCACCAAGCAGAACGATCAGGCCACCGCCACTGAGCAGCGCTCTGATGAAGTTGATCTCCCGCGGTGTAAAGTCATAAGGAATGATCGGCAATACGGCAAGCAGGCCTAACACAAACGCCAGAAAGATTCCCAGTCCGCCAAGGCGGGGCATAATCGTCGTATGCACTTTGCGGGCATTCGGCACATCTGTGGCTCCGATCTTAATGGCGAATTTCTTCACCAAAGGCGTAAGGCACAGCGCAAGTCCCATGCATACAATAAATCCGGCGATGTATATAATTAACATTTGAAAAGTCGCCCTCCATTTCTCTACCGCATTGAATTATACGCTGTTCCAAAAACAAATTCCAATTCCTTATTTAGGCTGTTCCCCGCATTTTTTCAGTGAATTCCCGCATTTTGTTCAACTTTTGTTACATTATCTTTCTCACGCACCACTTTTAATACGAATTTCGGCAGCGCAAGCATTCTTTTGTAGCGTGTAGGTTCCTTAAGGAGGCGGTACATCCATTCCAGCCTCAATTTTTGGAAGGCTTTGGGCGCACGGCGGCTTTTGCCGGAGATAATATCAAAACTTCCGCCGACCCCCATCATAACCGGAATCCCAAGCCGCGTCTTATATTTGCCGATCCACGGCTCCTGGCTGTCCGCTCCCCGGGCCACAAACAGCAGGTCTGGCTGTTTGGAAACAATCTCGCGAATGACTTCTTCATCGGCTTCCGGACCGAAGAACCCGTCACGATAGCCGGCGATGGTCACCCCCGGATATTGCAATTGTAACCTCTTCGCCGTTTCTTGAATCACCTCTGGCGTAGAACCCAGAAGATATATCCTCCATTGATATCTTTCTCCCTGGCGAAGCAATTCATGTAACAGGTCAAATCCTGCAACACGCTCAACAACAGGCTCATTGCAATATTTGGCCGCCCATACAACCCCGGTGCCGTCCGGAACAACCAGCTCTGCCGATTTCATGATGTTCATGTAGGCCGGATCATTCAGAGCCGCCATAACCATAATGGGATTGGCAGTGATAACCTGATGAGGTTCCCTTGTCACAACAGCCTCTGTCAGATAATCCACTGTCGCTGCCATATCAATTTTGGATACTCTTATCCCAAAGATCGGAATTGTCGGAATCTTACTGTCTGCTTTCACTTTTAATCACCCTTTGTGGCGTAAATATTCAACAATATGCCTTGCCGGAGCTCCTGCCTCTTCAACAAGGGCGGAGATATACGGCTCTCTTTCATTTCTCCAAGCTTGTCCTTCGCGCAACAGATGCAGTACTTCAGTGGTTACTTCACTGCCCTTAAGTGTTGCAGTCGCACCAATGGGACGGCAATGAAGCCGTGCCAGAAAGTGGTCGATTTTGGGATCGTAGGAGACACCGAGCAGCGGCACTCTTCTGCCTGCGGCATAAATCAGGCTGTGAAGACGCATACCGATCAGCACATCGCAATCCGCTACTTCCTGCAGCATCTGTTGTGGATGAAGGGCATCTTCACATAAGCTGATTGTGGTTCCCTGTGCAGCTTTCCCTTCCAGACGTTCTATAACATATCGTGAAGCTTCATTATCAGAGGGATGGTGAAACGGTAAAAACCGCAGATGTAGCGATTCTGCTGCACAGGCCTGGAGCAGTCCATCGGCGATTGCATCCAGTTCCCGGCGGCTGGATTCCCAGTACCTAACCGAAATCCCGATGGTAAACTGTCCTTCATCTTTCTGAAGTCTGCCGGCTGCCTGAGCGCTGCCTGTCCCGGTATCAGCCAAGCCGGAAGTTCCGGCCAAGGTCAAGCCCATTACCGGATCAGGCACAACTTCTATGCCCTCGCCCTGTAAACCCATAGCTTGCAGTAACTGGCGTGATTGCTCATCCCTAACTGAGATATAAGCACATTTGCGGAAAATCGATTTAATCATTGGGTGAAAAAACTTACGGTTCACCGGGCCAATGCCTTGGGCATAAATAAAGGTCGGCTTGCCCAGCCATTGGGCGAGCTTGAGAATCCCTAAATAGTAAGGAATGGTCTTGCCGCTGGTCACATCCTGGAGCAGACTGCCTCCGCCGCTAATCAGGCCTGCGCTCTGAGCAATGGCCTTCCGCACCTCGCCCAGCTTCATCCGGTGTACAGCCTTAACCCCATAGGTTGCTGTCGTCCATTCCGGATCAATGGATAATACTACAGGTTCAAGCGCCAGCCCTGCAACCCCGGCATGCTCCCGCAGGGCAATCAGAATGGATTGCAGCACCGCTTCATCTCCGCTGTTGCGGAACCCGTAGTATCCGGAGATGATTATCGTCTGAGGAGTGGCGACCATCGTTTCCAACACCCTTCTGCAATTTGCCAAACAAAGATGGCCAAAAGCCCAAGAATCAGACCCAGTCCCAGACCGAGAATGCCACGCACCAGCGAGATCAGAACCGGGGAATGAATATGTGCGAAGGTATCCACCATCGACAGTTGTCCTATCACCCCGATAATCAGGATAAAGGCTGCACTCCGGTATCTAAACGCCATGAACGCACCAAGTAAAAAGAGCGGATGGGCAAACAAAAACTCCTTGTAGCGGGGCCGAACACCAAATGTATTCTCAAGGAAAGTCCGCACCGTAAGCTCCAGCGAAGTGGCTGTACCAGCATTGCCTGTCCGGCTCATGTAATACATCCCCACAATTCCGACTATCCCTGCAGCAATAACCATTGCAAAAGTAATCGGTGTGCGCAGGAGCTTGCCGGTCTTATTAAAGACAAAATCTCCGCGGTAGAGCAACACATACAGAGCTGTAAGCCCAATAGGCGCCATATGAAGCAGACTTACGCCTCTGAACTGGTCCAATACAAGAGCATACGTAATATTGTTCAGCAGAGCAATCATAAATGGAACAGCGCTCAGGGAGATCAGCGCAGTTCTAAAATAGAGTACAAGACTATGCGTAAGCCTGCGCTGTACGCTCATCAAGGGATGCGTCTGTGCAGTACCGCGCAGCGGGGGTCCCATTTCATTGATTTTGCGAATCGCCAATACCATGGCTACCGTAGGGGCGCTAATCGATACGGCTAAGGCAAGCGCTTGTTCAAACAATGCAGGCTTTAATACAATCAGCCCCGCCCCACCAAGCAGCCCCAATCCAAAAGACGGGAGTGTCAGCCATGGTATGAAGTAAGAGATCATCAAAGCTACCAGAGCTAATGCACCGATTACGGCAATTAACTTGAAGTAACGCTGGAAAGATGATTCTGCAACCTCAGACGCAGTAGCTTGTCCCAAGGTAAAGCCATTCTCTTTAATCCTCTCCACCGCACCGCCAGGCTCACTTAGAGTAGTCACCAGATTGTCCAATGTGTCCGTAATTTGCGCCTTCTTGGTATCACGTGCAGGAGCTGTATTCAGGTACAGCATCCGAATATTGCGGTCTTTTGTGGCAAGTGCGAATTTGTCGGTAATTTTCTCAGGCTTTAGAGAGGAATCCCCTTCGCTCAGAGAGTACAGCCGTGTTACATTGTAATCCAGCAGGTAAGCAAGCGTATTGAAGCCCTTCTGCTGTTTTTTAATATTCTCTATTGCGGCAATTCCAATCCCGCGTACTTTAAGCAGGCCCGCAAAGGCGGACAAGCTCTCCATCTCTTCGTTATCGTTGAAACCCTTGACAGTCTCCCCTTCAAAAAGAATCCGTTTGACGCCGAGCTCTTCATAACGGTCCAGGAGCCTTTTCACAGCCTCCTCATTGTACGGAAGTGAATCGACCAGACGGGGCACGATATGGAACCCTTTATCATGCAGCATTTGAAGCGTAATCGGATCTGGCTGCAAAGGCTTAAGGGTAGCGTCTTCCAGAGGAGTCTCAATAATCAGACCTTGCTGCCCCCGAAAGCTCCAATCCCTCGTACTGATCCCAAGGTTGCCAAAAGCTTCACTGATAATAGGAGCCAAGGCGGCATGGTTCTCCGCATTCGTGAAAAGCACATAGGTAAAGTTCTCATCTGCCGGAATAACCGTATTTGTAAGATTGGCAGCATCCGCCGCTCCCCAGATCATCAACCGGCGTGCCTTGCGGTAATCCTCGAGCGTATTCTCATAAATGGCCATACTCTGCACACCGGCTTCCTGCAAACGGTCCAGTTGCTCAGAGATGTAAGCCTGTGGATTTACGCGATAACTCGCGGCATCCACCAAGTCGCGATAATCAAATACAATTTCTACTGTTTTGGATGTCTTCTCCGTCTGCAAGCGGTCATAAACCACCGGCAGGGCCGCAATGAGGCCCACTACGACTATAATCCATAGCCATTTTCGGGATGAAGTGTTCCAACGCTGCCATTTTTGCTGCACAACCTGTGCCTCCTCTTTCACTTCAAAGCCTTCTTCCGCAAAAATAACGATAGTCCGGCATCACCGGACTTTCGTTTAAGGAAAGAACACTTATGCTCTTAAATTAGTTGCCGTCTACACGGGCCATAACTTGCTGCGAGAGCGCAGCTACTTTGTCACGTGCATTCTCCAGCGATTCGCCGCGCACCGCAAAATACACCTTAATCTTCGGCTCAGTCCCGGAAGGACGCAAGCAGAACCACGATCCGTCAGCCAGCAAATACTTCAATACATTCTCCTTGGGCAATCCACTCAGACCCAGTGAATAATCCAGCACCTCGGTGACGGCTGAACCCACAATCTCCTGCGGAGGGTTGCTGCGCCAGTCATTCATGATTCCCTGAATTTGCGCAACACCGTCTTTTCCTTTGAGGGTGCGGGATTCCAGACTCTCCAGGAAATAGCCGAATTGCTCGTAAAGCTCCTGCAGTACATCATATAATGTTTTGCCTTGCGCCTTATAATAAGCCCCCGCTTCAGCAATCAGCATGGCAGCCAGAACAGCATCCTTGTCACGGGCATAATTGCCAGCCAGGTAACCATAGCTTTCTTCATAGCCGAACAGGAACGTATAATCGCCCGACTGCTCAAACTGGGTCATTTTCTCCCCAATATATTTGAATCCGGTCAGCGTATTAAATACGGCCGCTCCATAATGAGCGGCAACAGCTGCCCCCATCTCACTCGTTACAATGGTTTTTACGACCGCACCGTTGCTTGGCAGCTTTCCTTGCTCCTGCAGACGGCTTAAATAGTAATGGATCATCAGCGCACCGGATTGGTTGCCGGACAGGACCACAAATTTGCCTTCATTGTCGCGGACTACAGCCCCCATCCGGTCAGCATCGGGATCGGTGCCGATCAGCAAATCCGCATTCAGCTCCTCACCCAGCTTGATAGCAAGGGTAAAAGCTTCACGTTCCTCCGGATTGGGTGACTTCACCGTGGAGAATTCAGAATCCGGCTGCTCTTGCTCAGGAACTACAAAGACTTGGCTGAATCCTATCTTCTCCAGCACCCGGCGGACCGGTTGGTTCCCTGTACCGTGCAGAGGCGTATATACAATTTTGAAATCACGGCCAAGCGAAGCCTTAATCTCTTCACGTGCTACACTGACTGCAGCTACAGTATCCGTGAATGCCTCATCAGCCTCTTCGCCCAGCCAATGCAGCAGACCCTGCTGCTCTGCCTCTTCCTGAGACAGGCGTTTGACTGCATCAAAAGAGTCGACCTGGAGTATGTAGGAGATTACCTTCTCCGCCTCATCCGGTACGAGCTGACCGCCTTGTGCATTATAGACTTTATAACCGTTATATTCAGGCGGGTTGTGGCTGGCAGTAATCACTACTCCACCCGTTGCCTTCAAATGGCGGACACTGAAGGACAGCTGGGGAGTGGAGCGGAGAGAAGGAAACAAATGCGTCTCAATTCCATTACCGGCCAGTACAAGTGCAGCCTCCAGCGTGAACTCCGGTGAGAAACGGCGGGAATCATGGGCGATAACGACCGAGGGTCTGCCTTCGCCGGAATGCTGCTCCAGAATATATTTGGCAAATCCCTGCGTAGCTCTGCCCACGGTGTAACGGTTGATCCGGTTGCTTCCCGCACCAATGACGCCGCGCAAACCGCCTGTACCAAATTCCAGATCTCTGTAGAAACGTTCCTCCAGTTCCTGCGGATCATTCTCCAAAGCAAGCAGCTCAGCCTTTGTATTCTCATCAACAGAAGGGTCCTGCAGCCAAACTGCTAACGTTCCTGCGGCTTTTGGGCTTAATTGAGTCATATGAAATCTCTCCTTCTCCATCTATGATTTATTTGTGTGTTAACTAAGCGCAAACATTATTTCTCCGGAAGCAACCACCTTGCCTTCAACCTTGGCCGTAGCCTGTCCTTTTCCGATGCTGCCCTTGAGGCGGGTAATCTCCACTTCCAGCACCAGCGTGTCTCCAGGCACGACTTGGCCACGGAATCGGAATCCGTCCAATCCGGCCAAGAAGCCGATCTTCCCGCGGTTGGCTTCAACACCCAGAATGGCTACTGCTCCAACCTGGGCAAGCGCTTCTGTAATCAATACGCCCGGCATGACCGGGAACCCCGGGAAATGCCCTGTAAAGAAAGGTTCATTCACTGTAACATTCTTGATGCCAACAGCCCGTTTGCCCATTTCAATTTCGGTAATTTTGTCCACCAGCAGAAATGGAGGCCGATGGGGGATGATTTCTTGAATTTGATTAATATCCAGCATTATAACAAAACTCCTTTCGGATGTAACCTCGTCTTCAAAAAGGCAGCGCTGCAGGTTCTGCACTTATTCTTTCCCGCTTCTTGCATAAATTCCGGCCGCTTCGGCAAAAACTATATCTATCCTTCACCACCTGCAGAAGTGAAGGTTGAGATAAGGGGCTTTCTCCACCGCACGCGGCAGCATGGCGGAGAGGGCCCTTTTTGTTTCCCCAGGCCCCCCATCATTATACATTTTCCAGTATAAAAAAGAAAACTCCCTTATACAACAAGGGAGTTCCGAAACAGTCTTCTATTAAGGTGCAAACACAAGATCATATACATGCTTCCAGGTGCTGAAACGCAGCACATCGCTTAATTCGCTTTTGCCGAGTATGACATAACCGGCGACCAAACCGCACGCCAGAGAACCAACAAGCAGCAAGGGGATCAGAAACCACTGGATCGTGGTCCATCTCGATATCCCCCGCTTTTTGACCGGTTGAATATCGTCTTCCTGTTCATCGTGTTTCTGTCTGCTCATTCTTTCACCTACCCGCGCATGGTATTGGCCAGACCCTGCATCTGGTCACTGGATGTAAGAGCCCGGGCTGCAAGCTGATACGTACGCTGGAGCTGCATAAGCTCCGTCATTTCCTTGCTGAGATCCACATTCGATTGTTCCAGCCATCCGGAACGCACGCCTACAGCCGGAACATCCCCTGCTCCCCGCTGCACAAAAGCCTGCTGTGCTGTAACGCCTTCAGAAAGTGCATAGAAGTTCCCGTCCATGGCCTGCAGCGTATCTTTGCTCAGAGGTTCAACGATCATAATCCGGCCTGCCACCTGAACGGGATCACTCTCATTCCGCTTCGTGAGGACCCGTCCCCACTCATCAATGGCAGCATTTACTCCTACCGGAACGGTCAACGGATTTCCGTTAGAATTAAGCACCTTATTGCCCGTATTATCCACCAATACCATGTTGGCCGCATTGGCGGGATCAGGTGTGAAATGGAAAGCGCCTTGACGTGTGTAAGCAGTAGCCCCATTGACCTGAACCCCAAACAAGCCGTTTCCTTGAAGCGCCAAATCTGTAGGGTTGCCCGTTTCTTTAAGCGCTCCTTCTTCCCAGCTGTTGGTAATAGAAGCAACACGTACACCAAAGCCAATATTGAAGCCCAGCGGAGTACTGCGCCCAGGCTGATCATAATCTTCCGATTGCTGCTGCACCCGGGTCAGCACATCCTCGAAGGAACCTTCTTTGCGTTTGTATCCATTTGTATTCACATTCGCAATATTATCGGCAATAATATCCAGCCGCTGCTGGAGACTGGACATGGAGACTGATGCGCCAATCGTTGAATTATTCATGAATCACCCTCCTATACTCTTCCGACTTCGGTAACAGCCTTCTGCAGACTGCTGTCATAGAACTGTATAACCTTCTGATTCGCTTCATACGCCCGGTATGCAGCATTCAGGTCCACGGTGACAAGGGTTGGGTCTACATTGGAGTTCTCCAGATAACCCTGATGCACCTGCATATTATCGTTCGCATTGGTGTAGCGGATATCTGCCGCCTGGAGGTCATCGGCATGGAATACGCCATTCCCGTCACGCACCAGCTCCTGCGGTTTGTTGACTACACTGATTCCCAGCCTGGTTCCGGAAGGAAGTCCAGTAGCCGGGTCCAGCAAATTGCCCTGTCCGTCCACTTTAAGATTGTCCTGCGGGTCTGTCAAGAGCAATGGGTTTCCATTTGCATCCAGAACCTTGAAGCCGCCTGCACTAAGTACTTGACCAGTCGCATCTATAGTAAAGCTGCCGTTGCGTGTATATAAGTTATTCCCTTCATTGTCCTGAACAGTAAAGAAGGCCTGCGGCCGGTAAATCACCTCTCCTTGAGCAGTCACTGACTTGCCGGAGCCGTCAAAGATGATGTTGTCTCCGGTCACGGGGTCCTGCACCTGCAAATCGGTAGATAAGGCAAAATCCACAGGTTTGCCGCTCTCAATTAAATCCCCCTGTAAATATTGGGAAATGGATTGTTCGGCGAATACGCCTGTATTGATACGGCCAACGGCCTGCGTCGTCCCACGGCTCATGGCGGAGATCATCACATCCGGAAAAGCATGGCTGACACTGTCCACCTGCTTGTACCCCGTTGTATTAAGATTGGCAATGTTCTGTGTGGCTGTATCATGTCTGCGCTGCTGGGTAACCATTCCGGCAGCAGCCGTATATAAACCTCTAATCATGAAGGCAGTCCCCTTCCTAAACTCTGTTACCTTATACTATCGGCTGTTTAGAACTTTTTCTTAACTACTTTATCCAAATGATCAAGCATCATTCCCGTTCCCTTGACCACACAGTGCATTGGATCCTCCGCCACCCATACAGGAACGTGGAGCTCTTCCGAGAGTAGCTCGTCCAATCCGTTCAGCAGCGCTCCGCCGCCGGTCAAAACAACCCCGCGGTCAATAATGTCGGCTGAGAGTTCGGGGGGCGTACGCTCCAGTACCGACTTGGCGGCAGCCACGATGGAAGACACCGGGTCCCAAAGCGCTTCCTGGACTTCTCCCGATGTGATCGACAGTGTCAGAGGAAGACCGCTTACCATATCCCGGCCACGGATATCCATCTCGGCTTGCATACCGCCGGGGCGGACCGTCCCAATATTCATTTTTATATCTTCTGCCGTTCGTTCACCGATTAAAAGCTTATATTTCTGTTTAATATATCTTAAAATGGCATCGTCGAACTTGTCCCCTGCAACTTTAAGCGAGGAGGCGGTAACAACGTCGCCCATGGACAATACGGCTACATCCGTTGTTCCGCCGCCGATATCGACGACCATGTTTCCGCTTGGTTGATAAATATCCATACCCGCACCGATAGCTGCGGCCTTCGGTTCTTCTTCCATGAAGACTTCCTTGGCCCCGCTGCGCTCCGCCGCTTCCCGGATGGACTTCTGTTCTACAGAGGTAATATTCGTAGGCGCGCAGATCAGAATGCGGGGCCTTGCGTACCAAGAACGTCCACCTACCCGGTCAATAAAATACTTCAGCATCATTTCCGTAATTTCAAAATCTGCAATCACGCCATCCCTTAGCGGACGAATCGTTATAATATTGCCGGGCGTACGTCCAACCATGCGACGCGCCTGCTCTCCCACTGCAAGGACCTTCTTCGTATCACTTTCAAGTGTGACCACGGAAGGTTCATCCAGAACGACTCCCCTTCCTTTAACATGAATGAGCACATTGGCCGTGCCGAGATCGATTCCGATATCCTTGCTAAGCATAATGAAAGAGCCCCCAAAGTGTTATTTTAGATAATTGGCAGATGTTAGTACCAAATTTAAAAATACCATACTTTAGGGGATGGATACAATGGAGTAAATTGCATTTATAACGCTAAAAACAAGATTTTTTACGGCTTTGCGGCTACGGCAACCTCACGTTTCTTTCCCGTCGTTTTTTTATATTTAATTTTTGTGGCTTCTCCCCCCCGAAGATGACGGATCGATTTGTGATATTCGAGAATGTGCTTCACCTGATCGGCCAGATCAGGGTTGATCTCCGGCAGACGCTCGGTCAAATCTTTATGCACCGTACTTTTTGAAACGCCAAATTCCTTGGCTATGGTCCGGACCGTGTGCCTGGTTTCCACGATGCAGCGTCCGATTTTGATCGTACGTTCCTTGATGTAATCGTGCACGCTCCCGCCTCCCAACTGTGGATAGTTTGGTACATTATATGAGGGGCGGGCCTATATATTCGCGCTTTCACGACCTGACAAGCTGGGGAAGGCTCATTTTATTTGCCGGACAACCCAGAAAGCATTGATCTTCTGAGGAATGACAAAGCGCTGAAAGTCCCGGAAATACAAACAATATCAGCAGATACACCCCCAGATACAAGCCCTAAATGAGCAGCCGGAAAATATAGTTTATGATTGCACAAAAAAAGGGGGCTTGCGCCCCCTTGCCCATCCTATAATTAACGCTCCGGAAGTAAATCCGAAGGATTAACGACCTTACCATCCTCGTACACTTCAAAGTGTACATGATTTCCAAGATTCTTCTCCAGCTCGCTGCGGCCAGCAGTGGCAAGGGTGTCCCCCTGCTTCACTTCATCGCCCTGCTTCACTTGAGTCTCACCCAGACTTTGGTACACCGTCTTGAGGTTGCCCGGATGGGTAATCTCGATAATGGTACCGAAGATTGTGGCATCTTTTTCTACTCGAGTCACTTGACCGCTAAGGGCCGCTTTTACATCAAAGACTTTGTTGTCTGCACGGGCAATATCAATTCCGACATTGGGCACAAAGGTGTCATTATATTGCACCATGGCCTCCACATGATTTTCTTCCGTGCCATTCTCATCATAATAAGGCTTCACGACTTCAACTTCAGCGGGATTGCTGACCGGCCACACCAGACTTTCTGCCGAGGCTACCACTTCAACCGCAGCGGGATCACCACTCGCATTACCGGCTGTACCGGCGGAGCTTCCTGCTTCCTTCGAGACGACTGCGGCGGTGTCGGGGTTCAGCGGCTTCTGGCCGGCATCCTGATAGACCCACACCAAGGTTAGTATAATTGCCGCTGCCGCCGTGTAGACTGCCGGGAACACCCAGCGTTTCGATAACATTTTGCTCCATGAAGAAGGCGCTTGGCCTGAATCTCCCTGCTTGTTTTTGAGAGATTCATCATGGTTTGTTTGTTTTTTGTCTTGTTCATTCATATGTTTATCACCTCAGTAACCAGTGTTACCGGGCTTTGCGCTTTTATACGTATCTTTCAAGTTATTTTTTCAGGAGAGTTGAGATTTGGGTAAAATAAACTCCGCTATAGTAGTGTTTGAGAATTTGGGTAGCCGTTCCGCCTTCCATCGCCATTCCGTTGGCCCCCCATTGGCTCATGCCTACACCGTGACCATTGCCGTAGGTGGTGATTTCAACCTTATTCCCTTTACGCTTCCAGGTGAACTGGCTGGATCGCAGTCCCAGCTTCTCGCGTACTTCCCGCCCGGTGAATACATGCCCGCCAATCGATATCTCTTTCACTTTACGTCCGGTAGTCCGGGACAGCAGTTCAATGGGCAGCCGGGAAGACCCTGAGGAGACACTGTCTCTGGAGACAGGGATGGCCTGCTGCCTTATCCCCAGCTTCGACTGGATTTCTGACAGGCTGAAAGTGGTGGTTACAGCATACTTAGGCGTAATCTTGGAGTCCCAGGGACTGGCTACACTGCGCAGATAAGGCACTGCCGCATTCCAATATTCCTCCGAATTTTCGGTGCGCCCTCCGCTGGAGGCAAAAAAGGATGCCGTTATCGGCTGCCCTTGATAAGTCATAATCACGCCGCGCGTCTCTTGGGCCGCGCGGCGGAGCTTGGCCAGCTCGGCGCTTCTGCCGCCGTGCACCCATTCCCGTTCCAGCGTGTCCTGCGAGACGTAAGCCTGATGGCTTACCGTATCGGTCACATCCGCCCCCGGAACGGGGACACCGCTAGCGTCGCCGGCCAGCAGGCGGCGGGCAATGAACGTGCGTGCGGCCACGGCCTGCGCTTTGAGCGCTTCGAGCTCAAAGCTGGGCGGCATCTCGGCCGCCAGCACGCCGCTGACGTAGTCCTCCAGCGGCAGGGTCTCAATTTGTCCGTGCTGCGACAAATAGACGGAGACGTTCGGCTGCGGGGCATCTGCCGCAGCCGCTTCCGGCGCGGGGCCCGGGGCTTGCACCGGGGCCCGCGCTGCCGGCGCCGCTGTGCGCAGCGGCAGCGCAGGCGGCGGCTGTGAAGGGGCCGCAGCACGGTGCAGCGGCACGACGGCCAGCGGCAGCAGCAGCGCAGCCAGAAGAGGCGCGGCCAGCCAGGCGGCAGGCGCAAGCCGCGCTAAGCGGGGTGTACCGCGCCGCGGCTGCAGCAGCCTTGTCATTTTACGCCGCAATCGGGTTAACTCTTTCATCTCTATGGCTCCTTCCGTAAGTCAGCGGTGATTCTTATAGATATGAATTTCAGGCACCTGCTAGAACAGAATTTGAGAGAAAGAGAGTCGCTGCTGCCGCCTTCCGCACGCAAAAAAAAGAGAGCGGCACGCCTTCATGCGTGCTGCTCTCTTTACGGATTAGTTGATATTATACCCAGGACGGTTGGACCTGAAAGCGTGGTTTGGATTCTTCGCTTTTGGCGGTTTCCGGTCTAACTTCGGATTTAAGAGTTTCTTCCTTTACGGCTTTGGCAGCCGCTTCTTCCATCGAAATACGCCAAATGTCTGCACCGAGGCCCGACAACTTCTCGGCAAGATTCACATATCCCCGATCGATATGGTGAGTTCCACTGACTTCCGTAGTCCCTTCTGCAACAAGACCCGCCAAAATAAGCGCAGCCCCTGCACGCAGATCCGTAGCACACACCTTGGCTCCAACCAACTGTGCATTGCCGGTTACAATGGCAGATCGTCCTTCAATCTTGATTTCCGCGTTCATGTTATGGAATTCGTCGACATGCATAAAGCGGTTCTCGAAGACCGTCTCGGTCACAACGCTCGTTCCTTCCGAACGCAGCAGCAGCGCCATCATTTGCGACTGCATATCCGTTGGAAACCCGGGATACGGCAAAGTCTTCAAATCCACAGCTTTCAGTGGCTTGTCGCTGATTACACGAATACCGTTCTCATCAGGAATGATGGTAACTCCCATCTCTTCCATTTTGGCGATCACCGGACCCAGATGGTCAGCAATTGCACCTTCTACGTATACATCTCCGCTCGTGATTGCCGCAGCAGCCATGTAAGTGCCCGCTTCAATCCGGTCAGGAATGACATTGTGTCTTACACCATGGAGGCGTTCAACGCCTTCGATTCGGATAACACCCGTTCCCGCACCGCGGACAATGCCGCCCATGCCGTTCAGATAATTAGCCAAGTCTACGATTTCGGGCTCTTTTGCCGCATTCTCAATGACAGTCACACCTTCAGCAAGTGCCGCCGCCATCATTATATTTTCGGTCGCGCCTACGCTGGCAACATCCAAATAAATCTTGGCTCCGCGCAGGCGACCGTTGCTTTTCGCTTCAATATAGCCCTGGCCGAGACTAATCTCTGCACCCAGTGCTTCGAATCCTTTTAAATGCTGGTCAATGGGACGAGTTCCAATGGCACACCCGCCAGGCAGGGAAATTCTTGTGCGTCCCATACGGGACAATAATGGCCCCATCACTAGGAAGGAAGCCCGCATCTTGCGTACCCATTCATAAGGTGCTTCGCAGGATGCAATGTTTCTGGCATCAACTTCAATAATATCGTTCTGGTATGTAACCCCTGCACCCAGAGATTCCAGCACTTTGCTGATCGTCATCACATCGTCAAGCGGAGGCGCGTCAACAATGACGCTTACTCCTTCTTCTGCCAATAGAGAGGCGGCTATGATCGGTAGTACGGAATTTTTTGCGCCGCTAACTTTCACGCTTCCGGTCAATCTGATGCCACCGCGGACGATAAATTTGCTCATTTGGGTTTCCCTCCGCGTCCATTATTTCTTAAAATTTTAATTTTAAAAAGTTAAAAGTCAGATGCTAAAATATAACAAATTCCGCCATTACATCCCCTTTTTCGGGAACATTCCTCAAAGTTCAGTGTTAACATAATGGAAAAATATTATGCGAACCCCAATTGCAACTTAAGGCCTATGAGACATATAACCAAACCAATGTACCTTAAAACATGTAGCGGATCTGTGAGCTCCAGCCCAGATAATCCAGCAGAAATCCCGCCACGAAATGGCCCAGTACGATAGCCAGCAGCAAATGCAGCAGCCGTCCCTGAGGACTCTTGGGATATCTTATGAACAAATCGAGCTTAAGGTTCTGCAAAGCCCACCAAGATAATGCAACGCAGAGTAGCGATACAACCATGGAGACTAAACCGCTGTTGCCGACCGAGCCCAATAACTGCGTGGACCACATTTCTTCCATGTTAACCCTCCGTGTGTACCTTACTCGGAAATCGACTCTTATATCATACTTGCGAAGGGCAAAAGAATCCAGTACTTTTGTAAATTTTTAATCAAATGCCCCCAATATCCTATTATATCACCAGAAGTCACGTTATGTACAAAAAAAAGATCTTGCAGAGATCCATTAACCATCCATCATATCCAGGATACTGCAGTCCAGGGCAGTAAATTCTGTATTTGTTTGCATAAAAAACGGCCAAGCCCGAAGGCTTGACCGCTGAATTTGCTACTGTTGTCCTTTTCCAGTGGACACTTTAATCCGTGTAACCGCGCGCTGCAGCGCAAGTTCCGCACGGCGGTGGTCAATATCGTCTTGTTTGCTCCGGGACTGCAGACGGCGCTGTGCCCGTTCCTTAGCCGCTTCGGCACGCTCAATATCGATATCTACTGGCAGTTCGGCACTTTCAGCCAAGACTGTCACCTTGTCTTTGCGCACTTCAACGAAGCCGCCATGAACGGCGATAGAGACCGTAACACCGTCCGACTTGACGGACAATGGAGCAACCTGAAGTGGAGTCACAAGCGGAATATGTCCTGGCAGAATGCCTAGTTCGCCCTCGACTCCGCGTACGCTCAGGCTGTTCACCTGTTTCGAGTAGACGAGACGCTCCGGCGTGACGATTTCCAACAAAAAGGTATTCACTTCCATTCCTCCTAAAAGCTTTACATCGTAAAGCTCGCATCGAAAGCATTAACTATGCTCAGGGTTACAGCGTTTTCGCTTTCTCAACCGCTTCTTCAATAGTACCAACAAACAGGAAAGCTACTTCTGGCAGGTCATCATGCTTACCTTCTAGTATTTCTTTAAAACTGCGCACTGTTTCTTTTATCGGAACATAAGCACCCTTCAACCCAGTGAATTGCTCTGCTACGTGTAGAGATTGTGAGAGAAAACGTTCTACTTTGCGGGCACGGGCTACAATCACTTTGTCTTCTTCGCTAAGCTCATCCATGCCCAAGATGGCGATAATATCTTGAAGCTCAGTATAACGCTGAAGCAATTGCTTAACACCTTGTGCCACGTTGTAGTGCTCTTCACCAACGATTTCAGGCGTGAGAATCCGAGAGCTTGAAGCCAGAGGGTCAACTGCCGGAAAGATCCCTTTCTCGGAAATTTTCCGTTCCAGGTTGGTCGTAGCATCCAAGTGGGCAAATGCCGTGGCCGGAGCTGGGTCAGTATAGTCATCCGCCGGCACGTAAATAGCCTGGATCGAGGTAACCGAACCTTTTTTGGTAGAAGTGATACGCTCTTGGAGTTGGCCCATTTCCGTTGCCAGTGTAGGCTGATAACCTACGGCAGAAGGCATGCGGCCAAGCAAAGCGGATACTTCAGAACCCGCTTGGGTGAAACGGAATATGTTATCAATAAAGAGTAGCGTATCGCGGCCTTCCACATCGCGGAAATACTCCGCCATGGTCAGTCCGGTCAGAGCTACACGAAGACGGGCGCCCGGCGGCTCGTTCATTTGACCGAATACCATTGCCGTTTTTTGAATAACCCCGGACTCCGTCATTTCATGGTACAAGTCGTTCCCTTCACGAGTACGCTCACCAACACCCGCAAATACGGAAATCCCGCCGTGTTCCTGCGCAATGTTGTGGATCAATTCTTGTATGGTAACAGTTTTACCTACACCAGCACCGCCGAAGAGACCGATTTTGCCGCCTTTAACGTAAGGAGCCAGCAAGTCGATAACTTTAATGCCTGTCTCCAGAATTTCCGCTTGTGTCGACAGCTCGTCAAAGGTCGGAGCCAGACGGTGAATCGGGTTTCTGTCGGCAACCACTACGGCACCGTTATCAATCGGATTGCCCAGTACGTTAAATACCCGGCCCAGTGTTGCCTCGCCTACAGGAACCGAGATGGGTCCTCCTTGGTCAAGCGCATCCAGTCCACGAACCAGTCCATCTGTGGAAGACATTGCGATACAACGTACCAGATTGTCCCCGAGATGATTGGAAACCTCAAGGGTCAAATCGATCTTGCGCCCATTCTCCAAGCTGGTTTCGATCTTGATTGCGTTGAATATCTCGGGCAGCTGGCCGCGTTCAAATTCAATATCGACAACCGGACCCATAATGCTTACAACGCGTCCTTTGTTCATCTTAATTTTCCCTCCTCGAAAGCTGTTACAATAAGAAGAAACGACAATGCCGCCCTTTATGGCCGGCACCGTTTCTCATACAATACAAGATAAGTCACACGTAGGATTCACTTTTCCTGTATTACGACTGCGCGTTCGCACCGGCCACGATCTCGGTAATTTCCTGGGTAATAGCCGCCTGGCGTGCACGGTTGTACGTCAGTCTAAGTTCTCCGATCATTTTCGACGCGTTCTTCGTTGCACTGCCCATCGCTGTCATCTTCGCACCCAGCTCACTGGCTTTGCCGTCAAGAATTGCGCTATAAATCAAGGTTTCAGCATATTTAGGAAGCAGCACTTCGAGTACGCCTTCCGGTGAAGGCTCATATTCGTAGGTTGCACTCGCTTCATGCTGCTTCGTATTCCCCATATCATCCATAGGAAGCAGGCGGTCTACGGTTGGTACTTGTGTAATGGCATTGATGAATTGGTTGTAGCAAATGTACAACTCGTCGTATTCACCTGTCTCGAACTGCTGTACCGCCGAGTTGGCAATGGACTTGATGTCCGCAAACTTCGGTGCATCGGAAAGCTCGGTCACTTCCGCCACAATCGGGTATTCACGGCGGCGCAGAAAGTCACGGCCTTTCCGGCCGATAACAAACAAAGCATATTCGTCTTTGGATTGATGCCGCTCCGCGATAAGCATGGTTACTTTACGCAAAATGTTTGCGTTGTAACCGCCTGCGAGCCCTCTATCCGAAGTAACAATCAGATATGCTGTTTTTTTGACGGGACGGCTGACCAGCATAGGATGCTGGATACCATCAGTTCCGGCAGCAATACTCGACACGACCTCTTTCAGCTTTTCTGAGTAAGGACGGGCAGCTTCCGCTTTCTCCTGTGCTCTTCTCAGCTTGGAGGCAGCAACCATCTCCATCGCTTTTGTGATCTGTCTGGTGTTTTGAACGCTCTTGATTTGACGTTTAATATCACGCATGCTTCTTGCCATGATTTCACCACCTTAGAGCTTTGGCGGAGCCAAAGCTAACTTCGTAAGCATAAGCTGAGCTTTGGCAGAGCCAAAGCTAACTTCGTAAGCATAACTTGAGCTTTGGCGGAGCCAAACCTCAAGTCTTCATATTCTATATTCAAGGATTAGCTGGTAGCAAACCCTCTTTTGAACTTCTCGATAGCTGCCTTCAACGCTGCTTCATTATCCGCAGTCAGATCTTTGGTATCCGTAATGGATTTGGCGATTTCGGCTGCGCTGCTGTCGATAAAGGCCAGGAATTCCTTTTCAAAACGTCTAACGTCTTTGACCGGAATATCATCCAGATGACCTTTTACCGCAGTGTACAAGCTAAGCACCTGATGCTCAACGGACAGCGGCTGGTTTACACCTTGCTTCAAAATCTCCATCATACGGGCACCGCGGTTCAGACGGGCTTGCGTAGATTTGTCGAGGTCAGAACCAAACTGGGAGAACGCCTGAAGCTCACGGTATTGGGCCAGATCCAGACGGAGTGAGCCGGCTACCTTCTTCATGGCTTTGATCTGTGCAGAACCCCCTACACGCGATACAGAGATACCGACGTTGATCGCCGGACGCTGACCGGAATAGAACAGGTCGGATTCAAGGAAAATCTGTCCATCTGTAATCGAGATTACGTTGGTAGGAATGTAAGCCGATACGTCAGAAGCCTGTGTTTCGATAAACGGAAGTGCGGTTAATGAACCCCCACCAAGCTCATCGCTAAGCTTCGCAGCACGTTCCAGGAGACGGGAGTGCAGGTAGAAGACATCACCAGGGAACGCTTCGCGGCCCGGTGGACGACGGAGCAGCAAGGACAACTCACGGTAAGCGGAAGCTTGCTTGGACAAGTCATCATAAATGACCAGTACATGCTCGCCTTTGTACATGAAATATTCGCCCATTGCACAACCTGCGTATGGAGCGATATAAAGGAGCGGAGAAGGCTCGGAAGCCGACGCCGTTACAATGATGGTGTAGTCCAGGGCACCATGACGGCGCAAAGTCTCTACTACCTGTGCTACTGTGGATTGTTTTTGCCCAATAGCCACATAGATACATTTCATTCCGTTGCCCTTTTGGTTGATGATTGCATCAATCGCAATGGCAGTTTTACCGGTTTGGCGGTCACCGATGATAAGTTCGCGTTGTCCGCGTCCAATCGGAACCATGGCGTCAATCGCTTTAAGACCGGTTTGCATCGGCTCATGAACCGATTTGCGGTCGATAACGCCCGGAGCGTTGTTCTCTACCGGACGGAACTCGGTAGTTTCGATAGGTCCTTTGCCGTCAAGCGGCTGGCCCAAGGCGTTTACAACACGGCCCAGCAAGGCTTCACCAACCGGAACCTGCATAATCTGCCCTGTGCGTTTGACTTGATCGCCTTCGCGAATTTCCGTATATTCACCCAGAATTACAACACCCACGTTGCTTTCTTCCAGGTTAAGTGCCATGCCTACTACTCCGTTGGAGAACTCCAGCAATTCGCCTGCCATTGCGTTTTCCAGACCGTAGACACGGGCGATACCGTCGCCGACTTGAATGACGGTGCCGATTTCGGCAACTTCGATATCGGATTTATATTGCTCAATTTGACTTTTGATCAAAGTGCTGATCTCTTCAGGTCTGATGCCCAATATCCTCACCCCTATCTTCTATGCTTATCATTAAAAGATTTCTCGAGACGTTCCAATTTATTGGCCAGACTGCCGTCATAAAGGGTATCGCCAATGACGACCTTCAGTCCGCCCAAAAGGCTCTTGTCAACCACGTTCACTACGCGGATCTTCCGCTTCGTAAGCTGGCTGAACTCTGCAGCTACACTGGCCTGCTCCTCTTGACTTAGAGGATAAGTAGAATACACTGTAGCATCACCGATTCCAAGAGCGTCTCCTTCAATTTTGATATACGTATCCAGCAGATCAGCGAAAATATCGGTTCTGCCCCGCTCTACCAAAAGTTCTACAGTGTTCAGTACAATTGGGGAAAGCTTGTCTTGAAGGGCTGTACGCAGTACTTTAAGCTTCTCCGACTCCGAGATCCGCGGCGCAAGAATGAACCGCTTCACTTCTTTGTCTTTGTGCAGCACTTCGACTACCGTCTTCAGCTGTTCTTCCACTTCCAGAGTGATCCCCTGCTCTACTGCCGAACTGTACAAAGCCTTGGCATAACGCTTGGCAGCTACCGTATCGCGGCTCATGATCGGCCTCCTACCTCTTTGAGGTATTGGTCAACAAGCTGCTCTTGCTCTCCGCTTGCTTGAACTTCCTTGTTCAAGAGCTTGGATGCAATGCGGACAGAAGCTGTTCCGATTTCGCTCCGCAGCTCTTCAACCGCTTTGTTCTTCTCGTTCTCGATATCCCGGACGGCTTCTGCCTTAACGCGCGAAGCTTCCACCTTGGCCTGCTCCAGAAGGCGGTCAACCTGCTGGTTGCTTGTAATTTGCGATTGCTGAATAATGCTTTGAGCTTCCTGACGCGCATTGTTCAGGGCTTGCTTTTGCTCTTCCACATAAGCGACCGCCTGCTCGCGGGTCTTTGCAGCTTCATCGAGCTGCTGCATCACCAGTTCACGACGTGTCTCCATCACTGCAAACAATTTGCTGAAGGCAAATTTACTAAGCAAAATATATAGAATCAAAAATGCTGCAATTGAAAAAATAATATTGGTCCAAACGATTTCCACTGAGGTCACTCCCTTCCGTTACCGCTGGCTGCGGATCTGTACAAAAGTAAGGCGCGGATGGCATCGGCCGTCCCCGCCAAACCGCAAATACGGCAAATTATTGAAACATGATCAGGAATGCAATTACTGTTGCAGCCAAAGGAATTACTTCGACGATACCTACACCGATAAACATCGTGGTTTGCAGGGCGTTGCGTGCTTCCGGTTGACGGGCGATAGATTCTACAGTTCTACTTACGATCATACCGTTACCAAGACCTGCACCCAGTGCACCCAAACCAACTGCTATTGCTGCTGCTAAAAATTCCATTTGTAAATATCCTCCTTTAATTTCGGTTCATTTGGTATTTGTTTTAATGATATAAAATATCTCCCGTGAAGCATGAATTGGCAATCGCCTCCTCTTCACGGCAGTTCATTAATGAGCATCTTCTTCGTGGATCGTCATCTGTGCGATATAAACCATCGTCAGAATCGTAAAGATAAACGCCTGGAGTGCTCCGACAAAGATACTGAAGCCCTGCCAAACGGCAAGAAACGGAATACTGAGAATACCCAGCTTGAGAATTACAGTGATAAGTACTTCCCCGGCAAAGATATTGGCATAAAGCCGGATGGCCAGGGCAATCGGCTTGGCCAGATTCTCAATAATGTTGAGCGGCAGGAAAATCGGGAACGGCTCAACGTAGTGCTTGAAGTAATGTTTGCCGTTAAGCTTAATCCCCAGATAGTTCATGAGTACAAACACGATAATGGCCAAACCAGCCGTAACGTTGATATCTGCAGTTGGCGATTTGTACCATAGAAGCTCTACGTGGTCTCCATGGGACAGGTTCCGGGTTGCTTCAATGACATGACCGAACACCGTTACCGGCTCATGCGCCTCGGTTACAACTGAGAACGGCAGGCCGAGCAGGTTGGAAACAAAGATGAACAGGATTAAGGTGAGCCCCAAGGATATGTAAGGTTTCCCTTTCTTAAGGTCCATAGCACTGCTAATCACACCCTGTACAAATTCTACAACCCATTCCATAAAGTTCTGCAGCTTGGAAGGATTCTCAACCGACAGGTTGCGAACCGACAGCATCACCAGAACGAATACCACTGTACAGCTGATGATAAGCATCAGTACAGCAGACAAATCTATCGGGATACTTCCGAGCATGATTTTGGGCATAGCATGCATAGTATATCATCCCCCTTTCTCTTTATTCTGGTTACATCTTCTTCTTGATACTCAGATATATCCCCGCAGGAATGGCGAGAAGCTGGGGAATGAACAGACCGGCAAGTGTCGCTTCAAGCGAAAAGTGCTCGATCTTGACCGAGAACATGGTTACCAATATTGCGATGCTGATCCTTGTAACAAAACCCAGGCTGAAGGCTCTTCCTTCCTTGCTTGCAATCGACTGTGTTACAATACGGACTTTGGTGGCCAAATAACGAAAGTTGACCAAGCCGGCGGCAAGACCCAGAGTCATCCCCAGCGTCACCGCCCGGGTCTCATGATGAAGAGCCCAGCCTGTGAGCAGACCGGCCATCAGAACAAAGGTCCACCTAGTAACAGCGCTGATCATGGGAGTCATATTATCCATTCTGCTCCCCCAAAAATTTTCTGATTAACAGGACGATATTGATGATGCCCAAAACCATTCCTGTTATCGTGCCGATAGCCAACCAGTAATCCGGTGCTTCCAGCTTAGCCTGCAACCATCTGGCTGCAAAAAAACCCATAATAATGTAAGCGGCAAGCAAAGTGCCGGCACCACCGATGACAAGCGCAGTTCGCCCCAGACTATACGTGTCTTTTTGATCCTTCATCGGCTACAATCCCAACTAATTTTACTGAATTTCCTGACTCTTTGTCAATTCATTGAACAATACCCGAAATCCCATGAAAACATGAAAATAATCACAGCAAAACGTTCCAAAACCATATAAACCGTACAGTTTCACTGTATGTTGATTTTACAGTTCAGAAATATTGTTCCCATCAATTTTCTGGTTAATTTGTGAACATTGTGTGAAATTCTTCAGGACGCTCTTTTTTGATCCCGAAATGGTGCAAAATCGCATTGACAATTCTTTCGGAGGCTTTGCCGTCTCCGTACGGGTTGGCGGCCCGGCTCATGGACTGATAGAGCTCCTGATCAGTCAGCAGAGCATGTGTCCGTTGATACACCTTCTCCTCGTCCGTCCCCACAAGCTCCAATGTTCCGGCTGCGATTCCCTCCGGACGTTCGGTTGTATCCCGCAGCACCAGCACAGGAACCCCGAATGAGGGAGCTTCCTCTTGCAAGCCGCCGGAATCGGTTAATATCAAGTGGGTATGTGGATAAAAATTGTGCAGATCCACAACGTCAAGTGGATCAATCAGCTTAATTCTCGGATGTCCGCCTAAGATTTCATGTGCAGGTTCCTTGACTGCCGGACTCGGATGCACAGGATATACAATAGCAACATCCTCAAATTCATCAGCGATTCTTTTGACAGCACGGAAAATATGACGGTGCGGTTCGCCCTGCGATTCTCTGCGATGCGCCGTCATCAGAATTAGTCTTTTTCCAGCAGCAAAATCTAGAACAGGATGCTGATAATCCGGCTGTACGGTATATTGAAACACATCGGTTACGGTGTTGCCTGTGATATAGATACTTGATTCTTTTTTGTTCTCATGTCTTAGGTTATCCGCTGCCCCCCCCGTAGGAGCAAAGTGCAAATCCGCCAGCACTCCCGTCAATTGACGGTTCATTTCTTCCGGATAAGGCGACAGCTTATTCCAGGTCCGAAGCCCTGCTTCTACATGCCCAACCTGAATTTGCTGCAGAAATGAAGCATAGCTGGCCAGGAAAGTAGTCAAGGTATCACCATGCACAAGTACAAGATCCGGCTTGGCTTCGCGGAGCACAGGCTCCAGCCCTTCAAGCACACGAATGGTAATTTCATTCAGCGTCTGGCGGTCCTTCATGACATCCAGGTCAAAATCAGGTGTAATCTTGAATACCTCCAGCACCTGATCCAACAGTTCACGGTGCTGCGCAGTCACGCAAACCAACGATTCAATATGCTCCGGATGTTTGTTTAATTCGAGTACCAGCGGCGCCATTTTAATCGCCTCAGGACGCACTCCGAAAATTGTCATCACTTTAATTTTGGACATATCCCCTACCCTTTCTTCATTGCTCTCGCCAATACTTCTACGTTACTCCCTGCTATTTGGTTCCATAAAGACGGTCGCCGGCATCCCCGAGTCCAGGAACGATATAACCGTGCTCGTTCAGATGGTCATCCAGCGCAGCGACATAAATATCCACATCCGGATGCGCTTCCTGAACGGCAGCTACACCCTCCGGGGCAGCAATGAGGTTCATCATTTTGATCTGGGTGCAGCCACGGTTCTTCAGGGATGTAATCGCTGCAATGGCCGACCCGCCGGTTGCTAGCATCGGATCAATCACGATCAATTCACGTTCCTGCACATCTGTAGGCAGCTTAATGTAATATTCCACCGGCTGCAGCGTTTCAGGGTCACGGAACAGCCCTACATGTCCTACTTTTGCTGCTGGCAGCAGCTTCAGCACACCTTCCGTCATTCCAAGACCGGCACGGAGAATGGGAACAAGCCCAAGCATTCTGCCCGAGATCACTTTGCTCTCCGTTTCAGCCACAGGAGTCTGAACTGTAATCGTCTCTAGCGGGATATCCCGTGTAATTTCATACGCCATCAAAGTAGCCACTTCATCCACATGTTCTCTGAATTCCTTAGTGTTAGTACGCACGTCGCGAATAAATGTTAATTTGTGCTGAATCAAAGGATGATCGCAAATCACCAATTTTCCCATCAACTTGTCCCTCCGGTAATTGTAAGTCTTGTCTATAGCCTGGAAAGCGCTTTTGCTTTATTACGGCTAAATCTTGTCTATTATATCATCACCTCCTCCTCTTTTCACCTACGAGGAATACGGATTTTCTTTCACAAGAAGGCAAAAGCTGCAGGTTTCCCGGCAAATGTCAATCCAGTTCTGGACGTATTGGGGTTAAAAATGATGTAAACCGTGAATTAGTTTATACATAATCGCCATTTTCATACTCTTCACATTTCTTTCACTAATATTTTTGAAAATTACATGAACTTTCATTTTGTTTTTCATTACATTTCAACCATTTCCCACTTCATAAATGTGAACATTCTACAACATACTGCTGCAACCAGGTGTATTTCCCTATAAAAAAACCTTCGTGAAGCCCGGTCATCCAGGGTCACGAAGGCAGCATATCGGTACAATCCTCTACTAAGGATCTATAGAGTATTAATACTGAAGTTCAGGGTAAAGCGGGTATTGTTCTGTAAGTGCAGCCACTTCACGGGCAGCTTCAGCAAGCTTCGTTTCATCCTTCGGATTCTTCAGCACGTTCGCCACAATCCGGCCGATTACTTTCATAGCCTGCTCGTCCATGCCACGGGAAGTGATGGCAGGTGTGCCGATACGGATACCACTGGTGACAAAAGGGCTGGTCGGGTCAAACGGGATCGCATTTTTGTTCACAGTAATTCCAATGGAGTCCAGCACCTTCTCTGCATCCTTGCCGGTAATCCCCAGATTGCGGGTATCCAGCAGCATCAAGTGATTGTCTGTTCCGCCGGAAACAATGTTAATCCCTTCAGCTACCAGCGTCTCTGCAAGCACCTTGGCGTTCTTCACGACATTCTCCGCATACGTCTTAAAGGATGGAAGCAAAGCCTCACCGAGCGCTACTGCTTTGGAAGCAATCACATGCATCAGTGGACCGCCTTGTGTTCCCGGGAACACCGCTTTGTCGATGGCAGCTGCCCACGGCTGTCTGCACATGATGAGTCCTCCGCGCGGACCGCGCAGCGTTTTGTGGGTTGTAGTCGTCACGAAATGGGCATGAGGCACCGGACTTGGGTGAAGTCCTGCCGCTACCAGACCGGCGATATGCGCCATGTCCACCATGAACAACGCACCAACGTCATTCGCAATGGAAGCAAGAGCTTCAAAATCAATAATGCGCGGGTATGCACTTGCACCGGCAACGATCATTTTGGGACGGTGTTTGAAAGCAGCTTTGCGGACTTCATCATAATCAATCAGGAAAGTATCTTCCTGCACACCATAGGCAACGAAGTTATAGAGCAAGCCGGAAGCATTAACCGGGCTGCCATGCGTCAAATGGCCGCCATGCGCCAGATTCATGCCCAGCACGGTATCGCCGGGTTTAAGTGCCGCCAGATAAACAGCCATGTTCGCTTGCGCGCCGGAGTGCGGCTGTACGTTGACATGTTCTGCACCAAACAGCTCTTTGGCACGGTCGCGGGCCAGATTCTCAACAATATCCACATCTTCACAACCACCATAGTAACGTTTACCCGGATATCCTTCCGCGTATTTGTTGGTAAGCACCGAACCCATCGCTTCCATCACGGCTTCGCTGACGATATTCTCCGAGGCAATAAGCTCAATATTGGCACGCTGACGTTTCAGCTCCAGTCCCATCGCTTCCAGTACTGCCGGGTCACTCTTACGCAATTGTTCCATGATTTGTATTTCCTCCTTGGGTTTGTATGATAGGTTGTGATTCCTAAAAAACTGCTGTTTAATCGCAAAGCTGAGCCCCGCTTGTCTCCGGCGTGCGGTATACCGCACGCTCGCCGCCGATCAGCGCCGGACGCGTCCAGGCTGCATTTACACGGGCTGCGCCAATGTAGCGGAGTGTCGGCCGGAACGGGACAGCTACCCGGCGCAGATGCATACCGATCAGCGTCTCGCCAATGTCAATGCCGGCATGGGCCTGCACCGTCTCAGCCAGAACAGGATCAGCCATGGAGCGGAAAGCCGCTGCTGCCATGGAGCCTCCGGCTCCCGGAACAGGCACCGCCGCAACCTCGTTCAATCCCAGGGCTTCCAGCAAGGACCGCTCCATAACAAGCGCACGGTTCAAATGCTCGCAGCACTGATACACCGGCTGGAAGCCAAACTCTTCCGCAGCCTGACGCACCCCATCCAGCAGCTGCTGCGCCACATCAAGTGCGCCACCGGTACCGATGCGGGCACCCGCAACCTCGCTGGTGCTGACCCCTACTACAACAATTTTGCCGGAATCCAGCTTCCCGGCAGCAGCCAGCTCACGAAGCACCTCCGCTGTCGCTGCGGTCAAGGACAATTCGGACTCATCCACTTGCATTCCCTCCTCCAAAGATATGACGGAGCTGACAGTTCTTAAATTTAAACAAAAAAGAGCAGTCCGCAGGTAGCTGCGGATTTGCTCTTTTGCCCAGGCGACCGGCCGTTTATTCCAGTGCTCCATCGTGGTTTGCTCCACATTTGTCGCCAGTTACACCGGAACCGATATTTGTTCTTTTATCTTAAAGCATAGCCCTCCGAAAATCAACACCTTTACAGCCGGCGCAAGGCTTCCAGCTTATCCAGCAGGCCATGCAGTGCTGTACGGATTTCAGAAGCGGCCAATTCGTAGTCTTCACGGCTTCCACCAAACGGATCGGTAATGTCAAAGCTCGGAATACGCTGGCGGATCTCGATCATCCGCTGCATCGCCGCCGCATCCGGCTCACCGCCAAGCGCAATAGCCATCTCGGACTCGGCATACAGACTATCCAGCTCCTTGATATCACTGGTGGTTGCCGCTTCATCATGAACGTATTCCTTAAGCGTATAGGTCTTCGCCACAGCCTCGGGAAAATATTGCAGCAGATGGCGCTTGTGTCCTCCGGTTAAAGTGAGCACCAAATCGGCCCAGGCGATGGTCTGCCCGGTTACTTGAGAGGACTTCACTAGATCGTTGATCCCTTCCTCCCGCAGTATAGCTGCGGCGTGTCTGGAAATTGAAGTGCCGGGAATGGCGGAGACTCCCGCAGACCGCACTTCCAGATCAATCCCCCGTTCCTGCGCGAGCTTCCGCAAAAGGCCTTCAGCCATCGGACTGCGGCACGTATTTCCGGTGCAGACAATTAAAATATGCAGCATGCTTTCCACCCCCATAAACTAAAAAAATCGTTTGCCGTTATTGTATCAGAAGATGAACAGCAAGCCAAACCCCAGCAGTATGGCTCCGCCGAGCGCTTCCCCGTATTCGCCGAGGCTCCGGCTGACATGCCGCCCCAGCAGCAGTCCGGTAATAGCCATCAGTCCTCCGCAAACCCCGAATGCCAACACGGTAATCAGCACACTGTTCACAAACATCCCCAGTGATACCCCGACGGAAAAGGAATCTATACTTACGCTCAGCGAGATGAGCAGCATCCCGAGAAAGGTCCGATGATTCACCGCACGCACCGGCCCTGCGGTGTTCGAACGAAATGAATTATACAGCATATGCGCCCCCAGCAGCACCAGCAGGCCTCCGGCAGCATAGGCCGTAACCTGGCCCAGCAATTGCCCCACATAACTCCCCGTCAACAATCCTACAAGCGGCATAAGCACGTGAAACAGGGCAATCAGCAGGCTCATTTGCAGCACATGCAGCAGACGAATCCCTTTCATGCCAATTCCGACGCCTAGTGAAAAGGCATCCATTCCCAGTGCAACCGCCATCATTGCAATTGTTACGGTCTGTCCCCATGCTGGATATAGTTCGCCTATGCCCATCCTTAAGCCCCCCAAGTCCAAATATCTTGTACAACCACGATATGCGGACAAGGGGGTGAACATGACAGGGGCAGCACCGCAACTATAGTCGAAAAAGCCTTACAGGCAGGATGTACAAAATGCCGGGGCTCAGCCGGCGTCGATGATGGAACCGCCGGCGGCTTTCATCAGCCGGTTCATAATGGCGGCGCCGAGGCCGGCCTCAGGGCAGGCCTCGGCCAGGATGTAAGTCGCTCCCGCTTCATCGAAGCGCCGCAGCGCGGCATACAGTGAGCGCGCGCCCTCCTCCGGCGAGGCTAGCGAGCCGAGAGACACCACGCAGTCAGCGGCCGCGGCGGGGTAGAGGGCCTGATGCTCCTCGAAGAGGAGCAGGCCCGTGACTTCGCCGCCCAGCTTCGCCGCTGCGAGCTGCTCTGCGGCAGCTTCGGCCACGCGTTGCGGCGAAGCGCCGCGCACTACGCCGAGCCAGCCGCGCGGCGCGTAGTGCGTGTACTTCATGCCCGGCGCGCGCGGGGCAGGGTTCGCGGCCGCAGTAGCGGAGCCTGCGGCGGGTTCAGGCACGGCGGCCACGGCAGCCGGGCCCACGACGGCGGCGAGCTGCTCTGCCGTGATGCCGCCGGGGCGCAGCACCAGGGCGGTGCCGTCCGGCTGCACCTGGACGACGGTCGACTCCAGGCCGACCCCGGCCGGGCCGCCGTCCAGGACCCCGCCGATATAACCGGCGAGGTCGTCCAGCACGTGGGCGGCCAGGGTCGGACTCGGCCGCCCGGAGCGGTTGGCGCTGGGCGCGGCCACCGGGCAGCCCGCGGCGCTGAGCAAAGCCAGCGCCACCGGATGGTCGGGCATGCGCACGCCAACCGTGTCGAGCCCGGCGGTTACACGGGGCGACAACACGCCGGGCCGAACGGGCAGCACCAGCGTCAGCGGCCCGGGCCAATACGCATTCATCAAAGCTGCCGCCGCCGGATGAACCTCGGTGACCAGGCCCGTAAGAGCAGCCGGATCGGCGATATGCACAATCAGCGGATTATCGGATGGGCGGCCTTTGGCAGCAAACACCGCTTCTACCGCTGCCGTGTTTCGCGCATCCGCACCCAGGCCATATACCGTCTCCGTCGGAAAGGCTACCGTACTTCCCTGCCGGAGCATCTCCGCCGCTTCCGTCAGCGCCGGCCAGTCGGTGCCACCAGTCACAAGCGATGCTGCCTCCATTCCTTTGGCATAATCCAGTTCCCAATTTACAGTATGTCGGATGTCCCCGCTATTGCGCTGAACAGCGAACAACGGGTCATTGTGTTTGTTCATCATTATCCCAGGCTTTCTACTCAAGATTATTCGCGAGAGCGCAGCTGTGAAGCTAAAGCGGCAGAGCCGCCAGTCCAGCCAAGAAGAAACGGCCCCACCAGGTGGAGCCGCAACCGATCCGCTTCTCAAATAGTACCATATCTGATCAAGCCCATAAACTGCTGATCCAGTTCCACAGATTTTGCAGCAGCTCCCATACGAAGAAACGCACTTCAGGAGTTTCGCCATCCGCTGAATCAGAAGTTGCAGCTGCAACAGTCTGCACTGTCTTCCCATTCCCTTCTTCATTAGACGCAGAAACCGTCTTCGTCCCTTGAGCCGTTGCAGGTGCAGCGGCATCACCGGAACCCGCGTCAATGAAGCAGAGCGGCGGGAACAGCACACACCACCAGTTTTGCCCTTTACCCGCACCAAGTGTCACCCGCACTGCTTCATAATCGCCGGCGGGATAGACGGTGCCGCCATACAGTTTGGTGGGAAAAGGGACCACTCCAAGCTCCACGTTATAGGAATAATCCATACCGCGTGACGCAAGCTCCGTACCTACCAGGGCATTCAGCTCCGGCAGATGACCGCGGATCAGGCTGCGCGCCTGTTCCAGGCTCTGCGGATCTTCAAGCTCAGTCACCCACTGATTCATCTGCTCGACCACTTTGTCGCGGATTTGCCGTTTGATCATCTGATCCTGTGTTCCATCCGAATTCGCCAGAATACGCAGCCGGATCGACTCTTGCGGTATGGCCACCTCTGCTACAGCTGCATCGGTTTTTTGACTCTCCCAGGCCATCATCAGTACCATAAAAAAACAAAGTAAAATGGCAGTATACTTAAAAGTTACCCGCAACGATTCGCCAATACTAGAGTGATTGTTATTCATTGTCTGTTGCCCCTCTCCCACTGAACTCTTATGTCAGTCAGTATGCCCGGGAGAGTAAACCTGCAAACCTATCAATCTATTATTTTTGATGCAAAAAGCCGCCAGGTCTCCCCTTTGCAAAGGAAACTGGCGGCGTATAGTTGGGTTACCCAGTATTTCATCAGCCTTTAAACTGTACTTTTGTGTTCATGCACTTTGTACATCAGATTGTAAGTAATTCCGGTGTATGATCGATTAGACTGTATTTCATGCATCAGAAACAGCAGAAAGGACTGAAAAACACCCGTTTTCGCCATGTCCAAGGTATTAAATACATCAGAACAAGCTTTGGAGCCGCTCAAGCGTGATTACGCTGCACGAAATACATTAGAATCGCGTTCAGCACAGATAGGATGCAGCAGAGCCCCAGCGATGCCTGCTTTCAGTACTATTTTCAGAGTTTCATAATTTAATTTGGATATGGTACGACACGACACTAGTATTAGACCTGTTTGGCCGGTGCGGAGTACCTTGTTGATTTGGGGAGGTCTTCCTCCACTTCCTGACCATGCAGGCGCACGCTCATAATCAATCCAATACTGGCCATATTGATCAAGAGTGAGGTGCCTCCGTAACTGATGAACGGCAAGGTGATCCCAGTCAACGGCATCAGTCCAAGGAACGCACCGATATTCTCAAATATTTGATAAAGCATCATGGCTACAATCCCTACAATCAGGAAAGGTCCTGCACGGTCACGGCATTCCAGCGCGATTAGAATCATGCGATGGATCAGGATGAAATATAAGAGCAATACGAGTGCCGAACCTACGAACCCGAACTCTTCAGCAATTTGCACAAAGATGGAATCTGAATAAGTGTAAGGCACACGGTCCGTCTGCACAGAGTTACCCTGCATATAACCTTCGCCGCTCATACCGCCCGAGGCAATGGCCAGCTTGGCATTTTTGGTATGATAGCTCGCTTTGGCTGTTGCTTTTTCCGGGACCAGCCACGGGTCAAACCGTTCAATCCAGTGGGAGCGCCCAATGTCCGTGAGGAACACTTTGATATTGTCATGATAATGGATATAACTCATAATACCTGCTACTGCGGCCCCTCCGATTATGACGAGCCCAAGCAGCGCATGCGTAAATTTGATGTTGCCGATCCAGAGCAGCCCAACCAGGATTACCAGATAAGACAAGGCGTTACCAAGGTCATTCTGGGTAATAACAATCACAAAGGGCACAATTGCAATCATCGACAATGGAACGACATCGCGCCAGAACAATAACTGATTTTTGTTTTTGCGGAACAGCATGGACCCAAGGAAGAGAATCAGGATCAGCTTAAACAGCTCGGCTGGCTGAAATCCCAACGTGCCGAACTTGATCCAGCCCTGGGCCCCGTTCTGTTCTTCCCCGATAAAGCTGACCAGCACCAGCAGTACCACTCCCGCGCCATAGATATAGACGGAGTATTTAACAAGCAGACGGTAGTCGATGAATGTGATTCCAAAGAAAGCAATGAAACCCAGGATATAGAACTTAATCATCGATTCGTGGGAACCGTCCAGCTTGCTTCTCCCGTAGGTCACACTATAAATGGCAAAGATGCTAACGACCATCAACAAGGCGAGAATCACAACGATGACGCCATCGATCTTTTTGAATTTCTGAAGCATGCTTTGCCTCCTTGCTTTGTACTCGCAGCTCGCAGGTGCATACACACCAAAGCTGTCTCAATCCATTGTAATGGAAACACGGATAAAAATACAATTGTGCCCATCGTCCATACAGATGCTTAAATCCCGTACGTTATCCGCGCGCCAGGCCCAGCACATGGCGCGGTATACCCGCGAGATCGCGAATGGTCACGATCTCGTTCCAGTGGCCGGCGGCTTCCAGCAGCGCGGCCACTTGCTCTGCCTGGCCCTGGCCGAGCTCAAAGCCGACCAGCCGCGGCGGAGCCGGGAGCAGCGGCAGCTGCTCCATCATGCGGCGGTACGGGTCCAGCCCGTCCGCGCCGCCGTCGAGCGCCGTGCGCGGCTCATGGTCGCGCACCTCGCGCTGCAGCCCGGCGATGTCTCCGCCGGGAATGTACGGCGGGTTGGAGACGAGTATATCCGTCTCCAGCCCCGCAAACGGCTCGAGCAGGTCGCCGAGCCGCAGGTCCACAGCCGTGCCGTGCCGCAACGCGTTGCGCGCGGCCACGGCCAGGGCCGCCGGCGAGATGTCGCCGGCGCAGACCCGCCACGCCGGCGCTTCCGCCGCCAGCGTGACCGAGATCGCTCCGCTGCCGGCGCCGATATCGACGGCGGTCAGCGGCCGTGCGGCGCGCGCGTCCCCCGCGCCGCCAGCCGTTTCACCCGGCCCGGCAACACCGCCTGGCCACAGCTCCGCCCCGTAGCGCAGAACCGCCTCGACGAGCAGCTCCGTTTCCGGGCGAGGAATCAGCACGTCCGGCGTCACTTCAAACGCCCGCCCGTAGAACTCCTGCTCCCCGATAATGTATTGCACCGGCTCGCCTGTGCCCCGGCGGGTGACTCCCGCTTCCCACATTGCTCTGGCTTCAGCGGGAAAAGGATCAGCCAGCGCCATATAATACGCAGCGCCGGACAAGCCCAGCACCTGCTCCAGCAGGAGCTGCGCGCTGCGCTGCGCTTCACTCACCCCGCATGCACTCAAAAAAGAAGAAGCCTCCGCAAAGGCTTCCCGGATGCTTTGCACTTCCGACATCACAAAAGCGCCATCATTCAAAGCATTATTCTCCTTTTTCCATCAATTCCGCTTGTTCGGCAATGGAGAGTGCCGAGATAATTTCCGTAATATCTCCGTTCATGACCTGCTCCAGACGGTGCAGAGTCAAACCGATCCGGTGATCCGTTACCCGGCTCTGCGGGAAGTTGTAGGTGCGGATCCGTTCACTGCGGTCGCCGGTGCCGACCTTGCTCTTGCGTTCGCCGGAGTACTTCGCTTCTTCTTCCTGGCGCTTCAAATCAGAGATCCGGGCACGCAATACCTGCAGCGCCTTCTCTTTATTGGAGTTCTGTGACTTGCCGTCCTGACAAGTGGCTACAATACCGGTCGGCACGTGGGTTACGCGCACAGCCGATTTGGTCGTATTAACGGACTGGCCGCCCGCACCGCTGGAACAGAAGGTATCCACACGAATATCCCTGTCGTGAATTTCAATTTCAAATTCTTCCGCTTCAGGCATAACCGCTACAGTAGAGGTAGAGGTATGAATACGACCGCCCGATTCGGTCGTTGGAATACGCTGCACGCGGTGCGCGCCGCTTTCGTATTTCATTTTGCTGTAAGCGCCGCGGCCGTTAATCAGGAAGATAACTTCCTTAAACCCGCCGAGGTCATTGGTGTTGACGTCCATCAGCTCAACGCGCCAGCCTTGGGCGTCCGCATACCGGGTATACATCCGGTACAAGTCGGAGGCGAACAAGGCCGCTTCATCTCCGCCGGCTGCGCCGCGGATTTCCACGATGACGTTCTTGTCGTCATTCGGGTCCTTCGGCAGCAGAAGCACATGGATCTTCGCTTCAAGCTCAACCTGCCGGGCAGAAAGCTCCTCGATCTCCATCTTGACCATTTCTTTCATTTCATCATCAAGCTTTTCGCCTTGCATAATTTTGGCGGCTTCCAGCTCTTCCATAACATTTTTATATTCAGCATACGCCTCATAGGCAGGCTGCAGATCTGATTGTTCTTTGGAATAGTCCCTCAGTTTCTTACTGTCGCTTGCAACGTCCGGGTCACAAAGCAGTTCACTGAGTTTCTCATAGCGGCCCGCCAGGGATTGCAATCGGTCCAACAAGGGAATTCACCTCTCCTGATTCATATTCAAAAGCAATAATAAAGCTCCGACATCGTGAATTAATAAAATTGGATACACGACTTTATATTATACCACCGATCCGGCAAATTGGCTACAGTGCCGGCCGCAAATCATTCCCTATCCAAAAAGGACATCCAAGCAGTAGATATTCTACTCCTGAGATGCCCGGCTATGCTTATTTGTGCAATATTTATCTATACATTAAAGCGGAAATGCATAACGTCTCCATCCTGCACCAAATATTCCTTGCCTTCCAGACGCAGCTGGCCGCGCTCTTTGGCACCGTTCATGGAACCCGCCGCCACCAGATCGGCATAGGCAACTACCTCGGCACGGATAAAACCACGCTCAAAATCCGTATGAATCACACCTGCAGCTCCAGGAGCTTTGGTTCCCCGGCGGATGGTCCATGCACGTACTTCCTGCACACCAGCGGTGAAATACGTATACAGGCCAAGCAGCTTGTACGCCGCTTTGATCAGACGGTTCAAGCCGGACTCTTCCAGACCCAGCTCCTCCAGGAACATGGCTTTATCTTCACCTTCAAGCTCGGCAATCTCCGCTTCCACCTTTGCGCTAATCGGCACAACTTCGGCATTCTCGGCAGCGGCAAATTCACGCACCTTCTGCACATAAGGATTGTCCTCTGCACTGGCTACCTCATCCTCGCTCACATTTGCCGCGTAAAGGACAGGCTTCAGGGTAAGCAGGTGCAGGTCACGGATAATAATCCGCTCTTCGTCGGATAATTCCACGCTGCGCACAGGTTTGTCATTATAAAGCGATTCCTTGATGCGCTCGAGCAGCTCCACTTCCTGGGCGTATTTCTTGTCGCCGCCTTTGATGTTTTTGCGTGAACGCTCAATCCGCTTCTCCACGCTCTCCAGATCCGCCAGAATGAGCTCCAGATTAATGGTCTCGATATCGCTGATCGGATTCACCTTGCCGTCAACATGCGTAACATTCTCATCCTCGAAGCAGCGTACCACATGAACGATGGCATCCACTTCGCGGATATGGGCCAGGAACTTGTTGCCAAGTCCTTCTCCTTTGCTTGCGCCGCGCACCAGACCGGCAATATCGACAAATTCAAAAGCGGTTGGAACCGTTTTGTTCGGCTGCACCAGCTCCGTCAACTTATCCAGACGTTCGTCCGGCACTTCTACAACCCCAACGTTCGGGTCAATTGTGCAAAAAGGGTAATTCGCCGATTCCGCCCCCGCTTGCGTGATTGCATTAAACAATGTCGATTTCCCTACGTTGGGAAGCCCAACAATACCCGCTTTCAAAGCCATTTATATGACAACTCCTATGTTCAGTTAATTGATCATCCGCCTAAGTTATACGATCTAAACCATTATATATTAGAACATAGGGTCCAGCAACACCGGATCACTTTCCGGCAAGCTCCAGCACCCTCCTGACCGCGGGCTGATCCAGCAAAGGCCTGGAAGCATCCGGGTCCACCTCCACATCAGGCAATGTCTTCGTTTCCTCGTTGCAGCTTCCATCGGAGACGAGTCCCATGGAGAAGGAGAAGCTGGCCACGTATCCGCTATGGGGTAAAGCCAGGAGCAGCGGATCGATGCCAATCCCGTCTCCCCCGGTTCTTGCGCCTACGAGTGTGGCGAAATTTGTATTTTTGGCAAACACTGCAAACCCTTCGGCAGCGGAATACACACGGCTGTCCACAAGCAGAAAGATTTTCCCCTTAAAGCCCACGGGATGGAAAGGCACTATATTATTCTCCCATTTGGAGTAGGACTGGAACTGGGTTGACGCTTCCGGCGGCAGGTTCGGCAAAGCTAAGGATGTCTGAAGTCTGTTTGATATGGATCAGCCTTCGTCACCAACCTTCGAGCTGTTCTAATGTATATAGTACCTCAGAATGGTTAAATCGAGGCTCAAACATCCATCATGATGTATTTTGTACATTCAAAAGATAGCCGTAAGGCACTTTTCGGCTAATGCTGCAGTTCCTGCTGCACCAAATACACTGAAATCCTAAAACGAGCCTACTTTTGCCCATCCTGATGTATAAAGTGCACTCTAGCGATCTCCGCCCGTGCCTCCCGGGGGCACACTTTCGCATGCGCCATCTATTCCCACCTTTTAAAGGCTGATGCTGTATTAGACACAGGCGTATTAGACTCAGGTGTTGTGTTACATGTCAGTTGAGAGCTTAACGCGAATGACGATAACTCCAAGTGGCAGCAAACATGTCAAAGTTGCGAAAACGGACCGGAGTGCGCTTATTTTCAAGAAAAACACGATTCGGCTATGCTTACAGACTCAGATGTACCTATTCACCGAAATCCACTCTATATATGCCTGATGGAGAGGCAATAAGAGTGATACGGTCCGTAAGCTCGGCTAAATACACCTTATATAGAAAATAAGAGCCACCTGGTCCGTAAGTGTTCTGAAGACAGCCAATTAGAGATGAGCATGGCTGATTAAATGCGGGTTGAATGCCTTTGTAAACAAATAAGGCCAACCAGAAGTTTCTGGCTGACCTTATAATATGAATCTCTAACCAGCTGTACGCCTGGTCTACAGATCTTTCGACATCGTGATGTCGGTAACCGAGTAGCCTACTTTCTGGTACAGCTCAAAAGCGCGTTTGTTCTGGCCGAAGACATGCAGGCCAATCCTGATAATGTTCAGTGCACGGGCCTCTTCCTCCAGCGCCAGCATAGCCTGCTTGCCGTACCCCTTGCCCTGAAACGGCTCAAAAATATAAATGTCATAGATAAAAGCCTCGCGGCCGCTGCGGCCTTCCTTAACATTGAACCAGACGTATCCGACCTGTGTCCCGCTGCTGATCTCTACTACGGAATAAATATAAGCACCCTCGGTATGCAGCCCGTCCGGCAAGGATTGGGTCATGGCATCCGCGGACTGCTTCATGGCAGTCTCCGGGTCCCACGCCCCCGCATTGATCTTGTCCGATGCGTAATCACTGGTCGACTGGCTTAAAAAAAATTGAAACGTGGCTTCGTCCATATGGACTAGTTTAATCATCATGGTAACCCTTCCTGCTTCTTATTGTGATCTTGATCTACCTGCGGGTCAGGCGGCGGTTCCCACGCAGCGCTGCAGGATTGGCAGCGCCAATGCCAAACATGGCCGTCTTCAGCTCCAGTTCGACCTGGGCCAGCGCAGCGTCCAGCGCTTCTTCGGAGTCGACAGCCGGACCCAGCAGGCTCCGGCCAAAGCCAGCCAGATCAGCACCAAGGGCCAGCGCTTTGGCCGCGTCCACCCCATGTTTCAGGCCGCCGCTGCCGATCAGAGCGCCCTGTGGCGATACGGCCCGCACCTCGGCGATACATTCCGCTGTCGGGATGCCCCAGTCCGCAAAGGCTTCGGCCGCCGCCCTCCTCACCGGGTCCTTGCTGCGGAACTTCTCGACCTGGCTCCAGGAAGTTCCGCCGGCACCGGCAACATCAATAAAGGCCGCTCCGGCGTTATACAGGCACAGCGCCGTATCTCCATCAATGCCCCAGCCGACTTCCTTCACGCCGACCGGGACTTCAAGGGCCCGGCATACCTGTTCAATCTGCGCCAGCAAGGAACCAAAACCGGTATTGCCTTCCGGCTGGAAGACCTCCTGAAGACCGTTTAAATGGAGCACCAGATAGTCCGCCCCGGCAATCTCCACAGCCCGGCGGCATTCCTCTGCCCCAAAACCGTAGGACAGCTGAACCGCACCGATGTTGGCGATCACCGGAATGTCCGGTGCCTGACCGCGTACATGAAAGGAAGCGGCCAGCTCCGAGCGTTCCACGGCAGCCCGCACCGAGCCCACTCCAAGGGCCCAGCCACGGCGCTGCGCCGCTTCCGCCAGCCGGACATTAATAGCCCCGGTGGTGGCGCTCCCGCCAGTCATCGAGCTGATGAGCAGCGGTGTACGCAGCTTGCGTTCCAGAAATACCGTTTCCAGCGAAAGTTCATCAAAATTAAGCTCCGGGAGCGCATTATGACGGAAACGGTACTGTTCAAAACCTGTGGTAATTCCGCTGCCCGCCACCTCTTCGTTCAGGCACAATCTTACATGTTCGATCTTGCGTTCCCCTGTCCTGGAAGCGGGCAGCAGCGACTTCCCGTTCGCGTCCTGTGGCGTATGATTCATGATGTGTCCTCCCGTTGCTTTCCTTCTATATTTTGAACCATTATAACACATCTCTGCGCATCAATTTACAATAAGAGGATATTCCTTCAATACTGGAGGCCGCTTTCACTTTCTTACCTGCTTCACTTCTGTCCTGCGGGCGGTAATAGGTTCTTAGATGCCGGAGCATCGCCGCTATACAATGAACAAAGCTCCGTGACACTTCAGGAGGAACTCCCATGAACCCAAGCCGCCATCCTTCCATCCACTCCCCCAGCAAAAAGAGAATTCCCTTACACCGCCGTACCTTGACGCTGCGGATCACCCTGTTTCTGGTCCTCTGGCTGATCGGCGTGATGATCTATCAGACCCACAAACCGCTGCCCCCGGGACTTTCTTACGAAAGCCCGGTGTACCGGGTGGACCAGGTTGACTTCTGGCATGACTTGACCTATGCCGACGGAAGCCCTACGGGGAGACAGGAGAGCGAGATTCTGCCGCGAATGCTGCAGATTATAGAGGAATCCCGAGAATTTCTGGTTGTCGATCTGTTCCTGTTCAACGATTATACTCATGCGGACCAGCAGTTTCCGGCTGTCAGCCGTATGCTTACCGACAAGCTGATTGCCCACAAAACCGCCAATCCGGGCATGGACATTGTTTTTATAACCGATGAGGTCAATACCAATTATCATTCCGCTCCTAATCTGCTGCTGGAGGATATGAAGGCTGCGGGGATCAAGGTGGTCCTCACGGATGTCGATGCTCTGCGTGATTCCACTCCTGCTTATTCTGCCGTGTGGCGTACCTTTATCCAGTGGTTCGGACAATCCGGTACCGGCTGGATTCCCAACCTGATGGCGGGTGAAGGTCCGGATATAACGGCACGCTCCTATCTGAAGCTGCTGAATGTGAAGGCTAACCACCGCAAGGTCATTGTCAGCGAGCAAACCGCTCTGATCTCCTCGGCTAATGTACATGATGCAAGTGCCTATCATTCCAATATCGCACTGGAGGTAAAGGGACCCATCATCGGCGATATTCTTAAAACAGAGCAGGCGGCAGCCGATCTATCGGGCGCAGGCCCACTGCTGAGCAAGGAACCTAAGTTTACCGGGACAAGCGGCGGTGAAGCCGGCGGAGCACTGGAAGTCCGTTATTTAACCGAAGGTAAAGTGTATAAATATGCTCTGAAGGCCATCAATGACGCTCAACAGGGAGACGTTTTATGGATGGGCATGTTCTATCTTGCCGATGATGGTATTCTGGACGCACTGCTGGATGCCGCAGGTCGCGGCGTTCAGGTCCGGCTGCTGCTGGATCCCAACCAGAATGCCTTTGGCCGTGACAAGATCGGCATTCCGAACCGTCCGGTTGCCATGGATTTGAACCGCCGTTCACAGGGCAGCATTCAGATCCGCTGGTATAACACTACCAAGGAACAATATCATCCCAAGCTGTTGTTTATCGCTAAACCGGAGGGTAACTCGATTATTCTGGGCGGATCCACCAATTTCACGGCCCGCAATCTGGATGACTACAACCTGGAGAATAACCTATGGGTCGCGGTGAAGCAGGACCAGCCGCTCTATACGGAGATGGAGGGCTACTTCAAGCGGCTGTGGAACAACGAGGGCGCAGAATACAGCCTGCCGCTAGAGGATTATCAGAGTGATGTAACATGGATGAAATATATCCTGTTCAAGCTGCAAAAAACGCTCGGCTTCACCACCTTCTAAAGCTGACCAAATCAAAAACCACCGTGGAGGTCTGCCTGCAGACTTCCCGGTGGTTTTTGGTTAGGGTAATGCTTAGCAGCAGATTATAGCTACAGCAGCGGTGACATCAGGCGGGCTGCCGATTCGAGCATCCGCTCCAGCAGCCGCTTATTCATAAAGGTCTCCTGCTCGATCTGGCTGGTGGATAATAAATCCCGCTCGAAATCGGCCACGATGCGCGAGACGCTTTCTGTCTGGATCAGCAGGGCATTCACCTCAAAATTAAGATGAAAGCTGCGCATATCCATATTCGCCGTACCGATCGTGGCAATTTCACCATCCGTAATCAGCAGTTTGGAGTGGATGAAGCCTTTTTCATATTCGTAAATCTTCACACCCGATTCCAGCAGCGCCGGGAAATAGGAATGGGAAGCCAGAAAGGGAATCCACTTGTCGGGCTTGGCGGGGAACAGGAGACGCACATCCAGCCCCGACATTGCAGCCACACGCAGCGCGGTCAGAATATCCTCGTCCGGGATGAAGTACGGACTGGCGATCCAGACCGATTTTTGGGCGGAGGTAATCATGGAGAAGAAAATATTCTTCAGCGCACGACGTTCGTTATCCGGGCCGCTGGCAATGATCTGCACCGCCCCGTCTCCGGCCATAAACCGCAGCTGCGGCGAAAGGTAATCCTGCTCAAGAATTTTCTCGCCCGTCGTATGCATCCAGTCCTGCAAAAAGATAATTTGCATCGTCCGCACCGCTTCGCCCCGGATCAGCATATGCGTGTCACGCCAGAAACCATAGGTCTTGCTGCGGCTTAAATATTCATCGCCCACGTTCAGACCGCCCATGAATCCGACATCACCATCTATAACTACAATCTTGCGGTGATTCCGGTAATTAACCCGGCTGGAAAAGAAAGAGGTGGAGTTGCCGTATGCCGCCACCTGAATCCCCGCATCGCTCATTTCCTTCAGGAACGCTTTGGATAATTGAATACTGCCTACTGCATCATACATAAAACGGACCCTCACACCTGCCCGGGCCTTCTCAATCAGGATTTGCTGAATGCGGGTTCCAATATGATCGGCCCGAAAGATGTAATACTCCATATGGATATGATGCTGGGCCTGACGCAGCTCCATAAGCAGGGTGCCAAATGTCTCCTCGCCATTTGTCAGAATCCGTGTCTCCGAGGTAAAGGAGATCGGCGAGCGGGCGAGCCGTTGCGACAAGCCCAGCAGCTTCTGGTGGGACGGTTCAAAGATCGACCAATCCTGATGCATCCGCAGTGCATCATTCTCAATCCGCTCGTAAGCCATTAAATCACGTTGGGCCTTTTTATCGTATTTGCGGCGTTTGAAAACATTCTGTCCGAACAGGAAATAGAAAATAAGTCCCACGATCGGGATCAAGGCCAGCAGCAGAATCCAGGACATCGTCGTGGAGGGATTGCGGTTCTCCATCGAAATGGCCAAACCAATAGAAATGACCGTCAAGGTCGAAAAAATACTGATGATGGTGGTACCTGTACTTCCGAACAATCCAAAACCAAAATAATAAAAAGCAATAAATGCCCCAATAATGATGATTGCCTGCAATCCTCTTCTCATACGCTACCTACCTTCTTGAAATGAAACTATCACGAAAATGACACAATTATATATTACATGAAGAACCCCTGACTTCCTACTGGAATGCAAGGCAAAATGAAATTACGACAATATTGTAACCTCTTGGTTCCGTAAATTTGTAATAGCACAAAATTTATAATATAATCGGCCTGACTGGATAGTCAATTAGAGAACCGGAAAGTCAAAAAGGGGGTTATCATTACTTGTGGCCGACCGAACCATAGACAAAAGAGAACAGATTATCAAGACAGCGATGCAGTTGTTCGCGGTGAAGGGCTCATCCTCAACCTCCATGCAGGACATCGCCGAGCTCTGCGGAATCTCCAAGGGCAGCTTGTATCTGGCCTTCAAATCCAAAGAAGAACTGGAACACAGCATCTTCATCTACTGCTACCGGATGATTCGCGACCCCTTGATCCGCGAGGAGCAGGAAAGCAACCGCTCTCCACGGGAGAAACTCCGCAACCAGACTGAAATTCTGCTCAACCACGTCTACGAGCTGCGGGAGTTTTTGCAGCGGCAAATTCAGGAGTTGGCCGGAAAAGGCCAGACAGATATCCCCAAGTGGCTGTGCAAAAGCAACGGAATTCTCCTAAGCTGGTTTAAATCCAAGCTGGAAACCCTATATGGGCCGGAAATTTTGCCCTATACCGGCGATTTAAGTCTCGTCGTGCATGGGATGATTCACTCCTATCTACGTGTGATTTTCCAGTTGGATTCACCTGTGTCCATCGCCCGAATGGCTGACCATCTGCTGGATCTGATGGATATCCTGGTGTCTGGTCTGCTGGCGGGGTCATCACAACCGCTCATCTCTCCTGCGGTACTGGCAAGCTGGATGGAGGAGCATGAAGAAAACCTCCGCAGAAATCCGCTCCAGCTCATAAAAGAGATGCGGACGATCGTCAGTGCAGCAGCTAATCTGGAACCCGAGCAGCTCGAAGATGCACTTGAATCACTGACGATTCTGGATGGTGAGCTGCTGGACCCGCATCCGCGCAGAGCGATCATTCAAGGAATGCTGTCGAATCTGGAGAGTCACTCCGCACTGGAGAAACATTTGCAGGAGCTGAAGAAGCTGATTATGTCTTTTGGAAGCAATCCTTGCACGTTGTCTTAAGAAGTAAATACAGAAAGAGAACAAGCGGTCTTGAGAGATCAAGGCCCGGGAGGAGTAGAAACGTAACTTATGAAAAGTTTAATTAATTTCTCACTCAGGAATAAGTTCGCGATATGGCTGCTTACCATCATTATAGTCTTTGCCGGTCTCTACAGCGGACTCACAATGAAGCAAGAGACACTGCCTAATATCAGTATCCCCTACCTGAGTATAACCACAATATACCCTGGTGCAGCACCGGAAGGCGTGGTTAATGATGTCAGCAAGCCGCTTGAGCAAAAGCTCCGCAATGTGGATGGCGTAAAGACCCTGACCTCCACTTCACTGGAGAATGCCTCCAGCATTCAAATTGAATTTGATTACGGTACGAATCTGGATAATGCTACGGCCGCTGTCCGCGAAGCATTGAATGAAGTGGCTCTGCCCGAAGCTGCGCAAAAGCCGAGTATATCCCGTTTCAGTCTCAGCTCCCTGCCAGTCGTATCACTGAGCCTTGCAAGCGACAGCTCCAAGAATCTTGAAGAACTGACCCGGATTGCGGAGAACGATATCCGTCCCGAGCTGGAAGACCTGGACGGTGTGGCATCCGTTCAGATTGCCGGTCAATATGTCAAGGAAGTGACACTGAAGTTCGATCAGGCCAAGCTTAGTCAATACGGGCTGAGCGAAGAAACTGTAAAGGGTATGGTTCAAGGCTCCTCGCTCCGCGTTCCGCTTGGATTGTTTGAGCTTGAAAAATCCCAAAAAGCAGTGGTCGTAGACGGAAACATTACCACAGTGGAAGATCTTAAGAACCTGAGTGTTCCAATAACTCCAGGTGCAGCCGGCGCTAACATGAGCCCCGGCGGAACAGCACCGACCGCAGGCGGCGGAACTTCGCCAGGGGCTGCCGGAGCCGGTCAAGCGGCGGGAGCCCTCCCTTCGGGTGCCGGTCTGCCGACAGTGAAGCTGAGCGAGCTGGCTGCTATTGAGGTAGTCGGCAATTCCGAGTCAATCTCCCGCACCAACGGCAAGGAATCCATCGGGATTCAGATCGTCAAGGCCAATGATGCCAATACCGTCGAAGTTGTGAACCTCGTGAAAGACAAGACGGAGGAGCTCAAAGAGCAGTATAAGGGACTCGATCTAACCGTGCTGCTGGATCAGGGCAAGCCGATCGAAGATTCCGTGAACACCATGTTGTCCAAGGCCGCTTTTGGTGCTTTGTTCGCCGTGCTGATCATTCTGCTCTTCCTGCGGAATATCCGCTCCACTATTATTTCCATCATTTCGATTCCATTGTCGCTGCTGATTGCGATTCTGTGCCTGCGACAGATGGATATTACACTGAACATGATGACGCTGGGCGCCATGACCGTCGCCATTGGCCGGGTCGTTGATGACTCCATCGTTGTTATTGAGAATATCTACCGGCGGCTGTCGCTATCCAGCGAGAGATTACGCGGGAGGGAATTGATCAGTGCGGCTACCCGCGAGATGTTCGTGCCGATTATGTCCTCGACCATCGTAACGATTGCCGTATTCCTGCCCCTTGCTTTTGTCAGCGGGATGGTTGGCGAGTTGTTCCTGCCTTTTGCATTAACAATGGTATTTGCCCTGCTGGCTTCACTGGTGGTGGCCATCACCCTTGTTCCCGCACTGGCGCATACTCTTTTCCGCAACGGCCTCAAGAAGAAGGGTAAGAACAGCCATGGTGAACGTCCTGACCGAATGGCAGCCGGTTATCAGAAAATTCTGAGATGGAGCCTTTCCCATAAGCTGATTACCTTCGTGGCGGCACTTCTGCTGCTGGGGGGCAGCCTGTTCCTGATCAAGCCGATCGGCGTCAGCTTCCTCCCTTCACAGGAAGAGAAAAATGCGACCCTGACTTTCTCGCCGAAAGCCGGGCAAACGCTTGAAGACGTCAAAGCGCTCGGTATGAAAGCCGAGAAATATATCCTGGCCCAGGAGCATCTGGACAAAATGCAATATTCCATCGGCGGCAGCGGTCCCTTCGGAATGGGCGGCTCCGGCAACTCAGGACTCTTCTATGTCGCTTATGACAGCGACACTCCAGATTTTGAAGCCGTTAAGGAGAAGCTGATAGAAGGATTGTCCAAGGAAGTCCCCGAGGGAGTATGGGGTGATTTGTCCGGTATGGCCGGCGGCGGGCTTGGCGGCAGCACCCTGACCGTGAACATCTTCGGTGACAGCCTGGAGCAGTTGAAACCGGTGGCCGACGAAATCGCGGATATTGTGAAGGCTGATACCGCAAACTTCAAGGACGGCGAGACCAGCCTCTCCGAAGCTTACGATCAATATACCCTAGTAGCCGATCAGGACAAGCTCAGCTCTCTTGGACTGACTGCGGGACAGATCGCCATGAAGCTGGCTCCGGCTGGAACGCGCCCTGTCCTCACAGAAGTTGAGCTGGACGGCAAGAACTATAATGTCTATATCGAGACCGACAAGGATACCTACAAGAGTATCCAGGAAATGGAACAGGCTACAGTGGCCTCGCCGCTTGGCCTTGAAGTCCCTATCGGTGATGTGGCTTCCATTGAGAAAGGTTCTTCACCGGATTCCATTACCCGTATGGACGGTAAAATGAAGGTGGATGTCACCGCCGAAATTATTGCCAGCGATGTCAACAGCGCTTCAAACCATGTGAAGGACAAAATCGATGCATTGGACTTACCGGACGGAGTAAGCGTGACCTTCGGCGGCGTGACCGAGCAGATCAATGAAACCTTCGGCCAACTGGGTATTGCCATGGCGGCAGCGATCGCCATCGTATACTTTGTGCTCGTAGTTACCTTCGGCGGCGGACTGGCTCCGTTTGCCATCCTGTTTTCCCTGCCTTTCACCGTCATCGGTGCACTGGTAGCGCTGCTGCTGTCAGGGGAAACACTTAACGTCTCCGCGTTGATGGGTGCTCTGATGCTGATTGGTATCGTCGTCACCAATGCGATTGTCTTGATTGACCGCGTTATTCACAAGGAGAAGGAAGGACTCTCCACCCGTGAAGCGCTGATTGAAGCAGGCGGAACCCGTCTGCGTCCGATTCTGATGACCGCACTCGCAACCATAGGCGCGCTGCTGCCATTGGTTACGGGCCTGGAGAGCAGCGCCGGTATCATCTCCAAGGGACTTGGCGTTACGGTTATCGGCGGCCTGGTCAGTTCCACACTGCTGACCCTGGTCATCGTGCCGGTGGTGTACGAATTCCTGATGAAATTCCGCAGCAAAAAGGTATATGAATAACAACAACTGAACAGAGGGATGTCCCCAAAGCCATAAAAGGGCTGCAGGGGACATCCCTCTGGCTTTTTCTGCAAAAAGGACAGAATAAAGACGCCTCCCCGGCTACGGGACAGGCGTCTTTGTCCTTATGCAATGTTTCGACGCTAATTATGGTACTCAAGCCATTGCAGCAGCACTGTTCTCCAGTGAAGACTTCCAAGCACGCAGCATTTGCAGATCTTGTGGAAGAAATTCCTCCAGCATATGGCTAAGTCCCAGATATAGCTTGCTGTCAGTTGCTGCATTCAGCCTGTCGCAGAACTGCGGTGTCCATCTCAGCAAATGCTCCTCCAGGAAAGTCTCCTGGATCTCCAGCAGTTCCATCGCACTTCGTACAGAGAAACTGTTGAAGAGCATACGTTCATGGAGCACAGCCATAAATTCCAACTCAATTGCAATATGATCATCGGCTTCGCCGCTGCACTTCTTGAATACGATACCCGCTGAGGCATATACATCCGAGAGCACATTGCAGAACTCCTCGGATCGGCCGAGCTGGGCGGCCTCACGAGGGACGAAAGAGCCAACAGCCCCTTCGTTCATCAAGCGCTTATATTCCAGATTCTCTTTCTCGCATACCTTGGGCAACTCACCCGGCTCCTGGCTGCATAAATATCGTTTCAACTCGCGTCCGCCCTCAGTCATTTCAGCCGCTATACTCATCTGGCGGTTGCGGCTCCATTGGGCAACGAGGGAGAGCGACGGCTTTCTTCCGAAGAAGTCTATCAAAAGCTGGTATATTAATCCTCGGCTGTCCAGCCAACGGCTAAAGGTTTCCGGAACGACAAGTGACGAAACAGTCTGTAAGGTCATTGTGCAAATCCTCCTCTACTTGGATTACTCTTTATATTTAAATTATATCGGTTTTTTAAAGCGCTTTCCGTGAGCATTCTATGACCATTCCCTGCAATTGTCGCTGAACTGTCAAACTAATCCTGACCTCTCCGAAAATGCCTGCTTTAGAGCAGCCGTTGTCTTGCCCACATCACAGTATCCGCCAGAGCTGCAGCACCATATACCCCGCAATCCCCCAGATTAATAACGCGGAGATTATATTCAACAGCCTGACTGCCTTTCCGGACGCATCCGCTTGTCTGAACAGATGCCCGGCTGCAGCCAGACCAAGGAACCAGATCCAGGAAACTGTAATAGTAGCCACGGTGAAAGCAAGACGTGTCCCTCCGCTGTACTGCAGGGAGCCTGTCCCGATTACCCCCACCGTATCGAGCAGCGCATGCGGATTCAACAGCGATACCGAAAGTGCATATCCTACCTGCCCCTTGATGGAACGTATCTTCTGTTCATTCATGGCGGGAGTAGCCTGCCATATTTTCCAGCCCATATAGGTTAGGAACAAAATTCCTGCTCCGTAAACTACCGGTGTTATCCAAGCCACAGAAAGAACGATCAGCGATACACCTCCGACGGCTGCCCCAATCAGCAAGGTATCGCATAAAGCTGCCGTCAGCACAACAGGAAGCGCACTGCGGAGCCGCGGATGCAGCACTCCTTGATTAAAGACGAATATATTCTGTACCCCCAGCGGCAAAATAAGTCCGAAAGCTAATATTACTCCATGTATAACTGCTTCTATCATCAACGTACCTCCTGGATAATCTTCTGCGCAGCGGACGGCCTAGTCTCGAGCCCCTGTAGCAATACCGATCATACCCAGTGCCGCCACATTCGTAACCATCCAAATATGCGCATGGCACCCAACCAAACCTTTTACACCCGCCAAACCATGATATACTCAAGGCAAAAAGGAGCATTCCACTTGAAGCCCCATACGAAAACCACCGGCGTTGTAAACCCAGAATTGTCCTCAGGACCACCAGCCTCCGGCAGGGAATGGACTCCGGTGCAAGACTCGCCGCTACCGCTCTATAAGCAAATTGCTGACTATCTAACCGGCTTCATCCGCAGCGGCGTTTGGCCTGCCGGCATGCGGCTGCCCCCGCAGCGCGAATTGTGCCGCCAGCTGAAGGTGAACCGGAGTACCCTTGTCACCGCACTGGGACAACTGACCGCACTTGGCCTGATTGAAGGGAATCGGGGCGGCGGAACAAAAGTCGTGATCTCGCCAGACTCAACCAACCCCGCTCCGGGCAGAGCCGGCAACTGGAATGATTATGTCGAGGAAGGGACACATTACCCGAATCTGCCTGCAGTACAGGCGATCAACCGGCTCGAATACGAGCCGGGTCTGATCCGTCTCGGTACAGGAGAGCCTGCCCCGGAACTGCTGCCCGGTGCAGCGATGCAGGCGATTCTGGCCGAGCTTGCGCAGAAGCCGCTAAACCTGGCCTACGAAGAGCCGCTCGGCAGCCCCCGGCTGCGGGCAGCCGTCAGCGCCCACCTGGCCAAGCTGGGAATAGCGGCTCCGCCATCCTCGATTCTGATTACCTCCGGTGCGCTGCAAGGTTTGCAGCTGGTTGCCCTTGGACTGCTGCCGCGCGGCGGGGCGATCCTGCTGGAGAGGCCGTCCTACCTCTACTCCATCCACGCCTTTCAATCGGCCGGGGTGAAGCTGGGCGGTCTGCCGATGGATGAGCGGGGCCTGCTCACCGGCAGCATTGCCCGGGAAACCCGGCGCTCCCAGGCAGCCATGCTCTACAGCATCCCGTCCTTCCATAATCCGACTGGCATTCTGATGGATAGGGAACGGCGCGAAGCCTTAATGGCCGTCACCGAAGCGCTGCAGCTGCCCGTCCTTGAGGACGGCGCCTATCAGGAGCTGTGGCTGGATTCCCCTCCCCCGCCGCCGCTGAAGGCGCTCGACCATACGGGCCGGGTGCTGCATCTCGGCACGTTGTCCAAAGCGGCCAGCCCGGGCTTGCGCATTGGCTGGGTGGTCGGCCCCGAGCCGGTAGTACGGCGGCTGGCCGACATTAAGATGCAGAGCGACTATGGCGCAAGCTCCCTGTCGCAGCTTGTTGCCGCCCGGTGGCTGGAGGGCGGCTACCATGAAGAGCATAACGGCTTCCTGCGCCGGATGCTCCGTGAGCGGCGCGATACGATGCTGGCGATACTCCAGCAGCATTTTACCGGCCTCGCCTCGTGGAACAGACCGGCAGGCGGCTTTTATATCTGGCTGTCGCTGCACAAGCCGCTGCCGCTGCGGACCTTGTTCCGTACAGCGCATAAGGCCGGGCTGCTGCTCAACACCGGAGATTTGTACGACCGCAGCGACAACAGACATTTGCGGCTCTCTTATGCCTTCGCTACGCCGGAGGAACTGGCAGCCGGTCTCCCAAGGCTGGCCCAGCTGATCCGTTCATTCAAATCATAATAGCACTTATGGCAAATAACTATTTACGACAGAACATAACAAAAAAATCACCCCTGGCGGGTGAATAACAACTCGTAGCTTAACTAGGCCCGGATTATTGTACAATAGGCAAGATTATCGTCATTTGGCTTGCATAGAACTCACATTGTTGTGCAACGTGCACAACTCTAAAGCCTATATAGTGTGGTTAAGACAATGGTTGACTGTGCGATTGTGCGTGGGTCCCTCTGCGGACACGATGAGGTCCCTTCACGATCTGCGGCTGATGCGGACAGGAAATCCGTTATTGGGGAGGTTTCGTCTATTCAGCAGAACAAACGGACAGGGATTCCGCTAATTGTCCCATCTCCCTCATTCTAGGCTCAAACGAACGATATAACGGCTCCTGAGTCCGAATTCGCCAGAAAAGCAGACTTTTTCGCAAAATAGAGTCTCCTCTGTCCTCTTCACGCCGCTGATGGAGCCCAACCCTCCTGCACCGCTATATCATCTGAAGCTTCCAAGATATCCACATTTTTTGGCATTGCATCATTTCCAAAGCGACAAAAAAGCCGCCACTTGGGCAGCTGAAGCAATATATAGCTACGTAGTGCCAAGCGGCAGCTTCACAATGAACACCGATCCTCCGCCGGGGCTGCTTGCAGCCGTTACGGTTCCATGATGAATCTCCACGATCTTCTTAACCAGTGACAGCCCCAGCCCGCTGCCTCCGCGGCTGGCGCTTCGGGCTTTATCAGCCTTATAGAAACGTTCGAAGATGCGGGGCAAATCCTCTGCCGCTATCCCTATGCCGCTGTCCTTGATCTCAACCTCGACTCCCCGGTCCACAGACCGGAGCTGAATCTGGATATTCCCTCCCTGCGGGGTAAATTTAATGCTGTTGTGCAGCAGATTGGTCCAGACCTGGATGAGCAGATCCGAAACGGCCGTAAGCTCAACCTCCTCCAGTTCAGCCTCAACCTCGATCCCCTTGTCCAGCCACTGCGGCTCGGAGACCAGAATGATCTCCCGCAGCTGCTTATCGAGCCGAAAAGGACGCAGCTCAAAGGGAAAGCTGCCCGATTCCAGCGCTGACAGCTTGAGCAGATTATCGCTGAGCCCTGACAAGCGGGTACTTTCAGCCTCAATAATGTCCAGGTAATGCCGTCTGCTTCCGAGGTTAAGCGACTCGTCCTGAAGTGCACGGGCGAACCCGCGGATAGAGGTTAGAGGAGACTGAATCTCATGCGATACATTGGAAATGAAATCCTGGCGCATCGTCTCCATCCGGCTGAGCTCGCTAGCCATCTCATTAATGCTCTCCACAATTTCGCCGTATTCGCCATAATCCTTGTTTCTGTCCAGGACCACATTGAAATCGCCGGTGGCAATCCGCTTGATCCCCTCAATGATGGATTGGTAGAATACCCGTTCCCAGCCACGAAAAATTTTGGATAAGACCCAAAGCAGCAGCAGCAAAATCACAACGCCTACTATAACGCTGCTTAACTGAGCAATATACTCAGAGGATGGGCGGCCATATTTGCCGTATATCCAGTTCATGAGTACAAACGATGTACTCCAGCTGAGGGCTACAGCGCCGAAAAAAGCCAAATAGATCAAAATACCCTTTATTATTTTCCTAAGCAGCTTCATCCCTCAAGCTCCAGCCGGTAGCCGAGTCCGCGGATCGTCTTGATGGCAAAGTCGTATTTTTCGTGGGGAAACCGTTCACGCAAGCGGTTGATATGGACATCCAGCGTACGTTCATTGCCTTCAAAGTCATAACCCCAGATCTCTTCAATCAGCCGTTCCCTGGTCAACGTTTGCCTCGGGTAGCTGGCCAGTTTGAACAGCAGCTCGTATTCCTTAAGCGGCAGGGTGATTTCGCCCTCTTCCGTGAACGCCTCATACGTCTTGCGGTTCATCCGGAGGCGGCCGATGCTGACACTTTGGGCTGCCGAAATCTGGTACCTTTTCAGCAGCGCCCTTACTCTGGCAATCAGCACCAGCGGTTCAAAAGGCTTCACCAGATAATCGTCCGTCCCCAGATCAAATCCTTTGATAATCTGCGAGGTGTCCCCTTTGGCGGTTAACATGAGGATCGGGAAATCGTAGGCCTTCCGCAGCTCACGGCACAGCTCCCAGCCGTCCATATTCGGCATCATCACGTCCAGAATCACCATATCCACAGATGAGCTTTCCAGAAAATGCAGTGCCTCCACTCCATCGGAGGCCCCGGATACCTCCATTCCTTCAGCTCTCAGAAACACTTCCACCAATTCGCGAATGTGTGGGTCGTCGTCCACTACCAGAATCTTTGTCATAGTCCGGCTCTGCCTCCTCTATTTCACCGGTAAGCTCCGGTAGGTTCATTTGCAGCTGCTGGGTAGCGAATTCCCGGTATAATTCATGATCCTGCAGCAATTCCTCATGGGTTCCTCTGCCGGTAATCTGGCCCTTTTCCATAAAAATAATCTGATTCGCCTTCACTACTGTCGCCAGGCGGTGAGCAATCACAATGGTAGTCCGTCCCTGCATCAGATTGCCGAGGGCCTTCTGAACCACGGCCTCCGACTGGCTGTCCAAACTGGAGGTTGCCTCATCAAGCATTAGAATCTTCGGATTCCGCAGCAGTGCCCGGGCAATCGCGATCCGCTGCCGCTGTCCGCCGGACAGCTTAACCCCCCGCTCCCCGACATCCGTCTGGTAGCCTTCCGGCAGCTCGTCAATAAATCCGTCCGCATAAGCCATGGCGGCAGCCTGGCGCATTTCCTGCTCGCTGACTTCACGCTCCAGGCCATAGCTGAGGTTCTCGGCGATGGTCCCCGCCAGCAGCGGGCTTTCCTGGGACACGTAGCCGATCAGATTGCGCCAGGAACGCAGGGAGAAATTCCTCACAGGCTGGTCACCGAGCAGAATCTGGCCGTTTTGCGGCTCATAGAACCGTTCAAGCAGAGCGAATAACGTTGTTTTCCCGCCGCCGCTGGGACCGACAATAGCGGTCACCTCGCCAGGCAGCATCTGAAAGCTCACACCGCTGAGCACCTTTTCGGCATTTTTATAACCAAAGCTTAGATCCTCTACAATAATCGGTCCTTCTGTACCGTTTGCTTCAGACGCTCCTTCATAAATCTCTTCCTCAGCAGCCAGCGTTTCAATAATACGCTCCGAAGCTCCCGTTGCTTTCTGAATTTGGGTGAAAAAGGTGGTCAGCTGCGTAAGCGGCATGATGATCTGTATGAGATACAGAATAAAAGCAACCAGTTCCCCTGCACTCAGCACTCCGGCCGACACCTGCATCCCGCCATATCCGATGATCACGACAAGCAGCATCATGAATACAAACGAAACCAGCGGGCTAATCATCGCATTGATCTTCCCCTCGCGGATGCCGAAGGACAGCAAATTCATGATTCCGGTTCTGCCGGCCTCATATTCCCTCTTCTCCGCACCCGAGGCTTTCACCAGCCGGATCTCCGACAGCACACCGCTGAGGGTAGCGGTAAAGGAGGCCGTCTCATCCTGCATCCCCTTGGAGATGTTGTACATTTTGCGGCCAAGCGGCACCAGAATCAGCGCGGATAAAGGAATTACGGCGAAGAGAACCAGAGTCATCTTCCAGTTCAGATACAGCAGCACGGCAACTGAACCAACAATCGAGATGATGCCCGTAAACAGATTGGCCAGATGCTCGGAGATCAGCGTCTTGATAATCCCCGTATCGTTGGTCATACGGCTCACGCTTTCCCCGGTACGGTTATCATTGTAATAGGATACCGGCAGCACAAGGAATTTGCGCCACAGCCGGTCCCGCAGCCCGGCTACCATTTTTTGTCCAAGAAAATTGAGCAGGTAGATGGAAATGCCGCCAGCGATAGTCTGGGCAATAAAAGCACCCGCAATCGCAGCAATTTGCAGCTTGCTGACAGAGGCAAGCGAGAAGCCGTCCACTAGACTTTTGGTGAACATGGGAATGACCAGACTAACCAAAGTCGAAATTATACCGAGGCCTATAGCCAAAGCAAGCAGCCCGTAAGACGGTTTCGTTTCTTTCAATAACTTCAAGAAGGGCTTAAACGTCATACCCCGCTGCTGTGAAGATGTGTTGCTGTTCATGAAGATTCCCCTTTTCTTTCGGATAGATGACAGAAGAAGGTCTCTTCTGCCCGCCGTATTCCAACCATAACTTCCTTTTGTAAACTGAAGTTAAACGAGCCGCCGGGCATTCCTGTCTACCCTTTGGGAAAAGATGAAGCCAGCTTTATGGCGGCCTGATAATCTTCGGGCGTATTCATATTCAGCAGCGCAGCCGCACGTGCCTGCGGGCTGCCAGGAAACTCATGCTCATGAATATAATGAACCTTCCGGGCGTCCAGCCACTCCATGACCCGCGGACGTTTCCGCTCCAATGCATCTTCAAGGCTGGGCAGAAGCCGCGAGTGGTACACAGCCAGTAGCGGCTGAACCTTTCCCGCGGCATTTACAGGTACAACTGCATCAATATAAGAAGCCGCAGCAGCTATTCCAATCATATATTGCATGATCTCCCTGGAGGCAAAAGGAAGATCGCAGGCTGCTGCCACATTCCATTCTGTATTTGACCTCCAAAGAGCGGCGTGCAGGCCCGCAAGCGGTCCCTGGCCCGGATAGCGGTCTGGAATCAGGGGCAATCTAAGAAAACGGTAAGCCTCCCTTTCCTCTGCGCCGCAGGCAATACACACGGAATTGGCCACGATCGACAGCCGGGCTGCCAAGTGTGAAATCAGCGGAACGCCTCCAAGCTCCAGCAGGGCTTTATCGGCTCCCATGCGGCGGGAATGCCCTCCAGCTAAAATTATGCCGGTAATTTTCATCTTTAGTCTCCTCTTTTACAGACATTTGGGAATATCATCAAAAGTTGGTTTGTATCCCTTTTCAACACGTGTTACAGTGATAGAGGTGCCTTAAAAAAAGGCAAATGCAAGGCAATCAGCGGGAAAGGAGTGCCCAATTTGCGGGAGAACCTTAACAAGCCACTTTCTTTCACGTCTCTGAAATGGTTCAATTTTTTTGTATACGGAACCATCGTCCTTTTCACCAGTTATTTTCAACTATACCTTCAGGATGTGGGAATGAACAAGCTGGAGATCGGCACTGTAATGTCTCTGGGCGCCCTGGTCTCCATCTTCGCAAATCCGTTCTGGGGAATCTGGACGGACCGTTACCAGAATATAAGACGCATAGTTCTTGTGATGCTGGCTGGAACCCTGGGTCTGTCGCAGTTTATTTTTCAGGCCAATACATATGAAACGATCTATATCTCCATCGTCTTGTTCTATTTCTTTCAGGGCCCGCTCTTCGCCCAGAGCAATACGATGATTCTAAGCTATATTGAGGGTACGAACCACCGGTTCCAATCCTTCCGCCTCTGGGGGTCGCTGGGCTGGGCCATCACGGCCATTGCGGCCGGACTTTTGCTGGACTGGAGCGATATCTCCATCCTGTCTTATCTGTTTGCCGTTTTGTTGTGTGCTTCGATGATCGCGCTGGTGATGCTGCCGAAGCTTGACCATTCCATCGGAATGGCTCCGCTGTCGTTCAAGAGCTTCAGCAAGGTCTTTTATAATCCGTTTTTCCTGTGCTTCATTCTGTTCGGTATTCTGGTGTCGATTCCCAATACTATGAATAATACCTTTATGTCCTTATATATAACAGATCTGGGCGGCTCCACGGGAATGATCGGCTGGGCCGTATTCCTTTCCTCCATTCTGGAGGTTGGCGTATTCATCCTGTGCTCCCGGTTCCTGAAGCGAAAGGTTTCGGTGCTCATCGGTTGGCTCGCACTGGTCAGCGCCTTGTTCCTTCTGCGCTGGTGGCTGATGGCCGGAGCGACCACACCGCTCCAGGTAGTGCTGATTCAAATCCTGCACTGCATCACATTCGGCGGGTTCTTCTATGTCGGCACCCAGCTTACCATGCTGCTTGTGCCACGTCCCTTCCGCTCTTCGGGGCAAGCCCTGTATACCTTAACCTGGAGCGGGTTGTCGGGCATTCTCGGCGGCGTTCTCGGCGGCTGGCTGTTCCAGAACCTCGGTGCACAGAGTATGTACCAGGTCGGTGTTTTCTTCACGCTGATTGCTACTATTGGCTTCGGCTGCATGTGGCTTTTCGTCACCCGCGGAGGCTACCAGCCACCGGAAGAGGTTGGCGAAGAAGAGCAAGAGATCGAAATCTACTAGTATAGACCCAAACAGGCTTGGCTTCCCGGACGGGAGGCCAAGCCTGTTTTATAGGTTCTATTTGGCTGCCGTTCATCTCACAGTAGAGGAACAGCCGTCTTTGCAGCTAACATCAATCAAGCTATTTAGCCTTGTTTGGGCGGCTGGAACGAGCTTTTCAGTGAAACTACAAGATTGAAGACCGGCCGGCCCGGAGCCGAATACTTACTGTCGACATTGAAGTAGCCATGCCGGAAGAACTGGAATTTATCCTGCGGCACACTATCCTTCAGAGCCGGCTCTACGAAACCTTGCAGAATCTCAATAGACTTCGGATTAAGCTGATCGAGGAAGCTTGGCTCCGGCTTCTCGGCGGAAGCTTCCAGCCCATCGACTTCTGTATCCGCATCAGGCTCCTCTGCTGAGATAAGCGGCTCGTACAGGCGGAATTCGGCCGGTACCGCCTGGCTCGCTTCCACCCAGTGCAGCGTACCTTTCACCTTGCGGCCGGTGAAGCCGCTTCCGCTTTTGGTTTCGACATCGTACGTACAGTGCAGCTCTATAACCTCGCCGTTCCCGTCTTTGATAACCTCGTTGCATTTGATGAAATAAGCATGCTTCAGACGCACTTCATTGCCCGGGAATAGACGGAAGTATTTGTTCGGCGGATTCTCCATGAAATCATCGCGCTCAATATAAATCTCACGGGAGAACGGTATCTGACGAGTGCCCATGGCTTCGTTCTCCGTATTGTTCTCCGCTTCCAGCCATTCCGTCTCCCCTTCCGGATAATTCGTAATGACCACCTTAAGCGGGCGAAGTACAGCCATGGTGCGCGGTACAGTCAGCTTCAGGTCCTCACGGATGAAATGCTCCAGCATCTGCAGATCCACCAGACCCTGGCTTTTGGAGATTCCCGCTTCATAGACAAAGCTGCGGATGGCTTCCGGAGTATAGCCGCGGCGGCGCAGGCCCGATAAGGTCGGCATCCGCGGATCATCCCAGCCATCCACATGACCTTCGTCTACGAGCAGCTTGAGCTTACGCTTGCTGGTCATCGTCTGGGCCAGATTCAGGCGCCCGAATTCATATTGATGCGGCACGGCCGGCATCTCGCATTCGGCCACGACCCAGTCATAGAACGGCCGTTGATCTTCAAATTCCAGCGAACACAGGGAGTGAGTGACACTTTCGATGGCATCCTCGAGCGGATGCGCGTACGTATACATCGGGTAGATACACCACTTGTCGCCCGTATTATGGTGATGTGAATGAGAGATTCGATAAATTACCGGGTCGCGCAGGTTGATATTCGGTGAGGCCATGTCGATCTTGGCGCGCAGCACCTTCTCGCCGTCCTTGAATTCGCCTGCCCGCATTCTGCGGAACAAATCCAGATTCTCTTCGGCACTGCGCTCACGGTAGGGGCTGTTCTGACCCGGCTGTGTCAGCGTTCCCCGCAGCTGGCGAATTTCATCCGCGCTGAGATCGTCGACATAAGCTTTGCCTTTGGTGATGAGCAGCTCGGCACGTGTATACATCTCTTCAAAATAATCGGAAGCGAAACGCAGCTCTTCCCACTCGAAGCCCAGCCATTTCACATCTTCCTGAATGGAGTTCACATATTCCAGATCCTCTTTTGCCGGATTGGTGTCATCGAATCTCAAATGGGTCTTGCCGCCGAATTCATCAGCCAGTGTAAAGTTAATCCAGATCGCCTTGGCATGTCCGATATGTAAATAACCGTTCGGCTCAGGCGGAAAGCGGGTAATCACTTCCTTAACTTTCCCCGAGCGGAGATCTTCGGTAATAACATTCTTAATAAAATTGGAGGGGGTACCACGGTTCTCCACAGCTATCAACCTTTCATCCTATATTGATTATGCTACTTCTTGTATAAACATGTTTCCTATTAATATACCCGTTAAACGTGCATTGTTCAATAAAAGCGGGCACAGCTCCCGGATCTGCGCTGCGTAAAACCCGGCGGCTCCGAACCGGGGGCAGATTCTTTGACTTCTCTCCCGGGGATAAGGTAGCATGAGGATTACAACAGATTTTACCTTTATTTAGGCACAAGGGGGACTCATATGAAAGTCGTTAAACTGCCCAAAGAGCAGCGGGACATGATGGTAGAGAACATCCGCGGTTATTTCGAGGATGAACGCGGGGAGACCATCGGCCATCTGGCTGCGGACAACCTGCTGGAATTTTTCCTGCAGGAGCTTGGGCCTGCAGTCTATAATGCTGCGCTGGCCGATTGCCGTACTTTGGTTGGACAACGCCTGCAATCGCTTGAGGATGACATGTACGCACTGGAATGGAAAAAACGCAAATAACCCTAAGGAGGCAGCCGCTTGTTTACCTATGTCATTGATGAAGAACTTATACTCAAGCCGCTGATGCCCGAGCATGCGAAGAGCATGTTCGCACTGGTAGAACGTTCACGGGAACGGCTCCGGCAATGGCTGCCCTGGGTGGATGGCGTTACAGAACAGGCCCACATCGCCAGCTTTATCACAAATGCCATCAAGCAGGGCAGTGACAATGGCGGATTTACCGCCGGACTGTGGGTTCGCGACGAGTTTGCCGGCATTATCGGATACCATGAAATAGATTGGCGCAGCCGTGCTGTCGGTATCGGCTACTGGCTCGGCGAGGGGTATGAAGGCAAAGGCTACATGACCAGCGCCTGCCGGGTCTTCGTCGACTACGCGCTGCTGGAAATGGAGCTGAACCGCGTGGAAATCCGGTCCGCAACCGGCAACCTCTCCAGCCGGGCGATTCCCGAACGGCTGGGTTTCGTCCTTGAAGGAGTGATCCGCCAGGCCGAGAAGCTTCCCTCCGGGTATGTAAATCATGCCGTATATGGTCTGCTGCGCAGCGAGTGGCAGCTGCTGAATTGAACCGTCTATAACCCGGCTGTACCCTAAATGGATTATGCTACGAATGAGACAGTCCTTTTCATTTCAAAACCGTAAAACAACAGCAGCGCAGCGATTCTCCCGTAGAATCGCTGCTCTTTCGTTTGTGGTCATTTACGGCTTGCTTTAACAGAGGATGGGCAAGCGAAGCCATCCGACCCCGAGCGTTATTTTCCCCATCCCTCGAAGCAAAAAACTGCGAAGTCCCCGGTTGTTCTTCCGTTGCCCAAACACACTTTCCGGCTCAAATCCTCCACTGAACGGCTAAAGCATAACACGCTTCACGTGGCAGGAGTTGCCTAGCCTGTTATCAATAACGCAGGCCTTAGTGAGTCACCGTGCGTTGCCGCAATTCATACCGCCGTCTGCTGTGGGTAACCATGAGAGCCGAATAATAGCCGGGTGCAGCAGGCCGGATGATTGCTGGTTGGTTGTTGGTTGATGTTGGTTGATTGTTGATTGATTGCACGTTGATTGCCTGGTAGTGAGCTAGTAGATAGATAAGTCTTTGGTTTGACTGCATTTTGTGCATCGGAACGCAGGCAAACCCGGCCTTTTATCGATTTGGCTGCATTTGGTGCATCAGGAAAGGCAGAACAGGCCTGGATTTCGATATTTTCGATATTTCGGATGTACAAAATACATCAGAATGGACGTTCGAGCCCTCCCTGAGCGATTTGGCTGCACTAAATACACTGGAGCGGCAGCCGGCTCAAACTGACCGCGCGCTCCATAAGAGGATTGTTAAGTGTCTATCCAACTCAAATAGGTGTCCCTAGCAGCCATTTCTGGCTGCTGAACACCCCCCTTTGAATTCAAAAACCTCATAACACTATGGTCTGAGCATGTTGCTCATAAATATTTCATCGACATACCTGCCGCCGAGATAGAACTCTTCCTTCAAGCGTCCCTCTTCCCGGAAGCCGCATTGGCGGTAAAAGGCGAGCGCCGGTGTGTTGCAGGATAAGACGCGCAGGCGCAGTTTGCGGATGCCGTTATTCCCTGCATGCTGCTTGATCGCTTCGATCAGCAGCCGTCCGATTCCCCTGCGCTGAAATTCGGGGTGCACGGCAATGTTGATCTCGCATACATGCCTGTTGCTCTCCATCCCGCTGGGGCAGCCGAAACCGAGATAACCGCATAGCCGCTCTCCTTCCAGAGCAACCAGTTGAGAGCCGGGCGGTGCATGCAGCAAATAATCTTCGCGTGAGCGCCACACCAGGGGGCCCGGCGTCGTATCCTGCGTCCAAATCATATGATCAAGTGTAATCAGTTCCCGGGCATCCCTGATTTCCGAGAGCCGGATGGTAAATGTCCCTTTGTGGATCTGCTGCATCTGCTCTACACCCCTGCCTTGCCTCTAATATATCTTTTGCCGATTATGGCACCGAACAGCCGGCGGCGGTTAGGCTAATGGCCGCGCGGCTGCAGGCCCTCTGCGGTTCATATAGGCGTGAACCATGAAGAATCCCACGGACAGCACTGCCACCCCGCAGGCCAGCCACGCCGTAGGCGCCAGACCCCCATTGTCATACAGGACACCCATGAAATAAGGGCCTACCACTCTGCCAATGGCGCCGATTCCCCCGCTTAATCCCAAATAGAACGGTGCACTGCGGTCCGCATGATCCGAGATAAAGGAAGGCATGGCGGGCGAGATCAGCATTTCCCCCAACGTGGTCAGCAGCATGGCCAGCACCAGACCGGGGTAGTTGGGAAGCAGCAGAATAACGGCATAACCGCTTAAATAGAACACCGCGCTTGCTGTCATCTGCGCCGTTGACGTACCTGCAAACCAGCGTTTGATCAGACTGATTAAAGGCTGGGCTGCAAAAATAAGGATACCGTTCAGCGTCCAAAGGAAACCGTAGATCTTCTTGGGCCAGCCTTCCGTAATGATAAACGGAGATACTCCGCTGTTCCAGATCGAGTTGCCGATCAGCAGGAACATGGAAGCGATGGCCATATACAGATAAATACGCGTATGCCCCATCAGCTTCCAGGCGGAAGCACCTTGTTGAGACGGAGCGTGCTGCTGCCGGACCGTGTCCTGGGACAAGGCCGGCTCTGTCCCAACCTTTCTTAGATAGACAAAAAAGAAGCCGGCGAAGACCGCTGAAGTTACACCATTCATTACAAAGCTTAGCATATAGGAGATGTCGGCCAAAAATCCGCTTAATGCCGTACCCAGCGCGACGCCTATATTATTGGCGACATAAATGACATTGAACAGCTCGCCGCGCTGCTCCGCAAAGCGGAATCCAATAAAGGCCTGTATCGCGGGCAATGACAGCGAGTTGAACAGCCCGACAAGACCCATCGTAACCATGAAAAGCTGCCAATTTACACTGGCTGCGGGAAGGGCAAATAAGGCCAGGGCATTCATCGCCAGCGCCCCCACAATCAGCCGGTTTACGCCCACCTTGTGATACAGTGATCCGCCAAGCAGCTGGCCTGCAATCCCGCCAATGGATTGAATCAGAATCACCAGCCCCGCATCCTTCATGCTGCGCCCCAAATCATCAAAAACATACATTGTTACAAGCGGCCACATCAAAGCACTACCTGTGGCATTAATAAGACTGGCAATCAGAAATACTTTCACTTCTTTAGGATAAGCTGCTAAAAACTTCATGCGTAATGTACATCCCCTGTAATATATGTGTCTTTAATTCCATCCAGTATCATCCCAAAACAGGGTCCAGGGCAAGCATTTACACTGACGCTTTATCGCAGCATCGAGATATAAAACAGTAACCTGCTTATTCCGATAAAAGCGGGCGATTCCCGGCCTGCCGCTTCACTTCAACCGTTGCCGAAAAAAAGGTCGCACCTTGTCCCATATCGCTGAGCCGGTCCGGTGTCAGTATATTCACTCTTTGGCGGCGGCCGTCCCCTTCCCACCAGAGTCCCTGGCTGATTACAGTACCAGGCAGCATCTTGTCTGTAACCATGGCTGTAAGACTGATGTCCCCGCGACCATTAAAGACTATGACCTCATCACCGTCTTCGATGCAGCGGGCTCCCGCATCCTCGGGATGAATCTGCAGCAGTGGCCGCTTCTCCATCTTCCGGTGCTTCTCTACATTCCCAAAGGTAGAGTTCAGGAAGTTATGATTCGGCGGTGAAATGAACATCAGCGGATAGCCGGTTCCCTGCTCCGGCCTCCGTAAGCCGTCGTATCCCTCTTTGAGGGGAGTGTAGGTAGGCAGCGGCGGCAGTCCGGCAAGCTCCATGCTTTTGGAATAAAGCTCTATTCTGCCGGAGGCTGTCGGCAGATGGTCCAGGTAGGCTGCCTTCGGCGTCATATCCAGCTTCACATGCCGCTCGGCCCTCAGCCGCTCCAGTGTAACTCCGTTCAAGTACGGATTGCGCGGATAGTCCAGCGCTTCGCGGATCATCGCAAGCTCCGACTGGCCGAATACTTCAGGATCATAACCCATGGCCAAACCGAGCAGCGAGAACACTTCACGATTGCTTTTGCATTCTCCGGGGGCTTCAAGTACAGGCTCCTGCAGTTGAATATAATGATGCCAATAGGAACTGTATAGGTCCGTATTCTCAAAAGAAGAGGTCGCAGGCAGCACGATATCCGCATACAACGCCGTATCAGTCATAAAAAGTTCATGGACGACTGTAAACAGGTCCTCGCGGGCAAATCCGGCACGCACCCGCTCCGCGTCCGGAGCCACAACAAGCGGATTGCTGCAATAGACGAACAGGCTTTTCAGCGGCTGTTCCGTCATTTCCAGCGCTTCTCCGATGCGGTTCATATTAATGGCACGCACCCGTGCATCAGGCTGCAGCTCGGGACGTTGAAGGCTGCGCGAATTCATGGAGGCATACCCGCCGTTATCCCTGAAGGCGCCGCCCCCCTGCTTTAGCCATTGCCCCGTCAGGGCCGGCAGGCAGGCTATGGTCCGCACGTTCATGCCCCCATTGTCATGGTGCTGAAGGCCGTTGCCGATATGAATGTAGGATACGGCCGCCTCACCGTACAGCCTGGCCAGCTTCTCAATATCCGCGGCAGGTATCCCGGTAATGTCCGATACAAGCTCGGGCGGATAGGCGGCGGCATGCTCGCGCAGCTCCCGATAGCCGACCGTGTAACGCTCCATAAAGGCATCGTCTGTCATTCCGTCCCGGAACAGAATATGCATCAGTCCGAGCGCCAGCGCCGTATCCGTGCCCGGATACAGCGGCAGGAACCAATCCGCCCACTGCGCCGTTCGGTTACGGTGAACATCGATCACAACCACCTTCGCCCCACGCTTGCGGGCCTTCTCCGCCAAGACAACCTGATGCATGTTCGTACTGACGATATTCCCGCCCCAGACCAGAATCACGTCGGCGTTCACCGTGTCTTCGGGACTTGTCCCTCCGCGAAAGCCCATCGTATATTTCCAGCCGGCGACCCCCGCCGCACTGCAAATGGTCCGTTCCAGCCGGCTTGCTCCAAGCGCGTGGAAGAAGCGGCGGTCCATCCCTTCTACACTGAGCACACCCATGTTGCCATAAAAGCTGTAGGGCATAATACTCTCCGGGCCGTACTCCGCCGCCAGTTGTTTATACTTACCGGCAATTTCACTGATCGCTTCATCCCAGCTGATGACTTCAAAGCGGCCTTCTCCTTTGGGTCCGACCCGCCGTAATGGATGCTTCAGCCGCTCGGGATGGTGCACCCGCTCTGCCATATGCCGCACCTTATTACAAATGGCTCCCTGAGTGATCGGGTGATCGGGGTTGCCTTCCACTTTGACAATCTTTCCGTCCTGCTTATGGACCAGAAGTCCGCAGGTATCGGGACAATCGAGCGGACATACCGCCGGAAATATCCCATTTTCACTTTTATTCACAGCCCTAGTCCCCCTATTCACAGATATTTATATATTATAGGTGCTCATGGCTGCCGTAAAGAAATTACCATCAGGAATGTCCTGCCGTCCATATTTACAGCTTTCGTCACAATGCCCCAAAATTGTAGCAGAAGGCTGATTCGCTCCCAGGCCGTCCGGGTAATAGAGCATATGAAACACTCCCTTACCAGCATTCGCCGTCAGCCCGATTTCGTTCCCCCGAATCGGATCTGTACGGCGAATTTTGTTATGCCCGATTATTCCCTTGAAAAGGGGTATTTGGACAAGGAGATATGGCTTCGTGGCTTCACATAGCAAAAAGCACCCCCGGCCCCCAGCCACCCCCGAAAAAAGGGCTGACAGGACAGGAGCGCTCTCAGGAGTGCCTCTCTACATCCGCTATCTTAATGAGTTACTTAAGCTTATTGTGCATATCAAGCATGTTTCTTTAGGGCGGACGCCGGTATGCTGTCTACAGCCTGAACCGCATCCGGGGCTTGACGCAAGTAAGACATCCAATACGCCGCAGCCACAAAGACCGCACCGCCCGTCAGATTCCCGAGCCAGACCGGAACGAAATTAGCGAAGTACTCCGCCCAGGTAAAATGTCCTTCAAATATGGCTGCCGGGATCAGGAACATATTCGCCACCACGTGCTGAAAGCCAATCGCTACAAACGCCATGGTAGGGAACCAGATCCCGAGAATTTTGCCGCTAAAATTGTCTGCCCCGTAACATAACCAGACCGCCAGGGCCACCAGCCAGTTACAGCCGATACCGGAGACAAAGGCTTGCAGGAAAGTCGCGTCCAGCTTATGCCCTGCCATGTCCACCAGCTTCTCCAAATAGACTCCTTCTGCTGTGAGCCCCACGATGTGGCCAAAGAAATAAGCTATAAACAGTGCCCCCGCCAGATTGCTCAGCGTAATCAGCACCAGATTCTTGATGACTTCCAGAAATGAAATCTTTCTGGCCAAAAAAGCTAACGGCACCGCCATCATATTTCCGGTCAGCAGCTCACCTCCGGCAAGCATAACCAGAATTAGCCCTACAGGGAAGACTGCAGCGCCGATAAAGTTGGCAATGGAGCCCCATTCCTCAGGTGCGCCTGCAATGACACGAATATCCAGCAAAAATCCGAGTGAAATAAACGCTCCTCCCAGAAAACCGAGGATGAGTACGGTACTTAGAGGGTTATGCGCCTTCTTGATCCCATTCCCGACGGTCACTTCAGCAATTTGCTGCGGTTTGTTATAAGCCATGGTTCCTATCCCCTTCTATTTACTTTAAATTTGTTCCTTTATGCCATTGTAGCGCGTCGTAAAACACATTTACGTGATAATTATCACCTTAGTGAAACATTTCACTTACAAAATATAATTATATTCCCCCGCTTCTATGTGGAAACAAAACGGTTCTATACGCCAAAAAGGGTGTCTCAGAAGCCAGAAATGGCTGCTAGGGACACCTCCTCGAGTCGGATAGACATTGCATTTGTTTGTAACCGCCCTCTGGTCAAAGAAAAGTTCGGACCAACCCTTTCAAGAATGATCTCGTGGAGCGCACGGCCAGTTTAGCCGGCTACCGCTCCAGTGTATTTAGTGCAGCCCAATCGCTCCGGGAGGGGCTCTAAAGGACATTCTGATGTATTTTGTACATTAGAAACATCGAAAACATAGATATACAGGCCTGTTCTGCCTTACCTGATGCACGAAATGCAGTCAAATCGAAAAAAAGACTGATTTGCCTGCGTTCCGATGCACAAAATGCAGTCAAACCAAAGACTTCTCTCACTACTAGGCAATCATCCAGGTATCATCCGGCCTGCTGCACCCGGCAATCACTTGGCCCTCATAGTTATGCATAGTAGACAACGGTTGTGAATTGCGGACAACCGGGGGGTCACGGTGAGTCTCTAAGGCGTAAACAAGCTGCAAATAACCAAAAACGGCAGAGCAGCGATCCTCCGGGTAATGCGAGAATCGCTGCTCTGCTATCTTTTTACGGTTTTTAAAATGAAAAGGACTGTCTCATTATTAGAATAGCAGCCTCTTGAGTTTGAGGCACCCGGCCAGGTTTGATGCTGCGAAGATCTTGTTTTATACCAGCACAGTTTCTTTGCGCACCACTGTCTTCGGCAGTGCGGCAAGACCGGCAGTATTCAGGAAGTTCCAAGGTTTGTTATAATGCGGCTGGAAGAAGAAATCAATGAAGGCGAGCTGATCGACCGTCATTTGGTTCTGGATGCACACGGACACAGTATTGATCGATTGCGTCAGATCCATTTTGGACATAATCTGTGCGCCCAAAATTCGGCGGGTGGTCCGCTCGAACACGACTTTGAGCATTACCTCCTCAAATGTAGGCATGAACTCCGGACGGTAGTTGTCGGTAATCATAACCGCTTCTACATCCATTCCCTCAGCTTTGGCCGCGTCCTCCGTAAGTCCGGTACCGGCGATATTGTCTTCATAAATCTTGATTCCCGAAGTTCCTTGGGTTCCCATATAAGGAATGGTATTCTGCACCAGGTTGCGGGCGACCAGGGTTCCCATCCGTACAGCATTGGTAGCCAGCGGAATATAGGCGTGCTTGCCGGTAGGGTTGTAATGAATCGCGCAGCTGTCACCGGCGGCATATACATCGGGGACGCTGGTCTGCATATAGTTATTCACGATGATTGCGCCATTAGGGAGCATGTCGACTTGACCCTTGAGCAGCCCGGTATTCGGACGGAAACCGATGCACAGAATGACAAGATCCGTTTCATGCTCGCCTTTGCTCGTAATCACCTTCGTAACTTTCCCGTTCTCTCCGGCAAAAGAGCTGACCTTCTCTCCAAGTGCCAGTTTGATTCCATGATCCTCCAGCGACTGCTGGATAGGAGCGGTGAATTCTTCGTCCAGATATTTGCTCAGAATCCGATCCTCGCCATCGATCAGCGTTACCTTTTTGCCGTTCAATTGAAACGCTTCTACCAGCTCAACACCGATATATCCGGCCCCGACAACTGTAATCCGCTCTACCTGCTGTGCTCTTTCAATAATGGTGTTGGAATGCTTGTAATTCTTCGAGAGCAGAATGCCATCCAGCTCCATTCCTTCAAGCTTCGGCACAATCGGCCACGAGCCTGTTGTCATAATCAGCTTGTCATAGGTGTCTTCAAATTCCTCGCCATTCTGCAGATTGCGGGCCCGCAAGGTTTTGTTCTTTGTATCCACATCAATGACTTCGTGAAGCATTTTGGTCTTGACGCCAAGCTCTGCAAGCTTTTCCGGCGAGGAGTAGAACAAGCCCTGAGGGTCTTTGACCACTCCGCCTACATACAAGGCAATTCCGCACGACAGAAAGGAAATATTATCATTGCGCTCATACACGGTAATCTCGGCATCCGGGTACAACTGGGCGGTATTAACAATTGCGGCGGTTCCTGCATGGGTACATCCAATGACTGCTACTTTCATGATTTCTTCCTCCTCCAAATGGGCAAGCTTTTTTTGTATTTGGCTATGTATTCACCCCCGGAATGGAGAGGGTTTAAATACATGCCTTAGTAAGTTACATAATGACCTTTGTTTGTAAAGCGGCTGATAAGTTGTGGTTGTGATTTATTTCACTTTATGAACTGATTATATTGTGATTTTTATCACATTGCAAGTGTTTTACGCGCACTTCTTAAATTGTTCACAATTTTAGATATATTTTCGGTCTTTGCGGTTCGATGGCTTTAGCTTTGCCCGGATGCCAGGGCTTTATGTCCTTGCAAGGCAGGAAAGGCCCGGAAACGCAAAGATCCCCGGGACGCCGCTAAGTTATAAACGGCGAATCCGGGGATTCAGAGGATACTTATTCAAGCTTCATTATTCAAGACCGCAGATTTGCCCATCCGCATCAACCCGCAGTCCTTCTGCAGCCGGTGTGGCTGGCAGCCCGGGCATGGTCACGATATTACCTGTGACCACCACGGCAAAGCCGGCACCCAGGGACAACGTAATGTCCCTTACTCCCAGGGTGAAGCCCTCGGGAGCGCCCAGCAGCCGGGGTTGGTCCGAGAACGAATATGGCGTCTTGGCCATGCAGACCTGGAGCTGCTGAAGTCCCAGCCGTTCAATGACTGCCAGGCTACGCTTCGCCGCCGGGGAGAAAACCGCCTCATTGCCCCGGTAAATCTCACGGACAATAGTATTGATTTTGCCCGGAATATCCAGCCCGTCTGCATAGAGGGGAGCAAACTGGTCCTTCCGGTCCCCAGCCAGCAGCTTCTTCAGCTCCCCGGCCAGCGCAAGCCCTCCGGCTCCGCCTTCAGCCCATACCCGCGACACCGCAGCAGGGACCTTCAGACGGCGGCAGGCGGCCAGCACCTCTTCCACCTCGGCCTCAGTGTCACCCGCAAAATGGTTAATGGCCACCAGCACCGGGACACCGAATTTACCCAGATTCTCAATATGCCGCTCCATATTGCAGAGACCGGCCCGCAGCGCTTCACGGTTCTCGCTCCCAAGCTGTTCTTTATGTATACCGCCGTTATACTTTAATGATTTCACGGTAACGACCAGCACTGCTGCCGAAGGAACAAGCCCGGCCTGCCGGCATTTGATATTCATGAACTTCTCCGCGCCAAGGTCTGCGCCGAAGCCCGCCTCCGTTACAACTACCTCCCCCAGCTTCAGCGCATAACGTGTGCCGATTACACTGCTGCATCCATGGGCGATGTTGGCAAAAGGGCCTCCATGCACGATGGCCGGAGTTCCTTCGAGCGTCTGGACCAGGTTCGGCTTAACCGCCTCTTTCAGCAGAGCGGTCATCGCTTCTACCGCCCCCAGTTCCCGGGCCGTTACTGGCCGTCCCAACTGGTCGTAACCGATCAGGATCCGTCCCATACGCTCTTTCAGGTCTTCAAGATTCTCGCATAAACAGAGCACTGCCATAATCTCGGAGGCCGTCGAAATCTGGAATCCGCTCTCCCGAACCGTACCGTTGCCGTCTCCAAGACCGGTCACGATGCTGCGGAGACTGCGGTCATTCATATCCATCACACGTTTCCAGACAATCCGCTGCGGATCAAGCTTCAGCTCATTGCCATGAAACATATGATTGTCAATCATGGCTGCGAGCAGATTATGCGCAGATGTCACTGCATGAATATCGCCGGTAAAGTGCAAATTAATATCATCCGAAGGGACCAGCTGCGATTTGCCGCCGCCGGTAGCTCCGCCCTTCATGCCCAGACACGGACCGAGTGAAGGTTCCCGCAAGGCCGCTACCGTCCTCACCCCTGCCGCATTCAGAGCTTGAGCCAGCCCGATGGTCGTCAGTGTTTTGCCTTCCCCGGCAGGAGTGGGATTCACCGCAGTGACCAGCACCAGCTTGCCATCCGGTTTGTGCTGAATATCTTGCCATAATGATGGGGAGAGCTTGCTTTTATATTTTCCATACAGCTCCAAATGTTGTTCGTCAATCCCCGCTTCCGCAGCTACCTCTGTAATTAACCTCATCCTTGTCAAAAACCCTCCTGCCGTTATATTCCTAGCTTGATATACTCCTCTTCAAAGAATACAAGTTCTCTGAAACGCGTCAAGGATAATTTTCATACCTTTTCATCCTTGGTTATGTACGGCCCCGGGTGTAGATACACAAAAATCCCTTCGCGTCTTCGGCCTAAACCGGACACGAAAGGAAAGGTAAGAGGAAAAAACTACAGCAAAGCTTCAATCGCTGCCTGCATGGTTTCCGGCGATTCTTTCGGTTCCACGCGGGCTACCACATTACCGCTGCGGTCCACGAGGAATTTGGTGAAATTCCACTGAATGTCGCTGCTCTCGCCCGTACCCGGCTGCTGGCCCTTCAAATATTTGAACAGGAGACTGGCATCCGGCCCATTGACGTCGGATATGGAAAAGACAGGGAACGTTACACCATAGTTGATCTGGCAGAACTCTTCTGCTTCGCTGCTTGTTCCCGGCTCCTGGCCGGCAAACTGATTGCAGGGGAAACCCAGCACGACAAGGCCCCGGTCTTTGTATTGCTCGTACAGCTTCTGAAGCTCGCCATATTGCGGGGTAAGCCCGCATTTGCTGGCCGTGTTGGCAATCAGCAGCACTTTGCCTTCATATTCCGTAAATGGCACTTCTTTTCCCGAAGGTGTAACTCCCGCAAAACTGTAAATTGACATCTCTACCCCTGCCTTTCAGGTTCAAATAATGTTTTTGCCTAGCGCGGGTTCGCGCTCCTCCTTCATCTTACCCCATCTTGCCTGGAAAGCAAAAAACCTCCTCCGGAAATCCGGAGAAGGGACATTTGAATACTGCTAATTATTTGCCATCGTAGCTTTTGAATGAATTAAAATTCTCCAGGATTGCTTCCTTTTGACCCGGTTCAATCCGGTCTAAGGCATCGTCCACCCTCTGCATGGATACATTTCCGTCTTTGGTTACCACGTGATTATGTTCAGCCATATTGTCTCCTCCTTGGTATGAACCTGTACACATAGCGGTTTCCCACTACTTAACCAGAGCCTCCCAGGCTGAACCAGTAACCGGTCTGTGCGGCATGAACCTGCAGCTTAGGATCACAGACTACTTAGAGACGGGCACCGCGTCAAAATATTCTTCCAGGGTAATGTCCCGCTCGTTGATCGACTCGGCCATTTCCTTGCCGACATACCGCACATGCCACGGCTCATACATATAACCGGTAATGGCCTCCTTGCCTTCAGGGTAACGGATAATATAACCGTACTCCCAGGCATGTGCAGCGAGCCAATCTGCCTCCTTGGTGCCGGCAAAACAGCTCTCGGCTGCACATTTGCCTTCACTGCCCGAAATGTCGATTGCCAGGCCCGTCTGATGCTCGCTGTATCCGGGCACTGCACTGTAAGTGCGGGCTTTGTCTTCCCCGTCGCGTTCCACGTAACGGTTGAACAGGGTGGTCTGTGTCGCTTCCGAGCGGAAAGCCGACACTCCGCCCAGATAAATGCCGTCCGCCTTAGCACCGGCGAACATTTCCTCCAGTGCGGCGGCAGCGTCTGCCCGCATCATCCGTTTTTCGATTTTTTCCGAGAATATAAAATGAACATCCGGGTAGACCAGATCCGCCGGCTTATAGTCTTCCGGGAGCCTGTACTGCTTATTGACCATGACAGTTACGCTGTCCGGCTCTGTGACCGTCAGCTCTGCGTCCTCCCCTGAAGGAGCTGCCGGAATGGTAGGCGCAGGCTCTGTCCCTTCTTCCGTCACTGCCGATGGGGCCGGCGACGCAGGGGGTTGTCCCTCAAGACCGGCCTGCCCATTGACCACAGTTTCGTCTTCCGGAGAAGCCGAAGGAGAAGTATAGGTACCGATTCCCCAACCGATGGCAATCAGGACAACGAATAGTATTATTATTTTTAACTTTCTGGACATAAGGTAATTCTCTTCCTCCCTCAATTCTCTGTTAGTCTATTTTATCTATTAGACCTGCCGAAAGGCAAAAAGGTTTCAATCACTTCATGTAATCCGGATTTCCCCCAAAAAAACAAATATTACCATAGGTTAGCAGCCAGACTCCTGCCCCCCTATGGTAACATGCTTTATTTATGGATGTCCTGGACTTTTATCTGGAATTGCCCCGTCCGCCTGGACGGCTTCCGCCGGAGCCCGTACCGCGACCGCCGCGTGCCGAGCCGCCGCCAGACCCGCCGCGTCCGCCTTTGCCTGCACCGCCGCCTTTGCCGCCGCTGTAACCGCCTGGGCCACCGCTCCGGGAGCCGCCTGCGCTGTAGCCGCCGGTTTTTTTGCCGCCGCCCCTAGGCGCGCCCCAGCCCGCGCCGCCGTTCTCGCCGCCTCTGACATTGGCGCTGTACCCGCTGCTTGGCCCGCCTTTGGACACGCCGGCCCGGCCGCCGCCGCGCGTGCTGCCCGCAGCGTCCCCGGCTGCCGCCGGGCTGTCGCTTCTGGCGTTGAACGTACCGTAGCCGCCGCCCGGTCTTGCCGGGCCGGCGCTCTTGCCGCCGGCCTTCGGTGCGGCGGCGCTGTAGCCGCCGCGCTTGCCTTCCGCAGGCTGCGCCCAGCTGCCTGCTTCCTTCACGCGGCCACGGCCAGCTGACCGCGCGCCTTCACCGCGCGGCGCACCGCCGCTGCGGCCCTGGCTCCGGCCGCTGGTCTTCGGCCCACGGCCGGACCGCGCCGCTTCGGGCGCCGCGCCCTGACGGCCACCGCTGTGGCGGCCTGCGCCGCCGGTCATCACGGCGCTGAACTCGCCGACGCCGAACTCGTCCTTCTCGTAGCGGCGGCGGTCCAGCCGCTGCGAGATGCCTTGCTCGATCAGGTCCAGACCCGCGCGCTCGCGCGGAGCCTCAAACGTGATCGCCAGGCCTTTGCCTCCGGCGCGGCCAGTACGGCCAATCCGGTGGATATAGCTGTCCGCATCCAGCGGCATATCATAGTTGAAGATGTGGGTCACACCCTCAACATCGAGCCCGCGTGCTGCAACATCCGTTGCTACGAGCAGCTGGAGCTTGGCGTCGCGGAATCTTTTCATCACCGCTTCACGTTTGCCCTGCGACAGGTCTCCATGCAGCTCGTCACAATCGTAGCCTGCTGCCTGCAGCGCTTCGTTCAGCTTGGACACCCGGCGTTTGGTCCGGCAGAAAATAATCGCCAGATACGGGCGGTCCCGTTCAATCAGCTGTTTCAGCGCTTCTTCCTTGTTACGGTCGGATACTTCCACTACCTGCTGGCGGATGTTGTCCAAAGGAATCGGCGAACCGCTCTTAATCACGATATCCAGCGGCTGCTGCATATAGTTCGCAGCCAGACGTTTAATCGGATCAGGCATAGTAGCAGAGAACAGCATGGTCTGGCGGCGGTAAGGCACTGCCGTGATGATGGTCTCTACATCCTCCAGGAAACCCATATGCAGCATTTGGTCCGCTTCGTCGAGAACGAGCATTTTGATGCCCTCCATCGCAAGCGTTCCGCGGCGCATATGATCCAGGATTCTGCCCGGTGTGCCGATAATCAGATGACGTCCGCCCTCCAGCTTCCGCAGCTGCTTCTCCACATCCTGGCCGCCATACACCGCCAGAATCTTGACGCCCGTATGACGCGCCAGCTTGCGCGCTTCCTCGGTAATCTGCAAGGCCAGCTCGCGTGTCGGAGCCAGGATCAGCGCCTGCGGGTAAGCCCGTTCAGTATGGATCTTGTCCATAATCGGCAGCATAAAAGCCAATGTCTTCCCTGTGCCTGTCTTTGCTCTGGCGATAACGTCCAGCCCCTGTGTAAGCGGCGGAATGGCTTCTTCCTGTACCGGCGTCGGCTTCACAATGCCTTGACCCTGAAGAAGCGCGGTTAATTCTTCTGATACTCCCAAATCTTTAAAACCCGGCAAATTCTCCACCTCACTTTATTCTCACTATATTGGTTGACAGCTCTTTCTAGACTTTCGTCTCCCAAGCAGGCAGACTTTGCTCACTTCAGACGCAGCCGTGTTCTTATTATATTCAAATAAAAGCGGAAGAACTCCGTCACCGAAGTTCTTCCGTCCCATGATGAATGTTCAGCTTTGCACACTTTAGGTAAAGCCAAGCTCTAAGAAAGATATCTTTACCATTGTACTTGATCTGATCGCATTTGTGTGCAACGAATGAAGAATAATTGTGAAAGGCAAGCAGCTAGAACCTTCCCGACTTGAATATCGAGAATAAGAGCCACAGAATCATCAGCAATGCGATCACGGCGCCGATCTCTACCGTTGGAAAATCCCACAGCAGCGAAGGTTCGCCACGCAGGGAAGAACCGATGATCAGCCCGGCCATAATAATGCTGAACGCCAGCAATACAATACTGAATGCCAGGCGGTTGCCGATCCGGGCTACCTTGAGCTGCATGTTCTTCAGCTCCGGTACGCTGACCTCGACCTTCAGCTTGCCCTTGCTGAGCAGCGAGGACAGCTGCCGCACCTGCGCAGGCAGTCCGACGAGGCCTTCAGCCAGGTCCGCTACGCCGCCCAGGAGTTTGCGCTGCAGACGCCGGCCGCTGAAGCGCTCCTTCACCAGGCGGCGTCCAAAGGGCTCGGCCATCTGCACAATGCTGAAGTTCGGGTCCAGGTTGCCGACGACACCCTCCAGCGTAAGCAAGGTTTTGCCGAGCATCGCCAAATCCGGCGGAATGACCAGACGGTGCTTGCGGGCAATGCCGAACAGGTCATTCAGCGCCGTGCCGATGCTGACCTTGTTGAACGGGACATCATAATATTGATCGCGCAGCCGGTCCATATCATCATGCAGCGCAGCGCGGTCTGCATCCTCGCTTATCACACCGAGCCGCAGGATGGCCCGTACCATCGAATCCGTATTTTTGCGCATAAGCGCAATAATAAGCGCAGACAGATGATCCTTCATCTCCTCGCTCAGCCGGCCCACCATGCCGAAGTCAATCAGCGCCAGCTTGCCGTTCTCCATCAGCATGACATTGCCGGGATGAGGATCGGCATGGAAAAAGCCGTGAATGAAGATCTGCTGCAGCATCATCTCTACCATCTGCTCGGCGACCACATGGAGCCGGATGCCTTTGTCCAGCAGCAACTCGCGGCGGTTCAGCGTGATGCCTTCCACGAACTCCATGGTCAGCACCCTCTCCGAGCTATAATCCCAGAAGATCGCGGGGATGTAGACCCCATCCTTTTCTGTCAATTGCCCGGCAATCTTCTCCGCATTCCGAGCTTCCTGGCTGTAGTCCAGCTCCGCAAGCAGTGCTTTGGTGAATTCCTCCGACATTCGGGCCAGCCCATATTGTCTGGCCCAATCCATTTGCCTCTCGGCCAAAGCGCTCAGATCCTGAAGAATCTCCAGATCACGGCTCATGGTGCGCAGAATTCCCGGACGCTGTATCTTTACTGCTACCCGCTGCCCGCCATGGAGGACAGCACGGTGCACCTGGCCAATGGAAGCTGCGGCAAGCGGCGTGTTCTCAAAGGATTCAAAGATCTCGTCCAGCGGCAGATCCAGCTCCTGGGCGATAATGGATCTTGCGGTGTCCGCCGAGAAAGGCGGCACATGATCCTGAAGCTTGACCAGTTCTTGAATAATGGAATCGGGCAGCAGGTCCGAACGGGTGCTGGCCAGTTGCCCCAATTTGACGAAGGTAGGGCCAAGCTCCTCCAGTACCCGGCGAATCCGCTCCCCGAGCGTAAGACTTTCATGAACCTCCTGCGTCACCAAGCGGCGTGGAAGGGATAACAGGTGGTAGAGTCCCAGTTCCTCCACCATATAGCCGAAGCCATGACGCATAAGCGCCATGGCAATCGCCCGGTAACGTCCGGCATGTCTGATGCGTACCGCCATTTATTCCGTACGCGTTTCCGGCAACGTTCCCTCTAGGCGGGAAATGCCCTCCAGCTCGGCCACACGGCGTTCAAGCTCGGTGATTCGCCCCTGCAGCTCGGCGATGTCGCTCTGCACGGGCACTTTCAGTTCCTTTAAGGCACGCTGAACCTGTTCCTGAACCGCTGTCTTGAATACCCCGCGCTCCTCTTCGCCCCGTTCAACCAGCCGGTCAACGAGCGCTTTGGATTCCGAGGGGGCAAGCTCCCCGCGTTTCACCAGTTCTTCAACTACCTTCTCTACCTTTTCTTTGCTGACAATGGTGAGGCCTACTCCTAAAGAGATTGCTTTTTTGAACAAATCACTCATGGTTCTTTCCTCCCAAAGGTTCCGTTTCGTCACAAACAGAAGTGATGTTTAAAGTATACCTTACTGCGTGCCGATTTCAAAAATGTTCCGGGTCTTCTGCAAAAATCCGGCAATTATCTGGGGATACGCGCCGCCCAGGTCGCCGCCTGCAGGATCAAGTCACGGATAGCCGGATGACGGAAGGAGGGCTCATGATGGCCCGGCATCAGATAGACTACCCGCCCTTGTCCATATCTATGGCACCAGGCAGCCGGGTGCCATTCCCCTTCCAGTTCGTATTCCAGCAGAATGGTCTTCTCCGTAAACGGGTCGAACTCGAACCGGTAGGGCTCCTCGTCCAGCTGGAAATCCTCCAGTCCTTCCGTAAGGGCATGCTCCAGCACCCGGAAGTTCAGGGGAGTAAAAGGCGGATGACCGGTGAACTTCCCTCCGATCAGCTGCGCCAATTCATAACGTTTGGCCAGGGAGATCCCTGTATGCAGGACGATCAACCCGCCGCCTCCGCTCACATAACTCAGCAAACCCGCTGTTTGCTGGGGCGAAACCGTCTCGTTCCATAATTCATTATAAGCGATACATAAGTCATACCCGGCCAAATGCTCGCCGAGCAGAAGTTTCTTATTCTCCGAGCATTGTACAATCAGCAGATCATTCAGAATCTCGCTGATCTGTTTGTCCACTCCCTGAAGCGGATGGAACCGGGGATGGGTATAGTCACCAAGTAAGAGACATTTTCTCTTGTCCATGGGTGTCCTCCTCCTTATTTCGTTGTCAATTATCGTTACATGTTGCTACTATTCTAAGGAAAAGTTCAGCAGATGTCCATGCGTGAACGCATATCGGAGAGATAAAGGAAGCATTCCTGCCCATTAACAAGGCGGGAATGCTTCCTGTGTACAAAACTTTGGGCAGCTAAGCTCACAAGCGGTCTCTAGCTTTGGCGGTTCACCGCCACGTAGCGGCCCAGCTCCACGAACATGCTGCCCATGCGTTCATGTTCCGGCATAACAATCCGCTCAATGCCTTCTTCCTTCAGCGCTTCGGAAGTAATGCGTCCGACCGAAAGTGCAAGCACCCGGTCCCCGAACGATTGCACCAGCTCTTGCAGCTGTCCCTGACTGCGGGCATATTCGGCCAGAAAGCGGAACTGCGGCGCACTTGTAAATGCAACAGCGTCGACCTTGCCCCCGGTAATTTCGGAGAGCAGCTGTTCCATATCCGCCGGTTCCGGCGGTGTATGGCGATACGGCAATACCTGGCGGGTTAATGCCCCGGCCTCTTCCAGCCAGGAAACCATCCGGGGGGCCGGGTCGCCATGCAGCTGCAATACGACCTCCTTGCCCCGCAGATCATACGCCTGCAGGCCGCGGATCAAACCGGTGGTACTGCCATCATCGTCACGAACCTCGGGCAGCAGCCCCCGCTTCTTCAGAGCATTCACAGTTTTGTAGCCGCGTGCGGCAATTTGGGAGCCGGAGAGGACCTTCTGGAACTGTGCATCCGTCCCCATTCCTTCAGCCATGGCGAAGAGCGCATCCAGACCCATTCCCGTCGTCAGAATCGCCCAGTGCGGCGGGCGCTCCATCCACGAGGCCAAGCCCTCGCGCAGCGCCTCGTCATCCAGAAACACGGTGCCCTGCGCCGGCCGGAACAATGCTGTTCCGCCCATATTTTGCACCAGCTTAGCCATCTCTTCCGATTTGCGTGGACCGGCCAAGGCTACGGTAATGCCTTTTAATTGCTCTGCCATGAACTTTTCTCTCTCCTTTAGCTGCTCTGTATGATTGCTTAACAGTATACTGGCAAAAGGCTCTAAAAGAAAAGATGCTTTTCCTGCCTGCAATCCTAAATCCCCGACTGGTCTATAGTCTCTTCAGCTTGAAATGCCCTACCTGTTTCTGCAGCTGCTCAGCCAAATGCCCGAGGCTTGCCGAGGAAGAAGCGATCTCTTCGGCGGAAGCCAGCTGCTGCTGTACAGCGGCGGAGATCGTCTCCGTATTGCCGGCCACCTCCCCGGTAATATGGCGGACCTCGCCGATCACCTGCTCCATGTTGTCGGCCTCGGCTGACAGGGTGAGCACGGCTTCACCCATGATTTCGATCTTCTCGGCGGCGCCTTTCACCGCCCTGCGGATACGCGAGAACGATCTGCCCGTCGTATCCACCGCCTCAATCCCCTCCGACACACGCCCTTTGGCCACCTCCATCTTCCCGGAAGCCTGCTTCACCTCTTCATTGATGGCGTGTATCTGTTCTGCAATATGCTGCGCGGACGTCTCCGATTCCTCGGCAAGCTTGCGCACCTCGGCCGCAACCACCGCAAATCCCCGGCCGAGCTCTCCGGCTCTGGCCGCTTCGATAGAGGCATTCAGCGCGAGTAGATTCGTCTGCCGCGCAATGCCGGTAATGACGCCCACAATGCCGTCTATTTGGCCGGTCCGCTCATTCAGCTTGCCAATCACTTCGCTCAGCTCCTCCACGGTATCGTGAATCCCGGTGATGGTTTCCACCACGTGAAGCACAGAGTCATTGCCCTCCGAAGCAGACAAGGAGGTCTTGACCATCATGTCCGAGACCTGCTGCATATAGCCGGAGATTTGACTCACTTCGCCGGCTGTTGCCGCCGCGCTTTCCAAACCTTGCTGCACACTGTTCACCTGACGCTCCGTTCCCGCAGACACCTCCTGAATCGCTGCGGCAACATGCTCGATCGCCTGTGTGGTCTGTTCTGCACCGGCGGTCAGCTCCTCTGCCGAAGCAGATACATTGTCCGTCATTTCCTGCACCCTGGTAATCATCTCACGCAAATTGGCCACCATAGTGCGGAAATCCTCTGCCAGCAAGCCAATTTCATCCCTGCGGAACACACCAAGCTCCTCGGACATGTCCCCTTTGGCGATAACCGCAGTGGCTGCACGCAGCCGGCGGAGCGGCTGAAGAATGGAACGGACGTTGAAATAGATCAGAAACAGCGCCAGCAGTACGGACACGGCAATAACAGCCAGAGCCGTATTGCGGATAATGTCCGTTGAAGCATACACCTCGTCTTGGCTGATGGTTCCGCCGATCCGCCAGCCCGTAAGCTCATTTACCCTGTATGTCATCTTTTTGGGGGCATCCTTATAGACATAATCGAAGGTTCCCGTCTCCCCCTGGAACATGCTTTTCACAAAATCAGCGGAAGATTCCTCTCCGGCCTTTTCGGTTGGATGCACCAGAAATTTCTTGCTGCTGTCCAGGATCAGAATATAGCCCTCCTGTCCTACCCTGATTCCGGTTAGTTTAGCCAATTCGCTCAAATTCAGATCCAGAGACACCACCCCGTTGCCGCCTTCAAGCACCGCCGAGATAGCAACAGCAGGCTCATTGCCGTCTGTTTGAAAAGCGGGGGAGATTACCGTTCCCGTACCCTGTTTAAGCGCATTCACATAGGTGGTTTCCTGCCGTGGATCATAACCTTGCGGTGCCGCGTTGTCTGAAGCACGGATGGCTGCAGCCTTGCTTGTCCCTACATAAATGTCCAGCACATCGGAGTGCAGTGACGCATATTCCTGCAGCCTGGATTGTATCGCAGCCGGGACTCCGCCTGCGGCTTCGCTGTTTACCGCCCCGGCGGAGAGTTGTGTTGCAAAATAATGAATATCGTCGATTTTGGACTGGATATTCTCATTAATAATGGCATTGACCGCATCTACGCTTTCTGCGGCATTGTTGATCAGCTGTTCCTCGACTTCCCGGCTGGCTGATTGATAGGTCATCCAGCCAATGATTAGACTTGGCACCAGCAGGACAATCAAATATGTAAGAATTAACTTCGTACGAATGTTCAACAGAACACGTTTCCCCATATCTTCTGCTCACTCTCTCTTTCCTCTTGGGTCTTAAGTACGATAGAACCTTTAGCCTAAATATATAATTATATCCCTGCTTTTGGAACCCCTTTTTCTCCTCTGTTTCTTCATTATTCTCATCTATTTATTGAACTTTTTCATAACAGCACGTCAAAAAGGGGCTGTCCCTGTAGTGGAAAATCCACATAGGAGACAACCCCTTTTCTTTTAAGCTGCTCTCAATTCATCCGTCTTTTGCTTTGGCAATCCGGGCAGATTCCTCCGAATACCACATGCGCATGCCCGATTTCATACCCGGTCTCCTTGGCAACCGCATCGATCCAGTCCTGCGGAACCTGGCTCATCACTTCATCCACCGTCCCGCAAACCTCACACATAATATGCTGGTGATCATCCATTCTTGCATCGTATCTGCTGGCTGCCTCGCCAAGCTTCAACTCCTGGATCAGCTTCTTATCCGAAAGATAACGCAGGGAGTTGTATACTGTGCCGTAAGCCAGGTTATGGCCCTGCTCCACCAGGCGGTTCATCACTTCCGCAGCGGTAGGATGATCGGGTGAATTGCGGACAATATCATAAACGGCTTGACGTTGAGAAGTTAAATTCAGGTTTCTCATGATCCATCATCCTCTAATTTATTATTAGATCAAGTATAAATCTTAAAAAGGATCCCGTCAATACAAGCACACTGAAGCTATTTGGTAACCCCCGAATATTTAATGTTCACCCGAACATCCACCTGGAAACGAAGCTGGGCATACAGATCATTCCAGTTGTCCATTTCTGTCCTGTTGTTGAAATGCCGGGCCCCGTAACGCAGTCCCCATCCCAGGGGGTCCTGATGGCTGGCCTGAATTTTACGCAGCAAGGCGTGGATTTTCTTCCGCAGATCCTCCTCACCTGCTGCTCCGATCTCCTTCAGCAGGCTTTGGGTCACAATATCCTCATTGCTGCTCTCTTCCAGAATACCCTTAATTTTAATCCTGTACCGGAGGGTTGGCTTCCCACCCCCGGGAGTAAATATCCGGTAAGCCGATGTTGACTGCTCCGTATAATACTGATACATCTCCCCCTTGTAAAAAGCAGGCAGATTGGTCCGCAGATTTTTGCGTGACAGCAGATTGAACAGCCTGGTTTCATTCGGGGTGAGCGTCTCCCGGATTCGGTGCTTGTCGAAGAGGGCGATTTTATTGATCACAAATTCCTCCTGCCCCCGCGCTTCAATGATAGGGAGTATGGGGTCCAGCCCCTTCTCATAGATGTTCCTCATCAACTGAAAGGAAAAAACCTTGGTAATAAAGGGAGACTCGGTGCCTTGGCCGCTCATCGCCATAATCAGGGAGTTGGAGGGAATCCGCTCCGATTGGGGCTTTACCTGCAGCACTTTAAGCGCATCCGGACGTCCGACAGCAACATGCAGGATGAGCTGCAGGTCCCTGCGTCTTACAGCCCAGTCCATAATGTGTCTTATATCTTTCTGTGCAAGCCCTTCTCCCAGGATGATCGATTTGCAATGTACAAAATCAAGCTCCTTCTCAACTCTCGATTTCATTCGGCGCACCGCTTCGGATATGCTGAAGGATTCCTCTGTCAGAATCTGCACTTTTTCATCGATTTTAGTAATCTCTCCCTGAGGAAGAGCCATCTTCAGACTGATTTTGAAATGGCCCTCCTTTTCGCCGGCATCCACTCCGATGGCCACCACAAATATCCGCCGGTCAATATCCTTGAAATCACATCCGCCTGTGAAAAGCAACAGGACCAGCATTATAGCAAGCAGCCATCTTTTCATGCTGTCCGCCTCTTTTCTTTCCGGTAACAATAGAAGAGCAGCACAAGTACAAACATCTCCAAATACCAGCGGACTTGCAGGAACAATTCGCCCAGAGTATTGAGCTCATCTTGATTCAGACGCATGAGATATATCGTTACAGCAGAGAACATCCCTAGAATCCCCCATTCCTTCCACCGTTTTGTTCGGACAGAGGTTTTGCGGGCGGTGCTGAACACACTTTGGAACAGCATTAGCCCTACATGCCAATGGGTGATTGCACTTACAAGTGATAATGACATGTAGGCAAAATAAAAAATAAACAGCATCCGTTCAATCAGAAACGACTCGATCTAGATGCTGTCAGCCGTCGCAAACCAGGTATACACATGCCGCTCGACTCCAACTGTTCCAAAATAACCGATGGGTACAAAAAAGGTCACAAGCAGGACCAGAAAGCCTTCGATGCCGACAATCCAGATATGCTTCAATTTCAAGTTCTGAAATACCCGGTTATAAATAATTAAATTGATATATCCGCTGAACGAAAAGGTAGCTGCAGCAAGGCTCATCCAATCCGGGGCGTGCCAGAAATGTGTCCCGATCTGCAGTACAGCATCCCAGCTGAAGTTCGGGTTTCCCAGCGCCTTAAAGGTAGCATAGAGAATCAAGGGCAACGTAATGGCCAGAATAATTTCCAGCCCGAACAGCAGTGACAGCGAATCAAACCGGCAGCAGATACAGACCATGATCAGAAAACCGCCCATGACCAGATAAGGGCCTGTATCCGGACTGATGAACCGCAGCGTAATATCCACAAAAGACAACAGCGTCGTTGCACCTGCCACGTACCATAATACGGCGAAGAACAACAGTATGGCAGAGACCAGCAGCTTTGGCATGAGCGGACCAAGAATTTCAGGAATGCCCTTTTCCGGGAATTTGCTGATCAGAAAGCCAAACCAATATACAAACAAGGTACCCACAATAACCGAGATCACGATCGACATCAGCGCTCCCTCAAAACGTCTGTCGATCAGCTCTCTCGGAACAAAGTTAATAATATTGATCAGGCTGTTCATGATAATAAGATAGTAGAAATAACGGGGTTTTGCCATTACCCTTTCCCGCCTTTCCCTTTACGCTGACCCTTCATAACATCATCCAGCAGGAACAAGCGGAAATAAGGCTGGCCAAAGCTGCGTTGACTGCACAAGTACATGGTGAAGCCGACGAAGCAGATCACAATGCCGACCAGACCTAATACAATAGCGGCCAGCACAAAATAGTATTTCAGCACCCGGATGGAAAAGCTCATCATATTCAGCGGAATCAGGAAATTGGAAATGGCCACAGCGGCCACCAGAATAATCATAATATTGCCCACCAGACCGGCTTCGGTAGCGGCCTGGCCCAGGATCAGACCGCCAACCGTTGTTGCCGTCGGGCCAACGGCCCGGGGCAGCCTGATGCTGGCCTCCGTCAGAAATTCCATCATCAGCAGCATAATCAGCACTTCCACAAAGGACGGGTAGGGAACGGTGGCCCGGCTTCCGGCAATCAGCAGCGTAATCTGTATCCGGATGATTTCCGGATTATATGAGGTTAAGGCCACATAAAGCGCCGGAAGCCACAACGTCATCGCCACACCGATGATCCGGAGCAGCTTCAGGAACCGGCCGACAAACGGCAGATTGATTTTGTCATCCATCGCGATGAAAAAATCATTGAAGATACAAGGGAGCACGATCGCAAACCCCGTTGTATCCGTGAGCAGGGCCACTTTGCCCTCCGCTAAATTGAACACTACCCGGTCGGGCCGTTCGGTCACGATCGTCTTGGGGATAAGCCGCAGCTTGTCGCTGCTGATATATTTCTCAAGCTCTCCCGCCGCCTGTAAAATATCAACTTTGAGTGTCCCCAGCTTCTCTCTTAATTCAGCCAGCACCTCATGATTGACCCGGCTCTCATCATACAGTATCGCCACCTTGGTTCTGGAAATATTGCCGATCAGCATCGATTCCATCTTCAGCTGGGGAGACTGGTAACGCCTGCGGACCAGATTCAGATTAATCGCCAAGTTCTCAGTGAATCCGTCGGAAGGGCCCTGAGTTACACTCTCGGTAGTTGTTTGGGAAACACTACTGTTCTCCGAGAGCAACGCGTCAAAGAAATAAACTCTACTCTGAATGGCAAGCCCGGCATACCCGCTTAGCAGCAGTTCCAAAGCCCGCTCTACTGTAGTCCCCTCTTCACTGCCTGGATAAGTAATGATGTAATCTCGGTAAGCGGACATATCTTCCATCTCATAAAATGGGGTGATGATAGTGCGGCTGATCTTTTGGGCATCGGTCACACTTTTGATATAGAGCAGATTGGCCTGTCCTGAAGGAGAAACCAGCGTATTATCCACCAGATCTGCAAATGCACTTAATTCTCCCTTGACCCCTTCCAGGGAAACGACGTTCTTATGCGGCTGTTCTGACATGGACGTTCACCTCTCCCTCTGCTTCTCCTGGCACCCGGCAACTTCCCCTTATTTTGGCATCAATCCTCCCAAATCATGCATCGGTGGTTTAAACCGGAGATTCTTCTCCCAGAATAGTGGTAATAAATAAACAACATACAAGCACAATAGGGAGGATCACGGGATGCATTCTGATCAGAAGATTACGCAAGGCCTGCCCCAGTTACCGGAATCGCTTTGGAGAGACACCGCCGAATTGCCGTCCTTTCCACAGTTGAAAGAGGATCATGAGACGGATGTCGCTATAGTAGGCGGTGGATTGACCGGTATTACAACAGCCTATCTGCTCTCGAAAGCGGGATACAAGGTCACGCTGCTGGAGGCGGGAGAAATACTCGGCGGTACCACTGGCTTCACTACCGCCAAAATCACGGCCCAGCACGGAATGATCTACAACGACCTGATCAAGCATTTCGGAGAGGAACAGGCACGACTTTATTATCAATCGAACAGTGAAGCACTGGAATGGATGGTCCTCACAGCGGAAGAGCTAAAGCTTTCGTGCGGAATGACGCGCGAGGCTGCCTACCTGTATGCCGATGCCGGTGATGAGAAGACGCAACAGCAGCTGCGGGATGAATTTGAGGCCTATGAGAAATTGGGCATTCCCGGAGAATGGCTGGACCACGTTCCGATCCCGTTGATGGTGGATGGCGCCATTAAGCTGCCCGGGCAGGCACGTTTTCACCCGCTGCAGTATCTGCTGGGCCTGCTCAAGGTCTTTTTGGAGAACGGAGGTACGGTGTTTGAACATACCATGATCGGCGGGAACGTTGAGAAGGACGGAACCCTGACCCTTTTCACCGAACAAAGTGAGCACAGGATCACCTGCCGCCATGCCGTATCCGCCTCGCATTTCCCTTTTTATGACAAGGGATCCTTGTATTTCTCACGCCTGCATGCTGAGCGTTCCTATGTTCTGGCCGTTCAGCCTGAAACGGAATTCGAAGGCGGTATGTACCTGAGTGCGGGAGACCCTACACGATCCTTGCGCGCAGTGGAATGGGAAGGCCGCAGGCTTGTCCTCGTGGGAGGCGATAATCACAAGACTGGGCAAAGCATCTGCACGATCGGCCACTATGAGAAGCTGGAAGAGTTCGCGGGGCAGCTGCTTGGAATCAAAGCAATTCCTTACCGCTGGTCGGCGCAGGACTTGATTACACTGGATCGGGTGCCCTACATCGGCAAAATGACGGATGAGGATGAAATGTACGTAGCCACAGGCTTTGCCAAATGGGGCATGACGAGCGGCACGCTGGCCGCCCGTCTCATTGCCGACCTGATTCAGCACAAGGATAATCCATACAGCAATCTGTATGATCAGTCACGCTTCAAGGCCAATCCGGCCATCAAAAACTTTATTGTCCAGAATGCGAATGTCGCCAAAGAGCTGATTGCCGGCAAAATAGAGATCGTGCAGACCAAAACCAGGGACCTGAAGCCAGATCAAGGTGCTGTTGTCCAGCATGAGGGCAAACGGGTCGGCGCTTACCGGGACCAAGAAGGCCAGCTTCATCTGGTTGACCGCACCTGCACACATATGGGCTGTGAATGTGAGTGGAATGATGCCGAGCGGACCTGGGACTGTCCATGCCATGGTTCCCGTTACTCCTATGACGGGAACGTCATAGAGGGACCGGCGAAGCTGCCGCTGAAGAAGCTTGAAGCTTAACAGCAGCCTCACATGCCGGTCGGAATTCGGGCGAACGTGATTGTCATCTTCGGCTCGGGTATAATAGTTTTGTAGCCAGTGTACACAAAGCTTTTATTTCTCGAAACAGGGAGAGTGACGGCAAGTTATGGATTTAAGAGGAAAAAGTGTAGTCATTACCGGTGCAGGTAAAGGAATCGGCAAGGCTCTGGCCATGGCTTTGGCCAAGGAAGGGGCAAATCTGGGTCTCATCTCCAGAACCCCGGCCGATCTGGAGGCCCTGAGATCGGCTTTGACCGAGGTCTATGATGTGAAGGTCAGCATTGCCGTGGCGGACGTCTCTGTGCGCGAAGAAGCGGAACGGGCCGTGGTTGCGCTGCAGAAGGAGCTGGGTTCCTTCGATGCCCTGATCAACAATGCGGGCATCGCCAAATTCGGCACTTTGCTGGAAATGGACCCGGCGGATTGGGAACAACATATGAATGTCAACCTGTTCGGAACTTATTATGTAACCCGTGCAGCCCTGCCGGCCATGATTGAGCAATCCAGCGGCAATATCATTAATATTTCTTCTACCGCAGGAGAACGCGGCTTTGCCACAGGTTCAGCTTACTGTGCCTCCAAGTTCGCCCTGATGGGCATGACCGAGGCGCTGGCCCAGGAGGTGCGTAAGCATAATATCCGCGTGGTTGCACTGACGCCAAGCACGGTCAACACCGGACTCGCCGAAGGCGCGGGCCTTAAGATCGGCGATGAAGACCGGATGATGCAGCCGGAGGATGTTGCGGAGCTGGCCCTGGCCGCACTGAAGCTGCCGGACCGCGTCTTCCTGAAGACCGCCGGCATCTGGACCACCAATCCGCAATAAGCGGATAAGGCCGTCTCCTTGCTGCGGCGGCCTTCCGGAACGGATACGGATACCCTACCATGAAGGAGGTCTTTGGAATGCTTGTAGTCACCAACACCATCAAGATCAAGGAAGGCCATGCGGAAGCTATAGCCCAGCGCTTCGGGGCATCGAACGGGGTGCAGGAAATGCCCGGTTTTGTCCGTATGGAGGTATGGCACGGCAGTCCCAAGGAAGGTGCAGAGGAACTGAAAATCTGTACCGTGTGGGAGAACGAGGATGCTTTTAAAGGCTGGACTTCCAGCGACTCCTTCCGCCAGTCGCATCGCGGCGCGGGCGGGAATGAAGCTATCCTTGGCGCGTCGCTGGACAAATATGAGCTGCTCGTCAGCCGCACACCGGATAAGTGAATTTTAGAGGGTGCCGCAAAGCAGTGTAACCAAAAGGATTGGAGCAAGACGATTTAGGGTCCGCTCCCATCCTCAGCTTGCCGAGAAGGGGCTGTCCCAAAAGCCATGGAATGGCTGCTTGGGACAGCCCTTGTCTTTGAGT